>NZ_BJYR01000006.1 GCF_007991615.1 Novosphingobium sediminis | reverse complement strand
ACTTCGTCATTGCGAGCGCAGCGAAGCAATCCAGAGCGCCCAAACACACCCTCGGGATCAGGCCACCACCAGTTCCACCCCCGCCGCCTTCACCATCGCGGCGTGTTCCGGCGCAATCCCCGCGTCCGTCACCAGCACATCCACTTCATCCAGTCCGCAAACAATCGTCCCCGAACCGCTGGCAAACTTCGCCGAATCCACCAGCAGGATCACCTGCTCCGCCCGGTCGATCAGCCGCCGTTCCGCCGCCACCAAAACCACGTCCTGCTGCATCACGCCCTGCGGCCCGACCGACGCCGCGCCCATGAACAGCTTGGGCGCGTGGAAGCGCGGCATCGATTCCTCGCCTGCTGCCGCCAGAATGATGTTCTGCTCGCGAAACACCGTGCCCGAAGGCACCAGAATGCGCGTGCCCGCCTGCGGTAGCAGCGCGTTCACGATGTGGAGCGAATTGGTCAGCACCTGCAGGCCAAGCCCGGCGAGGTGCGGGCACATCTGCAAGGTTGTCGTGCCGCCGTCGATCATCACGCCTTCGCCCGGCTCGCACCGCGCCGCCGCCGCTGCCCCGATGGCGCGCTTTGCAGCCATGTTGCGGTTGATCGATTGGTCGAACGGCATGCCCGCCAGTTGCAGCACCGGCCCGCGCGCGCCATCGCTTGGCAGCTTCGCCCCGCCATGCACGCGCACGATCTGGCCCAGATCCTCCAGCCGCGCGAGATCGCGCCTGATCGTCGCGGGGGAGGCATCGAGCATCGCCTCCAGTTCGCGATAGGTGACGAAGCCGGTGCCCCGCATCGCCTCGACAATCACCTTTTCGCGTTCTGCGGCGTGCACCTTGGCCCCCTGATCGGATTCAATCAGAAACCGTCATGCCGTTCGGCCTCGAGTTGTTCAAGGCTTTTGCCCTCGTTGCGCGGCGCCCACGCAAAGCCGATCACGCCGCTCACTACAAGGAACCCCGTCAGGATCAGCGCCAGCGTGGTGAACCCCGTAGCCGTCAGCACCGGCACCACAAGGCTGAACACGCCAAGGCTCACGCGAACGATGGCAAAGCAGATGCCCTGCGCGGTTGAACGCAGCATGGTCGGAAACTGCTCCGCGCTCCACAGCTGGAAAAAGCTCTGCGCGCCAAACCCGCCGCCGAATTGCAGCAGGAACACATAGAGCAGCGCGACCGGGATCGTCAGCGGGAACACCACCAGCAGCCCCATGCCGATCACCTGCACCACCGCCGAAATCGCAAACAGCGTCCGCTGGTTCACTCGGTCCGCCAACTGCATGAACACGAGGCCGATGGAGGCCATGCCAATGGCAAAGCTCAAGGCCTGGATCGCCACCGCCTGCGCCTGCGTCGCCGCGCCCACGGTGCGCAGGATATAGGGGAAGAAGAACCCGTTGGTCCCCGCCCACAGGTTCCAGAAGCCATACATGCCGACAAGGCCCAGGATCGATGCGAGGTGCTTGCCCCGCAGCAGCGAGGATATCGGCGGCCGCTTCGCGCCGGAGGCCTGCGCTTCTTTCCACTTCACCGATTCCGCCATGCGCGAACGCAGGAACGTCAGCGCGACCGCGATCACCAGCAGGTGCGCAAACACGATCCGCGCGCCGAGTTCGCCCAGCCCGGTCAGCGCAAGGCTCATCAGCAGCACCACCACCGGCCCCAGATACCACAGCACTTGCGCCATGCCGGAATGCCGTGCCCGCTGCCCGTCTGGCGCACCTTCTGCAATCAGCGACCACGAAGCGGGAATGTCCGCGCCTACTGCCAGCCCCACGATCAGGAACCCGGCCACGATCATCCACGGCGCGACCGCAAACACCAGCAGCGCCATGCCTGCCGCGTAGATCAGCATGTCCCACTGGTAGATCGTCTTGCGCCCCAGCCGGTCACACAGGATGCCGCCGATAAGCGCGCCGATCCCCGCACCGATGGCATTCGGACCAAACGCGCCGATCAGCCCCAGAAACCCCGGCGAGAGGTGGTAATGCTCCTGCCACAGCGCCAGCGCCACCGATCCCGCCACGATCGAACCCGCATCGATATAGTTCGCGAGCCCCGCAAGGATCGTATCGCGCCAATGGTGCTGCTGTGCCGTCAAAACTTATCCCCTCACTAGATTGTCCGGGCTGATCTGGCTGACCCGGGTCACGCCCGTCAGCGCCATCGCCACGCGCATTTCCGCGTCGATCAGGCGCAGCATCTTCGCCACGCCCGCTTCGCCGCCCGCCGCCAGCGCAAAGGCCCAGGCCCGCCCGAGCAGCACGCCCTTCGCGCCCAGCGCCAGCATCCGCACCACATCGAGCCCTGATCGTACGCCGCCATCGGCCAGCACGGTCAGCCGGTCTCCCACCGCATCGGCAATTGGCGGCAAGGCGCGCGCGGTCGAAAGCACGCCGTCCAATTGCCGCCCGCCATGATTGGAAACCACGATCCCGTCCGCGCCGACATCTGCCGCCTGACGCGCATCCTCGGGATCGAGAATACCCTTCAGGATCAGCGGCCCAGACCACTCACTGCGGATGAAATCGAGGTCGCGCCAATGGATCGCCGGATCGAAATTCCCCCGCATCCACGCGAAGAAATCCTCCAGCCCCGTCCGCCCCTTCAGCACCGGCGCGATATTGCCCAGATGGTGCGGGCGGCCCCTGAGGCCGACATTCCACGCCCACGCAGGCCGCATCGCCGCTTGCGCAAACCGCCGCATCGCGCCCATCGGCCCTGCCGCGCCGGCAAGCCCGGACCGCACATCGCGGTAGCGGCTCCCCGGCACCGGCATGTCCACCGTAAACACCAGCGCTGAGCATTGCGCCTCGCGCGCCTGCACCAGCAGTTCGCGCATGAAGCCCCGGTCGCGGATCATGTAAAGCTGGAACCAAAAGGGTTTGCTGGCAGCAGCTGCCACTTCACCCAAAGGACAGACGGACACTGTCGAAAGCGTGAACGGCACCCCCGCCGCCTCCGCCGCCCGCAGCGCCTGAACTTCGCCGCGCCGCGCGTTCATCCCGGCAAGGCCAATCGGGGCGAGCGCAACCGGCATCGCCATGGATTGGCCAAACAGCTCTGCCGAAAGGTCGATATCCGCCACATCGGCCAGCACCCGCTGGCGCAGCGCAATCCCCGCCAGATCGCTCACGTTCCGCCGCAACGTCTCTTCGGCGTAGGACCCGCCATCGAGGTACTCGAACAGGAAGTGCGGCAGCCGCCGCCGCGCGGCTTCGCGAAAGTCGGCGATATTGGCAATGATCACTGGCCAGTCTCCATCCGCCAGCGCGCACGATAGGCTTCGAGATCGCCGGCCAGCGGCTCCACCTGCCGCAACGAGGCGGCTGGCGCCAGCCCCGGCTCGATCAGCCGCAGCGCGCCGAATGCGGCATCGCACGGGCCATCCGCCACCAGCACGCGGCAATCCGGCCGCAGCCCTGCCAGCGCCCGCACAAACACGTCTGCCCCCGCAAAGCGCCCCTCGACCACCAGCGTCTCGCGCGTCCCGATCAAGTCTAGCGCCGCATCCGCCATCAGCGCCGCATAGAGACACGCCGCCGCGCGCCGGTCTCCCGGCTCACCGATCCACCGCGCCGCCCGATCCGGAAACGGCCCGCAGCCCGGCGCCAAAGTCGGTAGCAGCATGGTGCCGCTCGCCAGCAGCCCCGGCACGGCGGCCACCAGTTCCGCCTGCTCAGCCGGATCATCGACCCGCGCACCCTGCGCTGCGAGTTCGATCTCCCGCCCGCCCATGAACCGCGCCGAAGGCACCGCACGCCCGTCGACATCGACGTTGACCAGACAGTCGCGCCCTTCCGGCAGCACCGGTGCATCGCCCAGCGGCCGCCGCATGGCGACGAACCACGTTCCGGTCGAAAGCACCGTCGCTTCCCGGTCTGCCACTTCGGCAAACCCGCGCGCCGCATGCAGCGCCGCATTGGAATCATGCAGCCCTGCCAGCACGTGCACCTTCGGCGAAAGCCCTGTCGCCGCCACAATTTCGGGCTTCAGCGTGCCCACCACGGCCGACGCATCCCCCACCGGCGCAAACCGCTCCGCCCAGCCCATCCGCTCTGCCAGCGGCGAAAACCCGCCCGCCGCCGGTGCCCACAAGTCGGTATGGCACCCCAGCGAACTCACTTCGCTCACAGCCGCGCCGCTCAGGAAACACGCCCAATACTGCGCCCAAGGCAGCAGTGTCGTGCCCTCCAGCAAGCCGCGCTCCTCCAGCCACCACAGCTGCGCGCCAAGGTTCAGCCCGTGGGGCAGGGCGGGGGAGCCCGTCACCGCAAAGGGATCCCGCGCCGCACGATAGCGCGCCATGGTCGCCGCCGGGATCTCGGCCTCATAGTCCAACGGCGCAAAAGCCAGCGCAGCGCCGCGCAGCGCCGCCACGCCCGCGCCATGCCCCACCGGCACAATCGCTTCCACCGGATGCGCCGCAAACGCGCCCAGCGCCTCGATCAGCCAATCGGATATGCCCGCCACATAGAGCGCGTCACCCGCCGCTGCATTGGGCCGCGTGCGCATGGCAATCCGCCGTCCGGCGTGGTCCCACAGGGAAACCTTGGCCAGCGTCTTGCCCAGATCGATCACGATGAAAGCGCCGTTAGTCAGCGCCGATCTCCCGTTTGCGTGTTCTCTGAAACGATCATTATCAATCAATATTGATCGTTTCCAGTAAAAATGTTAGCAGGCTCGCCAAGCGCAGCTCTTTTTTGCCGCCCAGAGGATGCCATGAACGCCCATACGCCAGTTGTCCCCGCGATTCCCCCCCATGCCATTCCCTTCGCAGTGCCCACCAGCCGCTGGGACGATGCGCATGCCGCCACGCTGCGCCCGGAGGAGCTCCTGCTCTATCGTTCAAACCTCCTCGGCAGCGATCTCACCGTCACCAACTTCGGCGGCGGCAATACCTCGGCCAAGCTCACCGGCACCGATCCGCTGACCGGCGCGGAAGTCCCCGTCCTCTGGGTCAAGGGCTCGGGCGGCGATATCGGCTCGATGAAGCTCGATGGCTTCTCCACGCTCTATCAGGACAAGCTGCTCGCCCTCGAAGCGCACTATTCGGGGCCGGATGACGACGACAAGATGGTCGGCTTCCTCCCCCATTGCACCTTCAACCTGAACGGGCGCGCCGCCTCCATCGACACCCCGCTGCATTCGCTGCTCCCCTTCGCGCATGTCGATCACGTTCACCCGGATGCGATCATTGCGCTCGCGGCAAGCTCGGGCGGTGAGGCTGCGACGCAGGCGATCTGGGGCGGCAAGATCGGCTGGCTCCCGTGGAAGCGCCCCGGCTACACCCTCGGCGTGATGCTGCGCGATTATGTCCGCGCCAATCCCCACGTCCAAGGCGTCATGCTCGCCGGCCACGGGATCATCTGCTGGGCCGATACCGCCAAGGCCGCCTACGAACACACCATCAGCCTGATCGCAGACGCCGCGCGCCACCTGAACGCCGCGATGGCCGCAAAGCCCGCATTCGGCGGCCAGATCACCGCGCCAAACCCGAACCGCGCCCAGATCGCCGCCGATCTCATGCCCCGCCTGCGCGGCTTGATGACCGGCGCGCGCCGCAAGCTCGGCCATTTCTCCGACGACGCCGAAGCGCTCGAGTTCACTGGCAGCGCAGACTTCCAGCGCCTCGCCGCGCTCGGCACCTCGTGCCCCGATCACTTCCTGCGCACCAAGATCGCGCCCCTCACGCTGGACCCCGCGCGCCTCACCGACGACGCCTACCTCGCGCAGCAGCTCGCCGACTACCGGGCGATGTATGCGGCCTACTACGAGCGCTGCAAGCGCCCTAATTCCCCCGCCATGCGCGATCCCAACCCGGTCGTCGTCCTCGTCCCCGGCGTTGGCCGCATCACTTTCGCCACCGACAAGACCACCGCGCGCCTTGCCGGCGAATTCTACGGCAACGCCATCAACGTCATGCGCGGCGCCGAAGCCATCGGCCAGTACATCGCGCTCGACGAACAGGAAGCCTTCGACATCGAGTACTGGCTCCTCGAAGAAGCCAAGCTCCAGCGCATGCCCGCGCCCAAACCCATGGTCGGCAAGATCGCGCTCGTAACCGGCGGCGCAGGCGGCATCGGAGCCGCCACCGCAGCCCGTTTCCTGCGCGAAGGGGCCTGCGTGGTCCTCGCCGACCGGGACGGGGCTGCGGCAGAGGAAGTGCGTGCCGGTTTCGCCGCGCAGTTCGGCAAGGATGTCGTCCGCGCGGCCCAATGCGACGTGACCGACGAAGCGCAAGTTGCGGCCACCTTCGCCTACACCGCACGCGAATTCGGCGGGCTGGATGTGCTTGTCGCAAATGCAGGCATCGCAAGCTCCGCCGCCATCGAGCAGACCACGGTCGAACTTTGGAACCGCAATTTCGATGTGCTCGCGCAAGGCTATTTCCTCACCGCCAAACACGCATGGGGCCTGCTCAAACGCATGAAGGAGCAGGGCGGCACCTCCGTGGTGTTCATCGGCTCGAAGAACGCCGTCGCCGCCGCCGCCGGGGCCTCCGCCTATGCCTCCGCCAAGGCCGCTGCCAATCATCTCGCGCGCTGCCTCGCACTCGAAGGTGCGCCGGAAGGCATCCGGGTCAACGTCGTCAATCCCGATGCGGTCATCAAGGGCAGCAAGATCTGGGACGGCGACTGGCGCAAGGAACGCGCCGCCTCGAACAAGATCGACGCCGGCGAGGAACTCGAAGCCCACTACCGCAATCGCTCGCTGCTGAAGCGCGACGTGCTGCCGGAAGACATCGCCGAAGCCGCCTTCTGGCTGGGCTCCGAAATGTCGGCCAAGTCCACCGGCAACATGATCAATGTTGACGCGGGCAACGTGCAGGCGTTCACCCGCTGATGGCCGCACCCATCCGTGCCCCAAAAAGCTCCCGTCACCCTGAACTTGTTTCAGGGTCCATCGGGCCGCATGCGCTGCTCCTTCCGGAAACAAGCAAACCGTAAGGCGAAGTGGCCACAAGCTGCGCTCCGGTTTTGCGGAGAGATGGACCCTGAAACAAGTTCAGGGTGACGAAAAAAGAGAGCGATTGTCCCGCACCGCAAGGAAGCGGCAGAAAGGAATGGAATGACCGAATTGCCCATCTCGTCCGACCTGATCGCCGAGCGCAACGCAGCCCACCTCGCGGCGCTGGAAGACGACTATGCCGCGCTCGGCCGCAAGCTCGCCCGCGCCGGGATCGATATCGATGCCGTAAAAGCCAAGGTCGCCGGGTTCTCTGTCGCCGTCCCCTCGTGGGGCGCTGGCCGTGGCGGCACCCGCTTCGCCAAGTTCCCCATCCCCGGCGAACCCACCAATATCCACGAAAAGCTGGAAGATTGCGCCGTCATCCAGCAACTCGGCCGCACCACGCCGCGCGTCAGCCCCCACTTCCCGTGGGACAAGGTGAGCGATTACAAGGCCCTGCGCGAGCACGCTGCCGCCCTCGGCCTCGGCTTCGATGCGGTCAATTCCAACACATTCCAGGACCAGCCCGGCCAGCCGCATACTTACGCCAACGGCTCGCTCGCCGCGCAGGATGCCGCAACGCGCCAGCAGGCCGTCGATCACAACATCGAATGCATCGAAATCGGCCGCCAGCTGGGCTCGACCGACCTTACTGTGTGGGTCGGCGACGGCACCAATTTTCCCGGCCAGCAGGATCTTGGCCGCAGCCTCGATCGCTATCTCGAAGCAGCCGCCAAGATCTACGCCGCGCTCCCCGATGACTGGCGCATGCTGCTGGAACACAAGATGTTCGAGCCCGCGTTCTACTCCACCGTCATTTCAGACTGGGGCTCCTCGATCCTCGCCGCGCAGGAACTCGGCCCCAGGGCCAAGTGCCTCGTCGATCTGGGCCACCATGCGCCCAACGTGAACATCGAGCAGATCGTCGCCCGCCTCCACCGCTTCGGCAAACTGGGCGGCTTCCACTTCAACGATAGCAAGTACGGCGATGACGACCTCGATTCAGGCTCGATCAACCCGCACCAACTGTTCCTCGTCTTCAACGAACTCGCCGAGGCCGAAGCCAACCCCCGCGACGGCTTCAACCCCAGCTACATGATCGACCAATCGCACAACGTCACCGATCCCATTGAATCGATGCTGTCCTCCGCCGAAACCATCACCCAGTGCTACGCGAAGGCCGCGCTGGTAGACCGCGCCGCGCTGCATGGGGCGCAGGAAGCCAACGACACGATGATGGCCTTCCAGTCGCTGCGCCGGGCATACAACACTGATGTTGCCCCAATACTTGCCATGGCGCGCATGGAGGCGGGCGGCGCGATCGATGTGCTGGAGGCCTACCGCCTCAGCCAATATCGCAGCCGCAAGGCGCAGGAACGCAAAGCGGTGGGTCTCGGCGCCGGGATCGTGTAGGCTTTTCCCGCGAAATCTGACGATATCTTGTCAAATTCCAGTCACGAAACTGGCATTGCCGTGCAACCGATGGTCTAGAGAACGCCGCTCAGCCGGGGAGTCCATGCCATCAGACAGATTGCCGCCTTGCCCTATCGTTTCGAGGACGTCACCGCCGATGCCGGGGTGCGCGTGATGCTTGTCACCTCGCGCGAAACGAAGCGCTGGGTCATTCCCAAGGGCAATCTCATGGCCTCGACGCTGCCCCATGTCGCCGCCGCTCGCGAGGCGGAAGAGGAAGCGGGCGTGGTCGGCGCGGCGTGCCCCACGCCGCTCGGCAGCTATCGCTACCGCAAGAAGCGCGGCAACGGCGCGTCGCTGATGGTCGATGTCGACGTATTCCCGCTCGCGGTCACGCGCGAACTGGCCGCATGGAAGGAACAGCACCAGCGCGAGCGGCGCTGGTTCACCCTTGCCGAGGCGGCGGATGCTGTCGACGAGCCGGATCTGCGCGACCTCATCCGTTCGTTCGCCGCACCTGAATTCAAAGCAGCGACACAGCGCACGAGTGTGCTAGGTGGCGCCCTGCAGCACACACGGATTGGATCAATGTTCGCCTGGTTTCAGCGCCTCCTGCCCCGTACGGGCAACTTCTTCGACATGTTCGAGGCTCACGCCACCACTGTGCTCGCCGCGTCCGATGCGATGGCGCGCCTGCTTGAGGAAGGCTCCTCGCGCGGCGATCACATCCGTGAGATCATCGAGCGTGAGAACGATGCCGACGAGATCACGCGGTCGGTGCTGCAGACGGTGCGCAAGACCTTCCTCACCCCCTTCGACCGCGGGGCGATCACCAGCCTGATCGGGGCGATGGACGATACCATCGACGAGATGCAGGCAGCCGCCAACGCGATCAGCATCTACGAGGTGAAAACCTTCGCGCCCGAAATGCGCGACATGGCCGGGATCATCGTCGATGCCGCCCGCGTCATGGCCGAAGCGGTGCCGCTGCTGCGCGATGTCGCGCGCAATGGCGCGCGGCTGCACGAACTCACCGAACGTCTGGTGCGCATGGAAGCCCATGCTGACGAGATCCACGCCGCCGGTCTGCGCCGCGCGCTGCGCGAATCCGGCGCGACGGACACGCTGCGCTTCGTGGTCGAGCGCGAGGTCTACAAGCACCTCGAACGGATCGTCGATGCCTTCGAGGATGCGGCGAACGAGATCGACGGCATCGTCATCGACCATTCCTGAGCCATGCACGAACTAGCCTTCCCGCTGCTCGTCGGGCTGATCGCAATCGCGCTGGCGTTCGATTACCTGAACGGGCTGCACGATGCGGCCAATTCGATCGCCACGGTCGTTGCCACGCGCCTGCTGACCCCCGTGCAGGCGGTGATCTTCGCGGCGGTGTTCAATGCCGGCGCCTATTTCCTCACGATCACCTTCCCGAGCTTGCAGGCGGTTGCCGCCACCATCGGCAAGGGCCTGATCGACAAGGATCTCGTCACCCCCGCCGTCGTCTTCGGCGCGCTGATCGGGGCGAGTACGTGGAACATTCTCACCTGGCTCAAGGGCATCCCTTCCTCCAGCAGCCACGCGCTGGTGGGCGGGCTGATCGGTTCGGGCCTTGCCCATGCCGGCATGTCCGGCATCCAGTGGAGCGGCCTCAACAAGACGCTCATCGCCATCGTGCTTTCGCCCACCATTGGCATGATGCTGGCGATGCTGGTCATGCTCCTCACAAGCTGGCTGTTCCGCAATGCCAGTGCGCGCGGGGCGGAAACCCGCTTCCGCTATCTCCACCTCATCTCCTCCGCCGCCTATTCGCTGAGCCACGGCCTCAACGATGCGCAGAAGACGATGGGGATCATCACCGTGCTGCTCTATTCGACCGGTCGGCTGACGGGCCCCTTCGAAGTGCCGCACTGGGTTGCGATCAGCTGCTATCTCGCCATTGGCTTCGGCACGCTGACCGGCGGCTGGAAGATCATCGAGACGATGGGCGGGCGCATCACCAAGCTCTCGCAGCATCAGGGCTTCAGCGCTTCGTTCGCAGGCTCCATCGTGCTGTTCGGCGCCTCCGCGCTGGGCGTTCCGGTCTCGACCACCCACACCGTGACCGGCGCGATCATCGGCGCCGGCACCGCCCGCCGCGCCTCCGCCGTGCGCTGGGGCGTCGCGCAGAGCGTGGTCGTGGCGTGGATCATCACGATCCCCGCGTCTGCCGCCGTCGGAGCCCTGTTCTACGCGCTGACGACGCTGTTCTAAGCCCGTCCTTCGCAATAACCCGCCTTCGTCATTCCCGCGAAGGCGGGAATCCAGAGCATCCCGCACGACGTTCGCGTTCGCAAACTCTGGACCCCCGCCTGCGCGGGGGTGACGAAATGTGGGGGGCTGGGAAATGGTGCCGGCTGAGCGATTTGAACCCCACAGCGGAGCCGCTTGCGGCGCAGCGCCATCAAGGACTCAGGGGGTTCTCAGCGGGAGGATGTTGGTGCCGGCTGAGGGATTTGAACCCCCGACCTTCGGTTTACAAAACCGCTGCACTACCACTGTGCTAAGCCGGCATTAGTGCGCCCATAGCGTCACACCGCGCCAAAGGTCCAGCCCTCGGTTTGGGCAATTGCATCGGTAAGCCTTGCGGGTGCCCACAGTGCCGGATCATGCGCCACCTTGCGCAGCCACGCCGAGGCCATCAGCGCATCGCTGGTATGGTCGTCCACTTCGCCCTTCAGGCCTACCGGTGAACTGCCAAGCCGCGCCAGCGCTTCGTCCAGCTCCGCCCCATCGCGCACCTTGGACCGGCTGGCACTCCGCCCCGCCGCCATGGCCGCAATCGTCGTGTAGATCTCGCAGACCACCGAGCCCGCTGCGGGCAGAGGATCGATCGGCCAGACCGGCAAACGGCCTTTCAGCTGGTGCAGCACGCGCATCCCCGAAAGGCTCGATTTGCCAACTTGCGCCGCGCCGACCAGATTGAAGTTCGAATAAGGCGAGCACCCCATGGCCTGCTGCGCCAGTTCGCTCACCCTGAGCCTGCCTCGCCCCCCCTTTTGCCCATTGGCGCCAAACGCCGCGCCTTCGCGCCCGCCATGCCGCCGGAAATAGGCCGAAGCTTCGGGATGATCGACGAACGCCCCCACCGAAAGATGCGGCTCATCCTCGCACAACCTGTCAATCAGCGCCCACAAACCCTTGGCGTCCGCAGGACTTTCCGCCCAGCCCGGAAAGAATGCGCCTCTGTCTTGAAAAGCAAGGCTGATGCCGAGGTCCATGCCCACCAGCGTATCCGCCGGCAGATCATCGCGCAGCCATGCCAGCACTTCGGTCCGCGACCAGCGATGACCCGGCCGCACCAGCTGCGGTGCCGCCTCGCCTGCGGGGCAGATCGCCACCGCAATCCCCCGGTGCCGCTCTCCCGCCGCGCCGGACCAGTCTATCGCCGCAAAATGCCGAAACCTGAGGGGCCTCATTCGCCCCGCCGCTCGCGCCGCTTCTTGTCCCACCACTCAAGCCGCTTCACGATCTCGCGCTCGAACCCGCGCTCGACCGGCTTGTAAAACGTCTGCGGCCGCATCCCCTCGGGCCAGTAGTCCGCGCCCGAAAAGCCGTCCTCCGCCTCGTGGTCGTAGGCATAGCCTTCGCCATAGCCGATGTCCTTCATCAGCTTGGTCGGCGCATTGAGGATATGCGGGGGCGGCGAGAGCGAGCCCGTCTCCCGCGCGCTGTTGAATGCGGCCTTCTGCGCCGCATAAGCCGCGTTCGATTTGGGCGCGGTGGCGAGGTAGAGGCACGCCTGCACGATGGCGAGCTCCCCCTCGGGCGAGCCAAGGAACTGATAAGCATCCTTCGCCGCCAGGCACTGCACCAGCGCCTGCGGGTCAGCCAGGCCGATGTCCTCGCTGGCAAAGCGCACCAGCCGCCGCAGCACGAAGAGCGGCTCCTCGCCCGCCGTCAGCATCCGCGCCATGTAGTAGAGCGCGGCCTGCGGGTCCGATCCGCGCAGCGACTTGTGGAGCGCGGAAATCAGGTTGTAATGCCCGTCGCGGTCCTTGTCGTAGACCGCCACCCGCCGCATCAGGAACTTGGCGAGGTCCTCCGGCCCCAAGGGTGCCGGCAGCGACACATCGAACAACGTTTCGGCCTGCCCCAGCAGAAACCGCCCGTCGCCATCCGCCGAAGCAATCAGCGCCTCGCGCGCCGGCGGGGTGAGGGGGAGCCTGAGGCCGGTCAGTTCCTCCGCGCGGCTGAGCAGTGATCCCAGCGCCTCGGCATCCAGCCGGTGCAGGATCAGCACTTGCGCGCGGCTCAGCAGCGCCGCGTTCAGCGCAAAGCTCGGGTTCTCGGTCGTCGCGCCGACCAGTGTGACCGTGCCCTTCTCGACATAGGGAAGAAACCCGTCCTGCTGCGCGCGGTTGAAGCGGTGGATCTCGTCCACGAACAGCAGCGTCTTGCGCCCGATCTGCGCCATGGCCTCGGCTTCGGCGAACGCCTTCTTGAGGTCCGCGACACCGGAAAACACCGCGCTGATCGCCACATAGCGCAACCCCACCGCATCGGCGAGCAGCCGCGCGATCGTCGTCTTGCCGGTGCCCGGCGGCCCCCACAGGATGATCGAGGAAAGCTTCCCCGCCGCGACCATCCGGCCAATCGCGCCGTCTGGCCCGGTCAGGTGATCCTGCCCGACGACTTCGCCAAGGTTCGCCGGACGCAGCCGCTCGGCGAGCGGCGCATCGTCAGCCGCGTGTTCGCGCGGCGTTTCGGCAGGGGCAGGGGCAAACAGGTCAGGCATGGGAGTCCGGCGATACCAACTGAGGCCCCCACCGTCACCCCGGACTTGATCCGGGGTCAGGCTTCTTCTCTCCGCGTCATCAGCACAAAAATGCGCCCACCCCTTTACAAGAGTGTTTTAAGATATATCTTAGAGCCATCATGAAGCATCAAGGACGCACAATGCGATTCGACAGACACGGCCATGGACATGGCCAACGACACGGCCTCGGCCACCACTTCGCCCTGAAGATGATGGCGCGCGGCTTCGGCGGAGGCTGGGGCCATCGCGGCGGGTTCGGCAGCGGTTGGGGCAGTGGCTTCGGCGGTGGCTTCGGCGGCGATGATTGGGACGACGAGGGCCCGCGCGGCCGCGGTCGCCATGGCGGAAGGGGCGGCCGCATGTTTGCCCCCGGCGAACTGCGCCTCCTCCTCCTGCTCCTCCTCGATGAACAGGACCGCCACGGCTACGAACTCATCAAGGCGATCGAGGAGCTCGCCGCCGGCGCCTATGCACCCAGCCCCGGCGTGGTCTACCCCACGCTCTCCCTGCTCGTTGACGAAGGCATGATCGCTGAAGTTCCCGGCGAGGGCGCCCGCAAGGCCTTCACCATGACCGACGCGGGCCGCGCCGAACTCGCTCCCCGGCTCGAGGAAGCCAAGGCCGTCGTCCAGCGCCTCGGCGATTTCGGAAAGGCGCGGGCGGAGGCGGAAGGCCGCACGGGCAGCCCCCCGCTGCGCCGCGCCATGGCGAACCTGATGATCGCGCTCCGCCAACGTGCGGGCCGCGGCCTCGATGA
Source organism: Novosphingobium sediminis (assembly GCF_007991615.1). GTDB lineage: Bacteria > Pseudomonadota > Alphaproteobacteria > Sphingomonadales > Sphingomonadaceae > Novosphingobium > Novosphingobium sediminis. The sequence continues at coordinate 80,520 of NZ_BJYR01000006.1, read as the reverse complement.
ACCCACCGCCCATCAGATCGCGGATATCCTTGATGAGGCTGCCCGCAAGATCGAACGCCTGGAGAGCGCGCAATGACCGCAACCGCCACCGTAGCTGCCACTGCCAGTGTCCCGACCTTGCATGCGAGCAAGTACCTCCAGCAGGTCTGCAAGCACTGGGAACACAACCTCGCCGTCACTTTCGATGCGGCGAAGGGCACCGTCACGTTCCCCCGCGATGCGCGCGGCGCCGCGTGGGCGGGGGATGCGCTCGTCACCTTCACTGCGCATCCCGAAGCGCTCGAATGCCGCATCGATGCCAGCGAAGCAGGCCAGCGTGACGGCCTCAAGGGCGCGGTAGAACGCCACATCGACCGCTTTGCTTTCCGCGAGACGCTGAGCTGGGAATGGACGGACGAAGCTGGCTGATTGCCAGCCCATTCTACCCCAAACGTCGTCATTGCGAGCGCAGCGAAGCAATCCAGAGCGTCAAAACACAACGCTCTCTGGATTGCTTCGTCGCTATGCCCCTCGCAATGACGAGCGTGGAGGTGTATGGGAGTGGGCGCCGGAGAGGGAGACGCCCAATGCCCCTGAACGCCAGACCCAAGGCACCCACGTCCTTCTGGGTCATCGCCGTGCTCAGCCTGCTGTGGAACCTGTTCGGCTGCTACGACTACCTGATGTCGAAGCTCTCGCCCGCAAGCTACTTTGCCGCAAACGGCATGAACGCGGAGAGCGTCGCTTACATGGCTGCGTTCCCGGCATGGCTCACCGCGTTCTGGGCGCTTGGCGTCTGGGGCTCGCTGCTTGGCTCGTTGCTGCTCCTCGCCCGCTCGCGTCAGGCTGCGCCGGCCTTTGCACTCTCGCTGCTCGGCCTAGCCGTCAGCCAATTGACGCAGGAGTTCTGGCTTCACCCGCCGCAGACTGCGCCGGTGGGCCTGGTGCTCACGATCTGGTCGGCGCTGGTGTTTTTCCTGATCTACGCCCGCAGCATGGCTGCCAAGGGCGTGCTCGGCTGAACCGGCCAGCGCTTGCCTGCCTCCATCTGCCGCAAACAACGATTGCATCCCTGAACTGTAATAGGTTTCCGGGCTCCCCCGTGGCACTTCTATAAGCAATCGTGCCTATCTGGCGGCGGAGGGGATGAAGATGGTCGGGACCACCAGCTTCAGCTACAACATCGATCGCACATCCGGCGTATTCGATGTGAGTGTCGACTACACCATTCCGGGCTATAACGACCCCGAGACCGGTGAGCAGTTCTACGAGACCATGTGGAGCTTCAGCTACTCCGGCTCGGACGGTTATTTTGGCTACAGCGGCTACGGCTGGGACTCCGGCTATGGCTATATCAGCATCGGCCTCGCGGGCGATACCATCGCCGATGGCAGGCTGGATTTCTATGCCGTCAACGGGTTCAGCGGCGAGGAAGCGCGCGACTCCATCCACATCCTGAACGCCGCCTTGGCGACAAAAAGCGTCACGCTTTCTGCGGCCCCCGCCGATGGCACAGTCATAATGCTGGGCGGCGCTGCCGCCGATGTGCTGACCGGCGCCGACGGCAACGATCTGCTCGATGCGGGCGACGGTGCCGATACGCTCGTCGCCGGTGCGGGCAATGACACGCTCAATGGTGGCAGTGGCGCCGACAAGATGACCGGTGGTGCTGGCGACGATATCTACTACGTCGATGACGCCGGCGACAAAATTGTCGAGGTTTCCGGCGGTGGCCACGATCTCGTATTCGCTGCCATCAGCACAACGCTTGCCGCGGAGGTCGAGGATCTCATTCTCTGGGCGAACGGCCCGCTGAACGGCTCCGGCAATGCCCTCGCCAACGCGCTTTACGGAAACAACCAGACCAACACTCTGTCCGGTCAAGGCGGCGACGATGTCCTGTTTGGTTATGACGGCGACGACACACTGAACGGCGGCTTTGGCAATGACCGGCTCGACGGCGGTCGCGGCAACGACAGTATGGCCGGCGGTACGGGCGATGATCACTACGTCATCGACAGCGCTGGCGATCGCATCATCGAAGGGCAAAACGAAGGGACCGATGAGGCCCGCATAGACGGCCTTGCCAGCTACACACTGGGCAGCGGCGTCGAAAACCTTACCAACCTTGTCGCTCTGCCCACCTTCACCGGAAAGGGCAACGCGCTTGCCAATGTGCTCTCCGGTGCGGCGGGGGTGGACTACCTCCATGGCTTTGCCGGGGCTGACCGGCTGGTCGGCGGCGATGGCAACGATATGCTCGAAGGCGGCAGCGGTGCGGATCAGCTCGTCGGCGGGAACGGCATCGATATCGCGAGCTATGCGACGGCAACCGCTGCCGTCAGCGTGAACCTAGCTACCCAGTCCGGCACGGGTGACGCGGCCGGTGATACGTTCGACAGCATCGAGAACATCACCGGCAGCCGCTTCGACGACATTCTTACCGGCAACGCGGCCAACAATTACATCAGCGGCGGCGCCGGGAACGATACGTTGATCGGCGGCGGCGGCCTCGATTGGTTCCTCGGCGGCCTTGGCGCCGACAAGCTGAATGGAACCGGCGACGACGGTGCCAGCTATCGTGGCTCCGCATCGGCCGTCACCGTCAATCTCGCCACGCTAACCGCCCGTGGAGGCGATGCCGATGGCGATGTGCTCGTCGGCATCAGCCAGGTCGAAGGCACCGCACTGGCCGATACCCTGACCGGCAATAACGGAAACAATGTGCTGATCGGCGGCGGCGACGCCGACAAGCTCGATGGCGCGGGCGGGAATGACCTTATCCGCGGCGGCGCCGGGGGTGATATCATGATCGGCGGTGCGGGCACCGATACGCTCGAATATACCTCCTCCGCTGCGGCCGTGACAGTCGATCTCGGCACCGGCAGTGCCAGCGGCGGCGATGCGACGGGCGACAGTTTCTCGGGCTTCGAAAACCTCGCGGGCTCGGCTTTTGGCGATACCCTCAAAGCTGGCGCTACCGGCAGTACGCTGCTGGGCGGCGGCGGCGACGATACCCTGATTGGCGGTGTGGGCGCGGACAGGATCATCGGCGGGGCTGGGGGCGACACCATGCACGGTGGCGGCGGCATTGACACGCTGAGCTATGAAACCTCGACCGGCAACGTCACGATCGATCTCGCATCGGGCTTTGCTTATGGCGACGATGCGTTCGGCGACAGCTTCACCGGCTTCGAGAACCTGCGCGGCGGCAGCGCCAGCGATACCCTCTACGGCAATGCCGGCATCAACGTGATCACCGGCGGCGATGGTGGTGACTATATCGACGGTCGCGGCGGCAACGATGTGATCTATGGTGGCGCTGGCGATGAGGCCTTCGCGCTAGGCCCCGACAGCGGCATGGACCATATCCGCGATTTCACCGCAGGCGGCACCGAGGACCGGCTGGTCATTTACTGGGACAGCCGCTTCGATACGTTTGCCGAGGTCATGGCCGCCGCTACGCAGCAAGGCGCAGACACGGTGATCACGCTTTCGGCGGGGATCGGTGTCGTGCTCGAAGGCGTCAGCAAGGCAAGCCTTACCGCCGCCGATTTCGTGTTCTAGCGCCGCTTCAGCGCGTCCTTCTGGCGGATCAGCCGGAGGTAGGTGTCTGCCACCGCCTGATTGATCGCATCCCAGCTGAAATCGAGCGAGCGCCGCTCGCCCGCAGCACCATGCCGCGCGCGCAAGTCCGCATCCTCGACATAGTTGCGCAAGGCCTCGGCGAACTGGTGCAGCGCACCCGGCGCGATGAGGCGGCCGGAAACGCCATCGGAAACAAGGCTCTGGCTCCCGGTTGCCGCCGCAGCCACCACCGGCACCGCGCAGGCCATGGCCTCCAGCGTCACGTTGCCGAATGTCTCGGTCACGCTCGGATTGAACAGCACGTCCATCGCCGCCACCGCCCGGCCGAGATCCTTGCCGCCCTGAAACCCGGTGAACACAGCGCCCGGCAGCCGCGCCTCGAACCACGCGCGCGCCGGGCCTTCGCCCACCACCATCACGCGGTGCCGAGTGCCTTCCCGCGTACCCCGGCGCACCAGTTCGTCGATCGTGTCCGAAAACACGTCGAGCCCCTTTTCCATCACCAGCCGGCCGAGAAAGCCGATCACCACCTCGTCGTCGGCGATGCCAAGGCTGCGGCGCCATTCCAGATCGCGCCGGCCGGGGTTGAAGATCGTGCGGTCAACCCCGCGTGACCACAGCGAGATGTCATAGCTCATGCGCTCTTCGCGCAGCACTTGCGCCATCGACTCCGATGGGGCGACCAGCGCATCGCAGCGCCGATAAAACCGGCGCAGCAGCGCGGTCAGGATCGGCTCGAGCCAGGCCATGTTGTAATAACGCGGGTAGGTATCGAAGCGCGTGTGGACACTCGCCAGCACCGGAAGTCCGCGCGCCCGTGCCCAACTCACCGCGCGGTGCGCAGCGGGATCGGGCGAGGAAACGTGAACGACATTGGGCTTGAACGCCTTGAGATCGGCGCGGGTCTTGCCCCCCAGCGTCAGCGGAATGCGATATTCCGCGCGCCCCGGCAGCGGCAGCGAAGGCAGCCCCACCAACTTGCCCTTCGAAGGAAACGCCGGTTTCTTCACCTTGGGCGCATAGACGTGGACTTGCGCACCCTGCCGCTGGAGATAGCCAACCAGTCGGTTGAGCGCCTGGTTCGCCCCATCGCGCACATAGTTGTAGTTGCCGCTGAACAGCGCGACGCGCAGGCCCTTGAGCGGAGCCTCGCTCGGCGTCGGTTCCTGCGCAGTCTCGATACTGTCTGTTTGGGCAAAGCGGGTCATCCGCGCGGCCATAGTGTCTTTTGCCCGTGTAAGAAAGTCGCACCGGTCATCTTGCTGGCTTGCGCTGGCAAGGTGACCGGTGCGGGCAGGGATATCGCAGAGATTTGGGCTTGGCTGGACCCGAGTTTACCAGCCGCGCCAGCCCCTCCGATGCTCCCAGCGTTCGTGTTCCCAGCGCTCATGCTCGCGCCAGCGGCGCCATTCCTCGTAGCGCGGATCATAGCCGCGCCAGCCGGGGTAGGGCCGGTAGACCGGATAGGCCGGATAATAGCCGCCATAATAGCGCGGCCTGCTGTCGTAGCGGACATAGACGTCCGAATTGCGGTCGGAAGCGATCGCTGCGCCCACGGCCAGCCCCAGCACGCCCGCGCCGATCGCCACGGCGGCATCGTTACCGCGCCGCCCGTGTGCCTCGGCTGGCACTGCCATCGCCATGCTGCCTGCGGCGAGCGCGGCAGCGACAAGTCCTGGTTTCCAAAGCTTCATGGACTTTCTCCAGTGCAGGCACGGTCCCGCCTGCATGTGATTGAAAAAGGAGCGCCCCCGGCCTGAACCGTTTCTGAAGCGGCGGCCGCAATGCGGCGCGCCGCTCCAAAGCTGCGATCAGTTGCCCCGATAGTCGCCTTCATACCCGTCCGGATCGCGGTAACCGCGCCGGTCGTAGTAGCCGTCGGATCCCTGCGGATAGCCGTCGCGGCTATAGCCGGGCTGGCCGCCCTGATAGCGCTGGTCATAGGGATCGCCGTTGTAGGCGCCCTGCCAGGTCGGCTGGCCCCGATACTGATTGGGATACTGATTGGGATACTGGTTCTGGGTGCGGTATTGCGAGTTGCGATAGCGGTCGCGGTTGTGGTTGCTGTTCGCCGCCGAAACGATGATCGCACCCAGCGCGAGGCCGATGATGCCGCCGGCAATCGCTGCACCTGTGCTGTCGCCGCGGCCATGGTGGCGATAACCGCCGCCGCCGTAGCCGCCGTAGGGATCGGCCATCGCCGGGGTGGCGCTGGCCAGCGCGGTTGCGGCAAGGGTGGTTGCCAGCACGGCCTTCTTCGCAAACTTGAACATGTCACGTCTCCAGCGGCCCGCCGTTGATCGGACCCCCCGATCTCGATTCGCTGCCGTTGAAGATGGAAATAGACCTTGCTGGCTGAACGGAGCCGGGATGGCATTTGCAGCGGTTGTTCAGGTTCACATTTATTTTCCTGAACGAACCGGCATCGCTCTAGTCGGCCCGGTTTTGCGCGATCCAGTTCCGCGCGCGGACCTCGTCATAAAGCGAACGCGCCTCGGACCGCGCGAGCAGCGGCATGAGATCGCGCTCGAACCCGGCCAGCCAGCGGCGCAGCTCCTCCGGCCCGGGCGCGCGGGCCTGCGCCAGCGGCTGCAACGCGCGGGAGGCGGCGAGGAGCCGCTTTCGCTCGCGCGCAAGGGCAGGGCCGGCATAGCGCTCGTTGATCAGGCCCAGTTGATGGCGCGCGCCGGCCACCGCAATGGCCGCCGTCCCGGCATCGCCCGCTGCGGCAAGCCGCTCTGCCGCTGTCACTGAAAGGCGCACCAGCGCGGCCTGATCGGCGAGTCGCCGAGGCTGCTCCGCCGCTCCGCCGCAATCGCCGATCGCGCGGACATACGCCGCCAGCGCGGCCAGCGCCGCGGGTGAAGGCTCGCGCCCGGAAAACTCCTCCACGATCAGCCCGCGCAGGAACCGCTCGAGCGCGCCCGTGGCGGGATCGCGCGAAACCTTGCCGGGCACTGACAGATCGGGGATCGGCTTGGGATCGAACCGTCCATTGGCCCGCGCAAGGCTGAAGAAACTGGAGCTCACATCAGCCGTACCGGGCTCCGCCGAAACGCCATCGAGATGGAAATGCGGATTACGCCGACCATTGCTGTGGCAACTGGCGCAGCTCATGTCGGCGCGCGCGGCCTGCCCGCCCAGCAGCATCGGCGCGTTGAACAGCGCTGCGCCGGTCTGTACCTCGGCATCCGTCCCGCCGCCCTTCAGGCACATCGCCGGCTGATGCGTGAGCGCAGCCGCCTCGTGCCCCGGCGCAATCCAGATCAGCGCGCTCAGCCGGGGGGCTTCCGCCGCGCCCGCAACGCCGGCCGCCAGCGCCAGCCCCAGCGCCGCCCATCGCGTCAGGAAGCGGATGGGGCCGCCTCCCGCAGCCAACGGCGCAGTTCGTCGGCCTGCTGGCAGCCGAACCCGCACAGCGTATCAAGCCGCGCGAGGTGCGCCTTTGCCCCGGCAACGTCGCCCAGCTCCAGCTTGAGCTCGCCATAGTATTCCAGCGCGCCGCGATGGTTGGGGGCAACCGCCAGCGCCATCTCATACCAGCCGCGCGCAGTGTCATAGCGGTGCAGCTTGCGGTTGGCGAAGCCGAGGTAGGTCAGCACATCGGGATGCGGCCCCGCCGCCCACAGCGTGCCTTCCAGCTCGGCAATCGCCTCGGCATAGCGGTGCTCGTTGATCTTGCTCACCGCTGAAACATAGACCGCGTCGATTGATGCGAGCGGTGCGATGGCCCGCTGCGGCGCGAAGGCCTGCGGCGATCCGGCCATGGCGGCGTCCACTGCCGCAATCGCCGCGTCGAGGCTGGCGGCTTCCGCGCAGGTCGGGCCGCACTGCGTCTTGCGCGCGGAAAGCTGGTCGCGCTGCGCGGTGGCCTTGGCCTTGTCGCCCAGCTTTGCCAGCACGACACCCAGATCGCGGTGCGCCTCGATCATCGCCGCGTCATACTTTACCGCCATTTCCAGCGGCCGCTTGGCCTTCTTGAGATCGCCCAGTTGCAGGTAGCTCGAACCGAGCAGGTACTGCGCGGGCGCGTGGGTCGTCACCACATCGGTCACGCGCCGGAAGGCGGTTGCCGCGTCCTTGAAGTTCTGCGCCTGATAGGCCGCGATGCCCTTCTGGTATTCTGCGGCGGGATCATATTGCGGCGCAGACTGGCTGGGCGCCATGCCGCCGCCTCCGCCACCCCCGCCGCCGGCCGCCCAAACGGGGCTGACCGGCAGCAGCGTGATGAGCGCTGCCAGGGAAACTGCACGAAGGCCCAGATGACGTGACATGGCTTTGCTCCCGATCCCGGTGCCGCAGTGCAGGGCGCATGACCCTGCCCACACTGCTGCATACCATGATACGTAACGGAGCCGAGCGGCAATTATTCCCGCGGGACGGAGAAATCCTACCGCGCCGAAATCCTCACCGCTTGATGCGCGGCCTGCCCATGAAATCGCCCTTGCCCACTTTCACCCCCTCGGCGCGCAGGATCGCGTAGGCGGTCGTGGCGTGGAAATAGAAGTTTGGCTGCGAGAACGAGAGCAGGAAGTTCGCGCCGGTGAACGGCAGCTTCATCTCGCCAAAGGCAAACAGCGTGTCGTTCTCGCCCAGCGCTTCGAACTCCGCCGGATCAATCGCTGAAAGTTCGGCGATGGCACCCTGAATTGCCGCGTGGAGCCCGGCAAAATCGGCCGGCCAAGGTGTCAGGTCGGGCGCAAACTGGCCGGCCCGTACCCCTGCAATCGCACCAGTCGAATGCGCCACGCAGCTCTTCACCTGATAGCCAAACGGCAGCATGTCGGGAGCTAGGCGCGCACCGATCAGATCTCCCCCGTCGCGGCCGCTCTCCGCGCAAAACGCCTCCGCCTTGGTCAGCAGCGCATCCACCGCGCCCAGAATTTGCAAGTTCGAGGGCACAACGGCGTCATAAAGGGAAATCGGCATGGATCCTGCTCTCCGGTTTGTTGTCAGTCTTGTTTCGGCGCAGGCTATGTCACCCCCGCGCGGCGAGGTCCATGCCCGCTGACTGCGCTCGCGGGTGATGAGGTGAGCAGGCACAAACAAAAAGGGCGGCCCTTGCCGGACCGCCCTCCCTGTTTCGTCTGAAGCCCGCAGCGCTTACGCCGCTTCCTTCTTCCGCCCGGCCTTCTTGCGCTCGTGCGGATCGAGCAGCGCCTTGCGCAGGCGGATCGACTTGGGCGTCACTTCGACCATTTCGTCGTCATCGATATAGGCGATGGCCTGTTCCAGCGTCATGATCTTCGGCGGGGTCAGGCGGATGGCGTCGTCCTTGCCGGTCGAACGGAAGTTCGTCAGCTGCTTCGACTTCATCGGGTTCACTTCGAGATCGTCGGGCTTCGCGTTCTCGCCGATGATCATGCCTTCATACAGCGGCGTGCCCACGCCCACGAACAGGATGCCGCGCTCTTCCAAGGGCCCGAGCGCATAGGCCACGGCCTCGCCCGCGCCGTTGGAGATCAGCACGCCGTTCTTCCGGCCCTCGATGCGGCCCTTGTAGGGGCCATACTTCTCGAACAGGCGGTTCATGATGCCAGTGCCGCGCGTGTCCGAAAGGAACTCGCCGTGATAGCCGATCAGGCCGCGCGAAGGCGCCGAGAACGTGATGCGCGTCTTGCCGCCGCCCGAGGGGCGCATGTCGGTCATCTCGCCCTTGCGGGTTGCCATCTTCTCGACGACCGTGCCGGCGAACTCGTCGTCCACGTCGATCACAACGGTTTCATACGGCTCGGTGCGGCCACCGTTCTCATCCTCGCCATAGAGCACGCGCGGGCGGCTGATGCCCAGCTCGAAGCCCTCGCGGCGCATCGTTTCGATCAGCACGCCCAGCTGCAATTCGCCGCGGCCCGCCACTTCGAAGCTGTCCTTGTCGGCGCTTTCGGTAACGCGGATCGCCACGTTCGATTCGGCTTCGCGCTCAAGGCGGTCGCGGATCATGCGGCTGGTCACCTTGCTGCCCTCGCGGCCCGCCATCGGCGAATCGTTCACCGCAAAGCGCATCGAGAGCGTCGGCGGGTCGATCGGCTGCGCGTAAAGCGGCTCGGTCACGGTCGGATCGGCGATGGTGTTGGCCACCGTCGCGGTGGTCAGGCCAGCGATGGAGATGATATCGCCAGCCTTCGCTTCATCCACCGGCACGCGCTCGAGGCCGCGGAACGCCATGATCTTGGACGCGCGGCCCGTTTCGACGATCTTGCCGTCGCGGTCCAGCGCGTGGATCGGCGAGTTCACCTTGATCGTGCCCGACTGGACCTTGCCGGTCAGGATGCGGCCAAGGAAGTTGTCGCGGTCGAGCAGCGTCACGAGGAACTTGAACTGGCCATCGACGTCCGCAGCCGGCGGCGGCACGTGATCGACGATCTTCTGGAACAGCGGCGTCAGCGTGCCTTCGCGCGCGTCCTGGTCCTCGCTGGCGTAACCATTGCGGCCCGAGGCGTAGAGCACCGGGAATTCGAGCTGCTCGTCATTGGCATCGAGGCTGACGAAGAGGTCGAACACCTCGTCCAGCACTTCCTGCGCGCGGCCATCCGGGCGGTCGATCTTGTTGACGACGACGATGGGCTTGAGGCCCAGCGCCAGCGCCTTGCCGGTCACGAACTTGGTCTGCGGCATCGCGCCTTCGCTGCTGTCCACCAGCAGGATCACGCCGTCCACCATGCTCAGGATACGCTCAACCTCGCCGCCGAAGTCGGCGTGGCCGGGCGTGTCGACGATGTTGATATGCGTGCCGTTCCATTCGACCGAGGTGCACTTCGCGAGAATGGTGATCCCGCGCTCCTTCTCGAGGTCGTTCGAATCCATCGCGCGCTCTTCCACGCGCTGGTTGTCGCGGAACGTGCCGGACTGGCGGAACAGCTGATCGACCAGAGTGGTCTTGCCGTGGTCGACGTGCGCGATGATCGCGATATTGCGCAGGGCAGTGGACATGAAAACGCTTTCGATAGAAATCTCGAGTGCGACGCGGGCCGCAGGCAGCACGCCGTGCCCGGCATGCAGGCCGGGGCTTCGGCGCGCGCTTACCCGCAATTGTGCGCTGCGGCAAGGGTACGGACAGTGCAACCCTTGCCCTGATGGTGGATTTGTGGCTCACAATGCTTTCCCGGCAACGCGGAGTGGGCGGCGCCTCATGCAGAAACTGCAGTTCGATGTGCGGCGCTTCCTCCAGCTATCCGGCGTTGCCTTGATACGAACCGTACCGGCCGCCACCTGACATTCTAGGAAACCCCGCGATGAACTGGATGCTCCTGCCCTACCGGCGCTATGCCGAGTTCACCGGCCGCTCGCGCCGCCGGGAATACTGGATGTTCGTGCTGCTCTTTGTCCTCGTTTTCGCCGTGCTCAATGCGGTGTTCGGCACCAACGAAGTCGTCCGCACGCCCAACGGCTTCGGCTATGGTAGCCGGCTGGTCGGCGGCGGCGGGACGCTCGGCGGCTTGTTCGCGCTTGTCACCTTCATCCCCGCGCTCGCCGTTTCGGTGCGCCGCCTCCACGATCAGGACCGGTCGGGCTGGCTGCTCCTCCTCATGCTGCTCCCGTTTTTCGGCGGCTTCGCGCTGTTCGTCCTCATGTGCCTTGAAGGCACGCGCGGCCCCAACCAGTACGGCCCCGATCCCAAGGATCCGCTGAGCGTGGACGTGTTCCGCTGATTTGAAAGGCAGCCTAAAGCGCCCGCAACGCCTGCGCCGGCCTTGTCCGCAGCACCGATAGCGAACCCGCCACCGCCAGCACCAGCACCAGCAAGACCCCGCCGCCGAGCACACCGAGCACGCGCGTCCAATCGGGCGACCAATCGAACTCGAACAGCTTGACCACCACCAGCCACGCCGTCCCGCCGCCCAGCGCCAGCGCCACCGCCGCCAGCACGGCCGATAGCAGCGCATACTCCGCCGCCAGCAGCGCGAGGAGCTGCCCCCGGCTCGCACCCAGCACGCGCAGGATCACGCTGTCATACTGCCGCGCCGCCCGCGCCGCCGCGATCGCGCCGGCCAGCACCGCAAGCCCTGCCAGCACGGCCACGCTGGCGGCGGCAAAGATCGCCGTGCCGACTTGCCCCAGCAGCGTGCGCGCCTGTCCCAGCACCGGCCCCACCTCGATCACAGAGCTTTCCGGCAGCGCCTTGACCAGCCCCGAAAGGATCGCGCGGCGCACGGCGGCGCGCTTCTCCGGCGCGGCCCCTCCGTTACCTCCAAGCGTAATCGTCGCGGCGAAGGTATGCGGCGCGTCCTCCAGCGCATTCGGACTGAACACCAGCGCATAGTTGAACCCGAACGAGGACCAATCGATCCGCCGGATCGAGGCGACCCGCGCCTCCCGTTCGGTGCCGAGCAGGCTGATCCGCAGCTTGTCGCCCAGCTTCAGCCCGATGGCCTTGGCCTGATCCTCGTCCACCGAAACCAGCGGCTCGCCCGCATAGCCCTTCGGCCACCAGTGCCCTGCGGTCAGCACGTTGCCCTCAGGGATATCCTCGGCATAGGTCAGCCCGCGGTCTCCGCGCAGCAGCCAGGCATCTTCGGGGATGGACTTCAGCGTCGCCACCTCGGTCATCGCGCCGTCCGGTCCATAGGCAAGCACCGCACCGCGCATCGAAGGCACCATCCGCACGGCTGCACGCGGCGCTGTCCTTGCGACCAGCGCCTTGAACGTTTCCGCCCCGGTCCCGCGCGGCACGTCGAGCACGAAGTAATCCGGCGCCCGCTCCGGCACGCGTTTGGCGATGTTTGCATCGATGCTTGTCTGCACCGCCGCCAGCAGCACGAACGCCGCTAGCGCAAAGCCGAGCGCCACCACCAGCGCCGAAGTCTGCGCGCCGGGCCGGTGCAGGTTGCCCAGCGCCATCCGCAGCAAGGGCCGGGAAGGGCGGGGGAGCCTCGCCGCGCCCCACGCCAGCCCCCGCCCGATCAGCGCCAGCACCGCAAACACCGCCGCTGCTCCGCCAAGGAACCCCGCCGCCAGCATCGGCTGCGGTGATGTCAGCACTGCCAGTCCGGCGATCCCCGCCAGACCAAGGCCCACCGGCAGCATCCACAGCGGCGGTCTGAACAGGGATTGGCGCCACCCGCGCCCCACAGGTGCCACCCGCGCCCGCAGCAAGGCCATCGCCGGCACCCGCCGCGCTTCCAGCAAGGGCGGCGCGGCAAAGGTCAACGCGATCAGCAGGCCATAGGCCCCGGCCACCGCCAGCGCGCCCGCATCCACCGTAAAGCCCGGAGGGATCGGCAGCAGCCCGTTCAGCGCCTGCGCCAGCAGCGGCGTGATCCCCACGCCCAGCAACAGGCCCAGCGCAATCGCCGCGAGCGCTGCCGCCGCGATCTGCAGCAGGTAGATCCGCACGACATCGCCCGCGCTCGCGCCCAGAATCTTCAGCGTCGCAATGCTCGCTCGCCGCATCTCGAGGTACGATGATACGCCCCCGGCAATCCCGATCCCCGCAATCCCCAGTGCCGCCAGCGCCACCAGCACCAGAAACTGCCCCATCCGTTCCACGAACCGGTCGAGCCCCGGAGAGGCCTTGTCGCGCGTCTTCACCTGAAAGCCGGAAGCGGCAAACCGCGCCTTGAACGCATCAGCCAGCACCGCCGGATCGGCCTCCTTCGCCGTCCGCAGCCGGTACTTCCACCGCGCCATCGAGCCGACCTGCACGAGGCCGGAAGCGGCCAGCGCCTCCTCGCTCACGATCACCGTCGGCCCCAGCGCAAAGCCCTCGGAAAGCCGGTCCGGCTCGCCCGCGATCACCCCGCCGATCACCAGTTCGGCCTGTCCGATGCGCAAGTGATCGCCCGGATTCACGCCCAGCCGGTCGCCCACGCCGGGGTCGATCCATGCGGTCATCCCCCGCGGCGCGCCGGCCTTGCGCCCGCCCACCACGGTGAAGCTGCCATAGAGCGGCCACCGCGCATCAACCGCTTTCAGTTCCACCGGCACCGCATCATCGGCACTCTCGGCCCGGCGCGCCATCGCCTGCAGCCGCACCCCCTTCGATACCGTGCCCAGCGCCCCCATCGCCGCCAGTTCATCCGGTGCTGCCGAACGCCCCGCCAAGGTGAGTTCAAGATCGCCGCCCAGCATCGATTGCCCGCGCGCGGCCAGCTCGCGCCCGATCCCGCCCGTCAGCGTCCCGATGGCCGAAAGCGCCGCCGTTCCCAGCACGAGGCACACGATCAGCAGCCTCAGCCCGCGGAACCGCCAGTCCAGCCCACGCCGCGCCAGCTTCCAGGCCAAAGTCCATCCTGACGCCCAGCGGCTCACGCGCCATGCCCCAAACACAAAGACCCGCTCACCCTGAGCCTGTCGAAGGGTGCTCTCGCAACTTCAGCCCCATACTCGCTCACGCCGCGCTGTCCGAAACGATCTGTCCGTCTTCCAGCCGCACGATCCGCCCGCAGCGCTGCGCCAGCGCTTCGTCATGCGTCACCAGCACCAGCGTCGCCCCGCCTTGCGCCACTTGCGCAAACAGCAGTTCCGCCACTGCCTCGCCATTGGCGTGATCGAGGTTCCCCGTCGGCTCGTCGGCGAACACCAGCGCCGGGCGCGGCGCGAGCGCGCGGGCAATCGCCACGCGTTGCTGCTCGCCGCCCGAAAGCTGCGCCGGATAGTGCCCCATGCGGTGGCCGAGGCCCACCGCCTCCAGCGCCGCCCGTGCGCGCGGCGCGGCATCGCGCATCCCTGCCAGTTCCAGCGGCGTCGCCACGTTTTCCAGCGCGGTCATCGTCGGCAGCAGGTGGAAGGCCTGCAGCACCACGCCGATCCGCCCCCGCCGCGCTGCGGCCAGCGCATCTTCGGAAAGGCCCATGAAGTCCTGCCCCGCCACGCTCAGGCTGCCGCCGCCGGCGCGCTCAAGCCCAGCCAGCACCGCCAGCAGCGAGCTCTTGCCCGAACCCGAAGGGCCCAGCAGCGCCACCGTCTCGCCGAAAGCGACCCGCAGGCTCACCCCGCGCAGAACGTCCACCCGCGCTTCGCCTTGTCCTAGGCTCAGCACGAGATTTTGGGCATCAATGACGGGCGAACCGGGAGCAGGACTTGTCACGCGCTGTTCTTCGCATAGACCCGTTGCATGGTGCAACCTGCCTGCCCCAAAGCCCTTGAGGGATACCGATGCGTCGTCTGCTTCCGCTTCTCTGCCTGATCCTCGCGGCCTGCTCCGGCAGCGCGCCCACGCCTGAAGCGCCCAAGCAGCAAACCGCAGCCGCGCCCACCATCCCCGCTGACGCCCCGGTCATCCTCGCGTTCGGAGACAGCCTCTACGCCGGCTACCGCCTCGCTCCCGGCGAAGGCTATCCGCCCCGCCTCGAAGCCGCGCTTAATTCCGCCGGCGTGAAGGCCCGCGTCGTCAATGCCGGCGTTTCGGGGGATACCACCGCCGCTGCGCGCGAACGGCTTGCCTTTACGCTCGACAATCAGAAGGTGAAACCCAGCCTCGTGATGGTCGGCCTAGGCGGCAACGACATGCTGCGCGGCCTCCCGCCCGCCGAAACCCGCGCGAACCTCGATGCGATCCTCACAGAGCTCGACAAGCGCCATATCCCCGCGATGCTGACCGGGATGCTCGCCGCGCCCAACATGGGGAAGGACTATGTGGCGGCGTTCAACCCGATCTACCCCGCGCTCGCGGCCAAGCACAAAGTGCCGCTGATCCCGTTCTTCCTGCAAGCCGTGATCGGAAACGATGCGCTGCTGCTCGACGATCACATCCATCCCAACCCGCAAGGCGTGGACCGGATCGTCGCCGCGACGAAGGATGATGTGGCGAAGGCGCTCAAGGCCGCGGCAAACGCTACCTAACCCCGCAAAACCGCCCCATCCGCCACGCGCCATACCGCGGCATCAGCGCCCAGCGGCTCGAACGGCGCCAGTTCCGTGCCCGTCATCCACACTTGCGCGCCCGCCTCGCCAAGCCGCTCGTAAAGCGCCGCGCGGCGCACCGGATCGAGATGCGCCGCGATCTCGTCGAGCAGCAGCACCTGCGGCCGCGCGCCTGCCGTCAGCGCCGCGTGGGCGAGCACGATCGAGATCAGCATCGCCTTCTGCTCGCCGGTCGAACAATCCGCAGCCGGTGCGTTCTTGGCGGCCATGGTCACGCCCAGATCATCGCGGTGCGGGCCGACCAGAGTGCGCCCCGCTGCGCGGTCCCGCCGCCGCCCTTCCTTGAGGGCCGCCCGCAGCGCATCTGCCGCCACCGGGCCGCCCGCGACATAGGCAAGCGCAGGCCGCGCAAACGGCGCCTCGGGCAAGTCTGCCAGCGCGCCCGCCAGCCCGGCGATCAATTCGCTCCGCGCCCGCGCCATTTCTGCGCCCGCTTCGGCCAGCCCCGCCTCGATCCCGTCGAGCCACAGCGGATCGGGTTCGCCCGGCCCTTCCAGCAGCCGATTGCGCTCGCGCAGCGCAGTCTCATAGCGGCTCGCCGCCCGCGCATGGCCCGGCTCCACCGCCAGCACCAGCCGGTCGAGAAACCGCCGCCGCGCGCCCGCGCCTTCGGCAAACAGCCGGTCCATCGCGGGCGTCAGCCAGGTGATCGAAAGCCATTCGCCCAGCCGCGCCGCCGGGCCATCGGCGCCGTTGATGCGCACCGTGCGCCGCCCGGGTGCTGCGGGTGATGTGGAGGTCGCCAGCGCCACCGCGCCTTCCTCCAGTTCGGCCGCCACGGCAAAGCTGCCATCCCCGCCGCGCCCGGCCATCTCCGCCGGCTGCGCCCGCCGCAGGCCGCGCCCGGGCGAGAGCAGGCTGATCGCCTCCAGCACATTGGTCTTCCCCGCGCCGTTTTCCCCGATCAGCACATTGAACCGCGCCGTCCCCTCCAGCCGCGTCGCGGCATGGTTGCGAAAATCGCGCAAGGTGAGGCGGGTGAGGGGCATCGCTGGCGGCGTTAGAGCGTTTCGCGCGCGGGCGCAAAGCTGCCTCTTTCTCCCCTCCCGCCTGCGGGAGGGGTCGGGGGTGGGCAAGCGGCAACGCGCAACCTTGTCAGGACAGGCTCTAAGCCGCGTCCCCCCGCTCCAACAGCCCATGCTTCCTCAGGCAATGCCGCAGCTGGTCATACGTCAGCCCCAGCGCCTTCGCGGTCTGCCTCTGGTTATAGCGGTTGCGCCCGAGGTGATGCTCGAGGATCGCCCGCTCATGCGCATCGACCGCGCCGCGCAGGTCGCTCACTCCATCAAGGTCGCCTGAAGCTGCCGCCGTGGCCGGTGCCACCGGCGCCCCCCCATCTGCCGCCTTCGCGGGCGCCGTCATCAGTGCCGCAGGCCGCCACGGGCTTTCAAACGGATCGAACTGGATATGCCCGATCGGCCGCCCCGGATCGTCCCACCGATAGACCGCGCGCTCCACCACGTTGCGCAGTTCGCGCACGTTGCCGGGCCAGGCGTATTTCTCCATCTGCTCGGCCACATGCGGTGCAAAGCCCGGCCATGAAGGCCAGCCGAGTTCCGCCGCCATGCGCCGGGCATAGTAATCGGCCAGCACCGCGATATCGCCCTCGCGCACGCGCAGGGGCGGCAAGGTGATCACCTCGAAGCTCAGCCGGTCGAGCAAGTCCGGGCGAAACCGGCCTTCCTCTGCCAGCTTCGGCAGGTTCTCGTTGGTTGCCGCCACGATGCGCACGTCCACCGTGATCGGCTTGTTCGCCCCGATCCGCGCCACTTCGCCATATTCCACCGCGCGCAGCAGCCGCTCCTGCGCGCCCATCGAAAGCGTGCCAAGTTCGTCGAGAAACAGCGTTCCCCCGTGCGCTTCCTCAAACCGCCCGGTGCGCGCCCGCGTCGCGCCAGTGAACGCGCCCGCCTCATGGCCAAACAGTTCCGCCTCGATCAGCGTTTCGGGCAGCGCTGCGCAATTCATCGTCACCAGCGGTTCCTGCCACCGGGTCGAAAGGCGGTGGAGGCGTTCGGCGATCAGTTCCTTGCCGGTCCCGCGTTCGCCGATCACCAGCACCGGGCGGCGCATCGGTGCGGCGCGGCTGGCGCGCTCAACCGCATCGAGGAAGGCGCTCGATTGGCCGATGAACTGGACTTCGCGATCCATGGAATACCCCGCTTCGTGCCTTGTCCCAAGGGATAGCAGAATTTCCCAAGCCTAGGCAAGAATCGCCATATAAGCAAAGTCGCTGATCTCCGAAAACCGCGGAATTTCCGGCCTTTCGCGATTTGGCACGCCTCCTGCAATGCACTGTGCATTCCCCACTGAGGGAACCCAAAGGAGACTTTCGATGTACACTGCCCGCTTCTTCTCGACCCAGCTCGGCCGCGCGGCGCTGATCAGCATCGCAGCGATGATGGCGCTCAACGTCGCCGTCGCCACCCGCCCGGTTGCCGCAGCCGCTCCCCAGGTCGTCGCTTCCAGCGCCGCGATCACGGGTGAGCTCGCCTGATGGGCGCCGACACGCCTGTGCGGCCCCAGATGGCTGGAGCTTCTGCAGGGCGTTCGCAATCCCGTTTCGATATCGAGCTTGGTGCGCTACGCCAGCCCGAGACCGAAACCACTCGGCTTTCCACGCCTTTCGTATCCGGAGCCAACCTGATGGGCATCTTCTCCCGCACCCGCGACATCATCGCCGCCAACTTCAACGACCTGCTCGACAAGGCGGATGACCCGGCCAAGATGATCCGCATGATCATCATGGAGATGGAGGAAACCCTCGTCGAAGTGCGCGCATCTGCCGCCCGCACGATTGCCGATCAGAAGGAAATGGGCCGCCATGTGGCGAAGCTCGATCGGCTCCAGGCCGATTGGGCGGACAAGGCCCAGCTCGCCCTCTCCAAGGGCCGTGAAGACCTCGCCCGCGCCGCGCTGGTGGAAAAGAACAAGGCCGCCGATATGGGCGCCCAGCTGCGCAGCGAGATCTCGGTGCTCGACGATTCGATGCGTGCTTATGAAGCCGATATCGAAAAGCTGCAGACCCGCCTGCGCGAAGCCCGCAGCCGCCAGACCGCGATCGCCGCGCGCCTCGAAAGCGCCGAGAACCGCGTCCGCCTGCGCACCCTGATGACCAACGAGCGCGTCGACGAAGCGCTGGCCCGCTTCGATCAGCTCGAACGCCGCGTCGATTATGCCGAAGGCCGCGCCGATGCGCTCAGCCTCGCCGATGGTGCCCCGCCCAGCCTCGCAGACGAGATCGCCGCGCTCGCCGGGCAGGACAAGGTCGACGAGGAACTCGAAGCGATGAAGCGCGCGCTGAACGCGGACAAGCAGGAGGACTGATCGATGGAAGAGATCGTCATTCCGATGATCGCGATGTTCTCGCTGTTCATCGCCTTCCCGTGGATCGTGCTGCACTACATCACCCGGTGGAAGACCGCCGCCACGCTCACCACCGGTGACGAGGCGCTGCTCGAGGAGCTCTACCAGCTCGCCCGCCGTCTCGATGAACGCATGGACACCGTCGAGCGCCTTGTCGCTGCCGACAATCCCGAATTCCGCCCCGCGCGGCTCCTGCCGGATCGCGATGAGGACAACCAGAAACTGCGCGAGCTCGACCGCATGCTCGCCGAACAGAGGGGGACTTCCAAGTGAGCAACCAGCTGCCCCAGCGCACCAAGTTCTATCGCGACAAGGTCAATGGCAAGTTCATGGGCGTCTGCTCGGGGATTGCCGATTACACCGGCGTCGATGTCCTCTGGGTTCGCCTCGGTTTCATCGTCCTCGCCTTCTCGATGGGCTGGCCGTTCCTGATCTACTTCGCGCTGGGTTTCCTGGCGGAGAAGAAGCCGGCCCGGCTCTATTCGGACCGCGAAGAGCAGAAGTTCTGGCAGGGCGTGCGCCAGTCGCCGTCCCGCACCGCCCGCGAAGTGCGCTCGTCCTTCCGCGACATCGACCGCCGCCTCGCCGAAGTCGAGCAGTTCTATGTCTCGGGCAATCCGCGCCTTTCCGCCGAGATTGAAAAGCTGCGCTAAGCGGCACTCCAGGGGGAACACCAATGGACAACGGTACACTCGCGCTGCTGGTCCCGATCCTCGCGCTGCTCATCCCGGTCCTCGCGATCTGGACCCAGCACCAGCGCAAGATCGAGGAAATCCGCGCCAGCGCGCTCAGCGAAACCAATGCTCAGGCCGCCGCCCGCGCTCAGGCGCTCGAGGAACGGGTCCGCACGCTCGAGGCCATTGTCACCGACAAGAGCTACGATGTGGCGAACCAGATCGAAGCGCTGCGGGATCCCGCGCGCGGTGATGGTTCGGCGATTGATCGCAGGAGGAACTGATGGCTGTCGAGGAAGTGTCGAAACTGATCGAACTCACCCCGCTGATCAGCATGGTCGTCCTTGTCCCCGTGGCAGGCTGGGTGTTCACCACGTGGCTGCGCATCCGCCACGGCTATCCGCTGGATGGCGCATGGGGGCAGGCGATCTACCCCAAGACGACCAGCGCCGAACTGGAACGCATCAAGCTGCTCAGCCAGGAAAACGCCCAGCTGCGCGCCGAACTCGGCTCGGTCAAGGACCGCCTCGCCAATGTCGAGCGCATCGTGACTGACAGCGGCTACCATCTGACGCACGAGATCGAAGCTCTGCGTACAACCCAAGGAAGCAAGCAATGAACGCCGCCGATGCCATTGCCTTTGCCGCGCTGATGCTCGGCCTGATGACCGTGTGCAGCTTGATCGCCGAGGTCTACAAGCGCCGCCTTGCCTTCAAGGAGCGCAAGCTCGAACTCGCCGCGAAAAACAGCGCGGATGAGGCAGCCCATTTTGCCGCGCAGGCGCAGAAGCTCGAAGCGCGTGTCCGCGTCCTCGAACGCATCGCCACCGATCGGCCAGGGCAGGAAACTGCCGCGCTCGCCGCCGAGATCGAAGACCTGCGCACCGCTGCTGCCAACTGAACTCTCTTTTCTCAAGGATACGTCGATGAGCTTCTGGAGTGCCATTGTCGCGATTGTGGCTATTCTGGCCTGGGCGAGAATGCGGACGGTCCGCTATCAGGCCGGCCTTGGCCATCCGATCACCGAACTGCGCGATGCCGTGGGCGCCCGCAACGCCAACCCCGCGCTCGAACGCGAAGTCGTCGAACTACGCAAGCGCGTCGAAGTGCTCGAACGCATCCTCACCGATGGCCGCGATGCCAGCCGTCTGGCGCAGGATATCGAAGCCCTGCGCGAACATTGATCCCTGCCAAGGAGCAATCGCCATGACCTTCATCACTGCTGCCGTGCTTGCCGCCGCCACGCTGGTCGGCATTGCGATCCTCGCCCGCACCGCGCTCAGCGCATGGAACGGCTGGCTTGATCTTCAGCGCACCCAGCTTGCCCGCCCGGCGGATGGCACCCACCACGCGCTGGGCATGATCGACCTCAGCGACATCAAGGAACGCCTGCGCAAGCTTGAAGCCATCGCAGCGGGCGTCGATCTCTGACGCCGTTGGTCCTCTCCATTTTCGTCGAAGACGCAAATGGGGAGGTGGCCCGCCGCAGGCGGGTCGGAGGGGTACTTTCTACGGTCTTGCCCCCGCCATCCGATCCGCTATGTCCCCGGCCATGAGCCACCTCGACGACATCCTTGAAGAGTACGAATTCCTCGACGCAGACGAGCGTTACCGGCTGCTGATCGATCTCGGCCGCAAGCTGGAACCCATGCCCGATGCGCTGAAGACCGACGCCACCCTCGTGCGCGGCTGCTCGGCCAGCGTGTGGGTCTATCCCGTGGCCGGAAACGGGGACGCACTGCATTTCCTCGCCGATAGCAACGCCGCGATTACCAAGGGCATCGTCGCACTTGTCCTCGCCGCGGTGCAGGATCAGCCCGCAAGGCAGGTCGCCGATACAGATATCGCCGCGCTGCTCGCGCCGTTCGATCTCAAGAACCAGCTCTCGTCGAACCGCACGCAAGGCGTCCCCAACATGATCGCCCTTGTGCGCGAACACGCCGCGCGAATTGCGGGATAGCCGGGTGCGCCGTCACATCTGGACGGCGGCTGGCCTCATGTTCGTCGGCATCGGCGCGGTCGGCGCGGTCCTGCCGCTGCTGCCCACCGTCCCGTTCCTGCTGCTGGCGCTGTTCTGCTTCGCACGCGGCAACCCGGCGTGGGAAAAGCGCCTGCTCGATCACCCCACCTATGGCCCGCTGCTGCTCGATTGGCGCCAACGCCGCGCCATCCCCCGCCGCGCCAAGTGGGCCGCGCTCATCGCGATGGGTATCAGCGTCGCCGTCACCGGCCTCACCGCCGGCTGGCCCTGGGTGCTGATCCCGCTCGCCGTCATGGCGCTTTCCGGCGGCTGGATCTGGACCCGCAACGAATAGCTTTCTTCTCCCCTCGCGCTCATCCTGAGCTTGTCGAAGGGAGGAGGGGCGCTTCCATCAACTCCCCTCCCGCTTGCGGGAGGGGTTGGGGGTGGGCCTACTCGATCACTCCACCGCGTCCCGCACCACGGCAATCCCCGCCTCGCGCTGCCGCCGCAGTTCCTGCTTCAGCTTGGCGGGATCGAGCGCGATGATGAAGCCGAAGCTCACCCCGCCTTCCTTGCCGATGGTCGCATGGTGCAGCTTGTGCGCCTGCACCACCCGCTTGAAATAGCCCTTGCGCGGCACATACTTGAACCAGCGCTGGTGGACGAGGCCGTCATGGATCAGCGTATAGATGATCCCGTAGATCAGCACGCCCACGCCGATCCACGTCGCCGGCCACCACGCATAGGTGCCCACGATGAGCGGACTGCCCCACATGAACCCGCTGATCGAAATCGCCGCGCCGACCACTGCATAAAGGTCGTTGCGCTCGAAGAAGCCGTCATGCGGCTCGTGATGGTCGCGGTGCCACGCCCAGCCGAAGCCGTGCATCACATACTTGTGGCTGCTCCAGGCGACGAACTCCATCGCCCACACGGTCGCGAACACGATCAGGAACTGAATCATGGCCGCTCCCTACACCACCGCGCGCCGCGTTCCCAGCCATCCTCTCGGGCAAGCCCAATGGGTAACAAAATTGCGCCGATTGCCCCCGCCGCGACTTGAAAACTCTTCGTACCGGGTCTAGCGCCCAGCCCATGACCAGCACCTCCGCACCCCGCACGCTCTACGAAAAGATCTGGGCCGCCCATGTCGTCGAGGATCGCGACGATGGCACCAGCCTTGTCTACATCGACCGCCACCTCGTCCATGAAGTGACGAGCCCGCAGGCGTTCGAGGCGCTGCGCCTTACCGGGCGCAAGGTGCGCCGCCCCGATCTCACCCTCGCGGTGCCCGATCACAATCTGCCGACCACCGCCCGCCGCGATGCCAAGGGCGCGCGCGTCGCCATCGCCGACCGCGAAAGCGCGGCGCAACTCGAAGCATTGGAAGCCAACGCGCCCGCCTTCGGCATCCGCTACATCGGCGATGCCGATGTGGAGCAGGGCATCGTCCACGTCGTCGGGCCGGAGCAGGGCTTTTCGCTCCCCGGTGCCACTATCGTCTGCGGCGATAGCCACACCGCCTGCCACGGCGGCCTCGGCGCGCTCGCTTTCGGCATCGGCACCAGCGAAGTGGAGCACGTCCTCGCCACGCAGACCCTGCTGCTCAAGCGCGCGAAGACGATGGAAGTCCGCGTCGAAGGCACGCTGCTCCCCGGCGTCACCGCCAAGGATGTCGTCCTCCACATCACCGGCGTGCTCGGCGCGGCGGGCGGCACCGGCCATGTCATCGAATATACCGGTCAGGTCATCCGCGACCTCTCGATCGAGGGCCGCCTCACCGTCTCCAACATGGCGATCGAACACGGCGCCCGCGCCGGCCTCATCGCCCCGGACGACAAGACCTTCGCCTACCTGAAGGGCCGCCCCTATGCGCCCAAGGGTGAGGATTGGGACAAGGCCGTCGCATGGTGGCGCAGCCTCGCCACCGATGCCGGCGCCAAGTACGACAAGACCGTGGTGATCGATGCGGCGGACATCGCCCCCAGCGTCACCTGGGGCACCAGCCCGGAAGACGTCCTCCCCATCACCGGCCTCGTCCCCGCGCCCGAAAGCTTCGCGGATGCCTCGAAGCAGGCCGCCGCGCGCGCCAGCCTCGATTACATGGGGCTACAGCCCGGCCAGCCGCTGTCCTCGGTCGAGATCCAGAATGTCTTCATCGGCAGCTGCACCAACAGCCGCATCGAAGACTTGCGCGCCGCCGCCGCCGTGCTGCGCGGCCGCAAGAAAGCGCCGAACGTGACCTGGGCCATCGTTGTCCCCGGCTCGGGCCTCGTGAAGAAGCAGGCCGAAGAGGAAGGCCTCGACAAAGTCTTCATCGAAGCCGGTCTCGAATGGCGCGAACCGGGCTGTTCGGCCTGCCTCGGCATGAACCCTGACAAGGTTCCTGCGGGCGAACGCTGCGCCAGCACGTCCAACCGCAACTTCGTCGGCCGTCAGGGCCCCGGCGCGCGCACGCACCTCGTCTCGCCCGCGATGGCGGCAGCGGCAGCGGTCACGGGCCGGCTCACGGATGTGCGCGAACTGGTCTGAGGCGCCCTCCGACTCCACCTCCCGCGGCGCTCACTGCTCGCCTCGTCCTGTTCTGATGTCGTCCCGCCTTGCCCCGTGCACGGCTGGTCGACAGCGCCAAATCGCGCCGATTCAGGCGTTTGCCCCCGCGCACAACGCCCTGCCGCAGCACCCGCACGGCGCAACCTCGCCGCGCCCCGTCTGAACCTGTCTGTTCATGTGGGAGAAAGCCTGCTGCAGCAGGGAAGAACCCGAAGCCGTTCATCTTCATGCCGCAAAACCTTGCTGCGGAGCTGTCGGCTTCCCCTCGCGGCGCCCCGCGCGGCGTCATGACAGTTTTTGAAGGAGTAACCCGATGCGTGCCCTCAATCCCGGAAAGACCGGCCTGATCCTCGCGACAGCGCTGGTCGCTTCGATGCCAATGGGTCTCTCGGCGCTGGCGCAGGAACTCCCGCCGGTCGATCAGAGCCAGACCCAGCCCCAGACCCAGGCCCAACCCGCCGCCAGCAGCGAAATCAGCACCACCGTCGCCCCCACTGCCGGCGATCCCGCGTCGCTCCCCAAGGGGCCGGACATCAAGGGTGTGATCTCGCGCCGCAGCGCCGATCGGATGGAAGTCACCGCTGACGATGGCACCAAGACCATCGTCAACGTCAACGATCTCACCAAGATCCGCTCGAGCAAGGGCCTGTTCGGCATGAGCCGCCAGCAGCTTGCGGCGAACTCGCTGCTCAATGGTCTGCCGGTCACGGTCCACACCCTGCAATCCGGCGATGCGCTGATGGCGGCCGATATCCAGTTCAAGGACAAGGATCTCAAGATCGCCAACATGATCCGCACCGGCACCAAGCAGGGCTTCGAGGAGCAGTCCGCTGCCACCGCCGAAGTCCGCCAGATGACCGAGGCGCTGCGCACCCGCTTCGGCGATATCGACGATTACAACATCAAGAGCACCACCAACGTGAACTTCGCCTCGGGCAAGACGCAGCTCACCCCGCAGGGCAAGGCCGATCTCTGCGCCACGGCCACGCAGGCGCAAGGCATCAAGAACGCGGTGCTGCTCGTCGTCGGTTATGCCGATTCCAAGGGCAATGAGGATCTCAACCAGCGCCTCAGCGATCAGCGCGCCACCCGCGTGGTGAACTACCTGCAGCAGGCCTGCGGCTGGAAGCCTTACAAGATGCTCACCCCCAGTGGCATGGCCACCGCCAACCCGCTGGCTGACAATTCCACGCCCGAAGGCCGCGCGCAGAACCGCCGCGTTGCCGTCAACGTGATGGTCAGCAAGGCCGTCGACGGGATGTGATCTGAACGTGGCCCCCTTCCGCGTGCGGGAGGGGGCCACGTTTCTCCCCTCCTGGGGGTGGGTTTCCTCCGCACACACACCTGCGGATAGCCCCCTCCGCCCGCTTGCAATCGCGATTGACCGAGGCCACTTCAAAGGCAGGCGGGATCAAGGAGCACACCTGTGACCAAGAAGACCGATAAGGAAAGCACCAACAGCTGGACCGGCCCTGCGGCCATCGCCGGTGCCGCGATCGGCTCTGCCGCGCTCGCGGCGGCTCTCCTCTATTCCTCGCGCCGCAAGGAACGCGCGGAAAAGGCCAAGCCCAAGCCTCCCGTTGATCCGATCGATACCGATTAAGGGCAGGGCAGGGCGGCAAGCGCGCCCTTGCATCTCCCGCATTCCAGAGGCTAAGGCGCAGGCCATGGAACCTGTCAGCACCATCGATGGCCGCGCCATTCCGTTCGGCCGCAAGAACGTCGATACCGACGTCATCATCCCTGCCGCCTGGCTGAAGACGATCAGCCGCGAGGGCCTCGGTCGCGGCGCGTTCGAGGCGCTGCGCAAGGATCCGGACAACATCTTCGACAGCGCCGAGTTCAAGGGCTCGCCGATCCTGATTGCGGGTGACAACTTCGGCTGCGGCTCCAGCCGTGAACACGCTGCGTGGGCGCTGCTTGATCTCGGCATCAAGGCCGTCATCGCGCCCTCGTTCTCGGATATCTTCTCGGGCAACGCCTTCAAGAACGGCATCATCACCGTGGTCCTCCCGCAGGAAGCGATCGACCGCCTGATGGAAGTCGCGGCCACAGAGCCTGTCCATATCGATCTCGAAGCCCAGACCGTGACGACCCCGTTCCAGGACCGCTTCACGTTCGAGATCGACGCCTTCCGCAAGCACTGCCTGCTGAACGGCCTCGACGAGGTTGGTCTCACCATGGCCCGCGGCGATGCGATCAGCGCCTACGAAGCCAAGGCCAGCGCGGAACGCCCGTTCCTTGTCCACCCGGCTTAACCACGCGCTTAAATAGGGCTTCCCAAGCCCGCCAAAACATGGCTCAAAGGTGCCAACCAAAGCACCGGAGAGATCAATGAAAACCCTGCGCACCCACGCCGTCGGCGGCCCCGAAACCCTGACCCTCGACGAGATCGACGCGCCCGTCGCCGGCCCCGGTCAGGTCGTCGTCGCGGTCAAGGCCTGCGCGATCAACTTCCCCGATACGCTGATGATCCGCGATATGTACCAGTTCAAGCCGCAGCGCCCTTATGCGCCCGGCGGTGAACTCTCCGGCGTCATCGAAAGCGTGGGGGAGGGCGTCACCCAGTGGAAGGTGGGTGACCGCGTGATCGGCATGTGCGGCAACGGCGGCCTTGCCGAAAAGGTCGTGCTCGATCAGGGCCGCATGTTCCCGCTGCCCGAAGGCGTCTCGTTCGAAACCGGCGCCTCGCTCCTGATGACCTACGGCACCACGATCCACGGCCTCAAGGATCGCGGCCGGATCAAGGCTGGCGAAACCATGCTCGTCCTCGGCGCCGCCGGCGGCGTCGGCATTTCCGCCATCGAGCTCGGCAAGGCCTATGGCAACCGCGTCATCGCCGCCGTCTCCAGCGAGAAAAAGGCCGCCGCCGCGCGCGAAGCCGGTGCGGACGATGTCGTGATCTACGGCCGCCCGCCCTTCGACAAGGATGCCAGCAAGGCCCTCGCCGACGCGTTCAAGGCCGCCTGCGGCCCCAACGGCGCGGACATCGTCTACGATATCGTCGGCGGCGATTATTCCGAACCCGCCCTGCGCGCCATCGCGTGGGAAGGCCGCTTCCTCGTCGTCGGCTTCCCCGCCGGCATCGCGCGCCTCCCGCTCAACCTCACGCTGCTCAAGTCCTGCGATGTCTGCGGTGTGTTCTGGGGCGCCTTCACCGCGCGCGAACCGCAGAAGAACGCCGAGCATGTGGCGGAACTGTTCGACCTCCTCAAGGCGGGCAAGATCAACCCCCGCGTCTCCGCCCGCTTCCCCTTGGAGCGCGGCGGCGAAGCCATCGCCATGCTGGCAGACCGCAAGGCCGTGGGCAAAGTCGTCGTGACGATGGAGTAACGGACGGAGCCAGCTTCTTCCCCCCTCCCGCATGCGGGAGGGGCCGGGGGTGGGCCCTTCCTTCTACTTCACCTTCGCCCAAACCTGCGTCTTGCACAGCGGCCAAACCACGCAGCCCTTCACTTCCAGCGTGCCGGGCGCCTTCAGCGAAACCGTCGCTGAATAAGTCCCGCCATCGTTCGGGTTGTAGATCGAACCCTTCCAGCTGCCGCCCGCCGGTTTCAGCCCGCGAAAGATATACATCCCCAGCAAGGGCCGCCCGCGCAGCGCCGGGTTCTTGTTGTTGCGGTCGAGCCGGTCTTCCGGAGCCGCCCCCGGTGCGCCGCCAAGGATCTTGCCGCACAGCCCGCCATCGCACTGCGAAACCTCGACCAGCCCGCCGCGCTCGGGCGTGCGCCAAGTGCCATAGGGGCTCGCCTGCTCTGCCGCGCCGCCTGCACCCGCTGCCATCAGCAGCGCCGCTCCGGCCATCCAAACCTTGCGCACCGTCACTTCTCCCCGTTTCCCTTCGGCCCATAGGCGGGCAGTCCCAGTTGCCAATGAATCGCCGCGCCGCGCAGGCCAAAGCCCGCCAGCGCCGCCAGTGGCCATACGATCATCTTGTCCAGCCCAGCCATATGTCCACCCGCGCAGATTGCCGAGGTGAGCGCAGCGGGCGTCACGTAAAGTTCGGGCCGCATGATGATCGAGGGCCGCCCGGCGATCACGTCGCGGATCACCCCGCCCACGCAGCCGGTGATCACGCCCATCATCGCCGCCGGAACCGGCGCCACGCCCAGCGCCAGCGCCTTGGCCGTGCCCAGCACGGCGTAGGCGCCAAGACCCGCCGCGTCCGCCCACTCGATCATGCGCGTGCTTTCGCCCTGCCACCAGCGCGCCGGGCTGAACCACACCATCAGCGCCACGCCAAGGCACACCGGCGCCGTCCACGCGTTGTGCACCCAGAACACCGGCGCCCCGATCAGCAGGTCGCGCACCGTGCCGCCGCCCACGCCCGTCACCACCGCAAAGAACGCCATCGTCACGAACGTCTGCCGCATCCGTGCCGCGAGCAGCGCCCCGCTCAACGCCGTTATCGCGATGCCCGCCGGGTCCAACGCCGCAATCAGCGCGAACACATCCGATGCTGGCAGGCGCGCTGTCACGGGCAGGGAGAGGGCAAGAATAGAATGCACGGTTTAACGCTCCACTTAGGACGAAAGTAACCAACCCCTGCTTAGGATGAGTCCGGAACCGGTCCTTTTCTCCAACAGGCTCTGTGCGCCCAGTGAAGAATCTGCTCAAGACCTGGCACGGTACAAAGCCGTCACAAGCGCCGCCCCCGAGCGACGAAGCGGCGCAGCGCGCCCAGGTCCGGATGGCGGTTTTCGAGGATATCGAGCGCGGTCATTCCGGCTGGTTCTGGGCGACCGACGCCGCTGGCTGCCTCAGCTACATCTCCCCCGCAGCCTGCGAACGCTTCGGCCTTTCCGCTGAAACCCTGATCGGCGAACCCTTTACCAGCCTGTTCGAAACCGATCCGGAGAACCCGGGCGAACGGTCCGACCGGCCGCTGCAGTTCCTCTTCGGTGCGCACTCGCGCCTCAGCGACGTGACCGTCCGGCTCGTTCCCGCGCGCTGCGCGCCCGGTGCGCGCCCGGCGTGGTGGGCGCTTTCCGGCCAGCCCAAGATCGATGTGGCAAAGCCCGGGAGTGAGGGCGCCTTCCATGGCTATCGCGGCAGCGCGCGCGATATCACGCAGGAATACGAACGCCGCATCGAGGATTCGCGCCTCGCCGAATTCGATTCGCTCACCGGCCTCGCCAATCGCCACCGCATCTCCCGCCGCTTCGATTCGATGCTCGCCGCGTTCAAGGGCACCATGCGCCCGGCCACGCTGATGATGCTCGATCTCGATCGATTCAAGCAGGTCAACGATACGCTCGGCCACCCCGCCGGTGACGAGCTGCTCCGCCAGGTTGCCCAGCGCCTCACCCGAGTCGTCGGCACGGCGGGCGAGATCGGCCGTCTGGGCGGCGATGAATTCCAGATCCTGCTCGCCGATCAGGAAGATCGCGGCAAACTTGGCGAACTGGCCGACAAGATCATCGGCCTCATCTCGCAGCCCTACCAGATCGACGACAACCACGTCGTCATCGGCGTCTCGATCGGCATGGCCATCGCCCCGTTCGATGGCACAGAGCGCGAGGATATCGTCCGCGCCGCAGACCTTGCGCTCTATGCCGCCAAGCACGGCGGGCGCGGCCAGTTCCGCTTCTACTCGTCCGATCTGAAGGACGAGAAGGAAGAGCGCCGCCTGCTCGAAGACGCGCTGCGCGATGCCATCGCCTCGGTCGATGGGACGGACGACAGCTGGGATGCCCCGCAGCTTTCGATGGTCTACCAGCCCGTCGTGCGCACCGATGACCACGCCGTCGTCGGCTTCGAAGCGCTGATGCGGTGGGAGCATCCGCAGCGCGGCGCGATCCCGCCATCGGTGTTCATCCCCGTTGCCGAAGATACCGGCATGATCCTCCAGCTCGGCGCCTGGGCGCTGCGCCAGGCCGCGCGCGATGCTGCAGCATGGCCGCACCCCTTGCGCATCGCGGTCAACGTCTCGGCGGTGCAGTTCGCGCATCCCGATTTTCCCGGCATCGTTTCCGATGTCCTCGATGCGAACGGTCTTGATCCCGAACGGCTCGAACTTGAACTCACCGAATCCGTGTTCATGGGCGATGGCGAGACAACCGACGCCGCCTTCAAGGCCCTGAAACTGCTGGGTGTCCGCCTCGCGCTCGATGATTTCGGCACCGGCTATTCGTCACTCAGCTATCTGCGCGCCGCCCCGTTCGACAAGCTCAAGGTCGATCGCAGCTTCGTCGAAAGCTGCACCCTCAGCGATCAGAACAGCGCCAAGATCATCGCCGCGATCATCGGCCTTGCCGATGCGCTCGGCATGGAAACCACGGTTGAGGGCGTCGAGGCGTTCGACCAGCGCGATGTCGTCTGCGCCAAGGGCGCGCGGCTGATTCAGGGCTACCTCTATTCCCATCCGCTCGAACAGGCCGCCCTGCTCGAACGCATGGCCGCGGGTGAATTGTATATTCCGCCTGACGGTCCCAAGCGCCACCGGCCCGACCGCCGCTCGGTCTATCGCCGCATCGGCGTCATCCACGAAGACCACCGCTACGAAGCGCTGCTGCGCAATCTCTCGGCCACGGGCGCGGGGATCGAGGGGCTTGTCGGCGTTCCGGTCGGCACCAGCCTCGTGCTTGATCTCGGCGCGGGCCAGCTCGCGGTCGTCACCGTCTCACGCTCGGAAGATGCGACCATCGGCGTGGAATTCGAAACCCCGCTCGTCAGCGATGGCGCCGGCGGCCTCGTCACCCGCTACCGCGCCAGCCCCTACGCGCTCGCCACCGCCGCCCGCATGGTCAGCAGCAGCGCGCCGCAGTTCCTCGAAGTCGAAGTCCGCAAGCGGGCGTAGCCGCAGCCCACACCAAACCCCTCGTCATTGCGAGGAGTGCAGCGACGAAGCAATCCAGAGCGTCATGCGCAAACGCTCTGGACTGCTTCGCTACGCTCGCAGGTGACGAAAGAGGGCGGGAAACCCCGTAGCCCCCGCTCAGATATGGATCGGCTTCCCGCCAATCCCCATCGCCGCTTCCTTCAGCGCCTCGGCATGGGTCGGGTGCGCATGGCAGGTATAGGCGATGTCTTCCGCCGTCGCGCCAAACTCCATCGCCAGCGCGGCTTCGGCAATCATCGAACCCGCGACCGAAGCGATGCACCACACGCCGAGCACGCGCTCGGTCTTGGCGTCCGCGATCACCTTCACGAAGCCGTCCGGCTCATGGTTGGTCTTGGCGCGGCTGTTTGCCAGCATCGGGAACTTGGAAACCTTGATCTCGCCTGCTTCCTTCGCCGCTTCCTCGGTCAGCCCCACGCCCGCGATCTCGGGGAACGTATAGACCACGCCGGGGATCACATTGTGGTTCACGATGCCCGTCTGCCCGGCGATGTTCTCCGCCACGGCGACGCCTTCGTCCTCCGCCTTGTGCGCCAGCATCGGGCCCGGAATCACGTCGCCGATGGCCCACACGCCCGGAACGGCAGTGCGGAAATCATGGTCCGTCTCGATCTGCCCGCGCTTGTTGAGCTCCAGCCCGATCTTCTCGAGCCCCAGCCCGCTCACATTCGGCCGCCGCCCGATAGCCACCAGCACGCAGTCCGCCGTCAACGTCTCCACAGCCCCGCCAGCCGAAGGCTCCAGCGTCAGCGTCGCCGTCTGGCCGTCCACCGCCACGCCCGTGACCTTGGTGGAAAGCTTCAGCTCCATGCCCTGCTTCTTGAAGATCTTGGCGGCTTCCTTGCGCACATCGCCGTCCATGCCGGGCAGCAACTGGTCGAGGAATTCGACAACCGTCACCTTAGCGCCGAGCCGCCGCCACACCGAGCCCAGCTCCAGCCCGATCACGCCGCCGCCGATCACCACGAGATGCTCGGGCACGCGGTCCAGCGCCAGCGCGCCGGTCGAATCCACGATGATCCCTTCGTCGTTGTCGACCGCAACCCCCGGCAGCGGCGTCACGCTCGAACCCGTCGCGATCACCACATCCCGCGCGGTCACGGTCTCGCCGTTCACCGAAACGGTGTGCGCATCCACGAATGAGGCGTAGCCCTTCAGCCAGGTCACCTTGTTCTTCTTGAACAGGAACTCGATCCCGCCCGTCAGCTGCTTTACCGAATCCAGCTTCTGCTGCTGCATCGCGCCCAGATCGAGCGTCACCGGCCCGGTCTTGATGCCATACTTCGCAAACGTGCCGTCGACCGCCTCGGCAAACTTTTCCGATCCATGCAACAAGGCCTTGGAAGGAATGCACCCCACGTTGAGGCACGTGCCGCCCAGCGTCGCGCGGCTCTCGGCGCACGCCACCTTCAGCCCCAGCTGTGCCGCCCGGATCGCCGCAACATAGCCGCCCGGGCCAGCACCGATGATGAGGACGTCGTAGTCGTATTCAGCCATGGTCGGCCTCCGTTGCGCATCCATGCTTCGACAAGCTCAGCATGAGCGGCGTAAGTTCATTCGGCAGGTAGGAACTGCCCGGCCTCCCCACAACATCCGCTCATCCTGAGCCTGTCGAAGGATGCAGGCGCAGCGCCCGCCCCATCACATATCGATCAGCAGCCGCGTCGGATCCTCGATCGCTTCCTTGATCGTCTTCAGCGCCGTCACCGCCTCACGGCCATCGATGATCCGATGGTCGTACGAAAGCGCGATATACATCATCGGACGCACCACGATCTGCCCGTCGCGGACGACCGGCCGGTCCTCGATGCGGTGCAAGCCAAGCACGGCAGACTGCGGCGGATTGATGATCGGGGTGGACATCAGCCCGCCAAACACGCCGCCGTTCGAGATCGTGAAGGTGCCGCCCGCCATGTCGGCCATGGTCAGCGTGCCGTCGCGCGCCTTCTTGCCGTAGTCGGCGATGGCCTTCTCGATGGCCGCAAAGCTCATCTTGTCGACATCGCGCACCACCGGCACGACAAGGCCGTTCGGCGCCGAAACCGCGACCGAGATATCGACGTAATCGAAATAGACGATCTCATCGCCCTGCATCTGCGCGTTGACCGAGGGAATGTCCTTCAGCGCCAGCACCGATGCCTTCGCGAAGAAGCTCATCAAGCCCAGCTTCACGCCGTGCTTCTTCTCGAACACGTCCTTGTACTTGGCGCGCGCTTCCATCACCGCGCTCATGTCCACGTCGTTGAACGTGGTGAGCATCGCGGCGGTTTCCTGCGCCTGCTTCAGCCGCTTGGCGATGGTCTGGCGCAGGCGGGTCATCTTGACCCGCTCTTCGTTGCGGCCGCCCGAAGCGGTAACGACCGGGGCCGGAGCCGGGGCAGGGGCGGGCGCCGCCACGACCGGAGCCGGCGCGGCCTGCTTGGCCACCGCTGCCGCCAGCACGTCTTCCTTGGTCAGCCGCCCGTCCTTGCCGGTGCCCTTGACCGTTGCCGGGTCAATCCCATGCTCCAGCACCGCACGGCGCACAGCCGGCGAAAGCGCCGCCGCATCATCCGCAGCAACCGCCGCTGCCGGAGCAGCCGCAGCAGCCGGGGCCGGGGCAGGCGAAGTCGCCACGCCGCTCGTCTCGATCAGGCCCAGCAGCGCGCCTACCGCCACGGTGTCACCCTCGGCAGCCACATGTGCGCCCATGATCCCCGCGACGGGCGAGGGCACTTCCACCGCCACCTTGTCGGTCTCGAGGCTCGCGATGGGCTCGTCGAGCGCCACCGCCTCGCCCGGTTGCTTGAGCCACTGGCCGACGGTCGCCTCGCTGACGCTCTCGCCCAGAACCGGAACTTTCACTTCAATCGACATGTCGAAATCTCTCACAGAAAAGGGGTTCAGGCCTTCTTCTTGGTCCGGCGCAGTTCGCCGCGCACCGAAAGCGAAAGCGCATTGCTCACCAGCGCGGCCTGTTCAGCCGCATGGCGCTTGGCAAGGCCGGTCGCCGGCGATGCCGCCGCACTCCGCCCGGCATAGCGCGGCCGCGATACCTTGCTGCCCGATGCCTTGAGCGCGTCCTCGATCAGCGGCTCCACGAAGAACCACGCACCGTTGTTCTTCGGCTCTTCCTGGCACCACACGACCTCTTCCAGATTGGTCATGCGCGAAAAGCGCAGCGCCAGCGGCTCGCCCGGGAACGGATAGAGCTGCTCCAGCCGGATGATCTGCGTATCGGTGATCCCCGCCGCATCGCGCGCCTCGATCAGATCGTAGGCCACCTTGCCGCTGCACAGCACAACGCGCTTGGTGTCCGCGTCTGCCGCCGGATTGAGGTCGGAAAGGATGCGCATGAAGTGCCCCTCGCCAACGAAGTCCGAAGCCTTCGACTTTGCCAGCGGATGGCGCAGCAGGCTCTTGGGCGTCATGATGATGAGCGGCTTGCGGAAGGGCCGCTGCATCTGCCGGCGCAGCACGTGGAAGTAGTTCGCCGGGCTGGTGATGTTGCAAACCTGGATATTATCCTCGGCGCAGAGCTGGAGATAGCGCTCCAGCCGCGCGGAAGAATGCTCCGGCCCCTGGCCTTCATAGCCATGTGGCAGCAGCATCACGAGGCCGTTGGCGCGCAGCCACTTGGCTTCGGAGGCCGCGATATACTGGTCGATCACGATCTGCGCGCCGTTGGCGAAATCGCCAAACTGCGCTTCCCACAGCACCAGCGTCTTGGGGTCCGCGCTGGCATAGCCATATTCGAAGCCCAGCACGCCGTACTCGGAGAGCGGGCTGTCATGCACTTCGAACTTGCCGTGGGGCAGGGTGGTCAGCGGCACGTACTTGCGCTCGTTGGTCTGGTCGACCCACACCGCATGGCGCTGGCTGAACGTGCCGCGGCCCGAATCCTGCCCGGAAAGCCGCACGTTGAAGCCCTCGGTCAGCAGGCTGCCGAACGCCAGCGCCTCGCCGGTCGCCCAGTCGAAGCCTTCGCCTTCCGCAAACATCGCCTTTTTGGCCTCGATCACGCGGCCCAGCGTCTTGTGGATGGTGAGGTCTTCCGGAACCGTCGTCAGCGTCCGGCCCAGCGCGTCGAAGCGCTTCTGGTCGATGCCGGTCGCCACGTTGCGCCGCGCGGTTTCCGGGTCCGCCGGCTTGTTCAGCCCGCTCCAGCGCCCGCCAAACCAGTCGGCATGGTTCGCCTTGTAGCTCTTGGCCGCCTCGAACTCGGTTTCCAGCGTGGCGACGAAGCGGTCCTCGGTCTCGCCCTTCCACACCTTGTCGATCACGCCCTGCTCGATCAGGCGGCGCGAATAGACTTCCGAAACCGCCGGATGCTGCTTGATCCGCGCGTACATCAGCGGCTGGGTAAAGCTCGGCTCGTCGCCTTCGTTGTGGCCGAAGCGGCGATAGCACCACATGTCGACCACCACGTCGCGGCCGAACTTCTGGCGGTAGTCGATCGCCAGCTTGCACGCGAACGTCACCGCTTCGGGATCATCGCCGTTCACGTGGATGATCGGCGCCTGCACGCCCTTCGCCACGTCAGACGGGTAGGGCGAGCCGCGGCTGAACTGCGGGCTTGTCGTGAAGCCGATCTGGTTGTTGATGACGAAGTGGATGCAGCCGCCGGTGTTGTAGCCCTTCACGCCCGAAAAGCCGAAGCATTCCCACACGATGCCTTGCCCTGCGAAGGCCGCGTCGCCGTGGATCAGGATGGGGAGCACCTGCTTGTGCTTGCCCTTGCCGATGTCATCACGAAACGCCTGCTGCGCGCGCGCCTTGCCCAGCACCACCGGGTCCACCGTCTCGAGGTGGCTCGGGTTCGGCTGCAGGCTCATGTGCACCTTGATCCCGTCGAACTCGCGGTCCGTGCTGGTGCCGAGGTGGTACTTCACGTCGCCCGAACCGCCGACGTCCTCGGGGTTCGCGGTGCCGCCCGAAAACTCGTGAAAGATCACGCGGTAGGGCTTGGCCAGCACGTTCGCGAGCACATTCAAGCGGCCGCGGTGCGCCATGCCGTAGATGATCTCGCGCACGCCCAGCTGGCCGCCATACTTGATGACAGCCTCCAGCGCCGGGATCATCGATTCGCCGCCATCAAGCCCGAAGCGCTTGGTGCCGACGTACTTCTTGCCGAGGAACTTCTCGTACTGCTCGCCGCGGATCACGGCGGCGAGGATCGCCTTCTTGCCGTTGGGTGTGAAGTCGATGGACTTGTCGCCGCCCTCGATGCGGTCCTGCAGGAACTTGCGCTCCTCCACGTCCGCGATGTGCATGTATTCAAGGCCGACCTTGCCGCAGTAGTTGCGCTGGAGGACGTTCACGATCTCGCGCGGGGTCGCCCATTGCATGCCGAGCACGCCGCCAACGAAGACCTTCTTGTCGAGGTCGGGGCCAACAAAACCGTGGTATTCCGGCGTTATGTCTGCCGGCAATTCCTGCCGCGCAAGGCCCAGCGGATCGAGGTCCGCCGCCAGATGCCCGCGCACGCGGTAGGTGCGCACCAGCATCATCGCGCGGATCGAAGCGCCAGCCGCCGCTTCCAGCGCGGCTTCATCCATCGGCGCGCCAGCGGCCTTCGCCGCCTTGGCGATTTCCTGCTTCAGTGCCATCGGATCGAGCGCGCGGGTGAGGTCGTCGCCCGCGCCCGGATCAGTCACCGGCCAGCGCTTGGAAGCCCACGAAGGTCCCGCCTGCGGCCCCTCCTGCAGAAGGTCCACCTCGAACGAGCGCTCTTCATAACCCATACGTCACTCCTCTTGCCCCGGGGAGGTTGGGGCATCGGACCGCTTGCTTTCCCGCGGGCGGAATGCGCCGCCCGAAATGCTAACCACGCAAAACCCGCAGGATTGGCCGCTTTAACCATATCTCTGCAAAGGGAGCGCATGGCTGCGCCTGCGTAAAACCACTTATCTGAACGGGGCGCGAACCTGCTGCGGGCAGGTCTTCGCGCCCCGGCCCGACTTATGCCAGCGAGGGGTCGATGCCCTTGCAAGCCACCAGCAGTTCCTTCACCGCGTCGACCGAAACCTGCAGGCCGGCCTTGTCGGCATCGTCCAGCGCGATCTCGACGATCTTTTCCACGCCGCCCGCGCCGATCATCACCGGCACGCCAACGTAGAGGCCGTCCACGCCGTACTGGCCATCGACATAGGCCGCGCAGGGCAGGATGCGCTTCTGGTCGCCCAGATAGGCCTCAGCCATCGCGATGCCCGAAGTGGCGGGCGCATAGAACGCCGAACCGGTCTTGAGCAGGGCGACGATCTCGCCGCCGCCGCTGCGCGTGCGCTGCACGATTGCGTCGATGCGCTCCTGCGTCGAAAGGCCCATCTTGACGAGGTCGGGCACGGGGATGCCGTTCACGGTCGAATAGCGCGTCACCGGCACCATCGTGTCACCGTGGCCGCCCAGCACGAACGTGTTCACGTCCTTGACCGAGACGTTGAATTCGTCGGCGATGAAGTGGCTGAAGCGAGCCGAATCGAGCACGCCCGCCATGCCGACAACCATGTGGTGCGGCAGGCCCGAAAATTCGCGCAGCGCCCAGACCATCGCGTCGAGCGGGTTGGTGATGCAGATCACGAACGCGTTCGGGGCGTTGTTCTTGATGCCTTCGCCAACCGCCTTCATCACCTTGAGGTTGATGCCGAGGAGGTCGTCGCGGCTCATGCCCGGCTTGCGCGCCACGCCCGCGGTCACGATGATCACGTCCGCGCCGGCAATGTCGGCATAGTCGTTGGAGCCGGTGATCTTGGCGTCAAAGCCTTCAACCGGGCCGCACTGCGAAAGATCGAGCGCCTTGCCCTGCGGCACGCCTTCGACCACGTCGAACAGCACGATATCGCCGAGTTCCTTCTGCGCCGCGAGGTGCGCGAGCGTACCGCCGATGTTGCCGGCGCCGATCAGCGCGATTTTCTTGCGAGCCATGCCTTTGCATTCCTTTCCCGGATACGCGGGACACGCGGCCCTGCATGGCCGCCCGAGAGCTACCGCCATAAGGGCCTCCCGCGTCCCGCATGACGGGAAGGAATCCAAGCGGATAGGAGCGACCTAGGCCTGCGGGATGGTGATTGCAAGGCGCAAAAACCCGCACTGCGTGGGTTTTTGTGATAACAGTTCGCAATAGCAATAGTGCCGGAAAGCGCCTCAGGCCTGCGATCTGGCCCGTGCCGCAAACGCGCCTTGCAGGGCCTTGGCCTTCGGTCCGTCGAGCATCGCGCAGACCGCGATCCACCACTCGGCCTTGGCGCTGTCGCCTGCGTCGGCGGCAATCTGCGCCGCCTCGCACGCGCGCTGCGCTGCCGACAGGCCGTGCGCGGCAAACAGGCGCAGCGCTGCGGCCAGCAGTGCCTCGTCGTACGCTTCGGAATCGTTGGCGCCAGACTTGCGGGCCGCAATCGCGGCGCCGTTGTCATTCGCCGCGCGCGCTGCCCGCAAGGCATGCGAACGGAGCGTATCCCTGTTCCGGCGCCTGTTCTGGCCCCAGTGCAGGCAGGGTGAGATGATCCCATAACGCGGGGCAAAATGCAGCATGGGTGCTCTCCTCGATTGCGCGACAGGCAGGGTATAGCAGGCGGGGGTGAACAGCCCGTTCGCCCTTAGGGTAAAGGCATGACTAACCCTACCTAGGCAGAAATAACTATATGAAAAACAGAGATTTGATCGGAAGGTTAAGCACGCGGGCGGTCCGCATCGCTGGCAAGTTATACCCGAATCGGACTAAATTTAGCCGCCCGGCTGGGCAATCCACTTGCCGGCATTCTCGTATGCCGGATTGACTGCTGTGCCGCCCGGCAACTGCCCGGCGCGGTAGAGAGCATCGCCGCCGCGCGCTTCGACCGCTGGCGCAAACTTCGGCGCCGCCGCGCGCGGTTCGCCATAGCCCGCCCCATAGCCCGGCAGCGGTGTCTGTCCGAACGAAGCCGTATTGCGCCCGGCTGCTGCCGGAGCCGCCTGCGCCGTCTTGAGCGCCTCGATCCGCCCCGCCTCGAACGCCTTCTCCAGCTGGATCGGATCGGCCACGTCCGCCGCTGCCGGTGTCCATGTGCGCGGATGCGGCGCCGCCACCGGCTCGCCCCCTGCATAGACCGCGTTGAAGGCCATCGGCCGCCCCGCCGCGCCGCTCCAGCGATAGAACCGGTGCGCGCCGATCGTGCCGATGAAGCTCAGGCTGTCCGCCCAATAAGGATGCACGGCCGATGTGTGATAATGCGTGGCAAGGCCCACCGGCGCATAGACATAGCCCGCAAGTGCATCGGCCGCCACGCGCCGCGCGCGGTCCCAGAACGCCGCCACCGGCCGCCGCGCCATCGAACCGTCGCAGGCAAAGCTGAACTGGCAGCCCGGCCGCTCGGACCCCTGATAGACCACGCCGCACACCGTCTTGGGCCAGGCCGGATGCGCCACGCGGTTGAGCACCACTTGCGCCACCGCGCGCTGCCCCGCATCGGGCTCGCTCGCCGCCTCGTAATAGATCGCCGCAGTCAGGCACTGCAGCGCACGCGATTGGTCGAGGCTGGTGCCCCGCGCCATGATCGGCCGCGCCGCCGGTCCGCTCCCGGTTGCGCCGATGGCATCGTCACGATGGCTCTGCTCATCCCAAGCGGCGCGCGCCGCATCGGGCGCCAGCATCCCCGTGTCATCGCTCGCCAGATAATAGAACGCCGAACCCGGAAAGCTGTCTCCCGGCCGCTC
Source organism: Novosphingobium sediminis (assembly GCF_007991615.1). Classification (GTDB taxonomy): domain Bacteria; phylum Pseudomonadota; class Alphaproteobacteria; order Sphingomonadales; family Sphingomonadaceae; genus Novosphingobium; species Novosphingobium sediminis. The sequence continues at coordinate 41,025 of NZ_BJYR01000006.1, read as the reverse complement.
GAAAGGCTGCAAGCCGTCACGCGCCTGCGCAGTCGGGACCCCCGGCGCGATCCACCCCGGCCCAGCCAGCCACAGCGCAAAGCCGATGACCGCAACCCCCGCGATTCCCGCCCAACGCTTGTAAAGCCCCTCCCGTTTAAGGGAGGGGTTGGGGGTGGGCAGAGGCGCCACCACCGCTTCCGCCCTCGGGGCCACCGCCACCACAGGCGCCACCACTCGCCGAGGCGCCAAGGCCTCGGGCGGCAGCTTCACCGGCCGGTAGTCGATTATCAGCGGCATAACTCAGGCAGACTCATAAGGCGGCATTCCAGCGCTAGAGCCTCTCCCCGCGCTCTGCATCCTGCCATTTCACCCCGTCCCGCTAAGGCACACCCCCCTGCCATCGGGTTAACGCAGCGTGGCCCTGAAGCAGGGGTCTTGCCCCAAAGTGCAGGTGCCGCTACCAAGCCACCTGACGCCACCGGTGCCCGCGCAAGCGGGCTAAGAGGGAATTCGGACAAGTCCTCAAGGATTTGCACCCGGAGCTGCCCCCGCAACTGTGCCCGGATAGCGCCTTGTCCACTATGCCACTGGGAAACCGGGAAGGCGGGCAGGGGGCGATGACCCGGGCGAGCCAGGAAACCTGCCGGTGTGTGGTCGTTCCGCGGCCGGGCGGGGTGTACCGGACGCATGCGAGAGAAGGGCGCCATCAAGGCCCCGCGCTCACTCCCGCCATGGACGGCAACGTCCATGGGCCCGTGGAGAAACCGCGTGAACAACCGATACAACACCCACCCCCAACCCCTCCCGCAAGCGGGAGGGGAGCAAAACAAGCCCAAGCACGCCCTCCCGCTCATCCTGAGCTTGTCGAAGGGGGGAGGGCCGCGAGACTTGCTGAGCGCAGCGAAGCTAGTCGCAGCGGGGTGGGCCCTCGCAGCGCTCACCGCCACCCCCGCGCTCGCCCAGCAGGCCGACGACATAGTCGTCGCAGACTACAAGGCCGATCCCCACCTCATCACCGTAGTCGCCACCGGCAGCCCGCAGCGCCTCGACCAGACCGGCCAGCCGATCACCGTCCTCACCGCCGCCGATCTCGCCCGCCTTCAGGGCCCCGACATCACCCGCGCACTCGAACAAGTCCCCGGCCTCACGCTTAGCCGCAACGGCGGCCCAGGCGCGTTCACCGGCGTGCGCCTGCGCGGCTCCGATAGCGAGCAAGTCCTCGTCCTCATCGACGGCGTCCGCGCCGAAGACGTCTCCGCCCCCGGCGCCGGCTTCGATTTCGGCACGCTCACCACCGGCGGCATTGAACGCATCGATGTCCTGCGCGGTTCCAACTCGGTCACATGGGGCAGTGCCGCGCTCGGCGGCGTCATCGCGATCCAGACCCGCGAACTCAATGGCGTGGAAGCCGTGGCCGAAGGTGGCAGCCGCGGCAGCTTCGCGGGCGACAGCACCGCAGGCGTGAAGCGCGAAAGATACGCCCTCTCGCTAACCGGCGGCTACACCACCACCGACGGCGTCAGCGCCGCCGCCGTCGGCACCGAGCCCGACGGCTTCCGCCAGTGGCGCCTCGGCGGCAAAGCCCGCCTCGAACTCACTCCCGGCCTCTCGTTCGTGGCAAACGCCCGCTACGCCGATACCCGCACCGATATCGACGGCTACCCCGCGCCAGACTACACCTTCGCCGATACCCCCGAATATCAGATCACCCGCCAGCTCTCCGGCCGCGCCGGCCTGCGCTACGAAGGCGCGTGGCTTACCCTCAACACCGGTTTCGCCCTGTCCGATACCAAGCGCGATTACTACGACCCGACATTCGGAACCGCCCCCAGCTACGGCTACCGCGGCCGCAGCCACCGCGCCGATCTCACCGGCCGCGCGCAGCTTCCGGCCAACTTCGCGCTCGATTTCGGCGCGGACAGCGAATGGACGCGCTATTCCGGCACCTTCGATGCCCGCCAGACCGCGCGCCAAACCAGCGGCCACGCCATGCTCGGCTGGTATACCGATGCCGTCTCGCTCGCTGCTGGCCTGCGTTATGACGATCACAGCCGCTTCGGCAACGCCACCACCCTCGGCGCCAACGGCACGGTCAGGCTCACGCAAGGCCTGCGCCTGCGCGCCAGCTACGGCGAGGGTTTCAAGGCCCCCACGCTGTTCCAACTCCTGTCGGACTACGGCAACGCCGCGCTTCGCCCCGAACGCAGCCGCAGCTACGATGCGGGCCTCGAATACAAGGGCGAAACCGTCACTGCCTCGGTCACCGCGTTCCGCCGCGATAGCCGCAATCTGATCGCCTTCGTCTCGTGCTTCGGCCAGACCAGCGCGATCTGCACCAATCGCCCCTTCGGCACCTACGACAACGTCGGCAAGGCCCGCGCCGAAGGCTTCGAGGCCGAGTTCACCCTGAAGCCGGTTGCCGCCTTCACCGTGCGTTCGCTCTACACCTATACCCGCGCGCGCGATCTCGCGACCGGCAACGATCTTGCCCGCCGTCCCCGCCACGCGCTCACCGTCAGCGGCGATTGGGAGACCCCGCTCGCCCACCTCGCGCTCGGTGCGGACCTGCGCCTCACCAGCACCAGCTTCGATAACGCGGCAAGCACCGCCAAGCTCCCCGGCGGCGCGGTTGCCACGCTCCGCGCCAGCCTGCCGGTGCACGATCGCTTCACGCTCTTCGCCCGCGTCGAAAACGTGTTCGAAAACCGCCTCCCCACCGCCGCCGGCTACAGCGCCGTCGGTCGCGGTGCCTTCGCGGGCCTTAGAGTGAGCTACTGATGCCGCGCAGGCCCACCCCCAGCCCCTCCCACATGCGGCAGGGGAGCCCATTTCTTCTCCCCTCCCGCATGCGGGAGGGGCTGGGGGTGGGCCGCGCCGCAACACTCCTGCTCGCAGTCGCACTCACCGCCTGCACCCCGCAGCCCAAAAGCGAAACCCGCCGCGAAACCACCCGCATCCTCCCAACCATTGTCAGCCTCAACCCCTGCGCTGATGCAATCCTCGCCGAAGTCACCGCACCCGGCCAGCTGCTCGCCCTCTCGCACTACAGCGCCGATCCGCGTGCTGCCTCGATGGATGCCGCCACGGCGAGCCGATACCCCACCACGCGCGGCACGCTCGAGGAAGTCCTCGCCCTCCACCCGGACGTGGTGGTCGATGGCACTTTCGTCCCCCCCGCCACCGCCGCCGCCTACCAGCGCCTCGGCCTCCGCCTCGAAACGCTCGGCATCGCGGGCACGGTTGAGGAAAGCCGCGCCCAGATCCGCGGGCTCGCCGCGCTCGCCGGAAACCCAGCCAAGGGCGAAGCGCTGATCGCCCGCATCGATACCGCCCTCGCGCAAGCCACCCCCGCCGACCGCGCAACAATCCCCGCGCTCGTGTGGGAGCCCGGCGGCATCGTCCCCGGTGACAGCACCCTGATCGCCGAACTCCTCCGCCGCACCGGCTTCGCCAACTTCGCCGCCGCCCGCGGCCTCGGCCAGGCCGACCAGCTCCCCCTCGAACGCGTCCTCGCCGATCCGCCGCGCGTCATCCTCGCCGCCGGCTCTGATCGCGCCCTGAAGCATCCCGCGCTCACCCACCTCAAGGGCACCGCCCGCGCAGCCCTCGATCCGCGCCTGCTCTACTGCGCCGGTCCGACCATAATCCCCGCCGCCCAGCGCCTAGCCGAAGTGCGGCGCGGGCTGCAGTCCACCCCCAACCCCTCCCGCATGCGCGAGGGGAGCCAAGTCGCCCTTTCTTCCCCCCTCCCGCATGCGGGAGGGGCCGGGGGTGGGCAGCAGCAAACACAGCGCCCGCCGCGATGACCCGCCCCACCGCCCTCCTCATCGCCGCGCTGGCCATCGCCATCCCGCTCAGCCTCCTCGCCGGGCAGGTCTGGCTGAACCCGCTCGCGGCAGGCACCGGCTTTGGCGCTCCCAACGCGCTCGTCATCTTGGCCGAACTGCGCGCCCCCCGCGCCGCGCTCGCGCTGATCATCGGCGCAGGCCTCGGCGGGGCAGGGGCCGCCATGCAGGGCTACTTGCGCAATCCGCTCGCCGATCCGGGCCTGTTCGGCGTCGCCCCCACCGCCGCGTTCGGAGCCGTCCTCAGCCTCGCGCTCGGCCTCGGCGTGCTGCTTCCCGTCGCCGCCCTGCTCGGCGCCGCGCTTGCCATGGCCGCGCTCGCGCTGATTGCGGGCAATGCCAGCGGGCCCAACAGCACCACGCTCTTTGCGCTCGCCGGGCTGATGCTCGCCAGCTTGTCCGGTGCGCTCACCAGCCTCGTCATCAGCCTCGCGCCCAATCCTTTCGCCTTGAGCGAGATCGTCACCTGGCTCATGGGCAGCCTTGAAAGCCGCAGCTGGCACGATGTGCTGCTCGCCGCGCCCCCCACCGCGCTCGGCCTGCTGCTCCTCGCCCGCGCCGCCCCCGCGCTCGATGCGCTCACGCTGGGAGAGGAAACCGCCCGCTCGCTCGGCGTCAACCCCCGGCGCCTGCTCTGGCTGATGGTGCTTGGCACCGGCCTTGTCGTCGGGGCAGGGGTCGCCGCCGCCGGAATCATCGGCTTCGTCGGCCTCGTCGTCCCGCACCTGCTGCGCCGCCACACCGATCAGCGCCCCTCCAGCCTGATCCTCCCCAGCGCCCTTGGCGGAGCGCTGCTGCTGCTCCTCGCCGATTGCCTCTGCCGCCTGCTCCCCCTCGCGGGCGGAGAGTTGCGCATCGGCATCGCGCTCAGCCTCATCGGCGCGCCGTTCTTTCTGCGCCTGCTGCTCCAGTTCAGGAGCGAGCTTGCATGAAGCTGAGCGCCGCAAACCTCACCGTTCCAGGCCGCCTGACGGATGTTTCCGTCACCCTCCGTCCGGGCGAACTCACCGCCATCTGCGGCCCCAACGGCGCCGGCAAGACCACCCTTCTGCGCGTGCTTGCCGGTCTCGAACCCGCGCCCGTAAAGCTCGGTGAAACGCCGCTCGCAGGCATGGACCCGCACCGCCGTGCGCTGCAGATCGGCTACCTCTCCCAACATGCCGAGCCCGCGTGGAACCTCTCGGTCGAAGCGCTCGTCCGCCTCGGCCGCCTGCCCCACCGCACCTCGCGCGCCGAAGACGAAGCCGCTGTCGCTGCCGCGCTCACCGCGCTCGATTGCGCCCATCTCGCTGCGCGCGGCATCCACACCCTGTCGGGCGGCGAACGCGCCCGCGTCCTCCTCGCCCGCGTCCTCGCGGGAAGCCCGCAATGGATCCTCGCCGATGAACCGCTGGCCAGCCTCGATCTTGCCCACGCCGCCGCGCTGCTCCGGCATTTCCGCGCGCTCGCCGATCAGGGCACCGGTGTCGTCCTCGTCGTCCACAGCCTCGCCCACGCGATGAACCACGCCGACCGCGTCATCGTTCTCGATAATGGCCATCTCGCCGCAGATGGCCCGCCGCACGCGGCCTTGTCCGAAGAAGTGATCGAGCACGTCTGGCGCGTGTCAGCCCGGTGGACCGGCCCCGAAGGAGCCCGCGCCCTGTCGCTCTGAAGCCCTCGCGTGCTAAGCGGGCTTCAGTCCGCCTCGGGCAGTCGCCGCGCCTCGCTCAACGCCGCCGCGAAGTCCCGCGCAAAATGCTCGGCAAAATGGGCCCGTTCCCCGGCTTCCATCACCGGCTGCGCGGCATGCGGAGCATCGCCCCGGCAAAACAACCGGTCCGCCGGCGGCCTGCGATGATGGTCGTTCTCCTGCATGGCCCTGCCTTACACCCGTTGCCACACGCAGGTCTTGTATTCTCTCGACATGCCCTCCGATTAACCCCGCCTGCCAGTCCACCCGCCATTCCGCCCGCCAGTCGACGATGTGCGCGTCTGCACAACTGTCTCGATAATGGCGGCGGCCTGCAAATTGCGCTGCGTCTGCAAGCATAAAGCGAGTAAAAATACGCGTAATTACTGAGTCGCTGCTGTCTCGCAAACAGAGGCCTCGGCGCGGACAAGAAGGGAGAATCAAGCGATGCCTGCATTCACTGGCAATCCTGCGCCGCTCGTCGATGCTGATTTCGAACGCGCGGCCAAGTCTATTGGCTGCACCGTCGCTGCGGTACGCGCCGTAAACGATGTCGAAAGCCGCGGCGGTTTCTTTGCCGATGGCCGGCCCAAGATCCTGTTCGAACGCCACATCTTCCACCGCCAGACGGGCGGCCGGTTTGACGCTTCGCATCCGAAAATCTCGAATTCGTCGTCCGGCGGCTATATCGGCGGCCCTGCGGAGTACGACAGGCTTGCCGAAGCCATCGGCTGCGATCGGACCGCCGCGCTCAAATCGGCCAGCTGGGGCGCATTCCAGATCATGGGCTTCAACCACAAGGCGGCTGGCTTTGCCGATGTCGAAAGCTTCGTCGCCGCAATGATCTCAGGTCAGGGCGCGCAGCTCGATGCCTTCGTCAAGTTCGTCAAGTCCAGCGGTCTCGATGATGAACTCATCCGCAAGGACTGGGCTGGCTTTGCCCGTGGCTACAACGGCGAAGAGTACGCCAAGAACAAGTACGATACCAAGCTCGCCGCAGCCTTTGCCCTCCACAACGCGGGCGGTCCCCGCACCGAAAGCCCCCATCCTGTCCTGCGCATGGGCGATAAGGGCGCAGACGTGAAACTGCTGCAGGCTGCGCTCGGCCTCAAGGCCGATGGCGATTTCGGCCCCGCCACCAAGGCTGCCGTCATCAAGGTCCAGAAAGCTGCCGGCCTCTATCAGGATGGCATCGTCGGCCAGCAGACCTGGAACGCGATCCTCCACTGATGCGCAACCCCTCCCCGGTGCGGGGAGGGGCGCCGCCAACGCCTTTGCACCTCCCCGCCTTTGCGATGCCAAAGGGGGGAGGTGGCAACCCCGGGGGCTGATGGCGCGGCAAATCGGTCCGCACTGCCATTCCTTCCCCTCCCGCCACCTTGCGCATTTGCGCCTCACCGCCCACCTCGCGGAAATCCTCCGCGCGCCTCTTGCCGGAATCGAACAAATCTGGAACAAACCGGCACCATGTCCCTCAGCACCATTTCGATCCGCGGCGCGCGTGAGCACAATCTCAAGGGGATCGACGTCGATCTCCCGCGTGATAGCCTGATCGTCATCACCGGCCTTTCCGGCTCCGGCAAATCCAGCCTCGCGTTCGATACGATCTACGCCGAAGGCCAGCGCCGCTATGTCGAGAGCCTCTCGGCCTATGCGCGCCAGTTCCTCGAGATGATGCAGAAGCCCGATGTCGAGCATATCGACGGGCTCAGCCCCGCGATCTCGATCGAGCAGAAGACCACCAGCCGCAACCCGCGCTCCACCGTCGCCACGGTGACCGAGATCTACGATTACATGCGCCTGCTCTGGGCGCGCGTCGGCATTCCCTATTCGCCCGCCACAGGCCTCCCCATCGCCGCGCAAACCGTCACCCAGATGGTCGACCGCGTCCTTGCGCTCCCCGAAGGCACCCGCGCCTATCTCCTCGCCCCCGTCGTGCGCGGCCGCAAGGGTGAATACCGCAAGGAACTCGCCGAATGGCAGCGCGCCGGCTACACCCGCGTGCGCATCAACGGCGAACTCATGGCCATCGAAGACGCCCCCGCGCTCGATAAAAAGCTGAAGCACGACATCGAAGTCGTGGTCGATCGCATCGCCGTCAAGCAGTCCGACGAAGGCTTCCGCACCCGCCTCGCCGATAGCTTCGAACAGGCCCTCAAGCTCGCCGACGGCACCGTCTACCTCGATCTGGCTGACACGACGGTTGAGGCAGTGGGCGGCGCAGGTGAGGGGGCCGCCCCTGATCCCGCTCAGCCTGAGCCTGTCGAAGGCCCCTCGGCCAAGCGCAAGTCTGGCATGAAGAAAACCGGCCTCCCCGCCAACCGCATCGTCTTCAGCGAAAAGTTCGCCTGCCCCGTCAGCGGCTTCACCATCGAATCCATCGAACCGCGCCTGTTCTCGTTCAACGCTCCCCAGGGCGCCTGCCCCGCGTGCGATGGCCTCGGCGAAAAGCTCCTGTTCGACCCCCAACTCGTCGTTCCCAACGAGAACCTCAGCCTCAAGCAGGGCGCCGTCGTCCCCTGGGCCAAGTCCAACCCCCCGTCGCCCTATTACATGCAGGTCCTCGCCAGCCTCGCCGCGCATTTCGGCTTCAGCCTCGAAACGCCGTGGGAAAAGCTGCCGGGTGAGGTCAAGGTCGTCATCCTCTATGGCACCGCCGGCAAGGCTGTCCCGCTCACCTTCATCGATGGCAAGAAGTCCTACACCGTCCAGAAGGCGTTCGAGGGCGTCATCGGCAATCTCAACCGCCGCATGTTGCAAACCGAAAGCGCGTGGATGCGCGAGGAGCTCGGCAAGTTCCAGACGGCGCAGCCCTGCGAAACCTGCCACGGCGCCCGCCTCAAGCCCGAGGCGCTGAGCGTCAAGGTCGCGCTGGCAGACATCTCCAGCGTGACCCGCCTCTCGGTCGCCGCCGCCGTCGAATGGTTCGCGGCCCTCGATAGCCAGCTCACCCCGCAGCAGAGCCAGATTGCCAGAGCCATTCTCAAGGAAATCAACGAACGTCTTGGATTCCTGAACAATGTCGGCCTCGATTATCTAAACCTCGATCGAACTTCAGGTACGCTTTCGGGCGGTGAATCCCAGCGCATCCGCCTCGCCAGCCAGATCGGCAGCGGCCTCTCGGGCGTCCTCTACGTGCTCGATGAACCCTCCATCGGCCTCCACCAGCGCGATAACGATCGCCTCCTCATCACGCTCAAGCGCCTGCGCGATCTCGGCAACACCGTCATCGTCGTCGAGCATGATGAAGACGCCATCCGCACCGCCGATCACGTCGTCGATCTCGGCCCCGGCGCCGGCGTCCACGGCGGCGAGATCGTCGCGCAGGGCACGCTCGATGATATCCTGAACAACCCCGCCAGCCTCACCGGCCAATACCTCACCGGCGCCCGCCGCATCGAAGTGCCGACGAAGCGCCGCAAGGGCAACGGCCTCAAGCTCACCGTCCACGGCGCCCGCGCCAACAACCTGCGCGATGTCACCGCCTCCATCCCGCTCGGCACGTTCACCTGCGTCACCGGCGTCTCCGGCTCGGGCAAGTCCTCCTTCACCATCGACACGCTCCACGCCGTCGCCGCGCGCACGCTCAACGGCGCCCGCGTCATCGCCGGCGCGCATGACAAGGTCACCGGCCTCGAACACTGCGACAAGGTGATCGAGATCGACCAGTCCCCCATCGGCCGCACCCCCCGCTCAAACCCCGCGACCTACACCGGCGCCTTCACCCTTATCCGCGATTGGTTCGCCGGCCTCCCCGAATCCGCCGCCCGCGGCTACAAGCCCGGCCGCTTCAGCTTCAACGTCAAGGGCGGCCGCTGCGAGAAGTGCCAGGGCGATGGCCTCATCAAGATCGAGATGCACTTCCTGCCAGACGTCTACGTCACGTGCGAGGAATGCGAAGGCCGCCGCTACAACCGCGAAACGCTCGAGGTGAAGTTCAAGGGCCTCAGCATTGCAGACGTGCTCGACATGACGATCGAGGACGCCGAAGAATTCTTCAAGGCGGTCCCCCCCATCCGCGATCGCATGCACATGCTGAACGAGGTTGGCCTCGGCTACGTCAAGGTCGGCCAGCAGGCCACCACGCTCTCCGGCGGCGAAGCCCAGCGCGTCAAGCTCGCCAAGGAACTCGCCCGCCGCTCCACGGGTCAAACACTCTACATCCTCGACGAACCCACCACCGGCCTCCACTTCGAAGACGTCCGCAAACTCCTCGAAGTCCTCCACCGCCTCGTCGATCAGGGCAACAGCGTCGTCGTCATCGAACACAACCTCGATGTCATCAAAACCGCCGACTGGTTGCTGGACCTCGGCCCCGAAGGCGGCGTCCGCGGCGGCGAACTGGTAGCCGAGGGGACTCCCGAAGTGGTCGCCAAAAACCTCCGCAGCTTCACCGGCCACTACCTGAAGCCGCTGCTGAAGTGCTGACCATAAGCCCTCTCCCCCTCGGGGGAGAGGGTTGGGAGAGGGGGGCGGAAGCCCCCACAACACAGACCCATCACCCAAAAAGGGAGCCTCCGGCGGGCAAGGGCCACAGCCCTTGCACTTCACCAACCTTCTGCAATTTCGCGGTATGCACAAATCGGGAGTTTACTACAAAAGATTGTCCCTGAGGTCTCGATACAATGCAGCAGCACCGCTTGAGCCAGGTGGATATCTGTCCGTTGAGAAGTCGGTATCTTTCAAATCACTCTGGTCAAGTATGCGGCGGAATTGTTCTTTAGTTGGCACAGATGGACTGCTTGTGAGATGCAGATAGGCATCGCGAAGAAATCGGATTAGGCCATTAAAACCATTAGTTTTAGGAAGCACGGACCCCTTGCCAGTATAGTCCCAAGCTTCCGGCCAGCGCTCTTTAACGGCGTCAAAAAAATTAATAATAATTGCAAGGATCCTGTGATCTTCATCTTTTCGAAAAAAAGGATAAAAGATACGTCGCTCGAAATCATCTTGACCTCGATCTGGCCAGAAGCCAATTCGTCTACCAATATCTCTATCCTTTAGAGGATCTTTTGTAATTAATGGTAATATGCCTTTAACGACGGTAGCTTGCGAAAGAGTTTCTCCAAAAATTCCATCTGTCGCAGAACCCAGGCGCCGAATACGTTCGAAAAACGGGCTAGATTCTATCGAATTTAAATTTATTACAATTTCATGAGCGGTTTTTTCTGGACTTCTTCCGCGATCGAGTGAAAATAAATCATATACTAAGCTGCTGTTGACTCGGGTTTGAGCTAAATTAACCTTTGAAAATATCATGGCTTGAGTTCCTTCGTCAATGCCGACGAAAACATTGACTGAGAGATCCCAATTTATATTAGTTTCATCAAATGCTTTGAGTCGATGTTGTCCATCAATTATGCTTGCAATTCCTCGAAAAGGAATTTTTATTTCAGAATCTATTGGGTCCTCATAGGGCTTTAGAATGAGTTTTTGTTTTCCGTCGAATACAGAAAAGCTCGCGCACCTCTCATCTACCGAGATAACGATAGAGGTTGGAAAGCAAGCATCGAAGGTTCTTATGTAATCGCGAATCTTGGATACTCGACCTTCGTCAAGCTTTCGCTGAATCCCCATGAACTCTTTTTTGCCGCCGTTTTCCTTAATTTGTCGAAAATCAAACTGACAAATTTCTAGCAGGACTTGAGCAGGGACAGTGCAGCTATAGAAGGTTCCAACTTCTTGGGTTACTTCTAGAAAATCCAATTCTAGATTTGTTCTAAGCGTCATGGCTAAGAGCCTCGTACTTTTGGGCCATCGTGGTCGTGTCGCGACTAAAAATTTCGCCTGGCTCTGGCGGAGATATTTCGCAATAAAAAAGAAGAAGATAGTGGAATGCTATGAATAGAAAATAAAATCCAAAACTCAATTTTACCCAGAATGGATTAAATACGGTAGAAAAAGTTGGATCAACTCCGATAAATCCTGCAATCGGAAACATGCATATTAGGGCAATCACGCCGATGACTATGCGGGCGTTGTGGCGAGGGCGATCATCGCGCGCAAACGCAAGCCATACGACTGTGCCGAATAGTGAGGCTGCTAAAAGGTACATCTGTCCCTTTGAGACCAGGTCGTCAACATTAACTGAAATTGCGTCCGTTGATCGCGCCGATCTAACGAAGGCTGCGATAAGAAATGGCAAAATTGAAAAAACTACGCCTATAAAAACCTCTGCTAACGCTCTTGCGTGCGCCTGTGGGTTTGAGAAAAGGCGGCGGATCCAGTACATCTCTTATGCCCTCAAAAGTATCTCAGTTGTTTTTGTGCGGCCGCTGGATTTGCCACTGATCACAGAGTTGCGAGCTACAGAAGTAATTGCTCCGAAGCCATCATAAAGTGCCCTTACACTAGGATGATCTGCATTCGTCAGAATTACATGAGCTCCGTTATTTGTTGCTACCTGAATGCACTTTGCAAGACGCTCTTGATCTTCCCACGAAAAAATCGATTCATTATATTTTACAAATCCGTTATTATTATGTTTGACCGTATATGGTGGGTCAAGAAAAACAAGATCTCCAGACTGGGCCTCTTTAAGGGTATTTTCGAAGTCTGAGACTCGCAATTCAACTAGAGATAGGAGTCGAGAGGCCTCGATAAAATCGTCGTTTTCAGAATAAACGATTAATTTTGTGCCAATAGGAACATTAAATTTTCCAGATTTATTGAGTCTATAAAGGCCATTCCAGCATGTTCTGTTTAAATAAAGTGTGCGAACGGCACCATCTAGATTTGGAGTAAATTTTTTTGCACGTATTTGATAGTAAAAGTCTTTTGAGTGCTTGTGCTGATAAGATTTCAATTCAGCGCAGAATTTTTCAGGTTCATCTCTAATCCACCTGTAGAGATTGATAAGTTCGGGATTTACGTCGCTAAGCACCGCCTTTTTGGGTTCAATTGCGAAGAACGCAGCACCGCCGCCCAAAAATGGTTCGATCAATCGTTCAAACTTGGGGAGACTATCTATAAACTCGGCCGTGAAAAGCCAACGTTTGCCTCCAGCCCATTTCAGAAACGGTTTCATGATCTCCCCTTTCAGACTGTTCTAGCGGAGTACTGAAATTCCGCAATCCCGCGGTCTAAGATGATTTCTTAGGGGGACCTACCCCTGTCCTACAAACCCCCACCCATGCCACAGTGCGATCCCTTTTTGTTCCCACGGGAGTCGCACCCATGCCTCAGCACAACACCAGCGGTTTCGGTCGCGGCTGGATTCCGGTCGAGCGGGATATCGGCCTGCCCAATGATGTGAATCCCTTCGCTCCCCTCCCGTCTGCTGGAGGGCCAGAGAGCTATCAATGTGCGGGCGGGTTTGCGGAAGGCGCGGCATATGCTTCTGCCCACCCTAACCCCTCCCGCATGCGGGAGGGGCTCATGCTTGCGCGGCCGTTCACGGCGGAGCGGCGGGTGCGCTTTCTTCATCTGCTTGCCGGCACCGGCAATGTCCGCCGCGCGTGCCATGCGGTCGGCGTCTCGGCGCAGTCCGCCTATGTCCACAAGCGCCGCGATCCCGGCTTTGCTGCGGGCTGGGATGCCGCGCTGATCCTCGCGCGCGATGCGGCGGAGGAAGTGCTGGCAGAGCGCGCGCTCCACGGGGTGAGCGAGACGATCTTCTACCGGGGCGAGGCGGTCGGCAGCCGCACCCGCTTCGATGCGCGCCTGCTCCTCGCCCATCTCGCCCGGCTCGATCGCCACCATGAACAGGCCGAGGGCGCGGCAGGCATTGCCGCACGCTTCGATGAATACCTGGCCGAGCTGCACGAAGGCGCGCCCCGGTTCGAGGCGCCGTTTCACGATGCCGAAGCCCCGCCGCAGTGGTCCCCCGCGCACCCCACCCGCGATGAAGCGCTGCTCGAAGCGCGCGAACGCGTGCTCCATGGCTTCCCCCCGCGCTTCGAAGACCTCCCCGAAGAAACCCGCGCCGAACTCGAAGCGACCGGCCTCGATCGCTATGATGGCTGGTCCCACGCCGTCGCCCAAAGCCAGTCCGAAGCCGAACACGCCGCCGCCGCCACTTGGGACGAAGCCGCCCAATCCCGCCTCGCCGCGCTCGACGCCCTGTTCGAAGACGATGCCGAACCCGTCGAAGTCCTCGATCCTCCCCACTCTTGCGAAGCAGGCGGGGGAGAGGCCCGGACCCGGCCGATCCCCACTCCCGAACCCCCCATCGAAACCAAGTCGCTCCCATCCCTCAGGACTGTGTCAACCGTGTCAACTTGCCCCCTGCCGATCCGCCCGCTCCGGCAGCCCCCAACTTTCGTAAACGCCGGAATGTCAGCAATATTATGATATAGTATATCATTAGAACTGCCGTGACCGCTCTGCTATCCGCGCCGCAACCGCAGGAACCCTGTCAGGAGCCCGGCACATGCCCCGCCTCGCATTCGCGTCCCTCTCGCTCGCCGCCGCGGCGCTCTGCGCGTCTGCCGCCCATGCCCAGATTGCCGGCCCGCCGCCCCCGCCGCCAACCTGGGTGCTCACCGTCGGCGCCGCGCCGATTGTCGCGCCGGTGTGGCAGGGCTCGCGCGATTATGCGCTGTCGGTGTTCCCGGATATCCGGGTGAACTACAAGGACGTCGCCTTCTTCTCGGTGCAGGAAGGCCTCGGCTGGAACGCGGTCAACCGCGATGGCTGGAAGATCGGCCCCATCGCCCGCATCCGCTTCGGCCGGCGCGAGCAGACCGGCGGCTCGCCCTTCCTCATCACGGGCGGCAGCGAGGCCCTGCGCGGCTTCGGCAACATCGGCGTCGCGGCGGAATTCGGCGGGTTCGTCCAGTACAGCCCCGATCGCCGCCTGGCGCTGCGCACCGAAGTGCGGCAGGGCACCGGCGGGCATGAAGGCGTGGTGGCCGAACCCTCGATCCGCTTTGCCGATCGCGCCGGGGCGTTCCGCTACTCGCTGGCGCTGCGCTCCACTTTCGCCAGCCGCAATTACACGCAGGTCTATTTCGGCGTGACCCCCGAACAGGCCGCCCGCGCCGGTCTGCCAGCATACAGCACCGGCTCGGGCCTCGTTTCAGCGGGTGTCGGCGGCACGCTCACCCGGCCGCTCGGCAGGCGCGGGCAGCACGGCGCGATCACGTTGCTCGCGGGGTATGACCGGCTCGGCAATGTGGCGGCGAACAGCACGCTGATCCGCGAACGCGGCCGCCGCGATCAATTCACCGCCGGCCTGTCCTACGGCTACCGCTTCACCTGGAAGTAGCGCGCGGCCTGCGGGCGCGGTAGGGTGAGGCGTGATCCGTCCTCCCCTCCCGCTTCTGCGCAGCGCCGTGCTGGGCGCGCTGCTGCCGCTCGCGGCACGGGCCGAGCCGGCGCTGATCCTGCCCCCGCCGGTTTCGCCGCCGCCCGCCGCCGCCGCGCCCGATCCGGCACACGAGGATGCCATGCGTTGCCTGACGCTGGCCGTGGCCTACGAGGCGGGCAACCAGCCGCTGGCTGGGCAGGAGGCGGTGGCCGAAGTCGTGCTGAACCGACTGGCCCACCCGGCGTTTCCCAAGTCCGTCTGCGGCGTCGTCTGGCAGGGCTGGCGGCGCGGCGCGGGCTGCCAGTTCACCTTCGTCTGCGATGGCGCGCTGCTGCGGCGGCTCGATGATCGCACCATCCGCGCTGCGCAAGCCGTGGCGCAGGCAGCACTCGGCGGCGATGCACCTCGCCGCGTTGCCGGGGCGCTCAACTACCACGCGGCCTATGTCCAGCCAGCGTGGGCCGCCACGCTCGATCCGGTTGGCCGCATCGGTGCGCACTTGTTCTACCGTCCGCAGCCCGGTGGCCGCGCGGAGGGCGCCGCCACGGCAGGACAGCCTGTGCTGTGGGAGGCTCCGGACCACGATCTGATCGCGCGGGTCTGGGCGCGCTACCGCGGCGTCGGGGAGGGGCCGAGCGCGGCGGTGCTTCAGTCCGAGGCTGCGCCGCCGCCACGTCCGTTCGCGCCGTGGGGCCTGCCAGTGGCGCTCAGTTGCCCCAGCGCACAACGTAGGGCTGGCGGGGCTTGCCCGTAAGCTGCACCACCACGCGCCGCTGCGCCTGTGCGCCGCCGGGGCCGCGCGCCATGGCGATGATCGTCACCACGCGCCCGCTCCAGTCTGCCGGATCGGTGATCGGGAAGGCAGGCCGCTGCCCGGCAATTTCACGCCGCCGCTCGATCACATCGGGCGAATTGCCGTCGCCGTCGTTCATCACCTGGATCGCCAGCGGATCGGCATAGCGCTTGTCGAACGCTGTGCCGTTCACCTCCACCGTCGCGATCCGGCTCATCCGCTCGACCAGCGCCGGGGTGAAACCGCGGATGTCACCCAGTTCCTCCACGCTCACCGGCGGCCCATTGCGCGCGGCGTAGCCCTGCGCGCGGTAGGCCCCCGTCTCCGCACCCTCGCGGCGAGGCTCGTCGTCCTGATCGATCCAGTCGTCGAAGCTGTCGCGCAGCACGTTCACCTGCCGCTGCGACAGGCCCAGCGCGGTCATCAGCCAGCCGATGTTCTCGCCGTCGATGCGGTTGACCATGATCTTGCCTGCCTCATCCTCGATTCGGATGGCGACTGGCACCGCGTTGAAAGTCTCGTTGTACGTCCGTCCGTCGATCGACCACCGCGCGCCCAGCCCGGGGCGGGTGAGGTTCGCCAGCGCGATGGCCACGCCTGCATCCGCTGCTGCGGAGAGCCGCGCTGCGCTGGCTTCCGCCTCAAGCGTATCGAGCCGCGCCGCCGTCGCCGCTGCCGCGCCCGCCGCGACTGCCGCCATCACGCCGATCCCCGCCACCACTGCGAGCATGGCATAGCCGCGTTCGTGGCGGGGCAGGCGCTTGGTCACGGGATCTTGCCCTTGGTCTTGAACGGTTCGACCGACTGGATCTTGGCGCGCAGTTCCTCGGTGATTGCGGTGAGGTCATCGGGAGTGCGCAGCACGTGCGGCTTGATCAGGATGATCAGCTCGGTCCGCTTCTGCGAGTTGTCGTTGTTCCCGAACAGCAACCCGCCCAGCACGGGAACGCGGCTGAGGATCGGCAACCCGTTCTTCCCGAAGCTCTTGCTGTCGCGGAACAGTCCGCCGAGCGCGATGACCTGCCCGTCCTGCACCGAGACAGTGGTGGCGACGCGGCGGGTCGTGATTGTCGGCGAGTTGGCGACGCCGCTCTTGGTCGGCTGTACGTCGCTCACTTCCTGGGAGACATCGAGCAGCACCGCCCCGCTGGCGTTTACGCGCGGGGTGATCTTGAGGATCACGCCGGTATCGCGGTACTCGACCGTGTTGGCGGAGAGCAGGTTGCCCGTGCTGCTGCCGCCCCCGAGCGGGGTGACCTGCTGCGCCAGCACCGGGACCTGATCGCCCACCTGCAGAGCCGCTGTCTGGTTGTTGAGCACCATCAGCTTGGGCGCCGAAACGACCTTCACCGTGGTGCGCTGCTCCAGCGCGTTGAGCGTCGCGCTGATGTCGTTGTTGTTGGAATAGAAATAGGAGAAGCCGGGGAACGTGCGCGTCGGTGTCGACGTGGTGCCTTCGCTTAGCGCGAAGTTCGATTGCCCGGTCTGGAAGTTCCACTGCACCCCGTAGCGCAGTCCGTCGTTGAGCCCGACCTCGGTGATCGCGGCCTCGATCATCACCTGCACCGGCGGCACATCGAGCTTGCGCAGCGCGTCCTCGAGGATCGCGTAGTCATGCGCCGATCCGTAGACGACGACGGCGTTGTTGATCTCGTCCGCCGAGATGCGGACCTTGAGCCCGGTGCCGCCGCTGTCCGGCGCGCTGGTGGACTGCTGCGGCGGGGGAGGCGGCGGCTGGCGGCTGGGTCCGGTCTGACCCGGACCGTTGTCCGGCCCGTTGCTGCGCTGATCGGTGGCGAACGGATCGGGGTTCTCGGCGAGGCTGCTCGCGCCGCCGATGCCGAACGTGGTGTTGATCGTCTTGACCAGATCGCGCGCGCGGCTGTTCTGCACGCGGTAAACGTAGAGCCGCGCCTCGTTGCTGGTCCCCTCGCGGTCGAGCACTTCGACCCAGCGGCGCACGTCTTCAAGGTACTCCTTCTGCGCGCTGATGGCGATCACGCCGTTGATCTTGTCCATCCCGATCAGCCGCACGAGCCCGCGCGTCGGCGCGTCTGGCGCGTTGATGAGCTTGTCGAGCTCGGGCACGATCAGGCGGCTGTCGAGGTGCTGCGGCACATAGAGCGCAAACGACATCGAGCGCAGCCAGTTGACGTCGAACTGGTCGATCACACTGTGCACGGACTTGCGCTGGGCCTCGGTCCCCGCGATCACCAGCGCGTTCTGCGTGGTATCGAGCGACTGCACCGCGCCCGGCACCACGGTATCGAGCAAGCGCCGCAGTTCATCGGCATTGGCGAATTGCAGGCGCACAGTCTCGCTGCCGAACCCGCGATCGGCAAGGAACTCGGTGCCACGCGCCTTTGCGGCGTCCACCGTCATGATGCGGTAGCCGGTGCCTTCCCACACCATCGCGAGACCCGCCTTCTTCAGCGAGGCCTCGAACAGATCGAGCAACTGCTGCCGGCTGACCGGGCCGGCCGTTGTCAGGCTGACATCGAAGTCGCCGTCCTCGCTCACGGTGTAGGGAATGCGCAGCGTATCGCGCAGCACGATCTGGGCGAGCGTGCGCACATCGGCGCTGGGGATGGTGAACTCGATGTTGCCTCTTGGCGCGGTGCGCGTGCTCTCGCCGCTGGGCAGGGTGGGGGCCGGCTCCGTGCCGCCGACAAGCGCGGTGGCCACGCCTTCTGGGCGGGCTGCGGGCGAAGGCGGCGTTACAGGTAGTCCGCGTTCGACCGGCTGCACCGCTGCCCTTGGCGCGCAGGCCGTGGTTGCGGTGAGCGCGAGCGCCGAGAGGCCGGTCAGCAGGATCGTGTTGTACTTACTCACTGTTGCTCTCGCTCTCGCTGGAAGCTGCGTTCAATCCGCCCGCTGGTGCGCTGGCGCCAAACCCGATGTGCACGGACATGACACCCTTGCGGAACCGGGCGCCATCGGCCTCGATCCGCAACAAGTGCCAGCCCCGGTAACTGCCGCCCGGCGCCATGCGCAGCACGCGGCCGCCCTCGTCGCGGAGCAGCAGCGCCTTTGCCCGGCCGACCTGAACGCTGCCGAGCACGAAGGTGCCGTCCAGCGGCCCGACCGGCCTTGGCGCCAGTCCTCCGATTTCGTCCGGTACTGTCCGGCCAAGGCGCAGCGGGGAGAATAGCGAGGGACGCGCGGCAAGGTCTGGTGCGCCGACTTCGGCAATCATCGGCAGCCGCCGGTCCGGCGCGCGCCAGACGCCGAGCGCCGGCGGCACCGCAGCGCCTTGCGGCAGGCCAAGCTGCAGCGCTGCTCCCGCCAGCAGCACCAGCGCGAGGCCCGCAGGCAGCAGCGCACCGTTCGCCCTATCGGGCCGGTACGAAAGGAGCTGTTGCTTCAAGTCTGACATCGAGCAGATCCGATCGGGAATTGGTCAGGGCATCATCGGCGATCACGGTCAGGCGATCGACCGCGAGTGCAGGCTTCAGGGCGTTGAGGCCGGCAAGCAGATTGGCGAGTTGCGCGTGGCTCATCCGGGCATCGATGGCCGCGCGTGCCCAGCCCGGTTCGGCAGGCACGGCCTCCGAGGCCTTGATATCGCCGCCGGCATCCTGCGCCGCGCTCTCCAGCCTTTCGCGCAGGGTCTCGCCCGCTTCGTCGCCATCGGGGGCGGCCATGAACAAGCTGCGCAATTCGCCCGCTTGCCGCTCCGCTTCGGCTTGCAGCGCATTCAGGGAGCCGATGCGCTGCTCGTTGGCATGGAAGGTCTGCACGAGAGCATCACGCCGCGCGGCCCGCTCGCCAAAGCCGGAAACCACGGGGCCGATCACCACGATCAGCACCAGCGAGACCGCCAGCACAAGGATCAGCAGCGCCACAAGCTTGCGTTCGCGGGGCGATAGCGGCCTCATTCGCCGTCCCTCCCGCGCGGGATTAGCACCAGATCGAAGGGCCGCCCCGTTTCGGTCTCGGCCAGGGCTTCCGCGCGGTTGGCACGCACGCTGGCGAAGAGGCCCGACGCCTTGAGCGCGGAGACGACGTTCACGCCCGGCGCTGCATAACCTGAGAGGTGCAGCGTCTTGCCATCCCACTCGAAGCGCTGGATCCATGCCCTGTCTGGCAGCACGCTGCCCACGGCCGCCATCAGCCGCAGCGGCGGGTGCTCGGTGCGCTTGGCATTGAGCGCCTTCACCAGATGCGCGTTGCCGATCACCCTGTCCTCGATCCTCCGGACCGCGTTCAGGGCCGGGGCCTGCGCATCGACAAGCGCTTGCAGGCGGCTGACCTGCTGCTGATCGCGCAGCACGGCCGTGCCGATGTTGACGAGCAGCAGCACCGCCACCACCGTCCACCAGAACCGCGCGGCGGCAGGGCGCGGCGGCAGCAGCCCCGCTGCGCGCATCGCCGGGGCCAGATCGAAATCGAGCTGTTCGCCGCCAGCATCGAGCGGTCCGATGCGAGCGGGGGAGACGCCTGCCGCAAACGCCGCCTCGGCAATTTCGCGTGCGCGAACGATCGGCAGCGCGCCGACCTGCACGCGCACCATATCGACCGCCGCTCCAGCCTCGTCGGCGGGCCCCAGCGTGCGGATGCCGATCACGATGCTATCCGCGGGCACGGGCATGATCCGATCGGCATCGAGCGCGATCAGCGCGGCAAGATCGGGTAGCGGCAGGCGGGGCAGGCTGAGCGTTCGCACAAGGCACAGCTCGTGCGGGATCACCAGCGTATCGACGCCCGCGCGGCTGGCCGGGGTGACGGCGCCGTGTTCATAACGGTGCCATGCGGTCAGGTTCCGCCCTCGGACCAAGCCTGCCGGCAGCAGTCCTTCCAGTTCGCGCACCCACCAGTCGAACCCGCTGCGCGCCATCCGCGCGAGCGTTGTCATGTCCGCATTGAGCAGTTCGGAGAGGTTCATTGGGCCTCCCCGCAATCGAGGCTCTCGCGGCCATCCTCGCAAGCAAGTTGCACGCCGCTCATCGGGCGCACCATTAGCACCGGCCACACGCGCGCATCGCCCTGAGCAAACCCGAGCCGGACCCGCACCAGTTTCGGCGGCTGGGCGCGGTTCTGCCAGCGATCCTGCCACACGTCGCGCCCGGTCACGCGGTCGGTGCCGTAGTAAGCGATCTCGAGCAGTTGCACACCATCAAGGAGCGGCGCAGCGTTCCAGCCCTGAACGGTTGACGCGTGGAGATCGAAGCCCGCCAGCAGCGGTGCGGTATAGAGCATCAATTCGCCGCGCGCGGTGCGGCGCAGGCGCAGTGCCTGCAATTGATGTGCGCCGTCTGCGGCAAGGCCGGGCGCGGTGAATGTCACTTCATCGCGCTGACCGGTCATCGCGATCGTATCGCCAAGCCCGCGCGGATCGACCAGCGTGCGCATCTGTTCGAGCCGTGCGCGAAGCAGCGTCTGCGCGGAGACCACCTGCTCGACCCTTTCGGCCTGCCGCCGCGAGGAGCCATCGAGCCGGGCGATCAGGTTGACCACGCCGGCGATCAGCGCGGAGATCATGGCGAACAGCGCCAGCGCCACCAGCATTTCGGCGAGCGTGAACCCGGCCTCGCGCCGAGCCGTGCGGGGAAGGGCGGCCGCGCTCATTGCTGTGCCTTCAACGAAGTCAGCCGGGCGAGCGTGCGGCCAGTGACGGCGTCGCGCACTTGGACATGCACTGTCTGGAGCGCGAGGCCGTCTGTCGCTCCGTCCGCATAGGGCTCGCTGGCGATCGACCATGAGAGGTGTCCATCGCTGCCGTGGGGGGAAATGGGCGAGCCAGACCCCGGCACGCTGGCCGCCGCAAGCACCGAGCGCGCAAGCAGCAGCGCCTGTCGCTGCTCGGCGGCAACGGTGGCGGTGCGGCCCATTTGCCAGACCGTATCGAACACCAGCGCCGCCATCAGGGCAGCAATGGCCAGCGCGACCAGAGCTTCGACCATCAGGAAACCGCGCTCGCGGGGATCCGGTTGCATCGCTCAGCCCCCGTTTCCGGTGAGCAACTGACCGCCCGCGCGAGCAATGGCGAAGGCGGTCCGATCCCGCCCGGTGCCGAACACAACCTGTCCGCCCGTGGTGCTGCCATCGGGATAGAACAGGATGGCTTGCGGCTGCAGGGCGAGCGGCTGCGAGCCAGTAGATGTGATGGCGATCCGTCGCGTCCCTGCGATCACAAGCGCGCCGGTGTCCGCGCTGAGCGAGACTGGCGCGCCGCTGCGCCGTGCCGCCGAGCGAGCCGCTTCGACCGCACCCGAAACCTGCTCGCGCGCCAGTCGTTCCCGCACGGCAAACCGCGCCGTCTCGAGCTGCGGATACAGCAGCCCTGCGATCAAACCGGTGATCGCCAGCACCACCAGCATCTCGAGCAGGGTGAAGCCGCTCGCGCTGTCAGGTGTGCGGGGAAGGGGGGCGGCGCGCGGCATGGCTTACCAGTTGCCGAGGTCCTTGGCCTCGCCGCTGCCGCCTTCGGCATTGTCCGAACCCAGCGTGAAGACGTCGACCTCGCCGTGCTTGCCGGGCACGGCATAGCGATAGGGATTGCCCCATGGATCGGTCAGCGCCGCCGTATTGGGGAGGTAAGGCCCGCGCCAGTCGGTCATGGCCGGCGGCTGGGTGACGAGCGCCTGCAGCCCCTCCTGCGCCGACGGATAGCGCCCTGCATCGAGCCGCAGCAGCTTGAGCGCAGCATCGACGTTCTTGACCTGCACCGCCGCAGTCTCGCTTCGGGAGCTCGACAGGTACTTGATCACCTGCGGCCCGACGATCGCATAGAGCAGGCCGAGGATGGCGAGCACCACCAGCAGTTCGAGCAGCGTGAAGCCGTTGCGGGTAGGGACGTGCTTCGGGTTGTTCATTGGGCCACCGCCAGATCGTTGAAACCGAGGATCGCCGAGAGGATCGAGGCCACCATGGCGGCGACGAGCACGCCGAGCGAGACCACGACGACGGGCGTCGCTACCGCTATCACGCGCTCCAGCTGCACTTTCACCTCGCGGTCGAGCACTGTGCCGAGCCGTTCGAGCATGGGGCCGAGCTGCGAGGTCTCCTCACCGGTGCGGATGAAGCTGAGCGCCATGGCGGGAAGCACGCGCCGCTCCGCCAGCGGTGCGGCGAGGCCGCCGCCCTGCCGCACGATATCAGTCACTTCGCCAAGCCCTGCGTTCATGTGACGATTGCCAACTGTGCGGCGAGCCAGAGCCAGCGCGCTCGGCAGCGGCACGCCGCCTTCGATGAGTGCGCCAAGGCTGCGCGCGAAGCGCACCGTCTCGATGTTGCGGACGAGTCCGCCGATCTTCGGCACATCGAGTACTGCGCGGTCAACCCATGCCCGGTTACTTGGCCGCGCCAGGGCTGCCCGCGCGGCGAGTCCTGCGGATCCGAGTGCGGCGAGGAGCAAAAGTCCTTGCGCGCGGACGAACTGGCTCGCGCCCATGACGAGAAGCGAGGCGGCGGGGAGCTTGCCCGGCGGGGCGGAGGCGAACAGCCCCTCGAACTGCGGCACCACGAACAGCAGCATGAGGAGGATCACGCCGAGCGCGATCACCGCCAGCACCGCGGGATAAGTCATCGCCGAGGCGATCTGGCGGCGCTGCTCATTCGCTTGCTCCAGCATCTGCGCAAGCCGCGTCAGCGCCTCACCGAGCTTGCCGTTGGCCTCGCCCGCTTCGGTCATCGCGGGCGCCAGGCTGGGGAAGAGATCGGGATGCGCAGCGAGCGCGGCGGAGAGCGGCTTGCCTTCGCGCACCGCCACCAGAACTTCGGCAAGACGGAGGCGGAGGCCCGGATGGGTGATGTTTTCGACCGCGATACCAAGCGCGCGGTCCAATGGCAGACCCGCCTGCAGCAGCACGCCGAGTTCGGCAAAGACATTGGTAACGAGGCGGGACGGTGTCTTCCCGCGCCGCTGCCGGGAGGCGGTTGCGCCCGGTTTCGGCTGGGCAATCTCGATCGGGCGCATGCCCGATTTGCGCATGGCCGCTATCGCATCATCGCGGCTTGCAGCTTCGATCTGGCCGGAAACGGCAGCGCCGCTGGCGGCAAGCGCCCGGTACTGGAAGGTCGCCACCCGCTCAGTCCTCGCTCGCGACGCGCAGCACTTCTTCGAGCGCGGTGAGGCCAGCCCGGGCCTTCGCGATGCCGTCTGCGCGCAAGGTGCTATAGCCCGCAGCGGCGGCTGCAGCGGCGATCGCACGCGTATCGGCCCGGTGCAGGATCAGCCCGGCCATGTCGCGGTCGATCCTGATGAATTCGAACACCGCCATGCGGCCGGAATAGCCTGAACCCTTGCAACTCGGGCAGCCAATCGGACGATAGAACACCGGGGTCTCATCCGGCGCAGCAGAGATGCCGAGCCGTTCGATCAGCGCCGGATCCGCCGCATAAGGCTCGCGGCAATGGGGGCAAAGCCGCCGCACAAGTCGCTGCGCAAGGACGCCCGTCAGCACCGATGAGAGCAGAAACGGCTCCACCCCCATGTCGAGCAGGCGGGTGACCGCGCCCGCCGCAGTGTTGGTGTGGAGTGTCGAGAGGATCATGTGGCCGGTGAGCGCGGCCTGCACCGCGATCTGCGCGGTCTCGGCATCGCGGATTTCGCCGACCATCATCACATCCGGATCCTGCCGCAGGAACGAGCGCAGCGCGGAGGAAAAGCTGTAGCCAATGGCGGGATTGACCTGGCTCTGCACGACGCCGGAGAGCCGGTATTCGATCGGGTCCTCGATCGTCATCAGTTTGCGCTCGGGCGCGTTGAGATGGGCGAGTGCGGCGTAGAGCGTGGTCGTCTTGCCCGAGCCGGTTGGCCCCGTGACGAGGATGATGCCGTGCGGCTGGGCCAACGCGCCGAGGAATTGTGCTTCGAGATCAGCATCGAAACCGAGAGACTTGGGATCGAGAGCAAGGTTTGCCCGGTCGAGGATGCGCATGACGACGCTTTCCCCGTGGATCGAGGGCGCTGTCGCGACGCGCAGGTCGATCTCGTGCCCGCGGACCGTCAGGCGCAGGCGCCCATCCTGCGGCAAGCGGCGCTCGGCGATGTTAAGGCCTGCCATGACCTTGATGCGGCTGACCACCGGCGCGCGCATCGCGGGCGGCTTCGACAGCATGTCGCGCAGCAGGCCATCGATGCGAAAGCGCACGGCGAGCCGGTCTTCAGTCGGTTCGAGATGGATGTCGGAGGCGCGGGCATCAACCGCATCGGCGATCAGGCGGTTGACGGCGCGGATAACCGGCGCATCGCTCACAAGGTCCTTCAGTCGCTCGAGATCGCCCTCGTCGACTTCGTCCTCCACTTCGATCGCGGCATCTGTCCGATAGAGCCGGTCAATCGCCGCATCGATATCGCCGCCGCGCGCCACGCAGCGTTCCACCCGCCGCCCGGTGGCAAAGGCAATGCCTTCCACCGCCTCCCGGTCGAGCGGGTTGGCCATCGCGACCACCACAACCGCGCCATCAATGCGGAGCGGCAAGGCTCTGCGGTCGCGCAGGAACGGGGCTGAAACCTCGGGAACGGTTGCAGTTTCCGCCGGGAAATCGGCAGCTTCGACCAATGGCAGTTCGAGTGTGCGGGCGAGGGCGCCAGCCAGCGCGTCCTCGGAGATCAGGCCGAGCCGGGTGACGATCTTGTCGAGCGTCTCGCCGGTTTCGGCCTCAACGAGCCGCGCGCGCGCCAGCGCTTCCTCGGGCATCGCGGCTTCGCGGCGCAGGATCGCCATGAGCGACGTAGACGGATCGGCGGTCATTGCGGCGCTTGGCATGGGCTGAGGATGGGCTCTGTCGATGTCCGCATTCCCGGCACTATCCATGCGAAACGTAAAGGAATTGCCGGAATCGGCCACCGATCATCGCGCCCTGCGCAGCATGCCGCACCATCCGCACGAGGCGAGGCGGAGACCGTGCGCGGCCAGTGACATATCCATTCCCAACACGCGCACCTTGTTACCCCATCATCGGCGCTGCTTCGCATCGAAACTTGGCCGAAAACGCACCTTTCCGCAACATAAGCAAACGCCTCCAGCCATTGGGGTGCTGCGCCGGTTCTGTTGGTGGAAGATGTGCTGTCCTCCTGCACCACAATCCGTGCCCATGACTCGGGGAGCTGCGAGGTGCGGGCCGGAAGAAGCAAGTGAGGCCGCTCTGGACGAGACAGGCCCCTGAAGGCGGCTCAGTCGCCAGCGCTTCATCAAATATTTACCATACTGAACTAGGGTTGGGCCATCACTTCCCTGCTGTGCAGGTGAGCGTTACCTCCCTCTTCCTGGCGGCGGTGGCTCCGGCTTCCGCCGCCGTTTTTCAATCCGCGCCCTTTGCACCGAGTGTGCGGATCACGCCGTTGATCTCGCTTGCGGGGATCGCGCCCTCGGTCATGGCGATCGCGCCCGTGCGATTGTCGCGCACCACGATGGCGGGCGTGCCAGTCACGCCAGCGGCGGTCGCGGCGTTGAATTCCTGCCCGAGCAACTGGATCGTATCCTGCGAATGTACGCAGGTATCGAGCGCGGCCATATCCTTCACACCCGCCTCGCGCGCCAGCGCTTCCACGCTGGTTCCAGCGGTGGCAGGCAAGCCGGCGCCGTTGGTCCCGGTCAGTTCCATGTATCGATCGAGGAAGCGGTAGTAACCCGCCGCGGGGGCCTGCCGGCTGACGCAGATGGCCGTGGCTGCGGCAACGAACGCTGCCCGGCCGTGCATCGGCAGGGGGAGCAGCCGGACCGCAAGGTTCACCCGGCCTCCGCTCGCATCAACGACCTTCTCGGGTGTGCGGCCCAGCATCTTGCAGTAGGGGCATTCCGGATCGAGCCAGACGATGACGCTGAAATCGCTGGCGGGCTGGCCATAGACCGGTTCGCGCGTGGCATCGACAGGCGCCACCGTTCCTGCCTCATGCCAGATCGATCCTGCATCGGCCTGGGCTGCTGCCGACGATGCAGCGAGCGCTGCGAGTGCGGACATCGCGATCAACGGGCGGGTAAGGACATGGCGGAAACGAAGCATCGGCGAGCCTTTGGCTGAAACGGTGAAACGGGTGTGACAGCGCAGAAAATCGCCAATCGCCGCAGAGCATAGGCCCCGAATTCGCTCTAGGCAATTTGGTGAGAGGTTGTATACCCCGGGATATAGCTTGCTGGAGTTCTCCTTGCCCAATCTGCTGCGCCGCCTTCGCCAAGGCCTTGCTTTTTGCCTGCTGCTGCTGACCGCGCTGGCTGCTCCGGTCCACGCGCAGGCGCGCGGTCCGCTCGTGCTGGCAGCCTCCAGCCTGCAGGAAGCGCTGACCGCCGCGGCTGACGGCTGGGCGAGGAAAGGTCACCCGCGCCCGGTCCTGTCCTTTGCGGCATCTTCGGCACTTGCCCGCCAGATTGCGGCGAAGGCCCCGGCCGATCTGTTCTTTTCCGCCGATCAGGAGTGGATGGACTATATCGCGGCGCGCAATCTCATCGTCTCCTCGACGCGGGCCGATCTGCTGACCAACCGCCTCGTCATTGTCGCGCCGGTCAAAAGCAGCGTCAGCCTCGCGGTGCGACCGGGCTTTCCGCTCGCCGCCTCGCTCGGCGGCGGTCGGCTTGCGCTTGCCGATCCCGATGCCGTTCCTGCCGGACGCTATGCGAAGGAAGCGCTGACCAAGCTCAAGGTCTGGCCGAGCGTCGAAGGCAGCCTGGCGCGGGCGGAAAACGTGCGCGCCGCTCTGGCGCTAGTGGCACGCGGTGCGGCGCCGCTCGGCATTGTCTATGCCACCGATGCAAGCGCAGAGAGTTCGGTGCGCGTGGCGGGCTGGATCCCGGCGGCGACCCATTCGCCGATCGTCTACCCGCTTGCCCGCCTTGCCGCTTCGGCCAACCCGGAAGCCGAGGCCTTCCGCCGCTATCTGATTTCGGCTGAGGGCAAAGGGATCTTCCGCCGCTATGGCTTTGGCACGCGCTGAGCAGACCAACCGGTGATGGGATTGACCGCCGAGGAATGGGGCATCGTCGTGCTCTCGCTGCAGGTGAGCCTCGCGGCGATTGTCGGCGCGCTGCCGGTGGCGTTCCTCCTCGCCTGGATGCTCGCGCGGTTGCGGTTTCCGGGCAAGATACTGCTCGACGGACTCGTCCATTTGCCGCTTGTGTTGCCGCCAGTGGTGATCGGCTGGCTGCTGCTGATCGCGTTTGCTCCGGAAGGGCCGGGCGGACGGCTGCTCGCCGTGTTCGGCGTGAGCGTGCTGTTTCGCTGGACAGGTGCGGCCATCGCTGCGGCGGTCATGGCGCTGCCGTTGATGGTGCGCGCGATCCGGCTCAGCCTTGAAGCGGTCGATCCCCGGTTCGAACAGGCCGCGCGCACTTTGGGGGCAGGGCGCTGGCACACGTTTGCGACGATCACGCTACCGCTTGCCGCGCCCGGCGTGCTGGCAGGCGCGGTGCTCGGCTTTGCGCGCTCGCTGGGTGAGTTCGGCGCGACGATAACGTTCGTCTCCAATATTCCGGAGGAAACGCGGACCTTGCCGCTCGCGATCTACGCCGCGTTGCAATTGCCCGGCGGCGACAGCGCGGTCTGGCGGCTGGCGCTGATGGCCGTGCTGCTATCGCTCGCGGCGCTGGTTGCATCGGAGGCGCTGACCCGGGCTTCGGGCAACGGCAGAGGCGGCCATGTCCTTTGACATCGACGTAACCCTGCGGCGCGGCGAGCGGTCGATTGCCTGCCGCTTCACCGCGCCCGCCGGCGTCACCGCGCTGGTCGGACCGTCCGGCGCGGGCAAGTCGAGCGTGCTTGAGGCGGTTGCGGGCCTGCTGAAGCCGGTTTCCGGCCGGATCGTGGTTGGCGGTGCAATGCTGTACGACAGCGCAGCCGGCACCAACCTTGCGCCCGAACATCGCGCCTGCGGCATGGTGTTCCAGGACCTGCGCCTGTTTCCCCATCGCCGCGTGCGGGATAACCTACTCTATGGTTACCGGCTCGCGCCGCCTGAGCGACGCTTCATGGGACTCGAGGAAGCAGCGGCGTTCCTCGATATCGCGCCGCTGCTGGACCGCCGCCCGCGCACGTTGTCCGGTGGTGAAGCCCAGCGTGTCGCGATCGGCCGCGCGCTCCTTTCTGGCCCGCGTTTCCTGCTGATGGATGAGCCGCTCACGGCGCTCGACGACGCACGGCGCGAGGCAATCATCGCGGTGATCGAGCGCATCCGGGCCGAGCTTGCACTTCCGATCCTGCTGGTGAGCCATGACCGCGGCGACGTTGCGCGGCTGGCGGATCAGGTCGTGGAACTGCGGCCCTAGATTTCCAGCTGGCTGCCGAGTTCGATCACGCGATTGGTCGGCAGGCGGAAGAACACCATGGCGCTTTCCGCGTTGCGCACCATCCACGCAAAGAGCTTCTCGCGCCAGATCGCCATGCCGGGCCGCTTCGAGGCAATCAGCGTCTGGCGGGCGAGGAAGTAGCTCGTCTCCATCGGCTTGAACGGCCCGCCTGCCCGCGTCTCTGCTCCCAGTTCGGCAGGAACGTTGGCTTCATCCATGAAGCCGATGCGGATGATCATGCGGTAGAACCCGTGACCGAGGTCTTCGACCTCGCGGCGCTTTTCAGGCGGCACGTGCGGCACGTTCTGCGTCTCGACAGTCAGCACGACCACGCGATCATGCAGGATGTGGTTGTGCTTGAGGTTGTGCAGCAGCGCTGGCGGAATGCCTTCCGCGTTTGAGGCGAGGAACACCGACGTGCCCGCTACGCGCCGCACCTTCTGGCAGACCGAGCCGAGGAAAATGTCGAACGGCATCGAATCCTCTGCGAGCCGGTCGCGCATGATGCGGCGGCCCGAAGACCATGTGCTCAAGATCGTGAACGTGATGCTCGCCCCAAGCAGCGGGAACCAGCCACCATCGGGGATCTTGGTCATGTTCGAGGTGAAATAGGCCCCGTCGACCAGCAGGAACAGGCAGGTGAAGAACCCGGCAATCGGCGCGGGCCATTTCCAGACCTGGAATGCCAGCACACCGAACATGCAGGAGGTGATGAACATCGTGCCGGTGTTGGCGATACCGTAGGCCGAGGCGAGGTTGCCCGACGTGCGGAAGCCGAGCACGAGCATCACCACCAGCCCCAGCAGCGTCCAGTTGATCATCGGCACATAGATTTGCCCCGCGGCGCTCGCGCTCGTGTGGCGGATGCGGATGCGCGGGAGATATCCGAGTTGCACCGCCTGCTGCGAGACCGAAAACGCGCCCGAGATCACCGCCTGGCTGGCGATCACGGTCGCGGCGGTCGCCAGCAGAACCAGCGGCAGGCGCAGTGCATCGGGGGCGAGCATGAAGAACGGATTCGCCACGGTTTCCGGGCGGTGCATCATCATCGCTGCCTGACCGAGATAGTTCAGCAGCAGGCAGGGGAACGCGAGGCACAACCATGCCGCCATGATCGCAGGGCGGCCGAAGTGGCCCATATCGGCATAAAGTGCCTCGGCGCCCGTCACCGCCAGCACGATCGAACCCAGTGCGAGGTAGGCCATCAGCGGATCATCCGCAAAGAAGCGCAGCGCGTGGAGCGGGTTGAGCGCCCAGAGGATGCCCGGCGTTTCCATGATGCCGATCACGCCCAGAATGGCGATGGTGAGGAAGTAGAACATCATCACCGGGCCGAACAGCTTGCCCATCGCCGCCGTCCCGCGCGACTGGATCGCGAACAGGCCGATCAGGATCGCGATGGAAATCGGCAGCACGAATCGTTCGAAACCCGGATGGACGACCGTCAAGCCTTCGACCGCCGAGAGCACCGAGACGGCGGGGGTAATCATGGCATCGCCGAAGAATAGCGCGGTCGCGGTGAGGCCGAAGACGGACATCACATAGGTCCACCGCCGGTCTGACATGCAGCGGCTCACCAGCGCGAGCAGCGCGAGGCTCCCGCCTTCACCCTTGTTGTCTGCGCGCAACACGAGGAAGAGGTACTTCACCGTGACGATGACGATCATCGTCCAGAACACGATGCTCAGCACGCCGAACACGTGGAGCTGGTCGACCTTCATCAGGTGATGGCCGACGAAGGTTTCCTTGAACGAATAGAGCGGCGAGGTGCCGATATCGCCGAAGACCACGCCGATCGCGCCGACGGCCAAGGTGGCAAGGCCTTCCTTTTCGTGACCGTGCCCTTCCTCGTGGGACTCGGAAGCTGCCGCAGCCGCTTCGGTTCCGGAAACAGGGCTTTCGTTCGTGGCCGTGCCGTCTGGTGGCACGCCATCCTGAGTCGTGTTTCGGTCCATTGGCGCGCCGCTACTCCTGCCACCCGATACTTGCGAGAATTATTTTCCGGCCAGCGTCCCTCACGGGAAGTTCAAGGTGCCTTCGGTGTATCGGCGGGCGAGGGGGCGGGGTCCACCAGTTTGTCGGCCGGCAGGATCACGATCGGCGCCGCCGTGCGCGCGCCGGCCGGATCGCGCACCGGACGCGTGGCCGTACCGCCGATGGCGCCAGCGTTCTCGATGGCGCGCAGGACCGGCGTATAGATCGGCACATCGCCGTTATGCCGCACCTTACCGAGGTGCCGGTCCGCTTCATAGCGGGCTGCATCGGGCATCAGCCAGCTCTGCTCCAGCGCGCCCGCGGCGGCGAGCACGCGTGCCTTCGCGATATAGGCGTTGGCGACGGCGGTGTTGGAATTGCTCCGCGCCACCAGCAGTTCCCGCGCGAGATCGAGCACATCGAGCGTGGTGATGAGGCCAGCGCGCTGCTGGAGCACGGCCCCTTCATAAGCCTTGCGCGCCGATTCCTCGGCAGTCCGGTAGCTTGCGATTGCCGCCTGCTGTGCCTGCCAATCGTTCCAAAACGCGGCTAGCGTGGCGCGGTTCTCGCGCAGGGATGCATCGAGCAGGCGCCAGTCGGCGTCGTTCGCTGCCATCGCTTCGCTCACGCGTGCTCGGCGCAGCCCGCTTTCGAAGATCGGCCCGGAAATAATGAACTGCCCGCGCAGGCCGCGCTGCCGCAGATCGTCGCTGTAGGCGCTTTGCGATCCGTAGCTGGCGCTGCCCTGGAAATCGATGCGCGGCATGAGATCGGCCTTGGCCGCGGCCACGCTGGCCCGCGAGACCTTTTCGCGTGCCTGGGCTGCGAGGAGTACGGGGCTGTGCATCTCCGAATAGGCATAAGCTTCTTCGAGTTGCCGCACCGGCAACTGGAGCGGGTTCGGCGGCACGAGATCGCCCGCCGGCACGCCGACCATGCGCAGGAAGCCCGCCTCGCTGGAGGCGGCATCGCGCTGTGCTGCATAGACCTGCGCTTGCCCCAACGAGACGCGGGTGGAGATCTGCTGCACGTCTGTCGCGGTTACTTCGCGCACCGCAAGCCGCGCCTTGTTGTCGTTCAACTGGCGTTGGAGGGCGGCTAGGTTGTCCTTCGCGATGAGCACTGCGGCCCGATCGCGCAGCACGCCGATGTAGCTGGTGATCGCATCGAGCAAGGCCTGCTGTTCCGACGAGCGCAGGACCTGTCGCTGAAATTCGAGCTGCGCTGCGGAGTTGCGCTCCTGCGAGGCATTGCGGCCGAAGGTGAACAGTGGCTGCGTCAGGATGGCGGAGGCCGACGTGGTCCAGCCAGACAGCGCGACCGGCAGGCCGCGCCGCTGTTCGAACCGATCGCTCTCGAAGGTCGTGGCAAGGCTGTAGTTGAGCTTGGGGCCGTAGTTTGCCCGGGCCTGCGCGACGCGGTAGTCGTAGCTTCTCACCGTCGAGCGCTGGGCGAGCAGCGAGGGTGCTGTCCAGTAGGCAAGCTGCAAGGCATCGGTGAGCGATGTAACTGGCAACCCAGACGCAGCGCGCTCTGCCACATCGGCCGGGGTTTCCGGCGGCAGTTCCGGGCGAAACGCGATGCGGTCTAAGTCTGCAGCCGCGGCATCTTCGGCATTGCCTGCCGCATCGCCGCGGATATCGCCCGGATCGCGGCCACTTTCAGGATCGTCGGCGCCATACGTCCCCGCCTGCGCGGCGCTATCGGGCGGGCCTTGCATGGCGGCAGATTGTGGCAAATCCCGAGCACTGGCCGTCGCCAATCCGCCGCAAGCGGCACAAGCTGCCAGCAAGGCGGCACGCAGGGGAAGTGCAGGGGGCATGGCCATGCCGCTCAGTTATCGCGGAAGGCGCGCATGAACTGGTCCATGAACGGCTTTGTGAGGTAGGACAGCATCGAGCGATTGCCGGTTTCGATGTAGACTTCGGCGGGCATTCCGCTGCGCAGCGCGAGGCCCTCCTTTTTTACCGCAGCCTGATCCACTTCGATCCGCACCATGTAGTACGCTTGGCGGGATTCCGGGTTCTCGGTCCGGTCGGTGGCCACATACGTCACCTTGCCGAGGATTTCCGGCGTGGTCGGCCGGTTGAATGAAGTGAAGCGGACCCGCGCGGTCTGCCCTTTCATGGTCTGGTCGATGTCGGTGGGGCTGATCATGGCTTCAACCACGAAGGTATCGCGGTCGGGCACGATTTCCATGATCGGCTCTGCCGGGCGGACCACGTCGCCGATCGCGGCAAATGCGATCTTCTCGATCACTCCGCTGTAAGGCGAGCGGATTTCGCTGCGGTCCTGTTGATCGGATGCTGCCACGCTGCGCAACTGCTGCTGGTTGAGCGCGGTGTTGACCTGCGCAAGTTCGGTCCCCGCCTGCACCCGCCGTGTCTGCGCAAGCTGGATCGACTGCTCCTGCGCCTCGGTAATGCGGGCGCGGGCCTGCGCGATCTGTGCCTGGAGCGAGCCGACATTGCCATCGAGGTCAACGGCGGTGCGCTCAAGCTGGTTCAGGCGGTTGATCGTGACGAGTTGCTTGTCCCACAGGTCCTTCACGCCCTGCCGCTCGGGTTCGATCAGCTTGCGCTGCTGTTTGAGTGCGGCAATCTGCGATTCAAGGCCACGGATTTCCTCGTTGTACTGCTGCACCCGCGCTGCAAGCTGCGCACGCAGGCCTGCCTCCTCGGTCTGGCGGATGCTGAACAGTCGCACTTCGTCGGACATCGCCTTGACTGCACTGGCATTGCGCGAGTTCAGCAGATCGGGCGGGAAGATGAGCTTGCCGGAACCGAGCCGCTCGGCCTCGAGCCGGGCTTTCTGCGCCAGTAACTGCTCGACCGTGAGGTTTGAATAGGTAGCGTCGGCACCGGTTACCCGGTCGTCGAGCCGCATCAGCAGTTGCCCCTGCGTGACATGCTCGCCGTTGCGCACGTAGATCGCCTTGATGACGCCGCCGGAGGGGTGCGCAATGCGCTTCACCCGCGATTCAACGCCGACCGAGCCGCCGCCGATCACCGCGCCGCCCATCGGAACCAGCGCAGCGAGCAGAAACAGCACCAGCAGCAGGCCGCCAATCGCATAGAGCAGCCGCTTGAGCAGCGCCGGCGACTGGGCCTTCTCCGCGCCTTCCTCGCCGAACACCGGCAGCAACTGGCGTGCCGGATCGGCAATGGTGCTCGGCATGTTCATTCCGTGGCTTCCTTGGCCGATTTGCTCTCACCCCCTGCGGCGCCATCGGGCACCTGGTGTGGCGGCTCATTCTGCGCCTTCATGCGCTGCAACACCTCGTCACGCGGGCCGAAATCGGCGAGCCGCCCCGAGTTGATCACCGCGAGATGGGTTGCCGGGCCCAGTGTGGCGGGCCGGTGGGTGATCATGATGACGATCCCGCCGCGGGCGCGCATGCCGGCGATCGCATTGGCCAGCGCGGCATCGCCAGCCGCGTCGAGATTGGAATTGGCCTCATCGAGCACGAGGAGGAACGGATCGCCATAGAGTGCGCGGGCGAGGCCGACGCGCTGGCGCTGGCCGGCGGAAAGCTCCACCGCGCCCGCCGAGACCGGCGTCTCATAGCCATCGGGCAGAGCGAGGATGACATCGTGCATGCCCGCTGCCTTGGCTGCGGCCATTATGCCCCCGGACGTTGCCTCGGGATCGAAGCGGGCGATGTTCTGGCCGATGGTGCCGTCCACCAGATCAACTGTTTGCGGGACGTAGCCGAAATAGCTGCCCAGCGTTTCCGGGTCCCACTGGTCAAGCGTCGCTCCATCGAGCCGAACTTCGCCGCGGTTCGGCCGCCAGATGCCGAGGATTGCGCGCACCAGCGTGGTCTTGCCCGCCGCGCTCGGCCCGATCACCGCCAGCACCTGGCCCGGCGTCAGCGAGAAGGAGACGCCTGACAGCGTGAAGCGCTGCGTGCCCGGAGGTGCGACCCAGATATCCCGCACCGAAAGCTCGCCCGAAGGCCGTTCCAGAGTGACACCGCGCGCGGGCGGCTTGCGGAAGGTGGCAACTGCCTGCGCAATGCGGCCCCAACCGGCGCGCGCGGCGACGAAGCTCTTCCATGTGGCGATCGCCTGATCGACCGGAGCCAGCGCCCGTCCGGAGAGAACCGAGGACGCCAGAATCACGCCGCCGCTCGCCTTTCCGTCGATCACCAGCAGCGCACCGACCGAAAGGATCAGCGATTGCAGCAGCATGCGGAACGCCTTGCTCGCGCCGCCCAGCCGCGTGACGGTGCGCGAAAGGTAGGACTGCGCTTCGATAAAGCCGGTTTCCCAGCTTGCCGTGCGCGCCACCAGTCGCTCCTGCATGCCCATCGCCAGCGCGCTTTCGGCGAAACGGATTTCCGAAAGCGCTGCGGCGGAGCGGCGCCCGGTAATGGTCGCCAGTTCGCGCGATCCAGCCTGGGTTCGGCGATTGGAGACGATTGCGATGCCGGCCATGACAAAGACACCGACGAGCGCTGTGACTCCCAGCCACCAATGCAAGGCGAACAGGACGATCATGAACGTGATGACCCACGGCAGGTCGATCAGCGCAACCGGGCCCTGCCCGGCGAGGAACGTATGGATGGAATCGAGATCGCGGGTGAACTGCAGCCCGTCACCCTTGTCCGCACCTGCGCGCAACGGGCGAGTGACGGTGGCATAGTGCACAGCTTCGAACAGATCATCGTGCACGCCGTTGGCGATGCCGAGCAACGCTTCGCCGCGGATCGCCTCGAACACTGACTGGAACGCGTAGACCAGCAGGAGCATCCCGAACAGACCGATCAGGGTCGGCACGCTGCGGCTCGGTAAAACGGAATCATATACGAGAAGCATGTAAGCCGAGCCGGCGAAGACCAGCACGTTGAGCATCACGCTGGCGATGGCGACCAGAATGAGACCGCTGCGATAGCGCGCCGCAAAAAGTCGCATGAATTGACGGTCGACGCTCATAATTCCCCTGACACTCGGCGGCTAACCTATCAGAACTATGCTATCAAGCGCGCACGCATCTGCAATGGCGCCGGACTCGATTAATGCAGATCTGTTATAGTTCTACCGCGCCTGCTCAGGAGACAATCCGAAAGATTCGAAGCCGGAACCGGATTGGCATGGCCTTGACTGGCCTCCGAAAGTTGTCCGGCTGACAAGAAACACCATTAACCCCGCGCTAACTATAGGGAATAGCGTCGCTTTCGATGTCGTTCAGGATGGCCGCGCGGTTGCGGGCGTGGCTGTCAAGGCCGCGGCGGGGCGAGCCGCAGAGCGTCCGAAATGTCGATCACGGCGCGGATAGCGCGTGCTTCTTCGGGGGTAAGGCCGGTAAAATCCGGAAGGAAAGCCCGCGCGGCCTGGATCAGGTTGCCCGGACTACGCTCCAGTTCGGATCGATATTGGGCGAGCGTTGTGCAGCAGTCGATCGCGGACCAGTCGATTCCGCCCGGTCCCGGCCGCTGATGGAACGTCCAGAGCGCCTGCACCGCGCGTTCAACTGCGATGCGCGCCTGCTCGCCTACGCCGTCAGGCGATGCGCGCAGTTTCAGCTTCTGGCGGTAGCGGCGCTGCCGCTCGGCGTTGGACAAGGCCATGGCAGGGGATTTGGCGCGGCGGCGACACGTCCGCAATCCGCATTGTTTGTTACGTAACAGTGCCTATCCCGCTGCGTTTCATATTCGCAGCTCGAGGATTGACCTCGGTCAATTCCTCGCCGCACCGGTCTTGTTAGGCCGAGATGCCGGGGTTTCCCGGCGTTTCTCCGAGAGCAGTGCCCATGTCGCCATCATCCAGCGCCCAGTCCGATTGCACTGCTGGCTCCAGCGCCGATCCCCGGTCGCTGCGCCGCGCGATTCCTGGAACTGCGCTGTTCGATGGCGATCTCGCGATGCGCGGATTTGAACTCAACGCGATGTGCTACTCCTTCAACGATGCCGCCAACCGGGCCGCCTTTGTGTCGGACGAGGAAGCCTACTGCCGCAAGTATGGACTGACCGAAGAACAGCGCGCCGCCGTTGCCGCGCGCGACGTGCTGGCGATGCTCGATGCGGGTGGCAACGTCTACTACCTCGCCAAGCTGGCCGGCATTCTCGGGCTCAACGTTCAGGATCTCGGGGCGCTCCAGACCGGGCGCAGCGTGGCTGATTTCAAGGCGATGCTTGTCGCTGCACGGGCCGGGGTTGATGCCGATCTTGGCGGATTGCACCTCGGTCAGCGCGCTTCCGGCACCGCCCAGCACAGGGAGAATGCATGATGGCTCAGATCGTTGGCGGCTATTTCACCAGCCACGTTCCTGCCATCGGCGGCGCGATCCAGCGCGGGGATCAGCAGGCGGAGTATTGGTCACCGTTCTTCGACGGCTTTCCATCCGTGCGGCAATGGCTGGGCGATGTCTCGCCCGATGTCGCGGTGGTTTTCTACAACGATCACGGGCTCAACTTCTTCCTCGATGCAATGCCCACGTTCGCGGTGGGTGCAGCGGCGCGTTATGACAATGCCGACGAGGGCTGGGGCCTGCCTGTCTACAAGAGCTTTGAGGGCCACCCGAACCTTTCGTGGCACGTGATCGAGACGCTGGTCGAGGCCGAGTTCGATATCACCACGTGCCAGAAGATGATGGTCGATCATGCGCTGTCGATCCCCTTCGAGCTGGCCTGGCCGGATGCCGAGGCCTGGCCGGTCAAGCTCGTGCCGATCGCGATCAACACGGTGCAGTTCCCGCTGCCATCGCCGCGGCGCTGCTTTGCGCTGGGGCAGGCGGTGGGCCGGGCGCTGCGCAGCTGGAAGGGTGATGAGCGGATCGTAGTGATGGGGACTGGCGGCCTCTCACACCAGCTGGAAGGTGCCCGCGCCGGGTTCATGAACCCGGAGTACGACCGCTTCTGCCTTGACCATCTGGCTGACGATCCTGCGGCGCTGACCCGGCATTCAGCCGAAGAGGTGGCCGAACTGGCCGGCACGCAAGGTGTCGAAATCCTCAACTGGATCGCCGCGCGCGGCGCCCTCGGGGATGCGCCGTTGGCCATGGTGATGCGCAACTACCATGTGCCGATCAGCAACACGGCCGCCGCTACTGTGGTGCTCGAACCGGCGTGAAGCAGTCCGGGCGCGGTCTTACTCGCCCGGATCGTTCACCGCGAGCAGCGCAAGCTCGGTGCGGTTTTCGATGCCCAGCTTCTGGTACATCGCATGGAGATAGACTTTCACAGTCCCTTCGCCGATGCCGAGCTCCGTGCCGATATCGCGATTGCGCATCCCGCGCGCGACTAGCCGCGCAATGCGCCGCTCGCGCTGATTCAGCCGCTCGAGCGGACCGCCGTTATCGGCGCTCAGCGACAAGTCGAGAGCGCGCTGGAGGAGCGCGGAATCGATGGCTTTCCCGCCGGAATGAACTTTCTCCAGCACGTCGACCAGACCGCCCTCGGCACCGTCCTTGTGCACGATGCCTTCGACACCTGCACGCATCACGGCTAGCAGCTGACGATCATTGATCCCCGCTGTGAGCAGCACCACCGCGCGCTTGTCCCCCTTCGAGCGCAGCGCTTCGAGTGCCTGCACACCGTTCATGCCGGGCATGTTGATATCAAGCAGAACGATTGCGGGATCATGCGTTGCAATGGCGGCCAGCGTTTCTTCGCCGCTGGCAGTGCCGGCAACGACCTGAAAGCGGCTCCCACGCAGCACGGCTTCGACGCCGGCACGAATGAAGCCATGATCATCTGCAACAAGAACGGGTATCATCAGGCAATCCTATTGGGCAGGGCGATTTCGAGCAAGGCCCCCGGGTGGTTATGGCAGATGGAAAGGGTTCCGCCCAGAGCTTCGACCCGTTCGCTGATCGAGCGCGGGCGGGGCGGGGGGCTGTCCGCAGGGAAGCCTTCGCCATCGTCAGCGATCCGCAGCGTCAGACCGGGCCCGCCGGTGCTGACCGACACCACCACCTCGCGGCAGCAGCCGTGGCGTGCCGCATTGGCGACAGCCTCGCGCAGGACCTGCCGCAATTCGTGGGCAAGGCCGATCGAGACCGGCATCGGCCGCACTTGCGCGTCCAGCCGAACCGCGATGTGCCAATGCTGGCTCATTTCGCCAAGCAGCGTCTCCATTTCCTCGACGAGGTCGGTGCGCCGGTCGCCTTCTTCGCCGCGCCGGAGCCGTTGGATCATCGCGCGCAGTTCGCCCTGCTCTCTGCGCAGGGCGGTCTTGAGGTCGTTTATCTCGGCCGTCGGATCATGGCCCTCGCGAATCCAGCGTGACAGCGCCTCAAGCCGGAACAAGGTACCGGCGAGGAACTGGGCCACGCTGTCATGGAGGTCGCGTGCCAGAGCATCGCGCAGCGCTGCGGCCGATGCGGCCTGCGCCAGTTCGGCCAGGTCTTCGCGGTCAAGTTCGGTGCTGAGGTGGCGCCCGATCGTCTCAACCAGAGGCAAATCGTCCACGCACATGTCCGGAATGCCCCAGATCAGCAACTGCCCGGGGCCGGCCGCTGTCTCGAACGTGACGATCATTGCTTCGTTGATCCCGCAGTGTTCGGCGAGTGGTGCGTTGATAGGGCCGGAAAGGGCCAGCGGATAGGAACTGGCGCGACTGGTGATCCGGCGCCCCCGTGCAAGATCGATCAAGGCGGCACGATCCGGCTCCCCAAAGCTGCCGTCGAGTGCTTCGGGCCCCAGTCGGTCGACGATCACCGCGTAGCCTGAATCGCGCAGCAATTCGGTCCACGGCTCCTCGCCGTGCGGCACCGCTATGGCCGCGCCTCGCGCTTGAAGGGCAACGCGCGCAAATGTCAGCGTGTCGACGAGGATCGCGTTGCGCCGCTCGCCCGGCGTACCCGGCGTGCGCGGCATCGGGGCGGAGCGCGGCCCCCTCTGTTCGCCGCTCAGCCACACCATCATGAGCGACAGCACCCCGAGGTACATCAGCCGCCGACCATAGCGATAAGGGTCGATGGGGAGTCCGAAGGCAAAGAGGCCTGCGCCGATAATCACGTTCACCGTTACGAGCGTGACGGAAGTCCACGCCACCGCGAACCAGCCCCAGCGCAAGGTGGCACTGATGAGCAGAAATGCCGTGAGCGCCATGAACGGACTGTTGAAATCTGCCTTGCCTGCTTCCGAGAAATAGACAGCCAGGACAAAGGCGAATGTGTCGATGGCGTGGACCCATGGCGCGAGGCGGAACTCCCACCACCAACTGCGCCATGCGATCATGATCATGACAGCGGCGCCGACCAGATAGGCTGACAGCACGACATAAATGCCAAAGCCGCCTTTGCCGGGCGTACTAGGGTCGATTGAAAGTGCCAGCATGAACACGAGTGCCATTGCCGCACGGCTTGTCGCCAGAACCTTCCCGGTTCGTCGTGCGAACATCCGCGGCCTCATGATCTGCTTTCTCCCAGGTTAATAACGAATTTAACCTATGTTAGGAACGCTATGACTTTTTGCGGAGCTTCGCAATGTCAGGCACTTGGGATTTCTGGGGACTTGCTGTTGCTGTTGGGTTGTTCTTGCGGTCAAACTGGTATTCCTCCATTTTTACCGCAGGTTTGGTTATTTCAGGGTCATGACAGGTAAAAATGGGCAAGTCGGATCAAACTGTCGCATCTCCGCCCCAATCGGGACTGGACGATCCGGCATCCGTTTCGCCTGGTCAGGCAATGGCAGCTGGGGATGGCGCAGTGCGTTCCGATTCAGTCAAAGCGGAGTATAGTCAGGTGATCCTGAGATCGCTGACCGACAAGCAGCGGGCCGTGCTCGATCTGCTGATCGAGCACAAGACCTCGAAGGAGATCTCGCGCATCCTCGGTATCTCCCACCACACAGTCGATCAGCGTATCATGCTGGCCCGTGCCAAGCTGGGTGTCGCCACGAGAAGCGAGGTGGCGCAAGCCTATCGCCGCCTGGTGGCGAAAACCGTTGCTGCTAAACCCATATACGAACGAACCGTATATGACTTTTCCGCCGTCGCACCTCCGCTCGATGCCCTGCAGGAACCGATGCGGGAAGACAGGACGGACTGGATACAGAGCCCGCCGAGCCGCAAGGATGCCCTGACACGGGTCGCAATCCGCAGCGGTGAGGATTTGGCCGAGCCCTACCATCATGTCCTCCCGGAGATGTTCGACGGGCCCTACGGGACCTATATCCGGCTCGGGACCATTGCGGTGCTTGCCATGTTCCTGATTCTGATCGTCATGGGCGGTCTCGCGATGTTTGCGCAGTTGTCGCAGATCATCGCGCACTGATCCGGCGCGAACCTCTCCATCTGGTTGGCAGTGCGAGCCCTGAGGATAACTCAGGGCATGGAGAG
>NZ_BJYR01000005.1 GCF_007991615.1 Novosphingobium sediminis | reverse complement strand
GTTGAGGTTGGATACCATGCCTTGTCAGTTACATAAGCAAAACCGGCTTGTCGATTGTTGCAGGTTGCTGTTCGTCGATGAAAACCATCAGATGGCTAGCCCGCAATTGCTGTCGCGCCGGTGAACGCGATCACGGCCCACAGACGCAGAAAAGGGCGGGGCCACGCGTCCCCGCCCTTTGTTTGCGGTCGGAAGGCTCCTGCCTCAGCGGCTGGCGAGCGCCTTGTCCTCGTTGGCGCGCTTGATGATGTACATGCGGATGTCCTCGGCATCAGCCGGCTTCAGCGCAGCCTTGAACGAGACCATGCCCATCTGGTGCAACTGGCCGCCGATCACGATGGCCTTCAGCGCATCGGCTGAGGCAATCACGCCCGAATGCCGCAGATCGGGGTTGAGGCTGCCCGAAATGGCGGCGTCGCCATGGCACATCGCGCAATAGCGGCCATAGAGCTGCCCGCCATGCGTGGCCTGCGCTTGCGTGCCGGTAAACGGCGGCGGATCGAGCACCATCTGGTTCATCGGCGGCGGTGCGGGCAATTCGCCTTTGGCGCCGAGCTTGAACACGAGGAGGCGGCTGATGTTGCGCCCAGCGCCGCCCTTGTTGGCCAGCACGCCGGTGGCGACGTCCCAGACGCCGCCCCACCCGGCGAGGACGGCGACATACTGTTCCCCGTCGATGGTGTAGGTCATCGGCGCGGCAATGATCCCGGTCTGAGCCGGGAACGACCACAGCTGCTCGCCCTTGTCGGCGGTATAGGCGACGAATTCACCGCTCGAGGTGCCCTGGAACACAAGATTGCCCGCGGTCGAAAGCACGCCGCCGTTCGACGGACCCTTGAGTTCGATCTTCCACGCCGCCTTCCGGTTTGCGACGTCCCACGCGACGAGTTGGCCCTTGGTAGCCGCCTTGGCGCCTTCCTGGATCTTGAGATCGGCAGGCATCGAGACGGCATAGCCATCCATGCCGATCTTCCAGCCAATGGCGCCCGGCTTCCAGTCCTTGGCCGCGAGGTAGGGCCAGCCGGCGAGGTTGGTCGGGATGTAGAGGTAGCCGGTCTTCGGGCTGTAGCTTTGCGGCTGCCACGAGTGCGCACCCACCGCGCCGGGCAGGCTGACGAAGGCCTTGCCGGTCTTCTCGTACTTCGCATCCGGATTGATGTTCGGACGGCCGGTTTCCGGATCGAGACCGGTGGCCCAGTTGACCGGGACCCACGGCGTGCCGGAGAGGAACTTGCCGGTCTTCACATCGAGCACGTAGACGTGCCCGTTCTTGGGCGCGTGGAGCGCGACGTGGCGCTTCTCGCCATTGATGACAATGTCGGCCACGGTGATTTGCTGATCGGAATCGAAGTCCCAGCGGTCTTCCGGCGTTTCCTGATAATGCCAGGCGTATTGCCCGGTATCGGCGTTCACCGCGACAATCGAGGAGGTGTAGAGGCTGTCGCCCGCGCGGCCGTTGGCTGCGGGATTCCACGGCTCGGCATTGCCGGTGCCGAAGAGGACGAGGTTGGTTTCGGGATCATAGGTGATCGAATCCCACACGGTGCCGCCACCGCCGAGCTCCCACCACTTGTTGCCCCAGGTCTTTGCGGCAGCTTCGTGAGCGGCCTTGTTGATGCCTTCGGCGCCGAAGCCCTTGGCAGGGTTGCCCGGCACCGTGTTGAAGCGCCAGACTTCCTTGCCCGTTTCGGTGTCGTAGGCGGCGATATAGCCGCGGGCCATGTATTCGGAGCCTGCGGCGCCGATCAGCACGCGGCCCTTCACGATGCGCGGGGCGCCGGTGATCGTGTAGTCGGTCTGGTTCGGAACCGTCACCTTTTCCCAGAGAACCTTGCCGGTCTTCTGGTCGAGCGCCAGCAGGCGGCCATCGAGCGCTGCCACGAACAGCTTGTCGCCATAGAGCGCGACACCGCGGTTCACGGCATCGCAGCAGGCGCGGTAGAGCGTGGAGCGCGGCACCTTGGGATCGAACGCCCACAGCGGCTTGCCGGTCTTGGCGTCGTAGGCCTTCACCATAGACCACGCGGTGGTGACATAGAGCACGCCGTCATGCACCAGCGGGGTTGCTTCCTGCCCGCGTGCAGAATCCATGTCCGCGTACCAGGCGAGGCCGAGCTGATCGACGTTGTATTCGTTGATCTGCTTGAGCGGGGAGAAGCGCTGCTCGGCATAGTCGCCGCCATAGGTCAGCCATTCAGCCCCCGGCACGGAGCGCAGCATCGCCTCGGTAACCGTCGCCATCGCGCCCGGCACCGCAATGGCGCCTGCCGCCAGCGCCAGGCTGGATGCCAAGCCAAGCTTTCGCATAAAGGAAATGCGCATAAATCTACCCTCTCCTCGCGGCCCGGCGTTATCCGAGTCCCTGTTTATCGGCTATTTGAACCACCACACCTGATTGCACCATATGCTGCGCTTCAGCGCGATGATCCGTTTGGCCATTTTTCTGGCTTTTTCTGCCTTTTTACCAAGCCGGTGAGGGGCAGGATTACGCTCCCTTTTGCCGCAGCATTCCGATGAAGGCACCGGCGATGTCACCGGGCGTATAACGGCCCTTGCGATACCAGGTCTGCGACCAGTTCAGGCTGCCGAACAGCGCGACCTTGAACAGCCAGCGATCGGTCTCGGGCGGCAGCGGCAGCGCGGCGATCAGCTTCTCGAAATGGCGTTCGTAGCGGTCGCGCTCCGCATTCAGCGTGGGCAGCATCTCGCCCGGAAACGAGCGCACGAATTCGGGATTGACGATGCGGGCATAGTCGCCGCCATCGAGCAGGATGGAAAGGTGCGCAGCGCAGGCCGCCTCGATCGCCTGCCACGGATCGCCGCCGGTCGTCTCGAGCGCCTCGTCAATCGCGGCTTCGAAGCGGGCGACGCCCTTGCGGTAGACCGCGATGAGCAGGTCTTCCTTGGACTTGAAGTGGTAGTAGAGCGATCCCGGCAGCATCCCGACCGCGCCCGCAATGTCGCGGATCGAAGT
Source organism: Novosphingobium sediminis (assembly GCF_007991615.1). Lineage (GTDB taxonomy): Bacteria > Pseudomonadota > Alphaproteobacteria > Sphingomonadales > Sphingomonadaceae > Novosphingobium > Novosphingobium sediminis. Next base: position 198,047 of record NZ_BJYR01000005.1, on the reverse strand, counting down.
GCCGTCATAGCCCTTGGCGGCGAACATCGCGGCAGCGGCATCGAGCAGCGCCTCGCGCCGGTTTTCGCCGCCACGTGCTTCGATTTTTGGGGCACTTGCGGCCATGCAGATCAGTCCTTCTGCAGGATCATGACCGAACAGGCCGCTTCATCAAAGCCCATCACGCCGCCGCCGTTCTCAGCGAGCGCGAGGCGTGCGCCGCTGACCTGCCGGGGCCCAGCCTCGCCGCGCAGCTGCAGCATGAGTTCGTCGATCATCGAAAGGCCGGTCGCGCCGACGGGGTGCCCCTTGCTGACAAGGCCGCCCGAGAGGTTGATCGGGATCGAACCGCCCAGCGTGGTCGCGCCGCTTTCAACCAGCCGCCCGCCTTCGCCGATGGCGCAGAAACCGAGCATTTCGGATTGGTAGATCTCGCAGAACGAAGTCGCGTCATGGACTTCGGCGAGGTCGATATCCTGCGGGGTGACACCGGCAGCCTTGTAGGCCCTTTCGGCGGCGAGTTGGGACAGGCCCGGCTCGTCCAATTGTCGGTACTTGCCCGCCGTCATTGTGCTTGCAGCGATGCGAACGGCGCGGGCGCGGACGGCGGCGGGCTGGCGGGCGAGCCATGCGCCGGAGCAGACCAGCGCAGCGGCGGCGCCATCGCCGATGGGCGCGCACATCGAGCGGGTGAGCGGCCAGCTGACCGGGCGGTCGGCCAGCACTTCGTCCACCGTCAGCGGGAAGCGGTATTGCGCCTTCGGGTTGTGGACCGAGGCGTTGTGGTTCTTGGCGCAGGCCATCGCGATCTGGCGTTCGGTGGTGCCATGGGTGCGCATGTGCCACGCGGCCTGCATGGCATATGTGTCCATGAAGATCGTGCGGCCGGGGCCGGGCTCGAACGGCTTGCCGGAAGCCTCGCCCGCAGCGGCGTAATAGGCAAGCCACTCCTCAGGGTCGTACTGGTCGATGCCGCCGTCGAAGAGCGCCTTGGTCCGTTCGGGGTGCGCAGGATTGAAGGTCTTTTCGACACCGAAGGCAATGCTGAGGTCGGTCTGGCCGCTCAGCACGTCCTTCCACGCGCCGTGGAGCGCGATGGAGGCCGTGGCGCAGCCGCCTTCGACGTTGATGACCGGCACGCGTTCGGGGAACAGCCCCTCGCGCACCAGCGGGGTTAGGCAGACCTGCCCGCGAATGCTGCCTTGCCCATCGGTCCACATGCCGCAATTGCCGAACCAGGCCATGCCGATGTCGTTGCCGTTCGCCAGCCCCGCATCGGCGAGTACGCCAAGATAGACCTCGCGCGTCAGATCCTTGAAGCTGCGGTCCGGAAACTTGCCGAAGGCGCTGGAATAGCTGCCGACGATGTAGACGTCCGTCATTCGGCCTTCTCCCAAAAGGTTGCGCGCAGTTCGCGCTTCAAGACTTTGCCCAGTGCGTTGCGCGGGAATTCGGCGCGGAATTCAAGGCCCGCCAGCCGCTGCGTCTTGGCGAGGCGGGCGTTTGCCCATTCGAGCAGGGCGGCGGCTTCCGGCGTCCCACGCGGGATGACCAGCGCGAGCGGCGTTTCGCCCCACTTGGCGTGCGGGATACCGATCACGGTCACGTCCTGCACTTCAGGGTGCTGGCCAATCACGGCTTCGAGATCAGCTGGGAAGATGTTGAAGCCGCCCGAGAGGATCATGTCCTTCTTGCGGTCGACAATGTGGAGGAAGCCTTCCTCGTCGATCATGCCGATGTCGCCGCTGCGCAAGTATTCGGTGCCGGCCTCGTCGCGCCACAGGATCGCGGCGTCGAGGTCGGGCCGATTGTGATAGCCGGCCATCATACCAAGACCGCGCCCGACAATCTCGCCCGGTTCGCCGCGCGGCACTTCGCGGTCGTCCTGGCCGATGATGCGCATGTCGAACCCGAGTACCGGGCGGCCGACGGCGGTGGGGCGGGCAGGATTGTCGCCGGGCTTGCGCATGGTCGCGAAGCCTTCGCTGAAGCCGTAGAGTTCGTAGACGTTCGGCGTCATCCGCTCGATCACGGCCTCGCGCGTATCGGGCCGGAGCGAGGAGCCGGCGGAGAGCAGTGCCTTGAGGCTGGAGAGATCGTGCCGCCCCAGCGCAGCATCGTCCAGCGTGACGATGCACTGTGTGGGGACCATGAAGGCGTGCGTGACGCGGTGCTGTTCGATCAGCGCGAGCGCGCCGGACGGACTGAACTGTTCCATGATGACGATGGTGGCGCCCAGCAGCAACGGCGGCAGTACCATGAACATCGTGCCGTTTGAATAGAGCGCCGTGGTGACGAGCGTGACGCTTTCCCGCGTCATGCCGAGTTCGAGCGCATTGGACCACGCGAAGTGCGTGCGCGCGCCGTGGCTCTGGACGATGCCTTTGGGGAGGCCGGTGGTGCCGGAGCTGTAGATGATGTTGAAGCGGTCGTCGGGCTGGATGCGCACGGCTGGGTCGGTGTCCGGCGCGGCGGCGAGAAGGGCTTCTCCCGCTTCCCAGCCTTCAGCCTCGAAACCGATCGCGATGCGGCGGATCCCGGCGGGCAAGTTTGCCCCTTCGATGAGGGCGCGGTTGGAGGATGATACGAACACGGTTTTCGCGCCGCTATCGGCCATCATCGTTGCGATCTGGGCACCGGTGAGGAGGCCGCTGATCGGCACCATGCAGGCGCCTGCGCGGACAATGCCGAACATGACCTCCAGCATCTCGAGCGAATTGGTCATTACCAGCGCGACCGGTTCGTCATGCTCTATGCCGAGGCGGATCAGCGCATTGGCAACCCGCGCGGTGCCCCTGTCGAACTCGGCCCATGTCAGCTGGCGTGTCCCGCAGATGGCCGCGATCTTGTCCGGTGCGAAGCGGGCATGGGTTGCCCACACGCTCGCCATGCCGAATGCGGGGGCCTCGATCATCCCGTCACCATCGGCATTTCGCGCACGCCGCGCATGGTGAGGGTGTCCATGTATTCGGCCGTATCGCTGGCCAGTGCCACGTTGGGGAAGCGGGCGAACAGGCGGCTGATCGCGATGCGGCCCTCCGCCCGCGCGAGCGGCGCGCCGAGGCAGAAGTGGATGCCGTGGTTGAAGGTGAGATGGCGGTTGGGCGAGCGGGTGATGTTGAACTGCGCGGCGTTTTCAAACACCGCCGGATCGTGGTTCGCGGCATTGACCATGGCGTAGACGCGGTCGCCCTTGCGCAGCTGCTTTCCGCGCATTTCGAAGGGTTCCTTGACCACGCGCACCACGGCGCCGGTGGGGCCTTCAAACCGCAGCATTTCCTCCACCGCGCTGGCGGCGAGCGACGGGTCGGCCAGCAGTTTGGCCTTCTGGTCAGGATTGGCGAGCAGCGCGCGGATGCCGTTGCCGATGAGGTTCGTCGTCGTTTCGTGCCCAGCGAAGAGGAACAGGATGCACGATCCGATCAGCTCGTCCTCGCTGATCTGGCCGGTTTGCTGCAGCATCACGAAGTGCGAGATCACATCGCCGCGCGGGTGGACCTGCCGCTCCTTGGCGGCGGTGCGGAAATAATCCGCCATGGCCACGATCCCGGCGCGTCCGGTTTCGTACTTGTCGCCCGTGCTGGTGGCATTGCCGAGGAAGGGCTGCAACTGCATCGACCAGTCGCGCAAGGCTTCCATATCCTCGCGCGGGATGCCGAGGAGGTCCATGATGACGCTAGCGGGGAGGGGGTTGGCGAATTCGCTGATGCATTCGAACCGGCCATCCCCACGCGCGGCAATCCTGTTGAGCAGGCCGTCCGCCAGTTCGGTGATGCCGTCTTCAAGGTCGCGCATCACCGCAGGCGTCACGACCTTATTGAGCAGGGTGCGCAGGCGGGTGTGATCGGGCGGATCCTTGAACACGACCCACGCGTTCAGATAGCGGATCAGATCGCTGAGCCGCGCGCGTTCCTCGCCTTGCTGGCTCTCGAAAAAGGGCGTCAGCCGGTCCGATGTCACGCCGCTGTTCATCTGCACGGACTTCACGTCGTCATGCCGGGTCAGCACCCAGCCCTTGAGCAGCGGCGACCAGTGTACCGGATCTTCCGCCTGCAGGCGCAGCAGCGTGTCCAGCGGTCGCTGGATGACGTCCGGATCGCGCGGATCGAAGACGAGTGGAGTGGTGGACATGGCCTTCAAAAAGCTCCCGATAGCGCGGTTTGCTATCATCCAGCCCTTGCCATAGCAAACACTTGTTTGGTAGCCTCCGGACGAAGGCGCAAGCGGGCGGCAAGGCCCCCGATCATCGACACGCGCCGCGGGAGAGAACAGATGCTCAAGCTCGTTGCCGTGTGGTCGGCGCCCAAGCCGGAAGACCGCGAAGCCTTCGAAACCGCCTATGCCAATGTTCATGCGCCGCTCGCGCGCGCGCTGCCCAATCTCACCAGCCTTGAGACGATCCTCGTCGCCGAAGGGCTGGAGGGCGCCGAGGCCGGAGCTTACCGCTTTGCGATCATGACGTGGGCTGACAAGGCCGCGATGGAGCGCGACGAGCAGACGCCGGAATGGCTGGCGCTGCGCGCGGATGCGGGCGGGATGATCGAGCGCTTCGGGGTGACGCTGGTGTCCTCCATCGGCCACGTCGGCTAAGGGGCGCGCACCATGTCCATTCTCGTCACCGGCGGCACCAAGGGCATCGGGCTTGCCATCGCCAAGCGCTTCGCCAAGCCCGATACCGATGTGTTCCTGAACTTCCGCGCCGATCAGGCCTCGGCCGACAGCGCAAAGCAGGAGATCGAGGCGCTCGGCGCGCGCTGCCATCTGATTCAGGGCGATGTGAGCACGCCGGAAGGTGCACAGGCGGTTGTCGCTGAAGTCGCGGCAAAGACCGACCGGCTGGACCAGCTCGTCCACTGCGCGGTGAAAGTGCTGCCCGAGCCGCTGCTGACCGTCGATCCGGTGACCTTTACCGAGGCGATCAACCTCAACGGCACAGCGCTGGTCTATCTCGTCCAGCCTGCGGTGAAGCTGTTCCGCCGGGGCAGCACGGTGTTCTTCCTCTCCAGCCGTGGCAGCCGGACGGTGATTCCGAACTATGCCGCAGTCGGCGCTGGCAAGTCGCTGGCGGAAGCCCTGATCCGCTACCTCGCGCGCGAATTGGCGCCGCTGGGCGTGCGGGCGAATTGCGTTGCCCCCAGCGCGGTCGATACCGAAGCGCTGCGGCAGGTCTATGGCGAAAAGACCGAGGAAATCCTCGCCGCCGCCGCTGCCGCCAGCCCGAGCGGGCGCAACGTGACGCATGACGACTATTGCAGCCTGATCGAATACCTCGCGAGTCCCTCGGCCGCGATGATCCAGGGGCAGGTGGTGTTCGTTACCGGCGGGGAGTATCTCGCGGCTTAGAGCGACGGCATAAGGCCGAGCCCAGTTCCTTCGGTTCGTCATTGCGAGCGTAGCGAAGCAATCCAGAGCGGCACGCATATACGCTCTGGATTGCTTCGCTACGCTCGCAATGACGAAGGTGGGGTGCGGATTGTTCGCTAGAGCAGTGAAAGCCTGAGTTCGCGCTTGAGGATCTTGCCGCTCGCATTGCGCGGCAAGTTCTCGGCGAAGACGACCTTCTTCGGCACCTTGAACGCCGAAAGGTGCTCGCCGCAATGCGCCAGCACGGCTTCCACTTCGAGCGCGTGGCCGTCGCGCAACACGATCACCGCGGTGACGGCCTCGATCCACTTGGGATCGGGCATGCCGATCACCGCGACTTCGCTGATCGCCGGGTGCTGGTAGAGCACTTCCTCCACCTCGCGCGAGGCGACGTTTTCGCCACCGGTTTTTATCATGTCCTTCTTGCGGTCGACCACGGTGATGTAGCCCGCTTCGTCGGCCACGCCGAGATCGCCGCTGTGGAACCAGCCGCCGGCAAAGGCGTCTGCCGTCCGTTCCGGATCGTTCCAGTAGCCTGAAAGGAGTTGGGGCGAACGGTGGACGATTTCGCCGACTTCGCCCGGCGCCACCGGCTGCATCGCATCATCGACGATGCGGGTTTCGACATGCAGCGTGGGCCGGCCCGCCGAGCCGAGGCGGTCGGCGTGTTCTTCGGGGAACAGGATCGTCGCGACCGGGGCGATTTCGGTCTGGCCGTAGAGGTTCCACAGGCGCAGCTGCGGCATCCGTGCGTTCATTTCCCGCAGCACTTCGACCGGCATGATCGAGGCGCCGTAATAGCCCTTCTCCAGCGCCGATAGGTCCGCCGTTTTCATCAGCGGCGAGCGGAGCAGCGAGATCCACACCGTTGGCGGCGCGAAGAACGAGGTGGCCTTATGCCGCACCAGCAGTTGCAGCACGTTGTCCGCAGCGGGCGAGCCGGTGATGATATTCGTGGTGCCGACATGGAGGGCAGGGCCGATCATGCAATCAAGCTGCGCGCAGTGGAACAGCGGCATGGCGTGGAGCGCGATGGTGCTCGCCGTCCATTCGCAATCGATGATGCAGCTCTGGTATTCCCACAGCACGGCGTTGTGCGAAAGCATCGCGCCCTTGGGCCGTGATTCCGTGCCGCTGGTATAGACGATCTGGAGCAGATCCTCGCCGCCGCGCGATTGCGGGGCGATGGGTTCTTCGCTGAAAAGTTCGGTCCATTCGGGCAGGCCGGCCGGTGGCGGCGCATGTTCACCGGGAATGCCGAAGACATGTTCGAGCCTGTCGCCCAGCGCGGCAAGCGCCGTGTCCTTCGTGGTTTCGTCGACGAAAAGCACCCGCGCGCCCGAGTGATCGAGGATGTAGCGCACGTCCTCGGCATTGAGCATGAAATTGATCGGCACGAGCACCGCGTCAGCCCGCGCGATGGCAAAGCGCAGCGCGATGAAAGCGTGGCTGTTGCGCGCAAGGATGGCGATACGGTCGCCCGCCTGCATGCCAAGGCGCTTGAGGCCCGAGGCGAGCCGTTCGACCTCGCGGTGAAAATCGGCGTAGCTCCATGTTACCTCGCCGCAGATGATCGCGGTCTTCGCGCCATGGCGTTCTGCCGAACGTGTGAGCATGGCCGAAAGCGATTGCGACCGCGCGCGGGCGATGACCGGATCGGGGAGCGTTTCCGCAGGCATGGCAATCCTTGGAGCTGAGGGTGGAGCAGGGAACGATACGCAGCAAAAAGGGAGCAGCGCCAGCGGCACTGCTCCCCCCTTGAACGCGGTGCTTACTTGAAGCGCACCTTGAGCGAGACACCGTAGGTAGCCGGCATGCCGGTCGCCTGGGTGATGATGTTGTTGTACGAGATCTTGTTCTGGACGTTGAAGGTGTTGAACACGTTCTTGCCCCAGGCCGAGATCGTCAGCTTGTCGCCCGGGAAGGTGTAGCCCATCCGCGCATCGACCAGCGCGTAGCCTTCAATGCGGAAGGCGGTGCGGTCGATCCAGCGGTTCACCCCGTTGTCGGGGATCTGCAGCTGGCTGCCGGCGATGTAGGCATCCTGATAGGTGCGGTAGTTGATGCCCGCACCAACGAAGACCTCGCCGCCCGCGGCGGTCGGCACGCGGTAGTCGATATCGCCGACCAGCGACCACGACGGCGCGAAGGGCAGGCGGCTGCCGGCAAAGTCCTTCTGATCGCCGAACACGGTGATGCCCGAATACTGATCGACCTTGGTCTTCAGGTAGGACATCGAGCCCGACAGCGTGAGACCGGCGGTCGGACGGATCGCAACGTCGGCTTCGACGCCGAAGATGTGCGACTTGGGCACGTTGTCGAGGCGCTGCAGCAGGCCGAACAGCGCGGTGTTGACCGTGCCCTGGATCTGCTTGTCGCGGTAGTCCTGATAGAACACCGCGCCGCTCAGCGAGATGGCGTTGTTCATCAGGCGGGTCTTCACGCCCGCTTCATAGGACGTCACCGATTCCTGCTTGGCCGGCTTGAACACTTCCTGCGTGGCGCCGGTGATCACCGGGAACGCGCCCGCCTTGTAGCCGCGCGAGATGTTCGCATAGATCAGCGTGGTCGAGCTGGGCTTGAAGTCCAGACCCGCGCGCCAGGAGACGTTGTCTTCCTTGAGCGTGATGTTGATCGGATCGCCCGGCAGGTTGGCCGCGTTCAGCGAGATACAGTCCCCCGGACCGATCGGGATGTCCTTGCCGCCCAGCAGGTTGCCGAGCAGGCGGAACAGCGCCGAAAGCTGCTGGTCGCCCGTCGTGTCCGAACCGCACATGCGGTTCTTGTTCTTCGAGCTGGTGTAGCGGATGCCGGCCTTGAACGTCAGCTTGTCATTGATGTCGTATTCGCCGTTCGCAAACACGGCGTAGTTGTCCATCCGCCCGCGGTTCTGCACGTTGGATTCGTGGATGAAGTTGGTGCCGGCGTTGCTCAGCGAGTTGGCGCCATAGGTGATGATCTGAAGTTCGTTCACCTTGCTGTGGTTGTAGTTCGCACCGAGCGTCCAGCGGAAGCGCTCGCCGGGCGCCGAGGCGTTCGAGATGCGCAGTTCCTGGTTGAAATCGTCGATCGTGCCATCGCCGCGCGGGTTGTCGACCAGTTCGTACTGCGAACCGTCAAGGTCGAACGCCATGTTCTGCTTGAGGTGGTTGTAGGTGGTGATCGAGGTCAGCGTGACGGTGTCGGTCACGTTGTAGTCACCGCGCAGGAAGGCCTGGAAGATCTTGCGGTTGCCGCGCGGACGGGCCGATTCCGTATCCGACTGGGTGCCGACACCGCGGCGGCCCGAGTTCGACCAGTTGGCCGCGCGCAGGTTGCGCGGGGCGAGCGGGGCGTTGAGTTCTTCCGGCGTCGGGGCGGCGGGGTTCGAAGGCAGCGAGGCGATGATCTGCAGCGCCTGCGGGTCCGAACGGTCGACCGAACCGTTGACGTTGAGTTCGAACTTGAGACGGTCAGAGGCCTGCCAATCGGTGATCAGGCGCGCGGCGATGTAGTTCTGCTCGCCGTTCTTGTCGTCACGGGTGAAGTTGTACTGCCAGTCGTCGCGGTGCATCGCATCGATAGCGAGGCGCATGCCGACGGTCTCGCTGACCGGGCCGCTGACGAACATCGAGCCGTGGACTTCGTTGAAGCGGCCATAGTCGAGGTTGAAGCCGGCCTGGAGTTCCTTGGTCGGCTTGGCCGCAACGAAGTTGATCGCGCCGCCGGTGGAGTTCTGGCCGAACAGTGTACCCTGCGGGCCCTTGAGCACTTCGACGCGCTCAAGATCATAGAGCGAGTGGCCGGCAAGGACCGGGAAGGGCATCGGGGCCTGATCGAGCGAGAGGCTGACGGCGGGGTAGACGCCGAGCGAGTCCGAGTTGAAGCCGATGCCGCGCAGGGTGAACACCGGCGTGCCGTGGGTCGAGGGCGCGAGCGCGAGGTTCGGGACCGCCTTGGCGAGTTCATCGAGCCGCACGATGCTGCGCTTGTCGAGCAGCGTGGTGTCGAACGCGGCGACGCTGGCGCCGACCTTGCTGATGCTTTCACTGCGCTTGTTGGCGGTGACGATGATTTCGCCGACCGGGGCTTCTGCAGCCGCTACGGTTTCCGCAGCCGGTGCCGGGGCGGCGAATGCGGGTTGGGCGATGCCTGCAAGGCCCATGGCGGTGGATGCAACCAGTACGGTGCGCCGGATGTTTCTCATTTCCCTCTCCTTTTAGTTGTCGTTTTGTTGTTGTGGCGTTTGGCTGACGGGGATCGTCAGCCGCTCACCAGATCTGCGAAAACGCCGATCGCGCGCCTCAGGATGCGATCGGCGGTTGGGAAGGCGGCCCGCATGGTGGCAAGGCCGTGGATGAGGCCCTTGGCCTCCATGAAGTGAACTTCCATGCCCGCCTCGGCCATGCGGCCAGCCATTGCGCGGCCTTGGTCGCGCAGCGGATCGAGCCCTGCGGTCAGGATGACGGCAGGCGGCAGCGCGGCGGGCAGCGGATGGAGCAGGGGCGATGCTGCGGGGCTCGTCGCATCGCCATCGGCGGGCAGGTAGTCCGCCGCGAACCGGGCCAGCAACTTGGCGTCGAGGATGAAGCCCTCCCCGAACGCCTTGTACGAGCCGCGATCGGGCGCGGTACAATCGAGCCAGGGATAGACGAGGAGCTGCGCCTTGACCTTGTCGGCACCGAGCATGGCAGCGACGTGAAACGCCAGATTGCCGCCCGCGCTGTCGCCCGCCGTGGCAAGGCCGGTGACCGGTGCTTCAAGCTCTGCCGGGCTCCCGAGCACGAACTCTGCTGCTGCGATGCAATCGTCATGGCTTGCGGGGAAGGGGGCCTCGGGCCCCATGCGGTAGTCGACGGCGACGACGCGGCACCCGGTCAGTGCCGCAATGGTGCTGCAGACGGGATGGTGCGTCTCGAGATCGCCGATCACCCAGCCGCCGCCGTGCATGTAGAGCACGACCGGGCCGGCCGCCGCGGCGCCGGGGAAATAGGCGCGCAGCTTGCAGCTTGGCCCATCGATGTCCGTCCAGCGCACGCCTTCTTCCGGCTGCACATCGAACAGCGCGCCCATCTGCAGATAGACCGCGCGCATGTCCGTCGCCGAAAGGTCGGCGAGGTGCGGGCCGCCCTGCTCGGCAATTCCGGCGAGCACGGCTGCGGTTTCCGGCAAGACAAACGGTTGTTCCATCAAAGGGCTCCTGCGAACTGCAAAAACACGTTTTGCCCGCTGCGGACAGCCGCGCAGGCTTTGGCAAGGGATTGCCACATCAAGGCTTGTTCAGGGCCGCCAAGTGTCGTCAAATCTGGCTTCGCGGCAAACATCTGGAAAATAACGATAACCCCCAAAGCTACTGCCATCTATTTGGAAAGTTAGGCCAATGGTGGGCTTCGCACCATGACGCTGCGCGCCAAGTTATTGACGGATGTGGCCAGCGCCCGCTACGTTCCTCCAAAAAAGGCAGCACAAGGGTAAAGAGGAGGGGATGGAGCATGGACTCCAATGTACTCTACGCGACGTTGCCGGACCTGAGCGCGAGGATCATGCGCAGCGCCCTGGCAAGCCAGACCAGGGTTGATTGGGATGATTTTTGCCGCACCAGCCATATTCGGCCGGTGCGTCTTGACGCCAATTCCGGCCAGCTTCTCGCGCAGGAAGAATTGCAGCTGCAAAAGTCGTTCGCCGCTTGCACGGCGGGCGCCCGAACGATGTGGTTCGATGTCGGCTTGCGCTATCGGGCGATCAAGTTCGGCGAGCTCGGCCTTGCCATGATGACCTCGCGGACGCTCGGCGAGGCGCTGCAGATCGCCTGCCGCTGCCAGGCGCTAACCTATTCGCTCATCAACTACCGTTATGCCTCGGCGCCCAACGGCGCCTTTGCGCTCATCGGCAGCTACGGAAAGCTGTCAGAAGATCTGCATGATTTCTCGCACTACCGCGATCTCGGCGCAATCCGGACGCTGGTGGCCGATCTGATGGGCGGGGACTTGCCGCTTGAGCGCGTCACGCTCGCCGCTCCGCCGCCGCCAGATTGGGAACAGCAGCGCCATCATCTGCCGTGCCCGGTGCAGTTCAACGCAGAGCAGACGGAGTGGGTGTTCAAGCCGGGTGCGGCGAAGCTGCCACTGCCGATGGCGGATCACGATCTCGTCACGCTTTACAGTTCGCGGTGCGACAGCATCCTGCGCCGCGCACAGACTGACGGCACGATCAAGGGGCGGCTCGCCGCGCGCCTCAGCCGCAGCGAGAGCGACTTTCCGACCGCGGGTGAAGCCGCGCGGATGCTCGCCTTGTCCGAACGCACGCTGCACCGGCGGCTGGCCGAGGAAGGAACGCGCTTTTCGGCGATGATCGACGAGGCGCGCTATAGCCGCGCGCGTGAATTGCTGGCCGAAGGGCAGCTGGCGATCGAGCAGATCGCCGTCGCGGTCGGGTTTGCCGAACCCTCCAGCTTCTCGCGCGCGTTCAAGCGCTGGTCTGGCATGGGTGCGCTGGAATACCGGCGGCAGGCCCAGACGAAGAACAATCGCTTCGCCTGAGGCCTGCCTCGCCGCAGATTAGCTGTAGGCGAATTCGGCGCCGTCCAGATCGACCGCCGGAATGTCTTCAGCCTCGCGCCAGTAGTCTTGTGTGTGGCGCCATTCGGGCTGCTCACCAAGGCGCTTGGGCAGCTTGTCCATATCGCGCATCAGGTAGCTGGGATTGAAGTTGTCGTCCTCGATCCACGGCAGCAAAGGCTCGTTTGCCAGCGCCGGCGGGATCACGATGTTGACTTCCTTCGCGCCCTTTTCGTCCATGTGCCGCAGCATCCGGCACACGAAATCGCCAAGCAGATCGACCCGCAGCGTCCATGCCGCGCGGAAATAGCCGAACACCCACACCATGTTGGGTACACCCTCGAACATCATGCCGCGATAGGTCGCCTTCTCCGACCAGTCGACTTCCTTGCCGTCCACTTCGAACGTGATGCCGCCCATCATCAGCAGCTTGAACCCGGTCGCGGCCATGACGATGTCCGCCTTGAGCTCGTCGCCCGAGGCGAGCTTGATCCCGTCAGCCGTGAAATGATCGATGGTGTCGGTGATCGCGGTCACCTTGCCGTCGCGGATGCGCTCGAACATGTCGCCATCGGGGATGAACGCGAGGCGCTGCTGCCACGGGCGGTAGCGCGGGGTGAAGTGCGGTTCGAACTGGAAGTCCGGACCCGCATACTGGCGGATCAGTTCCTTCAGTTCCTCGAACACCATGTCGGGCTCTTCACGCGCGCGGTGGTCGAGCATCTTGAGGTTGTGGAGGTAATCGAGCCGCACGCAGCGGTGCACGGTGTCCTCGTCCACGCCGATCTCGCGCAGGCGGTCAGCCAGATCGCTGCGGTTGGGATAGCAGTAGAAGTAGGTCGGCGAGCGCTGCAGCATGGTGACGTGCTTGGCCTTGTCGGCCAGCACCGGGATCACCGTTGCGGCGGTTGCGCCCGAACCGATCACGACGACTTCCTTGCCGGAATAGTCGACGCTGTCGTCCCACAGCTGGGCGTGGATGAGCTGGCCCTTGTAATCGCCCATGCCCGGCCAATCGGGCAGGTAGGGGTTCTTGTGGTCGTAGTAGCCCTGGCACATCCAGAGGAAATTGGCGCGGTAGGTCGGCCCGGCCGAACCGTCGGCCTTGCACGTCTCGACCGTCCACAGCTTCTCGGCGGTCGACCACGAACAGCGCGTGATCAGCGTGCCGAAGCGGATCGAGCTGTTGAGGTCGTTCTCGGTCAGCACGTCGCGCAGGTACTTGCGGATCTCCTCGGCGGTGGCGATCGGCGGGCCGATCCACGGCTTGAAGCGATAGCCGAAAGTATAGAGATCGGAGTCGGACCGGACGCCCGGATACTTGTGGGTATCCCAAGTCCCGCCGATGTTCTCCTTGGCTTCGAGTATCACGAAGCTCTTGTCGGGGTTCTGCGTCTTGAGGTGATAGGCGCTGCCAATGCCGGAGATGCCTGCGCCGACGATCAGGACGTCGAAATCCTGCGTCTTGCCGGCACTGTCCTGCTGCGGTCTTTCCATTACTTCGCTCACATCCAGCTCCACTGTGGCCTGCCTGCCGCCGAGGTACGGCGCGGCATGATTGCAGTGTGGAATGTCACTCAAGGATGCAGTGCGATGCAACGTCGCCAGCCGCCAACAATCTGGCCGGGACCGCCATTTTAGGACGCCAACGCAAAAGGGCCGGCGTTGCCGCCGACCCTTGCTGCAGTTCGCGCGATGCGAGCGCTTAAAGCCCTGCGCCCTCGCGGATTTCCTCGATCAGCTGGAAGTGGAACGCCAGCATGCGGTCGTCCGGCTGCTGCGGGCCGAAGAAGTCCATCTCGGGATCGACGACTTCGGTGCGCACGCCCGCCAGTGCCTCGATCAGGGTGTGGCCGCAGAACGGCACGTAGGCTTCCGAATAGCCGCCCTCATGCACCACCGCGAGGCGGCCGCCGCACAGCTCATCCGCCACCTTGACCATGCGTTCGGTCATCTCGCGGTAGCTTTCCGAATGGAGCATCTGCCGCGCGAGCGGATCGGCGGCATTGGCATCGAGGCCGCTGGCGATCACGATCAGATCGGGCTGATAGCGCTGCAGCGCCGGGATCACGACGCGGTCCAGCGCGCGCAAGTACGTCTCATGGCCGCTGCCGGCGGGGAGCGGTACGTTGAGGTTGGCGCCAAGACCTTCGCCTTCGCCGCGATCGTCGTGGCCCGAATAGCCCGGCGGGAAGCAGCGGTCCTGGTGGATCGAGATCGTCAGCACGTCGCCGCGATCATAGAAGATGCTCTGCGTGCCGTTGCCGTGGTGCACGTCCCAATCGACCACCGCAACCTTGCCGAGGCCGTGCTTCGCCTTGGCTGCATCGATCGCGATGGGGATATTGGCAAGGAGGCAGAAACCCATTGGCTGATCGGCGAGGCAGTGATGCCCGGCCGGCCGGCACAGCGCATAGGAATTGCGCGCGCGGCCGGTGACGACGGCATCCACCGCCTCGATGGCAAGGCCGGCGGACAGCGTCGCGAGTTCGAAGCCGCCCTTGCTGAACGGCGCGAACAGGCCGAGCTCGCCGCCGCCGGCATCGCTCACCCGCTTGAATTCGTCGATGTAGCTGGCGGGGTGGATGCGCAGCAGATCCTCGCGCGTGGCATGTGCGGCGCTGCGCACCTCAAGATGCTGGTCGAGGCCGGAGGCGCGTACCAGATTGAGCAGGCGACGCTTCGAGGCAGGCGTATCGGCGCCGTAGCTGCCCGAAGGCGGCTCGACCCAATCGCCGATCGGAAAGAACAGCGCCTGCACGCCCGTGCAGTGCCAGAAAGTGCGCTCGTCGGTCAGAAACAGCGTCGCGTCGCTCATGTGATCTCCCCCTCCGCTGGCGGAGCACAAGTCTGTACCCGCCGTGTTTGGTGCCAGCACCGTGGTCCGGTGATAGAGCCCACCGGCATGATTATCAGGGTTCGGCCTAGGGTTCGTCCTGTCGAATCTGCCTGTGCACCAATAAGGGCGGCGCATCCGTTTCGCTGGCTTGGCCGATGCGGCCATTCTGGATTGCTCTTGGTGAAACCGGATTGCGGCGCCTCGGTATTTTGGGGGTTCGCGGCACCACATTCGACTGGCAGATGAGCCTGTGCTGCGCTCACAGGCGGGGGCGCAGCATTCCGCGAGCGAGGTGACCACCACACGATGACCAATTCCAGCCAAGACGGACGCCTTCGCAAGATCGTCTCGCGCGATCAGCTTGCGCTGGTGGCCGACGATGTGGGGCCGATGACTGCACCTGTCGTGATCCTGATGCACGGCGGCGGGCAGACCCGCCACAGCTGGTCCGGCGCGGCGAAGGCCCTCGCGAAGCGCGGCTACCGCGTCATCAATGTCGATCTGCGCGGGCACGGGGAAAGCGAATGGTCCGAAGCCGGCGCCTATTCGCTCGATGACCGAGTCGCCGATGTCGAAGCCATCGTGGCGCAGCTTGAACAGCCTTTCGCGCTGGTCGGAGCCTCACTCGGCGGGGCGACCTCGATTCACGCGGTGGCCTCGGCCATCCAGCCCGCGGCGGTTGTGCTGGTCGATATCGTGCCCCATCCGGAGCCGGAGGGGATCAACCGCATCGTCGGGTTCATGCGTGCCCATCCCAACGGTTTTGCAACTCTGGACGAAGCCGCCGACGCCGTGGCTGCCTACAACCCCGAGCGGCCGCGCCCGCGCGATCCCAAGGGCCTCATGCGCAATCTGCGCGAGCGGGAGGATGGGCGGTTCTATTGGCACTGGGATCCGCGGATCGTGTCGGAACGGCCTGAGGACTTTCACGAGACGATGCAGAACTCCGCTCTCTCGCTGGCGGAAACCGGTGTGCCGGTGCTGCTGGTGCGCGGGCTCAAGAGCAATGTGGTCAGCGATGCCGGGATCGCCGCCTTCCGCGAACTTGTGCCGCATCTCGAAGTCGCCGATGTCGGCGGGGCGGGCCACATGGTCGCGGGCGACCGCAACGACGCCTTCAACGACGCCGCGATCGCCTTCCTCGTTCAGCACATGCCGCTTTAGAAACGCCTTACTGCGCCGCCTTCCAATCGCGGCGCAGCTTCTTGGCGAGGCTCCACTTGTGGACTTCGGTCGGGCCATCATAGATGCGGAAGGCGCGGATTTCGCGGAACATCGTCTCGACGATGGTCTTGTCGGTCACGCCCATGCCGCCCATCACCTGCACGCACTTGTCGGCCACGCGCATCAGCGCTTCGGACACCGCGACCTTGGTCATCGAGCTTTCGACCGTGCCGAGTGAGCCGGTATCGAGCACGCCCGCGCACCAGTCGATCATCAGTTCGCATTGCTTAAGGTCGATCATGTTTTCGGCGAGCATGAATCCGACGCCTTCGTGATCGATCAGGTGCTTGCCGAAAGCCATGCGGCGGTTGGCATAATCGAGCGCGATCTCCTGCGCGCGCATGCACCCGCCCAGCCAGCGCATGCAGTGCGAGAGGCGCGCCGGGGAAAGGCGGATCTGCGCATACTTGAAGCCTTCGCCCGCATCGCCGAGCATCTGGTCAGCGGGCACGCGCAAGTTGTCGATGGTGATCTCGGCATGGCTGCCGGGCATCGAGCTGTCGATCGTGTTCGGCACGCCGGTGATCTGGATCGCGGGATCGGGCAGATCGACAAGGAACATGCACGCGCCGCCCTTGCTGTCCGGATCCTCGGACTTGGCCATCACGATGCCGACCTTGGCGCCCTCGGCCCCGGTGATGAAACACTTCTTGCCGTTCACCACCCAGTGGTTGCCGTCCTTGCGGCAGGTCGTCAGCATCATCGAAGGGTCCGCACCCGCGCCGTTGAGTTCCGCCGGCTCGGTCATCAGGAAGGCCGAACGCGCGCGGCCCTCGACCAACTGTTTCAGGAACCGTTCCTTGAGGTCCGGGCTGCCGACATGGCCGATGAGGTACATGTTCCCCTCGTCCGGCGCCTGCGTGTTGCAGGCCAGCATGCCCAGCGGGGTGAGGCCCGATTTGATCAGGATGACCGCCGTTTCGCGCTGGTTGTAGTGGCTGCCATCAGGACGGATGTGCGGGGTGAGCACCCCAGCCTCGCGGGCCAGTTCGCGCATTTCCATGACGAGTTCGTCGGTCGGCGCGCCGTGGTGGTCGCGGCGGGGATCCTGCTCGTAGGCGAAAATCTTCTCACGCACGAAAGCCTCGACCTTCGCTGCCATTTCCAGCGCTTCGCTGCTGATCGTCATCGTGCGGACCTTTCCAGGAAAATCGAGTGGTATGTGCAAGCCGCCATGCGGGCGCCGCCGGTACGAATCAACTCCTCGGATTAGATAAAACTCGGCGCGGGATGGTCCGGCCCGGTGATCCCGGTAATCCTGCGCTTACCGCATGGCGGCGGTCTGCAGGGCCTCAAGCCGCTGGCAACGCCTCGGCAGGGCGGCTAAGACTGCGCACGAACCGGGAAGGCGCATGTCGACGAAGAAGCGGTACCACAAGGAGGATCTGAGGGGCGATCTGCTCAAGGCCGGCCGCGCGTGGATCGAGGCGAACGGCCACGTCGGCCTTTCGATGCGCACGCTGGCGCAGCAGGTCGGCGTCTCGCCTGGTGCGCCCTATCACCATTTCCCCGATCGCCGCGCCTTCCTCCTTGCGCTTGCACTCGATGGCTTCCGAGAGATGCTCGCCCAATCGCAGGGCATCGCTGCATCCCGCGCCGATCCGGCTGCCAAGCTGCGCGCCATGGGCACCGAATTCATCCGCTTTGCCCAAGAGAACCCGCGCCTCGTTGATCTCATGTACGAAAGCGAACTCACCAATCCCGCGCTCGATGAGGATCTGTTCGCCTTGCAGCAGCAGGGACACGCCGCGCTGCGCAGCGAGATCGCCCGCGCCATGCCGGGCCTTGGCGAGGACGTGGCAGACTTGCGCACGCTCGCTTTCTGGTCCGCGATCTATGGCTTCGCTTCGATGCGCCGCAAGGGCGTGATCCGCCTCATGCCCGGCGCGATGACCATTGCGGACCTTGCCGATGCGATCGTCAACCGCGCGATCGTTGCTGCGCTGGCTGTATAGGGAGCCTTCCGTGGACAAGCTTGACCGTCAGCTTCTCGCGCTGCTCCAGACCGATTCCTCGCGGGCGCATGCCGATCTGGCCAAGCTCGTCGGCCTCTCGGCCAGCCAGGTCTCCCGCCGCGTCGCCCGCCTCGAAGCGGAAGGATATATCCGCGCCACCGTTGCGCTGCTGAGCGAAGCCGCGCTTGGCCTTCAGGTCGAAGCCTATGTCGCGGTGGCCATGGCAAGCTACGCGCCCGATGTTGTCCGCGGCTTCCACGCGCGCATTTCCGCGCTCGAGGAAGTGCTCGATTGCCGCGCCACGACGGGCGATTCCGACTATCTTCTGCGCATCGTTGCGCGCGATCTCGCCAGCTATTCGCGGCTTATGAACGAACAGCTTCTCGGCCACGGCGATGTCGCCAGCGTGCGCTCCAGCGTGGTGCTGGACCGGATCAAGCACACCACCTGCCTGCCATTGCCGCCAGCTTCAGGTTAAGCAATAAGCTCCCCACAACGATAACATCCGGGGGAGACCACACCGCATGCCGACAATCGCCGACAGCCTGACCTTGCCTTGCGGCGCGGTGCTGCCCAATCGCCTCGCCAAGGCCGCGATGACCGAAGGCCTCGCCGATCCGCAAGGCCGCGCCACGCCCGAACTTGAGCGGCTGTACGGGCTCTGGGCCGATGGCGGCAGCGGCCTCCTCATCAGCGGTAACGTCCAGATTGACCGGGACCATCTAGAGCGTCCCGGCAATGTCATCATCCAGGGCCCGCAGGATGAAGCCGCGCTCGCTGGTCTGCGCAAGATGGCCGCAGCCGGAACCCGCGCCGGCGGCCATATCTGGATGCAGATCAGCCATGCTGGCCGCCAGACGCAGGTCACCGTCAATCCGCACCCCAAGGCGCCCTCCGCCGTTCCTGTCGGCCTCCCCGGCAAGCAGTTCGGCGTGCCCGAAGCGCTGACCGAGGCCGAGATACTGGAGCTCATCGAACGCTTCGGCCATGCCGCCGAAGTGGCGAAGGAAACCGGCTTCACGGGCGTGCAGATCCATGCCGCGCACGGATATCTACTCTCGCAATTCCTCAGCCCGCGCGCCAACTTGCGCACCGACCAATGGGGCGGCTCCCTCGAAAACCGCGCCCGGATGCTGCTCGCCGTCATCGCGCGGGTGCGGGCAGGGGTGGGGCCTGCGTTCCCCATCGGCGTGAAGCTCAATTCCGCCGATTTCCAGAAGGGCGGCTTCGCTTTTGAAGACAGCATGGTGGTCGCCCGCTGGCTGCAGGACGCAGGCGTCGACCTGCTCGAGATCTCCGGCGGCTCCTATGAACAGCCCGCGATGATGGACATTTCCGGCATGGAAGCGCCCGATGCGCCAAAGGTGGCGGCCTCTACTGCCGCGCGCGAGGCCTACTTCGTCGATTTCGCCAAGACGATGCGCGCCTCGCTCACCATGCCGCTCCTCGTCACCGGAGGCTTCCGCACCCGCCGCGCGATGAACACCGCGCTCGAAACCGGCGGCGCGGATGTCATCGGCCTCGGCCGCCCGCTCTGCGTCGATACCGCAGGCCCCGCCAAGCTGCTGGCCGGCGCGGACGAACTGGACCGCTGGGAAAGCAAGCTGAAGCTACTGCCGCCATGGCTCTCCTTCCTCGGCGGCCTCAAGATGATGCGCGCGGTCGAGGGCTTTGCCGTAACCTACTGGTACTACGCCCAGATCGACGCCATCGCCCGAACCGGCCGCGCCAATATCGGTATCTCGCCGTTCAAGGCACTGCTCACCATCCAGAACGCCGGCAAGGCCTGGCTGAAAGCGCGCGCATCATGATCAAGCTTACCTTCTGCCTCCGCCGCCTGCCGCACCTCAGCCGCGCGGAATTTCAGGACTATTGGTTCACCAACCACGCGCCCTTGGTCGCCAGCGTCCGCGATGCGCTGAAGATCCGCCGCTATGTCCAGCTTCACTCGCTGCCGAATGCGGAGGACGCACCCTTCGCTGCGGTGCGCGGCGCGCCGGGGCCCTATGACGGCGTTGCGCAGCTATGGTGGGACAGCCTCGAAGACCTCGCCACCGACACGCCCGAAGCGCGCGCCGCCGGCGCGCTGCTACTGGAGGATGAGCGCAAGTTCATCGATCTGCCGCGTTCGCCGCTCTGGCTGGGCGAGGAAAAGGTGATCTTCGGCTAGGCTGCTTCCAGCGCCGGAGTGTGGCGCAGCAGCGTATCCCCGCCGATCCCGCGCATGCCTTGCGCCGCCAGCGCGGTGACAACCTTGCCGGGATCGAGCGCCTGCACCGCCACGCCTTCCGCCAGCGCCATCGCTGCCGCCGTGCCGGCTGCTTGCCCCATCGCCATGCATTGCGGCATCCCGCGCACCGAAGCGAAGGCAGCCGGATCGGCACAGACCAGCCGCCCGGCGAACAGCAGGTTCGCCACTTGCGCCGGCACCATCGCGCGGAAGGGTATCGTGTAATACTCGCCCTTTGCGACGATCGCGTCATGCGTCATGTCCTCATTCCCACGCATCACATCGTCGATGGGATTGTCGCACGCGACGATACCGTCCGCAGGCTTGGCCCCGGCGCGCAGGTCGCTGGCCAGAATGCGGTGAATGGCCTCCAGCTTGCGTGTCTCGCGCACGCCCACCGTCGGGCCCAGTTCGTTCATCCGCGCGTTCTCGAAGCCCGGTACGTGCGCTACAAGGAAGCGCGCCAGCTGGTGGCAGCGCCGCCGCCCCTCCTGCGTCGCCTTTGCAACGGCTTGCGGATCGGTCCCGTCCACGCCGCGGATATGCACCGAATTGCAGAACACCGTATCGGCATGAAAGCCCTTCATCAGGTAGAGCTTGGCAAGATCGGGATGGATCAGCCCCTGCGCCACGCCGAAGGCCGCTTCCTCCTCGAAATAGGGATCGCCTTTGGCAAACACCCGCGCCCAGTCCGCTCCCACCATCGAGAACGAGAGTGTCACCCCCATCAT
Organism: Novosphingobium sediminis; assembly: GCF_007991615.1. Lineage (GTDB taxonomy): Bacteria > Pseudomonadota > Alphaproteobacteria > Sphingomonadales > Sphingomonadaceae > Novosphingobium > Novosphingobium sediminis. The sequence continues at coordinate 177,189 of NZ_BJYR01000005.1, read as the reverse complement.
GTTGCCGCGCCCGTCGCCCACCACATAGGGCACCCCGGCGCGCGCCGAAGTATCGCCATCGCCCGAACAATCGATCACCATTCCGGCTTCGATCACCATCGGCCCGCTGCGATCGGTGCATGCGATGCGAGTGATCCGCCCGGCTTCCATCACCGGCGCACCGGCAAACGTGTTCAGATGCACCTCGACGCCCGCATCCTCGAGCATCTGGAACATGGCGAATACAGCCGCTTCGTGGTCGTAGATCACTTCGTATCCGAAGTTCTCCAGCGTCGAGGGGCGCACTTCGGCCATTGGCGGATCCATCGCGCACAGCGCATCGGTCAGTTCGCCAAACACGCCGCCGATGCTGCGCCCGGTGGGATAGCCGCCGCCCCACGGCATGCCTGGGCAGAACGCCATCACCCCGCCGATCTTGCTCGTACCCTCGATCAGCCGCACCCTTGCGCCAGCACGCGCCGCGCCCAGCGCCGCGCCAAATCCGGCGGTGCCGCCGCCAATGACCAGCACATCGGCCTCAAACCGTCGCATCATCATTTCCGAACAAATACCACCTTGCCGCCAAACAGCGTCATCATGCAGCGCATGTCCTTGAGGCTGGCCGTGGGTACCGCATAGGGATTGCGGTCCCAGATCGCCACATCCGCCAGCTTGCCCACTTCGAGCGAGCCGGTCTGCTTCTCGAGAAACAACTGCCGCGCCGCCCAGATCGTGTGGCTCTTCATCGCGGTGTGGATGTCAACCGCCTCGGCCGTGCCGAACGGAGCCTTGCCGAAGCGGTCCCCATCCGGCTCGCGCGCCACCGAAGACCACAGGCCATAGCGCGGCGCATAGGGCGTCACCGGATAGTCCGAACCGTCGCTATAGAGGATGCCGCGCTTCACGTAGGTCGCATAAGGCATCATCTTCACGCTGCGCTGCGGACCCCAGCCGGCGGCCAGCGCATCGCCGAGGAACCACAGGAACTCCGCCTGTGCTTCGGGATAGCCCGCGTCGTACTTTTTCTGGAGGTCCGCCATCACGTCGATGGCATGGTCCGTGGGCAGATTGGCGTGGATCAGGCTGTGGCGCAGCCCCTGCTTGGGGAACTTCTTCAGCGCATCGGCATAGGCATCGACCACCGTATCGATCGCCCGGTCGCCGATGGCATGGGTGCCGATCGGCATGCCTTCCCGCGTGAACAGGTCGACCATCTGGCGATAGACATCCGCGCCCATCATCGGAAAGCCCGTACCCGGATTGGCATGCGAAGCGTCCGTCTCGAACGGCTGGTAGACCCACGCCGTACGCCCCGCGCCCGATCCGTCGAGGAAGATCTTCACCCCGCACACGTCGAGGTTGCGGCCCTTGAGCCCTGCCAGTTCCTTCTTGCGCTGGTGGTAATCGTCCACCGCCGCCCGCGCCGCGGTCATGTCGGTCTGCGCAAAGGTCAGCGTGCAGACGTGAACGTTGAGCGGCGCCTGCTTCGCCGCGGCGGCATAGACATCCCACTGCAAGCGCCCGGTGCGGGGATCCTTGAAGCCCGTGAGCCCTTCGGAAAGCGCGCCTTCGATTACATGGGTCAGCCCCTTGGCCCGCGTCGCCGCATCGACCGGCGGCACCAGCTTGTCGAGCACGTCCTGCGCGCTGTCATAGATCACGCCCGTCAGCGCGCCGGAGGCATCCTTGTCATAGCGCCCGCCTGCCGGATCGGGCGTCTGCGCCGTTACCCCGGCCAGCTTCAGCACGGCGCTGTTGACCAGTGTGTAGTGCCCGGTCGTATTGCCCAGCGCGACGGGGTGGCCGCCCGATACTGCATCGAGTTCGGCAAGGCTCGGCGGCCGATGTTCGGCAATCCGGCTCTCGTTCCAGCCCGATCCCGTCAGCCATGCGCCCGGCGGCAGTTCCGCCGCCCGCGCCTTCACCCGCGCCAGGAAATCGGCGACGCTGGAAGCCTCGCCCAATTGCAGGTTCGCCACTTCGTCGATCCCGCCTTCGAGCGCGTGGGCGTGGGCATCGATCATCCCCGGCGTCGCGGTGCGTCCGGCAAGGTCGATCACCTTGGTGCGCTTGCCGATATAGCCGCGGATCGCCTTGTCGCTGCCGAGCGCGACAATCCGCCCGCCACGGATCGCCATGGCCTCCACCACGCGGTCCTTGGCATCGACGGTGAGGATCGCCCCGCCGCGCAGCACGGTATCGGCAGGCGCCGGGCCCTTTGCCTGTGCCGCTGTTGCCACAAGCGCGAGCGCAAAAGCCGAAACCGTGATTTTTCGCATAGCAGAACCCCCGAACCACCCTTATGGAACAGGGGTAAGCACAGGCCCCCTGCTGTCAAGTCGCAGCATGCCGCCTTCAGCCAATGCTGATGCTTGCCAAGCCCCCACTTCATGCGCTCGGTTCCGGCAGGTCGTTCCTGCCGATGGCGAACCATGCGCACCGGATACCTTGAAGGAGCCCACGATGAACCCCGATCTCGTCCTCGTGCTTGATGCTGCTGCCTTTGCCGCCGACAAGCACCGCCGCCAGCGCCGCAAGGACGCCGAGGCGACGCCCTACATCAACCACCCGCTCGCCCTCGCCACGATCCTCGCGCAGGAAGGCGGCATAGCCGATGCGCAAGTGATCGCTGCCGCGCTGCTCCACGATACGGTGGAGGACACCGAAACCACGCCCGCCGAACTCGAAGCGCGCTTCGGGCCGGACGTGGCGGCCATGGTGGCCGAAGTGACCGACGACAAGGCGCTGCCCAAGGCCGAACGCAAGCGGCTTCAGATAGCTCGCGCGGCGCACAAGTCTCCGGGTGCGCGGCTGGTCAAGCTGGCCGACAAGATCGCCAATCTGCGCGATATCGCGGCATCACCTCCGGCTGACTGGGACGCGGCGCGCAAGGCCGACTATGTCAGCTGGGCGAGCGAGGTGGTGGCCGGCATGCGGGGCACGAACGCTGCGCTCGAAGCCGCCTTCGATGCCGCCGTCGCCGCTTTCGACTAGCGGCTCAGGGCAGCATCCGCTGCAATTCCTGTTCCTTGTCCACCCACTGGTGCTTCAGCGCGCCGATCACGTGCAGCGCAAACAGCGCCCACAGGGCCCAGCCCAGCAGCTCATGTGCCTCGCCGAAGCTGTCGTGCACGCTCTTCTTGGTCACTTCGTCGAGGCCCATGACCATGCTGATGCGCGGCCATTCGAACAGGCCGAACCACTGCATCGGATGGGTCGCCGCGTCTTTCCACGCTGAATCCATGATCCAGCCGGTGAGCGGCATCGCGAAGATGAAAGCATAGAGCGCCCAGTGCGCGGCGTGACTGGCCTTCACTTCCCACGGCTTGTAGCTGTCCGGCAGGGCAGGGGGGCGGTGCGTGAGCCGCCACAACAGCCGCATCACGGCTAGGCCGAGCACGGTAATGCCGATCGACTTGTGCGCATCGATCAGGGGCCGCACGTTTTCATCGCCAACGGCTTCCCAGATATTGGGCAGCATCAGGTTCACGAAGATACCCAATGCGACAATCCAGTGCAGGGCAATCGCTACGCCGCTGTATTTCCTGACCATGTCCGCTCCATGCCCGTTTCGGTTCATTGCCGAATGTTCACCTACCTGCCCCTCAAACGCAATAGCAGGTTCAGGTTCGGGCAGCTAAGGCGCCCGATTATGTCGTCCCTTAACGCCGTTCTCCACGCAGAATCCCCGCGCTTCACCCCGCGCCCCGTGCCCCTCATCAGCCACCTGATCGGGATTGCCGCGCCGCTGCTGTTCGTAGCTCTCACCGCGCAGGCGTTCTACCGGCAGGGCGTCGGCATGTGGTCGGTCGGCGTGGTCTACATCCTCTATGATACTGCGCTGCTGCTGTTCACGGCATGGCAGATCCGGGGGCTGGTCGCCGATGGCAGCCGTCCCGTGCCGCATACGGCAGACGCACCAACCTTGGGCGTCATTGTCGCCGCGCACAATGAAGCCGGGGTCATCCATCTCACCATAAACCGCCTCCTCGCACAGGCCCAGCCGCCCGAGGCGATCCTGATCGCCGACGATGGCTCGAGCGACGGCACGCCTGCCGTCATGCTCGAAACCTATGGCCTGCCCGCGCCCTGCATCGGCGGCATGGCCGAAACGGTGGTGGGCGCGACCCGCCTGCAATGGCTGCGCTTGCCCCACGGCGGCAAGGCCCGCGCGCTCAACCAGGCGCTGCAGCACGCGCGCACCGATGTCGTGCTCACGGTCGATGCCGATACCCTGCTCGAACCCGGCGCGATCGCCGCGATGCGCAGCGCCTTCCTGCGCGATCCGTCGCTCGTCGCGGCAACCGGCGTGCTCCAGCCGATCTGCGGGCCATCGCTTTCAGGCCGCCTGTTCGAATGGTTCCAGTCCTACGAATACGTGCGCAACTTCCTCTCGCGCCATGCGTGGATGCAATTGAACGGCCTGTTGCTCATCTCCGGCGCCTTCGCCGCGTTCCGGCGCGAGGCGGTGCTGGCCGTCGGCGGGTTCGATCCCGATTGCATGGTGGAGGATTATGAGCTGATCCACCGCCTCCATCGCCATTCGAACGACCACGCGCTCGGCTGGCATGTCGGCGTCGTCGGCGGCGCGCTGGCCCGCACCGATGCGCCGGCCTCGATCCGCGGCTTTCTCAAGCAGCGCCAGCGCTGGTTCGGCGGCTTCCTGCAGACGCAGCACTGGAACCGCGACATGGTGGGGAACAGCCACTACGGCCTCGTCGGCACGCGCATGCTGCCGGTGAAAGCGCTTGATACGCTCCAGCCGATCTACGGCCTTGCTGCCTTCGCGATCCTCATTTTCCTCGTTGCGACGGGCCGCTTCTATCTCGCGTTCCCAATCCTCCTCGTGATGATCGCCAAGATCGTGATTGACCTCACCTTCCACCTCTGGTCGCTCGGCATCTACAAGCGCTGGACCGGGCGGCGCGAAGGCCTGCGCCTTGGCCCCGCATTGATCGCCGCATTGGCAGAGCCGTTCAGCTTCCAGCTCCTTCGCCATGCCGGAGCAGCGCTCGGCTGGTACGCCTTCCTCACCGGCAGCCAGACCTGGACCCGCGCCACCCGCAGCGCGCTGGAGCATCAGGCCTGAACGCGCCTGCCAAGCGGCCACTTGCCAAGCCGCTGTAACGCCCGCACCATGCCCGTCGCTGGAATGGGGAGGGGCAGGACATGGCTGGATCACTGGCAATCACGCGGCGCGGATTTATCGGCTCCGGCGGTGCGCTCGGCCTTGCCGGCATTTCCCCCCGCGCCATGGCTGCGATCCTCGATCCCGCCCCCACGCGCATCTTCAAGGGCGCGCGCATCCACACGCTCGATCCCGCGATCCCTTCCGCCGATGCCATCGCGCTGGCCGGCAGCCGCATCGTCGGTGTCGGCACCTGGGCCGAACTCAAGACGCTCGCCTCCGCCGGCACCGAAGTGATCGACCTCGGCGGCCAGACCATCGTGCCGGGCTTCAACGATTGCCACCTCCATGCGCAGGGCGAGATGCTGCTCAACGCCGTGTTCGTGGGCAATCCATTCGAGGTCGAGTTCTACAGCATCGACCGCATCGTCGGCCTGCTCAAGGAACGCGCCGCAAAGACCCCGCCGGGCAAGCTCGTCAGCGGCGAGTTCTACGACGACACCAAGATCAAGGACGGCCGCCCCGTCCTTATGGCCGATCTCGATCGTGTCTCGACCGAGCACCCCGTGATGATCACCCACCGCGGCGGGCACACCTTCGTGGTCAACAGCGTGGCCTTCAAGCTCGCTGGGATCACCCGCGATACGCCCGATCCCTTCGGTGGCACTTATGATCGCGACGCGAATGGCAATCTCACCGGCCGCGTCACCGATCTCGCCATCGAACCGATCATGGCGAAGACGAAGGAGCCCGATCTCACACCCGAACAGAAGCGTGCGCGTGCCATCGCGGGGGCGGCCAAGATCAGCGAGGAGTTTGTCCGCTACGGCCTCACCAGCGTCTGCCATTCCGGTCAGGGCCTCAGCCCCTTCGATGATGTCGCCGCGATCCAGCAAATCCGCCGCGAAGGCCGCCTCAAGCACCGCGTGACGTATGAGCCCGACAGCGGTTTTCTCGATGCCATGATCGCCAACGGGGTGCGCACCGGTTTCGGCGATGAATGGATCCGCATCGGCGCGACCTCCGAGCAGACCGCCGACGGCTCGTTCTCCGAACGCACGATGTCGCGCTCCACGCCCTATCCGGGCCGCACCCCGGCCTATTACGGCAATCTCACGATGACGCAGGAGGCTATCGACGCGCTGGTCGAAAAGCTGTTCCGTGCTGGCATCCAGCCCAATTTCCACGCCAATGGCGATGTCGCGATCGCCATGGTGCTCAGCGCCTACGAGAAGGCCACGAAGCTGCTCGGCCCAGCCGACCGCCGCCCCAAGATCACCCACTGCACCAACGTCTCGCCCGCGCTCGTCGCGCGCATCAAGGCGCTTGGCGCGGTGCCGGCGCTGTTCACCAGCTATGCCTACTACAATGCCGACAAGTTCCATTTCTACGGCGCGGAGATGATGGAACACATGATGGCCTACCGCATGCTGATCGATGCGGGCGTCGCCGTCTGTGCGGGTTCCGATTTCCAGCCCGGTCCGTTCTCCCCGCTGATGGGCCTGCAGGGCATGGTCACGCGCAAGGGCTGGAACGGCGAAGTCTGGGGCGCCAGCCAGAAGATCACCGTGATGGAGGGCCTGAAAGTGCTTTCCAGCAACGGCGCCCACGCCTCGTTCGAGGAAGACCTCAAGGGCACGCTCAGCCCCGGCAAGCTGGCCGACATGGTGATCCTCGATGGCGATCCGGCGGCAGTAGACCCCGAAAAGATCAAGGACATCCGCGTGGCGCAAACCATCGTCGGCGGCGAAGTCCGGTATAAAGCCTGAGGAACCCTGAATGACCTACCGTGTCGAATTCGTCGAACGTACCGGCCTCGAACTCCTTGAAAGCGGCCGCGGTTCTGCGCGCTACCGGATGCCGCTGGCCGGCAACGAGAACCATGTTGGCGTCATGTACATGGGCGCGTTCACCGTGCTCGCCGAAGCCACCGCCGCCATCCCCGGCATCTCGATCCTCGATACGGAGCGCTTCTTCCCGATCATCAAGGACATCGCTGTCTCGTTCCACAAGATGGCCGCGACCGATGTCTTCGCCGAGTTCAGCCTCAAGGAACCCGTGCTCGAAGGCCTCATCGCCGATCTCGAGCGCAAGGGCAGCGCGGGCTATCTCGCCGAATTTCCGATGCTCGATGCAAACGGCGTCGTCGTCGCCACCGGCAAGGTCACGGTGAAGCTCCTCTCGCACGGCTGGCAGAAAAACTGATGGAAAGCCCGCTGCTCGCCACCCGCCGGCTGATCCTGCGCAAGCCGGTTCCGGCAGACAGCGTCGCGATCATCGATGCGGTGGGCGATTGGGACGTCGCAAGGAACCTGTCGCTCGTCCCGCATCCCTATGGCGCGGCCGAGGTGCACTTCTTCCTCGAGGAAGTCGTCACCGCCGATTGGGGCTGGGCGATCACATGGGCAGGTGAGGAGAAACTGCTCGGCGTCGTCGGGCTGTCGCCTGCCGAAGATGGCACCTCGGCCGAACTCGGATACTGGCTCGGGCGTGCGCATTGGGGGCAGGGCATTGCGACCGAAGCAGTGCGTGCAGTAGTTAATTTTGCCTTTGATAAACTGAGCCTTGAGAAGATTACCTCAGGCCATTTCAAGGACAATCCGGCGTCGGGCAAGGTTCTCGCCAAGCTTGGCTTCGTCGAAACAGGCCGTTCCATGCGTCCCTGTCTTGCGCGTGGTGGCCCGGTTGCATCCATCGATGTCGTTCTCTCGGTGACCACGCATTAGGAGACCTTCCGTGCCCTATCGCCTCCGACTTGCCACCGGTGCGGCGCTCCTCGCCCTGTTGCCGCTCGCCGGCCACGCCGAACCCGGCAGCTTCGATGCCGTCCGGGGAGACCGGGCAGGGGGCTGGACCGCGCAAAGCCGTTCCGAAGTCATGGCGCTCAACGGCATGGTCGCCACCAGCCAGCCGCTCGCGTCCGAAGCCGGGCTCGAAGTGCTCCACGCCGGCGGCAATGCTTTCGACGCCGCCGTCGCCACCGCCGCCGCCATCAACGTGGTGGAGCCGGAGGCCACCGGCATCGGCGGCGACATGTTCGTGATCGCGTGGGTCGCCAAGGAAAAGCGCCTCGTCGCGCTCGATGCCGCCGGTCGCGCGCCGAGCGGGGCGAACCTTGAGCGCTACCGCAAGATGTTCGGCAAGAGCATGCCGGAGGAAGGCATCCACGCCGCGCTCGTTCCCGGCGCGGTCGATGGCTGGTCAGTGCTGCTGGCGCGCTATGGCAAGCTCGGCCTCGGCCCCGCACTCCAGCCTGCGATCCGCATTGCCGATCAGGGCTTCCCGCTCACCGAGCGCATCGGCGGCGAATGGCAGGTCAGCGCCAGGCTGCTCGCCAAGGACCCGGATTCCGCCAAGACCTACATGCCCGGCGGCAAGTCGCTCGGCTGGGGGGACATTTTCCGCAATCCTGACCTTGCCGGCGCGTTCCGCCTGATCGCCAAGGATGGCCGCGATGCGTTCTACAAGGGCCCCATCGCCAAGGCGATTGTCGCCAAATCGCAAAGCCTTGGCGGTGGCTTTGCGCTTGCGGACTTCGATACGATCCGCGCCCGCTGGGTCGAACCGATCAGCACCACGTTCAAGGGCACCACGATCCACGAAATGCCGCCAAGCACGCAAGGGTTCGCCGTGCTCCAGATCATGAACATGCTCGAAGTTTGCCCCGCCAAGCTCGGCCTCGGCCCGCTCGGCCCGCGCTCGGCGGATTACTGGCACCTGATGGTTGAGGCCAAGAAGCTCGCCTATGCCGACTTGAAGCGCTTCAACGGCGATCCCGATTATTCCGCCATTCCCGTCGCCCGGCTGATTTCAAAGGACTACGCCGCCCAGCAGTGCAGCCGGATCGACATGAAGAAGTCCGCCGCCATCGGCCCCGATGCGCCAGCACTCGGCGGCACGGCCTACATCACCACGGCGGACAAGGAGGGCAATGTCGTCTCGCTGATCTACTCGGTCTACGATTTCTTCGGCTCCGGCGTCACCGTGCCCGGCTACGGCTTCGTCCTCAGCAATCGCGGCAATGCCTTCTCGCTCGATCCCGCCAGCCCCAACGCCATCGCGCCGGGCAAGCGCCCGTTCTACACGATCATCCCCGGCTTCGTGACGAAGGACGGCAAGCCCTTCTTCTCGTTCGGCGTGATGCAAGGCGGCCAGCAGGCGCAGGGGCAGGCACAAGTCCTCGCCAACCTCCTCGCCTTCGGCGCCAACGTCCAGAGCGCCAGCGACGCCGCGCGCTTCAACCACAACCAGCAGTCGAACGAACTGCGCCTTGAAAGCGGGCTCTACGATCTCGTCGGCGCAGACCTTGCCGCGCGCGGCCACAAGGTGATCCGCGACGATGGCTCGGAAATGGGCGGCTATCAGGGCATCATGATCGACCCGCGCACGGGCGCCTATCGCGGCGGATCAGACCACCGCAAGGACGGCATGGCGGTGGGGTACTGAGGTCGGCTGCTTTGAACTTCTCCCAATCCCGCTCACCCTGAGCTTGTCGAAGCATGTCCTGAGCGGCTGCTGCAAGCAGGCAGCCGAAGGGGGTGCTGGCGCTACGGTCGCGCCAGATGCTTCGACAAGCTCAGCATGAGAGATGTGGGGGCAATGGGCGTCAAGCTGCGTCGAGCGCCGCGCTCAGATCGGCGAGGATATCGTCGATATGCTCGATCCCGATCGAAAGGCGCACATAGCCCGGCGAGACACCGGTCGCCGCCTGCTCTTCCGCCGAAAGCTGCGAGTGGGTGGTCGAGGCCGGATGGATCGCGAGGCTGCGCGCATCCCCGATGTTGGCCACGTGGTAGAACAGCTTCAGCGCGTCGATGAAGCGCTTGCCGGCCTCCGCGCCGTCCTTGAGTTCGAAGCCGACCAGCCCGCCCTGACCGCGCGTGAGGTACTTGGCTGCCAGGTCCGCCGCCCGGCCCGTAGCGACCGAAGGATGGATCACCGAGGAAACCTTGGGGTGGTTCGAAAGGAACGCCGCCACCTTCGCCGCGTTTTCGCAGTGCCGCTCCATGCGCAGCGGCATCGTCTCAAGCCCTTGGATCAGCGAGAACGCATTGAACGGCGAGATCGCGTTGCCCAAATCGCGCAGCAGGATCACGCGCGCGCGGATGATGTAGGCAATCGGCCCCAGCGGCTTGATATCGCGCGCCCAGACCGCGCCGTGATAGCTCGCGTCGGGCGTGTTGAGGTGCGGCTGGCGCTCGGGGAAGGCGTCCCATTCGAAGTTGCCGCCATCGATGATGAGGCCGCCGATCGAGGTGCCGTGCCCGCCGATGTACTTGGTGGCGGAATAGACCACCACTGCCGCGCCGTGTTCGAACGGCTTGATGAGCAGCGGCGCGGCGGTGTTGTCCATGATCAGCGGGATGCCGTATTCGCGCCCGATGGCCGCCACTTCGGCGATGGGGAACACCTCCAGCTTCGGATTGGGCAGCGATTCCGCGTAATAGGCGCGGGTCTTGTCATCGGTCGCGCGGCGGAAGCCTTCCGGGTCCGCCGGATCGACAAACCGCGTCTCGATGCCAAGGTCGCGCAGCGTGTTGGCAAGCAGGTTCCACGTGCCCCCGTAAAGGTTTGTCGAGGCAACGATATTGTCACCCGCCTTGGCAAGGTTGAGGATCGCCAGCGTCGTCGCCGACTGGCCGGAGGAGACCGCCAGCGCCGCAACGCCGCCTTCGATCGCGGCCATGCGCTGTTCCAGCACATCGGTCGTCGGATTGCCGAGGCGGGTGTAGATGTTGCCCAGTTCCTTGAGCGCGAAGAGGTTCGCCGCGTGCTCGGTCGAATGGAACTGGTACGAGGTCGTCTGGTGGATCGGCACCGCGACCGAACCGGTGGTCGGATCGGCGCGCCAGCCGGCGTGGAGGGCAAGGGTCTCGGGCTTGGCTTTGCTGAGATCAGTCATGTGTGGCATCCTGCTCTGAAGATTTGTCGTTATAGTCTATCAATTAGATTGAGTTTGCAAGCGGCGGTAGAGCACGCTGTCTGCGGTGCTGCGCAGCGGCGTCCATCCGGGGAGGCGAGTGCCCGGATCGATCCTGATCACCCACAGGAACCGCGCCGCGTGCGGGATCGCGGCCACGACATCCGGCAGCGCAGGCGATTCGCCGCAGGGCTCCTTGAATGTGATCGTCGAAGGATCCCGGTCGAACGGAGCAAGACGCCGCGCGTGGATGCTGATGAGCTGTCCGCTCGGCAGCTGCCACTGCCCGTTGTCGAACAAGTGCCGCCGCGCGAGGCCATAGCCCATGATGTGCCGCCGCCGGTCGGTGTTCCAGCCCTTGCACTCGTCGATATAGAGCGACACGAGGTTCACGCCCCGCGGCGCCGCCTCGATCGCCGTCAGTGTTTCGGCAAACTGCCGCCCAGCCAGCGTCATGCTCGCGGTATTGGTGGCCAGCCGCGCACCGGAAAACACGAGGCCGCCGATCAGCAGCCAGCGCATCAGCCGCGGATCGACATGCGCGCCGTCCCGGTCCGCATTGGGCGCGCTCGCCAGAACGAGCAGCGCAAGGATCACCGGCCCAAGCCGCATATCGGCAAAGCGCGAACCCATGATCGTATCGGGCATCAGCAGGTAAATGCCCAGCAGCGCCAGCGCTGCCGCCATCAGCCCCGCATTCACCCGGAACCCGCGCGTGCGCAGGCTGATGTAGAGCGCAAACGCGATGATCCCCGCGCCCGCCGCATCCCACACCAGCCAGCGATCGGCCATAGCCATGATCAGCCATACGATCTTGCGCGGGGCATCGTTGTTGGCGAGCAGCGCGACGGCTTCCTTGCCCGGCCGCGCCGTCAGCACGCCGATGATCGGGCCGAGCAGCAGCGGCGCCGTCATCATGCCGGTCACCAGAACGGTGCCGACCACACCCTTGCCGCCGCGCCAGTTCGCCACCAGCGCGGTCATCCCCGCAACAAGGCTGAACACCGCCCAGCCGACCAGATGGCAGAGCCACAGCAGGAAGCCGATCGGCACGAACAGCACAGTGCGCAGCACCGGCCGCCGTTCCAGCGCGATCCACAGCGCCATGGCGTGGAAGGCCAGCGCGATGGACAGCGCGAAGTTCACGAAGCCGTAGAGATAGGGCAGCGAGATCGCCAGCGGCAGCGCAAACAGCGCATTGACCCCGATCCGCCCATGCGCGGCGCGCGATAGCAGCAGCATGCCCGAAACGGTCAGCGGCGGGATCGATCCCACGATCAGGTGGACCGCAGGCTCCAGCCCCATGACGGGGGCGAGCAGCTGCACCAGGAGGTCTACGCCAAGGTTGGGCAGCAGGCCCCATTCGAAGCTGTACCAACTGCGCAGGACTTCCGAGCGGCCCGCATCGAGCTGCACCGCATATCGCGCCACATGCCCGCCCAGATCGATCAGCGGCAGCACCGGCGCGCAGATCGCGGGCAGGGCCGCCAGCGCGCTCAGCAGAAGGATCAGCAAGAGTTCGCCGGACGCATTCCCTTGCGCGCCGGACGGGCGTTCATCGACGAGTACGGAGAACGGCCAAACCCTCATTCGCCTTGCCTTTAGGGGCGCTGCGGCGCTCCTGTCAAAGGGTGGCGCAAAGGCGCACAAAACCGCCGCGCGATGGCAGATCGCTGGCCCCCGCGCGACATGCCCTTGAGGACAATTGCGCAGGCCCCGATCCGCCGTGAAGATTAAAAGTGTGTAACGTACACGAACCACGCCTGCTGCGCCGTCATTGTCCGTTGCCGGTCTGCAATTTTCGTCATATTCGGCAGGATGGAACTGCCCCAATTCATGAAGGAGTGGCCATGAGCAATTTGAGAGGATACCTCGGACTGATCGCCCTTTCTGCCGCCCTGGCAGCCTGCGGTGGCAAGAAGGAAGAGGCCGCAGCGCCTGCTGAAGCCCCTGCCGCTGCTGCACCGGCTGCTGACGCCGCCGCGCCTGCCGCTGCCCCTGCCAAGATTGCAGCTGATGACGTCACCACCATCGACGGCACCAAGTTTGCCGACATGAAGGGTGATGCAGCGGCCGGCGAAAAGGTCTTTACCCAGTGCAAGACCTGCCACGTGATCGATCCGGGCGTGAACCGCATCGGGCCGTCGCTGCATGGCATTATCGGCCGCAAGGCTGGTGAGGTCGCCGGCTTCTCCTATTCCAGCGCGAACAAGGAAAGCGGCATCACCTGGACGCCCGAGAAGCTGTACCAGTACCTCGAAAAGCCCATGCGCGTCGTGCCGGGCACCAAGATGTCCTTCGCCGGCCTGCCCAAGGGCCAGGACCGTGCGGACGTCATCGCGTACCTGACCAGCGCGACGAAGTAAGCTTCGGCTTCCGCCCAAACAAAAGCGCCGTTCCCGAAAGGGGGCGGCGTTTTTTGTTGTGCGCTTGGCAGGTGATTTTCGTCAGTGCCTGAGGCAGCCTGTGCATGTTGCAATGGCCGCACGGCTCCATTCAAAATTGAATGGAATGGCTGCAAATTTATGCACTACCGGCCGAACCTGAATGCCCCCATCTCCCGCCCAACAGCAGGAGATTGACCATGTCCACGCAGACCAGAACCTTCGACCGCAGGTCCACCACTGACGATGTCCTCGCAGGCATCGACCTCGCCGGAAAGCGCGTCCTCGTGACCGGCGTTTCGGCAGGCCTTGGCGTCGAGACCGCGCGCGCCCTTGTCAGCCACCGCGCGCAGGTGATCGGCACCGCACGGGATCTGGCCAAGGCCGTCACCGCGCTGACCGACGCCGGGGTGGACAGCAACGCCTTACAGCTTGTCGAGCTGGATCTTGCCGACCTTGCGAGCGTCCGGCGCGCGTCGGATCAGCTGAATGCGGCGCAGCTGCCGCTCGATCTCGTGATCGCCAATGCCGGTGTCATGGCGACGCCGTTCGGGCTCACCGCCGATGGCTTCGAGACCCAGTTCGGCACCAACCACCTCGGGCATTTCGTCTTCGTCAACCGGATCGCGGGCCTGATGCGCCCCGGCGCCCGGCTGGTGATGCTGGCGTCCTCAGGGCACCGGTTCGCCAATGTCGATCTGGCGGACCCGAATTTCGCCACCACGACTTACGAACCGTTCATCGCTTACGGGCGTTCGAAGACGGCCAACATCCTCTTCGCGGCCGAGTTTGACCGCCGCTACCGCGCGCTCGGTCTGCGGGCGACCGCGGTCCATCCCGGCGGCATCAAGACCGAGCTTTCCCGCCATATGGGCGATGAGAAGCTGCAGGAGCTCTTCGACCAGATCAATGCGGACCTCGCAAAAGAAGGGAAGCCGCAAATGGAACGGAAGACTCCGCAGCAAGGTGCGGCGACTTCGCTCTGGGCCGGCTTCGTTGCCGATGCCGATGCCGTCGGCGGCCGGTACTGCGAGGATTGCCAGGTCTCACCCGTCCTAAGCGATGAACTCAGCATCGGCTTCGGCAGCCCGGGTGTGCGCACTTACGCGCTCGATCCCGAGACGGCCAAAGCGCTCTGGGCCAAGAGCGAAGAATGGGTCGGGGAGAGCTTCGACCTGCGCTCCGGTGAAGCTGGATCGAGGACCGTGTGATGTCCCTGAGCGACGAAACCCTGATCCTGAACCTGCTCGGCCGATACACCCGGGCGCACGACCAGCGCGACCCTGAGGCGATGACGGCACTGTTCACACCTGATGCGATCATCGACATCATCGACGCCGTCGGCGGCGCGCAGCGTTCGCTCGGGCGTCTGGAAGGGCGCGAGGCCATCGGTGCCGCAGTGCGCGCAATGATGGCCCCGCATGGCGAACGGGCGTGGAGCCAGAACGTCATCAGCGCGCCGATCATCAGCATTGCTGGCGACGAGGCTACCATCGACGCGCAGTTCATGGTGTTCAGCATCATGGCCGCCGAAGTGCCGCAAGGCGGCTGGCCTGCCGGTACATTCGGCGCCCAAGGCCGCATCGTGCCGATCGAGGCCGGGCAATACCATCCGACCATGCGACGGACGGCCGATGGCTGGGCCATCGCGGCCATGCGGATCGAGCACCGCCTGCCAATGGCATTCGGCTAGGGCGCGGGTTACTGGCGGACCAACAAGAAACCCGGCCCCCCGCCATCGCGGGGAGCCGGGCCTTGCATTTTCAGGTTCGCTCAGGCCGCGTGCGAACGCCGTGCCAGTTCGCACTGCGACCAGATATCGGTCAGCGCTTCCAGCAGCCGGTCGATATCGCCGTCGGTGTGGACGGGCGAGGGCGTGATGCGCAGGCGTTCGGTGCCGCGCGGTACGGTCGGGTAGTTTATCGGCTGGACGTAGATGCCGTGGTTGTCGAGCAGCCAGTCGCTGATCATCTTGCACTTGCGCGCATCGCCCACCATCACCGGGATGATGTGGCTCGGGTTGTCGAGGTGCGGGATGCCGAGCGCATTCAGTTTGCGGCGCACCGTGCTCACCCGGTCGCGGTGGCGGGCGCGTTCGTGGCCGCTTACCTTCAGGTGCTGGATGCTGGCGCAGGCGCCGGCAGCGAGGGCAGGGGGGATCGCGGTGGTGAAGATGAAGCCCGAGGCGAAGCTGCGGACATAGTCGCACAGCGCCTCAGAGGCCGCGATATACCCGCCCATCACGCCGAAGGCCTTGCCCAGCGTGCCTTCGATCACGTCGATGCGGTCCATCAGGCCTTCGCGTTCGGCCACGCCGCCGCCGCGCGGGCCATAGAGGCCAACGCCGTGGACTTCGTCGATGTAGGAAAGCGCGCCATGCGCCTCGCAGACTTCGACGATTTCGCGGATCGGCGCGATATCACCGTCCATCGAATAGACGCTCTCGAACGCCACCAGCTTGGCGCGGCCGGGGGCGACCTGGCTCAGCTTGCGGTCAAGATCGCGCCAGTCGTTGTGCTTCCAGATCACGCGCTCGGCCTGGCTGTGGCGGATGCCCTCGATCATCGAGGCATGGTTGCCGGCATCGGAGAACACGACGCAATCGGGCAGGCGCGACGCAAGGGTGCCCAGCGCCGCCCAGTTCGAGACATAGCCCGAAGTGAACAGCAGCGCGGCTTCCTTGTGGTGGAGATCGGCGAGTTCGGCCTCGAGCAGCGCATGGTGGCGGTTCGTGCCTGAAATGTTGCGCGTGCCGCCCGCGCCCGCGCCGCATTCGTCGAGCACGGTGTGCATTGCCTCGAGCACCTTGGGGCTCTGGCCCATGCCGAGGTAGTCGTTCGAACACCAGACGGTCACTTCCTGCGTGCCGCCATCCACATGTCGGGTTGCCTTGGGGAAGGAGCCACGATGGCGCTCCAGTTCGGCAAAGATGCGATAGCGCCCTTCGCCGCGGATGCCGTCGAGTTCCTGTGTAAAGAAGGCCTCATAATCCATGGCCGAAATACCCCTTCCCTTGTAATCCTTTAGGCCTGATTGCTCAGGCATTGATCCGGTTGTTGCGACCGGGCAGAGCCCAGCCCCAGAGAGCACCGTCGCGAAACGGCAAGGCGAGAAAAACGTGTTCGAGGACGCCGAGCGCGGCCATCGCGAAGAGCAGGCTGGCGCGCACCGCCTCGGTGCTGCCGGCTGGTGCGGCCAGCGCCGCCCTGCCGAGCAGGGCCGCGAGGCAAACCGTGAAGATCAGCGCAAGGCCCAGCGCGGGCGAAAAGCGGCGCGGGCCGAAATAGCTGCGCAGGTAATCGAGGTGCGGCGGCAGCAGATCGCCAACCTGGCTCGGCACCCCGGCAAAGAGCGCGAACTTGCTCGCCAGCCGCAGCGCCAGCAGCAGCACGAAGACTTCGGCGCCCGTCGGATTGGGTGCGTTCCAGCCCAGCGACATCAGCATCAGCGCGGTGAGGGCGAGGGCGATCTCATGGTAGATCAGCGTGGAGCCAGCATCGATGAAGCGGTCCCACCCGCGCGCGGCGGGATTGCTTGGCTCGCGCCGCGGCCCGGCAACGGCGCCCATCAGGAAGCTCGCCTCGTGCCATGACCAAACCATCAGTGCGCCGATGAAGCCCACATAGGCACCCGCCATGCCGGGCATGACCGAGCCGACCACCACCGCGACAAGCCCGAGAATGCCGCCCGCACCCGCCAGCGCGAGGGCGCGCGGAAAGGTCGCACGGTCGCGGTTGTCCAGCCACGCGATCAGCCCGGTGGCGAAGAACCACACGAGCAGCGTGACCATCATGGGCACGGCGTGGCCCGAAAAGGTTACCACGAAGGCTGCATCCTCACCGTGGCGGGAAGGGCGTTCTCCTGCGTGCGGTGGAAATACATGCGCGCGAAGGCGAGGCCTGCGCTGGCAACGCCGAGATAGCGCTGGACCGTGCCGACCAGGCCGCCCCGTGCCTTGCCGGCGGCGATGCGGTTGCTGGCGTTCAGCAGATCGTCCATGCGGCGGCGGAAGGCGGGGTGATCGGTTTCCAGTTCGATCGGGAAGACCTGCCGGGTGATCGTCGTGCAGACCGAGAAGACCTTGTAGTCATACTCGGTCGGATCGACACCCAGGGCCTTATGGAACACGGGCCGCGCATGATCGCGCACATACATCGTCGCGTAGACCGAGAGCAGGAAGAAGCGGATCCACAGGCGGTTCAGGCCGGTGAGCAGCTTGGGATCGGCGCGCATCAGCAGGGCGAAGGCTTCGCCGTGGCGGAACTCGTCGTTGCACCATTCCTCGAACCACGAGAAAATCGGGTGGAAGCGGTGCTCCGGGTGCTTGGCGAGGTGCCGGAAGATCGTGATGTAGCGCGCGTAACCAATCTTTTCAGAGAGGTAGACGGCGTACCAGATGAACTTGGGCCGGAAGTAGGTGTACTTCTTGGACTTCGTCAGGAAGCCAAGGTCGACGCCGATTCCGGCATCCTTCAGCGTCTCGTTGATGAACCCGGCGTGGCGGCTTTCATCGCGTGCGAGGAGCTTGAACAGCATCTTCATGTCAGGATTGCGCGTGCGGCGCGCCATCTCGGAATAGAGCACGCAGCCCGAGAACTCCGACGTCATCGAGCTGACGAGGAAGTCGGTGAACTCCTCACGTAGCTCCGGCTCGAGGCCCTCGATGATACCTTCGAAGCTTTCCGTGCGCTTGAAATGCAGCTTGTTGCGATCCGCCTGCATCTCCGCGATCAGGTCGTCCCACTCGCGGCGCACCGGGTTCACGTCGATCGCATCGAGTGCGTTGAAATCGGTGGTGTAGAAGCGCGGGCTCAGCACCGTTTCGGCGCGGGCCATGGCCATCGTGTCGACCTTGCCGCTGCTGCCGTTGTCGAAGTCGAGCCCGGCGGCGGCTGCCGCGCGGCTGAACTCTTCGTGGGCGGACGATTTCGGGTCGATCGTGGTAGGGGCGTTCATGACGTTCTCCCGGGCGTGAAGCTGACTTCGTAGAGTTCGGCGAGGTCGAGATAAGCGGCCAGCTTGATCCAGAGCCGCACGAGCGGACCCGCCCGTGTTACGGTTGCCATCCGGTCGATTGCGAGGCTTTGACCGAAATCAACACGGATCGGTGCGCCATGGACTTTCACCCGGTCGCCCGGCTGCAGCTCGATATCGCCGGCAAGGCGCACGTGCGCGTGAAAGTGTTCGGGCGTCTGCTCGATCTCGATGCGGCAAGGGGTATCGAAGCTGGCCCCACTCATCAGGAGGCGCCTCCGGGCAGCAGTGCGTCGAAGGCTGCGCGGTTGTCAGGTCCGAACGAGCCGAGCTCGATCGAGCGGCCGGTGGCCTTGTCATCAAGGGTCAGCCCACCGTTCTTCCACAGCGTGAGCGTGAAAGGCGGGGCCATGCCGACACCGCGAATATGCCGCTCGCGCGCCATGCCGCGCATCACGCCGCGTACGAAGCCGTTGCCGGGGACGCCATCGACCAGCACGCGCACCGTCTCGCCGGTCGTCACGTCCTGCACCACCACCGCGCCGTCCTTGCGGTCGGTGAAGCTGAGCTGGCGCACCATGGCCGGGGCGACATGCGCCTCGGTACGCACCACCGCAGGCACTGCCTCGCGGCTCAGCACACCGACCTTGACCAGCGTGGTAAGCGCGAGCGCGGTCATCACAAGCACCAGTGCCGATGCGAGGGCGCCCTTGGGGATCGTCTGCTCGTGATCGTGGACCAGGCTCATGCGATTGCCTCCCTTGCGCCCAGGTTCTGCACAGGGCGCGGTGCGCTTGCGGTTGCTTCAGTGCGCTGCTGCACCTGCACGATCGCCGCAGTTGCCTTGGCGAGAATGCCCGCAGCTTCGGCCGCATTCGGCAGGGCGCGCAGCATCGGCTGCGGCGCGGCGAGACGGAAGGGCCGGGCATGCGGCCAGAGCATCGCGTAGCCGAGCATGCTCGAACCCTGCAGGGTCAGGGCAATGTCGCCATACCCGGCGCCCAGATTGCGCAGATCGGCGCCGCCCAGCTTCGCCAGCGGCAGATTGATGCACTTGCTGAGTGCGACACCGATGCGCAGCACCACGCGGCGGTTGGTGATCGTGTAGACCGTGCTGCGCGCCACCAGCAGCGCGAAGCCATAGGCAAGGCCGATCGCCAGCAGGCCGAAGCCTGCCGTGATCAGCGCACCCAGCGGCGTACCGCCGACCATCGCCCAGCCGACCAGCAGCGCGAAGTATCCGCCGATCCACCGTGCGCCCAATGCGCTGCGGGCAAATACCCACGCATCGGGCGAACCCTGCCAGAGGATCGCCTCACCCGGAGGCAGATCACCCGGCAGGCCGCGGATCGGCTCGATATCGTGCTCTCTCACAGCAGCGGCTCCTGACGGCCGGCGTTGGCATAGAGATAGCCGCCGCCGAAGTAGCCGATCACGCGCTCTTCCTCGTAGCGGGTGATCTCGGTCGCGCTTTCAAGCTGCGGCACGGCGTCATAGTCAGCCGCGTTGATCGCATCGATGTTCACGCCCGAAGCGCTCACCGTGGCCATCGCCATCGGCGCCAGCACATGCTTACCGCTGGTGGTCTCCACCGAAAGGTAGCGGACCTGGTGCTCCGCGCGGTCGATCCACAGATCAGTCACGGTGCCCGCGACCTTGCCGTCGGCAGCCGTCACCTTCATGCCGCGCGGATCAGGGCCGCCCTTCCACACCGAGATGTGGTCCTCGGTCGAAAGCGGCACGATGCGGGCGCGGCCATGCGCGTCCTGATCGGGCCACTTGGCACGGTTGGCATAGGATGCCGGGCCGACGCCATCGACCAGCGGATTGCCGGTCGGCACATAAGGCGCGCCGGGGAAGTTCTCGAAGCGCTTGGCGGCGATGTCCACCGGCTCGCGGCCTTCGGTCGGGCCCACCGGCATCGACACGGTGCCGCGGTCGAACGGCAGGCGGAAGGTCTTGGGGAGCGCAGTCGAAAGCGGGCCACCCACGCTTTCGATGAACCCGTTGATCTCGTCCTCGAGCGGATAGCCTTCGCGGCGATCTTCGCGGCGCAGCCAGAACACCAGCGCGACGAAAAACAGGAAGAACGCCCAGAGGGCGATTTCCGCGACGTCGATCGAGCCAACTACATATGCGGTTTTCATCGAACTTTCCTTTCCCGGATCAGGGCCCCGGAGGCCGCAATTTCCACCACCTCAGTCAAGTATTCGCACTCACGTCGGAAACTCTGGCAGCGCCATCTGCCCACCGGGCAAGTCGCCCGACAGGCCGATGCGCTTGCCTGCCAGCGGCCCGAGAACCACCAGCGCAGCCATCAGCATCACGATTTCAAGGCTGTAGACCGTGGCATAACCCACGCCGCGCCCACCCGAGCCGCTGAGCCAAGATACGGTGTCGCGGATCACGCCGCCCACCGCGAGCGCGCTGCCCGCAGCAGTTGCCTGCACCGCGCCCCACGCGCCAAGCGCCACGCCGGAATCGCCGCGCCGCGCCAGCGACATTGCCGCGATGAGCGTGCCGACCGAAAACAGCCCGATGCCAAAACCGATCGAACCAGCGCCTAGCGCCAGCAGCAGCGGCGAGCCGAGCGGGGCCGCGAGCAGCACGAGGATGAAAGCGCAGATCCCGCCGACCATGCCCGCGCCGGCCAGCCGCAGCGGATCGAACCCGCGCTCCAGCACCCGCGTAGAAAGCGAAAAGCCAGCAATCGCGCCCAGTGCCCACGAACCCGTCAGCATGGTGGTCGAACCAACGGCAAGCCCGAGCAGTTCTGCGCCATAGGGTTCGAGCAGGGCATCCTGCATGGCAAATGCTGCCGCGCCGAGGCCGATGGCGGTCAGCAGGCGCACCGTATTGGGTTCGGCTACGAACTCGCGCCAGACATCGCTGAATTCCGGCGTCTCGCGGTCCATGGCGGTCGCGCGGGGATTGCGGCCTTCCTGCTTCCACAGCGCCGTCATGTTGAGCACCAGCGTGACGACCGCCGCGCCCTGGATCACCTGCACCAGCCGGGTGGGGGTGAACGGCACGAGGAGGCCGCCGATCACGAAGGCCGAAACCATCATGCCCAGCAGCAGCATCACATAAAGCAGCGCGACCGCGCGAGGGCGCTTGTCTTCGCGGGCCAGGTCCGTCGCCAGCGCAAGGCCGGCGGTCTGCGTCACATGGAGCCCCGCGCCCGTCAGCAGGAACGCCAGCGCGCCGCCGCCGAGGCCGGTGTAGAACGTGCGCGTCTCGCTCATCAGCAGCAGCGCGAAGGGCATGATCGCAAGCCCGCCCCACTGCATCAGGGTGCCGAACCAGATATAGGGCACGCGCCGCCAGCCGAGCACCGAGCGGTGGGTATCGGACTTGTGCCCAATCAGCGCGCGCAGCGGCGCAAACAGCAGCGGCATCGCGATCAGCAGCGAAACCAGCCAGGCCGGCGTATGCAGCTCCACGATCATCACGCGGTTGAGCGTGCCGTTGAGCAGCACCGTCGCCATGCCCACGCTCACCTGAAACAGCGCGAGGCGCAGCAGGCGGGGGAGGGGCAGTTCGGCACTGGCAGCGTCAGCAAACGGCAGCCACGTCATCGCCACACGCGTCCACTGGCCCGCCATCCGCGACGAGCGGCTCTGCGGTACGGTGTCAGTGAGGGCGGGGGTGCCGGTCATGGGTCAGTCGCGCACCAGTTCGAGGGCGTTGGAGATGTAGAAGCCGCTGCCGATCCGCTGGGTGCGGCCGACATGCCAGCCGGGCAGCGCCTCCTCGATCATCACGATGAGGTCTGCCTCGCGCACCGGCACGATTGCGGGGGCACGGTCGCTGCGCGGGAACAGCAGCCCGGTGGTGTGCATCGCGCGCAGCATCGGGGTGGACGGGGCGTGGGTGAACACGATCGAGCCATCGCACCGCTCGGCAAGCGAAACGAGCGTCGCGACGATGTCTTCCGGCCGGTAGTGGATCAGCGAATCCATCGCGACGACGTGGTCGAAGCGGCCATGCGCGGGATCGAGCATGTCGCCCACGCGCCAGTGGATGCGGCCATGGCCAAGGAACGAGGGGCAGCGTTCGCGCGCGATGGCAACGAGGCCGCCCGCCACGTCGACACCGACGACTTCGGCCCCGCGCCGCGCAGCCAGCACGCTGAGCGTACCCGTGCCGCACCCGGCATCGAGCACCCGGCAGCGGCGCAGGTCATGCGGAAGCCAGCTCAGCAGCACTTCGCGCATCGCATCGCGGCCCGCGCGTACGGTTGCGCGGATGCCGCTGACCTTGGTGTCCGAGGTCAGGTCGATCCATGCCTTGCGGGCAGTGCTGTCGAAGTAGGTCGTGAGCTTGTCGCGCTGCGCCTCGAAGCGCGAGCGATGATGCTCAAAGCCGGAAGATGCGCGCGTTGCCATCATTCAAACCCCAGGAAATCAAAGATATCGCGGTCCTTCATCGCCAGCGCATCGAGCGCGGGCGCCCCGGCCCAGAGCGTACGGGCGAGATTGAGGTATTCCTCGCGCGCCTTGATCACTTCCGGGCTGTCCGGCATTTCGAACAGCGTGCACTTCTTGAGGCGCGAGCGGCGGATCTCGTCGAGATCCTGGAAGTGGGCGAGGCGCTTGAGGCCGGTGGCGGCGTTGAAGCGGTCGATCTCGTCCGTGCCCGCCGAGCGATTGGCAACCACGCCGGCAAGGCGCACGTCGTAGTTCTTCGACTTGGCGTTGATGGCTGCGACGATGCGGTTCATCGCGAAAATGCTGTCGAAATCGTTTGCGGTCACGATGATCGCACGCTCGGCATGCTGGAGCGGGGCGGCAAAGCCGCCGCAGACCACGTCGCCCAGCACGTCGAAGATCACGACGTCGGTGTCTTCCAGCAGGTGGTGCTGCTTCAAAAGCTTCACCGTCTGCCCAACCACATAGCCGCCGCAGCCGGTGCCCGCCGGGGGGCCGCCTGCCTCGACGCACATCACGCCGTTGAAGCCTTCGAACATGTAGTCCTCGGGCCGCAGTTCCTCGGAATGGAACTCCACTGTTTCGAGCACGTCGATCACCGTCGGCATCAGCTTCTTGGTGAGCGTGAAGGTGGAATCGTGCTTGGGATCGCAGCCGATCTGCAGCACGCGGTGGCCGAGCATGGAGAACGCGGCGGAGAGGTTCGACGAGGTGGTGGACTTGCCGATGCCGCCCTTGCCGTAGACGGCAAAGACCTTGGCATTGCCGATGCGGTCTGCGGGGTCGAGCCGGACTTGCACCGACCCGTCTCCATCAGGCTTTCGGACGGGGGGATCGAGAAGTGCCATGCGTTGTTTCCTTTATGCCGCGACGGCTGAGACGGGCGCGGGGGCCGCGCCTGAAGGGAGAATCCCCTCAAGGCGGTCCTCGAGCTCGTCACTGGCGGCGTGGAGGGCTGCGAGTGTGGCTTCGTCGGGCGACCAGAACTGGCGGTCGACCGCTTCGAGCAAACGGTTGGCAACGCGGGCCGAAGCGCGCGGATTGAGGGCGGCCATGCGCTCGCGCATCGCGGCGTCGAGCACGTAAGTCTCGCTGATGCGCTGGTAGACCCACGGATCGACTTCGCCGGTGGTGGCAGACCAGCCCATCGTGGTGGTGACATGGCCTTCGATCGCGCGCACGCCCTCATAACCGTGGCGCAGCAGGCTTTCCTGCCACACGGGGTTGAGGATGCGGGTGCGGGTTTCGAGCGCGACCTGTTCCTGCAGGCTGCGCACCTTGCCTGAACCTTGCGTCTGGTCGCCGATGTAGACCGGTGCGGTTTCGCCGCCCTTGGCCCGCGTCACCGCGCGGCTGATCCCGCCCAGCGCATCGACATACTGGTCGATGGTGGTGATGCCGAGTTCGACGCTTTCGAGGTTCTGGTAAGCGCAATCGACCGTCTTGAGCGCCGAGGCGAGGATCGCGGCCTGCCGGATCGGCACGCCCTTCACCCCGTAGGCATAGCCCTTCTGCCGTTCGAAGCTGTCGGCCAGCTCGTCAGGATCGGTCCACGCGCCGTTGTCGATCATCAGGTTGACGTTGGCGCCATAGGCACCCTGCGCGTTCGAGAACACGCGCAGCGCTGCGGTTTCGAAGTCGCACTTGTGCTCGTCCTGATGGGCGAGGGCGTGAGCGCGCACGAAATTGAGTTCGACCGGTTCGTCGGCGCTCGCCGCCAGCAGCGCGGCTTCGGCGAGCATGCGGGTCTGCAGCGGGAGAAGGTCGCGGAACACGCCCGAAAGCGTGGCGATCACATCGATGCGCGGACGGCCCAGCTCTTCCAGCGGGATCAGTTCGGCCCCGGCAAGGCGGCTGTAGCTATCGAACCGCGGGCGCGCACCGATCAGCGCGAGGACCTGCGCGATTTGCGCGCCCTCGCTCTTGAGGTTGTCTGTGCCCCACAGCACCATCGCGATGGTCTGCGGCAGGTGGCCACTATCGGCGAGGCTGCGCTCGATCAGCTTCTTCGCCTGCTCAGCGCCGTCCTTCACCGCGAAGGCAGATGGCAGGCGGAACGGATCGAAGCCGTGGATATTGCGCCCGGTCGGCAGGATTTCCGGCGCGCGCAGCACATCACCGCCAGAGACGGGGCGCACGAACCGGCCCGCCAGCGCGCGCACGATGCCATCGAGTTCATGGTTGGTGGAAAGCGCCGTGTTCAGCGCGGCCATGTCCTTGAGCAGCGGCGTATCGAGCTTCAACCGGCCATCGACCAGCAGTTCTGCGGTCTGGCCCGAAAGCGGCTCACCGCGCGCTTCGGCGGAGGCGCGCACCATGTCGATGCGCTCCTCGCGGCTCGCGGCGGCACCGGCCACATGCAGCCCTTGCGGGATCAGCTCGCGCTCGATTTCATAGAGCCGCGCGGCAAGGGCGGGCACATCGCTGCCATCGAGATCCAGCGCTTCGGCCTGTTCCGCGATCAGTTCGGCCAGCAGCCCGGCCTGTTCATCGCCCGGAGGCAGCGAACGCCAGCGCTCGACCGAAGCCTTGAGGTCGGCCAGCCCCTTGTAGACACCCGAGCGGGTGAGGGCAGGCGTGAGGTAGCTCACCAGCGTCGCGCCCGAGCGGCGCTTTGCCAGCACACCTTCCGAAGGGTTGTTGGCGGCGTAGAGATAGACGTTCGGCAGATCGCCGATCATCCGGTCCGGCCAGCATTGTGCGGTGAGGCCGGTCTGCTTGCCGGGCATGAATTCAAGGCTGCCATGCGTGCCGAAATGCAGCACGGCATGGGCGCGGAAATCTTCGCGCAGCCAGCGGTAGAACGCCGCAAACGCGTGGCTCGGGGCAAAGCGGCCCTCGAACAGTAGGCGCATCGGATCGCCTTCGATGCCGATGGCGGGCTGGATGCCGACGAACACGTTGCCGAACTGCGCGCCCAGCACCTGCACCGCGCTGCCGTCAGACTGCAGCTTGCCCGGGGCGGGGCCCCACGAAGCCTCGATGTCCTTGAGCCATGTCTCGCGCGAAACGATCGTGTCCGCGGTGATCCGTGTGTGGACGTTCGCCTCGGTGCCATAGCGCGCCGAATTGCCGATCAGGATCGCCTCGCGCAGGGCGTCCACGCTTTCGGGCACTTCGACCGTATAGCCTTCCGCAGCCAGCCGCCGCAGCGTTGCGTGGAGCGATTCGAACACGCTGAGGAATTGCGCGGTGCCTGCCGCACCGGCGTTCGGCGGGAAGTTGAACAGCACGACTGCAATCCGGCGCTCTGCTGCTGCCGCGCGGGCAAGGTCGATCTGCTTCACCACGCGCCCGGCAAGCGCTTCGGCCCGCTCGGCGCAGCTTTCCATCTGGCGGACGCCGGCAACCCCGGATCCGGCGAAGGTGCAGCCCTTGGCGCAGCCGGTGCAGGCTTCTCCGCTGCCATCGGCGCGGCCGCCGAAGACCATCGGCTGGATCGCGCCATCAAGCTCAGGGATCGCGATCATCATCGTCGATTCGAGCGGAAGCAGCCCTTGCGGGTTTGCGCCCCAGGCCTGCAGCGTCTGGAATTCCACCGGATGCGCAGCGATATAGGGCCGGTCGAGCTTGGCGAGGATCGCCTCGGCCGCCGCCGTATCGTTGTAGGCCGGGCCGCCGACGAGGCTGAAACCGGTCAGGTTCACCACCGCATCGACGATGCTCCTGCCGTCCTTCATGAACAGCGCCTCGATTGCCGGGCGGCCATCAAGGCCGCCAGCAAAGGCCGGGATCACGCTGAGGCCCTGCGCTTCCATCGCCGCAATCACGCCGTCATAATGCCGCGCGTCCTTGGCGAGCACATAGGAGCGCAGCATGAGGAGGCCGACCGTGCCGCGCTTGCCCGCCGTCGCGGTGGCGGGGAGCGCCGCTGCGGTTGCCGCCATGCGCGGGGTCATCGCCGGGTGATAGACGCCCACTTCGGGATATTCGCGCGGGGCTTCCGCCTTCATCGCGCCGCGAAGCCCTGCGCGTGCGCCGCTCGCATAGCGGTCGATCAGCGCGCGGATCATGTCCACCACGTTGTCGTCGCTGCCAGCCAGCCAGTATTGCAGCGTCAGGAAATAGGCGCGCACGTCCTGCGCGGTGCCGGGCACGTACTTGAGCAGCTTGGGCAGGCGGCGCAGCATGGCCATCTGGCCCTTGCCCGAGCTGGCTCCCGGCTTGCCCGATCCGCGCAGCTTCTTGAGCAGGCCCATCATGCCCGTGGCGGGCTTGTCCATGCGGTAGTCACCCATGCGGGTGAGCTTGACCACTTCGCCGGCAGACATCAGGCCGACAATCGCGTCGCAATCCTCGCGGCGGGCTTCCAGCGCGGGCATCACCGCGCGGATATGGTCCTCGAGGAACAGCATCGTGCACAGGATGATGTCGGCGCGGGCGATATCGGCGCGCGCGGCATCCAGGGTGCCCGGCTTCTCTTCCCAGTCGGCCGCCGCGTGGAAGCCGATGGTGACGCCCGTGCCCGTACGGGCGAACTGGGCCTGTGCGCGGCTGAAGGCGCCTGAAAGGTGGTTGTCGAGCGTGATGACGACAACGCGCACCGGCACATCCGGCGTGGGGGCAAAGGGCGCCTTACCGCGCATAGTGCGCCTTCGCATCGTAGAGCGTCTCGAGCGTGATCGCGGCGAGACCCATTTCGCCCGCGTACTTCTCGGTATTCCGCTTGGCCTTGCCGCGCACGAAGAACGGGATCTTGCGCAGCTCGCGCTCCGCCTCTGCGGTCCAGCCGAGATCGCCCTCGGCGGCCGGAGCCGCTTCCGCCGTCATCACGATATCGCCCGCGGGCGCCAGCACCGGCTCGGGCTTGCTGTGGCCATGGAGGTGCGAGGGCCCCGCCGCATCGCTGAATTCGAAGTCGTCGCGGAACATGGTGAGGAGGTGCTCTTCCAGCCCCATGACCAGCGGGTGGACCCAGGTGTCGAAGATCACGTTGGCGCCTTCAAAGCCCATCTGCGGGCTGAAGCGCGCCGGGAAATCCTGCACATGGACGGGCGAGGAAATCACCGCGCAGGGCACGCCCAGCCGCTTGGCGATATGGCGTTCCATCTGCGTGCCCAGCACCAGTTCGGGCGCCGCGGCGGCAATGGCTTCCTCGACGGTCAGGTGATCGTCGGTGATCAGCGGTTCGACGCCGTATTCCTTGGCCGCGATGCGGATATCGCGGGCGAACTCGCGGTTGTAGCAGCCGAGC
The DNA here is from genome assembly GCF_007991615.1 of Novosphingobium sediminis. Lineage (GTDB taxonomy): Bacteria > Pseudomonadota > Alphaproteobacteria > Sphingomonadales > Sphingomonadaceae > Novosphingobium > Novosphingobium sediminis. The sequence goes on along the minus strand of NZ_BJYR01000005.1, from coordinate 149,180 downwards.
CCGCAGACGGTGAAACCCAGTTCCTCATGCGCGATCCGCGCAGCGGCGACGGCATGGGTCGCATCGCCGAAGATGAAGACGCGCTTGCCGGTCAGGTAAGTCGAGTCCACCGAACGGCTCCACCACGGCATCCGCGACGAGGGATCATCAAGCGCGAGGGCCGGATCGACCCCGGCCAGCGCGGCGACTTCGTTGATGAATGCGCGCGTCGCGCCGACACCGATGGGAACAGTGCGGATTGCCGGCTGCGCGAAGGTCTTGTCGAGCCAGCGGGCGGCCTCGTCGCCGATCTCGGGATAGAGGACGATGTTGAAATCCGCCGCCCCGATGGTGCGGATATCCTCAGGGCTTGCACCCAGCGGCGCGACGAGGTGGACGTCGATGCCCAGCAGATCGAGAATGCGGCGGATCTCGCGCACATCGTCGCGGTGGCGGAAGCCGAGCGCGGCAGGGCCGAGCAGGTTCACGCACGGGCGGCGGCCTTCACGCGGGGCAGGCCGCACCGACGTGTCCGCCAGGTGGCGCACGATCTGGTAGAACGTCTCTGCCGCGCCCCAGTTTTCCTTGCGTTGATAGCTCGGCAGTTCGAGCGGGATCACCGGACAGGGCAGCTTCATGTTCGCGGCAAGACCGGCCGGATCGTCCTGGATCAGTTCGGCGGTGCACGAAGCGCCCACCAGCAGCGCCTGCGGCTGGAACCGCTCCACCGCATCGCGCGCGGCGTTCTGGAACAGGCTTGCGGTATCCTTGCCCAGATCGCGCGCCTGGAACGTGGTGTAGGTGACCGGCGGGCGCGCAGAGCGCCGTTCGATCATCGTGAAGAGGAGGTCCGCGTAAGTGTCGCCCTGCGGCGCATGCAGCAGATAGTGCACCCCGCGCATCGCCGTCGCGACCCGCATGGCACCGACATGCGGCGGTCCTTCATAGGTCCAGACGGCAAGCTGCATGGGCCTAGATCCTCAGCACGTCGCGGCGGCGCAGCGGCCGGGCGAACAGTTCGGCGAGGTCACCCGCCTGATCGAAGCCGTGAACCGGCGAGAACACCAGTTCGATCGACCACTTGGTTGAAAGGCCCTCGGCCTCCAGCGGATTGGCGAGGCCAAGCCCGCAGACGGTAAGATCGGGCCGATCGGCGCGCACGCGGTCCAGCTGGCGCTCGACATCCTGCCCCTCGCTGATCCGCGTACCCTCGGGCAGGCGGGCCAGATCGGCGGCAAGATGCGCGCGGTGGAGGTAGGGCGTGCCCACTTCGACCGGGATCATGCCCAGTTCAGTGGCAAGGAACCGCGCGAGCGGGATTTCCAGCTGCGAATCCGGCAGGAAGGTGATGCGCTTGCCTTCCAGCGCCGGACGATAGCGCTCCAGCGCGCGCTTGGCGCGTTCGCGGCCCGGCGCGATCACGCGGTTGACGTGCATCTCGTCGATGCCGAAGGCTGCTGCAGCGGCGCTGAGCCATGCCGCCGTGCCGTCTGCGCCGAAGGGGAAGGGCGCATCAATGCGCACCGCGCCCCGGTCTTCCAACGCGCGTGCGGTTTCGCCAAGGAACGGCTGCGCAAGCAGGTAACGCGTGTTCGGCCCAACCACCGGCAGCGCCCCGGCGCGCCGCGCGGGCAGCACGCCGACATTGGTGATACCCAGCTCGGCAAACAGGCGCAGGAACTGGTCTTCGACGATATCGGGCAGCGTGCCGACCATGACCAGCGACTGCGCCGCGCCTGGCGCTTCGGCAGGCATTTCCGGTACGAGCGTGGTGAGGCAGGCGTCTTCGCCTTCGGTGAAGGTCGTCTCGATCCCGCTGCCCGAATAGGCGAGGATGCGCACGCCCTCAGAGCCGTTCTCGCCCTTGAGGTGCCGCGCGCCGATGCGCTGCGCGGCATTTCCGAGATCGAGCTTGATGACCTCGGACGGGCAGGAGCCCACCAGGAACAGCGTGCGGATTTCCGGGCGGCGGGCCAGCAGCCGCTCGACCACGCGGTCGAGCTCGGCGTGGCAATCGGCCATCCCGGCAAGGTCGCGTTCCTCGATGATCGCAGTGGCAAAGCGCGGTTCGGCGAAAATCATCACGCCGGCCGCCGACTGCAGCAGGTGGGCGCAAGTGCGCGATCCGACGACGAGGAAGAACGCGTCCTGCATCTTGCGGTGCAGCCAGACGATCCCGGTCAGCCCACAGAACACTTCGCGCTGGCCGCGTTCGCGCAGCACTTCGAGGGCGCCGTCACGCGGGCTTGCCGCGATTGCAGATGCTTGGGCGGGGCTCATGCGGCAGCTCGCTGCAACCGCGCGGCGCGGAGCTTCAGCAGGAACTGTGCGGCGTTGACGACGTAGGTGAGGTAAGCTGCCAACGCGACGGTCAGCCGCGCTTCCACTGTACCGATCTTGCCCAGCAGCATGACCAGATAGGCCGTGTGCAGCGCGATCACGAGCATCGAGACGACGTCTTCCCAGAAGAACGCCGGGGCGAAGAGCCACTTGCCGAAGACGACCTTTTCCCAGATCGAGCCGGTGACCATGATCGTATAGAGCGTGAGCGTCTTGGCGATCACCGAGAGGTCTGCCGCGAAGGCGCCGTCACCCGTCAGCAGGCAGCGCAGAACGAGCACCAGGCTGACCAGAAAGACCAGAAACTGGAACGGTGCGAGCAGTCCCTGAACCAGCGTCCACGGCGTATTGTCACGCCGTTGCTGCTCTTCAGGGGTGTAAAGCGGGCGGACTTGCCGGACAGGCCCGCGAGCATTCCGGCGGTGGTCCGATCCGGACCCGAATCCGCGCAGCGCTGTCGTACGAGCTTCCGACATTTGGTGCGTCCCATCCTCTTCGCAACGGGCAGCTTACGACTCGTTCGAACAAACTGTCAATCAAATTGGACGACAAGAAAAATTGACATGATGGGGTTTGCCAAGGTCTGACAATGGGCGTACCTCTACCGCACGGGACAGAGTCGGAGTGTCTTTAACCACTATCCCCACGCGGCTTCATTGCCGCGGCAGGCGGGGGGAGTCTGACATGGACTTGGCGGTTGGCAAAAGCGGGCCACAGGGTGGTCAGGGAGGCCGGAAGGCGGATCCCGGCGCTGCGTACGAAGAACACACCGGCGTACCTGTAACCGGTCGCCGCAAGGGAAGCAGTGGCGGTGGCAGCAGCGGCAATGGTCGCAGCGGCAGCTCCAGGCGCCCGCAGCGATCCAATTCAAACTCTGCGATCAGCACGCTCATCGAAGGTGAGATCATCCCCCAGCTTCTGGTGGCGCACCGCATGCGCCCGGGCCGGATCGCCGCAAGCGCCGGCGGCGGCTTGATCACCCCCGAAGATGTTGCGCTCTTCTCGTCGCTTCCCTTGACACTTCAGGCAGACGAACTGCTCGTCCATGTCGAAGAGTACATCGCCCGCGGGGTCGGCATCGATTCCATTTTCGTCGATCTGCTGGCACCTGCTGCACGCCGCCTCGGCGTCCTGTGGGAAGAGGATCTCTGCGATTTTCTCGATGTCACCATCGGCCTCTGGCGCCTTCAGGAAGTGATGCGCGAGATTGCTTGGGGCAGCCCGATCGTCACCGGCCCGATCAGCGCTCCGCGCCGGGCGCTGTTTTCGCCCATGCCCGGCGAACAGCACAGTTTCGGCGCGACCATGGTGCACGAAGTCTTCGTCCGCGCCGCGTGGGACAGCTAGGTGCTCGTCTCTCCCGATATGCGCCAGCTTGTCGCCAAGGTTGCCAACAAATCCTACGATCTCGTCGGCTTGACCGTATCTTGTGATGTGACTACCGAGTCCCTCGCAAGAACGATCAAGGCGATCCGCAGCGTGTCCATGTGCCAAAATGTGAGTATTCTGGTGGGAGGACATGCAGTGAACGGCAATCCGGCGATGGCTCTCGAAGCCGGTGCGGATGGCTCTGCGGCTGACGCACCCGGAGCGCTCGCTCTCGCCAACCGTCTGGTCGGCGCGGCCACGCACCGGACCGTGAACGCCGGCTAGGGCCGGTCGCCACCGTGGTAGAACCCGAACGCTCCCTTGCGGACAAAACGCCGTTCAATCGGTCGGAGTCCGCTTTCAATGGCATCAGCCCGGCCGATGCCATGCGCCTCGTGCTTGCCGCGGGGGACGTGACGCTGGCACTTGATCCGGAAGGTCATATCCTCGATGTCGCTGCCAATCGGCAGGATTTTCCGGGGTGCGACAGCTGGATCGGTCAGCACTTCGACGCCACGGTAACCGTTGAAAGCCGCAGCAAGGTCAAGGACATGCTGCACACCGAACATGGTGATGCAAGCAATCGCTGGCGCCAGATCAACCATACCAGTTCGGCCGGCGATATTCCGGTCCGCTACCTCATGATCCGCCTCGATGGCAGCAGGCAGTTGATCGCGGTCGGGCGCGACATGCGCAATGCTGTCGTGCTTCAGCAGCGTCTCCTTCAGGCGCAGCAGTCGCTTGAGCGGGACTACATGCGCTTGCGCCAGATCGAAACGCGCTACCGGCTGCTGTTCGATCTGTCTTCGGAACCCGTCCTCCTTGTCGAGGCGGACAGCCAGCGCATTCAGGAAGCAAATCCGGCGGCGCATGCCGTGCTCGAAGCGCGGCCCGGCAGTCTTGTCGGTTCCAAGCTTTCCGGCCTCGTCTCGCGCGGTTCGCGCGATGCGCTGATCGCCTATCTCGGCGCTGTGCTGACAACGTCCGAAGTCTCGCCGCTGACGGTCGAGCTGGAACGGGCGCGGCAGGAACTAACCATCTCGGCCACAGGCTTCCGCCAGCTCGGTGGGCGCTATCTGCTCGTCCGGCTGAGCACGGGGCACGCGCGCAACACCGAAGGCGCCGCAACGCTGCTCGATATCGTGGAGCGCATGCCCGATGCCTTCGTCGTCGCTAATTCCGATATGCGGATCATCGCGGCAAACATCGCGTTCCTCGAGCTTGCGCGTGCGGCGTCGCTCGATCAGATCCGCGGCCGTCCGCTCGGTGAATTCGTCGGTCGTCCCGGCATCGATCTCGATCTGATCGAAGGCCAGTTGACCAAGTACGGCCTCGCCCGCAACGTCAGCACGGTCGTTCGCGCCCGCGATTCCGAACTGGAAGAGCCGGTCGAGCTTTCAGCTGTGCGGACTTCGGGCGATAATCCTTGCTACGGTTTCGCGATCCGCGAGATCGGCCGCCGCCTGCGCGATCTGCCGCCCACGCCGCTCGATCTGCCGCGCTCGGTCGAACAGCTTACCGAACTCGTCGGCCGCGCCTCGCTAAAGGAAATCGTCCGCGAGAGTACGGACCTGATCGAGCGCCTCTGCATCGAAGCCGCGCTCGCTTACACCTCGGACAACCGCGCTTCTGCTGCCGAAATTCTCGGCCTCAGCCGCCAGAGCCTCTATTCCAAGCTGCACCGCTATGGGCTCGGCAATCTCGTGGGCGAGAGCGAATAGCGTTTCTCACGCAAGTGTAAGAATCAATTGACACTTGTGGGTGTCAACCATACCCTCCGAGGTATGACGCAGCCTGCCACTTCGGCCCGTTCGATGGCTCCCACCGTTCGCCGTCCCGCCCCGCGAGACGTGCTGGAGCTCTTGAAGCCGATCACGTGGTTTCCGCCGATCTGGGCCTTCATGTGCGGTGTCGTTTCATCGGGCCAACCGGCGTCGGGCCACTGGCTTCCGATCATCGCAGGCGGCTTGCTGGCGGGGCCTCTGGTCTGCGGCAACAGTCAGGCCATCAACGATTGGTTCGATCGTCACGTCGACGCCATCAACGAGCCGAACCGCCCGATCCCCTCCGGCCGCATCCCCGGCCGCTGGGGGCTCGGGATCGCCTGTGTCGGCACGGTCATCTCCTTTGCGGTTGGCGCGGCGCTCGGCATCTGGGTCATGGTTGCGACGCTCGTCGGCCTCGCCTCCGCCTGGGCCTACAGCGCGCCGCCCTTCCGCCTCAAGGCGAGCGGCTGGTGGGGGCCCATGCTCGTCGGCCTCACCTATGAAGGCCTCAGCTGGTTCACCGGCGCCGCCGTGATGACCAGCACCCTGCCGCCAACCCCGGTGCTGATCGTCCTCGTGCTCTACAGCCTTGGCGCCCACGGCATCATGACGCTCAATGATTTCAAGGCGGTGGAAGGTGATCGCCAGACGGGCGTGCGCTCGCTCCCGGTCGTGCTGGGCGTGCGCAATGCGGCGCTGCTGGCCTGCGCTGTCATGGCGCTCGCGCAAGTGATCGTTGCGGTTTACCTCGTGCAGCACGGCCTGATGCTCTCCGCGGCCATTGTCGCGGGCGTGCTCGCCGTGCAGTTCGCGCTGATGCCAAAGCTTATCGCCGACCCTGCCGCACGCGCACCGTGGTACGGCGGCACGGGCGTCACGCTCTACGTACTCGGCATGCTGGCAGCTGCTGGCGGACTTGGCGGACATTGGTGATGGGCTTCGGCTGGTTCTCGATTATCCGCCTCGGGCTGGTGCAGGCATCGATCGGCGCGGTCGTCATGCTGGCCACCTCGCTGCTCAACCGCGTGATGGTTGTCGAATATGGCATGGCCGCCGCAGTCCCTGCCGGCCTCGTCGCGCTGCACTATGCCGTCCAGCTCGCGCGCCCCGTCTGGGGTCACGGTTCTGACCGCGGCCATGCGCGCACACCGTGGATCATTGGCGGCATCGCGGTGCTCGGTCTCGGTGGGATGCTTGCCGTGCTTGCGCTCCCGCTTGCTCCGTTGCCAGCCAATGCGCTGCTTCTCCTCGGTTTTATTATGATTGGCGCGGGTGTTGGCGCTGCCGGCACTTCGCTCCTCGCGCTCCTCGCCGCCGGTGTCGCACCGCAGCGCCGCGCGGCTGCCGCGGCGGTCACCTGGATCATGATGGTCATGGGCATCGTGATCTCCGCCGGAACCGCTGGCGCACTGCTCGAACCGTTCTCGTGGGTGCAACTGGTGAAGGTTTCCGGTGGCATAGCGCTGGCCGCCCTTGTGCTCACTCTCCTCGCCACCTTCCGGCTTGAACGCGGCGTGCAGACCGCCGCCGCCCCCGAACCCGCCAGCGAAGCCAGCCTCGGCGACGCTCTGCGCGCCGTTTTCGCCGAGACCGCTGCACGCCGGTTCACCGTGTTCGTGTTCCTCTCGATGCTTGCCTATTCGATGCAGGATCTGATCCTCGAACCTTTCGCCGGGATCGTCTTCGGCATGACGCCTGCGCAGTCCACGTCGCTCTCCGCCGTCCAGCATAGCGGCGTCCTGCTCGGCATGATCGTCGCGGGGCTGGGCGGAAGCGCTTTTGCCGGCCGTGCCGCCGGTGAACTGCGCGGCTGGATTGCAGCCGGCTGCGTTGGCTCGGCCCTCGCGCTCGCTGGGCTTGCGGTTGGCGCCGGCATTGGACCCGGCTGGCCGCTCGCCGCCAATATCGGCGTGCTCGGCTTTGCCAACGGCGTGTTCGCCGTCTCGGCCATCGGTGCGATGATGAGCCTCGCGGGTGAAGGCAACAAGGCTGATACCGGCCTGCGCATGGGCGTCTGGGGCGCCGCGCAGGGCATTGCCTTCGGGCTCGGCGGTCTCAGCGGCGCAATCGGCGTCGATCTCGCGCGGCACGCCGAAAGCGATGGCCGCGCATTCCAGTCGATATTTGCAGTTGAGGCCATGCTGTTCATGGCCGCGGCGGTGATGGCAGTACGGATCAAGGGGCGCATTGCGGGGCAAGGCGCGGCGGTGAAATTCCGGGAGGCGGAAGCATGAGCAAGATCGATTTCGATGTCGTGGTCGTGGGCGGTGGCCCATCCGGAGCCACTGCCGCCGCGGATCTCGCGCGCATGGGCCATTCGGTGCTGCTGCTTGACCGCGCGGGCCGCATCAAGCCTTGCGGCGGCGCGGTCCCCCCGCGCCTGATGGAAGAATTTGCCATCCCGGACAGCCTCCTCGTCGCCCGCGCAAGGGCTGCGCGCATGGTGGCCCCGTCAGACCGCGCGGTGGACATGCCCGTCGGCGAAATCGGCTATGTCGGCATGGTCGATCGCGATGTGTTTGATGAATGGCTCAGGAACCGCGCCGCGCAAGTCGGCGCCGAACGCCGCACCGGCACGTTCGAACGCATCGAGCGGGATGGGGCCGCAGGCGCTGTCGTCGTCTACCGCGAAAGCCGCACCGGGCCGGACATGCGCGTACGCGCCCGCCTCGTCGTCGGCGCGGATGGTGCCCGTTCCGGCGTCGCGCGCGATAGCCTGCCCGGCGGCGAGAACGTCAAATGCGTGTTCGCCTATCACGAGATCATCAAGTCGCCGCCCGCGAATGACCACGGGTTCGATCCCGCGCGCTGCGATGTGATCTATCAGGGCCGCGTCTCGCCCGATTTCTATGGCTGGGTCTTCCCGCATGGCGAAACCTCCAGCATCGGCGTCGGCAGCGCCAACAAGGGCTTCTCGCTGCGTGGGTCGGTTGCGAACATGCGCCGCGAAATGGGCCTCGATACCTGTGAAACCGTGCGCAGCGAAGGCGCCCCCATTCCCTTGAAGCCCTTGAAACGCTGGGACAACGGGCGCGATGTCATCGTCTCGGGCGATGCCGCCGGGGTGGTCGCGCCGGCTTCGGGTGAGGGCATCTACTATGCGATGACCTGCGGGCGCCATGTGGCGAACGCGGCGCACCAGTTCCTCGCCACCGGCCAGCCCAGCGCCCTCAGGGCCGCGCGCCGCACCTTCCTCAAGGAACATGGCCGCGTGTTCTGGATCCTCGGGATCATGCAATACTTCTGGTATTCCAGCGACAAGCGCCGCGAACGGTTCGTGGCGATGTGCGCAGATCCCGATGTGCAGCGCCTGACCTGGCAGGCCTACATGAACAAGAAGCTGGTCCGCGCCGATCCGCTCGCACACCTCAGGATCTTCCTCAAGGATACCGCGCATCTTCTTGGTCTCAGGGCAGCACACCCTTGAGCCTTTCGAAGGGGAGCAGGCCCTGGGGCCTCCCGATTGCCATTGCCGCCATCGCCGCGACAGTCGTCGCCGGCGTAGGCGGCACGATGACGGATACGACCGGCTGGTACCAGTCGCTCAACCTGCCAAGCTGGAATCCGCCGCCGCCGGCCTTCGGCCTCATCTGGATGGTGGTCTTCACCCTCATCGCAGCCGCCGGCGTCACCGCTTGGCGTGCCGCGCCAGACAGCCGCTCTGCTGATACCCTGATCGGCCTGTTCGCCCTCAACGGTGCGCTCAATGTCAGCTGGACGGTGCTGTTCTTCCAGCTGCGCCATCCGGATTGGGCGATGATCGAGCTGGCCGTGCTGTGGGTTTCGATCGTTGTCCTGATCATTGCCTGCGTGCGCTTTTCGCGCAGCGCCGCCGCGCTGTTGCTGCCCTATCTTGCCTGGGTCTCGATCGCCGGCGCGCTCAATTGGCAGGTGATCCAGCTCAACGGGCCGTTCTGATCGGGACGGTCCCTACAACAACCCCGCTCACCCTGAGCTCATCCAGAGCTTGTCGAAGGACGAAGGGTGTTCGCGCAACGGTGCAGTCCATGTGATGCCCGATCTCACCGCCCTCTTCGCCAGCGGCCATGCCGCCGATCTGATCCTCGTCGTGCTCGCAGTGGAGGCACTCATCCTGCTGAGGGCAGGGCGTCCCGCCATCGATGTCGCCCTGCTGCTGCTCCCCGGCGCCTGCATGATGCTGGGCTTGCGCGCCGCACTGGTCGGCGCGAGCTGGCCGTGGATTGCGCTACCGCTCGCGGCTTCCTTCCCGGTCCATCTGGCGGATCTGCTGCGGCGGGGGAGTGGGCGCTAGGCAGCAGAGGCGCCGCAAGTGCGCCCCCTGTCTATTGTGCCGCCTTGTCCGAACTCCATCCATCAACGGCGACGCGCCATTTCCCGTCTGAACCGCGGTGGAAGTTATTGATGCCTTTGCCAACGTCGGTCGTGACGGCACCGGTTTTCCTGTCGGTGTCCGTCGATTTATAGGTGTAGCGCTCGAAAGCCCAATCGCCGTTCACCGTGAAGCCGATGGACGTCTTTTCCCATTTCGTCCGGTATGCGCCGAAATAGTCGCTGACCCATTTCCGCACCGCCACCTTTCCAGCGATCTCGGGTGAGCCCGGCAGTTGGTAGACCACGTCATCGGTGAGATCGGCCATCAAGGAGTCGACGTCGTTGCTGTTGATCGCGGCGACGTAGCCGCCGTGCGCCGCTTCCTCGATCGCGCGGACGTCTGCCTTCTGGTGCAGCGAGCATCCTCCGACGAGGAAAATGGCCGCCACCGCACAAAGTGTCCCGCTCTTCCTCATGGCCCGCTCCCTCTTGCGAAGTGATATGCACCCCCGCCGCGATGTCGGCAATGAGGTCGCGGATCCCCTTCCGCCTGCGGGAGGGTTTTGGGGTGGGCAATCGGTCAGGCCCGGCGCCCGCAACCACCTCGCCACCCAAAAGAAAACCCCCGCGATTCCGTGGAACCGCAGGGGCCAGGTAATCCGCGCCGGTTGCGTGCGCGGGGGTGTTGGTTTGCCTTACGGCATCTTGGTCGGTGCCGCCGCCGGGGCCGGGGCCGCCGCAGCGGTGACCATCGGACCCGCCGGACGCAGGGCCGGGTAGTCCTTGACCATCGAGACACCGCCCAGAGGCTTGTTGATGCCGCGGTGGCAGGTCGCGCAGTTCACCTTCAGCGGATCACCCTGCGGGCCCAAGCGGTGCTTGGGGAACACGCTGGCGAGCGAGCCGATGTACTGGCCGTTGATGTCACGCACCATGCGGTAGCCGTAATAGGCGCCCACGCGCTTGGGGGTGCTCATGTTCCAGGCCTGGAACGAGCCGGCGTTGTGGCAGAACGTGCAGTTCACGCCGAGCGCCGTCGAGGTGTGCATCATCAGGCTGTAGGTGCCTTCAGCTTCCATCGTCGTGGTCTTGTTGGCCGTGGCCGGATACTTCGAGGGATGGCTGTAGGTCGTCTGCACCCGGATCGGAGCGGAGTTGCTGTCGAGCAGGTACTTGGCAAACGCGGTGTTCGGCAGCGACGAATAGGCCGTTGCGATCACCGGCTTGTTCTGGCCGTGGAGGTTGCCGAGGATGGTTTCCTCGTTGCCCTTTGCCGGCAGTGCCCAGTTTTCGGTCGGCACGGCCTGGCCACGGTGGCAGGTATAGCAGGTCACACCGGTCTGCTTCACGTGCTGGGTCCAGCCCGTGTTGATGTTCCGGGTCATCTGCAGCATCCGGCGCGCCACCTTCTTGGTGTAGAGCTCGTCGGAGGCCATGTTGGCCGGGTTGTGGCAGTAGTTGCAGCCTTGCTCCGGCGCGATCCACTGCGTGATCGCCGCCATCGTATAGCCAAACTCGTCTTCCGAGATGTCGCCCAGAACCTGAACGTTCTGGTAGGCTTCCTTGGCGGGACGGCCACCCGGCTTGGGCGGATCATAGGGCGGCGGCGGCACGACATTGATCGGATCGATCTTCTTGCTCGCCGCAGCGAGCGTGATCTGATCCATGCCGGTGCCGCGATAGCCTTCCTGCTTTGTGGACTTGGTCCCGAGCTGACAGGCGCTGAGCAGCGCTGCCCCGATGACCACCGCGCCGAGGCGCAGCATGAGGTTCGGTTTCATGGTCACTTGCTCCCCAATGCCGGGTCGACGACCCCCGTGGAGGGATAAGCCGGTGCGTAGTGGTGCTGCTGCGCCCACAGGTACCAGTTGTCGACAACGGTGCCGGTGAGGAGGATGCCAATGCCGCCCGTGAGGGTGGTCAGCACGGCGAACCACCAGGCCCAGCGGTGAATCGATTCCATCGTGGCGTTGAAGCCCATGGTCCAGCGCCAGAACAGGGCAGCGCGCTCCGATGCAGTACCGCGATCGGTGATTTGTTCGATCTCGCGCTCACCGCCGTACCGGCCGACTGCCAGGATGGTTGCGCCGTGCATCGCGAAGAGCAGGGTCGAGCCATAGAGGAAGGCGATCGAAAGGGCATGGAACGGATTGTAGAACAGGTTGCCATAGCGGATCGAGAACGCGGCGGTCCAATCGAGGTGCGGGAAGATGCCGAAAGGCACCGCCTCGGACCACGATCCCATGAACATCGGCCGGATGAAGCCGAGCACGAGGAACAGCCAGATCGCCGACATGAACGCCCAGAACACGTGGGTGCCCATGCCAAGAGCGCGGGCCCGGCGGTAGGTCCGGATCGCCCAGAGGAGGACCGAGAGCGTCAGGAACATGCCGGCCATGATCCACCAGCCGCCCTTGGCGAGCGGGACGATGGGCGAGAAGCCGTACTCCGGCCCCGGCGGCTCGAGGCTGAGCCAGGGCAGCATGCGCACGAACTGGATCGGATCCCAGTTCACCGAGGCCATCATGTTGAGACCGATGATCTCGAACGCGGTGAAGCCGCAGAGGAGCGAAAGCAGACCGGTCCAGCCGAGGTAGATCGGGCCGAGCTGGGCCTGACCGAAGCGGCCGAAGAGGTGGTTGAAGGCGACGGCGGTGCCGCGCGGATCACTGCCGGGCTTCATCTCGATGCCCATTTCGGGGGCATGACTGAGCTGAACCTGGGTGAAGATATTCTGGTAAGCCATGGCTAGTCCTCCTTCACGACCAGATCGGCAGGTTGAGCCACCAGTTCCACCATTCAGGCCAGCCCTTGGTCCACAACGGGCCGCTGATGATGATGCAGACCGCGCTCCAGAAGCCGGCGTTGAGCGCCAGCAGCAGGCCCAGGCGGTGGATGCCCAGAGTGCCGATCGAGTAACCGATCAGATCGCGGAAGAAGGTGTCCTCATATTCCGGGGTCTTCACGGTCTCGCCCTCTTTCGGGTTGACCGCGGAGAGCACCAGCGCGCCGTGCAATGCGAGCGCGAGGCAGGTGGTGAAGAAGAAGCTCACCGCCAGCATGTGCGCCGGATTGTAGTGGAAGTGCAGGTACTGGTAGCCGGTGTTCGACACCCAATCGAGGTGGCTGAAAATACCGTAGGGGAAGCCGAAGTGCCAGGCACCCAGCAAAACCGGACGGATCACCACCAGCGAAACGTAGGCGAAGATCGCGAAGCCGAAGGCGATGGGCACGTGATAGCCCATGCCGAGCTTGCGGCAGATCTCTACCTCGCGCAGCGCCCAGGAGACGAATGAAACGATCGCGCAGACCGTGATCACCTGCCAGAACCCGCCTTCGGCCAAGGGCGCAAACCCTAGTCCGTATTTGAGGTCAGGCGGCGCGATCGAGATCAGCCACGGGTTCCACGTGCCGCCCTGCGAGGCGCAGTAGAGAATGAGAGCCGTTCCGAGTGAGGCGAAGATCGCCGTGATCACTCCGAAAAAGCCAACGTAGAACGGGCCGACCCAAAAGTCGAAAAGGTCCCCGCCGATCAACGTGCCTCCGCGCACGCGATACTTTCGCTCGAAACTGAGGAGCGCCATGGCTCTATCCTCCCCCGCCCAAGCCTGGCGGGCACAAGTACGTGGAAAATCAACCGGTTCCCCCCGGCAGTGCCGGAGGCGGCATGTCCACTAGTGGTGGGATGCCGCCTCTTGCCTTGCAGGTGGTCAGGGCGTCGCCGCGGCCGCGGCTGCGGCTGCCGGAGCCGCGGTGTGCGGGCCGTCGAGCCAGTTGAAGCGAGGCGTGCTGAGCAGGATGAAGTGAATCACGATTGCCAGCACAAACAGGAACGCAGCAAGCGCCACGAGGGCCCTGCGCGGATCGAAAATAAGCCAGACTCTCCACATGGTATCTGTCCTTGTGAATGCGCCATAGTGGCGCGGTCGTTCAGGTTCGGCCAAAAAAAGGCCGGGTGGCCGTTATGGCCAAACGTGGTGTTGTGACGGTGGATTTCTTACGAAATCCAGGGGCGCCAGTTCCACACGAGGAAGTGGGCAACCACGGCCACAGCGGTGAAGCCAATGAAGCCGCTCATGAACAGCTTGTGGAATTCCTTGGCTTCTTCAGGCGTCAGGTAGGTCCTGAGCCCCATGCGATCATCGCTCATATCTGCATCTCCAGTATTGACGTGCAAAGCGAGAGGCGGCGATCGCCCCCCGGCGATATTCCAACGGCCGAAACCGAGGGAATGGGGTTACCCGCTGGGCGGGAAAGGGGTTCTGCGCGGGTCATGGCGCAGCATTTCCAAGCAGGGCGTCGGCCAGCCGGTCGGCGCTGACCTCGCTTTCGCCTTCGCGGCGTGCGGCAGCTTCAGCCGCGTCGCGCAGGCGCTTGGCAAAGGAGATGCGGATAAGGACCGGTTGCGCCTCGACCAGTTCGTCGAGCCGGGCCTTGGCCTCGTCGCTCCACGGCAGCTCGCGGTGGAGCCGCGCCGGGGTTGCCGGCACAGCATCGAGCTGGGTGGCAAGCGGGAGGATGTGAAACAGCGCGTCAAACAGCGCGTTGCACACTTCCTGGATCAGGTAGGTCGCACCGGAATAGCCCATGAAGGGCGTGCCGGTGTGGCGGCGGATTGCCGCACCCGGGAAGCTGGCGGGGATGTAGATGCTGCGCGCGCCGCATTCGGCCAGGTACATCCGCTCGTTGTAGCTGCCGAACACGACCATCGGCGCACCGGCGCGGATCGCATCGCGCACGTCCTCGTTCTTGGGCTTCACGCCCGCGCTGCGCGAAAACGCGAAGGCGCAGGGGAGGCCCATGTCTTCCTCGAGGAAGTGCCGGATCCCGCGGGTGTAGGTTTCGTTCGCCACGATGCCGAAGCTTGCCGTGCCGAAGAAGTCCTGCGTGACCGAGCGCCACAGATCCCACAGCGGCTTGATCGTGGTGTGCTTCTCGCGCGTGATGAACGGCTCGGGATCAAGACCCAGCGAGGCGCCAAGTGCTTCGAGGAAGCGCGTGGTGGAGGTGAGGCCGACCGGCGCCTGGAAATAAGGCCGTTCCAGCACTTCGCACAGGTTGCGGCCGAACTCGCGGTAGAGGCAGACGTTGGCATCTGCATCCGCAAGGCGGCGGATATCGGCAAGGTGGCAGCCCAGCGGGAACACCATGTTCACTTCGGCGCCGAGGCCTTCAATCAGACGGCGCACTTCGGCGAGGTCCGAGGCCATGTTGAACATGCCGTAGGCCGGGCCGATGATGTTGACGCGCGGCTTCTCACCTTCCTTGCGCGCCTTGGGGGCGGGCATGGTCTTGGGGCCGAACTCGCTCCACAGCCAGCTGAGCGCGCGGTCTGCCGATTGCCACTGATCCTCGTCGATCGTGCGCGGCAGGAAGCGCTTGATATTGGTGCCGCCCGGCGTCACGCCGCCGCCGATCATCTCGGCGATCGAGCCGGTCACGACGACCGCCGGAAGCTCCGGATCGAGCGTCTTCCACGCGCGGCGCATGGCTGCTTCGGTGCCGGTCTTGCCGAGTTCTTCCTCGCCAAGGCCGGTGACGACGATGGGCAGTTCATGCGGCGGAAGGCCGTCGGTGTAATGCAGAACCGAAGTGACGGGCAGGTTCTCGCAGCCCACCGGGCCATCGATGATGACCTGCAGACCCTTCACCGCGGTAAAGACATAGACCGCGCCCCAATAGCCGCCGGCCCGATCATGATCGATGATGAGCGTCATGCGGCGCGCCTCCTCAGCGGCTGGACCGTCATGGCAAGGCGCAGCTTGCCGAAGATGATGCAGAGGATCATGAACCCACCGCCTCGGCCGCCTTGCGGGCAGCTTCGTTGAGCGCGGCGTACTTCTTCTTGAAGTTCGGGCGGTCCTGCGGGGTATCTTCCCACACGCCGGTGGTATGTCCGGTGCCCACGCCATCGAAGAAGGCGCTCATGCGGTCGAAGCGCGACTTGCCGGCAATGGCGGTGTTGACCACCATGGCAAGGCTGCCGGCACCCGCCGGGCCCATCAGCGGCCGGGCCGAGATGAGATTGGTGAAGTAGAGCGCCGGGATCGCCAGTTGCTTGGCGTGCTGCACCACCGGCGTCGTGCCGATGGCGAGGTCGGGGCGGAATTCCTCGACCGCGGCAATGTCCTGCTCGAGGCTGGCGCGGTACTGCACCTTGATGCCGCGGGCCTGGAGCCACTCGCGGTCGGGATCGGACCACACCGTGCGCGGGCAGGCGGTGCCGACATAGCGCACGTCGGCGCCGCTCTCGACAAGGAGGCGCGCCACCAGCAGTTCGGAGCCTTCATAGCCCGAAACGGTGATGCGGCCCTTGATCGGACGGGCGGCGAGCGCTGCGTCGATGGCCGGCAGGAAGCGGTTCTGCGCGGCGGCGATCTTGTCGGCGCTCACTCCGCAAGCCTGGCCGATCGAGGAGAGCCAGTCTGCGGTGCCATCGCGGCCCACCGGGGCCGAGCCGACGACCGTGCGGCCAGCGGCTTCGAATTCGCGCACGCTGGCGGTGTAGAACGGGTGGATCGCGGCGACGGCGGCGCAATCGAGCGCGGCATAGAGCTCGCGCCATTCGCGGGTCGGGACGACTGGCCCTGCGGCAAGCCCCATCGGCTCGAGCATCTGGCCAATGCCGACCGGATCGACCGGGAACATCTCGCCGAGCAGGGTGATGGTCGGGCGATCCGAGCGCGCGACGGGGGCGCTTACCGGGCCAGCTTCAACCTCGCTGCGGGCATAGGCGAGCATGGCGCCGGCAAGCACGTCCTTGGCTTCGGCGTGGGTCGGAATGCCGAAACCGGGAACATCGATGCCGATGATCCGGACCCCATTGATTTCCTTACCCAAAAGGCGAAGCGGCACGCCGCTGGCGGTCGGTACGCAGAGGTTGGTGACCACGATCGCATCGTAATCCGCCGGGTCCGCCAGCTTCTCGACCGCTTCCTTGATATCCTCGAACAGCTTGCCGGTAACGAGCGTTTCCGAACTGAACGGCACGTAGCCCACGCTGCGCCGCGCGCCATAGAAGTGCGAGGTGAAGGTGAGGCCGTAAACGCAGCAGGCCGAGCCCGAGAGCACGCTCGCGGTGCGGCGCATGCGCAGGCCCACGCGCAGCGAACCGAACGCCGGGCACATCGATTGCGGCTGATCGTGCGGGCCGACCGGATAGTCGGCGGCATAGCGATCGAGCACTTCGCTCTTGCCGGCGCTGCGCGCGGCTTCGCGCATCCGGTCCGTCCCGCCGTGGCAACCGCCATCGGTCCCTGCCGCGACAGGAGCGTCGGGCATGGCATCAATGCGATCAGGTGCAGGGCGGGTTTCAGATGTCATCGTAGATGACCTCCAACGAAGCCTTGGTCTCGAAGGTGCCGCCGCGCATGTCGGCTTGCGTCGCGGGCACCAGCGTCACGCTGCCGCCAGTGTCCTCGGGCGAGAACAGGCCGAGCAGGCCGTCCTGCTCGAGCGGCTTGGGGCGGCGCGGCGGAGCGGTGGCGACGTTTTCCGCCAGCTCCTCGAACAGGCTGCCCCACTGGCTGTCGGGCCGGCCGATGATCTGATAGTTCGCAGACTTGCGGCGAATGTCCTCGTCCGCCGGGATCGCGCAGAGCACCGGAATATCGACCGCCTCGGCAAAGGCCTTCGCTTCGCCGGTGCCGTCGTCCTTGTTCACGATCATGCCGGCGACGCCGACGTTGCCGCCCATCGAGCGGAAATATTCAACCGCCTTGCAGACGTTGTTCGCCACATAGAGCGACTGGAGGTCGTTCGAGCCGACGACGATGACCTTCTGGCACATGTCGCGAGCGATCGGCAGGCCGAAGCCGCCGCAGACCACGTCACCCAGGAAATCGAGCAGGACGTAGTCGAAGCCCCACTCGTGGAAGCCCAGCTTTTCAAGGAGTTCGAAGCCGTGGATGATCCCGCGTCCGCCGCAGCCACGGCCAACTTCGGGGCCGCCGAGTTCCATCGCGAACACGCCGTCGCGCTGGAAGCAGACGTCTTCGATCTTGACGTCCTCGCCGGCCAGCTTCTTGGCGGCGGAAGTCTCGATGATCGTCGGGCAGCTCTTGCCACCGAACAGCAGCGAGGTGGTATCGGACTTCGGATCGCAGCCGATCAGCAGCACACGCTTGCCCTGCTGCGCCATCATGTAGCTGAGGTTGGAGAGGGCAAAGCTCTTGCCCGAGCCGCCCTTGCCGTAGATCGCGATGATCTGCGTTTCCTTAGTCACTTCAGTCGGCACGATCGCATCGGGTTCGATCGCTGCTTCATCGCGAAGCGCTTGGACGCGCCCGGATACTCCAAGAGCAGATGCTTCAAGAGTCGTCATGCGCAGTTGCTCCAGTCGAGAACCATTTTCAGGCAGTTCCGGTCGGTGAAGGCCGCCGGATAGGCTTCGGCCGCCTCGCTCGCCGGGCGAACGTCGGTGACGAGGCCTGAGAGATCGAGCCGGCCCGAGCGGATGAGCTCGCGCGTCCGATCAAGATCGCCGGGGCTCCATTCAGCGGCGACGCGGATGCGCGCTTCCGCCCGGAAGGCCACCGGGAAAGCAAAGTTGAGGCGATCGGCGTAGAAGCCGGCAAGGTTGATCTCGCCGCCGCGGGTGAGGCGGCCGAGCAGCGTATCGAGAATGTTCGAATCGCCGCTGGCATCACAGATCGAATGGTAATCGCGGCGCGGATCCTCATCCGGCGTGACGACCTTGTAGCCGATGGCTCCGCCCATGCGCTGCGGATCGGTTTCCCAAACGGTGGGCGCCTGCGCGCCGAGCGCCGTGGTGATGCGCGCAAGCAGCCGGCCAAGCACGCCGTGGCCGACGATGAGATCGGGCAGGGTGCCGCCATCAAGCGCATGAAGTGCTGTTGCGGCCAGCGCGAAGAGCACGCCGTCCGCCTGCAGCGACTCGTCGATTGTCAGCGCGCGGGAGGAGGGCAGCACGAGGCGGCGGGCCGATCCGCCGAACAGGCCGCGTGCATCGCGGAAGCAGCTCGCGCCCGGCACGAACACCCAATCGCCGATTCGCGCCCAGGCATCGCGGCCCGCGTCGATCACCCGGCCGACCGACTCATAGCCGGGCACCAGCGGGTAACCCATGCCCGGAAACATGGGCATTTTTCCGGTCCAGAGGAGTTTTTCGGTGCCTGTGCTGATGCCGCTCCAGCGGACTTCGACAACCACATCGGAGCCGGTCGGTGCATCGAGCGCGAGGGGCCTGAGAGCTAATTGCTCCGGTGCCTCCATGATGAGCGCTAGTGCTTCCACGACCATTTTCCCCTCAGCCCGGGCCGGACGGCATGCCGTTCGGTCTAGGGGGCTTTCCGAGTGTCAGCTTACATTGTCATTAGAAAGTGTCAACTCGACACTACACCTTTGTGCAGGTTGGCGCTGCGACAAGATGTGCATGATCGCCGATGGTCCGTTTTGGCGGGAATCCGCGCTTCGGCGGGCGCCCAGTGTCAGACGCGGGCGACAATCGCACCGCAAACCAGCGGCAAATGGGTCGAAACCTCGTGCCAGCTGGAAAAACCGGCGCTGCGCAGCATGGCGCCCAGTTCGGCCGGGCGGCGCGGGCGGCCCGATCCCATCGCCCAAAGGTAAAGCCCGAAGTACGCATCGCCCATCGCGCCGCCGCCGGCGGCCCCGGCCATTGGCTCGCCGATCAGCAGTGTCCCGCCGGGCGGCAGCGCCGCGCGAACCGCGCGCAGCAGGCGCAGCGCGGGTTCGTCGTCGTGATCGTGCAGGATGCGCACGAGTGTGATGAGGTCGAATCCGGTGGGCAGGGGATCGTGCAGGAAGCTGCCCTTGTGCAGCGCAAGGCGCGGCGCGATCAGCGCATCGCGCCCGAGCGAGGCTTCGGCCCCCGCGACCACATCCGGCAGATCGAACAGGCCGAGTCGCAGCGCCGGCGCGGCATTGCCCACCGCGCGCACGAAGGCCCCGGTGCCGCCGCCCACATCGAGCATCGCCTTGTGCTTGCTGAATTTATACGCCGCAATCAGCTGCTCGCTGACCATGGCCTGCGAAGCGGCCATCAGGGCGGAATAGGCCGCCGCCGCGGGTTCGTTGTCCGCATCGCCCTGCTTGCCCGGCGGCACCGCGCCGGTCGCGCTGGCCCGCGCATAGGTCCAGAAATCCGAAAGCGCGGTCGGCTCCTTGCGGTCCGCGCGCAGCAGCGCGAGCGGATCGGCAAGGTCGGCATAAAGCAGCGCGTGGTGGCGTATCATCGCCCGCGCGCCAGGATTGCACTGCAGCGCGGCGCCATCCATCCCGAGCGTCCAGCGCCCGCCGGGCAGCGACTCGGCAATTCCCAGCGATGCTGCGGCGCGCAGCAGTCGCTCGGTAGCGGCGAGGCCCAGCCCCGCGCGATTCGCTGCCGTCAGCGTATCGCATGGCCCTTCTGCCAGCAGATCGAGCAGCCCGCCCTCGACACAGGCCGCGAGCACTTGCGCATAGGCAAACCCCGCGACCAGATCGAACGCCCGCCGCGCGCGGGAGCGCACGATCGGCCGTGTCAGCGGGAAGGCGGCGCTCCATGATTGAAAACGCGGATTCGTAAGCAGCCGGTTGCGCCAGATGATCCAGCGTTCCTTCAGTCCGGCCCTTTGGGGCAAATCCAGACGATTGGACATGTCCATATGTCAATTACATTGGACATTTAGCAGCAATGCGTCAATCATCCATCACAAGCCTCTGCAAATCAGAGAGCCGAAAATATGGTCTGGGAGATTGACCCATGTGGCGAGGAGACGACCGCGCAGAGGGCGGACTGATGCTCAAGGCCGAGGACCTGCCGCCGGTTTGGACGGCACTCGCCCGCATGCAAGGCGCGCTGCCGCCCGCCGCCGCCGCGCCCGATCCCTGGGCCTTGCTGCAAAAGGGCGAGGAGGACCGCCTCATCCGCGCGCCCGGCAGCCGCGACAGCGACGCGCATCCCCGCTTTGATACCCCGGTTCCGCCCGGTGGCTACAGCTGGTGGTATGTCGATGCGCTTAGCAATGATGGCCAACACGGACTGACCCTGATCGCCTTCATCGGCAGCGTCTTTTCGCCCTATTTCAAGCGCTCCGGGCGCGATAACCCGCTCGATCACTGCGCACTCAACGTCGCGCTATATGGCCCCAAGGCGCGCTGGACGATGACCGAGCGGCCCGAGCACGCGGTCAAGCCCGAAGCGGATCAGTTCGCCATCGGCCCCAGTTCGGTGCGCTGGGCGGGAGACTGCCTCGTCATCGACATCGAGGAACTCGACAAGCGGATCATGAACCCGTTCCGCCGCCGCGTTGCGGGGCAGATCAAGGTCTGGCCCGAAATGCTCAACACAGAGGCCTTCGCGCTCGATCCGGCAGGCAAGCACTTGTGGCACTGCCTTGCCCCGCGGGCACGGATTTCGGTGGAGATGAAGGCACCCGAGCTCAGCTGGAAGGGCAGCGCCTACCTCGATTCCAATCGCGGTTCGGAATCGCTCGAGGAAGGCTTCCGCATCTGGCACTGGTCGCGCGCGCACCTCGGCAAGCATGTTGCGGTGTTCTATGAAGGCCAGCGCCGCGATGGCTCCACGTTCGCCAGCGCGCTGCGGTTTGATAGCGCGGGCGTGCCGCACGAAGCCGATCTGCCGCCCACTGCGCCGCTGCCCAACACGCTATGGCAGATGGAGCGCGTCACCCGCGCCGATCGCGGCCACGCCCGCGTACGCCGCACGTGGGAGGATTCGCCGTTCTACACCCGCTCGACGCTCCACGCGCGGCTCTATGGCGAGCCGGTGGTGGCGATGCAGGAAACGCTTTCGCTCGACCGGTTCTGCAATCCGATCGTGCAGCAACTGATCCCGCATCGCATGCCGCGGGCGCGGCGGTAGGTCAGTCCTTCCCGCCCGCGTCCTTCTTTGCCTTATCCTTCGCGATCTCGCGGTTGACTGAGACAAGCTGCCACACGCCGATGCCCAGAGCGACGCCGCCAAAGACGACCATTTCGATCCATCCGAAGTTCTCAGCCACGCGCGTTCCTCCCTTTCAGGCGTCCACTGATGCAGCCGCCGTCATTGCCGCTGCAACAAGATCTGCGCGCTCTTCGTGCGCCAGGTGGCCAAGGCCTGCAAGCACGCTGAGCGCGGCCTGCGGCATCAGCGTCACCGCCTGCTCGACCGAACTCGTCGGCACGGCGGCATCCTTCGCGCCGTGGATCAGGCGAACCGGCACCGCGATCCGGGGCAAATCGCGCTGCAATCCGGCGAGATCCCACCCGGCCATCATCTCAAGCGCACCCCGGCAGTGCAGCGCGTTGCCCAGCAGCATGGCGTAGCAGCGCACGCCCTCGGCATCGATGTGCGATCCGGTCGAGCGGACCAGCAGCCGCCCGGTATCGCCCGAAGTGCGCGCACTGGCGGCAAACAGGCGCGGCACCAGCGGATTGAGCACGAGCGCGCGGGCAAGGCCCTGAAACAGCGGCGCGAAAAACCCCGGAAACGGCGAGAGGGCAGCATTCAGCCCGACAACCTCCGGCACGTCGAATCCATCCCGCACCATCCTGAGCGCAATCGCCGCTCCAGCGGAATGGCCGATCAGCCGCTCGGGCCGTACCTCCAGCTTCTCGAGCAAAACACCGACCGCAGCCGCCATGCCAGGCAGCGTGAGGCCGCCCGGTGGCCGCCCGCGCGTAAAGCCATGCCCCGGCAGGTCCATCGCGATGACCCGGTGGTCCCGCGCCAGCAGCGGCATCAGGTGCCGCCAGCTATGCGTCGCCGCGCCGGTGCCGTGGAGGAGCACCAAGGTTGGACCTGTGCCCATTTCCTGAACGTGCCACGTCAGCGGCCCAGCCTGCACAAACCGGCTGGCGTCCCGATGCGGCCAATCCCGCCCGTCCGTCTCCCAGATCAGCGGCTTGCTCATGTCAAAGTGCTCACGTCAGCGCCCCGATCACCTTGCTCAGCGTGGCAGCATTGGCCTGCGGCAAGGGCACGTAGCGCGCGCGCATGGCCGATGCGATGGCGGCGGCTTCCGGGCGAGGGCGGGGCGAAATATCGATCACCACGCCGGCAAGGCCTGCCGCTGCAATGGCGCGCGAGGCCTTGAGCGCGTCGTCGGTCGCCGCCACGCGATTGGTGCTGCCATCTAGCGCGATGTTGCCGCGTCCATCGGTCAGCACCACCAGCAGCGGCGTATAGCCCCGGCGCGTAAGCCCGGTGCCCAAGGTGCAGATCATCGAAAGCCCTGCCGCCAGCGGTGTACCGCCACCCCCCGGCAGTTCGGTCAATGCCCGCCGCGCCCGGGTCAGCGAGCGGGTCGGCGGCAGCAGCAGCTGCGCCTCTTGCCCCCGGAACGCGACTAGCGCCACTTCGGTGCGCTTCACATAGGCCTGCGCCAGCAGCAGCTCGACCGCGCCTTTGGCCTCGGCGAGCCGGGTGAACGCCGCCGAGCCCGAGGCATCGACCGCGAAGATCGTGACCGAGGCGCTGCGGGCTTCGAACCGGCGCACGCGCACATCGTCCTTCATGATGCGCAGGCCCGGGCGAGTCTCTCCCTCCGCGCGCCGCAAGGCCTGCCACGGCACCGCTGCCCGCAAGGTATCGATAAGCGCCAACCGGGCCCCGCCGCGCGGAAGGCCCTGCCGCGCCGCCAGCGGACGGCCCCTGAGCGGCGACAAGTGCCGCGAGCCGCCGCCGCTCCCGGCTCCGCGCCGTGTGCGGCCATCGGCCAGCGCTTCGAGCAGCCCCGGCGGGATCGCCGCCGCTCCCGCTTCGATCAGCTGATCGGGATCGGGCACGCCGCTATCCTCGCGCTCATCGTCGCCCGGCGTATCGGTCTCGCTTTCCGGCGGCGGGGGAGGGGGCGGCGCCTCGTCCTCCTCGGCCTCGGGCGGCGGAGGCGGCAGCCGCGTCGCGCGCGGGGCCAGCACCAGCCGGGCGGCCGCTGCCAGATCGCTTTCGCGCACTGTTGCGCGCCCATCGAGCCGCGCGCTGGCACCCGCCGTCAGCGCGGCAAAGCGCAAGGCCCGCCCGGAATCGACCCCCAGTGCCAGCGAAACCGCCGCCAGCGCTTCCAATCCTTCCGCGCTGCACGCGGGAAGCTCGGCTGGAGAGGCAAGCGGCGCGGGAAGTTCGGTCGCGGCCACCACTCCGGGTTTGGCGCCGCCCAGATCGCAGGCAAACGCCACTCTCTCGGTCAGACTCAGCGGCGGCGCTTCATCGCGTTCGGCGCCATCATCCAGCAGCACCAGCCCGAAGCGCTCCGCCGGCTCGGCATGGTCCAGTGCCTGCGCCACGCTGCCGGCCAGCGCGGGCGTGATCCTCTCCGCCAGCGGCGCGATCACCACCGCGCCGCGTGCTTCCTGCAGGAAACCGCTGCGTGATACGCTGCGCCCTGCGGCGAGGCTGGCGGCAAGGTCGATCCCGCCATGCAGCCGCTCGCCGTCGATATGCGCAGGCATGCGCTTCACGGGGAGGGCGCTCGCCAGCCGCTCCACCAGCGCATCGCGTGCCGGTCCGGGGCCGCGCAGCCACATCCCGCCAAACCCCGCGGGCCAGAGCGCAAAGGCGCGCAGCGCCAGCGCCGCGTCTTCCGCGGCGGGCGCCTCAGGCGTTGTCATCCAAAAACCTCGGTCACCGCGCGTTCGATGCGAGTGGTGGAGCCAGTTTCGTCCAGCACGTCGCGGCGCAGGCGGTGGCGCAGCGCCATCGGAGCAACCGCGATCACGTGCTTGCGCTGGACGGTTGCCGCACCTTCCAGCGCGGCCTGTGCCCGCGCCGCGCGCATCAGCGTAAGCTCGCCGCGCAGCCCGTCAGCGCGGCAGGCCATGCACAGGCGCGAGGCATCGTAGAGCACTTCGTCCGGCGTCTCGACCGCAGGCAGCCGTGTCCGCCCCCGCGCGATCTTGCGCACGATCTTGGCGTCGGCCGGCGCCCACTCTTCGCAAAACGCCGCCGCATCGCGTTCATGCGCGGCGCAGCGCCGCATGATCTCCACCCGCGAGTCGAGCGACTGCGGCGTGCGCACTTCGACCGATAGCCCGAACCGGTCGAGCAGCTGCGGCCTGAGTTCGCCTTCCTCCGGATTGCCACTCCCGATCAGCACGAACTTCGCCTTGTGCCGCACCGAAAGCCCCTCGCGCTCGACGAGGTTTTCGCCCGATGCCGCCACATCGAGCAGCAGATCGACGAGGTGATCCTCCAGCAGGTTGATCTCGTCGATATAGAGAAAGCCCCGGTGCGCCTTGGCCAGCAGCCCCGGCTCGAAGCGCTTTTCGCCCGAACGCAGCGCCCGTTCGAGGTCGAGCGCGCCGATCACGCGGTCCTCTGTGGCGCCCAGCGGCAAGTCCACGAATGGCACGGCGCGCTTCGCCGTCTTCTTCGATGTACAGGGATCTGGACAGGTGCCCGCATCCACCGGTGCACAGCCGAAGCGGCAGCCTTCCACCGCCGTGATCGGCGGCAGGATCGCTGCAAGTGCCCGCGCAGCCGTCGATTTTCCGGTCCCGCGATCGCCGAAGACCATCACGCCCCCGATGGCAGGATCGACAGCGGCCAGCAGCAGGGCCTGCTTCATCTCGTCTTGTGCGACGATGGCGGAGAAGGGGAAACGGTTCATAGTGTCAACCAATCTGGACTATGCGGGTTGTAAGGGCAAGCGCCCTATGAAAGACTAGAGGCGTGAAAGACGATGCGCGGCGAGAAGCGCGCCGCAGGGGAGTGCCAAGGCCATGCTCAACGAACACCGGCTGCGGCGCGAGATTGTCGGCGAGATGCACCTGCGGCGCTGGCCGCCGATCATGCCGCCGATGTCCATCGTCCAGATCCTCCGTCTCGGCCCGTCTGAAGGCCTGCCCCCGTTCCGCGGCGGCCCCGCCTTCGCTGCCGAGCCCGGCCAGCGCCACATGCAGGGCATTCTCGCGGATGGCCTGCTCTTCACGTGGGAGCGCCACAGCGAAGCGACCACGCTCACCGTGTTCGCCCGCCCCGATGCCCCGCTCCTCGCCGAAGCGCGCGCTTGGGCCGAAGGCGCGCCCGGCGAAGTGCTGCGCGCCACGCTGATCGATATCGAAAGCGATGCCGCTGCAGCGTCCGCGCGCATGGCCGAGTTCGATGTCGATCCGGCCGAACTCGTCTGCTGCGATTTCGGCGGCGGCGCGCGCCTTTCTTCCGATTTCCGCATCAAGGACGAAGGCTATGGCCGCCTCGTGGTCGCGGCAGGGCAGCTGGGGCCGGTCGATCTCGCCCGCGCCGTCCAGTCGCTGCAGGAACTTGGCAACTACCGCAACATGGCGCTCCTTGGCCTGCCGGTTGCCCGCGCGGTCTGGGGCAAACTCGATGCTGCCGAAGAGGAATTGCGCGCCTTTGGCCGCCGCCTCGATTCGGATGAGACTTCCGACAACGAACTGCTCGATTCGCTCTGCGCCATGTCGCTCGAACTCGGCACGATAACCAGCGATACGCGCTACCGCCTCAGCGCCACCGCCGCCTATGCACGCCTCGTGGACGAGCGTCTCGCCGCACTCGCGCCCGTTGCGATTCCCGGCTTTGCCAGCCTCGCCGATTTTACCCAGCGCCGCTTCCATCCCGCGATCCGCACTTGCGAGACCGTGGTCCGCCGCCAGCAGGAACTCGCCGAACGCTCCGCCCAGCTCACTTCGCTGCTGCGCACCCGGATCGAAACGCGCATCGAGGATCAGAACGCCCAGCTGCTCCAGTCGCTCGAAAGCGCCACCCGCACGCAGCTGCGCCTCCAGCACCTCGTCGAAGGGTTCTCGACCGTCGCCATCACCTACTACGCGGTGTCGCTGCTCGCCTACCTCAGCGGCGGGCTTTCGCTGTTCGGCGTGCATGTGGAGCATGATCTGTTTGCCGCCTTGGTGATCGTGCCGGTGTTCATCATGCTCTTTATCTACCTGCGCCGCGAACGCAGCCGTCTCGGCGGCCACTAGCAAAATTGCACCACGAGGCCCGCTTTACGGCGGCGCAAAGGCAGGCAATAGCCATGCCGCACAAGCGCTTCGGTGGAGAGGGACATGAGCCAGGAAGAAACCTTTGCAGACCTGCGCGAAGGCGTGCGCAAACTCTGCGCGCGGTTCCCCGGCAGCTACTGGCAGGCGCTTGACCGCGACCGGACGTACCCCACCGAATTCGTTACCACGCTCGCGCAGGAAGGCTGGCTGTCGGTCCTCGTGCCTGAGGCTTACGGCGGCTCAGGCCTCGGCGTCGCGGCGGCGACGGCGGTGCTCGAGGAAGTCCATCGTTCGGGCTGCAACGGCGGCGCGGCCCATGCGCAGATGTACACGATGGGCACGCTCCTGCGCCACGGCTCCGATGCGCAGAAGGAGCGCTACCTCCCCGCCATCGCGCGCGGCGATCTGCGCCTGCAGGCCTTCGGCGTGACCGAACCGACCAGCGGCACCGATACCACGCGCCTCAAGACTTTCGCCCGCCGCGATGGCGACCGTTACATCGTCAACGGCCAGAAGATCTGGATCAGCCGCGCCGAACACTCCGATCTCATGGTCCTCCTCGTGCGCACCACGCCGCGAGAGGAATGCGCCCGCCCGACCGAGGGCATGAGCGTCCTCCTCGTCGACATGCGCGAAGCTGTCGGCAATGGCCTCACCATCCGCCCGATCCGCACGATGCTCAACCACGCCACGACCGAGCTGTTCTTCGACGATCTCTCGGTCCCCGCCGAAAACCTCATCGGCAAGGAAGGGGAGGGCTTCCGCTACATCCTCTCCGGCATGAACGCCGAACGCATCCTTATCGCGTCCGAATGCATCGGCGATGCGCGCTTCTTCATCGATCGCGCCGCCGCCTATGCCAAGGATCGCAGCGTGTTCGGCCGTCCCATCGGGCAGAATCAGGGCGTCCAGTTCCCCATCGCCCGCGCCTATATCCAGACCACCGCCGCCGCGCAGATGGTGGCGGATGCCGCCGCGAAGTTCGATGCAGGCGAAACCGCTGGCACCGAGGCCAACATGGCCAAGCTGCTCGCCTCCGAAGCCTCATGGTTCGCGGCGGACATGTGCGTCCAGACCCACGGCGGCTTCGGCTTCGCCGAGGAATACGACATCGAGCGCAAGTTCCGTGAAACCCGGCTCTATCAGGTCGCGCCGATCTCCTCGAACCTGA
This sequence comes from Novosphingobium sediminis, assembly GCF_007991615.1. Taxonomy (GTDB): domain Bacteria; phylum Pseudomonadota; class Alphaproteobacteria; order Sphingomonadales; family Sphingomonadaceae; genus Novosphingobium; species Novosphingobium sediminis. Next base: position 121,337 of record NZ_BJYR01000005.1, on the reverse strand, counting down.
TCCTCAGCCATGTCGCCACACACGTGCTGGGCCTTCCGAAGAGCTTCTGAGACAAACCTTTGCGCGCAGCGCCGGGAGGCGTAGGATCATGCCGCGCGCGGAAACTTGGCCCGAGTCTGAAAGGCTTGCCCGATCGACTTGTCCGAAGGCCATGGCCGCGCCCGCCTGCATGGAGAAGATGCGATGACCAAGGTTTCCGCTCCCGCCCTGATCCTCACGCTGAGCGCCGCCGCGCTCGCGCTCACCCCCGTCGCCGCGGCGGCTGAAACGGTGGTCCTCACCGCCACGCTCTCCGGCGCCAACGAAGTCGGCGGCGGCGCTCCCGATGGCAACGGCGCCTTCCGCGTGGAGATCAACACCGAAACCGGCGATTTCTGCTACACGCTCTACGGCGAGAAGATTTCCGCGCCCACCATGGCCCACGTCCACACCGGCGCTGCGGGCACGAACGGCGGCCCGGTCATCACCATGGACGTCACCGGCAAGGGCAGCGACATGTGCATCGCGGTCGAGCCTGAAAAGCTGAAGCCCATCGTCGCCAACCCGGCTGGGTACTACGTCAACATCCACACGGCGGATTTCCCCGGCGGCGCGGTGCGCGGCCAGCTCACCAAGGGCTGAGCGCGCCTAGATCGCTATGCGGGCCAGATCGCTGCCAAGCACGATATGGCCCGCATATACCGACCGGATGACCGCAAGGTCGGTCTTGGTCACCGTGCCGACATGCGTCAGCACCAGTTCGCGGACACCGGCCCCTGCCGCCAGCTTGCCCACCTCCAGCGGCGAAAGGTGCTCGGCGTCCATATGGCTGCGCACCATCGGCGGCACAGCGGCGCGGTCTTCCAGCGAGGCCATTTCCGCCACCAGCACATCCGCGCCCTTGGCAAATGCCGTCACGTCCGCTGATGGGCCGGTATCGCCGGTGAACACAATGGTGTGCCCATGCCCCTCGAACTTCAGCGAGAACGACTGCTCCTGCTGCCCGCCCGCCAGTGGCGGAAGGTGGAAATGCGTGTTGGCGAGGGCAGAGACGCGCACGGTGCCATCATCGAACACCACGCCCGCAGAGAACTCCTGCGTGCCTAGAAAATCGGCTGGCGAGTGCGGCAAGTGGTTCTCGATCATGCGGATGCGCGCGCTCGGCATCATGACGGACTTCACCCCGTCGCCCAGCGCATTCGTCCCCGGCGGCCCAAACACCGCAAGCTTGGGCGCGCGCGTGGTATAGGCAAACGAGGCGAGGGCTGGCAGTCCGGCATAGTGATCGTCATGCAGGTGCGTCAGGAAAACGGTCGGCACATCGGCCGCCTGCATCCCGGCCTTGCCAAGCTGATGGACGACACCTTCGCCGGCATCGATCAGGTATGACTTGCCGCCGATGGCAAGCAGCGTGGCGATGCCCGCCCGATCGGGCCGGGCAATGGGGCCGCCCGAAGTGCCAAGAAGCACGATCGAATCCCCGCCGCCGCGGGCGAGGGCAAGGTCTGCTCCGGACGCACACGCAAGAGCCCACGCAGCGGCGCTCGCCAGACCCAGTTTTCGCCTTGCTCGCTTCATTCGGTCCGCTCCATCACAAGGGCCAATCTCTGGCATCGTAGGCCGCCCACGCCGCAATCGGTCCAAGTCGGACCACTAGTTTGGAGGCCATGATTCAGCCAATGGCTCGCGGATCGGCCAGATCGATCGGCGCGCGATGCTCGAAAGGCGTGGTCCCAGTTGCCGCAATCACCCCGGCCTGCGTTGGCGGATAGGGTTTCCAGAATTGCCCTCCGGTCACCTGCGCCATCTCGATGTTGTATGATTGGAAGCGCGCCTCCACCGTGCCGATCCGCGGCAGCGGAGCCACTGCGATCCGGCTGGCTGACAATGGGCGTGCCTGCGGCGGTGCCGGCGCAAGCAGCAGTGCGAACACGGCGGCCAGCGGCACCCCGCGGCGCAGGCCTGCTTTGCGATGTGCTCTCGATGCTCGGGCCGACATTGCGCGCCCATCTCCCACGTTGTTTCAGCGGAGGAAACATGCGCGGTATCATCTGTCAAATTGAGGCAATTGCTGATGTTTCATAACAGAAATTCATGGTTTTGCCCGCTCCTGAAAGAAGCTGCCCCGGCGGCAGCGCCAGCCACTTGCGAACACTCGGTTCCGGGCCAATATCGATTGGATGCACTCCAATGCGGAACATCACGATGCCGGTCTGCAAGGTTCCGGGGTCGAACGTATTGAAGCACAGCTTCGCGCTGGAGCGTTCTCGCCGCACCGCCACGATACCTACACGATCGCGGTGACGACAACCGGCGTGCAATCGTTCAATTACCTCGGGCAGCGCTGGCAGTCGCTGCCCGGGCAAGCGGTGATCCTCCATCCTGACGAAGTGCACGATGGCTACTGCAGCGACCACACCGGCTTTTCCTACCGGGCGGCCTATCTGCCGCCTGCCCATGTCCAGACCGTGATCGGCGGAGCGGCGCTGCCCTTTCTCGCCGCAGGGGTTTCAACCGACGCCGATCTGGTCGCCGCGACGCTTGGCCTGATCGCGATGTGCACCGCCGAGGTTGATCTCTTCGGCTATCAGGATGCACTCCACCAGTTCGTATCCGCGCTGCAGCGCTGCGAAGGCGGCCCGCCGCCCGTCAGGCGCAATGCCAATCGCGAAGCCGTGATGCGGGTGCGCGAATTCCTCGACAGCGTTCCCGCTCCCGGCACGAACCTCGATCAGCTCGAAGAACTCGCCGGCTATGACCGCTGGCAGCTTTCGCGCGATTTCCGTGCGCTCTTGGGCACCAGTCCCTATCGCTATCTGCAATGCCGCAGGCTTGAGCGAGCGCGGCAGCTTCTGGGCAACGGGCTTGGTCTGGCCGCAGCAGCCCACGAGGCCGGATTTGCTGACCAGAGCCACTTTGGCCGGGTCTTCAGGCGCACCTTCGGGACCACGCCGCTGGCCTGGCACCGATCCGGGCAGCCGCGCACAATCATTCTATAAGGCCCGCCAGCCCCCGGACTAAGGGTCCGGCATGAACCAAACCATCTTTTCTCCCGAACCGCACCGCGGCTGGCTGCCCTGGGCCTCGCTTTCGCCAGTGGTCTGCATCCTGCTCGTCGCGTTCTCCAGCCTCCCGCTTGATTATGGCCTTGAATGGATGGGCGTGTTCGATGCCAAGGGGCAGCCACGGACCGCATCGCTGTTTTGCCTGAACCTGATGTTGCCATTCGCAGCGATGGGCGCCGCGGTCTGGCTCTGGTCGCGGCTCATCGAACGCCGCAGCCTCGCGACCATGGGCTTGGCCGGCACGCAGCGGCTGCGCCAGCACCTGACGGGACTGGCGATCGGGGTTGGCATGATGGTCCTCGCGGTCATGTCGATCTGGCTTGCCGGGGGATATGTCGGCAAAGGCGTCCTTCCCGCCTTTGCCTCTCCCGCATCGCTGTTCTGGATCGCGGTTCTGCTGCCCTGCTTTGCTTTCCAATCGGGCGTGGAGGAGTTCATCTTCCGCGGCTGGCTGCTTTCGGCGGCGACACGCCGCGGGAATCTGGCGGCGGGATTCCTCGCCAGTTCGCTCGCCTTCACGTTTCTTCATTTCTCGCCGCACCAGCCGGTCCGCGAGATGATCTTGACGTTCACCTTCGGAGTGTTCGCTTGCGCCTGGGCCTGGCGCGCAGGCAACATCTGGGGCGTGATGGGCTGGCATGCGGGCTGGAACTGGATCACAGGCGTCGGCTTCGCCCTGCCGATCACCGGGTTCGATCTGCATTTGCCGGCCTTGTTGGTGCAACTGACGCCGTCGGGCCCTGATTTCCTGACCGGCGGGCCCGATGGACCGGAGGGCAGCGTGCTGACGATCATCATGCTGGCCGTGGCCACGCCGCTCCTGCTGCTGTGGCCGAGAGACTCACGTACCGCACCGCAGCGGACTCCAGCACAAGGCTCTGAATCGGCAACGCAGGAATCCGCGTAAGGTGTCTGCCTTGTCGGCGACACCGATTGGCGTATCGCCCCCGAACGGCAGTTCGATCCGCTGTTGCTCATGGAATTGGCCGGTCAGCTTTCGCCCACTTGCGGACATGAATTTTTCCGTTCCTATTGCCCGATAGCAGACATTCCAGCAGGATTGGCAAATGACCCGCGTACGGCAGACCTTCACCAACGAACTACCCGAAGATGTTGTAGTATTTGTCGAAATGGAATGCTGGTGCTGGTCGCTAAAGCCCGGTGAGAAGCTAACTGTCGACTATGATGTTAGTGGTTTTGCCCCTGAATGGGAGCCACTACCGATCGGTCTATCGATAGATGGTGCCGGTGCAGATCGACGTTTCATGCTGACGCTATGGCAGCAGGGGAAAACCCAAAGCTCCTTTTTCATTGATGGCGCCGCGATTGTGGTTGACGGCTCGCTCACGTCACTCGGCGCTGACCGCTTTATTGGCGGCTGAATGTACGGTTTGAGGAGTTACCGACTGAAAGCAAACCGTCGCCTTCCCACCAGAATAAGACGTGTGGCTCCGCCCACTTGCGGACGTTCGGGCTCAAGCTAGGCTTGGCCGATGAGTGAGAGATTTGATCGCCTATTCAGCCGCGCGGAAGCGATTTTGGACCGCAGGTCGATCGGCCTCGGGATGCCGATTTTGCAGGCACTCGCTCACCGCCGCTATGGGCCTGCAATGCTGAGCCTTGCTGCCCGCAAAACCGAGACGGGAATGCGAACGAGCCTTGGGCGTATCAATGACGCGTCAAGCCCCGCCGGTTTGATGTATCGGGCTTACCGTCAAGGCGAAGTCAACGCTGCCCAGAATTTCGCTCTCACACTTTTCTACGTAGGCGATCTTGCTGGATACCGTCTCTGGCTGCAGCGTGCTGCAAAATGCGGCGACGAAGATGCTGCTAGAGAGTTGAACAGGTTTGAGATCCGCCAACCCTATCCACTAGCCCGACTGACAAATCGCATCCGTCCGTTTCGCCGTGATGGCAGCTAACTAGCAGAATGTGACGGGCGGCTACCGCCCAGTTGCGGACGTAGCGTGTATCGTGCAATCAACCTCAATGTGCTTACGAACAATCGCCAAGGGATCGCTTGTTGCGTTGGCTGTTCCGGCCACGCTGTTATCTGCTACGTATTTGTTCGTCGGGCTGACTTTTGGATTCAATCTTTGGCGACTAGAACGCCCGTTCACGATCATGCTGTGGTTCGCTGTCGTTCTATTTCCCGTGTTTATTAGCGTCGCCATAAGAGCAACGACCACGCTTCGTCAGTTTTGGATAATGACAACGTTGGCTTGGAGCTTCGCCGCTTTCTGGGGTTTTGTAAACTTCGTGTGGATGCCTTGGACATACGGTGGTCCTTGGGGCTGGTGAAGGCAATGACCGCTTCTCACCAATCCCGGCCCTTATCATACTCACAAACGAAGCGCGGTGATCTGAGCAAGCCCCTCCTGACCACCCCGATCATCAGGTGAGGTTGGATCCATAAATAACAGACGCGTCTGTTATTTATAAAGCGCTGTCCTACAATGTCCGATCTGCGGCATCGTGCGTCGATGTTTCGCGAATCCCATGAAATTCCGCCCGTCTTTGGCCCGCATGGGGGCGATCAGGAGGGCTGGGCGGGGGTGGACAGTTTCGTCCATGGACTGTGTCAACTGTGTCAACTTGTCCCGCGGCGGGATCGCGCCCACAAACAAATGAGGGCCGGCATTGCTGCCGGCCCCCACTGTCGCCGCTGCTGGCACTCTGGCTTTCCAGCGCCTGAGCTCACCGCGTCCTTCCGCCGTTCCCTGCCCTTCGGATCCCACCCGGTTGGGCGGTACTCCTCCAGTCCGCTTCGCCGTCCGGTCCCTTCTGCACGCAGAAGCTTCCTTGTCCGCTCAGCCTTCAGTCCTGCGGCGTCCGCAGTTCCTGACCACATGGGCCTGGCAGTCGCTGGTGCCCGTACCGCAGTCCGCGCGTTGCCGCGCCTTCTGCCGCTGCGAGCGTGTTTCCTTGCGCTTTTCCTCCGGGCGACGCTCCCTCCGGTCCGGCCTTGCGGCCTCGCCTTCGGACGTTCTCCCTCGGGGGAGGCAAGGGCCCTTCCGCGCGTCTTGGCGTGCTGCCCCTCGCTCGGCGTTTGCCGGTTCCTGCCCCCGGTCTTGCGACCATCGGCCTTGCCGCATCCGCTTCACGTCGGGACGCCATTCCGGCATCCGGAACCGGCCTTTCCGGTTTGCACTCCACCCGTTCCGAAAGCGCGCCTCAGCACACCAGAACTGGTTTCAATACATACTTTGCTGCCCGGTCCGATTGGTCAATTTCTGCCTTTCAATCAGTGCCTTGCGGCGCTTCTTTCAGGCTTCGTTTCCCTCTCGACAAGACAGATGCTGCGCCTCGTCCGTGAGTCGCACAAGCACGAAAATGCGAAGTTATCCACAGGCAGCCGAATGGCTGGTGGACAACTTCGCAAGCTGCGGAATCGGCTTTGTTTTAGTTTTGTGACGATTCTTCGCGCGGCTTATTGCCCGCGCTGCGCCAGCAATCGAAGCCGGAGGGCGTTGAGCTTGATGAAGCCCGCGGCATCCTTCTGGTCGTAGGCGCCGGCATCGTCCTCGAACGTCACGTGGCGTTCCGAATAGAGGCTGTCGGCAGACTTGCGACCGACGACCGAGGCGTTGCCCTTGTAGAGCTTGAGGCGGACGGTGCCATTTACCCGCGACTGGCTGTGATCGATCGCAGCCTGCAGCATCTCGCGCTCCGGGCTGAACCAGAAGCCGTTGTAGATGAGCTCGGCGTACTTCGGCATCAGCTCGTCCTTGAGGTGCGCGGCACCCCGATCGAGCGTGATGCTTTCGATGCCGCGGTGCGCGCGGGCATAGATCTCGCCGCCCGGGGTTTCGTACATCCCGCGGCTCTTCATCCCGACGAAGCGGTTCTCGACGAGATCGAGGCGGCCAATGCCATGCTTGCGGCCAAGGTCGTTGAGTGCGGCGAGCAGCGTGGCGGGCGACATCGCCTCGCCGTTGAGGGCAACGCCGTCACCCTTCTCGAAATCGATGGTGATGTATTCCGGCGTGTCCGGCGCGTCTTCCGGATTGACGGTGCGGCTGTAGACGTAGTCCGGCGTTTCCTGCCACGGATCTTCCAGCACCTTGCCTTCGGAGGAGGTGTGCAAGAGGTTCGCGTCGGTCGAGAACGGGCTCTCGCCGCGCTTGTCCTTCGGCACCGGGATCTGATGCGCTTCGGCCCAGGCGATCAGCGCGGTGCGGCTCGCAAGGTCCCACTCGCGCCACGGGGCGATGACCTTGATGCCGGGCTCAAGCGCATAGGCCGAGAGTTCGAAACGGACCTGATCGTTGCCCTTGCCGGTGGCGCCGTGCGCGACGGCGTCGGCGCCGGTTTCGCGGGCGATCTCGATCAGGCGCTTGGAAATGAGCGGGCGGGCAATCGAGGTGCCGAGGAGGTAGTCGCCTTCATAGCGCGCATTGGCGCGCATCATCGGGAAGACGAAATCGCGGACGAATTCCTCGCGCAGGTCGTCGATGTAGATATGCTCGGGCTTCACGCCCATCAGCTCGGCCTTGGCGCGGGCCGGCGCGAGTTCCTCACCCTGACCGAGATCGGCGGTGAAGGTCACCACCTCGCAGCCGTAGGTGACCTGCAGCCACTTGAGGATGACGCTGGTATCGAGGCCGCCGGAATAGGCGAGGACGACGCGCTTGATATCGGACATGGCAGCGGGTTTCCCGTGGACAGGTGCAGAATGGCGCGGCGGCTAGCAGGGCCGCGCGCATGGTGCAACCTGTTGGGCGCTGCTTAGGCCCGTCTTGCCGCGCGGTAGGCCAGTTCGGTCTCGTTGATGTAGTTGCGGGTCAACGGCAGGGCATCGCGGTTGCGGACGATCTGGAGCTGGAAATTGACCAGATCACCATGTTCAAAGCCCGTCGCCGCGCCGGCGAGGTAGAACTGCCACATGCGGAAGAAGCGCCCGTCGTAGATGCGGGTGATGGTTTCTTCCTGCTCGGCGCAGCGCTTGTACCATTCGCGCAAGGTCAGCGCGTAGTGCCGGCGCAGGATCTCGCAATCGGTCAGCATGAGCTTGCAAGGCTCGATCGCTGCCATCGTCTCGCTCAGCGAGGGGATGTAGCCGCCGGGAAAGATGTACTTGCGCGTGAAGTCGTCGGTGATGTTGGGCGGGCCGGCGCGGCCGATGGTGTGGAGCAGCATGACGCCGTCCACGCTGAGCAGATCGTGGCACTTGCGGAAGAACGTTTCATAGTTCGGCACGCCGACATGCTCGAACATTCCGACCGAAACGATGCGGTCAAACGGACCCTGCTGGTCGCGGTAGTCAGTGAGGCTGAAGGTGACCTTGTCGGCTACGCCTTCGCGCTCCGCCCAGGCCTTCGCATAGCCGATCTGTTCGACGCTGAGGGAGATGCCATGGATGCTGGCGCCCGAAATCTTGTGGAGGTGGAGTGCAAGTCCGCCCCACCCGCAGCCGATATCGAGCACACGCATTCCGGGCTTCAAATCAAGCTTGGCCGCAATGTGATCCATCTTGGCAAGCTGGGCTTCCTCCAGCGTCGTCACGCCTTCGTCCCAATAGGCGCAGGAATACTGTCGCGCCGGATCGAGGAAGAGGTCGTACAGCCGGTCGTCTAGATCGTAGTGATGCGCGACGTTTCGCTTCGATGAGCGGCGCTGGTTGATCTGGTCGAGCCGGCCGGTGATCGCCACGCGGGCCTTGTCGAAGAGATTCAGGTTGTCGAGATCGCCGCCTTTCTCCCACGGATTGTTGCGGCGGATGAAGCCGACAAAATCCATTATGTCGCCATTCTCGATCGTGACGCGGCCATCCATGAAGCATTCGGCCATCCCAAGGCTGGGATTGCGGGCGATTGCGCCGGGCACGCGCGCATCATGGAGCTTGAGCCCGAGATCGGGCCAGCCGGGCGCGGCCGTCCCATAGCGGCGCTGGCGGCCCGAGGCTTCGGTGACGGTCAGGGTGCCATGCTTCACCAGACGGCGTAGCGCGGCATCAAGCAGGAACATGGACATCAGCGCGACCTCGTTGACCGGTTATGCTGAGCTCTCGCCTATTACGCGCGGACGCTGCGCGAGCAAGCCGCGCAGCGCATAAGTGCATTGCATCAGCGGCAGCGCGAGCCGCTCCGCTCGATCTCTCGGCCGAGCAGCGCGCCGCCGGCAGCGCCGAGGAGGGTGCCGAGCGTGCGATCGCCGCGCGTATCGATTGCGCGGCCGACGAGAGCGCCGCCGACAGCGCCGATCACGAGCCCGGTCGTGCCGTTGCTGCGCTTGCAGTAGTAACGACCATCGCGCCCGCGCCAGACCTGATCACGGCTGCTGAGGGGGCGCGGCTGGACGTAGCGGCCGTACTGATCGTACTCGCCGCTCTGCGCACGGCGGCCATGGGCGGGGGCCCACGACGGCGGATCGGCAAGCGCCGGTGCGGCGCCGAGGGTGGTAGCGGCAAGGACTGCTGCGGTGAGGAACCTGTTCATGGGTTACATCCCTTTCGATGTTCGCGGACGTGACGGATTTGCTCGCACGAACTTGTGGGCATGATGCCCAACCGCAGATGAACACGGCCGCAAAGGCGACAAGGCGAGGGCAGGGCGCGACGAATTGGGGTTCTGGTTCAAACAACTTTCCTACAAGAACCAAATGGGTTAGTTTTGGCTCGCCTTCCCTGTTTGTCTGGAGAGATTTCATGCCCAATCCGCCAGTTACCTTCCCTGCGTTGTTCACCCCTGCCAATGCTGTTGCCTTTGCCAATCCCGATGGCACCGCGCAGACAGTGAGTAGCGAGGCACCGCTTCCGGTGGCGATTTCCGCCAATACGGGGACGCAGCCCGTGAGCGCTGTCAGTCTGCCGCTTCCGGCGGGTGCTGCTACGGCCGCAAGCCAGTCGGCAACGAACACCGTGCTCGGGACCATTTCCGCCCAACTGCCCGCAACGCTTGGCCAGAAGCCGTTGGCGCAGAGCCTGCCGGTCGCGCCGGCCAGCGATCTTTCCAATCTCGAACCGGGCGCCACGGCCATCACCGGGGCTGCGATGCCCAGCGGAGGAACCGGTATCACCGGCTGGCTATCGGCAATCTATCGTTCGTGCAGCGAAGGCGCGACGGCTTCGGGTAGCGTGACTTCGGCCACGACCGTGATTTCCGCGAGCAACAACCTTTACATGGGCGGCTCGTTCCAGGTGACGAGCCCGGGAACGACGTGCACGATCACTTACGAACAATCGAACGATGGAACCACCTGGGTGACGCTGCCCGTCATCTCGGCGGCACTGCCCTCGGCTGCGCCGACCACCACATCGACGACTGCGGGGGTCTACTCCTACGTCTCATCCGCCGCCTTCGTGCGGGCGCGCGTGTCCACCTATACGAGCGGCACCGTCTCGGTGGTGCTAAGCCAGAAGCAGCAGGTTGCGCCGTCCAGCGGGGTCTCGCTGGCTGCGGGGGGCTCGGGCATCGGCAGCGTGAGCGTGAGCGGCACGGCGACGATCACGGGCAACGTCAACGCCGGCACCGGGTTTACCGACAGCACCACGGCGCTCGCGGCTTCGGCTAGCTTTACCGGCACGGGCCGCGCAAACAGCGCTGGACAGTTCGCGTTCTTCAACGCGACGGCGTTTGCCGATCAGGCTGGCACGCTGTTCATCGACCAGTCGCTGGATACCGGCGCAACTTATCAGGCGATCGCCAATCAGGCGGTGGCGGCGGGCGGTGCGGGCATGTTGTCGGTACGCCTGTGCGGGGCGGTCGGCACGGCGACGTTGTACCGTGTCCGCTATGTCAATGGCGCGACGCTGCAGACGACGTTCCGGCTTTCGAGCAGCTTCTCGGCTAGCTGAGAAGGGCGGATACGCCCCGCTGCCTAGCGCTGCGCAGCGGGGCGATTGCCGCTATTGCGACCGGAGTGTGCATTGTCCGCGGCATACAGGAAGGTGTACTTGCGATGGGTGCGGATGGCCGCGCCCATGAGCGTGATCTCGTTGTCGACATCGATCGAATTCTCTGTCCACGTTCCAGTGAACTTGACCGGAAGGCCGCGGAAATCGCCTTCAGGCGTGTCGCAGGTCCCTTCGATGGCAAAAGTACCGTCCTTGACCTCGAAAACTGTGCGCTTGCAGTTGCTGTTCAGCATCTTCGCGATGAACGCCTCGAACTGCTGGCGTCCGCCAAGATCGAGAAACTGCTCCGAGTGCTTCTCGGCGCCGCTCGGCCGGGACGAAACCAGAGCGTACATGCCCTTTGGGGGAAATGGCGGGGAGTTTCCGAATGCAGACCCCGAGCACGCGACGGTAAGGCTCATCAAAGCGACAGCCCACGTCTTCATTCCCGATCTCCTCTTGCGCAGCCAAAGCACCTGATGTGCAAGGTCTAGGCAAAAGGAGGGAAGAAGCGGTTAACCCAGCGCGGCCTGCTTCTCTTCGAGGAGCCGGTCGACTTCGGCGCGGGACTTGCGTTCGGCCGCGGTCTTGAGCTGCCCGCAGGCGGCATCGATATCGCGGCCGCGCGGGGTGCGGACCGGGGCCGAAATACCTGCATCGAACACGATCTTGGCAAAGCTCTTGATGCGCTCGGGCGCCGAGCATTCGTAGGGCGCGCCGGGCCAGGGGTTGAACGGGATCAGGTTTACCTTGGCGGGCAGGCCATACTGCTTGATGAGGCGGACAAGTTCATGCGCATCGCTGTCGCGGTCGTTCTTGTCCTTGAGCATCACGTATTCGAAGGTGATACGACGGGCGTTCGAAGCGCCGGGATAATCGGCGCAGGCCTGCAGCAGTTCATCGATGCCGTACTTGCGGTTGATCGGCACGATCTCGTCGCGGACATCCTTGGTGACGGCGTGGAGCGAGACCGCGAGGTTGACGCCGATTTCCTCTCCGGCGCGGGCCATCATCGGGACGACGCCGCTGGTCGAGAGCGTGATGCGGCGCTTGGAAAGGGCGAGGCCATCGCCGTCCATCACCACCTTGAGCGCATCGCGGACGTGGTCGAAATTGTAGAGCGGCTCGCCCATGCCCATCATCACGATGTTGGTCAGCAGCCGGCCATCGGGCGTGTAGTCCGAGGCCTCGTCGTCTTCCGTGTCGTCAAAATCGAGGCCAGCCATCGAGCCGCGCGGCCATTCGCCCAGCACATCGCGCGCGAGCATGACCTGCCCGACGATCTCGCCTGGCGTCAGATTGCGCACGAGGCGCATCGTGCCGGTGTGGCAGAAGCGGCAGTTGAGCGTGCAGCCGACCTGGCTCGAGACGCAGAGCGTGCCGCGCGTGGCATCAGGAATGAACACCATTTCGAAATCGTGGTTGTCTGCCGTGCGCAGCAGCCATTTGCGGGTGCCATCGTTGGAAACCTGCGCCTCGACCACTTCGGGGCGCCCGATCACGAAGCGCTCTGCGAGCCACGGGCGCATCGTCTTGGCGATATCGGTCATCGCCTCGAATTCGGTCACGCCGCGGTGGTAGAGCCAGTGAAACACCTGCTTGGCGCGCAGCTTGGCGGCCTTGGCATCGAGGCCAGCCTGCTCGAAGACTGCGGTGATCTGCTTGCGGCTGAGGCCAATGAGGTCAACGCGGCCATCGGCGCGCGGCGTCACCTCACGCGGGACGGGGACGGGATCGATCAGTCCCGGGATCGGCATCGGCTGAATTTGCATCGCGCGCATATAGGGGCAAGCGCGCCGCCGTGCAAACCGCCCCTAGTTTTGCGCGCAGCCGAGCAGGGCCGCGTCCATCGCTGAGGCTGCGCCGGCGAGTGTGTAGGTGTCGGTGAAGTTCCGCCCTGTGCCGCGCGCGGTGATGCTCATGCTGGAAGCCGACCGCATGGCGGCGACGACAGCGGCGTCCATGCGCTTGTCCGCAGCCCAGGCGTCGGCGGCTCCGGCAACAAGCTGGAAGCGCTGGCCGCCGATGGAAAGCGTGACGGTGCTGCCCGGGCCGATCTTGCGCGAGAGCCGAACATGGATCTCCCCGCGCGCGCCGCGGCGTGGCCAGTTGCCGACGGTGAAATAGGGCTGGAGTTCGTTGGCCCGGCCTACGACCTTGTCGGCCATCGCGATGGCATAGCAGCGCGGAACGCCGGCATCGGAAAACGCGCCCCAGTTGTTCCAGATACCGAGGCTGTCGCGCGCGGTGGCGGGGCTGGCGACCAGCAGCGCTGCGGCGAGAAGTGCGCGTCTCACGGATCGATCAGATCAAGATAGGCGACGACGTCGTTGTCGGTCGCGATGAACAAATCGCCCTGGATCTCATCCGGTTGCTGCGCGGCGAGGGCCAGCGCTTCGGCGAGCGTGCCATAGAGCAGCGTTTGCGCTGCGCCGCCTTCGGGGCCGTCGCTGAGGTGGTAGAGCCGGACACTGGCGCTTTCGTGCGTGGTGCGCATCAGTCGTGACTGTCCCGCTTGGCGCCATCGAGGAGGCGCGCGGCGCGCACATTCTCTGCCTTGGTGGCATCGCGTTCGGCGCTGGTGCGGCCGTGGGCAGCGCGGTTGGCGGCGGCTTCGGCCTCCTTGCTGCGGCGCGTGGCGGCCTTGCGGGCGAGGCGGAGGTTGACGATCTCGCCCATCAGGCGTGCTCGCTGCCTCGCTCAGAGCCGAACAGCACTGTTTCGCTGCCATCCTGCACCAGCGAAATCGAGCCCTGCACCAGCGAGGGCGCGATCGGGGCGCCGAGATCGGGGTGGACGGGGTGGCCTGCCATCATCCCGCGCAGCACGCGGCTGGAAATGCCATGCATGACAACAACGTGGTCGCCCGGCGCATCGCCCACTTCAGAGAGCCAGTTGGCGAGGCGCGCGGCGATCATCGGATAGTCCTCGCCGTCGGGCGCGGGGCGCAGCAGATGATCGGCAATGACGATGGGGCCGACTTCCGCTTCGACATCGTCGTAAAGCCGGCCGCACCACGAACCCATGTCGATCTCCTTGAGATCATGGGTGCGCCTGGCGGCGAACCAGTCGATCCCGAGTTCGTGCGCGATCATTGCCGCCGTCTGAAGTGCGCGGCCGGTTTCGGAGACGTGGAGCGTGACTGCAGGAGATGGGCCGAGCGCCGCGCGCAGCGCCGCGCCCATCGCATGGGCCTGCTGGACGCCGAGCGCGGTAAGCGGCGTGTGGATGTGGTTCGCCTGAAGGCGGCGAGCGGCATTATAGACCGTTTCGCCGTGGCGCATGATGAAGAAACGAGGGCTGGCCATGGCGCGCGTGATAGCGGGATGAGTGGCGGAAAGCGAGGGGTGGGAAGCGGATCATCCGCTTGAGCGGGGGTAGTTCCCGAGCCCCTCCATCGCACCCTTGGCACCCGGCTTCGAGCGGTGCATTCTCATGCTGCAAGGTGGGAGAAGTCCGATGCGCAAGTTGTGGTTGGCCGGGATGCTGGCGGGGCTTTCAGCGGCAGCATTGGCTGCACCGGCGTTGGCGGATACGCCGCCTGCGGCCATCGCCGCGCCGAGTGATGCCACCACGACCGCGCCCGGAGGCAGCACGGTGCTGCTACCCGCCGGCTGGACCGCCACAACCGCCGCCAAGGTCCTGACCCTCCGCACGCCTGAGCCAGACCTCAAGGTCGTGATCGTAGATGTTGGCGCGGCTGCCGATGCCAAGGCGGCAGCTGCGGCAGCATGGGCTGTCTATGCCCCAACTCGGGCACATCCGTTCAAGCTGCTGACGGCGCGGCCGCCGCGCAATGGCTGGGAAGAAGCGGCCGTCATCGACTATGAAACCTCTCCAGCCGAGCATCTTGCGCAGACCGCCATCGCGCGGCGGCTCGGCACCGCGTGGACCGTCCTCATCATCGATGGCAGCGAAGCGACATTGGAAAAGCGCGCCGGGGCGGTGGGGCAGATCGTTCCGAGCCTGCGCCCGGCTGGTTATGCGCGCGAGAGCTTTGCGGGCAAGACCGCGAACCCGCTTGATCCGGCGCGCGTGCAGCAGCTGATCGACTTCGTGAAGCGCAATGCCGAGGCGATGCATATCCCCGGCGTGGGCCTTGCGCTCTACTCGGGCGGCAAGATCGTCTACGAAGGCGGGGTTGGCGTGAAGGAGCTGGGCAAGCCCGATCCGGTCGACGCGCATACCCGCTTCATGATCGCCTCCAACACCAAGAGCATGGCGACGTTGCTGCTCGCCGAACTGGTCAGCGAGGGGAAGCTGCGCTGGGATCAGCCGGTCACCGAGGTGTACCCCGCGTTCCGGCTGGGCAGCGATGCAACGACGAAATCGGTGCAGATCCGCCACCTCGTCTGCGCCTGCACCGGCCTGCCGCGCAAGGACATGGAGTGGGTCTTCAACACGACCGCGCAGACCCCGGCTTCGGACACGTTCAGGCAGCTTGCGCTGACCGAGCCGACCAGCAAGTTCGGCGAGGCTTTTCAATATAATAACCTGATGGCTTCGGCGGCCGGCTACGTCGCTGCCCACCTCTATTACCCTGACATGGAACTGGGCGCGGCTTTCGACCGGGCGGTGAAGGAGCATGTCTGGCAGCCGCTGGGCATGGCCGATTCGACGATGGTGATGGATGAGGCTCTGGCTGCCGATCATGCATCCCCGCATGGCGACGATATCGATGGCAGGCCGGCTGTCGAACCGCAGGATCTCAACCGCGCGATCGCGCCGTTTCGGCCGGCAGGCGGGGCGTGGTCCTCGCCGCATGACATGATCCTCTACATGAAGAACGAGCTCGATCAGGGCGTGTTGCCAAGCGGCAAGCGGCTGCTCTCGGCAGAGGCATTGCTGGCGCGGCGCGCGCGTGGCGTGCCGGTGGGCGAGGACCATTGGTACGGCATGGGGCTTATGGAAGACGCCAGCACCGGCGTTTCGGTGATCCACCACGGCGGCGACCTTATGGGTTATCACAGCGAGATGTTCGCCATTCCTGCGGCGGGAGTGGCAGCGGTGATTCTGACCAATGCCGACAATGGGCCGTTTTTGCGCCGGGTGTTCCAGCGGCGGCTGCTCGAAGTGCTCTACGATGGCAAGCCGGAGGCGCAGGGGGATGCGGATGCCGTCGTCAAGCGGATCGCGGCGGAGCAGGCCGAGTTCCGGAGCAAGGTTCAGCTGCCGGGCGACACCGCGATCCTCGCATCGCTGGCTGCGCGCTATGGCAGCCCGGAGCTTGGGACGCTGCGGCTGGTCCTGGAAAAGGGCTATGTGCGCGGCTTCACCCCGGCGTGGAATTCGCTGATGACGACGCGGCGCAATGACGATGGCACCGTCTCGCTCGTCTCGATCGATCCGGGCTGGATCGGGGGCAATGAAATGCTGATCGGCGTGGCGAACGGCAAACGCACGCTGACCGTGCGCGATGGGCAGCACGTCTATGTGTTTACAGAGGTTTCCTGATGCAGGCAGGGCGGAAAGGACTGTTGCATCAGCCTCCGATCTGCCAAGGAGGAAGCCGCTTTCCTCCCGCTTGATCGGTAGCACCCCTCGTGATTTCGACACCAATTCTCGTTGCCGCTGGCGGTGCCATCGCGCTTGGCGTGGTGGGCGGGCTGATGACCCCGATCGGGCCCTGGTACGCGAACCTGCGAAAGCCGCGCCTGCAGCCGCCGAACTGGCTGTTCGGCCCGGCATGGACGGTGATCCTCGGCCTCGCGGCATGGTCTGCGGCGAGCGCGTGGGATGCGGCGGGGGATGATGCGGCGCGGACCAGCGTGGTGATCCTGTTCTGCACCAATGCGCTGTTCCACCTGCTGTGGAGCCCGTTGTTCTTCAAGCTGCGGCGACCCGATTGGGCGCTGATCGAGGTCGTGTTCCTGTGGGCCTCGCTGGTGGCGCTGGTGGTGGGGCTTTGGCCGATTTCCCCGTTCGCGGCGAAGCTGATCCTGCCCTATCTCGCGTGGGTGAGCTTTGCGGCCTGGCTGAACTGGGCGATCGTGCGGCTCAACGCGCCGTTTCGCTGATCTGCCCGGCTATTCTGCTGGGTAGCTGATCTCCATCACTTCCCATTCCTTCTCGCCTCCGGGGAGGCTGACCTTGCGCAGATCCCCCACGCGGGCGCCGCGCAAGGCGCGGGCAATCGGCGCGCTCCAGCCGATGCGGCGGGCAGAGGCATCCTGTTCATCGTCGCCGACGAGGGTAAGCACCATCCGGGCGTCGTCCTCGTCGGCAATTTCGATGGTGGCGCCGAAGAGCACGCGGGTCTTGTCCGGCTGGCGGGCAGGATCGATCACGCGCGCGGCTTTCATGCGCTTGGCGAGGAAGTTCAGCTCGCGGTCGATCTCGCGCATGCGCTTGCGGCCGTAAAGGTAGTCGCCGTTCTCCGAGCGATCACCATTGCCCGCCGCCCAGCTCACGATCTCGACGATGGCGGGGCGTTCTGTGCCAAGCAGGTGATCGTAGCGGGCGCGCAGTGCGGCCAAGCCGGCGGGGGTGATCGGGTTGCCATCAGGTTGCATTGTTGATCGTCTAGCCGGGGATGGAGCAGCTTGGAAGGTTGCCCCGGTGCGGAGGGGGGCTTAGGGCGGGGCATCATATTGCCGACGAGGAATTTATGGCCAAGACCATCGCGCTGACGCTGACTGAAGACGAACTCGAAATCCTGGTGGACGCGCTGGAAGCGGACCTTGAAGGCTATGCCGAGGCGATCGAGGAAGCCAAGGCCGACAACAACAAGGAAGACGTGGAGACGTTCAAGCTCGCCGCGCTCAACATCCAGAAGCTGCTTGCGCGGCTGCAGGACATGTTGCCCGAGTAAGGAAGGCGCTGGCACGCCTATCCCCGGCCCCTCCCGCAGGCGGGAGGGGTGTCAGCCCGGCGTCGGCTTGCCGAGGAAGTGGCTGAGCGGATTGGGGCCGTTGTAGCTGGCCTTGTCCGGATACATCGCTTCGTAGACGACGGCGTTTTCCATCACGCGCTGGACGTAATTGCGCGTCTCGGACAGCGGGATGCGCTCGATCCAGTCGATCCAGCCGGGGCCTCCCGCGCGGGGATCGCCGTTTGCGCGCAGCCACTTGTTCACGTTGCCCGCGCCCGCGTTGTAGGCGGCGACGGCCAGCGGATAGCTGCCGTTGAAGTAGCTCAGCAGGCGCTGGAAATAAGCGCCGCCGACCTGCAGGTTGAAGCCTGCATCATCAATCAGCGCGGTGCTGGAATAGGCAAGGCCCAGCTTGCCCGCCTGTTCGTTGGCGGTTGCGGGCATCAGTTGCATGAGGCCGCGCGCACCGGCGTGGCTCACCGCGTTCTGGGCAAACTGGCTTTCCTGTCGGGCGATGGCGTGGATCATCGTCCACGCATGTTCATAGCCGGGCGGCACCGGGATCACCGGGAACGCGATGTGCTGGAAATCGAGGTAGCCGCGCGCTTCGGCCGCTTGCCCGACGATCACGCCCAGATCGCGGCGGCCAAGTTCGCGCGCAAGATCTGCGACGAGGACGTGCTGGCTCTTGCTCTGCTGCTGGTTGCTGATCTCGCGGAAGAAGCGGATGGTCGTGCGCCAGTCCGCATCGCGCGCAGCCTCGCGCACGGCCTGTGTCAGCAGCGAGGCGTTGAAGCTGGCGCGTTCCTGCGGTGTCGGCTGGACATCGGCTTCGGCGGCGAAGCGCGGGACAGGCCTGCCCAGCCTTTCCAGCGCGAGGAGGCCGTAGAACTGATCCCCGTAGGCGGCGGCCATTTCAAAATAGCGCTGGGCTTCGGCTGCCTGCCCGCCTTGCGCGGCGGCGAGGCCAGCCCAGTAGAAGCCCTTGGAGCGTGTGCCCGGCGTACGTGCGGCCGAGCCATAGCGCCAGAACAGCGGTGCGGCATCGGCGCCGCTGTTAAGCTGGCGCAGCGCCTGCTGCCCGCCGAGCCACATCAGCGAGGTGTAATCATCGCGCAGGTCGTAGGCCATCTGGCTGACGTCTTCGCCGCGCGCGAAGGCATCGTCGATCCCGGCAGCGATACGATAGGCGGTGCGGGAATCGCCCACGGCAGCGGCACCGCGCGCATTGGCGAGCAGTTCGTCCACCCACTTTTCGCGAGTTAGTGGCGGGCGGGCCAGCAGCGGGCGATTGGCGATCAAGGCCTGCGCTGCCGCGCCGTTGCCCTGGCGGCGCAGTTGGCGCGCGCGGGACCAGATGAAGCCGGGGTCAGAGTTGAGCACGTCGATGCTCGTGCCTTCGGCAGCGGAATAAGGATCGAGGCCGATCAATGTAGCCTGCCGCGCGGCGAAGAGCCCGCGGCGCTGGGCGCTGACACGCGCCGTCTGGCGAGCGGCGGGGGAGGGGTTCCCGGCCCAGAGCAGCGCGTCCATTCGCGCGTCTTCGTCGTCCGGCGTGAAGGTGCTGCCCCATCCGGCGAGAATGGCTGCCTCGGCCGCCTCGCTCATCGCGCCGCCGCGCCATGCGGCACGTGCCATCGCATCGGCTTCGGGGCGGCCAAGCGCCTTGAGCGCGAGGGCATACTGCGCGCGGGCAGGATTGGTCAGCGACGGAACGCGGTCGAAAAAGGCGACCACGGTGCTTGCATCTGCACCCTGCCGATCAAGCGCGGCTTCGGCAGAGCGGCGCAGTTTTTCTTCTTCGGGAAAGCCGCGGTAGCTGAGGATGAAGCCCGAATAGTCGCTGAAGGCGAAACGATCCGAGGCGGTGAGCATCTGCCAGCGGTTGATTGCCTGTGCCAGCGGGCCTTGCCCTTGCGCAATCAGCTTGGCGCGCGCGGCGTCCCATGCGGTCGCGCCGGTATCCACATCGCTGGCGTGGCAGGCTGCCGAAGCGGCGAGCGCGGGCAGCAGTATGGCGCCCAGCAGCAGCTTTCGCAGCGTGACACTCATCTCCATGCTGGACATTCCGGCTTTCGTCTTCCTATCAGGCGCGTGATACGGCGATGATGTGAAGCGCCGCATAGACGCCTTGTGGCGCAGATCGAAGGGTAAAGTCCATGTTTTCCGGCTCCATTCCGGCTTTGGTGACGCCTTTTCGCGGCGGGGTGTTCGACGAGAAAGCGTTTCGCAAGTTGGTCGATTGGCAGATCGAGAACGGCTCTTCGGCGCTGGTTCCCTGCGGCACGACGGGCGAGGCATCGACGCTATCGAACGCCGAGCACCACCGCGTGATCGAAGTCTGCGTGGAGCAGGCGGCGGGCCGCGTGCCGGTGATTGCAGGCTGCGGCAGCAACGATACGATGAACGCGCACCTGCACATGACGTTCTCACGCAAGAGCGGCGCCAAGGCCGCGCTATGCGTCGCGCCCTACTACAACCGGCCGAGCCAGGCGGGCCTTCTCGCGCATTTCGGCTATCTGGCCGAGAACAACGATCTGCCGATCATTCTCTATAACGTGCCGGGCCGCACTGTGACCGACATCCTGCCCGAGACGGTGTGCGAACTTGCGCGCCGCTATCCGGACAAGATCGTCGGCATCAAGGATGCGAGCGGCGATCTCAGCCGCGTGACCGATCACCGCATGGGCATCGGCAAGCACTTCTGCCAGCTTTCGGGCGATGACGAACTCGCACTGCCCGCCAACGCCGCCGGCGCGGTGGGCTGCATCTCGGTCACGGCCAACGTCGCGCCGCGGCTTTGCGCCGATTTTCAGGCGGCCTGCGCTGCGGGTGACTTCGAAAAGGCGCGCGAGATCAACGATCTCCTCTATCCGCTGCACTACGCGATGTTCGAGGATGCCTCGCCGGGTCCGGTGAAGTACGCCCTCAGCCGCGTGCACGACTATCTCACCGACGAACTGCGCCTGCCGCTGGTGCCGTGCAGCGACAAGGCCCGCGCCGAGGTGGATGCGGCGCTGAAGCACGCGGGGCTGATCTAGAGCGGCCGCGTCCCGACCCGGTCCTACCTAACCCCGCTCACCCTGAGCTTGTCGAAGGGTGCTTGCGCAACGGTTGCGCCTGATGCTTCGACAAGCTCAGCATGAGCGGGGGGATATGGATTTTTGGGCTTCAGCGGGCAGACTCGTTCCTCACATATGCCGGTAGATCGCGCGTTCGTGGCTGAAGGCCTTGAAGCCGAAATAGCCATGATAGCTGCCCGTGCCGCTGGCGTTGACGCCGCCGAAGGGCAGGTGGTTTTCAAGGTAGTGCGAGAACACGCCGTTGATCGTCATGCCGCCCGATGAAGTGCGACTGATAACCTTCTCGATATTCGCCTCATCGTCCGAGTAGATATAAAGAGCCAGCGGCTTGTCGCGTTCGGCGATGTAGTCGATCGCCTGATCGATCGTCTCGTAATTCATCACCGGCAAGACGGGGGCGAAGATTTCCTCCTGCAGGATCTTCATCTGCGGGGTGACGCCGGTGAGCAACGTGGGGTGGATGGTGAGGTCACTCTCGTCCATCGTGCCGCCCACGGCGACGGTGGCGCCCTGCGCCACGGCATCATCGAACAGCGCCTTCACGCGCTTGAAGTTCGCCTCGTTGACGATCTGGGCGATGCTTTCCTTCCGGATCGCGCCAGTCTCGTCATAGAGGTTCTTGGCTACGGTGGCCCTGAAGCCGTCAACGAGCCGCGCCTGGCTCTCTTCACGCACGAAAACGTAGTCCGGGCTGATACAGGCCTGCCCGCCGTTGAACTGCTTGGCACCCGCAAGTTGCGCAGCGACCTTGTCGATATCGGCCCCTGCATCGAGGATGACCGGAGACTTGCCGCCAAGCTCGAGGGTGACACTGGCGAGGTGCTTTGCCGCGGCGGCCATGACGATCTTGCCGACGCGGGTGCTGCCGGTGAAGAAGATGTGGTTGAACGGCAGTCCGAGCAGCGCGGTGGCGACGCTGACATCGCCTTGGATGAGCGCGACTTCGCTTTCATCGAAGGCCTCGGCGATGATCTTTGCCGCGATCCTGGCGGTGGCAGGGCACAGATCAGTCAGCTTGACGATGGCGCAGTTGCCTGCCGCGACAGCAGCAGCGAGCGGCCCGAGCGCCAGGCCGAGCGGAAAGTTCCACGGGCCAAGAATCAGGCAGACCCCGCGCGCTTCATAGCGGATCTGCGCGCGGTCGTTCGGGTTGAGCGAAGGGGTGACTTCGGTCGGTGCCATCCACGCATCGAGATTGTCGATATTGCGCTGGATGTTGGCGGTGACGTTCATCACTTCGGTCACGCGGATCTCGCCCTCGGGCTTGCGCGTGTCTTCGAGAACAGCAGCGACGATGGCATCGGCATGGGCCTCGACCGCGGCCTTGAGGCCAGCCAGCTTGGCCTTGCGCACTTCGGCGCTGGAGGCCTTCACATTCCACTGGTTGGCCTGCTGAAGCGCGAAAATGCGGGCGAGGTCTGATGCGGTCGGGTTGGTCATGGTCGGTCTGGCCTACAAGGGGATGGGGGCAGTTATGCCATGCGAGATGGTCTAACCGCCCCCAGCCGTCAATGTAAGGTGACCTAACGGATCATCCTGTGCAACGCGAGGTGGTTTACCCCATCGACCACCCATGGCTCGCCACCAGCGACTGGCCGGTCAGCGCGTTGCTGGGGAAGGCGGCGAAGAAGAACGCGAGTTCGGCGATGTCTTCCACCGTGGTGAACTCGCCGTCGACGGTCTGGCCGAGCATGACCTTCTTGACCACCTCGTCCTCGCTGATCCCGAGTTCCTTGGCCTGTTCAGGAATCTGCTTGTCCACCAACGGCGTGCGGACGAAGCCCGGGCAGATCACGTTGGTGCGCACGCCCTTGGGGCCGGCTTCCTTGGCGACCGTGCGGCACAGGCCGAGGAGGCCGTGCTTTGCGGTGACATAGGCGCTCTTCAGCGGGCTGGCTTCCTTCGAGTGCACCGAGCCCATGTAGAGGATCGCGCCGGAGCCCTGTTTGTACATGTGCGGGATCACCGCCTTGGTGGTGAGGAAGGCGCCGTCGAGGTGGATCGCCAGCATCTTCTTCCAGTCGGCGAAGGCGAAGGCCTCGATCGGATTGACGATCTGGATGCCCGCGTTGGAGACGAGGATGTCGACCGTGCCCCAGGCCGCGACCACGGCGGCGACGCCCGTGTTGACCTGGCTCTCGTCGGTCACGTCCATGGCGACGGCCATTGCATCACCCCCGTGCTCGGCCGTGATGGCATCGGCGGCAGCCTGTGCGGCTTCGAGCTTCAAGTCGGCAATGGCGACCTTGGCGCCGGCCTTGGCATAGCGGTGGGCGATGGCGAGGCCGATGCCGCTGGCGGCGCCGGTGACGATGGCGATCTTGTTGCTGAGGTCCATGGGGAGGCTCCTTTTGAAATTTCAGGCGAGATCGAGGGTGACGATGCCGCAATCGTGGATCTGGCGCTGCTTCCAGCGCGGGCTGGCGAGCGAGCGTTCGACGTCGCTGCGGCCCGAGGCCCAGTGGCCCTCCACCGTGCCGCGCGAGAATTCGTAGTCCTTGCTGTGCGATTCGAAGGTTTCGCTGCGGTTGATCAGGTGGAGGATCGTTACCGGCCAATCGCAGGCGTGGCTGGTAAGTTCCATCAGATCGGGATCATTGCGCAATTCTTCGGGCAGACGCAGGGCAAGGCGGGCCGCAGCCGAGGTCATCGCCTCAAGCCGGGTTTGCAAGTCGGTGTTGAGCCGGGTGCGGCTGGAGAAGCGGATATCCTTCTCGCGCTGCATCGCCTCTGACAGCGAGCGCGGCATCATCCCGCGCGCGCTGAACAGATCTACCTGGAACACGAGCAGCGGCGAAGTACCGTCGCGCGTATCGAGCACGTACTGAAGCGGAGTGTTGGAGACGATGCCGCCATCCCAGTAGGGTTCACCGTCGATCATCACGGCGGGAAAGCCCGGCGGCAGCGCGCCGCTCGCCATGATGTGCTCGGGGCCGATCAGGCGTTCGCGGTTGTCGAAATAGGTGAAGTTGCCCGAGAGCACGTTCACTGCGCCGACGCTGAAGCGCATCGGGCCATTGTTGAGCAGATCGAAATCGACGAGTTCGAGCAAGGTCTCGCGCAGGGGCGCGGTGTCGTAGAGGCTGGTCGCCTCGGCTGAACCGGGGAGGGCGAGCCATGGCGGTGTCAGGCGCGGGGTGAAGAAGCCGGGGATGCCGGTCATGGCAACGACGCCGGCGGCGCCCTCGTTGAACAGGCGGCGGCCCCAGCCATCGGCGAAAGGCGAGGGGAACGGCAAGCGGGACGAGGCCTGTTCCCAGAACGCGCGCAAGGCCGCGAGGCGGCGTTCGGGCGGATTGCCGGCGATCAGCGCGGCATTGATCGCGCCGATGGAAATGCCGGCGACCCACGAAGGCTCGTGTCCGGAAGCGGCAAGCGCCTCGAAAACGCCGGCCTGATAGGCACCCAGCGCGCCGCCGCCCTGCAACACGAGCACGGCCGCCTCAGCGGGCATGGGAGCTGATGCGGGCTCTTGCGTGCTGGCCATCCTGCGCCGAATCCTTGCGTTGCGCCTGCCCGGCGCTTGGCCCTCCGTGCGCCTTTTGTGCGCTGCAGCGCGGGCTTGGCAAGTCCTGTTCGTGCCGGATCGGCAAAAGGTTATGCAGCGCGGCGCAGAGGCGCTCCCTTTTCTTTCCGGCGGCGGCAGCCTACATGGCGGTGACCATGGCCCGTCCCACTCCGCCTGCCTTCGACAAGAAGAAGATCGTCGCCGAAAACCGCCGCGCGCGCTTCGAGTATTTCATCGAGGACGTCTACGAGGCAGGCATCGCGCTGACCGGCACCGAAGTGAAATCGCTGCGTTTCGGCGAAGGCTCGATTGCAGAGAGCTATGCCGAAGTGAAGGACGGCGAGGTCTGGCTGGTCAATTCCAACGTGCCCGAATTCAGCCACGGCAACCGCTACAACCATGAACCCAAGCGGCCCCGCAAGCTGCTGCTGAAAGAGCGCGAGATTGCCCGCTTCCACGGGGCGGTTGAACGCAAGGGCATGACGCTGGTGCCGCTTTCGGTCTACTTCAACGGGCGCGGCCGGGCCAAGGTTGAACTCGCGCTCGCCAAGGGCAAGAACAACGCGGATAAGCGCGCGACGATCAAGGACCGCGACTGGCAGCGTGACAAGGCGCGCATCATGCGCGAGCATGGCTGATGGAGGATAGCGGCACGGGCATGAGAGGCGGCATTTCCGGCTGGGCGCGGCGGATGATCCCGACGCGCGAAACACTGGTGAAAAGCCGTTTCGTCCGCCCGCTTGCCGCCCGTCCCGAACTGTGGCGCTACAATCGACGCTCAGTGCCGCGCGGGATCGCGGTCGGGCTTTTCGTCGGTATCTTTGCAATGGTCCCGGGTGTGCAAATCGTCGGTGCGGCGCTGCTGTGCGTGCCGGTTCGCGGCAATGTCCCGCTGGCTGCGGGGGCGACGCTGCTTTCAAATCCTGCGACGACGCCGATGATCCTGCTCGCAGCGCTATGGCTGGGTAGCTTCCTCGGGCTTGATGCTGACCTCACCACGTTCCAGTCGCTGATCAACCGGAATGCGGGGCTTGGCGAGTGGGCCAACTGGCTGGTTTCGTCTGCCGCGCCTGCGCTCGTGCTGGGGCTGCTGGCGATTGCCGCGGTGTCCGCGGTGATCGGCTACATTGCCTCAATCGTGATCTGGCGCTGGTGGACCGGGCGGCGGAGACGGCTGCGGGTAAATCGCGCGCTCGGCGGAGCGCAGGGGGTATGAGCGTAAACACGCTGACGGTTGAGGCCGTGAATGCCAGCCCATCGCGCTGGCGGGAACGCCTTGTCGTGGCCTTGTCGGTCCTTGCGAGCGCGCTGCTGCTCTGGCTGGCTTCAGGGCAGGCGGTATCCGCACTTGCCTACGCGCTGGGCGTCGGCTGCCTCGCAATCGCGCTGAGCTTTGCGATCCGCCCACGTGAGGCGGCAGAGACGAGCGATTTCGCACCGCCGGACTGGTCGGTCACCCACGCCGCTATCGAGCGCGGCGATGAAGCCACCGCGATCATCGACCGCGCAGGTCGGTTGACCTGCGCCAACGCGCGGTTTGCCGAATGCTTTGGGATCGGTGCGGCGCCGCCGCGGCTTGGGCTCGAAGGGGTGGACAACGAGGCGCTCGAAGGCGCCGCGCGCGCCGCGTGGCGTGATGGCCGGGCCGAATATCAGCCGATCTCGGCCGGCGAGCGGGCTTGGCGGCTCGAAATAGAGCGGGCAGGGCGTGGGCAGGATTTCCTGATCTGGCGGTTTTCACCTGTCGTGCGCCGCGATCCGCTGCACGAAGTGATCGGCCATGTTCGCGGCAAAGTTGGTCAGGCGCTGGGGCGTGAGGGCATTCAGGTTGCTGCCGTGGCGCCCGACGGGCAGATTCACGCTGCCAACACACTATTCGCTGCGCGCGCGGTGGGCGACGCGGAGGCCGACGTCGCGGGTACGGATTTCGTAGGCTATTTCAGCGCCGACGAGCAGGAGCGCATCTACTACGCCCGCGAAGGCAACCGGGGCGCCTCGGTGCGCATGCTGCACGTACCGATTGCCGATCCGGAGGCCGTTGCGGCAAGTTCGGCGGCGGCGGACCCGGCTCAGACGGCCTCGCTGTTCCTCCTGATCGACAACCAGGGCGGGGTGGGCGACACCCGCACCGGCATACCGCAGATCGAGGCGCTGCTGGCGCGGCTGCCGCTCGGCCTTGCGATGACCGACCGCGACGGGCGCTTCCTGTTTGCCAACAAGGCCTTCCTGCGCGCCGCCGGGCACGACGAGAGCGGGCCGCCACCCTATCCGTCGGACCTCGTGATCCGCGAGGACAAGGGCGCGCTGGCCGATGCAGTGCGGCGCTTTGCCGGCGGCGGCGGTTCGGGCGATGTCGCAGTGCGGCTGCGTTCGGCGCCCGAGGATCCGGTTTCGCTCAGCCTTGCCGGCGTGCGCGGGCTGGGCGAGGGCGCGGTGATCCTCAGTCTCAAGGATTCGTCCGAGGAAACCCGCCTCAAGCGCGAGATCGCGCAGGCGACCAAGATGCAGGCGGTGGGGCAGCTTGCGGGCGGCGTGGCGCACGACTTCAACAACGTGCTCACCGCGATCATCGGCTACTGCGACCTCATGCTGATGCGCCATACGCCGGGTGACAGCGACTACGACGACATCCAGCAGATCCGCGCCAACTCAAACCGCGCGGCGAGCCTGACCCGGCAATTGCTGGCGTTCTCGCGCCAGCAGACGTTACGGCCCGAAGTGCTCCAACTGCCCGATGTGGTGGCGGAAATCTCCACGCTGCTGAAGCGGCTGCTGGGTGAGAAGATCCTGCTCGAAGTGACGCATGACCGAGGTCTCGGCCTTGTCCGTGCAGACCCGGTGCAGCTCGAACAGGTCCTGCTCAACCTTGCGGTCAATGCACGCGATGCGATGACCGGCAATGGCGGCTCCGGCGGCATACCCGCAACCAAGGGCGGCGGCGTGCTGCGGCTCAAGACCAGGCGGATCACTGCCGCCGACGTGCGCGCGATGAAGAGCGAGATCCTTCCCATCGGCGATTACACCGCGCTGATCGTGGAAGACACCGGCCACGGCATTCCCCCCGCTCAGATCGGGAAGATCTTCGAGCCGTTCTTCACCACCAAGGAAAAGGGCAAGGGCACCGGCCTCGGGCTCTCGACCGTCTACGGCATCGTCAAGCAATCGGGCGGGTTCATTTTTGCCGAGAGCGAAGTGGGCAAGGGCACGCGATTCTCGATCTACTTCCCGGTGCACGTGCCCGATGCAGCAGATGCCGAAGAGGCCGCCGCAGCAGCGACCGCAGCCAAGCTGCCGCCGAAGCGCAAGCAGTGGTCCGGCGGCGGGCGTGTGCTATTGGTTGAGGACGAGGACACCGTGCGCGCGGTGGCTGAGCGTGCGCTCGCGCGGCAGGGCTACGAGGTCACGACAGCCAGCGACGGTGAAGATGGGCTGGAAGCACTCGGCCGGGCAATCTCGGCGGGCGAGGAGTTCGATCTCGTCCTCTCAGACGTCGTCATGCCGAGCATGGACGGCCCCGCGATGGCACGCGAGATCCGTGCGCTGCGGCCCGAACTGCCCGTGCTGTTCATGTCAGGCTATGCCGAGGAGCAACTGCGGCGCGAGATCGACATTCCCAACATGTACTTCCTCGCCAAGCCCTTCAGCGTGGCGCAGATCTGCACGGCGGTCGAGGATGTGCTGAAGGCGCGCTGAGCCCGGTCAGGGCGCGGCGTCGAATTTCGGGATCGGTTTGTCCTTCCACGCCTTCGCCACCGATGCCAGGTTGTTGGCGTGGGCGTCGCGGTAGGGCCACCACAGGCTGACATCGCCGCGCTTTACCGCCGCATCGACGAAGTTTTCGAGCGGCTGCTTCTGGAAGTCTGCGTCATGCGAATGCTCGACTAGCGCGCGGATGTAGTCGCGCGTCGCGTCAAGGAAGCCGAGGCCATAGCCGCCTGACGCGATGACGGCCGGATTGCCGTGGTTGGGCAGGATCTTCGTGAAACCCCAGCCGCGCATTGTGCCGAGCGCCTTGTACTGCTCCGGCAGCGATTCCGGTTCAGCCACGAACGTCGCCGTGTCTTCCAGCGTGTCCCCCGCAAGAAGCAGCTTGTCGTCCGGCAACTCGATCACGAGGCCGTCGGCGGAATGGATGGCGACGGGATGAAGCTCTGCCTTCACACTGCCGATCATCAGCGTCACCACGCTGTCCGGCGCGATCCCGATGTTCGGCAGGATCAGCGGGCGGATTGCCGGCGGGCCCTCCTCAGTTCCTGCCTCGATCGCGGCGCGCTTTGCGGTCAGCTTTACGCGGGTCGCCTCGGTCGCGAAGCGCATGCTGTCGGCATACACAGCGTTGCCGCCGATGTGATCGAGGTGCCAATGGCTGGTCGCGAGGATGAAGCGGCGCACGCCTGCCTTGGTCAGCCAGTCGCGTACCCACTGCGCCGAACCTTGATCGGTGAAGGTGTCGTAGACGAGCGCCGTATCGCCATCATGGATTGCATAAGTCGCTACACCCACGAAGATCGCCCCGAGATCGGGCCAGTGGCGCGGCCCCGGTGGCACCGAGGCCTCGTCTGGCCGCCCCTGATAGAAGGCGGTGAGGTGATCGTTGATCGCAATGGCGCGGACGGCATGCGCGGCATCCTGAGCCGCAGCCGGCGCGGCCAGGCAAAGGCCGAGAGCGGCTAGCGCAGCGGATGGCATGGGCTTCATCTGGATTTCCCTCCGCAAGCCGGCAGCCGGCTATTGTGCAGTGCAGCAGAGCTTATCGGCCGTCGTGGTCCTGTCAACTGCGGCTCTCCCGGTGAGGATCTGGAGGCATGCGAATCATGCATCCCCAGAAAATTTTCGTTCCATTTGTGCAGGATCTGCCGCGACCGAGCGATTGATCGGCCGAAAAAGCAGGAAATTACTGAGGGATTTCCGCAGTGTGCACCGATTTCACGCCACTTTGGCAGGGAATAATGTTCCCCCCTTGTTCCAATGGAACAAACTGGGTACAAGGCTGGTGTTGACGGTTCATGTCAGCCATCTCTAGCAAAGGAAAGCAAGCCATGGCGGCGCAGTTGAAGCTTATCCAGGAAGGCAAAGACAAGGACATGGATCGTCAGAAAGCGCTCGATGCAGCGCTCGCACAGATCGACAAGGCATTCGGCAAGGGTTCGGCCATGCGGCTGGGCTCGAAGGAGACCATGCAGGTCGAGGCGATCTCGACCGGTTCGCTCGGGCTCGACATCGCGCTTGGCGTCGGCGGCCTGCCGCGCGGCCGCGTGATCGAGGTCTACGGGCCGGAAAGCTCGGGCAAGACCACCCTCGCGCTCCACGTGATTGCCGAGGCGCAGAAGACGGGCGGGACCGCAGCCTTCGTCGATGCGGAGCACGCGCTTGATCCGGTCTATGCCAAGAAGCTCGGCGTCAACATTGATGAACTGATCGTCTCGCAGCCCGATACGGGCGAGCAGGCGCTGGAAATCGTCGACACGCTGGTCCGCTCGAATGCGATTGACGTTCTGGTGGTCGATTCGGTCGCCGCGCTTGTTCCCCGTGCGGAAATCGAGGGCGAGATGGGCGATAGCCATGTTGGCCTTCAGGCGCGCCTCATGTCGCAGTCCCTGCGCAAGCTGACCGGCTCGATCAGCCGCTCGCGTTGCATGGTGATCTTCATCAACCAGCTGCGCATGAAGATCGGCGTGATGTACGGCAATCCGGAGACGACGACGGGCGGCAACGCCCTCAAGTTCTACGCTTCGGTCCGCCTCGATATCCGCCGCACCGGGCAGATCAAGGATCGCGACGATATCGTCGGCAACGCCACCCGCGTGAAGGTCGTCAAGAACAAGGTCGCCCCGCCGTTCAAGCAGGTCGAGTTCGATATCATGTACGGCGAGGGTATCTCGAAGATTGGCGAGATCCTCGATCTCGGCGTCAAGGCCGGGATCGTCGAAAAGTCGGGCGCCTGGTTCAGCTACGATTCAATCCGGATCGGGCAGGGCCGTGAAAACGCCAAGAACTACCTGCGCGAAAATCGTGAACTTTGCGACAAGTTGGAAGCCGCGATCCGCGGCCAGACCGACAAGGTCGCCGAAGGGCTGATGGTTGGTCCGGACGCGGACGACGACAACTGACCCTTCAGGCGGTGGGGGCATTTCTCTATCCCCCCGCACCCTGCCGCCAGTCCAAAGGCCGGCGCGTTCCCGGGAAGGAACGCGCCGGTTTTGGTTTGTTGGGGCAGGGGAGTTGCTGCGGGCAGCCCCTTGGAGCGCGATGGACTTGCGGCAGCCCTTGATCCTGCTTTCCTGCGCTGCTGAAAACACCTAGCCTGCCAGCAAGTACAATCCCCCGGGAAGGAAGCCTGATGTCGATCGTTCTCCATCACCTCAACAACAGCCGCTCGCAGCGCATTCTCTGGATGCTGGAGGAACTGGGCGTTCCCTATGAATTGAAGATCTACCAGCGCGACGCGGAAACCAATCTGGCACCGCCGGAGCTTAAGGCGGTGCATCCGCTCGGCAAGTCGCCGCTGCTCGAGGTCGATGGCCGGGTGATCGAGGAATCGGGCGCGATCGTGCAGTACCTGTGCGACAACTTCGGCGATGGAAAGTGGCAGCCAGCGCCGGGCACCGATGACGCGCTGCGCCACAACGAACTGATGCATTTCGCCGAGGGCTCGGCGATGACACCGATCCTGCTCAACCTCTATGTTTCGCGGTTGGGAGAGGCCGGCGCTCCGCTGCGCCCGCGTATCGATGAGCAACTCGCAGCCCATTTCGGCTACCTTGAACAGATCCTGCGGCCTTCGGGTCATTTCATCGGGGATGACTGGACCGGCGCGGATGTGATGCTGAGCTTCCCGGCCGAAGTCGTCGTGATGCAAGGCATGAGCGAGGCGTTCCCGAAACTCGCCGCGTTTGCCGCCGCCATCCACGCGCGGCCGGCCTGGCAGGCTGCACGCGCAAAGGGCGGGCCTTACTTTGCGACTTGACCGGTATGGCCGCAATAAGGCTTGCGGGGCCGGGCACCGATGCATAGCCTGCATGGCATGACGGGTGCACAAGAATGGCAAGGCCGGGTCGGCCAGAACTGGGCGGCTGAGTGGGAGCGCACTGACCGCAGCTTTGCCGCGCTCACGCCCCATCTCCTTGCCGCGATTGCGCGGGAGCCCGGCTCGCGGGTGATCGATGTGGGCTGCGGCGCGGGCGAACTGTCCATCGCCGTTGCCACGGCGCGGCCCGAGGCACGGGTTACCGGGGTGGACATCTCGGGCGAACTGGTCGAGGCGGCGCGCGGCCGCGCGGCTGGGCTGGCGAACCTGTCGTTCACGGTTGCGGATGCCTCCAGTTGGGAGGCAGATGGCGCGCAGCCCGATCTCTATGTCTCCCGCCACGGGGTGATGTTCTTCACTGATCCACCGGCTGCGTTTGCGCATCTGTCGGCCAAGGCCGCGCCGGGCGCACGCATGGTGTTTTCCTGCTTTCGCCCCGCAACGGAAAATCCGTGGGCGATGGACATCGCGCGGCTGCTGCCGCCAAGCAAACCTGTGCCAGCTGTCGATTTCCCGCCAGGACCGTTCGCGTTTGCAGATCCCGATCATGCCCGGCGCTGCCTGAAAGGTTGGCGCGACATCGAGTTCCAGCCGCTCGATTTCGCTTATGTCGCGGGTTCGGGCACCAACCCGGTGGCCGATGCGCTGTCATTCTTCAGCCGCATCGGACCCGCTGCTGCGGCGATCCGCACGCTGCCTGATCAGGCGCGCGCAGCCTTCGAGCGCGGGCTGCTCGAGCTTGTCCAATCGCGCTCCGTCGGCGGGCGGGTGTGCTTTCCGGCTGCTGCGTGGATGGTGACGGCCACCGCCGACAACACCTGAACCCATCCATGATGGGGACAAGCGGGCAGGAAGGGCCGAAACGTGCTTGTTCCGCGCCGAGCGCTCGCCTAATCGGCTTGTCATGACTTCGACGAACGAAATCCGCCGGTCCTTCCTCGACTACTTCGGTTCCGCCGGGCACGAGATCGTGCCTTCGGCGCCGCTGGTGCCGTACAACGACCCGACGCTGATGTTCACGAACGCGGGCATGGTCCCGTTCAAGAACGTGTTCACCGGGCTCGAGACGCGCTCGACCAAGCGGGCGACCTCCTCGCAGAAGTGCGTGCGCGCTGGCGGCAAGCATAACGATCTCGACAACGTGGGCTACACCGCGCGGCACCACACTTTCTTCGAGATGCTGGGGAATTTCTCATTCGGCGATTACTTCAAGGATCAGGCGATCACCCATGCCTGGACCCTGCTGACGCGCGAATGGGGGCTGCCCAAGGACAAGCTGCTCGTCACCGTCTACCACACCGACGACGAGGCGTTCGACCTGTGGAAGAAGATTGCCGGCCTTTCGGACGACCGCATCATCCGCATCCCGACTTCGGACAACTTCTGGTCGATGGGCGACACGGGCCCCTGCGGCCCGTGCTCGGAGATCTTCTACGATCACGGCGATCACATTTTCGGCGGGCCTCCGGGCTCGCCGGACGAGGACGGCGACCGCTTCATCGAGATCTGGAACCTCGTGTTCATGCAGTTCGAGCAGGCGGCTGACGGCACCCGCACGAACCTGCCGAGCCCGAGCATCGATACTGGCATGGGCATCGAGCGCATCGCCGCGGTGATGCAGGGCGAGCATGACAACTACGATACCGACACCTTCCGGGCGCTTATCGCGGCCTCGGAGAGCCTGACCAGCACCAAGGCCGAGGGCGACAGCCGCGCAAGCCACCGCGTGATCGCGGACCACCTGCGTTCTTCCAGCTTCCTTCTGGCAGACGGCGTGCTGCCCTCGAACGAGGGGCGCGGCTATGTTCTGCGCCGGATCATGCGCCGCGCGATGCGCCACGCACACCTGCTCGGCGCGAAGGAACCGCTGATGCACCGGCTGGTGGGTTCGCTCGTCACAGAAATGGGGCAGGCGTTTCCCGAGCTTGGCCGCGCACAGCCGCTGGTTGAAGAGACGCTGCTGCGCGAAGAAGTGCAGTTCCGCCGCACGCTGGCCAATGGCCTCAAGCTGCTCGACGAGGAAGCGGGCGATCTGGGTGAGGGCGACAGCCTGCCTGGCGCGACCGCGTTCAAGCTCTACGATACTTACGGCTTCCCCTATGACCTCACCGAGGACGCCCTTCGTGCGCGCGGCGTGAGTGTCGACCGGGCCGGGTTCGAAGCGGCGATGGCGCAGCAGAAGGCGGCAGCTCGCGCGGCATGGAAGGGCTCCGGCCAAACCGCCGACAGCGAAGTGTGGTTTGACATCGCCGAGCGCGAAGGCGCGACCGAGTTCACCGGCTACACCGCCAATGTCGGCGAAGGTGTGGTCGTTGCGCTGGTCAAGGACGGCAAGGAAGTGAGCGAGGCGGCGGCGGGCGAGACCGTTACCGTCATCACCAACCAGACCCCGTTCTACGGCGAGAGCGGCGGCCAGATGGGCGATGCCGGCACGATCAGCACCAACGAGGGCCTGAGGATCGCGGTTAGCGATACGGCTAAGCCGCTGGGCCGCCTCCATGCGCATCAGGGCACTGTGGAAGCAGGCGCGGTCAAGGTGGGTGATGCGGTGCAGCTCGCTATCGACGTCGCGCGCCGCGATGCGACGCGGGCGAACCACTCTGCAACGCACCTGCTGCACGAAGCGCTGCGCCGCCGTCTTGGCGCGCATGTCACGCAGAAGGGTTCGATGGTTTCGGCCGATCGGCTGCGGTTCGACTTCTCGCATCCGGCTGCTCTGACCGCCGATGACATCGCTGCGATCGAGGATGAAGTAAACGCCGAGATCCTCGCCAATGCGCCGGTGACGACGCGCCTGATGAGCCCGGAGGACGCGATTGCTGCGGGCGCGATGGCGCTGTTCGGCGAGAAGTATGGCGATGAAGTGCGCGTGCTCAGCATGGGCCGCGCTGCGGGCACACAGGCCTATTCGGTCGAACTTTGCGGCGGCACGCACGTGCGCGCACTGGGCGATATCGGCCTGCTGCGCGTGGTGAGCGAAAGTGCGGTCTCCTCTGGCGTGCGGCGTATCGAGGCGCTGACGGGCGCTGGTGCGCGTGCCTATCTCGTGGGCCGCGAAGAATCGCTGCGGCGCACTGCTGGCCTGCTGCGCTCCTCCCCCGACGAAGTTGAAGCGCGCGTGGCCGCGCTGGTCGACGAGCGGCGCAAGCTGGAGCGAGAACTCGCCGAGGCGAAGAAGGCGCTTGCACTGGCCGGCGCTTCGGGTGGCGGCGCTGCGGCGGCTCCGGCTGACGAGCAGGTTGGCGGCGTGACCTTCTCGGGTCAGGTGCTGGAAGGCATGGACCCCAAGGAACTGCGCGGGCTTCTCGATCAGGCCAAGGCACGCATGGGTTCGGGCGTGGCGGTGATCGTCGCAGTGAACGAGGGCAAGGCCAGCATCGCGGCAGCAGTGACCGAGGATCTGGTCGGCAAGCTCAGCGCAGTCGATCTGGTGCGTGCCGGTGTCGAGGCGCTGGGCGGCAAGGGCGGCGGCGGACGGCCCGACATGGCGCAAGGCGGCGGTCCGGATGGCAGCAAGGCGGCTGATGCCATTGCGGCGGCGAAGGGCGTGTTGGCGGGCTAGTCGGCGGCGCGCGGCGGCTCAGGATGCTGTCAGCAGCCAATCGGTGAAGTGAAGCCAAGTTACGGTTGAGGCGACAGGCGTACGCAGCAGTTCGCCCGCAACAAGCGCGCAAAGGCCGATAACCCATGCCGGGTGCGGGCGGCCGCGTGTTCGCCAATCGTGAACCATGCCTGCCACAATCACGATGTTCGACAGCATGACGGGCAGCAGCGTGGCATTCACCGGGAGCGGCGCCTGCATTCCGGGGCGCATCCCGGGCCCAAACCCCACGATCAAAGTGAAGAAGACACGCGCGAGTGCGGCTCCAAGCAACGATGCCGTTGCTACGAAGATCAGTCGTCTGTGCCAGTCGCTGCGGCGGACGTTGATCATGGCGAAGGTCATGCACACCGGAAAAGCGGCCATGGCGAACAATGGCACGATCAGAAACCGGCGCGCTGCATCGCCATAGACCGCCACTTCCTTGGCAAACCCGCGCACCGCGAGTGCGGTGCCGACTGCGACCATCATGCTCGCCACTGCAACCCCGAGCAGCCCCCATGCGCGGTGGTTGCGATAGCGGCGATGTTCGATCAGCCAGCTCTGTACCAAGAGCAGCAAGACCCAGGCCGAGAACAGCAGGCCATGGAGGTGCATCAGCGGTGTGCCGATGAACGTTCCGGCTGGCACTTGCAGCCAGTAGGTCGGGATGAAGCCGCCGATGCCGATCATCGCGCAGGCAGCGGCCAGCCAGACAAAGAAACGCGCGTCGCTGTCTTCTGCGGCGCTTCGGGACAAGGAGCCGGTCCTTGTCTCCAATACCTGCGTGCTCATGCCCCGCGCCTCCCCGTTGGCGTTCAGATTGCACCCATTGCGGACCAGCTGCAACGGATTGCTCTGACCAAGTCGGCGGCGCCGTCTGGGGCGACTATAGTCGATCCCGCAGCCCCGCTGCCTTGAGGCGCGGTTTCTCGTCCAGCCCACCACCCTTCATGATCGCCTCGCGCAGTTCGTCGCGCATTTCGTGGATCGAGGCGATTACCGGGCCCATCGCGACGCCCATGTCGACAAGGACGGCCTCGGAGAGCTGGAGCGAGCTTTCGAGCGTTTCGGGCACGGCATCGCTAGCACCGGCGCGGTAGAGCTCGGCGGCGTGGTCGGCATCGCGCGCGCGTACGATGATCGGCAGGTCCGGGTGTGCGGCGCGGATACGGCGAACGGTGCGGCTAACGAGGACGGGTTCGTCCATGGTGACGATCACCGCGCGGGCGGATTCGAGGTGTAGCTTGGCGAGCAATTCGGCATTGCCGACGTTGCCGTAGACCACTGGAACGCCCGCAGCGCGGGCCTGGGTAACCAGCGCCGGGTCAGCGTCGATAGCGAGCCAGGGGACATCGTGCCGCGCCAGCATGGTGCCCACAATCCGGCCAACGCGGCCATAGCCGAGCACAACCGCCTGACCGGTGGCATCGCTCGGCATGTCGATGACGGGGGCGTCCTGCGGGCGGTCCACTGCGCTTGCAATGCGGCGGCCGATCATCGCAAGCAGTGGGGTCAGTGTGAGGCCGAGCGCAGTGACGATCTGCCAGAACTGCGCGTTCTCGCGGCCAACAAGGCCCGCGGCTGCGGCGGCGGATAGCACGATCAGGGTCGTTTCTGAGGGTGAGGCAAGGAGCAGGCCTGCTTCGGCGGCGATGCCCCGGCTCGCGCCGCCCATGCGCAGGAGCAGTGCGGTGACGACTGCCTTGGCGGCAAGCACCGATGCCACGCCGAGCGCGATGGCGCCGAACTGGCGCCAGATTTCGAAAACATCGATCCCCATGCCAACGGTGATCAGGAACACACCGAGTGCGAGGCCCTTGAAGGGGGCGGTAAGGGCCTCGACTTCGCGCGAGTAGTCCGTTTCGGCAATCAGCAGGCCGGCGAGCAGCGCGCCCATGATCGGAGAAAGACCCGCCCCGGCCGTGGCCAGCGCGGCGGCAATCACCACGAGGAGGCTGAAGGCGAGAAACAGCTCAGGGCTCTTCGTGCGTGCCGCGCTGGCAAAGAGGCGCGGCAGGAGGAAGCGGCCGAGGGTGAGCATCAAGACCACGATGATCGCCCCGCGCACGAGTGTGTCGAACAGGGCCGTGCCGCTTTCTCCGCCCGGGCCGAATGCGCCGAGCACAAAGATGATCGGCACGAGTGCGATGTCTTCCAGTAGCAACATCGCCAGGGCCTTGCGGCCCACCGGGCTCTGGGTGCCGGCAATCGGGAGGACCAGCGCGGTGGAGGACAGCGCGAGGGCGATGCCCAGTCCTGCCGCCGCGGGCACATCGTGATGCATGCCCATCAGAACCAGCGTGAGCAGCGCTGCGGAGAGAAGCAGCTTGGCCGCGCCAAGGCCGAAGACTTGCGCGCGCATATCCCACAAGCGGCCGAACGAGAGTTCGAGGCCGATCTCGAAAAGAAGCAGGATCACGCCCAGTTCGGCAAACGGTGCAATCGCTTCGGGGCGACTGATCGTGATGTAATAGAGCTGCGGAATCTGGCCGACGAGGCGGCCGAGGCCGAAGGGACCGACCAGCACGCCCACAAGAATGAAACCGATCACCGGCGTGATCCGAGCGCGGGCGAAAGCGGGGATCACTATGCCTGCCGCGCCGAGAACGACGAGCGCATCGCTCATCGATGTATTGAATTCCAGATGGCCTGCCATCGAAACATCCTAGCCGGATAGCCCGTAATGTCATGGAAATAAGGTGCTGATTGCTTGCACCGCGATGGTGTGGTTACTCTCGCTGCCTGTCCGGTTCTTGGGGGAAACAGCAATGGCGGTAAGGGGTTGGCGCAAGGGTCTTGGCTGGGGCATTGCGGCGTGTACGCTGGCGGCGGCGCTGCCCGCCATGGCAGAAGGCGATGGAACTGCGGCCCGCCACACGGTCACCATGGACGACATCATGGCGCTGCGCTCGCTCTCCGGGCTCGACTGTGCACATGATGGCAAGCAGGCCGTCTATGTGGTTGGCGAGGCCGATCTGAAGGCAGACAAGCGGCGCAATGCGCTGTGGCTTGCAGACCTTGCCGGTGGCATGCCGCTGCAGCTGACGAGCGGTGAGGACATCGCGAGCGCGCCTTCGTTCAGCCCGGACGGCAAATCCATCGCGTTCCTCTCCAAGCGCGGGAAAGACAAGCAGGCGCAGATCTGGCTGCTCGATCGGCGCGGGGGTGAGGCGCGCAAGCTGACCGACGTGAAAAGCGATATCGCCGGGTTCCGCTGGTCGCCGGATTCAAAGACGCTGCTGCTGATGATCAGCGATCCTGCGCCCGAACCGCCGAAGGACGACGAAGATCGCCCGCTTCCGGTCGTGGTTAACGATGTGAAGTTCAAGCAGGACGGCGTGGGTTTCATCACCGCCGAGAGCCACGTCCATCTGGCCCTGTTCGATGTGGCCACGAAGACCGAGACGCGGTTGACGGCTTCGGATTCGTTCGATGTCACGACGGCCGAGTGGTCACCCGATGGCAAGTCCGTCGCCTATCTGACTGATCATACTGTGGATTTGACAGACCTTGGCGGCCAATGGCTGGCTGTAGTCGAGGCCAGGGCAGGCGCGGCGCCGAAGGTCGTGGCCAAGCTGCATGGGGCTCCGGGGCAGGCGCTCATCTGGTCGGCGGATGGCACGAAGATCACGCATCTGGTCGGGCCGGGCGGCAAGGCAGACCAATATGGCCAGCCGCATCTGGCCGAAACCGTAGTGGCGACCGGCGCAACGCGCATGGTGCCCTCGACGGCCAACATCTTCGTCAACGCGCCGGTGGACCTCGGCGCGGGTCAGATCGGTGTCGTGCTGTCCGAAGACCGGCATGAAGTGCCCGCCGTGGTCGATGCCAAGGGCATGTTACGGCGTCTGAATGACGGTACGCTTTCCGTGCTCGGCCAATGCGGTTCAGTGGTGCCCGGCGCACCGCGGGCGGTGCTCGCCAGTGGGGATGGCAAGCCGGCGGAAGTCTATGCGCTTGACGCAAAAGGCGGTCTCAAGCTGCTGACATCGCACAACAAGTCGGTGGCGGATCGGGTCGCCTGGGCCAAGGTCGAAGACTATGCGGCAACCGCCAAGGACGGCAACGATGTCCATGGCCTGCTGGTGCGTCCGGCAGGCGTAGCAGCAGGGGTGAAAGTTCCGACGCTGCTGTGGATTCATGGCGGGCCCAATGCGCAGGATATCCATGCAGTCGACGGTTACAGCATGATCGCCGAACTGCTCGCGGCGCAAGGCTATGCTGTGCTGATGCCGAACTATCGCGGCTCCTCGGGCCGGGGCGATGCTTATGCGGCGGCGATCGCAGCCGATTGGGGCCAGAAGGAGGTCGCTGATCTCCACGCCTCGCTCGATTGGGCGATTGCGCAGGGCTTTGCCGATCCGGCGCGGCTCGGCGCTGGCGGGTGGAGCTATGGCGGCATCCTGACCGACTTCCTGATCGTGCGTGACAACCGCCTGAAGGCGGCATTCAGCGGCGCGGGCGAAGGCAATATCTTCGCGCTGTTCGGGGTGGACCAGTACGTCCAGCAATACACGCAGGAGCTAGGTGCGCCGTGGAAGGAGCCGGAGCTGTGGATGCGGCTGTCAGAGCCGCTGCTCCACGCCGACCGGATCAAGACGCCGACGTTGTTCATGGGCGGCATGGCGGACGACAACGTGCCGCTGATCGGCGGGCAGCAGCTCTATCAGGCGCTCAAGATCACGGGCGTGCCCACCCGGCTCGTCGGCTATCCAGAGCAGAACCATGGCATTGCGCGGCCAAGCTTTCAGCGAGACCGGCTCGAGCGAATTGTTGACTGGTTCAAACAACACTTGAACTAGGATCCATAAGTTTATGAAAAACATTGCCTCGATCGTAGCTGACATTGCCGAAGAAATGCGCGGCATGACGGATCGGGGTCAGGTGGCAAACTATATCCCGCCGCTCGCCTGCGTCTCGCCGGACCGGTTCGGGATCGCGGTCGTCATGGCGGACGGGACTGTCCACGCGGGCGGGGATGCCGAGGAGCCGTTTTCGATCCAATCGGTTTCCAAGGTTTTCTCGCTGACTCTTGCCCTCGGGATGATCGGCGATGCGCTGTGGAGCCGTGTTGGGCGCGAACCTTCGGGCAGTGCGTTCAATTCGATCGTGCAACTCGAAACGGAGCAGGGCATCCCGCGCAATCCCTTCATCAACGCGGGAGCGATCGTGGTGGCCGACGTGCTGCTTGCGAGTGGCACACCGGCTGAGGCAATTGCGGGCGTGCTGCGCTTCGTGCGCGGTCTGGCGCGGGACGAGACTATCAGCATCGATGCGAGCGTGGCGGCGGCTGAGCTTGCAACCGGCTATCGCAACCTTGCGCTTGCCAACTACATGCGCTCGTTCGGCAATCTGATGCATCCGGTGGAGCAGGCGCTGGGGGTCTATTTCCATCAGTGCGCGCTTGCCATGAGCTGCCGGCAACTCGCGATGGCGGGACGGTTCCTTGCGCATGACGGGCGCGACCCGGCGACGGGTCGGTGCATCGTCACTCCGCAGCGCGCGCGGCGGATCAACGCGCTGATGATGCTGTGCGGACACTACGACAATTCGGGCGAGTTCGCCTTCCGGGTGGGCTTGCCGGGCAAGTCTGGCGTGGGCGGCGGGATCCTGGCGGTAGTGCCGGGAACGGCGAGCATTGCGGTGTGGTCCCCCGGCCTCAACGCCAAGGGCAATTCACAGCTTGGTGCACTGGCGCTGGAGCGGCTGGCGGCGCGGACCGGTTGGTCTGTCTTCGAGGCCGCTCAAGGTTAAATCGGGGATTAGCCCCAAGGCGGGACTCGTAATCCGCGCAGGCGCACCTTATTTCCCGCTCCCTCTGGAGGACTTCATGGCTACCACGCACAAGACCCGCATGCTCATCATCGGTTCCGGCCCGGCCGGGCTTTCCGCCGCCATTTATGGCGCGCGCGCGGGGATGGAGCCGATCGTGGTGCAGGGCTTGCAGCCCGGCGGGCAGCTTACGATCACCACCGATGTAGAGAACTATCCGGGCTTCCGCGATGTGATCCAGGGCCCGTGGCTGATGCAGGAAATGCAGGCTCAGGCCGAGCATGTCGGCACGCGGATGATGTGGGACACGATCACTGAAGTGAGCCTCGATGGCCCTCCGTTCCGCGCGCACGGCGATAGCGGCGATGTCTATGAAGGCGACGTGCTCGTGATCGCGACCGGCGCGCAGGCCCGCTGGCTGGGCGTGCCGGGCGAGCAGGAGTTCGGCGGGAAGGGCGTTTCGGCCTGCGCCACCTGCGATGGTTTCTTCTATCGCGGCAAGAAGGTCGTGGTGATCGGCGGCGGCAACACGGCGGTCGAAGAGGCGCTCTACCTCACCAACCACTCGCCCGAAGTGACGCTGATCCACCGCCGGGACAGTCTGCGGGCCGAGAAGATCTTGCAGGACCGCCTGATGAGCAATCCGCGCATCAAGGTGTTGTGGAACAAGGCCGTGTCTCGCTTTACCGGAGCGGCGGGCGGTGTGCTCGAAGCGGTCGAACTGGTCGATACGGTGACGGGTGAGGCTTCTTCACTGGCGACTGATGGCGCCTTCGTGGCGATCGGCCATGCGCCCGCGACCGAACTGTTCAAGGGCAAACTCGAACTCGACGAGAGCGGCTATATCGTGGTGCAGCCGGGCACGCCCAAGACGGCAATCCCGGGCGTGTTCGCTTGCGGTGACGTGATGGACCACACCTATCGTCAGGCCGTGACTGCGGCGGGGACGGGATGCATGGCTGCGTTGGATGCCGAACGGTTCCTTGCCGAGCATGCCTTTGCGGCAGCGCAGGCGGTGGCAGCGGAATAACGCTCTAGCGCGCTGCCTCGAGCAGGCGTTCCAGAAGCCACGCCTGCGCTTCTTCGCCGGCAAAGCTGTGTCCGCTGCTGGCGTGTCGCTGGATGCGCGCATCTTCGGCGGGCCAGACGGCTTCGAACATCTGCGCCGTGCGGTCTCCGCTCGCGAGCAGGATCGTGACCGGGCCGGAGAAGCGCATGAGGTTTGCGGCCATCTGATCGACCAGCGCCGATTTGGGTGCGCTTGAGGCCGCTGCGCGCATGCCCCGCGCCAGCTTCGCGAGGTTCACGCCGCCGGTCAGGAGCCTGAGGACCTCGCGCGGGTTG
Source organism: Novosphingobium sediminis (assembly GCF_007991615.1). GTDB lineage: Bacteria > Pseudomonadota > Alphaproteobacteria > Sphingomonadales > Sphingomonadaceae > Novosphingobium > Novosphingobium sediminis. Next base: position 79,331 of record NZ_BJYR01000005.1, on the reverse strand, counting down.
GCGAGCTTGGCGAGATAGCGCTGGCGGATCGCGGTGGGGGATGCGGCTTCGGCATCGTCCGTTTCCAATGTCCACGGATTGGCGAGGACGAGGCCATCGAGGCCAATGTCTGCGCCGTGCAGCATGAGCGCGGCGGCGGCATCGCAGTTCCCGAACGCAATCACGCGGCGCAGCGTTGGCACGGCCATGCGGAAGGCGGCGAGGGCGGCGGCGATATCGTCACGCGTGTTCTGGAAGCCGGGATCAGCGCCCTCGCTTTCGCCGATGCCGCGACGATCGTAGCGGAAGACGGGGACACCGACGGCAGCAAGCCGCGCCGCCAACTGGGCCTGACCGCCCCAGCTTCCGGCGCGCAGTTCACGTCCGCCAGAGACCAATAGAACGCCGGTTGAGTCGGTCGCAGCTTCCATGTCGAGCGTGCCGACGAGGGTGTCGTGGCCGCAGGGAAAAGTGAGATGCCGGCGCATCAGGCCGCCGCCTCGCCAGCGATGATCCTTGCGAGCGCGGCGGATTGCTCAGGGTCTTCACCCGGTTCGCTGCTGAGCCACAGGGCGCTGCCGCCGAGTTCGGCCTGACGGATCACGCGCTGTCCTTCGTCCTCGGGCAGGCTGGCATCGAGCCCGGCGACAAGGGCTGCCGAAAGGCGGTAGCCGGCGAGTTCGAGGCCTTGGTTTCGGCCCAGTTCCAGCAGTTCCGCGCTGTTTTCCTCGCGCCCGGCTTCCTTGGCCGAAAGGATGCGGGCGCGCAGCAACTGGCGCAGGATCGATGTACCTTTGACCGGCTCCAGCACCCAACCGGGAAGGCGGGTGGGGAACACCAGCGCGCCGCCGCGGATCGCCAGCACATGCGTCGCGGCGAAGTGGCCCGCGGCGGCGGCCATGGCATCGCGCCAACTGCGCAGGCTCTGCGCGGAGAAGGCTTGCAGGCTTTCGTTGCAGCCGGGGAGATCGGGCAGCATTGAATCGACGCCGAGCGCATCAAGCCGGCGCTGGGTCTCGATCAGCATCCGCCGCGTGCGGTTCATTTCCTCGAACAGCGGCGGAACAATCAGCAGGCGAACCTGCCGTGCGCTGTCGAAGACGACTGCGAGTTCATCGGCAATGCCGGCAGGTCCGGGGCAGGGCCAGGTTGCCGGCATAAGCTCGGGTCAGGCCCCGACGCGCTTGGCGCTGATGAAGGCGAGGAGATCGCCGAATGTGCCGAGCATGTCGCCATCGACTTCGTCGTCCTCGATCACCACGCCGAAGCGATCCTCGATTTCGGTGAGCAGGTTGGCGACGGCCATCGAATCGAGTTCGGGCAAGGCGCCGAACAGGCCGCTGTCTGCCGTTAGCGCTGCGGTGCGCGCGGGGCCAAGGCCAAGCACATCGTTCAGCAGGCTGCGCAAGTCGGTGTCGGTCTGATCGGTCAAAGTCACGGGGTAAAGCCTTGTGCTCAAAAGGAATGACGCGCCTTAGCCAGCAGTCTGCGGTGAAACAAGCGCAGGCTGGATACGCGGGCGCAGCAGGCGGCGGGCGGCGAGGCGTGCCAGCGCGGGCCAGTGGCCGACGGCGGCGGGGCGATAGAACTGCAGCGCGTAGCGGGGGCGCTGCTCCTCCATCCAGTCGCGCTTGTAGGCATCGTTGCCAGTGCCGAAATCGACCGTGTGGACATGGTCCTCGTCGATCACATGGCGGAACAACGCGGCGGTCAGCAGGGTGCCGGGTGAGTGGGCGCGGTGGGCTTCATCGTGAGCGAGCTTGTGGATCCATGCAGTGCCGCCTTCGACGGTCCAGAACTGGGCAGCGACGGCCTCGCCATCGATTTCGGCAATCCCCATGCGCAGCGCGCCAGCCGCGCTCTCGGCCATGGCGAAGGCGCGCAGGAACGCCGGATTGCCTTCCTCGGGCTTCCAGCTTTTCGCATAGATCGCTTCGTAGGCGGCCCAATCGGCATCGCTGAAGGTGCTTTCGATCCGGAGTGTAACCTTGCCGCGCGCGGTCTTGCGGCGGACGGTTTCACGCAGGGCGCCGGGGCGGGCGGCCCAGTATTGTTCGAAGCTTCGGCCCTCGAGGCTCAGGATGTGGTTCGTGTCACAGGGTTCGGCAATGCCGATCCATCCGGCCGCGCGGAAGGCTGCGGCGAGGGCCAGAGCTTCGGCTTCGGGCATGGGCGACAGGCGCGCTGCACCGGTGGGTGCGAGACTGCGCGCGATGGCAGCGAACAGGTCTGGCGCGCGCTGCGGCGCGTTCGTCAGCGGCCGGACGAAAAAGCTGTACCAAGTGCCAAGCGGTCCCGCGCCTTCTGGGCCTTCGCGGAAAGGGAGCGCGGCCAGTGCATCGCCTTCGCGCGCGACGGCGATCTTGCAGGGGGCGCCGGGCAGGCAATGCTCGGCAAGCAGCGTCAGCCAGTCCAGCCGGTCGAATGGCGCGCTGGCAGGCGAGCGGCCGAGCAACGCGGCGAGCGCCGGGTCAGCTTGCGCTTCCTGCAAATCAGCGTGATAGACCGTGATACCCAAACTCAGTTTCCCGCCTTTGCACCCGAGAGAGCCGCTTGCCCTCAGCGCCTGATCCGACCTTGTTCCCGCTCGATCACCTTGCGCTCAAGGGGCGACCGGATGCGCCCGCGCTGGTCTTCAAGACGCACGTGCTTACCTTCCAGGCGTTAAATCGGCGTTTAGGACAATTGGCGGCGTGGCTTTCGGCTGCCGTGCCGGAGCCGGGAGCGCGGGTGGCGACATGGCTGCCCAAGAGCGAGCTTGCCTGCCTGATACCGCTGGCGGCAGTGCGGGCAGGGCTCGTGCATGTGCCGGTCAACCCGCTGCTGAAGCGCGCGCAAGTCGCGCATATCCTGAGTGACAGCGGCGCGCTGCTGTTGATCTCGAACGCCGGGCGGCTGGCGACGCTCGAGGATGGGGATCTGGCCGCCGCCGTCGCGCATGAAGAAAGCGCGGTGTGGGCTGCGGTCGAGGGGCTTGCGCCGCTCGGCCCTTCGCAGGCGGCACCGGACGATCTTGCGGCGATTCTTTATACGAGCGGTTCGACCGGGCGGCCAAAGGGCGTGATGCTCAGCCACGCAAACTTGTGGCTCGGTGCGGTGAGCGTCGCGCATTACCTTGGGCTGGCAGATGATGACCGCGTGCTGGCGGTTTTGCCGCTCGCCTTCGACTATGGCCAGAATCAGCTGCTCTCGACGTGGTATGCTGGCGGCGCTGTGGTTCCGCTCGATTATCTGACCGCGCGCGATGTGGCGAAGGCGGTGGAGCGCCATGACATCACCACGCTGGCCGCCGTTCCGCCGCTGTGGGTGCAATTGGTGGAGTTGGACTGGCCCGAAGTGGCGGCGCGAAAGCTGCGTCGATTGACCAACAGCGGTGGGGCGCTGACCGAACCGCTGGTCCGATCGCTGCGAGCAAGGTTTCCGGAGGCGCGATTATTCCCGATGTACGGGCTGACCGAGGCGTTCCGTTCGACCTATCTCGATCCGGCGCTGGTCGATGCGCACCCGACTTCGATGGGCACAGCGATCCCGTTCGCCGAAGTCATTGTCGTCGCGGATGACGGGCGCGAGGCTGAGCCGGATGAGGAGGGCGAACTCGTCCACGCCGGCCCGCTGGTGGCGCAGGGTTATTGGCTGGATCCGGAGCGCACGGCGGAGCGGTTCAAGCCGGCGCCGGCGTTCTCGCGCGTGGGCGGCATGGCGGTGTGGTCGGGCGACCGGGTGCGGCGCGATGCGGCGGGGCTGCTGCACTTTGCCGGGCGCCGCGATGCGATGATCAAGACCTCCGGCAACCGGGTCAGCCCCCAGGAAGTGGAGGACGCAGCGATTGCGACCGGGCTGGTGGCCGAGGCTGTGGCGCTGGGGATGCCTGATCCGGCGCTGGGGCAGGCGATCCATCTGGTGGCGCGCGCGAAGGCGGATCCCGACGAAGCGGCGCAGTCTTTGCCTGCCGCGCTGGCCCGCGATCTGCCCGGTTTCATGGTGCCCCGAGTGATCCACTGGCGCGCAGAGATGCCGCTGAGCCCCAATGGCAAGCTCGACCGGGCGGGTCTTTACCAGGAATTATCGGACGCCGTGCGAGAGGGCTGAACCATGAAGCCGCTCGGCCCCATTCCCTCCGGATTTGCCGTGATCGATGGCGAGCTCGCCATCGGCGGGTGCAAGGCGTCGGATCTTGTCGCCGAGGCGGGGTCGCCGCTGTTTGTCTATGATGGTGCGCTCGTCACGGCACGGGTCGCGGCGTTGCGCGCGGCGCTGCCGGAGCGGCTGGGGCTGCACTATGCGATGAAGGCCAATCCTTTCGCGCCGCTGCTGAGGCATGTGGCGGGACTGGTCGACGGGTTCGACATCGCCTCTGGCGGCGAACTTGCGATGGCAGAGGCGGCGGGGGTGCTGGCCGCGCGGATCAGTTTTGCCGGGCCGGGCAAGCGCGATGAGGATCTTGAGGCCGCGATCAGCCGGGGCGTGACGCTGAACCTTGAATCCGCGCGCGAAGCCGAGCGGGCACTGGCGATCGGCGAACGACTTGGCTGCGCGCCAAGGCTGGCGATCCGGGTCAATCCCGATTTCGATCTCAAGGGATCGGGGATGAAGATGGGCGGCGGCGCCAAGCCCTTTGGTGTCGACGCGGCGGCGGTGCCTGCCTTGGCCCGAAGGATCATTGCTTCAGGCGCAGAGTGGCGCGGCCTTCACATCTACGCCGGGAGCCAGACGCTCGACGCTGCCGCGATCGCCGAAATGCAGGCCGCCACGATTGCGCTGGCGGCGCGGCTGGCGGAGGAAAGCGGCGCTGCGCTTCCAGCCTGCAATCTTGGTGGCGGTTTTGGCATCCCCTATTTTCCGGGCGATTTGCCGCTCGATCTTGCAGCGGTGGGTGCGGCTCTTGGCGAGCAGTTCGCCGCGTTGCCCGATGTGCTGCATGGCACCGCGTTCTGCATTGAGCTGGGGCGCTATCTTGTTGGCGAAGCAGGCGTTTATCTGACGCGTATCGTTGATCGGAAGGAGAGCCACGGCGAGGTGTTTCTCGTCACCGATGGCGGCCTTCATCATCAGTTGGCGGCAAGCGGCAACTTCGGGACTGTGGTTCGGCGCAATTACCCCAGTGCCATCGCCACGAAGTTTGGCTTGGCACCCGAAGAGGAAGCCAGCATCGTCGGCTGCCTGTGCACCCCGCTTGACCGGCTGGCCGACAAGGGCGGCTTCCCGCGCGCCGAAGAGGGTGATCTCGTCGCGGTATTTTGCGCCGGTGCCTACGGCGCGAGCGCAAGCCCTGTCCACTTCCTTGGACACGGCCCTGCGGCTGAACGTCTGGTTAACCCAAGGGCCTGATTTCTAGGTATTAACGATTAGCCCGAGCGCCGTCCCGTTACGGGACTTTGGCGGAAATCCGCTTGTGTGGATCCCAGCTTACGCATCAGGACTAACGGTATCTTCACCCTTTTTGGCGATAGCCGGGAAGTCATGGGAGGTCCCCATGGTCCCGCCGCGGGACGAATGGGACAGCCTGCCCGATGCGCGCAAAGGACGTTCAATGCCCAAGTATACGCGTGTTTCCCGCCAGATGGCCGGCATGCTGGGGTCAGCGATCACGCTGAGCCTCATGCTCGGCGGCTGCGCAGGCGGCGGTGGAAGCGCGCAACTGCCGCCAGCGTCCTTCGTGGCCTTGCAGGAAGGCCCGGGCGAGGAATACGTAATCGGGCCGCTCGACGACCTGACCATTTTCGTCTGGCGCAATCCGGAGCTCGGCGCCTCGGTGCAAGTGCGGCCTGACGGGCGCATCACCACGCCGCTCATCACCGACATGCCGGCCGTGGGCAAGACCCCCTCGATGCTGGCCGAGGACATCAAGCTCCAGCTTTCGCAGTACATTCAGGAACCGATCGTCTCGGTCATCGTCAACAAGTTCTCGGGCACGTTCAGTCAGCAGGTGCGCATTGTCGGCGCCACTGGCAAGCCGGCCTCGATCCCCTACCGCGCCAACATGACGCTGCTCGACGCGATGATCGCGGTGGGCGGTCTTTCCGAATATGCCGCCGGAAACAAGGCGCGACTGGTGCGTTTCGACAAGCAGACCGGCCAGCAGAAGGAATACGGCGTGCGGATCGGGGATCTGCTGCGCAAGGGCGATACCCGCGCCAATGTCATGCTGATGCCCGGGGATGTCATCATCATTCCCGAAAGCACGTTCTGAGGATGCGCGCCGCATGACGAGCATCTACGAAGAAGTGCGCATCGCGCTCTACGGCATCTGGCACCGGCGTTGGCTGGCGCTGGGCGCGGCCTGGCTGGTTTGCCTGCTCGGCTGGCTGGTGGTCGCCACAGTGCCCAATACCTACGAATCCAAAGCGCGCATCTTCGTTCAGATCGACGACGTCCTTTCGGACCAGATCGGCATCGGCGGCGACCGCAAGCGCGATATCGAGCGCGTGCGCCAGACGCTGACCAGCTCGGTCAATCTCTCCAAGGTCGTGCGTGCTACCCGGCTGGGCGACAAGGTTACGTCCGACAAGGAGATGGAGGCCGCAGTTGCCGCGCTGGGCAAGAACATCAAGGTTGTGAGCCAGCAGGACAACCTGTTCGAGATCAGCGCATATTCGGGCAGCAAGGCCTATTCCGATGTCCAGAACGCCAAGCTTGCGCAGGATGTCGTGCAGAAGATGATCGACATCTTCCGCGAGGAAAACCTTGCCGGCGGGCGCGGTGAAATGAGCGACACGCTGGCCTTCATGGATCAGCAGCTGGCTGATCGCCAGAAGGACCTCGAGGCGGCCGAACAGAAGCGCCAGGCGTTCGAGGCGAAGAATGCCGAGATGATGCCGGGCAATGGCTCGCTTTCAAGCAAGATCGAAGGTGCGCGCGCGGAACTGCGCGGGGTCGAATCGGATCTGCTGGCAGCACAGAGTGCGCTCGCCTCGGTGCGCGGACAGCTTTCGGGCACTCCGCCGACGATCATGATGCCGGGCGTGAGCGGCGGTGCGAAGGGTTCGCTGGCGCAGGCGCAGGCCGAACTCAGCGGGATGCGCGCGCGGGGCCTTACCGACAGCCATCCCGATGTGATCGCGATGAAAGCGCAAGTCGCGGCCCTCCAGCGCGCGGCCGCGGGGGACAGCGGCCCAGCGGGTATGCCCAACCCTGCCTACTCCTCGCTCCAGTCGATCAAGGCAGACCGCGAGGCCAACATCGTGGCGCTGCAATCGCGCCGCACCTCGCTCAACCAGGAACTGGCTCAGCTGACTGGCCGCCAGTTCAGCGAGCCCGGCCTTGCCGCTGAAGCGGCCCGCATCAACCGCGACTATGACGTGCTCAAGGAACAGTACGACAAGCTGCTGCGCGACCGCGAGCAACTGCGCTTGCGCGGGCAGGTCGAAACCGAGCGCAATGCGGTGAAGTTCGAAGTGATCGATCCGCCGACGACGCCGCGCAAGCCATCCGCACCGGATCGGCCGATGCTGCTGTTCCTCGTCCTCATCGTAGGCGTGGCGGCGGGCTGCGGCAGCGCTTTCGCAGTCGGCCAGCTGCGCTCGACTTACGCGACGACCGGCCAGCTCGAGCGGGCGACCGGCATGCAGGTGGTCGGCTCGGTAACCCTGACACTGACGCGTCCGGCGCGTGCTCAATATTGGCGGCAGCTCAAATGGTTTGCGGGAGGCGTTGCGAGCCTCGCCTTCGTGATGGTCGTACTCCTTGCGATCGAATTCATGAAACGCAGCATGGTCGCCTGAAGGAACGGATGAGATCATGACCGAACAGAGCAAGATCCCGGTTCCCAAGGACACGTCCGAGGCGCGCTCGCTGATCGAGCGGGCTGCGGGGACGTTCGACCTGCGCGCATTTCAGGCACCGCTCGCGCCGAAGTTGCCCGAACCGCGCGAGCGTGCACCGTTTTCGGCCGAAGCGGCCGAACCCGCGCAGCCGGTCCAGCGCGTTGCGCCGCCGGCACGCCCTGAAGCAGCTCCGCCGGCCTTTGATGGCATTCCGGCGCGGCAGGCTTTTCGCGGCGTATTCCATCCGATCGATCGCAAGCATCTGCGCGAGCAGAGCCTGATCGAGCCCGAGGGGCCGGTTACGGGCTTGCTCGAGGAATTCCGGATCGTGAAGCGCCAGCTGCTGATGACGGCAGCGGAATCGCGCGCCGGACGCGGTGCGCCGCACGGCAACCGCATTCTCGTCTGCTCGTCGCACCCGGGTGAGGGGAAGACCTTCTGCGCCGTCAATCTCGCGCTGTCGATCGCGGCTGAGAAGGACACCGAAGTGCTGCTTGTCGACGCCGATTTCGCCAAGCCAAGCGTGCTTTCGGCGCTGGGGCTGCCGGGTGGACGCGGCCTGATGGATGCACTGGCTGATCCCGATATCGCGGTCGAGGACTGCATCATCGGCACCGATATTGCCGGGTTTTTCGTGCTGCCTGCGGGCAATTCAACAGGCCACGATACCGAGCACCTCGCCTCGGCCTATACGGCGCAGGTCCTCGCACGGCTTACCGCGCAGGCGCCGAACCGCATCGTCATTTTCGACAGTCCGCCGGTCCTTGCGGCGTCGCCCGCTTCGGAACTCGCGCATCATGTCGGCCAGGCGCTGATGGTGGTGCGCGCTGACCAGACCGGCGAAGCGGCGCTGCGCGATGCCGTCGGCATTCTCTCGGGCTGCGAGGACATCAAGCTCCTGCTCAACTGCACCCGCTTCTCACCCACCGGGCGCCGCTTTGGCTCCTACTACGGGTACAAGGAATGACCATGGCGCGGATATCGACCCATGCATTCATGGCCAGCGCGCTGGCCATAACGCTCTTCTCCGGCACGGCGCACGCACAGTCGCTGCCCTATGGCGATCCCGGCGACAGCGAGGCGATCTCCGGCGGGGACAGCGCGCCATCGGGGACGGATGCGCCGCGCGGTGGCGATTCCCGCAGCGGCGGCCGGAGCCTGGGTAATGCCGGCGGCAGCGGCCGGATGAAGATCCAGCCCTACATCGAACTCAGCCAGAGCGTGCTTGCCCGGCTTCAGCCAACGCACGAGACGCTGACCTATTCGAGCGTGGCAGTTGGCGTCGATGCCTCGCTGACCGGGCGGCGAACCGAAGGCTCGGTCTCGGTCCGCTATGAGCGGCGCTTTGCCGAAAGCGGCAATATCGTCAGCAACGACACGATTTCTGGTCTTGCCCGCGTGCGTCACGATCTTGTCCCGCGCGAACTGACGATCGAGGCCGGCGGCCTCGCTACGCGTACACGGTTCGATCCGAGCGGTGCGTCGCGCCTCGGCTCGGTGGAGACGGGCGACCGGGTGGCGCAAGTCTATTCGCTTTATGCCGGGCCTGCGGTTTCGACCCATGTGGGTGAAGTCGCGGTCAAGGGCTCCTATCTTCTTGGCTATACCAAGGTGAACACACCGCGGCTTCCGGTAACGGGTCTGCCCGCGGGGCAGCCGCAGCCGCAAGGTGATATCTTCAATCACTCGGTGGCGCAGTCTGCGCAGGCGTCAGTCGGCGTCGCGCCCGGTACAGTGCTGCCGATCGGCTTGACCGCAAGCGGCGCCTACAATCAGGAAGACATCGCCAACCTCGACCAGCGTGTGCGTGAGCTTCGCGCCGGGTTGCAGGCAACGCTGCCGATCAACCAGGAACTTGCGCTGATCGGTGATGTGGGCTGGCAGGACGTGAAGGTTTCCTCACGCGATGCCGTGCGCGGACCGGGCGGCGTGCCGGTTGTGGGCAGCGATGGGCGCTATGTTACGGACAAGTCCAAGCCGCGCCAGATTGCCTATGATGTTACCGGCCTGACCTGGGATGTCGGCGTGATGTGGCGCCCCAGCCGGCGCACCTCGCTGAGCGCCTTCGTCGGTCGCCGCTATGACAGCATGACTTACTACGGCTCGCTGTCGTACACACCGAACGCGCGCAATGCGCTGCAGATCGACGTGTTTGATGCGGTAAGCGGCTTCGGTTCGACCATCGGCAACGCGGTGCGCGGCCTGCCGACCGACTTCACGGCTGATCGCAATCCCTTCAGCGGCGATATCTCGGGCTGCGCGGCCGGCGCGCAAAGCGGCGGCTGCGTGAATGGCGCACTGGGCTCGATCGCATCGGCGGCGTTCCGCACCCGGGGCGTTTCGGCATCGTACAGCCATTCGCTTGGCAAGCTGCGCATGGGGTTGGGGGCCGGCTATCTGCGGCGCAAGTTCATCGGGGCGAAGGGCACCGTGCTTGAGGCCGCCAACGGCCGCACCGATCAGAACTTCTACGTGAGCGGCCAGATTTCAGGGCCGATCGACCGGCTCACCGCTTTCACCGTTGCCGTCTACGACAGCTGGTACAAGTCGGGCGTTTCCGAGCTGGCCGATGTGAATTCCTTCGGCGTCAATGCCGGTCTCACGCACCAGTTTACCCGCCGGCTTGTCGGCAATGCCGGGGTCGGCCTCGATATGATCAACCGCAAGGCCTTCTCCGACGATCTGATCGCCACCGGTCAGGTCGGCCTGCGCTACAACTTCTGAAGAGGGCGTCCCCCACGATGTACGATACGTTCTACCAGCTGACCGGACGGCCTTTCCAGCTTACTCCCGATCCCGAGTTCTATTTCGAGAGCGGAACCCACCGCAAGGCATTGTCCTATCTCGGTTATGGCCTTGCGCAGGGGGAAGGCTTCATTGTCATCACGGGCGCGGTCGGGGCTGGCAAATCGACGCTGGCCGCGCATCTTCTTGCCACGATCGACCGCCAGCGGCTGACTGCGGCGCAGATCGTGACGAGCCGGCTCGATGGCGGCGAGATGGTTCACATGGCCGCGCGCGCATTTGGAATTGCGGTTTCCGGCCACGACAAGGCCAGCGCGCTCGGCATGATCGAGGCGTTCCTTCACGAGGAAGCGCGCGCCGGGCGCCGCTGCCTGCTGGTGGTGGACGAGACCCAGAACCTCTCGATCGAGGCGCTGGAAGAGCTGCGCATGCTCTCCGACTTCCAGCTTGGTGCGCATCCGCTGCTGCAGATCCTGCTGCTCGGCCAGCCCGAGTTCCGCGATCTCCTGCAGAATTCTCCGCGCCTTGAGCAGCTGCGCCAGCGCGTCATCGCGACGCACCACCTCGAGGCGATGGAGCCGTCCGAAGTCGGGCCCTATGTGCTGCACCGTCTCGCCTGCGTTGGCTGGATCGGCAACCCTGCGTTCGATGAAGGCCTGTTCGCTGATCTGGGCCGCGCGACCGGCTGTCTGCCGCGCCGGATCAACCAGATGGTCGGCCGCTTGCTGCTGATGGGAGCGGTCGAGCAGAAGACCCACATCGACAGCGCAATGCTGGCCGAAGTTCTTGCCGATCTCGAGCGGGATGGATCGCTGGCCGATCCGGCTGCCCCCGCACCAGCACCTGCACCGTTGATTGCGCAGGAAGTGCCAGCGGCTGCTGCAGCCGAAGTGCCTTCGTCGGCGATTGCAGCGCTTGCCGGGCTCCAGAAGGCGCTGACGACTCACGCAGAGCAGATCGTCGAGCTGCAGAAAGCAGTGCTCGAACTGGCCGATATGCCCGCACCCCCGGCTGCGGCTTCCGCCAGCGATGCGCGGACCGAGGCGCTGGAAGCCGCGCTTGGCGCGCTGCAGCAGCGCATCGTCGCGCTCGAAGCGCGCGGCGCCGAGCAGGAGCAGGCCATTCGCCACGTGCTGACGATGCTGATCGAATGGCTCGAAAGCGAATCGCCCCGCCGGGCAGCCTGAACTGAAAGGACCGACGACACCATGTCCGGCCCCGATCTTGGTCACCCGCTGCCGTCTGGTGCCGTGCTCAACGGCATGTCAGTCGACGTCGAGGATTGGTTCCAGGTTGGCGCGTTCGAGCATGTGATCGCGCGCGGTGAGTGGGATGGGCTTGACCGCCGGGTCGAGGCGAACTGCGACCGCGTACTGGCGCTGTTTGACGAGGCCGGGGTCAAGGCGACCTTCTTCACGCTGGGCTGGGTGGCAAAGCGGCACGGCGCGATGATGCGCCGGATCGCCGCGCAGGGTCACGAGATCGCCAGCCACGGTTGGGACCACAAGCGCGTGTTTGCCATGGGCGAGGCTGCGTTTGCAGAGGATATCGCCCGGGCGCGGGCCGTGCTTGAAGACACCAGCGGCAGCGCGGTGACCGGCTACCGAGCGCCCAGCTTTTCGATCGATGCGCGCACGCCTTGGGCGCACGAGGTGCTGGCGAGGCATGGCTATGCTTATTCCTCCAGCGTCGCGCCGATCGTCCACGATCACTACGGCTGGCGCGAGGCGCCCCGCTTCGCGTTCCGCCCGGTTGCGGGTTCGCCGCTGGTAGAAGTGCCGGTGACGACGGTGGAATTGGCCGGGCGGCGGATGGCTGCTGGCGGCGGCGGGTTCTTCCGTTTGCTTCCTTATGCCGTTTCGCACTGGGCGGTGGACCGCGTGAACCGCCGCGAAGGACGGCCGGCCGCATTCTATTTCCACCCATGGGAAGTCGATCCCGGCCAGCCGCGCCGTACTGATGCGCCGCTGCGCTCGCGCTTTCGGCACTATACCAACCTGTCTGCGATGGCTGGCAAGCTCCAGCGGCTGCTGGGCGCCTTTGCTTGGGGGCGGATGGACGCCGTCGTCGCCGCCGAAGCCGCGCGGCTCGATGCCGAGCAGGTCACCGCGTGAACGCGCCGTTCCGCCCCTCGTTGACCAAGATTCGCCTCGCCGATCCGGGTGACCGGGGCGCGCTTGCGCGCTTTGTCTCGGAAGCCGAAAATGCGACACCGTTCCACCGGCCCGAGTGGCTGGAGGCTGTGACCCGTGCGACTGGCCACCCGGCCCATGTGCTGCTGGCGGAGCGCGAGGGTGCGATTGCCGCGCTGCTGCCGCTCCATGCCGCGCATTCGCCGCTGTTTGGCCGTGCGCTGGTCTCGACCGGATTTGCCGTGGGGGGCGGCCTGCTGGGTGATCCCGATGCGGCACGCGATCTCTTTGCAGCTGCGACCGAACTTGCCCGGCGGCTGACTTGCCCGACGGTGGAAGTGCGCGGCGGAGTAATGCCCGCGGACGCGGCATGGCATATCAAGCGCGATAGCCATGCCGGATTTGTCGCGCCGCTCGCCGCCGATGATGAAGCGCAGCTAACGTGGATTCCGCGCAAGCAGCGCGCCGAAGTGCGCAAGGGGCTGGCCAATGCGCTGGACGTCCGCGTCGGCCGCGAGGCGCAGGACCGCGACTGGCACTACGCCGTATACGCCGAATCCGTCCGCAATCTCGGTACGCCGGTGTTTCCCCGCGCGCTGTTTGAAGCAGTGATGGATGCCTTCGGTGCAGACGCCGATATCCTGACGGTCCTGCACGAAGGCCGCGCGGTGGCCTCGGTGCTCAGCCTCTATCATCGCGGCGCGGTCATGCCATACTGGGGCGGCGGCGTTCATGCCGCGCGAAGCCTCCGCGCCAATGACGTCATGTACTATGCGCTGATGTGCCACGCGCGCAGGCGCGGCTGCGACCGGTTCGATTTTGGCCGTTCCAAGACCGATACAGGCGCCTACCACTTCAAACGCAACTGGGGCTTTGAGCCGCAGCCACTGAGCTATGCCGTGTGGAGCGCCGATGGCGCACCTCCCCGCGATGTCAATCCGCTGAGCCCGCGTTACAAGGCCAAGATTGCGCTGTGGCAGAAGCTACCGCTGGGGGTGGCAAACCGCGTCGGGCCGTTCATCGCGCGGGGGCTGGCATGAGCGAGGTTCTGTTCCTTGCGCACCGCGTGCCGTTTCCGCCCGATCGGGGGGACAAGATCCGCTCGAACCACCTGCTCCGCCGGATCGCCGAGCTTGCCCCGGTTCACGTCGGTGCGCTGGCCGATGACGCGGCAGATCTGGCGCAGGAAGGCGAGCTTGCCGCGATTGCCGCAAGCCGCTGCATCGTGCGTCGCAGTGCGCCGCTTCCGCTCGCCGCCCTCGCGGCGCTGGGGCAGGGGCTGCCGGTCAGCCTCGCGGCGTTTTCTTCCGCGAAGCTGCAGCGCTGGGTGAATCAGGTGCTCCAGACCCGGCCGATCTCGGCCATTTTCGTGTTCTCCGGGCAGATGGCGCAATATGTGCCGCCCGAATTCCGGGGCCGGGTCGTGATGGATTTCGTCGATGTCGATTCGGCGAAGTTCGAGGCATATGCCCAGACCGGCGCCCTGCCGCGCCGCCTGCTCTATGCGCGCGAGGCACGGCTGCTGCGCCGGTTCGAGGAGGCGACGGCGCGCCGGGCGACGACCAGCTTGTTCGTCAGCAGCGAAGAGCGCGCCTTGTTCGAAAGCCGCCTCAGCGGCGCTGCTCGCCCTGATGTCCGCGCACTGGGCAATGGCATCGATACCCAGCTATTCGATCCGGCCACGGTCGAACCAGCGCCAGAGCTTGCGGGCGATGGCCCCAGCATCGTGTTCACCGGGCAGATGGACTATCCGCCCAACATCACTGCAGTTGAACTTTTCGCGCATGAAGTGATGCCGCTGATCCGGCAGGCCCATCCGCAGGCTCGCTTCGCGATTGTCGGCCGTGCGCCAACCCCGGCGGTCCGGGCGCTCGGCGGGCTGAATGGTACGCTTGTGACCGGTGCGGTTCCCGATGTGCGGCCGTGGCTGGCAGGCGCGGATATCGTCACGGCACCGCTGCTGATCGCGCGCGGGGTGCAGAACAAGGTGCTTGAAGCCATGGCGATGGCCCGCCCGGTGCTGCTGACACCGGCAGCGGCAACCGGCATTGGCGGCACGGATAGTGAGCATTTCGCCCTCGCCGAGGCTCCGCTCGCGCTTGCCGGCCGCGCGCTTGCGCTGTTGGCAGACCCCGCGGCAGCGCAATCGATGGGGACGGCTGCGCGGCGCTTCGTCGTCGATGAATGCGGGTGGGACCGGGTGCTTGAACCGCTGTGTGCGCTGATCGGAGCGCAGTCCGATGCAGCCTGAGCAAACGCTTCCGGCACGTCCTGCAGGCCTGATGGCGCGGGTGCCGGCACACTGGCGCACGCCATTGATCCAGCTCACCGCGACGTGGCTTGTCCTCATTGCCCTGTTCTTCGGCGATTGGCGCGACATGGTGCGGCAGTGGTGGGACAGTTCGACCTACAACCATATCCTGCTGATTCCGCCAATCCTGGGTTGGCTGGCGATGCAGCGCTCCAGCGAGACAGCGCGGATCACACCGCGCGCGTGGTGGCCCGGGCTTGTCGTGATGGCCGGCGCGGTGTTCCTGTGGGTGCTTGGCGATTTCTCCGGTCTGAGCCTTGCGCGGCAACTCGCTGCGGTGGTGATGCTGCAAGGGGCTGCGCTCGCGCTCTTGGGGCCGCGCGTTGCCGCCGCGCAGCTGTTTCCCCTTGGCTATATGCTGGCGCTGGTCCCCTTCGGTGATGAACTGATCCCGTTTCTGCAGACGATCACCGCCAAGCTGACGATGGTGCTGCTGGCGATCACGCAGATCCCGGCCTCCATCGACGGCGTCTTCATAACCACCCGCTTCGGCTATTTCGAGGTGGCGGAAGCCTGCTCGGGCGTGAAGTTCCTGATCGCGATGATCGCCTATGGTGCACTGGTCTCCAACGTGTGCTTTGCAAGTTGGTGGCGGCGCGCGGGTTTCATGGCGCTTTCGGTCGTGGTGCCGGTGCTGGCCAACGGGGTGCGCGCGTGGGGCACGATCTACATCGCCAGTTGGCGCGGCATCGAATTTGCCGCGAGCTTCGATCATGTCTTCTACGGCTGGGTGTTCTTCGCGCTGGTCATGGGGCTGGTCATGGTGGTCGGCTGGCGCTTCTTTGATCGCAAGGTCGATGCTCCGCTTGTTGACGGCGAGGCGATTGCCGCATCGCCGCTGCTCGCCCGGCTTGAGCGCATGGCGCTGCCCGCGCCTGCGGCGCTCGGCGCAGTCGCGGCGCTTGCGTTGGCGGGTCTGGCATGGAGCGCAGCAGCAAACCGCATCGCTGCGCCGATGCCCGCCTATATTGCGCTGCCTTCGGTGCCCGGCTGGGAACTCGATGCCACCGCGCCCAAAGCCGAATGGTATCCGCTGCACACTGGCGCAGATCACCGGCTTGTGGCGCGCTTTGCTGACGGCAAGGGCCACGTGGTCGATCTCTCCTTCGCGCTCTATGCGGCGCAAGGCGATGGCAAGGAGGCAGGCGGGTTTGGCCAGGGCGCCTTGCCGATGGGCAGTCGCTGGGCGTGGGAAGCGCCTGGAACCAGCTTTACCGAGGCGAAGAGTGATGTGATTCAGGCGCCGGGGCCGGTCCACCGCCTTGCTGTAACGTGGCTGCGCACCGGCGAATTGCTCACGGGCAGCAATACCCGTCTCAAGCTCGCCAACATGGAAGATCGCCTGCTGCTCCGCCCTCGCGCGACGATGGCGCTGATCCTCTCCGCCGAAGCAGGGGATGGCCCATCGCCGGAGGACTCAATCCGCTCGTTCCTTGCCGCCACCGGGCCTGTCGCGCCGTGGATGGACCGCATGGCGCGCGTCCGGTAAGCGCTGCTCCATCATGTGCGGCATTGCCGGAATCTTTCACACCGAGGGCCTGAAGCCCGTCGATCCGGACCGCGTCTCGCGGATGTGCGCGGTTGCCGCGCATCGCGGGCCGGACGGGCAGGGCGTATGGACCGCTCCGGGCGTGGGTCTTGGCCACTTGCGCCTCGCCATCATCGACCTTGCAGGATCACCGCAGCCGATGGCCTCGGCCGATGGCGCGGCGATGCTGGTGTTCAACGGCGAGATCTACAATTTCCGCGAACTTCGCCGCGAACTGCAGGCCGAAGGCGCGACGTTCCGCACCGATGGCGACAGCGAGGTGATCCTCGCCGCATGGCAGAAATGGGGCGTGAACTGCCTGCCGCGGCTTCACGGCATGTTCGCCTTCGCACTCTATGATCTCAGGCAGCGCACGCTGCTGCTGGCGCGCGATCGGCTGGGGGTGAAGCCGCTCCACATGGCGACTCTTGCCGATGGCAGCGTGATCTTCGGCTCCGAGCTCAAGCAACTCCTTGCGCACCCCTCGCTGCGGCGTGAGATCGATCCGCTGGCGGTGGAGGACTACCTTACCTGGGGCTTCGTGCCCGATACGCGCTCGATCCTGAAGGGCGTGGAGAAGCTGCCGGCGGGCCATTACCGCCTGCTGCGCCACGATGCCCCGCCGCCGCCGCCGGTGCAGTGGTGGGATGTCTCGTTCGAGCAGCGCGAGCGGGGGAGCGAGGCCGATCTCGGCGCGCATCTGCTTCATCGCCTGCGCGAGGCGGTCACTTCGCGCATGGTGGCCGACGTGCCGCTCGGCGCGTTCCTTTCGGGCGGGGTGGACAGCTCCAGCGTCGTCGCTCTGATGGCAGAGGCAAGCCGCGAGCCGGTCAAGACCTGCACGATCGGCTTTGACGTGAAGGCGCTCGACGAGACGGAGTATGCGGCGCGGATCGCGGCCCAGTACGGCACCGAGCACCACCAGCGCATCGTCGGTGCGGACGATTTCGCACAAGTCGACAGGCTTGCGGCCGTGTTCGACGAGCCCTTTGCCGATGCCTCCGCCCTGCCGACCTGGCGGGTCTCGCAGCTTGCGCGTGAGCACGTGACGGTGGCGCTTTCGGGCGACGGAGCGGACGAAGCCTTTGCCGGATATCGCCGTCAGACGTTCCAGCACCGCGAAGAACAGGCGCGCGCCTTCCTGCCTTCAGCCCTGCGGCGGCCACTGCTGGGCGGGCTGGGGGCGGTCTATCCCAAGCTCGATTGGGCACCGCGCCCCTTGCGCGCCAAGACGACGCTGCTGAGCCTCGCCGGGAGCGGGGAGGAGGGCTACGCGCGGGCGCTGGCGGTGACCGGGCCGGAGCTGCGCAGCGCGCTCTATTCGGACGATTTCCGTCGCCTGCGCGGTGATTATCGCGCGGAGCAGCCCTTTATTGAGTTGATGCGCGGCGCCCCGGCGCGCAGCGGGCTGGACCGGGCGCAATATGCGGACCTCAAGTTCTACCTGCCGGGCGACATCCTCACCAAGGTCGACCGCACAAGCATGGCCGTCAGCCTCGAAGCGCGCGAACCGCTGCTCGATCACCGCCTCATCGAATTCGGTGCGCGCCTGCCGGAACGGGTGCGTGTGCGCGGGCGGACGGGCAAGTGGCTGATGAAGACGGCGATGCGGCGTTATCTGCCCGAAGATATCCTGTTCCGCCCGAAGATGGGCTTTGTCACGCCGATCGCTGCATGGCTGCGTGGACCGCTTGCGGGAGAGGCGCGTCAGGTGGTGTCCGGCGGCACCCTCGCGCGGACTGGATGGTTCGATACCGCCCGCCTTTCTGCTCTCACCGAGGCGCATATCGCCGGGACGAGCGATCATAGCCGGCTGATCTGGCAATTGCTGATGCTGGACCGCAGCCTTGCCCTGCTAGGCTGATCGGACCCTGCGGTCAGTCTATATTAACCAGAGTAAGGGGTTCTAAAGGATTGCGTTCTAGAGCTTGGATCACCTCTGGAAAGCGGTAGTCCATGCGCAGGATACTCCGATCGACGATCGGAAAGACTTTGGTGATAGTACTGGCGCTCTGGTGGTTCGGCCTGAGCGATGCGGTTGACCATGGCTACTGGAATCTGCGCTTCAAGATGGTCGGGAATCCGGCTCCGCGCGATATCGTGGTCATGTCGCTGGACGACCTCAGGGAGTATGGAAACGCCGAAGAAGCATCCATCCTGCTCCGCGTAAGGCGTATGATGCCGCGCGAGGTCCTGTTCGACGCCAAGGTCAAGACTGGTGCGGATCGGGACGCTGATGCGGCGCTGGCGTCGGCCGTCAGGTCCTTCGGCGATGAATTGACCTTTGTCGTTCGCTCCGAGAAACTGGACAACTTCCCGGCAAATGCCTTCCGCTTTCCCCCCGCCGATATCGCGGGCAACGCGCGCATCGCCGTATCGGCCTGGAACACGAATTTCCTGACCAATGCCGTCTCCACGCCGACCTCGCTGTCGATCAACGGCACCGATTACACGACCGTCAGCGCCTATCTGGCGCATGCCACAAAGGCGCGCCGGGGTACGATCTACCCCGACTTTTCGATCGATCCGCTGACGATCCGGACAATTTCGGCGAGGGACCTTCTCGAAGGCAGGGTCGCGCCAGATGCCATCTCCGGCCGCACCTTGATCATCTCCGCGCAAGGGTCGGCGCCGATTGCAGGCTACTTTGGCCGCACGGTGACGTCGCAGGTTCCGCTGGACATCGCCGGCGCCGCTGCCCTGCGCAAGCCGTTCTCGGTCAACCTTACCGATCTGCCCCTGCTGATGCTGACGCTGGCTGCGCTGGTGCTCATCGGGCGGATGGGGCGCTACCGACTCAAGATTCCTGCCTACACGGCTTTGGTTGCCGCGGTGCTGGTCCTTCCGGCAATGCTGAGGGACTACGGCATCGTCAGCAGTCCGGATGTTTCGATCTGCGTGCTGATCCTGTTTGGCGGCTTGCGCCTCTGGCACAAGCGCACTCGGCGGATTCAGCACACCAATGTTTCCGGCCTGCCCAACTTGCTGGCCTTTTCGACCACCGAAATCGGCGTTGGCCGGGACGTGGTCGTCGCGGTGATTGCGCGCTTCGAGGAGATGCTCGCAACGCTCCCAGCCAACCTGCACGGCGAATTTGCGCGGCAGATCGCGCGCCGCATCGCAGCTGGCACAGGGTCCGAGGACATCTATCAGGGCGATAGCGGGCATTTCGTGTGGAGCGAGGAAGCCCGGCCGCTGGAAACCCAGAACAGCCATCTCGAAGGGCTCCGCGCACTGTTCTCTGCGCCGCTGCAGATCGGCCATCATACCTTCGATACGAATATCCACTTCGGGCTCGATCGAAACGAGGGCCTCGATACGCTGACCCGGGTCAATTCGGCGCTGGTGAGCGCGAACGAAGCTCTTGCCAATGGCCGTGTCGTGGAACTCTTCGAGGCGCACCGCCTTGCCGAAGCGCCATGGGAGCTCTCGCTCCATGCGCGGATCGACGAGGGCCTGCGCAATGGCGACATCTGGCTGGCGTTCCAGCCGCAGTGGCGTTTTCGCGACCAGCGCATCTATGGTGCCGAAGCGCTGATTCGCTGGAACCATCCCACGCGCGGGCCGATCTCTCCTGATGCCTTCATCCTCCAGGCCGAGCGCGCGGGCCGCATCGATGCGCTGACCTACTGGGTGCTCGAGGAAGCGATCACTGCGGCGCTGATCGTGAACGCGATGGGTGAGCGCTTCCAGATGAGCGTGAATCTTTCGGCGCAAATGGTCGACAAGGCTGACCTCGTCGCGCGGTTTACCGAGATCGTCACACGCCGCGGCTTCGAGCCGTCGCTGCTGACGATCGAGATCACCGAGACCTCGAGCGTGCGCAACCGCCCGGCTGCGTGCCATAACCTGACTTTGCTGCGCGGGATGGGATTCCGCCTGTCCATCGACGATTTCGGCACTGGCGAAGCGAGCCTTACCTACCTGGCCGATCTGCCGAGCGATGAGCTCAAGCTCGACCGGCGCTTCGTCTCGCGGATCGTATCGAACCCGCGCGAGCGAGCCATTGTCAGCAATACGATCATGCTTGCCCACGCCTTGGGGCAGGAAGTCGTGGCGGAGGGAATCGAGGACGCGGCGACCTTCGGCCTGCTGCACGAACTGGGCTGCGACTCGGGGCAGGGCTACTACCTTGGACGCCCGCAGCCCTTTGCTTCATTCCGCACGGTTTACGAGGAGAGCCTGCAAAAGCGGCGTTCGCAGTAATCTTAAACTCTTGTTAACCATGAATGCACATGGTAAACGAGCTTCATCCAACCGTGATGGAGCGCACCATGTGGAATATCCTTAACTACATCTTCAAGCCCAAGGCCTGATCACCTCAATCCAGCAAAGCCCAAGTCGATAAGCTTGGGCTTTTGTTGTTTTCAAGGTGCGCATACGGAGCGTTGAGCTCCTGAAACGCCCGTAAATGCGGGCATTTTGAGAGGGCTGGTTGCGATGTCGTCGCATCCGGCCCACTTGATTCTTGGGCCTTGCGTTTGGCTGCAAGCAACCCGTTCAGGCACGCGCGATCCACGCCGGAGGCGCTCGGCCGCCTCTCCCGAATCAGCGATTCGTGGTTAATTGCTCTCTTCGCCGTGACCGAGCGCGAGGTAGTCGCGGCTCTGCATCTCGATCAGACGGCTGACTGTCCGCTCGAACTCGAACCGGCCATCCCCTGCAGGGTAAAGCTCCGCCGGCTCGGCATCGGCTGTCGCGATCAGGTTGACCTTGTGCTCGTACAGCGCGTCGATCAGCGTGACGAAGCGCGCCGCCTCGTTGCGTTGGTCCGGCCCGAGGCGCGGAATGCCGACAACGATCACCGTGTGGTAGTTGCGCGCAATTGCGAGGTAGTCGGCCGCGCCGCGCGCTTCACCGCAAAGGCGCTTGAAGCTGAATACCGCGACGCCCTTGAGGCTTTTGGGCACATGCAGCACGCGCCCTCCGCCCAGATCGAGCGCGCCCGTGGGCACGTGCAGGCTATCTTCCGGCGGGTAGTCGGTCATGCGGAAGAAGGCCTCGCGCACCGCCGCAGTTGCCTCGGGCCCGTTCGGCACGTGCCAGGTGCCCACACCTTGCATGCGCACCATGCGGTAGTCGGTCGGGCCGTTGAGCGCGACCACATCGAGCCGGTTCTCGATCAGCGCGATGAAGGGAAGGAAGTGCTCGCGGTTGAGGCCGTCCTTGTAGAGCTGGTTCGGCGCGCGGTTTGATGTGGTGACGACAGTGACGCCGAGATCCGCGATCAGCGCGGTGAACAGGCGGCCCATGATCATGGCGTCGGCGCTGTTGTTCACCACCATCTCGTCGAAGGCAAGCACGCGCGCTTCTGCAGCAATCGCGGCGGCGACAGGCGGGATCGGATCGCCACGCTCCTTCTGGCGCTCCACGCGCAGCCGCGCATGGACGTCGAGCATGAACTCATGGAAATGTGCCCGGCGCTTGGGGCCTGCTTCCAGCGTATCGTGGAACAGGTCCATCAGCATTGACTTGCCGCGCCCGACGCCGCCCCACATGTAGAGGCCGCGGGGAGGGGCAGGGGGCTTGCTGCCGAGCAGGCGGCCGACGAGGCCGGGCTTTGGAGCAGGGCGCTCCAGTTCGCGCTGGAGCGCGTCAAGGCGGGCAGCGGCTGCGGCCTGCTCGGGATCGGGTTTCAGTTCGCCCGCCGCGACCAGCGCGGCATAGCGTTCCGCGAGGCCGCTCATCGCGATGAGGGCTTGCGCACGGTTCCGTTGAAGGCGGCGACGAGGTGGTCTTCCTGCACCACCGTACCGCGCAGGAACAGCAGGCGCCGCGTCTCGCGCAGGACTTCCACCACGGCGTCCAGCGGCTTGCCCACGATACCGGCGCCGATGAACTGGGTGGACAGATCAAGCGTGACCGATCCTGCGGCATCGCCATCGATGGCGTGGCGCATGCAGGCAAACAGCGACACGTCGATCAGCGAGAGCGTAATGCCGCCGTGGACGGCATCGAGCAGATTGCTGTGCCGCCGCTCCGGAAACATCCGCAGCCGCACGGCGGGCGCGCCGCCGGGAAGATCCTCGCGGCGCACCAGCAAGCGGCCCATGACATAGGCATTGAACCGGTCCTGATCCGTCAGATCCCAGGTGTACCAGCCCGGATGCTCCTCGGACGGGCCATAGGTGAAGGCGCCATTGTTCACCTGCATGTCGGACTGCGGCACGACGAACCGATCAGATCGAACGTTCGACCTGCATCTTCTTGATCTCGGCGATCGCGCGCGCCGGCGAGAGCCCCTTGGGGCAGACGTTGGCGCAGTTCATGATCGTGTGGCAGCGATAGAGGCGGAAGGGATCTTCCAGTTCGTCAAGCCGCTCGCCGGTCATTTCGTCGCGGCTGTCTGCCAGCCAGCGATAGGCCTGGAGCAGGATGGCCGGGCCGAGGAACTTGTCGGAGTTCCACCAATAGCTCGGGCACGAGGTGGAGCAGCATGCGCACAGGATGCACTCGTATAGCCCGTCGAGCTTTTCACGCTGTTCGGGGCTCTGCAGGCGCTCCTTGCCCGAGGGGGTCGGCGACACGGTCTGCAACCAGGGGCGAATCGAGGCGTACTGCGCGTAGAAGTGGGTGAAATCGGGGACGAGGTCCTTGATCACTTCCATGTGCGGCAGCGGCGTGATGCGGATCTCGCCCTTGAGATCCGAAATCGCGGTGGTGCAGGCGAGGCCGTTGCGGCCATTGAGGTTCATCGCGCAGGAGCCGCAGATACCTTCACGGCACGAGCGGCGGAAGGTGAGCGTCGGGTCCTGCTCGCCCTTCATCTTGATGAGGGCGTCGAGCACCATCGGGCCGCACTGGTCGAGATCGATCTCGAACGTATCGTAACGCGGGTTCTCTCCGCTGTCCGGATCGTAGCGATAGACCTTGAACTTCTGGATCCGCCCCTGGGTTGCCGCCGGGAAATGCCGCGACTTGCCATTGACCTTGGAATTCTTCGGAAGCGTGAAGGTCGCCATCGAGCCGTCCTTGCTGATCTCGTTCTAAAATATGGAAGATCAGTCCTTAGCGAAACCGTGGCGGCGAGCAAGGGGGCAGGGGAGCTTGTTGGCCTACCCAAGGTGACAGGTCGTGCGGGCAGGTGCCGCTTTGCCCCATGAGGGGTGCAGAAAAACGAAAGGGGCGGGGAACTTTCGTTCCCCGCCCCCGAACGTTTCGCTTGCGCGAAGCTCTTAGAGCTTGCCGTCCGAAGCGTTGTTCATCTGGGTCGAAACCAGGTTGAACGTGTTCGACAGCGAGTTGCCCAGCGCGCCCATGGCGGTGATGGCGGCAACAGCGATCAGAGCGGCGATCAGACCGTATTCGATTGCGGTCGCGCCTTCTTCGTTAGCGAGCAGGTTCTTGAAAAGCGTCATGTTCGATCTCCTGAGTTGGCGCCCCACGCGCCACTCACCCCTCGTGTCTTCCGTGGTGAGCAAGGCCTTATCTACGCACAATCTTCTAACAATCCCCTAACGCCCTGAACGCTCCTCGGGCCGCGGCTCAAAAAATTTAGGATATTAAACAAAGGGATAATCTCTCATTTGGAATCTTGTTAGACGCGTGGAGAAACAATCTGGCAAAGATTCGACTCATGAAATCGTGTACGTCGGGCGCTTGTAGGGCTGCGTCCGGGCGTGCAAGAACAGCGATAGTCTGTACGGGAGAGGGCACGGATAATGGGTTTGAAAGCATTCTGGGACCGGCACATGGTGCCGCGCCTGATCCGCACGTGCTGCGGCGCACCTGGGATCATGGACTTGCGCGCGCAAGTTGTCCCCAAGGCGCGCGGCGCGGTGTTCGAGATTGGTTGCGGTGGCGGCTACAACCAACAATTCTACGATACCGCCGCAGTGACCTCGTTTGCCGGAATCGATCCGTCAGAGAAGCTGCTCGATTTCGCGCGAAGTGAAGCGGCGAAAAAGGGCTGGGCTGCGGACATCCGGCACGGCGTGGGGGAGGCGATTCCCTTTGCTAGCGAGAGTTTCGACACCGTGGTCTGCACCTACACGCTGTGTTCGGTGAGTGATCCGCACCGCGTGCTTTCCGAAATGCGACGCATACTAAAGCCGGGCGGGCAGTTCCTGTTTCTCGAGCACGGCAGTGCGCCGGATGAGGATGTGCAGCGCTGGCAGCAGCGCATCGAGCCATTTTGGAAACCGATCGCCGGAGGCTGCCACTTGACGCGGCCGATCGCCGCAGCCGTGCGGCATGCCGGTTTCGATGTTTCGCCGATGGGACAGGGCTATCTCGCTGGCACGCCGCGCTGGGCAGCATGGATGGAATGGGGCGCCGCAACCCGCGTCGCCTGAGCCTCGGCTCTTCAGATAGCAAAAGGGCCTCCCCGGCTGATGCGCTGGGGAGGCCCTTTCTGATTGGAGGTCCCGTCAGTGCCGATCAGGCACCGAAGGTCCGCTGCCACCAGCCGCGACGCGGCTCGCTCGGCGTTTCATCTGCGGGAGTTGCTTCGGGCGCAGCTTCGGCCACCGCTTCCGGGGCAGCGACTTCCGCCGGAGCTTCTGCAGCGGGCGCCTCGGCTTCGACAGTGTCGCTCTTCTTGCGGCGCGTACGCTTCGGCTTGGCCGGGGCTTCCGCTTCCGGTTCAGCCACAGGTGCTTCTGCTACGATTTCGGCTGCGGGCGCCTCAGCTTCTGCCGTATCGGCTTTCTTGCGGCGGGTGCGCTTGGGCTTTGCCGGGGCCTCTGCTTCGGCTTCCAAGGCAGCGGGTTCCGCTACTTCCTCAGCCGCTGCGGCTTCAGGCGTGGCTGCCTCGGCCCCTGCTGTATCGGCTTCAGCCGAATCGGCCTTCTTCCGGCGGCTGCGACGCGGCTTGACCGGGGCGTCCTCGGCAGCTGCTTCAGGAGCAGCGGCGTCGGCAGTTTCCACGACCTGATCGGCTTCGTCAGCTTCGGATTCCGAATCGGTGGTCTCGGCTTCACCACTCTGCGCATCGCCGTCACCACGGCCACCGCGACGGCGGCGGCTACGGCGGCGGCGCTTGCGCGGACCGCGATCTTCGCCGCGCTCGTCCCCACGGTCGTCAGGGCGTTCGCTGCCTTCGCCGCGCTCGCCGTCCTCACCGTCATCATCATCGCCTTCGGCATCGCCATCAGCGGAAGCAGGCTGCGGGTTATCGCCGCCATCCCTCTCGCTGCCATCCCGGTCGCGGCCACGGCCCCGGCGGCGCTTGCGGCGCTTGCGACGGCCGCCTTCGCCATCACCTTCGTCACGGTCGGCGCCGCGATCCCGGCGTTCGCCACGCGGCTCGTCCTGATCTTCGGCTTCTTCCTCATCGGCGAAATCGTCTTCCTCGATCACGTCCTCTTCAGGCTCGATGATCGGTTCGAAGCGCGGCACGAACGAAGGCTTGGGCCCGCGCGAGGCGACGCGCATCTTCGCGCCTTCATTCTCGCCTTCCGGGATCACCTCGACCGACACGCCGTAGCGCATTTCGATCTCGGCGAGATCGGCGCGCTTGGCATTGAGCACGTAGATCGCCGCTTCCTGGCTGGCATAGAGCGTGATGATCGTGCCCTTGCCCTTGGCGGCTTCGTCCTCGATCATGCGCAGAGCCGAGAGACCTGCCGAGGATGCAGTGCGGACAAGGCCCGAACCATCGCAGTGTGGGCAGGCGCGCGTGGTGGCTTCAAGCACGCCGGTGCGCAGGCGCTGGCGGCTCATTTCCATGAGGCCGAAGCCCGAGATGCGGCCGACCTGGATGCGCGCGCGATCGTTGCGCAGCGCGTCCTTCATGGCCTTCTCGACCTTGCGGACGTTCGAGCCGTATTCCATGTCGATGAAGTCGATTACGACAAGTCCGGCCATGTCGCGCAGGCGCAACTGGCGGGCGATTTCGCGCGCGGCTTCAAGGTTGGTGGCGACCGCGGTCTGCTCGATGCCGTGTTCCTTGGTCGAACGGCCCGAGTTGATGTCGATCGAGACGAGCGCCTCGGTCGGGTTGATCACGAGGTAGCCGCCGCTCTTCAACTGGACGACCGGATCATACATCGCGGTGAGCTGGTCTTCGGCGCCGTAGCGCTGGAACAGCGGCACCGGATCGACATACTGCCGCACACGCTTGGCGTGGCTGGGCATCAGGAGCTTCATGAAGTCCTTGGCAGCGCGGTAGCCGTGCTCGCCCTCGACGACGACTTCCTCGATGTCACGATTGTAGATGTCGCGAATCGCGCGCTTGATGAGGTCGCTGTCCGAATGGATCAGCGCGGGCGCGGAGGACTTGAGCGTGCGCTCGCGGATCTCGTCCCACAGGCGGGCAAGGTAATCGAAATCGCGCTTGATCTCGGGCTTCGTGCGCTGAAGGCCGGCGGTGCGCACGATGCAGCTCATCGTGCGGGGCAGTTCCAGCTCCGCCATGATCGACTTGAGGCGCTTGCGGTCAGCGGCCGAGTTGATCTTGCGGCTGATGCCGCCGCCATGGCTCGAATTCGGCATGAGCACGCAGTAGCGGCCTGCAAGGCTGAGGTAGGTGGTAAGGGCGGCGCCCTTGTTCCCGCGCTCTTCCTTCACGACCTGAACGAGCAGCACCTGACGGCGCTGGATGACGTCCTGGATCTTGTAGCGGCGGCGCAGCGCCATACGGCGGGCGCGCAGATCGTCGGCCTCTCGCGCCTGGGCGCGGGGAGCGCGCTGGCGGCGAGGGCGGCGCGAGCGTCCGTCGCTTTCTTCACCCTGCTCTTCGCCGGCTTCTTCGCCGCTCTCGTCGGCGCCTTCGTCCTCGAAACCGTTTTCGACGACGCCGCCTTCGATCGTGGCGACTTCGTCCTTCTCCGAGGTATCGACTTCGGTGACGCCTTCATCGCCGTCGTAGTCAAAGCGGTCGTCGCCGCCGTCCCCCTGATCGTCAAACTCGTCGAGATCGCCTTCTTCAGCCTCGTCAGCGGCGCGCAGCGCGGCTTCTTCCTCGGCATGCGCGGCTTCTTCGGCAAGGAGCGCCTCGCGGTCTTCCTTGGGGATCTGATAGTAGTCCGGATGGATCTCGCTGAAGGCGAGGAACCCATGGCGATTGCCGCCGAAATCGACGAACGCCGCCTGCAGCGACGGTTCGACGCGGGTTACCTTTGCAAGATATATGTTACCCTTGATCTGCTTGTGATCGGCAGATTCAAAATCGAACTCTTCAATCCGGTTGCCATTGAGCACCGCCACCCGGGTTTCTTCCTGGTGGCGCGCATCGATCAGCATGCGCGTTGTCATTATAAAGTCTCCAGCCGCGCGGCCTCGGGCGTGAACCCGGGTTCTGGGCGCGGTTCAATGTGAAAGCGCGAGTGCCATAAAGGCCGGGCCCGGTTGCAACCGGGTCGGCTTGGAGGCGTTTCGCGAATGCGGATTTGCCGGTTCGGAGCGCATGAAAGGCCGCTTTTGCGTGTCCGTTGCGCTCGCCGCTCGGCGGCGGTTGGTGCGTGTCTGCCCCGAGGATGGTTCGTGGCGACTGGCACGAACCGGTGCACGCCAAGCCCGCACGGGCCCCTGCGGGGCTCCTCGGCTCGAACGTTGCACGGCTTTCCATCAAGACATCAACCTCTGGCGCGAGAGAGGCCGGAAAACGACCGGAATGCTCACTCGCCTGTACTTTAGGATTGAACCGAAAAACCGTGCCAGAGCAACGCCTTGTCCCGATAATCTGCGATGCGCGCGAGGGCATTGCAGCAAAGTCCGGGGGCGGAGCTGAGGCCGATCGGGCTCATTCCAGATTGGCACTGCTAGCACTGGATTTGCCAACCAGCAATTAAAACCATGACGGGATGGTTGCGGGCGGACGCCTGAGATTTTGCCGCGTCAGCCGATGGCATGTTTGGCGGTTTCGCTCACAGCAAGGCGCCGGCAACAGAACTACATCGCCGCGGGACGCACAGTGGTTCAGTTCGCCTTGTAGACCGCAGCGCAAGCCTTGAGGCGCTCCACACCACCCCACGCTTCGAGCAGCGCCGCACCATCGGCGTCGATCCGGTCCTGCGCGAGATAGGGATCGCTGGATTTGCGGCTTTTGGGAAAGACCAGCATGTAGGTTTTGCCGACAGTCCAGCCCATTCCGGCGTAGGGTGGCATGCCTCTGATTTCCCGGTAGTTGGCGGGCGGGGACTGCTTGCCGAGCAATTTGCCGGCAAGGGCAATCGAAATCTCGCCAAGTTCCTTTGGCGGCCCTTTGTCGCCCACCACGGCGAAGCGCACAAGCTGCTGGTTGCCGGAGAGAACGGCCACCAGATCCCCAACGTCGGCCCCGCGAACGTCAAATTGCGTCGGCGGCGCGTTCTTTCCCTGCTTTGGGAGCACGATTGCCGATGTGGCAAGCGCATCGACATAGTTGTCGATTTCGCAGCTATCGAAGGCTCCAGCCTTGTGCAGCGATGTGGCGGATACGAGGTAGCCATTCACCTCGGGGCAGGGCTTCCCGTTCTTGAAGGGAATAATGGACGACGAAATCTTGGTTTTCGTCAGCAGGTCTGCCGGCCACCCTTTCGCCTTTGCCTCCTGAGTAAGTTCGCGGCGGGTGCGAAGCTGCGGTTCGGTCGTCAGCGTTGCGCACCCGTCCGACATCGCATTGCAAAGATTGTTCAAAGCCTTGGTCGTGCCCCAGAAGTCGTCGACACTGTAGGAGCGCCGCGTTCCATCGGTGTTGACGTTCATGCGGTCTGCAAAAAGCAGCGCCGACCGGGCATTGTCCTGCCACACAGCGATGGATGATGAGCCTTTGTTGTCCGCCTGCTTGAACGCTGGCTTCATGCCGCAGTCCGCAGCTTGAAGAGCTTGCGCCGGAAGCGCCATGACCAGCAGACCTGCGAGAAATTTTGCGTTCATCGTGAAATCCCGTCTTGCGAATTGTCGAAGCGCTGGCCGTGGATCGGGCCTCGATTGGATCAGGGGTCGCCCACGATCACGGCCGTTGCCTGCGGAATCGAGAAGCCGTCATCGTGGGGAAAGTTGGCGCCGAGGAAGCTGCGCATATTGTCGATCATGGCGATCACTCTTGCGCGGCTGCCGGGGAAGGAAATGGGCTCCGAAGCATCGGGCAGGATCTTGCACAAGTTGATGCATCCCACCGATGCGAGGAAGCCGATACCCCGGTGAATCAGGATTTCGCTGCGATGGCCGGTCTTCAACAGTTCGACGCCCGGCCGTCGCAAAGCGGTGTGATTGGGGTTGGGATTGTAATGAATGGTCGCGTACTTGCCGCCATTCTGCGTGGCGAGCGGGTAGGTGCCAGACAAGATACGCACACCTTTAGTTGTATTTGAACTCGGGCCTTGCGATTCAGCCGTCGTGCCCGAAAGTCCCTGAACTGGAACGCCATTGTTGAAAACCTGATAGCTTCCAACGGTTCGGGTCCGAGGTCTTGTGCCTTGTGCTCTCGACTGAATCGAGTGGCGTTCGATCAATATTTCCCACCCATTACCAGATATCGGCATGGCTGTTTACTCCCCCACGAGTCGTTTAACTCAGAGGATAATATACCGTTATCGCTGTGCAATCGCATTTTAATATTCGATCTGTTAACCGTCGATATTATTCCGAAATACAATTCTGTGCGCCTTGGTGTCGGAATCGTGATCGATGGCGAAAGCGCGAATGCGTGGTCGCCGCTATCGGGCGGGCGCGAAGCCTGCGTTGAAACACCGCTCCGCCAATTCGCGCTGGACCGTCGCGCCCCCTGCAATGCATAGCCGCAGGCGATGAAGAGAAGGGTCCTGATCGGGGTGGTGTTGGGGGTGCCGCTGGCTGCGCTGACGGCTGCCGCGATCCTGTTTGCGTTTGCGTATGTCGCGCCCGCACGGGTTCCTGATACCGTGATCCGCATTGCCTTGCCTTCGCGCACGGGGCAGATCGGCTTGCCCAAGGTCGAAGGCCCAGCAGACGCCAGCCGGCCTCTTGTTGTAATCGACGCCGGGCATGGCGGGCACGATCCCGGTGCGAGCGGATTGCGCGGCGAACGCGAAAAGATGATTACCCTGTCGCTCGCTCTGGCGCTGCGCGATGCGCTTCTTGCGGATGGGCGTGTCCGCGTTGCGCTGACGCGGGACGGCGACCGTTTTCTGGCGCTGGAAGAACGCTCGGGGATCGCCCAGCGGCTCAAGGCTGATCTGTTTGTATCAATCCACGCCGATGCCTCTGAATCGCCCGATGCCACGGGAGCGACGGTCTACACGCTTTCTGACCGCGGCTCCGACGCCCTTGCCGATTCTGTCGCGCGGCGGGAAAACAAGGCCGACACCGTGAACGGCGTCGAGCTTGGCGGAAAGTCCGATGCGGTCACGGCCATTCTGGTGAGCCTGTCGCAGCGCGAGATGCGCGAACGCTCGAAGGCCTTCGCCGCGCTGGTGCTGCGCGAGGGGGAGGGCAAGGTGCGCTTCCATACCGATCCTGATCGCGAAGCGGCATTCGTGGTGCTGAAATCGCTCGACCTGCCCTCCGCCTTGATCGAGGCGGGCTACATCAGCTCTCCGAACGACGCGAGCGCGCTGGGCAATGCGGGGTGGCGCAAGGGGTTTGCGGCCTCGGTGGCTTCGGCGATCGAGATCTATCTCGCGCGGACGACTGTTGCGCCTGCGGTTCCGTGAGCGGTGAGTGGTCCCGCTTGTTGTTCGCGCCCACTGGCAATCGGGCAAAAGGCCATGCTAAGGCCCGACGCAGATGGCGAATGATCCTGACCTTCCCGGTTCCGACGGCACTTCGGTGCGCTGGCGTATCCAGCGTGACGCGGCGGGACTGCTGATCCGGGCGCGCGACTTGTGGCGCGGCAACATCTGGGTTCGGCGAGCGGGCTATGCGCTGGCCGTGCTGGTGCTGCTCTATGCGATCCTGTGGGTCACGGTGATCCGCACGCTGCCCTCTGCAGACAAGCTGCTCACCTATCAGCCGCCGCTGCCGACGATGGTGCGCGGCAACGATGGCGAGATCGTATCGAGCTATGCCCGTGAGCGGCGGGTGCAGCTGCGCTATGTCGATTTTCCCGAGCCGCTGATCCACGCGTTCCTCTCGGCGGAAGACAAGTCGTTCTTCAGCCACGGCGGGGTGGACTTCACCGGCCTGATCGGCGCGATGGTCGATTACACAATGAAGTTCGGATCGGGCGAACGCGCGCGCGGCGGTTCGACGATTACCCAGCAGGTCGCCAAGAACATCCTGATTGGCAACGAATATTCGGTGACGCGCAAGCTCAAGGAAATGATCCTCGCGCGGCGCATCGAGAGCGTGCTGACCAAGCAGCAGATTCTCGAGCTCTACCTAAACGAGATTCCGCTGGGGCGGCAGAGCTTCGGCGTGCAGGCAGCCTCGCGCGCCTATTTCGACAAGGATGTCGGCGATCTCAAGCTGCATGAGGTCGCGTTCCTCGCGATCCTGCCCAAGGCGCCGGAAACGTATGGCCGCGCCAAGTTTGCCGAGAAAGCGCTGGAGCGGCGCGCCTATGTGCTCGACCAGATGGTCAAGAACGGATGGGCCACGCCGGCCGAGGCAGCCGAGGCCAAGGCGCAGCCGCTGGGTTTGGTGCAGCGCCGCGCTGAAAATTACACGGCGGATGCGGGCTACTTCCTTGAGGAAGTGCGGCGTCAGCTGATCGACAAGTTCGGCGAGAATGCCGAGGATGGCCCGAACAGCGTCTATGCCGGCGGCCTGTGGGTGCGCACCTCGCTCGATACCGAGTTGCAGACCGCGGCGCAGAATGCGCTGCGCGCGGGCCTCGTGCGGTTCAGCGGCGGGCGGGCTTGGAGCGGACCGATCGCCAGGATCGACGCTTCCGGCAATTGGCAGTCCGAACTCATCACGAGCAACCTTTCCATCCGCTATCAGGACTGGCGCATCGGCGTGGTGCTGGATCGGCGCGGGAACGACGGGCGGATCGGGTTTGCCGATGGCAGCACCGGGCCGCTCTGGGCGATGCCGCAGGCGATGAAGGCGGGTGACGTGATCGCGGCAGCGCCCTCGGGCGGCGGCTGGTCAGTGCGGGTGGTTCCGGAAGTCTCGGGCGGCATGGTGGTGGAGGACCCGCAGAGCGGCCGCGTGCTCGCTATGCAGGGCGGCTTTGATGCGCGCCTTGGCTCGTTCAACCGCGCGACGCAGGCGGTGCGTCAGCCGGGTTCGACGATCAAACCATTTGTCTACGCAACCGCGCTCGACAACGGGATGACGCCGGCCTCGATGGTGCTCGACGGCACGTTCTGCGTCTATCAGGGCGCAGCGCTGGGGCAGAAGTGCTTCAGGAACTTCGGCAACGAAGGCGGCTCGGGCAGCCACACGATGCGCTGGGGCCTCGAGCAATCGCGCAACCTGATGACCGTGCGCATCGCCAACGATGTCGGCATGGACAAGGTTGTGCGTACAATCAAGAGCGTGGGCGTCGGCGATTACCAGCCCTATCTCTCGATGGCGCTGGGCGCGGGCGACACGACCGCCGCGAAAATAGCCAATGCCTATGCCGCGCTCGCCAATCATGGCCGTCAGCATGAGCAGACTTTAGTCGATTACGTGCAGAACCGTGATGGCAAGGTGATCTGGAAGGCTGACAACCGCGACTGCAGCGGTTGCAACATGGCGCAGTGGGACGGCAGTCCCATGCCGCGGATGAAGCCAACGGGCAGGCAGGTGCTCGATCCGCGCACCGCCTATCAGGTGGTGCACATGCTGGAAGGCGTGGTCGTGCGCGGCACCGCGCTGACGCTTGCCGATCTCCACCTGCCGCTGTTCGGCAAGACCGGCACGACCTCCGGCCCGACCAACGTTTGGTTCGCCGGTGGTTCGCCAGATATCGTTGGCGCGCTCTACCTCGGCTATGACCAGCCGCGCAGCCTTGGCGGCTATGCCCAGGGCGGACGGATCGCAGCGCCGATCTTCAAGGACTTCATCCTCCAGACCCGTAAGCGCTGGAGCGACACGCCTTTCACCGTGCCGGAAGGTATCCGCATGGTGAAGATCGACCGGGTGAGCGGGCGGCAGGTGTTTGGCGGGACGCCGGATGACGACGTTCGTCGGGCCTCGGTGATCTGGGAAGCGTTCAAGCCCAACAGCGAGCCGACGCGCACATTCCGACCGGAAGACCAGACGCTGAAGGATGCGGTGCTCGAGGCGATCCGCAAGGCCCGCGCGGCAAAGGGCGATGCCGGCGGCGATGACGTGCCGGTCGAGGAAGGCGATTTTGTCGAGGACAAGGGCGGGATCTACTAGGGGCGGCGGCGGCGCCCTTCACCAATTGCCGGTTCCCGCTCCGCATTGTTGCTGATAGGCTTCGATCCATGATCAAGCATGTTTTGGCCGCTACCGCGGCGCTCGCCCTCCTTGTCCCCGCCGCTGCGAATGCGGAACTCGCGCAAGGCACCGCCGCGCCGGACTTCACCACGATGGGCGCGCTGGCCGGCAAGCAGATGAAGGTAAACCTCAAGGAATTGCTGAAGAAGGGGCCGGTGGTGCTCTACTTCTACCCCAAGGCGTTCACTTCGGGCTGCACGATGGAAGCGCACGCCTTTGCCGAAGCGACGGCGGATTTCGCCAAGGCCGGCGCTACCGTGCTCGGCATGTCGAACGATGATCTGCCCACCCTGCAGAAGTTCTCCACCGCCGAATGCCGTGACAAGTTCGCGGTGGCCACTGCCACCAAGGACGTGATCAAGGCCTATGACGTGTCGCTCAAGGTTGCGGGCATCTCGAGCGGGCTGACCAAGCGGACGAGCTATGTGATTTCGAAGACCGGCAAGATCGTGCTGGTTCATTCGGATATGGACTACAAGGATCACGTCAAGCTGACGCTGGAAGCGGTCCAGAAGCTCAAGAAGGGCTAAGCGCGGGCCGGAACTGGCCTCCGGAGCCCTTACGCCCTTTACAAGGCGCGCCGCTTCGCTAAGCGGCTGGGCTCCCGCAATCTGGAGTAAAAACCGTCATGCGTGCCGAAGGGCAGGCCCATATTGACCGCATCGAGGCTGCGCTGCGCCTTGTGCGCAAGTTCCTCGACTGGGACCGTGCAGTCCGCCGCCTCGACGAGCTCAATGCGCGGGTCGAGGATCCGAAGCTGTGGGATGATCCCAAGCAGGCCGAAGTGGTGATGCGCGAGCGCCGCAGGCTTGAAGCGTCGATCGGCACGGTGAACGAGATCAGCCGCGAAATGGCCGATGCTGTCGAGTTCATCGAGCTTGGCGAGATGGAAGGCGATGACGCGACCGTCGCGGAAGGGCTTGCGAGCCTTGCCGCGCTGGCTGAGCGGGCGGATGCGGACAAGGTCCAGGCGCTGCTTGCGGGCGAGGCAGACGGGTACAACGCGTTCCTCGAAGTCCATGCCGGCGCGGGCGGTACGGAGAGCCAGGACTGGGCCGAAATGCTCCAGCGCATGTATACGCGCTGGGCCGAGCGGCACGGGTTCAAGGTCGACCTGCTGGACTATCACGCTGGTGAAGCCGCCGGCATCAAGAGCGCGACGCTGCTGATCAAGGGCGAGAACGCCTATGGCTATGCCAAGACCGAGAGCGGCGTTCACCGGCTCGTGCGGATCAGCCCCTATGACAGCTCGGCACGGCGGCACACCTCGTTCAGTTCGGTGTGGGTCTACCCCGAGATCGACGACAACATCGAGATCGAGATCAACCCGGCCGACCTCAAGATCGATACCTACCGCGCCTCGGGTGCGGGCGGGCAGCACGTCAATACGACCGACTCGGCCGTGCGCATCACCCACGTGCCTTCGGGCATCATCGTGGCGAGCCAGATCGACCGCAGCCAGCACAAGAACCGCGCGACCGCGATGGGGATGCTGAAGGCGCGGCTCTATGAAGCCGAACTCGCCAAGCGAGAAGCAGCGGCGAGCGGCGAGTATGCCGCCAAGACCGAAATCGGCTGGGGCCACCAGATCCGTTCCTATGTGCTGCAGCCCTATCAGCAGGTGAAGGACCTGCGCACAGGCGTGGTCAGCACCAATCCGACCGACGTGCTCGATGGCGCGCTCGATCCGTTCATGGCCGCCGCGCTTGCGCAGCGGGTGACGGGCGAGAAGGTGACGGTGGAAGACGACGATTGACACGGCTTGCGGCCATTTCGGCCGGGCTGATGGTGCTCTCGGCCTGCCACGCGGCAGATGCCGGAGACGCTGATCGCGCCCCGCAGAACCGCGCGTTTCCGCGCGCGGATCGCCTGGTGGCGAAAGTCGTGTCGACACAGTGGTCGAACGAGGAATTGCGCGACAGGCAGGGCGAAGCGCAAAGCGTGATGGACGATGCCGAAGTGGCCCCTGGCATGACGGTCGCGGACATCGGTGCAGGTGAGGGCTATTACACGGTGCGCCTGGCGGCACGCGTCGGCGAAAAGGGCCGCGTGCTGGCGCAGGACATCGATAAAGGCGCGCTGGGGCGCCTTGGCGCGCGGATCGAGCGCGAGCAGCTGACGACAGTATCGATCAAGCAGGGCGCGCCAGACGATCCCGGTCTGCCGGTGCGCAGCTTCGACCGGGTGTTCATGATTCACATGTACCACGAGATCGCCGAGCCCTATCCCTTCCTGTGGCGGCTGTGGCCCGCACTGAAGCCGGGCGGGGCGGTCATCGTGGTTGATGCAGACCGGCCTACCGACCAGCACGGTACGCCGCCTGCGCTCCTTTTTTGCGAATTCGAGACAGCGGGCTTTCGCTTGTCTGCGTTTCGCCGTAAGCCGGATGTATCAGGCTATTATGCTCAGTTTGTACCCGCGGGCAGCGGGCCGCCTGAGCCGAGCCGGATGCGATCGTGCCATGCTGGTGCCAAGGGCGCCGATGGCAAGGTTGGGGGTGTCTAAGGGAAGATGATGTCTGCGTTCAAGGGTTTGAGTCCGATCCGCTATGGTGGCCGCGAAGTGTGGCCGCTCATCGAGGGTGGGAAGGGTGTTGCTGCAACCAATCACATGAGCTCGGGCGCCTGGGCCGCCGCGGGCGGCATTGGCACGGTTAGTGCGGTCAACGCGGATAGCTACGATCCAACCGGCAAGATCATCCCGCAAGTCTATACCCAGCTGACGCGCCGGGAACGCCATGAACAGCTGATCCGCTACGGCATCGATGGCGCGGTCGAGCAGGTGCGGCGCGCCTATGAACTGGCGAGCGGCAAGGGCGCGATCAACATCAACGTGCTGTGGGAAATGGGCGGCGCGCAGCCGATCCTCGAGGGCGTGCTGGAAAAGACCCGCGGCCTCGTGGCAGGCGTGACCTGCGGCGCGGGCATGCCCTACAAGCTGGCGGAAATCGCCGCGCGCTATGCGGTGAACTACTTGCCGATCGTTTCCTCCGGCCGCGCTTTTCGCGCGCTGTGGAAGCGGGCTTATCACAAGGTGCCCGAACTGCTCGGCGCGGTGGTCTATGAAGATCCGTGGCTGGCAGGCGGCCACAACGGCCTGTCAAATGCCGAGGACCCCAAGAAGCCGGAAGATCCGTACCCGCGTGTGAAAGTGCTGCGCGATGTGATGCGGGCCGAAGGTGTGCCGGATTCGGTGCCGATCGTGATGGCTGGCGGGGTCTGGTTTCTGCGTGAATGGGACAACTGGATCGACAATCCCGAGCTTGGCAGCATTGCCTTCCAGTTCGGCACACGGCCGCTCTTGACGCAGGAAAGCCCGATCCCGCAGGCTTGGAAGGACCACCTGCGCACGTTGGAGCCGGGCGACGTGCTGCTTCACCGTTTCTCGCCGACGGGCTTCTATTCCTCGGCCGTCCGCAACCCGTTCCTGCGCGCGCTCGAAGCCCGCAGCGAGCGACAGATTCCCTACTCCAAGGTCTCGGCGGGCGAGCACACCGTGCAGCTCGACGTGGGCGTGAAGGGCAAGAATTTCTGGGTGACGCCGGCGGATCGCGACCGTGCACGCACGTGGTACGGTGCGGGCTTTACCCATGCTCTGCGCACGCCGGACGATACGATCGTTTTCGTGACTACGGCGGAGCGCGGGGAAATCCAGCAGGACCAGAAGGACTGCATGGGCTGCCTCTCGCACTGCGGGTTCTCCTCGTGGAAGGACCACGACGACTACACGACCGGACGCCTCGCCGATCCGCGCAGCTTCTGCATTCAGAAGACCTTGCAAGACATCGCGCATGGCGGGCCGATTGACGAGAACCTGATGTTTGCCGGACACGCGGCCTATCGGTTCAAGCAGGACCCGTTTTATTCCAACAACTTCACGCCCACCGTGAAGCAGCTGGTTGACCGCATCCTGACCGGTGACTGAAGGCGTGGCGGCAGAGGCGAAGCCAGTTTCGGCAAAAGCGCCGCCGCGCTGGCGCTGGGCGCTCGAATTCCTCGCTTTGCCCAAGATCCACGCGGCGCCATTGCGCCCGCCGGTCGCGGTCGCCCCGTTTGGCCGTGGGCGCCCGGTCATCGTCGTTCCGGGGCTGCTTTCCTCGGATCGTGCGACTGCGCTGCTGCGCCATTCGCTGGAAAAGGCCGGGTTCGTGGTCGAAGGCTGGGGGCAGGGTGTCAACACCGGCGCCCAACCCGCCAAGATCGCGCGGCTGGAAGAGCAAGTCTGCGAACTGGCGGAGCGAGCGGGTGAGCCGGTCGTGCTGATCGGCTGGAGCCTCGGCGGCATGTTTGCGCGCGTTCTGGCGCAGCGCCATCCCGAAGCGTGCCGACTGGTAATGACGCTGGGTTCGCCGTTTTCCGGTGACCGCCGGGCGAACAACGCCTGGCGCGTCTATGAGGCGCTCAACGATCACAAGGTGGACGCCGTGCCGTTCCCTGAGGATCCGGCGGTGAAGCCGTCCGTGCGCACGATTGCGGTGTGGTCGAAGCGCGACGGCATTGTCGCACCGCGCAGCGCTTCGGGTGAGGCAGGGCAGGCCGACCGGGTGGTGGAAGTGCCCTGCAAGCACTTCGAAATGGCAAGCTCCAGCGGCGCGGTGCGCAGAGTGTTGGAACTGCTGCGCGAGGAGCTGGGTTAACCCCGGTTAGCCTGCAACTGCTGAAAAACGCCGAGGCGGTCGGCAATCTGCCAGTGACCGGTCAGGCGGTCAGCCTCATCGAACCCATAGGCGGTCGCACCGGACATTCGGATGATCTTGCCGGTGGCGGGAAAGCCGGGAAAATCGCCGAGGTGCGTCGCTTCCCAGGTCCATGTCATGATCACCGCATCTGTGTCTTCCGCCATCCGCAGCACGGTGAAGCGCTGGTCCGGGAAGGGGGCCCGCGACTGGATCAGGCGTTCAGCAAAGCCCGCAGGGTCTAGCGTGCGGCCTTCCCACGGGTCGCCGGGATCGTGGTGGATCGTATAGGCCGGGGCGAGATAGGCCTCGACGGCCGTAGCCTCGCCCTGATTCCAGACCTGCTCGATAAACGCAGCGAGGCGGGCCTTGCGGCCCACGTTACTCGAACTCCCAAGCGCGTTCGCCGTGGCTGGTAAGGTCGAGGCCCTCGCGCTCTTCGTCCTCGGTCACGCGCATCGGGATGACCATGGCGACGGCAAGAGCACAGATCACGGTGCCGAGCGCGCTCCATGCGGCGACCACGCCGACACCGGCAGCCTGCGCGAAGAGCTGGCGGGTAAGGCCCATGCCCGCGTTATACCCGATTCCGCCGAGCGAGGGTTCGAGAAACACTGCCAGCAGCAGCGAACCGACAATGCCGCCCATGCCGTGAACGGCGAAGACATCGAGCGAATCGTCGATGATCAGCCGGCGCTTGACCAGCAGGATCATCGGATAACACACCGCCGCTGCGGCGAGCCCGAAGAGGATGGCCGCGCCCGGAGCGATATAGCCGGCAGCCGGGGTGACGGTGGCGAGACCGGCCACCGCGCCGGTGGCAAAGCCCACCGAGGTGGGCTTGCCGATGCTGATCTTTTCGATCGCGAGCCAGGCCAACGCGGCGGCGCAAGCTGCAGCGTGGGTGTTGATGATGGCGGAGGCCGCGTCATCGGTCGCGGTCAGCGAGGAGCCGCCGTTGAAGCCGAACCAGCCGACCCACAGCATGGCTGCGCCGATCATGGTGAGCGCTGGCGAATGCGGCAGCATCTGCATGCGCGGAAAGCCGGTGCGCTTGCCGAGGAGCAGCGCAGCGGCCAGCGCGGAAACGCCCGCGGTGGTGTGGACGACGATGCCGCCGGCAAAGTCCATCGTGCCGAGCCGTGATGCCAGCCAGCCGCCGCCCCAAATCCAGTGTGCAACCGGGGCATAGACGATGAGGCCCCACAGCGCGCAGAACGCGACGACCCAGCCGAACCGGGCGCGATCGACCCATGCGCCGACCATCAGTGCAGGCGTGATCGCAGCGAACATCATCTGGAACAGCGCGAAACCGCTTTCGGGAATGAGCGTGCCTTCGCGGACATTGCCGAGCTGGCCCAGCATCCACGCCGAACCGCCGCCAAGCCAGCCGCTCGAAACCGGGCCGAACGCGAGCGTGTAGCCCACCACGATCCACAACAGCGAACTGATTGCGGCAATCGCGCCGACCTGGATCGCGACGGCGAGGAAGCCTTTCGCGCGGACGAGGCCGCCGTAAAACAGCGTGAGGCCGGGAAGTGTCATCAGCAGAACGAGCGCCGAGGAGGCGAGCAGCCATGCAGTATCACCGCTATCGGCCGCATCGACGGCTTCCGCGGCTTGTGCGTGGCCAAGCGCGGGCAGCGCGAGCGCGGCGGCGGCAAGAGCCACCGCGAAGACCTTCTTCATTGACTTACTCCCCCACGCGATTCGCTTAGGTCTTACGCCCAGCCTTCGAGGACCTGATCGGGCGGACGATGTCCATCGGCCCAGAAACGGATATTGGCAATAACCTTGTCCCCCGAGGCGGTTCGCCCCTCGAAAGTTGCGCTGCCCATGTGCGGGAGGAGCGAAACGTTGCCGAGTGCGAGGAGGCGTGGGTCTATCTTGGGTTCGTGCGCGAAGACATCGAGCCCGGCGCCGCCGATACGGCCAGCCTGCAGCGCCTCGATCAGCGCGTTTTCGTCCACCACATCGCCGCGCGCGGTGTTCACGAGATAGGCTTCGGGCTTCATCAGCGCGATGCGGCGCGCGTCCATGATGAAGTGCGTCTCGGGCGTGGAGGGGCAATGCAGCGTGACGATATCGGATTCGCGCACCAGCGTGTCGATATCGCCCTCATAGCGCGCGCCCACCATGCGCTCGAACGCTTCGGGCAGGCGCTGGCGGTTATTGTAAACGATCTCGAGCCCGAAGGCGCGGGCGCGGTGGGCAACGGCCTGGCCAATGCGGCCCATGCCGATGATGCCAAGGCGCTTTCCCGAAATGCGGTGGCCAAGCAGCGTGGAAGGCGCCCAACCGGCCCAATCGCCCGAGCGGATCACCCGGCCACCTTCGGCAAGGCGGCGCGAAACAGCGATAATCAGCGACATCGTCATGTCTGCCGTATCATCGGTGAAGACGCCGGGCGTGTTGGTGACGAGGATTTTCCGCGCGCGGGCGGCGGCAAGGTCGATGTGATCGGTGCCCGCACCGAAGCTGGCGATGAGGCCTAGCTGCGGGCCGGCAGAGGCGATCAGTTCGGCGTCGATGCGGTCCGTGACGGTAGGAACAAGGACATGCGCTTCCTGCATCGCGGCGCGGATTTCGTCCTGCGAAAGCGGGCGGTCGTCGGGATTGAGTGTCACGTCGAACAGCTCGGACATGCGCGCCTCGGTCTCGGGCAGCAGGCGGCGGGTAACGAAGACGCGGGGGCGTCCTTCGATCCGGCGAGTGGGCCGGTAGTCGGTGCTGTGAGCGGTAGCGGACATGGCCTATCGCTATGCCGCCTCAACGCTTCCGGTCAAGCACCCGGTTGCCCGGTTCGACGAATGCTGTATCGCAGACCGGGCAGCGATGATGGAGGAAAGTTGAGCGTGCCCCTGCCCGGAAAGCGATTTGCGATCCTGATCCTGCTCTCGGCGCTGATGTCCGCGCCCGCGCGCGCGGCAGACGACGATAGTGGCCCCTACTGGGCCTCGCTGCGTGGCCAGCCTGCCAATCTGCGCGTGGGTCCGGGGCGCGAATACCGCATCAGCTGGGTCTATGTTCGCGCGGGGCTGCCGATGAAGGTGCTGCGGATCATTGGCGGCTGGCGCCTTGTGCAGGATGTCGACGGTGCGCGCGGCTGGATGCTCGCGCAGTTCCTAACACGCGCGCGTACTGCCACGGTGAAGGGCGCAATCGCGGAAATCCGGGAGAATTCCGATGGCACCGGCCGTCTGCTGTGGCGGGCTGAGCCCGGTGTGACAGGCAAGCTGGGCGATTGCGGCCCGGCCTGGTGCAAGTTCGATATCGACGGCAAGCGCGGCTTCGTGGCCAAGGCCGCCGTCTGGGGCGCGGAATAGGGGCCCGCTTTCGCAGGCCCCTAAGGATTCTCGCTTAGACCAGCTCGATCGCGACTGCTGTCGCTTCGCCGCCGCCGATGCAGAGGCTTGCAACGCCGCGCTTCTTGCCGTGCCGCTGGAGCGCGCCGATGAGCGTGGTGACGATGCGCGCGCCCGATGCACCAATCGGATGGCCAAGCGCGGTGGCGCCGCCGTGGACGTTGATCTTCTCGTGCGGGATGCCGAGGTCGTGCATCGCGAACATGGCGACGCAGGCGAAGGCTTCGTTCACTTCGAACAGGTCAACGTCCGCCACGCTCCAACCGGCGCGGTCCAGCAGCTTGGTGATTGCGCCCACCGGAGCGGTGGTGAAGTCCTTCGGCGCCTGTGCATGCGCGGCCATGGCGACGACGCGGGCGACCGGAGCCAGGCCATCGGCGGCTGCGACGCTCTCGCGCGTCAGCACCAGCGCGGCGGCGCCGTCCGAAATCGACGATGAGGTTGCCGCAGTGATCGTGCCGTCCTTGGCGAAGGCGGGCTTGAGAGCCGGGATCTTGTCCGGCTTGCCCTTGCCGGGCGCTTCGTCGGTATCGACCACGGTCTCACCGGCGCGCGACTTGACCGTGACGGGGGCGATTTCAGCGGCGAAAGCGCCTTCGGCAATCGCGGTCTGGGCGCGGCGCAGGGATTCGATGGCGTAGGCGTCCTGCTGCTCGCGCGTCAGCTGGTATTCGTTGGCGGTATCCTGCGCAAAGGTGCCCATGGCGCGGCCGGGCTCGTAGGCATCTTCAAGGCCATCGAGGAACATGTGGTCATAGGCCGTATCGTGGCCGATGCGCGCGCCCGAGCGGTGCTTCTTGAGCAGGTAGGGTGCGTTCGTCATGCTCTCCATGCCGCCCGCGACGACCATGTCGATGCTGCCCGAAGCGAGCGCTTCGGCGCCCATGATCATCGCCTGCATGCCCGAGCCGCAGACCTTGCCGACCGTCGTTGCCTCGACCGAGGCGGGAAGCCCCGCATGGATCGCAGCCTGACGCGCCGGGGCCTGACCGAGCCCGGCGGGGAGGACGCAGCCCATGTAGATCCGGTCGACCTTCTCGCCCGCAATCCCGGCAC
Source organism: Novosphingobium sediminis (assembly GCF_007991615.1). Taxonomy (GTDB): domain Bacteria; phylum Pseudomonadota; class Alphaproteobacteria; order Sphingomonadales; family Sphingomonadaceae; genus Novosphingobium; species Novosphingobium sediminis. Next base: position 36,539 of record NZ_BJYR01000005.1, on the reverse strand, counting down.
GCTCGACCGCGGCCTTGACGGCTGTGGCGCCAAGCTGGGTGGCGGAGACATCTGCGAGGGCGCCCTGCATCGCGCCCATCGGGGTGCGCGCGAAGGACAGGATGACAACCGGATCGGCAGCGGAGAATTGGGCCATTGGAAACTATTCCTGTGTTAAGGGACCGCGCCAGGCCCCGGGCTGTGTCGTTTCATGTAGCCTTCGGGAATGACGAATTCAATTCGCGCGCATGACGCAAAGCTATGCAGGGTGTTGGGCTTGACCGTAGTTTTCATCCTTGCTGCCATGGTCCTCGGAGCGGTGATCGGCAGCTTCATGGGCGTCGTACTCATTCGCCTGCCCGACGGGCGGCCAATCGTGGCAGACCGCTCGGCCTGCGACACCTGCGACAAGCAGCTTGAACCCTTTGAATTGATCCCGGTGCTGTCCTGGGTGATCCAGGGCGGCAAGTGCCGGGAGTGCGGCTCGGCCATCGATCGCTGGCAGCTTGCATCCGAAGTGGGCGCAGCGCTGATCGGCGCGATTGCCGTGCTGCTCAGCTACTTTCCGATCTGGGCGATGCTGCTTGGCTGGCAATTGCTGCTGCTGGCGATGCTGGACTTGAGGCACCTGTGGTTGCCGCGCCAGCTTTCTGCACTGCTGGGGGCGAGCGGCGCGCTTTTCGCACTGGTCATGGGGTACTGGGCCAATGACGTGATGATCCTCGTGCAGTCGATGGTGGGCGGGGTGTTCGGGTTTGCGGCACTTTGGCTGCTGGGGCAGGGCTATCTCGCGTGGCGCGGGCAGGAGGGGCTCGGTGGCGGCGATCCGCCGCTGCTGGGCGCGATCGGGCTTTGGCTCGGCCCGCTCGGCGTGATCCATACATTGCTGGTGGCGAGCCTTGGTGGTCTGGCGATTGCGGCGGTGCTTTGGCGCGCTGGTCAGCGGATTACGCCGGACACAATGCTACCATTAGGGACCTTGCTGGCGCTGGCTGCCTGGCCGGTCTTCCTATGGCAAGGATTGTGATACTGCAAATCGTTATCACTTCCTGATCATTCGTATGCAGTGCCGGATGGCGCGGAAAACTGCCGAAATGCCCGTCATCCACAGACAAAAGCGAGATATTTGAGCCTCATCGGGCTATGCCGCACTTGCGCGGGACGCCTGCCGGGACTAGGGCGCGGGCGACATAGAAACAGGCGAGTCAGCCCCTTGGCCCAATCACTGCCCTATCTCGCGCAATATCTGCCGATCCTCATCTTCCTGGGCATCGCGTTGGCGCTTTCGTGCGTTTTCGTGTTCCTCCCCATGGGCGTGTCGCGGCTGACGGGCGCGCACAACCCCAACGCCGAAAAGCTCAGCGAATATGAATGCGGCTTCCCCGCGTTCGAGGATCCGCGCAGCCAGTTCGACGTGCGGTTCTACCTCGTGGCGATCCTGTTCATCATCTTCGATCTCGAAGCTGCCTTCCTGTTTCCCTGGGCGGTAAGCCTGAAGCAGAGCGGCTGGGCCGGCTGGGGCACGATGATGGTGTTCCTCTTCGAACTGGTCATCGGCTTCATCTACGCATGGAAGAAAGGGGCGTTGGACTGGGAATGAGCACAATGACACCCTCTGCGCCGCAATCTTCGATCATCCCGGCAACGGCGGCGGACCTTCCCGGTGCGCCCGATGCCGCGTTTTTTGACAGCCTGAACGCCGAGGTTTCGGACAAGGGCTTCCTCGTCACTTCGACCGAGGAACTGTTCCAGTGGGCCCGTACCGGCTCGCTGTGGTGGATGACCTTCGGCCTTGCCTGCTGCGCGGTCGAGATGATCCACGTCAACATGCCGCGCTATGACATGGAGCGCTTCGGCGTCGCCCCGCGCGCTTCTCCGCGCCAGTCGGACGTGATGATCGTGGCCGGCACGCTGTGCAACAAGATGGCCCCGGCGCTGCGCAAGGTCTACGACCAGATGTCGGACCCCAAGTACGTCATCTCGATGGGCAGCTGCGCGAACGGCGGCGGCTATTACCACTACAGCTATTCGGTGGTTCGCGGGTGTGACCGCATCGTGCCGGTCGACATCTACGTCCCCGGCTGCCCGCCGACCGCCGAAGCGCTGCTTTATGGCGTGATGCAGCTGCAGCGGAAGATCCGCCGCGCCGGGACGATCGAGCGCTGAGGGGTTTGCTGACATGACCGTGCTTCATTCCGCCCCGCGCTATTCGCCCTTCGACGGGGTGCTCGAAACGCTGACTGCCGCGCTGGGTGCCGACGTTGTTTCGGCGATCGAGCAGCATGGCGAAATCGTCATCCACATCGTGCGCGAGCGGATCGTGGACGTGCTGCGCGCGCTGCGCGACACCCACGAATACCAGCAACTGATGGACATCGCGGGTGCGGACTATCCCTCGCGGCCCGAGCGGTTCGAGGTGGTCTACTGCCTGCTCTCGCTGACGAAGAACCACCGACTGATCGTCAAGGTTTCGACCGATGAGGCGACTCCGGTGCCAACCGTTACCGGGCTGTGGCCGAACGCAAGCTGGTACGAGCGCGAGGTCTACGACCTTTACGGCGTGCTGTTTGCCGGACACCCGGACCTGCGCCGCATCCTGACGGACTACGGCTTCCAGGGCCATCCGTTCCGCAAGGACTTCCCGCTGACCGGCTATGTCGAACTGCGCTATTCCGAAGAGGACAAGCGCGTCGTCTACGAGAAGGTCGAGCTGGCGCAGGACCTCCGGCAATTCGACTTCATGAGCCCATGGGAAGGCGCACACTATGTGCTGCCCGGCGATGAAAAGGCTGAAGGGAACAAGGCATGAGCCTGAGCCTTGAACAGTCGCCCACCACCGGCGACGAGGTCATCACCAACTACACGATCAACTTCGGGCCCCAGCACCCGGCCGCGCACGGCGTGCTGCGCATGGTGATGGAGCTCGATGGCGAGATCGTCGAGCGCGTCGATCCGCATGTCGGTCTGCTCCATCGCGGCACCGAAAAGCTGATCGAGCACAAGACCTACCTCCAGGCGCTCCCGTATTTCGACCGGCTGGACTATTGCTCGCCGCTCGCGATGGAGCACTCCTATGTGCTGGCGGTCGAGAAGCTGCTCAACATCGAAGTGCCGCTGCGGGCGCAGTATTTGCGTGTGCTGTTTGCCGAGCTGACGCGCATCTGCAACCACATGCTGAACCTCGGCAGCCACGTCATGGACGTCGGCGCGATGACGCCGAACCTGTGGCTGTTCGAGATCCGCGAGGACTGCCTCAACTTCTTCGAACGCGCATCGGGCGCGCGCATGCATGCGGCGTGGTTCCGCCCCGGCGGCGTGCATCAGGACGTGCCGCTCAAGCTGCTGACCGACATTGCCGACTGGCTCGATACGCGCCTGCCGCAGCTGTTCGATGATGCGATGAGCCTTGTGGTGGACAACCGCATCTTCAAGCAGCGCAATGTCGATATCGCCATTGTCAGCCGCGATGATGCAATTGCCTGGGGCTTCTCGGGTCCGATGATCCGTGGCTCGGGCATTCCGTGGGATCTGCGCAAGAGCCAGCCCTACGACGTCTATGACCGCATGGACTTCGAAGTGCCGGTGGGCACGCGCGGCGATTGCTATGACCGGTTCATGGTCCGCGTTGAGGAAGTGCGCCAGTCGGCCCGCATCATGAAGCAGTGCCTTGCGGAAATGCCCAAAGGCCCGGTTTCGAGCACCGACCGCAAGGTCGTGCCGCCCAAGCGCGGTGAGATGAAGCAGTCGATGGAAGCGCTGATCCATCACTTCAAACTCTACACCGAAGGCTTCCACGTGCCGGCGGGCGAAGTCTATGTCGCGACGGAAAGCCCCAAGGGCGAGTTCGGCGTCTATCTGGTGAGCGACGGCACCAACAAGCCCTATCGCTGCAAGATCCGCCCGACCGCGTTCAGCCACCTGCAGGCGATGGACTTCATGACCAAGGGCCACATGCTGCCCGACGTGACCGCGATCATCGGCGCCATCGACGTGGTTTTCGGGGAGTGCGACCGGTGAGCAACCTCGCCACCGCCAAGGCCATGATTGCCGCCTACAACGCGCAGGACGTGGACACTTACGTCTCGTACATGACCGACGACGCCTGCGAGGCGAACTATCGCGGGGCTGTCGTGCGGGAAGGCAAGGAAGGGACGCGTTCCGGCCTTGCCGCCGCGTTTGCGCGCTGGCCGCAGAACCATGCCGAGATCGTCGATGCGCAGGCCATCGGCACCTACGTGCTGATGCGCGAACATGTGACGCGCGGACCTGCGACCGATGGTTCGGCGCTGGTCGAGCCGTTCGACGTTGTCGCGGTCTATTCTTTCGAAGGCGAGAAGTGCTCTCGCGTGGAGTTCATTCGCTGATGGCTGACCGTCATATCGAACCTGATACCCCCGAACTGCGCGCGCGCTGGGGCGCCTTTGCGTGGTCGGCGGAGAATGCAGAGAAGGCCAAGACGATCATCGCGCGCTATCCGGCTGGCCGTCAGCGCAGCGCCGTGATGCCGCTGCTCGATCTGGCGCAGCGCCAGGTGGGCGCGGAAGAGAACACGCAGGGCTGGCTGCCGATTCCGGTTATGGAATATGTCGCCAAGCAGCTCGACATGCCGATCATCCGCGTGGTCGAAGTCGCAACATTCTACACCATGTACAACATCGCCCCGATCGGCCGCTTCCACGTGCAGGTCTGCGGGACAACGCCGTGCATGCTGCGCGGGTCTGACGACATTCTGGCGGCGTGCAAGGCGCGCGGGCTGCACAAGGGCCACACGACGGACGACGGCGTGTTCACGCTGACCGAAGTGGAATGCATGGGCAACTGCGCCTCCGCGCCGATGGTCCAGATCAACGACGACAACTACGAGGACCTGACCGCGGCGGACATGACGCGCATCCTCGATGACCTCGCCGCGGGCAAGCAGCCCAAGACCGGAACGCAGGCGCCGGGGCGCCACACGGTCGAGCCGCTCGGCGGGCCGACGACGCTGACCGCGATGGTTGATGCGAACCACGATTACCGGGGGGAATGGTGATGGGCATGAAGCACATCCTGATCGCCGTTGGTGCCGTGTTGATGGCGCTGGGCATGCTCGATCTCGCGCGGAATGGCTCGCTCGGCAGCTGGGCTATTGGCGTGGCCGCACTGCTGATTGCCTTCGCGACGCGTGGTGATGCGCCGAAGAACGGAGCGAACGATGCTCGCTGATAAGGACCGGATTTTCACCAATCTCTACGGCTACCAGCCGTGGAACCTGAAGGCGGCGCAAGCGCGCGGGGATTGGGACAACACCAAGGCCCTGATGGAGCGCGGCCAGGACGCGATCATCGAGGAAATCAAGGCCTCGGGTCTGCGCGGGCGCGGCGGTGCGGGCTTCCCCACCGGCATGAAGTGGTCGTTCATGCCCAAGGAAAGCAAGGACGGCCGTCCGAGCTTCCTCGTCATCAATGCCGACGAATCCGAACCGGGTTCGTGCAAGGACCGCGAGATCATCCGCCACGATCCGCACAAGCTGATCGAAGGCGCGCTTGTCGCGGGCTTCGCGATGCGCGCGCGGGCGGCCTACATCTACATTCGCGGCGAATATATCCGCGAGGCCGAGACGCTGTTTGCTGCCGTGCAGGAAGCGTATGACGCGGGCCTGATCGGCAAGAACGCTTCGGGCTCGGGCTATGACTTCGACGTCTTCGTCCACCGGGGCGCGGGCGCCTACATCTGCGGTGAAGAGACCGCGATGATAGAGAGCCTCGAAGGCAAGAAGGGCCAGCCGCGCCTCAAGCCGCCGTTCCCGGCAGGTGCTGGCCTCTATGGCTGCCCGACGACGGTCAACAACGTGGAATCGATCGCGGTTGCGCCGACGATCCTGCGGCGCGGTGCCGCATGGTTTTCCAGCTTCGGGCGCGACAACAACAAGGGCACCAAGCTTTTCCAGATCAGCGGGCACGTCGAAAAGCCCTGCGTGGTCGAGGAAGCGATGTCGATCCCGTTCAGCGAGCTGATCGAGAAGCACTGCGGCGGCATCCGCGGCGGGCGCGACAACCTCTTGGCGGTGATCCCCGGCGGTTCCTCGGTGCCGCTCGTTCCGGCAGCGGAAATCTGGGACGCGCCGATGGACTTTGATGGCCTGCGCGCGGTCGGCTCGGGCCTCGGCACAGCGGCGGTGATCGTGATGGACAAGTCCACCGACATCGTCCGCGCGATCAGCCGTCTGTCCTACTTCTACAAGCACGAAAGCTGCGGCCAGTGCACGCCTTGCCGTGAAGGCACCGGCTGGATGTGGCGCGTGATGGAACGCCTGCGCACCGGCGATGCGGCGGTCGAGGAAATCGACATGCTGCAGCAGGTGACCAAGCAGGTAGAAGGCCACACGATCTGCGCGCTCGGCGATGCGGCCGCCTGGCCGATCCAGGGCCTGATCCGCCACTTCCGGCCCGAGCTGGAACGACGGATCGAGGAAAATGTTCGGCCAGAAATGTCGGAGGCGGCAGAGTAATGCCAAAGGTCAAGGTAGACGGCGTAGAGCTCGAGGTTCCTGCGGGCGCGACGGTCCTGCAGGCGTGCGAGCTGGCGGGGAAGGAAATCCCCCGGTTCTGCTATCATGAGCGGCTGTCCATCGCGGGCAATTGCCGCATGTGCCTCGTCGAAGTGAAGCCCGGGCCGCCGAAGCCGCAGGCTTCGTGCGCGCTGCCGGCCTCCGAAGGCCAGGAAATCCGCACCGACAGCGAGATGGTCAAGAAGGCGCGGGAAGGGGTGATGGAGTTTCTCCTCATCAACCACCCGCTCGATTGCCCGATCTGCGATCAGGGCGGCGAGTGTGATTTGCAGGACCAGTCGGTCGCCTATGGCCGCGGTGCCTCGCGCTATGACGAGAACAAGCGCGCGGTGACCGAGAAGTACATGGGGCCGCTGATCAAGACGACGATGACGCGGTGCATCCACTGCACCCGCTGCGTGCGCTTCTCGGAAGAGATCGCGGGCGTGGACGAGATCGGCGCGCTCTATCGCGGCGAAGCGATGCAGATTTCGACGTACCTTGAAGGCGCGGCGAAGCACGAGCTTTCGGCCAATGTGATCGACCTGTGCCCGGTCGGCGCGCTGACCTCGCGGCCCTATGCGTTCGAAGCGCGGCCGTGGGAATTGAAGAAGACACTCGGCATCGATGTGTCCGACGCGGTCGGCTCCAACATCCGCATCGACAGCCGGGGCCGCGAAGTGCTGCGCATCCTGCCGCGCGTCAACGATGACGTGAACGAGGAATGGCTTTCGGACCGCGCGCGTTATGTCGTGGACGGCCTGACCCGTCGCCGCCTCGACAAGCCGTGGCTGCGCAAGGACGGCAAGCTGACAGCCGCGACTTGGGCCGAGGCGTTTGACGCTGTCGCCAGGATCAATCCGGGCGCTTCGGTTGCCGTGGTTGCTGGCGATCAGGTTGATTGCGAGACGATGTTTGCGGCCAAGGCTCTGGCGCGCGCGCTGGGTTCGAGCCTGCTCGAAGGCCGCCAGACCGGCCTTGCCTATACCACGACGAACATGGCTGCAGTGGCGTTCAACTCGACGCTGAACGGCATCGAGGAAGCGGACGCGATCCTGATTGTGGGCAGCCACGTGCGCGATGAAGCGCCGCTGGTTAACACGCGCTTGCGCAAGGCGGCCAAGAAGGGCGCGAAGGTCTTCGTGATCGGCGCGGCGTGGGAGCCGACCTATCCGGCTACTTTCCTCGGCGAAGATTCCGCCATTCTCAATGATGTGCCGGCGGAAGTTGTCGCCGCGTTCGAGGGGGCGAAGAAGCCTGCGATCATCATTGGCGGCGCTGGGCTGGCCAAGGGCGCGCTTGAAGCGGGCCTTGCCTTTGCCGAGCGCTTCAAGCTGGTTACCGACGAGTGGAACGGCTTCAATGTGCTGCACATGGCGGCAAGCCGCATGGGCGGGCTGATGCTGGGATATGCTCAGCCGGGCGGGCTGGGTGATCTGGTGGCCGCGAAGCCGAAGTTGGTGATCTCGCTGGGTGCGGACGAGGTGGATTACACCACGTTTGCCGGTTCGATGATCGTGCATATCGGCCATCACGGCGACAAGGCAGCGCATGCGGCGGATGTGATCCTGCCGGCTGCTGCCTTCACCGAGAAGGACGGCACTTACGTCAACACCGAGGGCCGGGTGCAGTATTCCGAACGCGCGGTCTACGCGCCGGGCGATGCGCGCGAGGACTGGACGATCCTGCGCGCGATGGCCGATGCGCTGGGTGTCTCGGTCGGCTTCGACAGCTTTGAGCAACTGCGCGCGGCGATGGTCGCCGAAGTGCCTGCGCTCGGCACCGAAGGCCTTGCCGACTATGGAGCGCTGCCTGCCGCACCTGCTGGCGCGAAGGCGGAAGGCGTGATCGCGGGCTACCCGATCAAGGACCACTACCTCACCAACGCCATCGCGCGTTCGAGCCCGACACTGCAGCGCTGCTCGGCAGAACTGCTCCATGGTGAGAGCTTTGCGGAGGCCGCGGAATGATCCCGTTTTTCCAGTGGACGGGCCTCTCGTTCGAGGCGGCTTGGACGGTCTCGACGATCGCCGAAATTCTGCTGATCGCGCTGCCGGTCATGCTGGCCGTGGCGCTCGTGATCTATGCCGACCGCAAGATCTGGGCGGCGATGGCGCTGCGCAAGGGGCCGAACGTGGTGGGGCCGATTGGCATCCTCCAGTCGTTCGCGGACGGCCTGAAGGTCTTCCTGCAGGAAACCATCATTCCTTCGGCGGCGAACAAGGGTCTATTCCTGATCGCGCCGATCATCACCTTCACCGTGGCGCTGATGGCTTGGGCGGTGATCCCGTTCAATTCGGGCGCGGTGCTGGCGGATATCAATGTCGGCCTGCTCTATATCCTCGCGATCTCGTCGCTGGGGGTTTACGGGGTGGTCATCGCGGGCTGGTCGTCCAACTCGAAGTACCCGTTTTTCAGTGCGATGCGCGCTTCAGCTCAGATGATTTCCTATGAAGTCTCGATCGGCTTCATCCTCATCTGCGTGGTGCTGTGGGCGGGCTCGTTCAACCTGAACGATATCGTCAAGGCGCAGAAGGACCACGTCTGGATCATCAACGGCTTCGTGGCGAACCCGCTGCTGTTCCCGGTCTGGGTGATGTTCCTGATCTCCGGCATGGCCGAAACCGCGCGCGCGCCGTTCGACCTGACCGAAGCCGAGAGCGAGCTCGTCGCGGGCTACCAGACCGAATACTCGTCGATGGCCTTCGCGCTCTACTGGCTTGGCGAATATGCCAACGTGCTGCTGATGTGCACGCTGAACGCCACGCTGTTCTGGGGCGGGTACTTGCCGCCGCTCGATATTCCGGTGCTCTATCTGGTGCCGGGGCTGGTGTGGTTGCTGCTCAAGATCCTGTTCTTCTTCTTCATCTTCAGCTGGGTGAAGGCGACCGTGCCGCGGTACCGCTATGACCAGCTGATGCGGCTGGGCTGGAAGGTGTTCCTGCCGCTGTCGCTGTTCTTCGTGTTCGCGATCAGTGGGTATCTGATGGCGACGCGGTATGGGGTTGCGGCATGATTGGGCTTGCCATGCTTGCCGCCGCCTCGGCGGTGGCGACATTCCAGTGCACGTTCGACGATCCGCCGGCCAAGCTGTCGACGCTGAGCGAGCCGACCCAGGCGGCTTGGGAGTCTACGCGGGGGGCTGCTCCCTTCGCGGTCAGCTTTCCGGTGGCGCAGCCGGATGATCTGAGCAAGGCCGACCTGTTTGCCTATCGCGGCGACGATTTGACCGGCTACTCGGTCGAGACGGGCAAGCCGGGTCCCTTGAAGGGGGCGCAAGGCCCGACCGAGGCGCGCCGGTTGCTCTGGCCTTATTCACTGCGGCAGACGTTGGAGAACGGTTCCGATCATTGGTTGTGGGTCGAGTTGACGAATATTGATCTGGACAAGGGCGTGGCGGGTCTCGTGCTTTCCCGTCAGGAACGGCCAGCGCTGATCAAGCCGACTTGGTTCGTGACGGGTTCGTGCGTGGACCCTAGCCGCAAGCCGCCGAAGGACGAGGACAGCGAAGTGGATTTCGGGCAATGACGCTTGGACAGATCATCAAGAGCTTCACGCTGTGGGAGTTCGTGAAGGCGCACTGGCTGACCTTGAAGTACCTCTTCAAGCCCAAGGCGACGATCAACTACCCGTTCGAGAAGAACCCGCTTTCGCCCCGCTTCCGCGGTGAGCACGCGCTGCGCCGCTATCCCAACGGCGAAGAGCGCTGCATCGCGTGCAAGCTGTGCGAGGCGGTGTGCCCGGCGCAGGCGATCACCATCGAGGCGGAACCGCGGGACGACGGATCGCGCCGCACCACGCGCTACGACATCGACATGACCAAGTGCATCTTCTGCGGCTTCTGCCAGGAAGCCTGCCCGGTCGATGCCATCGTCGAGGGTCCGAACTTCGAATACGCGACCGAAACGCGCGAGGAGCTGCTTTACGACAAGGCCAAGCTGCTCGCCAACGGGGACAAGTGGGAGCGGGCCATCGCCGCGAACCTTGAAGCCGATGCACCGTACCGCTAGGGGCCGCCCCCAAATGGATTTCAGATCATGATCCAGGCCTTCGCCTTTTACATGTTTACGGCGATCATGCTGTTCAGCGCGATCTCCGTGATCTTCGCCCGCAATCCGGTTCATTCCGTGCTCTGGCTCATCGTCGCGTTCTTCAACGCGGCGGGGCTGATGGTGCTGATCGGCGCCGAATTCATCGCGATGTTGCTCGTCATTGTCTACGTTGGTGCGGTCGCGGTGCTGTTCCTGTTCGTCGTGATGATGCTCGACATCGACTTTTCGGAGATGCGCGCCGGGTTCATCAAGAATGCGCCGCTGGGGCTGTTGATCGCGTTGGTGCTGCTCGTCGAACTCGGCCTTGGCCTCGGCGTCTGGCACGCCGGCGCACTGCAGCTTGGCGTGTCGAGCGGCAATGCGGCGACCCCGGAAGGGCTTTCCAACACGGCCGCGATCGGTGCGCTGCTCTACACGCGCTACCTGTTCCTGTTCGAGGCGGCGGGGATCATCCTGCTTGTCGCCATGATTGGCGCGATCGTGCTGACGCACCGCCAGCGCGGCGATACGCGCGGGCAGAATGTGGGCCGCCAGATTGCGCGCCGTCCGGAAGAGGCGACGGTCAACGTCAAGCCGGTTGTCGGCCAGGGGGTGACGCTGTGATTGGTATCGAACACTATGTGGCCGTCAGCTCGATCCTGTTCGTGCTTGGCGTGCTGGGCATCTTCCTCAACCGCAAGAACGTGATCGTCATCCTGATGGCGATCGAGCTGATCCTGCTGGCGGTGAACATCAACTTCGTCGCGTTCAGCGCGTTCCTGCACGACCTCGTCGGCCAGATCTTCGCTATGTTCGTGCTGACTGTGGCGGCGGGAGAGGCAGCCATCGGGCTTGCCATTCTCGTGATCTACTTCCGCGGACGCGGCACGATTGCGGTTGATGACGTCAATCGGATGAAGGGGTAACGGGGCCGTGCATCCGATCCAATTTATCGTATTCCTGCCGCTGCTGGCAGCGCTGGTCGCAGGACTTGGCGCCCGGCTGATCGGCAAGGTGCCGGCGAAGCTCGTGACGACGCTCGCGCTGTTTGCCAGCTGCGCGCTTTCGTGGCCGATCTTCATCTCGTTCCTGAACGGCAGTGCGCAGGAAAGCGTGACGCCGGTGCTCCAGTGGGTGCGCTCGGGCGATCTCGACTTCCAGTGGGCGCTGCGCGTGGATACGCTGACCGCGATCATGCTGGTGGTTGTGACCAGCGTCTCGGCGCTCGTCCACCTGTACTCATGGGGCTACATGGATGAGGAGCCCGACCAGTCGCGGTTCTTCGCCTACCTCTCGCTGTTCACTTTCGCGATGCTGATGCTGGTGACGGCGGACAACCTCGTCCAGATGTTCTTCGGCTGGGAAGGCGTGGGCCTTGCCTCGTACCTCCTGATCGGGTTCTGGTTCCGCAAGCCCAGCGCCAGCGCGGCCGCGATGAAGGCCTTCGTGGTCAACCGCGTGGGCGACCTCGGCTTCATGCTGGGTATCTTCGGCACGTTCCTGGTGTTCGGCACCGTCTCGATCCCCGCGATCCTGGCGGCAGCGCCGGGCATGGCGGGCAGCACGATCGGCTTCCTCGGCCATCGCTTCGATACGATGACGGTGCTGTGCATCCTCCTGTTCATCGGCGCGATGGGCAAGTCGGCGCAGCTGGGCCTGCACACCTGGCTGCCGGACGCGATGGAAGGCCCGACCCCGGTTTCGGCGCTGATTCACGCGGCGACCATGGTGACCGCAGGCGTGTTCATGGTTTGCCGCCTCTCGCCAATGTTCGCCACGAGCGAGACGGCGATGCATGTGGTGACTTATGTCGGCGCGGCGACGCTGTTCTTTGCTGCCACCATCGGCACGACCCAATGGGACATCAAGCGCGTCATCGCCTATTCGACCTGTTCGCAGCTGGGCTACATGTTCGTGGCGGCGGGCGTCGGTGCGCCGGGTGCGGCGATGTTCCACCTGTTCACTCACGCCTTCTTCAAGGCGCTGCTGTTCCTCGGCGCGGGCTCGGTGATCCATGCGATGCACCACGAGCAGGACATGCGCTATTACGGCGGCCTTCGTAAGCACATCCCGATCACCTTCTGGGCGATGATGATGGGCACGCTGGCGATCACCGGCGTTGGCATTGTCGATGTGTTCGGCTTCGCAGGCTTCTATTCGAAGGATTCGATCCTCGAGGCTGCCTATGCCAGCGGGACGGCTCCGGGCCACTTTGGTTTCTTCATGGGCATCTTTGCGGCGCTGCTGACGAGCTTCTATTCGTGGCGCCTGATGTTCCTGACGTTCTGGGGCAAGCCGCGCTGGGAGCAGAGCGAGCATATCCAGCACGCGGTGCATGATGCGCATGGGCATGGTCATGATGACCACGCACATGGCCACGATGACCACCATGCGCACGGCCATGCCTCTGACGGGACCGGCGGCTATCATCCGCATGAAAGCCCGCTGGTCATGCTGCTGCCACTGGTGCTGCTCTCGGTCGGTGCGGTTCTCGCGGGCTTCGTGTTCCACGGCTCGTTCATCAGCGAAGGCGAGGGCGAGTTCTGGAAGAACAGCGTGGCCTTCAGCGAGCACCTGATCCACGCGATGCACGGCGTGCCGGAGTGGGTGAAGTGGGCGCCGTTCGCGGTAATGGTGGCCGGCCTTGCCGGGGCCTATGTGGCCTATATCGCCAATCCGGGCATTCCGGCGGCGTTCAGCGCGGCGATCGGGCCGCTCTACCGCTTCGTCTACAACAAGTGGTACTTCGACGAGCTTTACAACGCGGTCTTCGTGAAGCCTGCGATGGCGCTCGGCCGGGTGTTCTGGCAGCAAGGCGATATCGGGATCATCGACCGCTTTGGCCCCAATGGCGCGGCCTGGGTGGTCGCCCGGAGCAGCCGGATCGCGGTGCGCCTGCAGTCCGGATACCTCAACAGTTATGCGCTGGTCATGCTCGTCGGCCTTGTCGGCGCGGTCAGCTGGGTGATTGCACGATGATCGGGTTTCCAATTCTCAGCTTGATGCTCCTCGTGCCGCTGGTCGGCGCGGTGGCCTGCCTCATGGCCGGACGCGAGAGCGCGCGGATGATCGCGCTGGCGGTGACGCTGCTTGATCTCGTGCTGGGCGCGGTGCTGTGGTCGCACTACCAGATCGGCGGGCCGACCTGGCAGTTCCAGGAGCATGCCTCGATCTTCGCCGGCTTTGAATGGAAGCTCGGTATCGACGGGATCGCGCTGCTGCTGATCGCGCTCACCGTGTTCCTCATGCCGATCTGCATCGGTGCAAGCTGGAACGCGATCGAGAAGCGCGCGGGCGAATATTACGCCAACTTCCTCATCATGGAGACGCTGATGATCGGCGTCTTCACCGCGCAGGACCTGTTCCTGTTCTACATCATGTTCGAAGCCGGCCTGATCCCGATGTACCTCATCATCGGCATCTGGGGCGGGGCGGACCGCATCTACGCCAGCTACAAGTTCTTCCTCTACACGTTGCTCGGATCGGTGCTGATGCTGATCGCGATGATGTGGATGGTGAACGAGGCGGGCACGAGCGATATCCCGACATTGATGGCCTACAGCTTCCCGGTGAAGGCGCAGACTTGGCTTTGGCTGGCCCTCTTCGCGAGCTTTGCGGTGAAGATGCCGATGTGGCCGACGCACACCTGGCTGCCCGACGCGCACGTGCAGGCGCCTACTGCGGGCTCGGTGATCCTGGCGGGCGTGCTGCTCAAGATGGGCGGCTACGGCTTCATTCGCTTCTCGCTGCCGATGTTCCCTGAGGCGAGCGCGCAGTTCGCGCCGCTGGTCTGGGGGCTTTCGATGGCTGCGGTGGTGATCACCTCGCTGATTGCGCTGGTGCAGCACGATATCAAGAAGCTGATCGCCTATTCCTCGGTCGCGCACATGGCGATTGTCACGGTGGGGCTGTTCGCGTTCAACCGGCAGGGGCTGGAAGGCTCGATGCTGATCATGCTCAGCCACGGTCTTGTGGCGGGCGCGCTGTTCCTTGCCGTGGGCGTGATCTACGACCGGCTGCACACGCGTGAGATCGACCGCTACGGCGGGCTGGCGATCAACATGCCCGCCTATGCACTGTTCTTCATGCTGTTCACGATGGCCTCGATTGGCCTGCCGGGCACGAGCGGCTTCGTTGGCGAGTTCCTCTCGCTCATGGGCATCTACGCGCAGTCGAGCTGGGTGGCGCTGATCTGCACCACCGGCATCATCCTCGGCGCGGCCTATATGCTCTACCTCTATCGCCGCGTGGTGTTCGGGGTGCAGAAGAACGAGGACGCGGCCGCCATGCCCGATCTCGACAAGCGCGAATGGGCGATGATGATCCCGCTGGCAGCCGTGGTGCTGTGGATGGGCGTCTATCCGGAAACCTTCCTCGCGCCGATGCGCAAGGATATCGCGGCGCTGGATGCGCGGCTGGCGCAAGCGCGGCCGAGGGGCGATGCCGATGTGCAGCTGGCGGCCATGCCGCCTGCCGCTGCGACACATGAACATGGGGATGCAATGGAACACGGTGAACAAGCCGCTCACGCGGCCCGGCACGAGGGAGCACGCTGATGGAACTGCTCCGTTCGCTGGCGATCACCGGGACCGAGGAAGTCCTCAGCGTTTCCAGCCTGATCCTGCTGCTCGCTGCCGCCTGGGGTGGTGACAAGGCTTCGCGGGTGATCTCGATTGCGGCGGTTGCCGTGCTCACCGTCTGCGCGGTGCTGACCGTGCCTGCGCTGACGCAGGCCGTGATGGGCCCCGCGGCGAGTGCCTGGAACGGCCAGTTCTCGGGCGATGCCTTTGCCGCGTTTGGCAAGCTGCTGATCTACATCGGCGCAGCGGTCACGCTGATCGTCGCTCCGGCGTTCTTCGAGCGCGAGAAGGCGATGCGCGCGGAATTTCCGCTGCTCGTGCTGCTCGCATCGATGGGCATGGGCATGATGGTCTCGGCGACCGACATGCTCGCGCTCTACATCGGACTCGAACTGAACAGCCTTGCCGCCTACGTTCTCGCTTCGTTCCTGCGCAGCGATGAGCGTTCGGCGGAGGCGGGCCTCAAGTACTTCGTGCTGGGCTCGCTTGCCTCGGGTATCCTGCTTTACGGCATCAGCCTGACATATGGCTTCACCGGCAGCACGAGCTTCGCCGGAATCCACGGCGCGCTGGCAGGCACACTCTCGACCGGTGCAGTGTTCGGCGTCGTCTTCGTGCTCGCGGGCCTTGCCTTCAAGGTGAGTGCAGCACCGTTCCACATGTGGACGCCGGACGTCTACGAGGGCGCGCCGACCCCGGTTACGACCTTCTTCGCGATCGCGCCCAAGGTGGCAGCACTCGGTCTCCTGATGCGCGTCAGCCTGTTTGCGTTCGGTTCGCAGCCGGGCGTGTGGCAGCAGATCGTGATCTTTGTCGCGCTGCTCTCGATCGTCATCGGTGCGCTGGGTGCGATCGGGCAGGACAACATCAAGCGGCTGCTGGCCTATTCCTCGATCAACAACGTCGGCTTCATGCTGATCGGCCTTGCCTGCGCCAACCAGGCGGGTGCGGCGGCGATGCTGGTCTACCTCGCGATCTATGTTGCGATGTCGGTCGCAGGCTTCGTTGCGGTGCTGATGCTGCGCGATGCGGACGGGGCGCCGGTTGAATCCATTGCAGCGATGGCAGGCCTGTCGAAGACCCGGCCAATGCTGGCGCTGGCGCTGGCTGCCGTGATGTTCAGCCTTGCGGGCATCCCGCCCCTGTTCGGGTTCTGGGGCAAGTTCGTGGTGTTCCAGGCGGCAGTGCAGGCGGGTCTGCTTTCGCTCGCCGCCATCGGTATCGCTGCCTCGGTGATCGGTGCGTTCTACTACATCAAGGTCGTCAAGGTGATGTACTTCGACGAGGCTACCGATGTGGTGACCGGCCAGAGCGACATGGCGCAGCGGGTGCTGCTTTTCGTTTCGGTCGTCGCGATTTCGCCGCTCGGTTACCTGCTCACGAAGTCGCTGGGCGTGCTGGCGGGCAACGCGGCCGCCGCGCTCTTCCACATCGCGTGATCGGCTGAGCCTCCGGTGCCTGACCCCTTGATCAGGGTGGTGGCGGAGACCGCCTCGACCAATTCGGCGCTGCTGGAGCGGCTATCGCACGGCGAAGCTCCGGTTCAAGGGCAGTGGCTGGTAGCAGACCGGCAGACGGCCGGGCGCGGGCGCGCCGGGCGGGTTTGGACCGATGGCTTCGGCAACTTCATGGGGTCGACCGCGGTTGCCCTACGCGATGCCGAGGCTTTGCCGCAAACTTTGGCTTTAGTGGCCGGGCTCAGCGTGCACCGGGCGCTGATGGCGGTGGTTCCGGCACTGTCCGGGCTGGTCCTAAAGTGGCCGAACGACCTGCTGGTGGGCGAAGCCAAGCTTTGCGGGATTCTGCTGGAGCGGCAGCGCGATGCCGTCGTCGTTGGTATCGGCGTCAACCTCGCCGAAGCTCCGGATGTGCCGGGCCGCAAGACCGCATCGCTGGCAGGGCTTGGCTACGACGTGAGCCGCGATGCCTTTGCATCTGCGCTGGCCGAAACCTGGGCGGAGGACCTCACGGCATGGCATGCAGGCGGCTGGCCGATGCTCCGCGAGGCATGGCTTGTCCGTTCGCTCCCCAAAGGTACGCTACTGGGGGTAAACCTCAGCGAAGAAGGCCACGTGATCGGCGGATTTGCAGGGCTGGAGCCCGACGGAGCCGTCCTTCTGCGCTTGGCGGATGGCTCGGTACGTGCGATCCACGCTGGAGACGTCGAGCTTATCGGCGCAAGCCGCTCTGACGTAGGAGGACAAGATGCTTCTGGCGGTTGACGTTGGCAATACCAACGTCGTGTTCGCGCTGTTCGACGGGCGGGAGATCCGTTCGCGCTGGCGCGTGGCGACCGATCCGCGGCGCACGGCGGACGAGTATGCGGTGTGGCTCCTTCAGTTGATGAAGCTACAGGGCTTTGATCCTGACCGCGTGAGACAGATCCTCATTTCCACAGTGGTGCCGCGCGCGTTGCACAACCTGCAGGTGCTGGGGCAGAAGTATTTCGGTATCGACCCGCTGGTCGCCGGGCAGCCGCCGGTGGAGTGGGGTTTTGTCGCCGATGTCGAACAGCCGCGCTCGCTGGGTGCAGACCGCGCGGTGAACACCGTGGCGGCGCATGCGAAGTATGAGGGCGACCTGATCGTCGTGGACTTCGGGACTGCGACCACTTTCGACGTGGTCGATGCAAACGGGGCCTACAAGGGCGGCATCATCGCGCCGGGCATCAACCTCTCGCTAGATGCGCTGGTAACGGCGGCGGCCAAGCTGCCGCGCATCGCCATCGCGCCGCCACAGGGCAACAACCGCAGCGTGATCGGCCGTAACACTGAAGATCAGATGCAGATCGGCGTGTTCTGGGGCTATGTGGCCATGATGGAAGGCCTGATATCGCGTTTGCGTCAAGAAATCGGACGTCCTGCCAAGGTGGTTGCCACCGGCGGGCTGGCGGTGCTGTTCGACCAGCACACCTCGATTTTCGACCATGTCGATACGGACCTGACGCTGGATGGCATTGCCATTCTGGCCGAACGCGTTGCCGCACGCTGACCATCGCATTTGCGGCGAGCCCTTGGCCTCTGAGCCACTAGTATATTGGAATTATTGTGAAACCCGGTAAGGAATTGCTGTTTCTCGCGCTCGGCGGATCGGGCGAGATCGGCATGAACGTCAATCTCTACGGCTGCAACGGCAAGTGGCTGATGGTCGATCTCGGCATGACCTTTGCCGATCCGTACTATCCGGGCGTGGACCTTGTTTTCGCGGACCTGTCGTTCATCGAGGACCGGCGGGAGGATCTGCTCGGCGTGGTGCTGACCCACGCGCATGAGGACCATATCGGCGCGGTGCCCTATTTCGCGCAAGATCTGGGCGTGCCGCTCTATGCGACGCCGTTCACCGCGCGGCTGGTGGCTGAGAAGCTGGCCGAGGCGGGGCTTTCCAAAGACGTGACGCTGAATGTGGTGCCCAACGATGGTTCGCTGAGCATCGGGCCGTTCGACATTCGCTATGTGCCGCTGGCGCACTCGATTGCCGAGGGCAATGCGCTGGTGATCGAGACGCCGCATGGCCGCGTGTTCCACACCGGCGACTGGAAGCTGGATGACGAGCCGCTGATCGGAGTGCCTGCGACCGAAGGCGAACTGACCGCGCTGGGCGACGAAGGTGTGCTCGCGCTCGTCTGCGATTCGACCAACGTGTTCAATCCCAAGCCCTCCGGCTCCGAAGGCGCGGTGCGCGACGGTCTGATGGAGATGGTGAAGGGCCTCAAGGGCAAGCGCGTGGTGGTGACGACGTTCGCCTCCAACGTGGCGCGATTGCAGACGCTAGCCGAGGTGGCGGTGGCGACCGGGCGGCAGCTCTGCGTGGCGGGACGATCGCTCGACCGCATCATCGGCGTGGCGCAAGCGAGCGGATACCTCAAGAACTTCCCGGACATCGTGCGGATGGACGACGCGATGGACTTGCCGCGAGGCGAAGTTCTTGTGCTGGCAACCGGCGGGCAGGGCGAGGCGCGCGCGGCGCTGGCCCGGATTGCTTCGGACAGCCACCCGATCCGGCTTGAGAAGGGCGATGCCGTGGTCTTCTCGAGCCGCCAGATCCCCGGCAACGAGCTTGCCATCGGGCGCATCCAAAACCAGTTGGCGGCCAAGGGCGTGGAAATCCTGACCGACCGGCAGGGCATGATTCACGTTTCGGGGCACCCGGGACGGCCTGAGCTGGAAGCGCTCTACAGCTGGATCAGGCCGGAAATCCTCGTGCCTGTGCATGGCGAGATGCGCCACATGGCGGAGCAGGCACGCCTGGGCAAGGCAAGCGGTATCAAGCGCACCATTGTCCAGAAGAACGGTGATGTGGTGCGTCTCGCACCCGACGGGCCTGCAAAGCTCGCCGAAGTACGCGCCGGGCGACTTGTGCTTGATGGCGACATAATTGCACCGGCAGATGGCGGTGCAATGGGGCAGCGGCGCAAGCTGGCAGAAAGCGGCGTCGTCGTGGCGGCGCTCGCGGTTTCGCCGGTTGGCAAGCTCAAGTCCGCCATCGAGATCGCGGCGGTCGGCCTGCCGCTGGAAGAAGACATGGAAGAGTTCGTGGCCGAAGCGCAGGGCGATGTTGCCAAGGCGCTGGGGACGCTGAAGGGTGAGAAGGCGCGCGACCGGGCGGCGATTGCCGAAACTGTGCGGCTGACGGTGCGGCGCGCGGCGCAGCGCTGGTCGGGCAAGAAGCCGGTCGTCCAGGTCATGCTGCGGGAAGGTTGAGGCACATGAAGTTGACGTCGATCATCGCGATCTGGGCGCTGTTCTGGGTCCTTTCGGCCTTTCTCGTGATGCCTTTCGGCGTGCGCACAGCGGACGAGATGGGGGTGGCAAAAGTGCCCGGACAAGCGCCGAGCGCCCCGGCAAACTTCAACCCGCGCCGCATCATTCTGCGGGCTTCGGTGCTCTCGACTGTGCTGTTCTGGCTCTACTACGCGAACTACGTGAACCACTGGATCACGATCCAGAACCTCGATATCACCCCGCTTCTGGGGGTTTAGACCCCTTCGAGCGCGTAGCCGGCAGAGCGCACGGTGCGCACCGGATCGGCTGCGCCGGGGATCGCGATGGCCTGGCGCAGGCGGCGGATGTGGACGTCCACCGTGCGCAGTTCGATGTCGCTTCCGCTGCCCCAGACCGCATCGAGCAGTTGCCCGCGGGAGAATACGCGGCCCGGGTGCTCCATGAAGTGGCGGAGCAAACGGAATTCCGTGGGACCGATCTTGATCGCCTCACCGCGCCGGGTGACGCGGTGGGCCGTGGGATCGAGCGCGAGATCGCCGACGGTGATCGTCTCACCAGCTAGCGCCGGGCGCACACGCCGCAGCACAGCGCCGACCCGCGCGATCAGTTCGCGCGGAGAGAACGGCTTGGTGACATAGTCGTCAGCACCGGTTTCGAGCCCGCGCACGCGGTCATCCTCGTCGCTGCGGGCGGTGAGGATGATGATGGGTACGTGCGCAGTCGCCTTGTTGCGGCGCAGGCGGCGGCAGACCTCGATCCCGCTGGTGCCGCCGATCATCCAGTCCAGCAGCACGAGATCGGGAGTATCCTCGGCGGCGAGCAGCAGGGCTTCGTCACCATCGTCGGTGGTACGCACATCGTAGCCTTCGCCGCGAAACCGGTACTCGACCAGTTCGGCAAGCGCGGTATCATCCTCTACCAGCAGCAGCTTCGGCGCGGACATCGATACCCCCTGATGCGTCAGTCTTGACAGTGACTTTGCGCAGACACGACAATTGTTACGCGGTCGTGACGGAGGATCATCAGGCCGGTGGGATTACGTCGTCGCGCTCGGGCAGGTAGGTGCCAGTTGCGGCGTAGTAGACCATTTCGGCGATGTTGGTGGCATGATCGCCGATCCGCTCGATATTGCGGGCAACGAACATCAGCTGCGCGACCGAGCTGATCGTGGCCGGGTTTTCCACCATGTACGACACGAAGTTGCGGAACACGCTATCGTAGAAGGCATCGACCTTTGCGTCGCGCTTGACGATTTCGGAGGCGGCGATGGGATCGCGCGCGGCATATGCGGTCAGCACGTCGTGAACCATGTCGCCGGCCAGTTCGTTCATCACCGGCAGCAGGGTCAGCGGCTCGAACCGCTTGCGGCCCTCGATATGGCCGACGCGCTTGGCAATGTTCTTCGCATAGTCGCCGATGCGCTCGATAACGCCGGCGATCTTGAGTGCGGCGATCACCTCGCGCAAGTCATCGGCCATGGGCGCACGCAGGGCGAGCACGCGGACGGACAGCCGGTCGACTTCGCCTTCAAGCTGGTCGATGCGTTTGTCACGGGCGATCACACCGTCGGCAAGGTCCTGGTTCCCGGTGACGAGCGCATCCATCGCTTCGGCCACGGAAAGCTCGGCAAGGCCGCCCATCTCGGCAACAAGGCCGCGCAGCCGTGTGATGTCCTCGTCAAACGCCTTGACGGTATGCTCAGCCATCGCAGTTCCTTATCCGTGCGGCCTAGCCATATCGGCCGGTGATGTAGTCCTTGGTCCGCTCTTCACGCGGGGTGGTGAAGATGTCCGAGGTTGTACCGTATTCGACGATCTTGCCGAGATGGAAAAACGCGGTGCGCTGGGAGACGCGCGCGGCCTGCTGCATCGAGTGGGTGACGATGACGATGGCATAGCGGCCGCGCAGTTCGTCGATCAGTTCCTCGATGCGCGCTGTGGCGATCGGATCGAGCGCAGAGCAGGGTTCGTCCATCAGGATGACTTCGGGATCGACCGCGATCGCGCGCGCGATGCACAGGCGCTGCTGCTGGCCGCCCGAGAGTGCGGTGCCGCTATCGCCAAGGCGGTCCTTCACTTCATCCCACAAGCCAGCGCGCTGGAGCGATTGCTCGACGATACCATCAAGCTCGCCCTTGCTTGCCGCAATGCCGTGGATGCGCGGGCCATAGGCGATATTTTCGTAGATCGACTTGGGGAACGGGTTTGGCTTCTGGAACACCATCCCGACGCGCGCGCGCAGTTGCACGACGTCCATCGCCGAGCGGTAGATGTCCATCCCGTCGAGCAGGATCTCACCTTCCACGCGGGCGCCGGGGATCGTATCGTTCATGCGGTTTAGGCTGCGCAGGAATGTCGATTTGCCGCAACCCGAGGGGCCGATGAACGCGGTGACGTAGTTCTTGGGGATCTCGATCGACACGTCATCAATCGCGCGCTTCTGGCCATAATAGACCGAAACGCCGCGCGCGCTGATTTTCGAGGGGCTGACCGGATCGGGAAAAACGGGCGCTGCGGACGAGTTCGCCGCTTCAGCAGCCGGGACAGGAGCGTTCATGTTACCACCGTTTCTCGAAGCGGTTGCGAAGGTAGATCGCGATGCCGTTCATCACGAGGAGGAAGATCAGCAGCACGACAATTGCAGCGCTGGTGCGTTCGATGAAGCCGCGGTCGATCTCGTCCGACCACAGGAAGATCTGCACCGGCAGCACCGTGGCGGGCGAGGTGAAATCGCTCGGCGGGCTGGCGACGAAGGCGCGCATGCCGATCATCAGCAGCGGTGCGGTTTCACCCAGCGCGCGGGCCATGCCGATGATCGTGCCGGTGAGAATGCCGGGCAGGGCCAGCGGGAGGACGTGGTGGAACACGACCTGCACCGGGCTCGCGCCCATGGCGAGCGCGGCGTCTCGGATCGAGGGCGGGACCGACTTGATGGCGTTGCGTCCGGAAATGACGATGACGGGCATGGTCATCAGCGCAAGCGTCATGCCGCCGATCAGCGGGGCCGAGCGGTAGTTGGGAAACACGGCAAGGAACACGGCAAGGCCAAGGAGGCCGAAGATGATCGACGGCACCGCCGCGAGGTTGTTGATCGAGATCTCGATCAGATCGGTCCAGCGGCCGCGCGGGGCGTACTCTTCCAGATAGAGCGCCGAAAGCACGCCCACCGGGAACGCCAGAACGAGCGTGATGAACATCGTCATCATCGAGCCTTTGAGCGCCCCCCAGATGCCCACGCTCTGCGGATTGGTGGCATCGGCGCGGACAAGGAAGCCGGTATCGAAAGCACGCACCAGCACGCCCTTGCGCGAAAGATCGCCCGCCACCTTCTGCAGGGCTGCATCACCGCCGCCGCGCAGGGCATTGGCGAGGTCGTCGCTCGCGGGCAGGGATACGGTGATCTCGTTGCTCATGAGGAGCGAAGGATTGGCGATCAGTGTTGCGCCGACATCGCGCCAGGCGCCGCTATCCAGCAGGCTGTCACCGCCGGGGCCCAAGGCCTGCACCGCGGCTGCATTGACGATGCCGGGCAGTCCGGCCGATTCCAGCCCTCCCAGCGGATCGGGTTGGGCGAGCCGTGCCGGGTCGATTTCTATATGGCCGTGGACAGGAACGGAGAAGCGCAGCTCGGTACGGTGAAAGCCAGCCCAGCCACTGGAGGCCATGGAGACGAGCAGGAACACGAGGATGAGCGCGGAAAAGCTGACGGCGCCGAGCCCCGCGATGCGAAACCAGCGGTCTGCGCGGAAGCGGCGTGCAAGGCCGGCCTCCATGCGCGCCTGACGGCTTGCGCGAAGATCCTCGAGGGCGGACGTGTTGTCGGTCGACATGGGAATGGGCCTACTCGTAGGCTTCGCGGTAGCGCTTCACCACGCGCAGGGCGATGAAGTTCAACGTCAGCGTGACAAGGAACAGCACCATGCCGAGCGCGAAAGCAGAAAGCGTCGCGGGGTGATCGAAGCTGCCTTCGCCGGTGAGCATCGCTACAATCTGGAAGGTGACTGTCGTCATCGATGCGAACGGGTTGGCCGTGAGGTTGGCAGAAGCACCGGCCGCCATGACGACGATCATCGTTTCGCCAATCGCGCGGCTGACTGCCAGCATGATGCCCGCGACAATGCCGGGCAGAGCGGCGGGGATGAGCACCTTGCGGATGGTTTCGGCGCGGGTTGCGCCCATCGCGAGGCTGCCGTCGCGCATGGCTTGCGGCACGGCGGCAATGCTGTCGTCCGCCATCGAGGAAACGAAGGGGATGATCATGACACCCATCACAAGCCCCGCCGCCAAGGCGCTTTCGGTCGAGGCATTGGCAATGCCGATTGCTTGCGCCACATCGCGGACGGCTGGCGCAACGGTGAGGGCGGCGAAATAGCCGTAGACCACGGTTGGCACGCCAGCGAGGATCTCTAGCAGGGGCTTCATCACCTTGCGCACCGAAGCATCGGCATACTGGGTGAGATAGACGGCGCTCATCAGTCCGAGCGGGATTGATACGGCCATTGCGATGATCGCGCCGATATAGATGGTACCCCAGAACAAGGGGATCGCTCCGAACGAGCTGCCTTCGGGCGCACCGGTACTCATCGGGTCTGGCGCCCAGTGCGCACCGAGCAGGAAATCGAGAGGCGAGACCATGCCGAAGAAACGGACCGTCTCGAACACAAGGCTGGCGACAATGCCAATCGTGGTCAGGATCGCGACCAGCGAGGCAAGCAGCAACAGCGCCATGACCGACCGTTCGACCCGGGTGCGGGCCGTGAAATCGGGACGCAGGCGAAGGAAAGCGAAAGCGCCGCCGGCGAAGGCGACGATCAGTGTGACGATCAGACCAATCGTCTCATAGCGCGTGATTGCGACGCGATAGGGCTCAACAAGCCCTTGCGCCTCGCTGTTGAACACCGCCTGCGCCGCGCCAGTCGCGACAGCGCGGGCCTCACCCATGATCGCCTCGCGCTCGAACCCGAACGCGGGAAGAGCGGCGGCCGCAGGATCGGCGAGGACATGCTGCAACACGAGTGCAGGGCTGATCGCGCCCCACAGGAGCGCGAAGAGCACTGTCGGTACAGCGACCCACAACCCGACGTACCACGCGTGGAAGTCGGGAAGCGAGTTAATGCGACCACCCGGCGCAGCCTTGCGGAAGGCCCACGCCCGCGAGCGCCCGGCCAGCCAGCCAACCAGACCCAGCCCAAAGGCCAGAACGAAAAGAATGGCTGGTGACATGGGCCTCTGCCGGTCCTTACTTCAGCTGCGAGCCATCGAGCACAGGCAGTTCGCTTGCTGCCTTTGCACTGGCTGCCAGCACATCGTCAGGCGCCACGACCATGCCCGCCTTGGCCAGCACGCCGTCCTTGCTCCACAGCTTCGCCCACTGGTTCACGTAGGCCTGCAGGCCCGGGATCGCCTTGAGGTGCGCCTTCTTCACATAGATGTAGAGCGGGCGGGCGCCGGGGTAGGAGTAGTCGGTGATCGTCTGATAGGTCGGCGAGACGCCGCCCATCGTAAGGCCCTTTAGCTTGTCGCGGTTCTCTTCGAGATAGGAATAGCCGAATATGCCGATAGCCTTGGGATTGGCCTCGATCTTCTGGACAATGAGGTTGTCGTTCTCGCCCGCATCGACATAGGCGCCGTCTTCGCGCACATCGCCGCAGACCGCATCATGCTTCTTCTTGTCGCTGTCCTTCAGCGCCTTCATCGCCGGATCGCTCTCGCAGCCCTTGGTCAGGATCAGTTCCTTGAGCGCATCGCGGGTGCCCGAGGTGGAAGGCGGACCATAGACGAGGATCGCCTCATTGGGGAGGGCGGGGTTCACGTCCTTCCAGGTCTTGGCGGTGTTGGGCTTGCCGAACGGGGTCTTTGCGAGCGCCTTGTAGACATCTGCCGGGGTCAGCGCGATGCCGGGGCCGCCGGTGCCTTCAGCGAAAGCGACGCCGTCAAGGCCGACCTGGATCTCGACGATCTCCTTCACGCCGTTCTTCTGGCAGTCCTCGAATTCGGACTTCTTCATCCGGCGCGAGGCATCTTCGATATCGGGGTGCTGCGGGCCGACGCCCGCGCAAAACAGCTTCATGCCCGCGCCCGTGCCGGTCGATTCGATGATCGGCGACTTGATCGAGGCATCTTCCTTGGCAAGCGCTTCGGCAACCGCCTTCGCGAACGGATAGACCGTGGATGAGCCAACAGCGCGGACCTGATCGCGGCTGGACGCCTGGTTGCCGCCGCATGCGGCGAGGCCAAGCGTGGCAAGAACCAGTACCGATCCGGAAATGAGGCGATTCGCAGTCATTTTGTGTTTTCCCTTAGACGCAGCGTCGATCGGCCCCATGTGACCATTGCATGACAGTTTTATGACAGCCTTGGTGGAGCGGTCGCCGCAAGTGCAAGGCGCACGGTGACCGTGGTGCCCTTGCCCAGCTGACTCGCAATGTCGAGTTGTCCGCGATGCCTTTCAACAATGTGCTTCACGATGGCGAGGCCGAGACCAGTTCCGCCTGCGGCATTGCTGCGGCCCGGATCGGTCCGGTAGAAGCGGCGCGTTAGATAGGGGAGATGATCGGCGTGAATGCCTTCGCCCCGGTCTGTCACGGAAAGCACGGCTTCGCCATCCTTGCTCGAGACTTCGACGCGCACCGGCTGATCCGGAGCGCCATACTTCAGCGCATTGTCGATGAGGTTTCGAATCAGCTGGTCGAGTTGCTGGCGGTCGCCGGTTACCATCGCCGGCCCGGCCACAACATCGATCCGTGCCTCGCCGACGTTGGAGGCAACCTCGGAGCCGATGCTGGCGGCAAGCTGGCCAAGGTCAAGCGCCTCGCGCGGGAGGTCATGCTTCTCAGCCTCGATGCGCGAGAGCGACATGAGGTCCTCGACAAGATTCTGCAGCCGGCGTGCTTCGCGCAGAACTGTGGCGTGAAAGCGCGCTGCGGTGGCGGCATCGACTTTGGCATCGGGATCCGCCAGCGTTTCGATGTAACCGATGATGGATGCAAGCGGCGTGCGCAGTTCGTGGCTGGCATTGGCGACGAAATCGGTGTGCGAGCGGCTGATATCCGCCTCGGCGGTGCGGTTGACCATTTCGATCAGCGAGTAGCGCTGGTCGATGGTGACCCGGCGCACGTGCCACAGGCTGCGCGCACCTGTCAGGCCGCGCACAATGGCATCGCCCTGCGGTTTGGCGAGCAGGGTGATGGCTTCGGGATGGCGCAAGGCGACGCGCGCGTCCTGCCCGACAATATGTGCGCCGAGCGCTTCGCGAGCGGCTGCATTGGCCGCAGCGATGCGCTGCCCATCGAGCATCAGGACCGGCACGCTGAACGGTTCGACCAGTTCCACCATGGCTTGGCGTGAAACGGAACCTTCATCGGCCGCGCGCGTGGCGACGACCGGTTCGGGGCGGGAAAGCCACAAGGTGCCAAACCATAGAATCAGCACGGCCACGCCAAGGCCAGGATTCGTGCCAAGCACGACCATGGCAATCACTGTCGCGAGCGCTACGGCCATACTCGGCCAGGGAAGATTCGGCGAATCCATCAGGAGCTGCTTGATACCACCGCTGTTACCGAGCCGTGACAAGTGATGACGATCACGGTCCGGCGCCGAAGCGTATTTCCGGCAGGGCCCATTAGGCGAGGCAGGTGGATGCTTGCAAGCTGCGGACGGTGCTTCACTGCCGGTGCCCGCCGCCTGGGGCGAATGCTGTCACAAATGCAGCTGGCTCGTCAAAAACATGTCAGGAAAGACACATTCTGTAACATGAATGTCATCAAACATTCATAGTTCGCGAGCACTTCAACGAAGGGCTCCAAACTTGCTCCGCAATTTCTCCCGCATTGCCGCCTCCTCCTTTGCTGCTGCCATGGTCGTTTGCGCGGCGCACACGTCCCACGCGCGCGACGATGCCCAAGCTTGGGCCACGGCCAACCTCAACGTCGATCTCGGCGGCGGTTTTCGCGCCAGCAACGAAATCGAAGTGCGAGTCAGCGATAATCGCGGGCTCTACGAAGTCGAGAACCACCTGATGATCGGCTACAAGCCGACCAAGAACGTGACGCTGTGGCTGGGTTACACCCACAATCCGCAGTACGACCACGGCGACTTCACGCGCATGGAGCACCGTTTTCGTCAGCAGGTAAACGTCGACAACTTCCTGCAGCTCGGCAACGTGAAATTCTCCGGCCGCCTGCGGCTGGAGGAGCGCTGGCGCGAGGGGCAGGGTGGCCCCGCGTGGCGGCTGCGTCCGCAAATCAAGGCGGTGATGCCGATTGCGGGCAAGGTCAATCTGGTGGTTAGCCACGAGAGCTTTTTCGATCTCAATACCTCAGCGTTCCAGCGCGTGCGCGGCGAGGAGCGGATGCGCAACTTCGTCGGTATCGGGGCGCCGATTACAAAGAAGGTCAAGTTCGAGACGGGCTACATGCTGCAGCACAGCTTCGTGCGCGGCGCTCCAGACAACAATGACCACGCATTCCTGCTGGCGCTGACCGGAAACTTCTGACGCGGCGTTTTCGCGCGCACCAATCGTCAACCGCCCGCGAAATAGACTTTCGCGGCGGTTGCGAGGCAGATGATCGCCAGCATCGAACACAGTGCTGAAATGAATTGCCAGGGAACGGCGCTGATGCGGTCCAGATCGCGGCGGCGGCGTTCCCTGCGTTCGCGCAGGCCCGCCAGCACGCCGCAGATCAGCGCAAACGCGCCGACACTCGCAAATTCGGAAAACGTGCTGAGCGAATCGAGGTCCATCGCGTGCCGTGAAAAAGCCGACCTTGCCGGCTGGTGACCCCTACGGGAATCGAACCCGTGTTTCAGCCGTGAGAGGGCCGCGTCCTGACCGCTAGACGAAGGGGCCTTGCCATGAACCGGGTCGGCGGTCCCGCCCCGATTATTCTGTTCCCACCCGGCGCAAAGCGCTGGGTAGCTCAGTGGTGACCCCTACGGGAATCGAACCCGTGTTTCAGCCGTGAAAGGGCCGCGTCCTAACCGCTAGACGAAGGGGCCACTGGCTGAGGCCGCGTGGCAGGTCCGCGCGTCTAGGGCGATGGATCGGATTGGTCAACCCCTGTCTGTGGCAGTTTGTGGGGATGGCCAAAGGGGTAGGTTCAGTCGGCGAACGCGGCATCTTCGACGTGGAGTTCTGCGGCCGGCCGGCTGCCCCAATCGTCGATCTTCGCGCGGCCGGCGAGCCAGAATGCCCGGCCCCGCGCGCCGTGGAGCAGCGCCTGCCCCATCTCGGTTTCCGCCGCACGGAAGGCCATGGCCTTGAACGATCGGCCGTCGTTCCCGCCCGCGATCATGCGCACGTGATCGGCGCCGACAATGTCGCATTTGATCAGCCGCACCGGACCGACAGCAACGCGCGGACCGGGCCAGCCCATGCCGAAGGGGCCCGCAGCTTCGAGCCGTTCGACGAGATCAGGTGTCAGCCCACCAGGTGCGAGGCTGAGATCGAGCTGGAGCGACTGGCTCAGCCGTGCCGCCGCGACATCGCGGGCAAGGCGCTCGTCGAGCCAGTCGGCAAGGCGCTCGGTGCCGCCTGCTGCCACGGTCAGGCCGCAGGCCATGGCATGGCCGCCGCCTGCGATCAGAAGGCCTGCCGCCTTGGCCGCGATGATCGCCGCACCCAGATCAACGCCCGGGATCGAACGGCCCGAGCCCTTGCCGTTGCCTTCCGAATCGCCATCCTCGGCGATGACCAGGGTGGGCCGCCCGGTCTTTTCCTTGATGCGGCCAGCGACGATACCGATCACGCCCGGGTGCCAGCCCGCGCCGTGGACCACCACGACACTGCGGTTGTGCTGCGCCATGACTTGCGCCTCGGCCGCTTCCTGCACGGCCTGCTCGATCGCGCGGCGCTCGTCGTTGAGTTCCGATAGACGCGCTGCGATCGTGCGGGCTTCATCCGGATCCGAGGTGGTCAGCAGCCGCACGCCAAGGCTCGAATCGCCGATCCGCCCCGCTGCATTGATACGCGGACCAAGCGCGAAGCCGAGGTCACTGCAAGTCGGTGCGCGCGTCAGTCGGCTTGCGTCGATCAGAGCAGCCAGGCCGACATTGGCGCGGCGTGCCATGATCTTGAGCCCCTGCGCGACAAACGCGCGGTTCACCCCCTTGATCTGCGCGACATCCGCCACCGTACCCAGCGCGACGAGATCAAGCAGTCCCATCAGGTCAGGCGCATTGGACGCACCGACAAAGCCGCGTGCGCGCAAGGTCCGCAAGGTGGCCACGGCGAGCAGGAAGGCCACGCCGACAGCGGCCATGTGGCCATGGCTTGCCGCCTCGTCGCTCTCGTCAAGCCGGTTGGGATTGACGAGAGCGGTGGCGGGCGGAAGCTCCGGATTACACTTGTGGTGATCGACGACGATCACGTCGACGCCTTCGCCGCGCGCTGCTGAAAGCGCTTCATAGGCCATCGCGCCGCAATCGACGGTGACGATGAGCTGTGCGCCCTCGCGCGCCAGCTTGACGAGGCCCTCTGCGGATGGGCCATAGCCCTCGAGCAGGCGGTCCGGGATATAGGGCCGCGCCTTGATGCCGAGGCTGGCGAGAAAGCGGATAAGGAGCGCAGCGCTGGTCGCGCCATCGACATCGTAGTCGCCGTAGACCGCGATGGCTTCGCCCTTCATGATCGCATCGGCAAAGCGCTGCGCAGCCGGTTCCATATCGTTGAAGATCGAAGGATCGGGCAGAAAATTACGCAAGGTTGGGCGGCGGTGGCGTTCAAGATCGTGCCGCTCGACTCCGCGGGCCATGAGCAACTGATCGACCAGATCGTCGAGCCGCCCCAGTCCCCCGCTACCAAGGTCCATGTTGCCACCACGCCAGCGCCAGGCGAGGCCAGATAGCGAACGGGTGATGGACGTGACGGGGATCATGCCGATTGCGCTAACCGATTGCGGCGGCGCGGGGAAGGGTGGGGCAGATCCTGCCCACATTCCCCTGCCCACATTCCCCTGCAGGGATTCCGTGGCAGGAATGTGCGCCAGATCATCGCATCGGCGCAGCGCGATTGACAGAAGGGTTGCGGATATGGTCGCATCGGCAAAAGAGAAGTCTGGTCGCGCCATACGAACTTGCCGAAGCGGAGCCGCGGTTCCGCTCGCTTGAAAGGGGTTTGAGCTGATGACCAGGAACAGCATGCGTCTGATGATGGCCGCCGGGGCGGCAAGTGTGGTGCTTGTCGGGCTTGGCGTTGCGCAGACGGCAGCGCCGATCGCCCGTTACGAGATGCGCGCCGGGACCACATCGGGCCTGATGGGCGGCATGGCCGGCATGAAAGGCGGCGGCATGGGTGCGGCCATGAGCATGGCTTTCGGCGGCGGCAACCGCAATGCGCCGCAGCACGAACTCTGGCTGGATCTCGGTTCGAGCCGGACGCCCGCAGGTGGGCCGCCCAAAGCCGATCACTTCATGCCAGCCGGCGCCAAGCTCGGGCTCTCCGTGCCGCTCAAGACGCCCGTGAAAGTGCCGTCCGGTCCGGAAGAACCCGCAGAGAAGCGCGACTTCAAGCGGCCCAAGGGGCGCATACTGATCTTTTGGGGTTGCGGCGAACATGCGCCGGCCGGTCAGCCGGTTGTCATCGATTTCGCCAAGATCGCCGCGGGGCAGATGCCGCCCGGCCTGTGGTCCAGCAACGTGCCGATGGAGCGCCGCGTCTCCTACGCCAGCAGCAAGACATATGGCGCCTGGCCCAACGACGAAAGCAAGGTTGCAATCCGCACCGACAGTTCGCTGATCGGGGCGCACAAGGTGGCGGGCAACTATTCGCCGGATATGAACTTCACGCTCACGAAGGATTTCATGGGCGCGCTGCGCACATCCACCTTTGCCCAGCCAAGTGGCGCGACGCTGCTGCGCTGGAACCCCTTGCCTGATGCGACCGGCTATCACGCCTCGCTCATCGGTGGGAAAATGGACAAGGGCAGCGAGATGACCGACATGGTGTGGTGGTCTTCGAGCCTGACGCGCGAGTTTGGTGGCGGCCTTTCCGATTGGCTCTCGCCCGCGACTGTGGCGAAGCTCGTGGCGTCGAAGACGGTCCTCGCGCCCGCGACGACGACCTGCATGGTGCCGGCGGAAGTGAAGGCTGCCGCGCCGCAGTTCCAGATGGTCACGCTCTATGCCTACGGCCCCGAAGAAAGCTTCGTCTATCCACCGCGCCCGGCCAATCCCAAAACGCCGTGGAAGCCCGAATGGACTGCCGATATCCGGCACCGCTCGATGACCGGCTTCCTGCTCGGCATGCCGGGCATGGATGAGGCAGCGTCCAGCAACGGGCGCAACCAGGGGCAGCAATCGCAGCAGGAGCAGCAATGCCAGTCCAAGCCGAAAAAGCGCGGATTGGGCGGCCTTGGCGGGCTGATCGGCGGCGCATTGGGCGGCGCGGTGAACAGTGCCGGGGGCAATGGGGACGGCTGCTGATTTCGATATGCTGTTGATCATCTGGCACAGCCGCACCGGCGCTGCGCGTGCAATGGCCGAAGCCGCGCACGAGGGGGCGGCCGAGGAGGGGGAAGTGCGCCTGCTCGGCGCGGGCGAGGCGACTCCGGAACTGCTCCTCGCGGCGGGCGGCTATCTGTTCGTCTGTCCGGAAAACCTCGCCACGATGAGCGGGGCGATGAAGGAGTTCTTCGATCGCTGCTACTATCCGCTGCTCGGGGAGATCGAGGGACGCCCCTTTGCCACGGCAATTGCCGCGGGATCGGATGGATCTGGTGCAGAGCGCCAGATCGAGCGGATTGTCACCGGATGGCGGCTGCGCCGAATCGCCGAAGGGCTGATTGTGAACCTCAATGCCCAGACGACTGAAGCGATTCTCGCGCCCAAGACAGTGCCGGCAGAGGCGTTGCAAAAGTGCCGCGATCTGGGCCGATCCTTCGGCGCCGGTTTGGCAATGGGCCTGTACTAAGGTGCACGAGCGGTTGAACGATCCAATTCCGTTCCAGATTAGACGCATGGGACTCGACGACTGCCCAACATTGGTGTCTTTGCTGTTGGCAGAGTGAGGGAGCACAATTGGTGGTGATCGAGCGTGTCGCAGGGCGTGAGCCTCTTGCCGCGCTGCTGTTCGACCGGGAGGACCGGCCGGCTGCGGATGCTGTAGCCGACCTCGCTGTCGGACCGGATGGCTTTTCCGTGCTCAATTCTGCGCAGGCGCCGCAAGGATCTGCCGAGCTGCTGCGAGACGGATTGACCTTCGATCTCACCGGGCTGGCTCCGGCCCCGAAGTGCGATGTTCCGGGCGTGGTGCACCGGGTCGCCTTGCCGGGCGATTTCGATTGCGACGCGCTGGATGCGACCTGGTTCATGGTCGGGCCGCACCTTGCCGGTGCCGAAAACCTGCTTCCGGTGCTGCGTGTCGCTGCCGCCATCCTGCGGCATCTCACCCAGTTGCCCGGGCTGCAGGCAATTGTCTGGCGGCCGGCGCGCATCGCCATGTCACCGGCGTGGTTTTCCGAAGCAGTTGGCGTATGGCTTGCGGGCGGCCCGTTCCCCGCGCTCGCACTCACTGCGCTGGCGCGCCATGAGCACGGGATCGAGAGTGAGGGGCTTGGGTTCCTCACCGGGCAGGAGTTCCTGCTCCACGCCCCCAGTGGCGGGCCGAACCGGCAGCATAGCCGCATTGCCGTGCGCCTCACCGATTGGCTGGTTACCCACGGGCCTGTCGATACACCGCAAGAAGTCGTGCTGGCGGGTGTGGGCGCAGTCTGGATCGAGCCGGAAGGCAACCGGAAGCTTAACGTCGAGCAGCGCTAGGTAAAGGATGCTAGCAAGCGGCGATTGAAGCGCGCTTGGAAGGCTTACATAAACGACGCTCGGAAGTACCGCGTTAAGGTTCGCGTGTGAACAAGGCGGCATGGTTCCTGCTGGACACATAGCCAGGGGACGCATCCCCTTCCGATCGGTGAATGTACCGGGCAAAGCGGGGTATACGCCCGGGCTGCAACGCCATCATCTGCTGCCTCGCGTGCTGCTCAATCGCCGTGCCTTCGGCCGCATGATCGGCGCGCTCACACCCGATCGCATCGGCTTTCACGATTTCCGCGCGAATGGACTGCTGTTGCCCGCGACCGAGAGCGGCGCGCAGCGGATCGGCCTGCCGTTACACCGCGGGCCGCATGGCACGTATTCGGAGATGGTTACCGAACGGGTCGGCCAGATCGAACTCGGGTGGAGCCGTACGCGCCGCTACGATCCCGAGCTTGCAGGGATGGAGGCGCTAATGCGGCTCGATCTGCTGCAACGTGCGTTGCGCCGGCGGCTGCTCAGCCCGCCCAAGGGCGAGGAGATCGTGCTAAACCGGCGCGATCCGGCGCTCGATTACAGCCATCTCGACCGGATGGCCGAGATGCTGTGGGAAGCGACGGAAAGCAGGCTTTAGAGGCCCAATGCCCCCTCCGCTGGCGTGGAGGGGGCTGAGTTGCTTAGAGGAAGGGGGCGCTGTCGGCAGCGAGACCGGCAGCGGCTTCGCGGTACTGCGCGGTGAGCGTCGCGACGCGCTCGGCCACGGTTTCAACCTTGGTGACCGCGCCGATGCCCTGGCCCGAACCCCAGATGTCCTTCCACGCCTTGGCCTCAGTATTGCCGCCCGAACCGAAGTTCATCTTGGACGGATCGCTGACCGGCAGGTTATCCGGATCGAGCCCGGCCTTGATGATCGAGCCCTTGAGATAGTTACCGTGCACGCCGGTGAAGAGGTTCGAATAGACGATGTCCTGCGCGCGGCTTTCGACGATCTCCTGCT
Organism: Novosphingobium sediminis; assembly: GCF_007991615.1. Taxonomy (GTDB): domain Bacteria; phylum Pseudomonadota; class Alphaproteobacteria; order Sphingomonadales; family Sphingomonadaceae; genus Novosphingobium; species Novosphingobium sediminis. Next base: position 1,957 of record NZ_BJYR01000005.1, on the reverse strand, counting down.
TGTAGCCCTCAGCCGCGCGGGCTTCTGCCGTGGCGATCCAGGCCGAGCCGATATAGGCGAAGTCCGCCCCTAGCGCCTGTGCGGCAAGGATCGAGCGGCCGTGCGCAATGGCGCCCGAAAGCGCGACCAGCCCATCGAACCACTGGCGGATTTCCTGCATCAGCGCGAAGGGCGAAAGCGCACCGGCGTGGCCACCAGCACCGGCGGCGACGGGGATCAGGCCGTCCGCGCCCTTTTCGATTGCCTTGCGGGCGAAGCGATCATTGATAACGTCGTGCAGCACGATGCCGCCCCAGCGATGCGCAGCCTGATTGATATCCTCGCGCGCACCCAGCGATGTGATGAGCATGGGCACCTGCCACTTTTCGCAGAGCGCCATGTCCTCGTCGAGGCGGTTGTTGGTCTTGTGGACGATCTGGTTGACCGCGAAGGGCGCTGCCTGGCTGTCCGGGTGATCGCGGTTGTGCGCGGCCAGCGTCTCGGTGATCTCGTGCAGCCATTCGTCGAGCTGGCTGATCGGCCGCGCGTTGAGCGAGGGGAAGCTGCCGATGATTCCCGCCTTGCACTGCGCGATAACGAGTTCGGGGCCGGAAATGATGAACAGCGGCGAACCGATGACGGGCAGGCGCATATTCTTGAACAGCGGGGGAAGCGGCATCCTGGAAAGCTCCGTTTTAAGCGAGCGGTTAAATGGGCTTTAGCAGGTGGGGCGGGGCTGTCAAACGAGCAGAAGTGATGGTCCTGCCCACCCCCGACCCCTCCCGCAAGCGGGAGGGGGGAAACCAGCGCGACCTGCTCCCCTCCCGCTTGCGGGAGGGGTTGGGGGTGGGCAGAGCACTACGCGTCGAGCAAGTGCTCCAAGCCATAGAACCGCGCGGCATTGCCGGCGAACAGCGCGTGCTTTTCATCTGCCGAGGCGCCGTGGGCGAGGCGCTTGAAGGCGTTCCATAGCACCGGATAGGTCGCGCCCCAGCGGTCGACCGGGTAGTTGCTTTCGAACATCCCGCGCTCCGGACCGAAGGCATCGATGCAGGTCTCGATGTAAGGGCGCCACATCGCGGCAAGGGTTTCGGAGCCGACTCCGGCGGCGGGACCTTCTTCCGGCATCGCGCAGAAGGCCATGGCGAGGCCACCCAGCTTGACCGAGACATTCGGGCACTTCGCCAGTTCGCGGATGTTCTCGCGCCACACGTCGAAGCGTTCGTGGAGCTTGCCCTTGTAGGGGCCAACGCCGAGCGGGGTGCCACAATGATCGAGCACGATCGGCTGATCGGGGAAAGCGCGGGCGAGGCTGATGACATCGGGCAGCTGCGGTTCGAGAAGCCAGGCATCGAAGGTGAGGCCCATCTTGCCGAGGTGCTTGAACCCGGCGCGGAAGGCGTCGCTCAGGTAGAGCCCTGACGGCGCGTGGAACGGGGGGCCGAGCACTTCGGGATCGGCATCCCATGCGGCCTGGTGGCGGATGCCCTTGAAGCGGCCATTTCCGGCGGCGATCAGGGCTTCGAGCACGGGCACCGCGCCGTCGCCCAGCGTCATGTCGGCATGGCCGATAATCCCGGCGCAGGGGCGGTAGTTGCCATAGAGCCCGCTCGCGCCTTGGGCTGCGACGCCGTTGACGAACTCGACTTCGCCGACCGGCTTCATCGATGCTTCCGCGCCGCTGCGGTAGAACGCGCCGCATTCCATGAACACGGTGCCGACGATGTTGTGGCCGCTGTGCGTATCGGCGTGGAGCGCATCGAAGGTGTAGTAGGCGGCCGGAACCAGCGTCTCGACGAAGGGATGCAGCGGCTTGGGGAAGGAGGCAACCAGCGGGCTCAGGTCCCACAGGTGATGGTGCGGGTCGATGATCGGCAGATCGGGTTCGATGATCTCTTCGGGCATGGCTCTCTCTCAAGGTCGGCCTCTGACGGGCGCGCGAGGGGAGTATGCAGGTTGAGGCGGGAAAGGGAAGGGG
>NZ_BJYR01000004.1 GCF_007991615.1 Novosphingobium sediminis | reverse complement strand
CGGGTGAAGTTGACACAGTTGACACGGTCCAGAGGGAAGTCCGCTTCCCCGCAGGTTTGGCCTGCATTGCACTGATTTTAAGCGGTAATCAGCAAAACTGCGTCCAACACGCGGTGCGGAATAACAGACGCGCGTGTCTGTTATGATTTTGCCGCGCAAAGCGGGCTTGCCTCCCAGTCGAGAGGGCAGCGGGAGGGGCGGACCTGGTGCGGTCTTGATCGGAACAACAGTTCAAAGAGCGACGCGGTTCATGCGCGCTCTGAGGGTGTGTAGGAAAGGGGCTTGTAGCTGATGTGGTTGGTGGCAAGATCGTGTTGATGAGGTTTTTCGGGCCTCGGGACCGTAGATGCGTAAAGCTAGCTTTTCGCAATCATTGGAAATTTTTGTATGATTTTCTGTCGCGGAAATCTTAGAAAATCTGCAATTTTGGTGATATTGATTGCTGGAATCATGACTTCAATATTTATTCAGGAATTTATATTTTCAGATTATATCAAAAAAATTGATAAATTTATTTTAAAATCACCTGATAATGTGGCCAAATTCAGATTTTTTATTCCACTTATATTGTGGTTTGTATTTTCGGGATATTTCGTCACAATTTTATTATTATTATTTAATAACACAAATATATTTATAATAAATTCTCTAATTTTTCCAATTTTCCAAGTGATGTATTTTTTCAATCTTTATAACGACAATGCTGAGGTGGCTAGATTAGAATTTATAGGGTCTATGCCATTGATATTGAGTGCAGTGCTAATCTTTCTATTAAAATATTTTGCACGTCTTTTTCCAATAAAAAGCTGACCGTTGTGGTAATTTTCTGGATAGTGATGTCAATGCGTGCAGCGGCTTAGTGCTGCACTTGCCGTGGTTCCCAGCCAAGTATTGGGATGCAAGGGCGATGGCCCTTGCCCGCCGAAGGCTTGCTTTTCTATCACTCCGTCAGCGCTTCGCGCTGCCACCTCCCCATTTGCGTCTGCGACGAAAATGGGGAGGGGAAGGAGGGTTCAGCCTGCTGCGTTCGCCGCGCTCAAAATCGCGCGGACGCTGGCGGTGGCGACGTCTTCGTCGATGCCGACGCCCCAGATGACCTTGCCGTCCGGCCCGGTGCATTCGACATAGGCGGCGGCGCGGGCATCGCTGCCGGCCTGGAGGGCGTGTTCGGCGTAGTCGCGCACGTCGATGGTGATGCCGAAGCCGTCCTTGAGGGTGGCCACGACCGAGGAGATCAGGCCGTTGCCGCGGCCCGAGACCGAGCGGACTTCGCCGTCTACGGCGATCTTGCCGGCGAAGACGCGGGTGCCGTCGCCTGCGCGGGCTTCCTCGTAGTCGACGAGAGTGAAGCGCTGCTCTTCGCCGATGTGGTAGGTCTTCTGGAACACCGCCCAGATATCCGCCGCCTGCAGTTCGCGGCCGAGTTCGTCGGCGAGTTCCTGCACGTGGCGGGAGAAGTGCGCCTGCATCTTCTTGGGCAGCTTGAGGCCCTGATCCTGCTCAAGCACCCACGCGAAGCCGCCCTTGCCGCTCTGCGAATTGACGCGGATGACGGCTTCGTAGCTGCGGCCGAGATCGGCGGGATCGATGGGCAGGTAGGGGACCGCCCACATCTCGTCGTTCTGGACCTCGCGCGCGGCGAAGCCTTTCTTGATCGCGTCCTGATGGCTGCCCGAGAAGGCGGTGAACACGAGTTCGCCGCCATAGGGGTGGCGCGGGTGGACGGGGAGCTGGTTGCAGTATTCGACCGTCTGGATCACGTTGTCGATGTCAGAGAAGTCGAGGCCCGGATCGACGCCCTGCGTGTACATGTTGAGCGCGACGGTGACGAGGCAGCAGTTGCCGGTGCGTTCGCCGTTGCCGAAGAGGCAGCCCTCGACGCGGTCCGCGCCGGCCATGAGGCCGAGTTCGGCGGCAGCGACGCCGGTGCCGCGGTCGTTATGGGTGTGCAGCGAGATCACTGCGCGATCACGGTTGGGCAGGTTGCGGCAGAAGTATTCGATCTGGTCCGCATAGATGTTGGGCGTGGCGGCCTCGATCGTGGCGGGCAGATTGAGGATGATCGGCTTGTCGGTGGTCGGCTGGAGGATTTCCATCACCGCCTCGCAGCATTCGATGCTGAAATCGAGTTCGGCGGTGGAGAAGGTCTCCGGGCTATATTCGAAGTGCCAGTCCGTCTGCGGGAAGCGGGCTGCCTGATCGCGCAGGAAGGTGGCGCCGGCGCGGGCGATTTCCTTGATCTCGGCAGGTTCCATGCCGAACACGACCTTGCGCCACAGCGGCGAGACTGCGTTGTAGACATGGACAATGGCCTGCTTGGCGCCGGCGAGGCTTTCGAACGAGGTCTTGATCAGATCTTCGCGCGACTGGGTGAGCACCTGCACGAACACGTCATCGGGGATGCGGCCCTGATCGACGAGGCCACGAATGAAATCATATTCGGTGGCGCCGGCGCTGGGGAAGCCGACTTCGATTTCCTTGAGGCCGAGGCGGACGAGCAGATCGAAGAAGCGGGCCTTCTTTTCCGCGTCCATCGGATCGATCAGCGACTGGTTGCCATCGCGCATGTCGGTGGAGAGCCAGCGCGGGGCATGGGTGATCGTCCGGCTGGGCCACTGGCGGTTTTCCAGCGGAACCTGCGGGAAGGGGCGGTACTTGACCGAGGGATTCTTCAGCATGGACATGGGACTGCTTTCGGATCTGGCAATTGCGACTTCATGACGGAGAGACCCTTGGGCGCTAAAGGCGCGCCGGGCGGCCGCCTCGCTTCACGCCCAAGGGCGGATAAGTCGCAGGGTAAGGTCCAGAGCGCGGATCATGACTTTAGCCTATGGTGAAAGCCGCCGCGCTTGTCCAGAATGAAAGCATAAAGGGAGAGCGTAGATGTCTGAAGCTGTCGAGCCGTTTGCATACCGGGTGCCGCAGGAAGCGCTGGATGATCTGCATGCGCGGATCGACATGGCGCGCTGGCCGGAGCGGGAGGTGGTGGACGACTGGACGCAGGGGGTGCCGCTGGCGGCGCTGCAGGAACTCGTGCGCTATTGGCGGCATGAGTATGACTGGCGGAAATGCGAGAACTGGCTGAACGGGCTGGGGCTCTACACCACGACCATCGACGGCGTGGCGATCCGGTTCCTGCATGTGCGCTCTAAGCACGAGGGCGCCTCGCCGCTGATAATGACGCATGGGTGGCCGGGTTCGATCCTCGAGTTTCGAGGAGTGATCGATGCGCTGACCGATCCGGAAGCGCATGGCGGGACCGCAGCCGATGCGTTCCATCTGGTGATTCCGTGCCTGCCGGGCTTCGGACTTTCAGGAAAGCCCGAGCGGCATGGCTGGGGCGTCGAGAAGATCGCGCGAGCCTGGGGCGTGCTGATGGCGCGGCTGGGCTATGCGCAGTGGTTTGCGCAAGGGGGCGATTGGGGCGCGATCGTGACGAGCCAGATCGGCCAGCAGGCCGTGGAAGGCTGCGCGGGCATTCACGTCAACATGCCTATCGCGCGGCCGCTGCCAGAGGACATGGCCAACCCTTCGCCGGCGGAACTGAAGGCGCTGGGGGCGCTGAAGTACTATCAGGACTGGGATTCGGGCTATTCCAAGGAGCAATCCACCCGGCCGCAGACGATTGGCTATTCGCTGGTCGATTCGCCCGTGGGGCTGGCCGGCTGGATCTACGAGAAGATGTGGGCGTGGACCGACAACGACGGCATGCCCGAGAGCGCGCTGAGCCGCGATGCGATGCTCGACAACATCATGCTCTATTGGCTGCCGGCGGCGGGCGCTTCCTCCGCACGGCTCTACTGGGAGAGCTTTGGCAGCGCCGAGGCGGGCGATATCGCGATGCCGGTGGCGGTGAGCGCGTTCCCCAAGGAAGTGCTGCCGACGCCGCGCAAGTGGATGGAGCGGCGCTGTGCCAAGATCGTCCACTGGGGCGAGATGGCGAAGGGCGGGCATTTTGCCGCGTGGGAACAGCCCGCAGCCTTCGTGGGAGAGCTGCGGACTGCGTTTGCGCTGATGCGCTAGAGCCTACTTCTTCTCGAAGGCGATGGTGATTTCGAGCTTCACTTCGTCACCCACCAGCGGGGCGAAGAAGCCGAGGCCGAAATCGCTGCGCTTGATCGTGGATTCGCCGTGGAAGCCGATGGTCGGCGCCTTGTTGAAGAAATTGGTGCCTGCGCCGGCAAACCTTGCGGTGAAGGTAGCGGGCTTGGTGACGCCATTGAGCGTGAGGGTGCCCTCCACGGCGGCGCTCATGCCGTCGGCGCCGGGAGTGACCTTGGTCGAGGTAAACACGGCGTCTGGTGCGGCGGGGCCGAAGAAATCGGGCTTGGCACCATCGGCGCCGGGTTTGAGGAGGTGGCCGGTAAGGGCCTGATCGACGGTGACGACCTTGGAGACGGGGATCGTTGCGGTGAGCTTCGTGGCGGCGGGATTGGCCGGATCGAACGTCATCGAACCGCCGAGCTGGCCGAACAGACCGAAATAATCGTTGAAACCGAGATGGTTGACCCGCCAGGCGATCATCGAGTGGGTGGCATCGACGGTGTAGTTGCCGGCAGTGACGCGCGTTTTGTCGAGCGCGCCCGGAGGCGTGGCGGGAAGCTGCGAGAGCGACGGCGCAGCAAGTGCGGCAAGCACGACGGGCAGGACGAGCTTGGCGGCGTGGGGGAAGCGGGTCATGGACGGTCTCCGTGGGGAAGAGACCGCGAGGGCTGCCACAGCGGACGGCTCCATGGCAAGCGCGTCTCGATCAGCCGCAGCGCATCACGGTTATGCGCCCGTCGTCATCGATGATGACGTTGAGTCGCTGGGGGTCCTGATCGAGCGTGATGGGCTGCCCGGGCACGATCCAGCGGACCGGATGCGGGCGCGCGACCTGCCGGACGGTGCCGCGCACTTGCGGAACCGCGCGCGCGCCGATGAAGCGGGCGGTGAGAGAGAGGCTGCAAGTATCGGTGGTGGTCGTTTGTGCCTTCAGTGGCACGCCCACAGCGGCGTACAGCGGCAGCAATACAAGCGCCGTAACGCCATGATAGAACTTCATTTTTCTTGGGTTCCCCGATACTTCGAAAATGGAGGTATCCGGGAATAGGTAAATCTACAACTGCCGGTTGGCGGCTTTTGTATGTCGTTTGTCGAAGCGAGTGGGCTTCGAAGTCGGGAGGCGTCGGGGGGCGGACCCGGCAAGGCCCGCCCCCCGAACGTCAGCTCAGTTCTTGGCCTTGTCGACCAGCTTGTTGGCGCCGATCCACGGCATCATCGCGCGCAGCTGGGCACCGGTCTTCTCGATCGGGTGAGCAGCGGCGGCCTTGCGGCTGGCCTTGAGTTCCGGCTGGCCGGCGCGGTTGTCGAGCACGAAGTCCTTAACGAAGCGGCCCGACTGGATGTCAGCCAGAACGCGCTTCATTTCAGCCTTGGTCTCGTCGGTGATGATGCGCGGACCGGTCTTGATGTCGCCGTATTCGGCGGTGTTCGAGATCGAGTAGCGCATGTTGGCGATGCCGCCTTCATAGAGCAGGTCGACGATCAGTTTGGTTTCGTGGAGGCACTCGAAGTAGGCCATTTCCGGTGCGTAACCGGCTTCGACCAGCGTTTCGAACCCGGCCTGGATCAGGTGGGTGATGCCGCCGCAGAGCACGGCCTGCTCGCCGAACAGGTCGGTCTCGCACTCTTCCTTGAAGTTCGTCTCGATGATGCCCGAACGGCCGCCACCGACGCCCGACGCATAGGCGAGGCCGACATCATGCGCGTTGCCGGTCGCGTCCTGATGGACGGCGATGAGGCAGGGAACGCCGCCGCCGCGCACGTATTCGCTGCGGACGGTGTGGCCCGGGCCCTTGGGCGCGATCATGATCACGTCGATATCGGCGCGCGGCTCGATCAGGCCGAAGTGGACGTTAAGGCCATGCGCGAAGGCGAGCGCGGCGCCCGGCTTCATGTTGGCGTGGATGTCCTCTGCGTAGATCGCGGCCTGATGTTCGTCGGGCGCGAGGATCATGAGGATGTCGGCCCACGAAGCCGCTTCGGCGTTCGAGAGGACCTTGAAGCCCGCGGCTTCGGCCTTCTTGGCGGTGGCCGAACCGGCACGCAGCGCGATGGCGACGTCCTTGACGCCGCTGTCACGCAGGTTCTGCGCGTGGGCGTGGCCCTGCGAGCCATAGCCGAGCACGGCGATCTTCTTGTCCTTGATGAGGTTCAGATCGCAATCGGCGTCGTAATAGACCTTCATGGTATGCTTTCCTTGTTGCCGGATCGTCATACTGAACTTGGTTCAGCATCCATCCTGCCGCGCACACTGTGGTCTTCCGGGGAGGACCGTGCTTGCGGCGCGATGGACCCTGAAACAAGTTCAGGGTGACGGGGTGTTTGGTGGTTCGGTTGTGGTTGGGTCTCGAATGTCCGTGATTTCAAGCGGCTTCCGCGCCGCGGATCATGCCGACGATGCCGGTGCGGCCGACCTCGACGAGGCCGAGCTCCTTCATCAGGCTGACGAAGCTGTCGATCTTTTCCGGCGCGCCGGTCAGTTCGAAGACGAAGCTGGCGGTGGTGGTATCGACCACCTTGGCGCGGAACACATCGGCAAGCCGCAGCGCCTCGACGCGGTTCTCGCCTTTGCCCGCCACCTTGATGAGCGCGAGCTCGCGTTCGACGTATGGGCCGACTTCGGTGAGATCGACGACCTTGTGCACCGGCACGAGGCGTTCGAGTTGGGCGCGGATCTGGTCGATGATCTCGGGCGGGCCGTGCGTGACGATGGTGATGCGGCTGACATCGTGGCCATCGGTGATGTCGGCCACCGTCAGGCTGTCGATGTTGTAGCCGCGCGCGGTGAACAGGCCGGCGATCTTGGCGAGAATGCCCGCCTCGTTGTCGACGGTGATCGTGAGGACGTGGCGCTCGGCGGCGGCAATGGTGGTTTCGGCAGTCATGGTCCGGGCCTCCTCAAACCAGCGCCTTGGCGGCGTCGTCCATCGTGCCGGACACGGTGTCGCCGTAGAGGATCATGTCGGTGTGCGCCGCGCCCGAGGGGATCATCGGGTAGCAGTTCACTTCCTTGGCAACGAGGCAATCGACGAAGACCGGGCCGGGATGGTCGATCATCGCCTGAATGCCGGCATCAAGCTCGCTTTCGTCGGTGATGCGGATGCCCTTCCAGCCATAGGCTTCGGCAAGCTTCACGAAATCGGGGAGGCTATCCGAGTACGAGTTCGAATAGCGGCTCTCGTAGGTCAGCTCCTGCCACTGGCGGACCATGCCCATCCATTCGTTGTTGAGCACGAAGACCTTGACCGGCAGGCGGTACTGCGTGGCGGTGCCGAGTTCCTGGATGTTCATCTGGATCGAGGCATCGCCCGCGATGTCGATCACGAGGGCATCGGGGCAGCCGACTTGCGCGCCCACGGCGGCGGGCAGGCCATAGCCCATCGTGCCGAGGCCGCCCGAGGTGAGCCACTTGTTGGGGCCCATGAAGTGGAAGTACTGCGCCGCCCACATCTGGTGCTGGCCGACTTCCGTCGTGATGATCGGATCGTGCTGGCGGGTCAGGGCATAGAGCCGCTCGACCGCGTATTGCGGCATGATCGCTTCGCTGCGGTGCGGGTAGGCGAGGGACTCGCGGGCGCGCCAGCCATCGATGCGGGTGAACCATTCGGTGAGGTCTGCCGCTTCGTGCTCGGCTTCATGCCAGGCGGCGATCAGCTGTTTCAGAACCTTGGCGCAATCACCGACGATGGGGAGATCGGCACGCACGGTCTTGTTGATCGAGGCGCGGTCGATATCGATGTGGATGCGCTTGGAATTCGGCGAGAACGCATCGAGCCGGCCGGTCACGCGATCATCGAAGCGGGCGCCGATGGCGACGATGAGATCGGCGCGGTTCATGGCCATGTTGGCTTCGTAGGTGCCGTGCATGCCGAGCATGCCGAGCCACGCCGGGTGGTCTGCCGCGAAGGCGCCGAGGCCCATCAGCGTTGAGGTGACGGGCGCGCCGGTGAGCGCTTGCAACTCGCGCAGCAGGGCGGTCGCTTCCGGCCCCGAGTTGATGACGCCGCCTCCAGTGTAGAAGATCGGCGCCTGCGCGGCGGCGATCATCTGCACGGCCTGCGCGATATCCTCGCGCGAGCCTTCGATCTGCGGGTTGTAGCGCGTGCGGGTGTGAGCGGGCTTGCCCGTCCACGCCGCAAGGCCGATCTGGACGTCCTTGGGAATGTCGATCACGACCGGGCCGGGCCGGCCTTCGGTGGCGATGCGGAAGGCTTCCTCGACGATCTCGCCCAGCTGCTCGGGATCCTTCACGAGGTAGTTGTGCTTGGTGCAGTGGCGCGTGATGCCGACCGTGTCGCATTCCTGGAACGCGTCAGACCCGATCAGCGCGGTGGGCACCTGACCGGTGATGACGACGAGCGGGATCGAATCCATGAAGGCATCGGCAATGCCGGTGACCGCATTGGTCGCGCCCGGACCCGAGGTGACGAGCACCACGCCGGGCTTGCCGGTGGCGCGCGCATAGCCTTCGGCGGCGTGGGCCGCACCGGCTTCGTGGCGCACGAGAATGTGGCGGATCCGCTCATCACCGAACAGGGCATCGTAGATCGGCAGCACGGCACCACCGGGATAGCCGAACACGCATTCGACCCCCTGTGCGACCAGGCTTTCGACCAGGATTTCCGCGCCGCTGCGCTCGTTCTTCACGTGTCGTTCCTTTCCGGTCCGGTGTTCCCTGCTGGGCCTTGCCCCGGATGCCGCTGCGAAGGGGCGCGTTAGACCTGCCGCCCCGATCCTTCAAACCAAAAACTGCCGGAGAATGGGCGGATTCCCGCCAAACCCTGCAAAAAATGCGGCCCGGAGCAGAGGCATACTGCACCGGGCCAGGCGTGCCGCGGGTGGGACTGGAATCCTTACCCGGCGGTGATGCTGCGGTAGACGACATAAAATGCCATGTCAACCGCTAACCGCGTAATAATGCTTCAATCAGACTGTCTGGTGGGGAATTTTGCAACTCGATCCGTGGCCAGTCGGCTGGGGGTTGGTGCCTGAGCCAGGTGTATTGCCGCTTGGCATAGCGGCGGGTGGCTTGCTGGCCCGCGGCAATGGCTTCGGCTTCGCTGGACTTGCCCGCAAGGAAATCAGTGACTTCCGCCACCCCAATGGCGCGCATGACGGGCAGATCGGGATCGAGACGGCGGGCAAGCAGCGCTTCCACTTCGCCCAGCGCGCCGCCGTGCCACATCTGGGCGAAGCGGCGGTCGCAGCGTTCGTAGAGCCACGCACGCTCGGGCATGAGGACCAGCGGACGGAGCAAGACCGTGTGACCGATGCCGCCGCTGCGTGCTTCCTGCCAAACGCCAAGCGGGCGGCCGGTGGAGCGGATGACCTCAAGCGCGCGGGCCACGCGGGCGGTATCAGCAGGGCCGAGGGCGGCGGCGCGCGCCGGGTCTTCGCGGGAGAGGGCCGCATAGGCTTCGGCGACTGGCATGGCGCGGACAGCGGCGCGGACATCTGGATCGATGGGCGGAACCGGGGCGATGCCATCGAGCAGCGTGCGGATATAGAGGCCGGTGCCGCCGACGAGCACGGGAAGCGCGCCAGCGGCGTGGGCGGCGGCGATCTCGGCACGGGCGGCGGCGGCCCAGTCTGCGGCGGAGCAGGGGGCTGCGCCATCCCATGCGCCGAACAGGCAGTGGGGGACGCCGCGCATTTCAGCCTCGGTGGGGCGGGCGCTGAGGACGGCCAGATCGGCATAGACTTGCGCGCTGTCGGCGTTGATTACGACGGCCTTACCACCGGCGGCCTCGGCTGCAAGCGCGGTGCGTACGGCGAGATCGCTCTTGCCGCTCGCCGTCGGCCCTGCAATGAGCGCGAGCGGCGGCAGATCGGCCGCGCTTGAAGGGGAATTATCGGTGCTCATCGCACGGCTGATAGCAGAGCCCGAGACGCTTGGTGACAATCTTGCGCTCGCCATGGAGCATATCGAGGATGCGGGCTGGGAAGTGGCCGGCGCGGGCATGCTCGGCGAGTGTGACGACGTGCTCGAAATGGAGCTGATCGAGGAAGCCAAGGCACCTGACGTCGGCGCGGTGCGGCGTATTCTGGACCAGTGCTTCCCCACTTGCGACCTCCTGCTTTCCGCGCAGCCGATCGAGGTGCCGCGTCTGTTCGTGTCGGACATGGATTCGACGATGATCGGGCAGGAATGCATCGATGAACTCGCCGATTTTGCAGGCCTCAAGGAGCGGATCGCGGCGATTACCGAGCGGGCGATGCGCGGCGAACTCGATTTCGAGGCGGCGCTGCGCGAACGCGTGGGGCTGCTGAAGGGCCTTTCCGAAGGTGCGATCGCGCAGTGCCTCGAGGAGCGCATCCGCCCGATGGACGGCGCCCGGACGCTGGTGGCGACGCTGAAGGCGCAGGGCTGCCGGACGGTGCTGGTGACCGGCGGCTTCCATGCCTTCGCCGATCCGGTGGCGGAGCAGCTTGGCTTTGAACATGTCGTTGCCAATCGTCTTGCCGTCGAGGGTGGTGCGCTGACGGGCGACGTGATCGGCGGCATCGTCGACAGCACGATCAAGCGCAAGGTGCTGATCGACGAGGCGGCGCGGCTGGGTGAGGGCGTGGTGAGCCTTGCAACCGGCGACGGCGCGAATGACATTCCGATGCTCGAAGCGGCGACGCACGGCATTGCTTATCGCGCCAAGCCCAAGGCGCGCGCGGCGGCGGACGGGTGGATCGAGCGGGGAGATCTGACGTCGATCCTCGCGCTCTACGGGATTGCGCGCGAGAACTGGGTGGCGGCTTGACGCGATATTAACACTGGTGTTAGTACGGCGGCAGGACCTGATTCTGCGGAGATGCCGTGTGAACGCCCTTGTTGCCAATTTCGAAGCCGATACCTCGCGTGACTTTCTCAGCTTGCCGCTGTTCGACGAACGGCGCCCGCAGCTCAAGCTGCGTCCGGCCAAGGCGATGCATCACTTCCGCGAACTGCTGAAGAACAAGGAAAACACCGAAGAGGTGTTCTACATCTTCGAAGCGCTGCCCTGGCGGGATCTACGCAAGGCGGGCGAGCGCTTCCTGACCTCTGAACGGGGGATGGACATCCGCGTGAAGGAGCCGTTCCTGCCGACGATCCTCGATGACCATGCAGCGCTACGCAAGATGCCGGAAGGTTCGCTGGCGCACGCTTACTGCGACTTCATGGAGAAGGAAGGGCTCACCGCGCAGGGGCTGGTCGAGGAGTTCAACCGGTTCGCGGCGGACAAGCCGAAGTACAACGACCAGTTCCAGTGGTACATGAACCGCATGCGCGATGTGCATGATATGCTTCATGTTCTGACCGGCTATGGCCGCGACGCGTTGGGCGAGGCTTGCGTGCTGGCGTTCACCTACAGCCAGCAGCCGGCGCTGGCGCACCTGTTCATCGGCTATATGGCCGGGCTCAACATCGGCAAGCAGGTCAAAAGCAGCGCCCCGGTGCTGCGCGCGATCCGCGAGGCGCAAGGGCTGGGCAAGGCCTGCCCGCGCATTGCCGAGCAATCGATCACTGAACTGCTGCCGCTGCCGCTGCAGGAAGTGCGCCGCCGCCTGAACATCACGCCCGCGATGCACTACCGCGCCGCGCATGCGGTGTGGGGCTCAATGGGCGTCGATCCCTACGATCTGCTGGGGAAGAAGGCGGCTTAAGGCACTGTCCGTCTCGCTTTGCGATCCACCTCCCCGAGACAAGCTCGGGGAGGGATTTCCTCAGCCTTCCATCCAGTCCTTGAAGAAGGCCTCGTTCGCTTCGCGCAGGCTGGCGATTTCGACTGCAAAGCCCGGGCCGGTGACGGCGGTGCCGCCCGTCGTGCCGATGCGGATCATCGGAATGCCGGCGGCCTGGATCGTGTCCGCAACCGCGCTGGTCACGATGTAGCGGCCCTGATCCTCACCGAACGCGGTGAAGTGATCGCCGATTTCTTCGAGCTTGCAGCCGATGCCGCTGGCCATCGCCATTTCGGCGAGCGCCACGAGCAGGCCGCCGTCTGAGACGTCATGCACGGCGGAGACCTTGCCCTCGGCAATCAGTTTGCGGACGAATTCGCCGTGCGCGCGTTCGGCGGCGAGATCGACTGGCGGCGGGGCGCCTTCTTCGCGGCCGTGGACTTCACGCAGCCAGAGCGACTGGCCGAGGTGGCCGTTGCTGTGGCCGATCACGAAGATCGCCTCGCCTGCTGCCTTGAAGCCGATCTTGGCCATCGTTTCATGGTTTTCCATGAGGCCGACGCCGCCGATGGCGGGCGTGGGGAGGATGGCCGAGCCACCGCCGGTCGCCTTGCTTTCGTTGTAGAGCGAGACGTTGCCCGAGACGATCGGGTAGTCGAGCGCGCGGCAGGCATCGCCCATGCCGCGGAGCGCCTCGACGATCTGGGCCATGATTTCCGGCCGCTGGGGATTGGCGAAGTTGAGGCAGTTGGTGATCGCGAGCGGGGTCGCGCCGACCGCTGAGATGTTGCGGTAGGTTTCGGCCACCGCCTGCTTGCCGCCTTCATAAGGGTCAGCATAGCAGTAGCGGGGGGTGCAGTCGGTGCTCATGGCGAGCGCCTTCTGCGTGTTGTGGATGCGCACGACGGCAGCGTCGCCGCCCGACTTTTGCAGCGTGTCCGCGCCGACCTGCGAATCGTACTGCTCCCAGATCCAGCGGCGGCTGGCGAGATCGGGGCAGCCGATCAGCTTGAGGAGGTCCGCGCCGAGGTCTGCGCTGGCGGGCACGTCGCCCAAGGGCTTCACGCCGGCCCATGCCTTGTAGTCCGCAAGGCTCATCGCCGGGCGGTCATAGAGCGGGGCGTCTTCGGCGAGCGGGCCGAGCGGGATGTTGCAGACGGTCTCGCCCTGGAAGGTGAGGACCATGTTGCCGGTGTCGGTCACTTCACCGATCACCGCGAAATCGAGCTCCCACTTCTTGAAGATCGCCTCGGCCATGGCTTCCTTGCCGGGCTTCAGCACCATGAGCATGCGCTCCTGGCTTTCCGAGAGCATCATTTCATAGGGCGTCATGCCCTCTTCGCGGCAGGGCACCTTGTCCATGTCGAGCACGATGCCGGCCTTGCCGTTGGTCGCCATTTCGACCGACGAGGACGTGAGGCCCGCCGCGCCCATGTCCTGAATCGCGACGATGGCGTCGGTCGCCATGAGTTCGAGGCAGGCTTCGATGAGGAGCTTTTCGGTGAACGGATCGCCGACCTGCACGGTGGGGCGCTTTTCCTCGCTCTTCTCGTCGAAGTCCGCGCTTGCCATGGTCGCGCCGTGGATGCCGTCGCGCCCGGTCTTGGAGCCGACGTAGACGATGGGATTGCCGATGCCGGTGGCGGCGGAATAGAAGATCTTGTCCTGATCAGCGACGCCCACGGTCATCGCGTTGACGAGGATGTTGCCGTCATAGGCCTTGTGGAAATTGGTCTCGCCGCCAACGGTCGGCACGCCGACGCAGTTGCCGTAGCCACCGATGCCCGCGACGACGCCCTGCACGAGGTGCTTCATCTTGGGGTGATCGGGCCGGCCGAAGCGCAGCGCGTTCATGTTGGCAACGGGGCGCGCGCCCATCGTGAACACGTCGCGCAGGATGCCGCCCACGCCCGTCGCCGCGCCCTGATAGGGCTCGATGTACGAGGGGTGGTTGTGGCTTTCCATCTTGAAGATCGCGGCAAGCTTGGTGCCGTCCGGCCCATCGCCGATATCGATGACGCCCGCGTTCTCGCCGGGGCCGCAGATCACCCAAGGCGCCTCGGTCGGCAGCTTCTTGAGGTGGATGCGGCTCGACTTGTAGGAGCAGTGCTCCGACCACATCACCGAAAAGATACCGAGCTCGACAAGGTTCGGCTCGCGGCCCAGCGCGTGGAGCACGCGGGCATATTCTTCTTCGGACAGCCCGTGGGCGGCGACGGTTTCTGCAGTGATCTCGGCCATGGGTTGGCCCTTAGCCCCGTCGTGCGGGCAAGGCGAGTCTCAAGAGGCGCGCTTTGCCCGGGTTGATTGCACCCACACCGCAAGGAGAGCGATCACGGAGTAGGCAGCTAGCGCGGTGATCGGCTGGCTGGCGGTGACTTCGGTCGAGCGCGGGCCGAACCAGTCGATCGTCTGGCACAGGCCAAGGACCAGCGCGAGAACGGCGAGGGGAAGACGCTTCGGGCGGGCACTGGCGGCGTAGAAGGCAAGGCCGCCGAACGCTATGGCGAGTTCGAGCGGCTTTTCGATCATCGGCACGTTCCACAGGCCGATGCCGAGCAGCGGCGGCGATCCGGCAAGGGTGAGGTCTGGCCGGTGGACGAGCAGATCGACCAGCCAGTGCGAGACGACAGCCATCGCGGCGAGCGCGGCGGCAGCCGGGCGGCGCGTGAACAGCCAGACAATCGCTGCGAATCCGGCTGCCCAGACGCACGAGCCAAGAAGGCTGTGCGTATAAGGCATGTCGTAGAGATCGAGCCAGTTGCTGGCGGTGGCTCCGGGCACGAGGCGGAAATGTTCGATGCCGAGGAGGGCGAAGCTGAAGAAGCCGAAGTCGATCAGCTGCGTGCCGATCATCAGGACCGCGAGCGGCGGCGCCTTGCGGTGCGTGGCGGCGATGAAGGCAGGGGCGTAGTGGCCGATGAACATGGGGGCTTATCCTGCGAAGGTGCGCGCGGCCCATGTGGCGGCGACGGCGGCGGTCATCGTGGCGAAGGCGCCCCAGCAGACATCGATTGCGGTCACGTAGCTCGGCCAGCGGGCGAGCGTGGCCTGATTGGTGAAATCATAGGTCGCGTAGCAGAGCGCGCCCAGAAGCGCGCCGTTGAGTGCGGCGGCGCCGAGGCCCCCTGCGATCCCGGGGCGGATCGCGAACCAGACCATGCCGCCGAGGTAGGCGAGATAGAAAATGCCAGCAGGCGCGAGGCGGAAGGTGGGGGCGAGGAGATCTCCGAGCGCCGGGCGATAGAGGTTTGTACCGGCCCAGCCGAGCCAGAGCGCATCGAGTCCGCCGAACACCACGGCTGCAACAATGTATGCTATTACCAATTGCATACGCTTCCCCCTTGTGTGGAAGCTTGACCGGCTGCGGCTCGCCCGTCAATGCTGCTGCCCAATGGCACACGATACCGACATCGGCTCTCTGAGTTTCGAGGAAGCCCTGAAAGCGCTGGAGGATATTGTCCGCCGGCTGGAAAGCGGCGAGGCTCCCCTCGACGAATCGATTGATCTCTACGCGCGGGGCGATGCGCTGCGCGCGCATTGCCAGAAGCGGCTTGATGCCGCGCAGGCGCGGATCGAGGCGATTGTTTCGGATGGAGCCGCTGGCGGTGTTGGACGTGCCACGGGAACCCGGCCCTTTGATGATGGAGCCGAGAGGGGATGACGGCAATGGAACGTACCGGTCCCTGGCGGGAGCTGCTGCTCCCGGCCATGAAGCGGATCGCTGAAGATGTGGATGCCAGCTTCGATGCGCTGCTGCCGATGGCGAATGATCCGCGCGACCGCCTGATCGAGGCGATGCGCTATGCCGCGATGGGTGGGGGCAAGCGGCTGCGGCCATTGCTCGTCATGGCCACGGCAACCCTGTTTGGCGCGGACCGCGCAATGGCGATCCGGGTCGGCACCGCGCTTGAGGCAATTCACGTCTATTCGCTGATCCACGACGACCTGCCCTGCATGGACGACGATGCCCTGCGCCATGGCAAGCCGACCGTGCATGTCGCGTTCGACGAGGCGACGGCGGTGCTGGCGGGCGATGCCCTGCATGATTTTGCCTTCGAAGTGCTGTCTGACCCCAATCTTTCCGGCGATCCGTTCGTGCGCATCGAGCTCGTGCGTACGCTGGCGCTGGCGAGCGGGATGAACGGCATGGCCGGTGGGCAGATGATGGACATGGCCGCGGAAACCGCGTCGTTCGATTTGCCTACCGTCACTCGGCTGCAGCAATTGAAGACCGGCGCGCTGCTGAGCGCGGCTGTCGAAATGGGTGCGATCATCGGGCGCATTCCGTACGAGGGCCGTTCGCACCTGCGCGGCTATGCCCGCGATATCGGTCTTGCCTTCCAGATCGCCGACGATCTCCTCGACGCCGAGGGCGACGAGGAGGCAGCAGGCAAGGCGCTGCGCAAGGACGAGAACGCGGGCAAGGAGACCTTCCTCTCGCTGCTCGGACCCGAGCGCGCGCGCGAACAGGCGCAGATGCTGGTCGAGCAGGCAGTCGGTTTCCTTGCATCCTATGGCGAGGAAGCGGATCTTCTGCGCGCGCTGGCGTGGTTCATAGTCGAAAGGGATCGTTGAATGGGAGCGGGGGCAATCCAGGCAACTGGGGAAAGGATCGGGGTATACCCCGGCACGTTCGACCCGATCACGCTGGGGCATCTCGACATCATCCGCCGAGGGGCAAAGCTGGTCGACAAGCTGATTATCGGCGTGACGACCAATCCTTCTAAGAACCCGATGTTCACGCCAGAAGAGCGCATGGAGATGGTCACGCGCGAAGTGGCGGCGCAGGGCATCGAGAACGTCACGGTCATGGGCTTCAACGCGCTGCTCATGAAGTTTGCCGAAAAGCAGGGCGCGAGCGTGATCGTGCGCGGTCTGCGCGCCGTGGCGGACTTTGAATACGAATACCAGATGGCGGGCATGAACCAGCAGCTTAACGACGGCATCGAGACCGTGTTCCTGATGGCCGATGTCAGCCTGCAGCCGATCGCCTCCAAGCTGGTCAAGGAAATCGCGATGTTCGGCGGGGACATCACCAAGTTCGTGACGCCGCAAGTGCGGGACGAGGTGGTGGAGCGCGTGCGGCGGCAGGGCCAGCTCGGCGATTACTGAGGGCCGCAGGGTTGTGGCAGGCCATTTGTTCATTGCGGCGTCATCGCAGGGGGCCTATCCGCCGCCCCTACGGCTGATGTAATCGGGAATTGGGTTTGATGGCTTCGCGTTTGTTCAACAGGATCATGCTCGCGCTGGCGCTCGGTGCGCTGGTTGCCCCGATATCGCCGGCCATGGCACAGCGGCCGCCGCAGAAGGATCCGATCAAGCCGATCAAGATCGATCCGATCCAGCACACGCAGACCATCACATACGCGGTCGATCCGGACATTTCGCACGATCCCGACAACGTGCTGCTGCTCGATCTTTCGAACGGCGGGCGCGTGGCGATCCGGCTCATGCCGGAATGGGCGCCGCACCATGTCGAGCGGATCAAGACGCTGACGAAGGAAGGCTTCTACAACGGGGTGATCTTCCACCGCGTGATCGATGGCTTCATGGCGCAGACGGGCGACCCGACGGGCACCGGCCAAGGCGGATCGAAGCTTCCGGACCTCAGCGCCGAGTTCAACGATATCCCGCACTTGCGCGGCACTGTTTCCATGGCGCGCACGGATGAGCCGAATTCGGCCAACAGCCAGTTCTTCATCGTGTTCTATCCGCGCTTCGCGCTCGATCACAAGTACACGAACTTTGGCCGGGTGATCGCGGGGATGGACATCGTCGATTCCATCGTGCGCGGTGAGCCGCCCAAAAACCCGACGAAGATCTTGCAGGCGAGCCTTGCTTCGGAAAACAAGGCTCCGCCGCCGCCGCCCGCGCCTGCCGCCCCGGCCGCGTTCACGGCGGACATGCTGACCAACTCCAAGTCGAACTGAGGTTGCCGCTTCGGGCAGCCGAGCTTGTCGAAATACCCGAGCAGCGCTAGCGGCGTGGCATGCGTGTAGACCTGTTCGATTTCGAGCTTCCGCCCGAGCGCATTGCGCTGCGCCCCGCTTCGCCGCGCGATTCGGCGCGGCTCCTGGGTGTTCGGACTGAGGGGCCGTTCACCGATGCCGTGGTGCGCGATCTGCCCTCGCTGCTGCGCGCGGGCGACGTGCTGGTTTTCAACGACACGCGGGTGATCCCGGCCCAGCTTGAGGGCGAGGTGGGCAATGCGCGGATCGGCGCGACCTTGCACAAGCGCATCGACCTCAGGCGCTGGCAGGCCTTCGTGCGCAACGGGCGGCGGCTGAAACCGGGCGTGGTCGTCGCCTTCGGCGCGGGCGTCACAGCGGTTGCCGAGGAGCGTTTCGCCGATGGCAGCTGGACGCTGGCGTTCGGCGGCGAGGAGCCGGTCGAGGTGCTGCTGGAGCGCGCGGGGCGGATGCCGCTGCCGCCTTATATCGCGGGCAAGCGCGCGGTCGACGAGCGGGACCGCGAGGACTACCAGACGATGTTCGCGGCAAAGGACGGCGCCGTTGCTGCACCGACCGCTTCACTCCATTTCACGCCTGAACTGATGGCGGCGCTGGCCGGGGCGGGCATTGGCCATGAGACGCTGACGCTGCACGTGGGGGCGGGTACGTTCCTGCCGGTCAAGGCCGACGATACCGACGACCACGCGATGCATGCCGAATGGGGCCGGATCGAGCCGGAGACGGCAGCGCGGCTCAATGCGGTGCGCGCGGCTGGCGGGCGGATCATCGCCGTTGGCACCACCAGCCTGCGTCTGCTGGAAAGCGCGGCGGATGAAGCGCGCGTGATCCACCCGTTTGCGGGGGATACCAGCATCTTCATCACGCCGGGCTACCGCTTCCGCGCGATTGACGGGCTGATGACCAACTTCCACCTGCCCAAGTCAACGCTGATGATGCTGGTCAGCGCGCTGATGGGGCTGGAGCGGATGAAGGAGGCCTATGCCTACGCCATCGCCAATGAATACCGCTTCTACAGCTACGGCGATTCGAGCCTGCTGATCCCCTAGGCGGCGACCATCTCGGCCACAGCGTCGAGCACGGTGAGGCGCTGCTTCTTGAGGTCTTCGAGGTGCTGGTCCGAGGTCGGCTCGATCCCGGCTTCGGCGCGGTGGATCGCCTTGTCGAGCTCGTGGTAGGCATCGCTCAGCTTGCGAAAGTGCGCATCGCCAAGCTTGAGCGCGTGCAGCTTTGCGGCAGCTTCGGGGAACGCGGCGGCGAGGTCGTGGGCGGAATGGCTCATGCTTGGTCTCCTTTTGGGGTCTGGAGAAGCCTAGCAGCGGGATGCCGCCCGCGATTTGCGGTCTATCAAACTGGCCATCAATTCGCGAACCAGCTCCAAATCAGTTTGCCGGTCAGCAGCAGGCTGGCGGTGACGAGCAGCGGGCGGATCAGCGCCGCACCATAGCGCGTGGCAAGGCGCGTGCCGATCAAGGCCCCCACCATCGAGCCGGCGCCCATGCAGACGCCGAGCAGCCAGATGACCTGTCCGCCAAGCGCAAACACGATGAGGCTGGCGACGTTGCTGGCAAGATTGAGCAGTTTGGTGAGGCCCGTGGCGCGGGTGAGACCGAGGCCGCGCAGCGCGACGAGGGTGGCGGCGAAGAACTGTCCGGTGCCGGGGCCGAAGAACCCGTCATAGAAGCCGATGCCGCCGGCGATGGGGAGGTAGGTCCGCTCCGAAATGCGCGGCTGGCGCGGGGTATCGTCCATGCGGGGTGAGAGCAGGGTATAGAGCGCGGCGCCCATCAGGAGGAGCGGGACGACGAGGCGTAGGACATGCGCATCGAAGTGCTGGATGACGAGCGCACCCGCGCCTGCGCCGAGGAAGGCGGCGATGGTGGCGGGGAGGTTTGGCCTGAGGGCGAAGAGCCCGGCGCGGTGGTAGCGCGTGGTGGCAACGGTGGCGCCCATGCCGGATTGCAGCTTGTTGGTGCCCAGCATCAGGTGCGGCGGCAGCCCTGCGTAGATCATCGCCGGGATGGTCAGCAATCCGCCGCCGCCAGCAATCGCATCAATGCAACCGGTTAGCACCGCAAGGGAAGTGAGTGCCGGATAGAGCCAGGGCGCGAGGACGAAGGTTTCGTGCATTTGCGCCCCATGGCGTTTGTGCGTAAGGCGCACAACCTTGCTGTCCCCCGAGAACCTCCCGATGACCCGCTTTTCCTTCAAGGTCCACGCCACCGATGGCCGCGCCCGCACCGGCGCGATCACGATGAAGCGCGGCACGATCCGTACACCTGCGTTCATGCCAGTGGGCACGGCCGGCACGGTCAAGGCGATAAAGGTGGAGGATGTCGCGGCGACGGGCGCGGATATCATCCTCGGCAATACCTACCACCTGATGCTGCGCCCCGGTGCAGAGCGCATGGCGCGGCTGGGCGGGCTTCATAATTTCATGCGCTGGGACAAGCCAATCCTGACGGACAGCGGCGGCTATCAGGTGATGAGCCTCAGCGATCTGCGCAAGATCACCGAGGAAGGCGTGACCTTTGCGAGCCATATCGACGGTTCGCGCCACAACCTGACGCCCGAACGCAGCATGGAAATCCAGCGGCTGCTGGGCAGCGACATCGTGATGGCGTTCGACGAGTGCCCGAAGATCGACCAGCCGCGCGATGTGATTGCGCGCAGCATGGAAATGTCGATGCGCTGGGCGAAGCGCAGCCGCGACGGGTTCGATGCAGGCGGCCAGCACGCCGAGGACGCGGCGCTGTTCGGCATCCAGCAGGGCGGGCTCGACGAGGCGCTGCGTGGTGAGAGCGCGGGCAAGCTGCGGGATATCGGCTTTGATGGCTATGCCATCGGCGGGCTGGCAGTGGGCGAGGGGCAGGAGGCGATGTTCGCCACGCTCGATTTCGCACCGGGCCAGCTGCCGGAGAATGCTCCGCGCTACCTGATGGGCGTGGGCAAGCCTGACGATCTCGTCGGCGCGGTGGAGCGCGGGGTCGACATGTTCGATTGCGTGCTGCCGACGCGATCAGGGCGGAACGGGCAGGGCTTTACCTGGGACGGGCCGGTAAACCTGAGGAACGCGCGGCACGCCGAAGACATGGGGCCGCTCGATGCCGAGTGCACTTGCCCGACCTGCGCGAAGTATAGCCGGGCCTACCTGCATCACCTCCACAAGGCCGGCGAAATGCTGGGCGCCATGCTGCTGACCGAGCACAACCTTGCGTTCTACCAGCAACTGATGGCCGCGATGCGCGCCGCGATTGCCGAGGGGCGGTTTGCGGCTTTCGCGGCAGGTTTCCGGGCGCGCTATCTGGCGAAGCGCTGAAGGCCATTGCCACCGGCGCATCGGCCCTGCACCTTGTCGTTTCGGCGGGTGGAGGGGCAAGGATGCGGCGGAGTGTGATCGGGTTGGCGGGGCTGCTGGCTGCGGTATCGGGAACGGCGCTCCGGGCGCAGGACATACCGTCATCAGTGGTGCGCGAAGTGCGGGAACTGCCGGGCCTCGGCGCACCCGGCGAAATCGTGATCGACCGTGCGGGCATCCCGCATATCTACGCCGCCAGCGCGCGCGACGGGTTTTTCCTGCAGGGTTATGCCGTGGCGCGCGACCGGCTGTGGCAGATCGATCTGTGGCGCAAGCGGGGGCTGGGGCGGCTCGCGGCGAGCTTTGGTCCGGCCTACGTTGCGCAGGACCGCGCCGCGCGGTTGCTGCTCTATCGCGGCGACATGGCGCGCGAGTGGGCAGCCTATCCGGCAGCGGCGAAGGGCCGGACCGAGGCTTTTGCAGCCGGGATCAATGCCTTCGTGGCGGATGTGGAAGCAGGGTGGCAACCCCTGCCGATCGAGTTCACCGCAACCGGGAGCCGGCCGGAGCGCTGGAGCGCCGATGATATCGTGCGCATTCGCTCCAATGCGCTTGCCGCAAACGTGCAGGCCGAAGTCGACCGCGCGCGGGCGCTGTGCGGCGGGGCTGGCGCGTTCGAGGCGATGCGCGCACCGCTGGAGCCTGCGCACACGGTGGTGATCCCCAAGGGGCTCGATCCCTGCAGCATCCCCAAGGACGTGCTCGATGAATACAATCTCGGCACGGGGGACGTGCGCTTCGATGGCAAGGCGCTGGCGGCGGTTCCCCGCGATCCGGAAGTGCAGGAAGGGTCCAACAACTGGGTGATCGCGCCATCGCGCAGCGCGACCGGGCGGCCGATCATGGCCAACGATCCGCACCGCACGCACAGTGTGCCCAACCTCCGCTATCTTTCGCATATCGATACGCCCGAGTTGAAGATTGCCGGTGCAGGCGAACCGGCGCTGCCCGGCATGAGCCTTGGCCACAACGAGGACGCGGCGTGGGCGTTGACGATCTTCGGCATCGACCAGCAGGATCTGGTGGTGAACCCCAAGGGCGCGAAGCTGACCGAAGTGCGCGAGCAGATCGACGTGAAGGGCGAGGCCGCGCTCGAAGTGGTGCTGAAGTTCACGGCGGACGGGCCAGTGATCCACGAGGATGCTGCCACCGGGCGAAGCTTTTCCTTGCGCGCTACTTGGAGCCAGCCTGGCGCCTCGGCCTATTTCAACGCCGCCTGGGCTTTCACCGCAAAGAACTGGGACGATTTCCGGGAAGCGCAGCGGCACTGGGGCGCGCCGCCGCTCAATCTGCTCTACGCCGACCGCAATGGCACGACAGGTTGGCTCGCCGCCGGGTTCGTGCCGCAGCGCGCCGCCGGGGACGGGCTACTGCCGGTGCCGGCGGGCAAGGCCTATGGCTGGAAAGGGCTGCTGGACGGGGCGCTGCTGCCCGCGATCAAGGATCCGGCGCAGGGGTGGTTCGCGACGGCGAACCAGTTCAACGTACCGGCGGGCTATCCGCACCTGCTGGGCCTTGAATGGGCCAATCCGAGCCGGATGGAGCGGATATCCGAAGTGATTGCAGCAACCCGCAAGTTCCGGATCGCGGATGCCATGGCGCTGCAGAACGATGTGACGTCACCCTTCGCGCGCCGCGTCGTGTCGCTGCTCCGCGGGATCGAGGGGCGCAGCGACGCGGAGCAGGGTGCGCTGGCGCTGCTGCGCGGCTGGAATGGCAAGCTGAGTGCGGACAGCGGTGCGGCGGCGCTCTACGAGATCTGGACGCGGCGCTATTTGCCGGGAGCTGCGGTGATGGCGCTGGTGCCGCCCGCAGCGCAGGCCGATTTCGGCAGCCCGGCGCTGATCGGCGTGGTGCAGGCGCTGGAGGAGGGCGCGCTGCTTGGCACGGACCCTGCCGGTATGCGCCGCGCGATCCTGCTCGATTCGCTCGGCAAGGCATGGGCCGAGACGGCGCAGCGGCTGGGGCCTGATCCCGCGCAGTGGCGCTGGGGTGCGCTGCATGTCGCCGATTTCCGCCCCGCATTGGCCATCGCCGGGCGCGAGGCGGAGCGACGCGTGGGCCCGCTGGGGATCGGCGGCGGCGCCTCGACGCCCAATGCGGCGAGCTGGTCGGGCGATTTCCTGCTGACTGCGGGGCCATCGGTGCGGCTGGTGATGGACGTGGGGGAGTGGGACAACAGCGTGGCGATCAACACGCCGGGCCAATCGGGCGATCCCGCCAGCCCGCATTATCGCGACCTGTTCGCGCGCTGGGCCGGCGGGGCTTATGTGCCGTTCGTGTGGAGCCGCGCGCGCGTGATGCAGGAAGCCGAGCGCGTGATTGCGGTCTCACCGCGCAAATAGAGGTGCCGCTGCCAAATCGGACGGGAAGATACTTGAAGCGCGCGCCTTTTGCGGCGAGCATCTGCTTGTTTTATCAGGGGGTTCGATAGTGCGGGCATGGATGGCAATGGCGGGCGTTGCTGCCGCGGCGTTGGCTGCAGGAATGGCGCAGGCTGAGGATGGGGCAGAAGTCGCCGCCAAGTTCGGCGCACTCGAATCGGTGCGGCAGATCAGCCTTTCGACCGACGGCACGAAGATCGCCTTCATTGCGCCGCAGGACGATGGCGGGGCGCGCCTGATGGTGGCTGACCTCGCGGGTGACGGCGTGCCCAAAGCGATTCTGGCGCAGCGACCGGGGCCGGAAACGCTGCGTTCGTGCAGCTGGGTGCTGGCGACCCGGCTCGTCTGCCGCAACAGCGTGGTCTACGATTACGGCGGCCTGCTGCTGCCGATCAGCCGCCTGTTCGTGCTCGATAGCGATGGCAACAACGTGAAGCGCCTTTCGGCAGGCACGGGCAGCGATACGGTTGGCGCGGTTTCGCTGACCGGTGGTTCGGTGATCGACTGGTCGGTGCCCGGCAAGCCCGGACATGTGCTGCTGACGCGCTTCTTCGTGCCCCAGCAGGCGGCGCAAGTGGGCATCAAGCGCGATGTCAGCGGGTTTGGCGTTGAGGACGTCGATGTCACCAGCCTGCAGCGCTTCACGCTGGAGCGGCCGGTTGCCGAGGCTGATGAGTACATCAGCGACGGGCAGGGCACGGTGCGCATCATGGCGGTGGCGCCGCGCGATGCGGGCGGGGAATCGCGCGGTCAGATCAGCTATTCGTTCCGCATGCCCGGCTCGCGCGAGTGGAAGAGCCTCTCGCGCGTGACGATGAATGCGGCTGGCCGCTTCGAAGGCTTCCGCCCTGCCGCGATCGATCCGGCGCGCAATCTGGCTTACGGCTTCCAATCGGTGAACGGCGCCAAGGCGCTTTACACGATGGCGCTGGATGGCACCGGGAAGCAGGATCTGGTGCTGGCGCGCGAAGGCGTCGATGTGGACGAGCTCATTACCATCGGGCGCAACCAGCGTGTGGTTGGGGCGAGTTATGCGACCGACCGGCGTCTGGTCGAATTCTTCGATCCGGCGCTCAAGAAACTTGGCGCCGGTCTGGCCAAGGCGCTGCCCGGGCAGCCGAGCATCACGTTCATCGATTCGAGCGACGACGGCAAGCTGCTCATGCTGGCCTCGAGCGACGTCGATCCGGGCATGTTCTACCGCTACGATCCCGCAACCCACCAGCTTGCGCCGCTGCTGCCGATGCGCGCGCAGTTGCAGGGCGTGGCGATGGGCGAGATGAAGTCGGTGACTTATCCGGCGGCTGACGGGACGATGATTCCGGCCTATCTCACCCTGCCGCCGGGCAGCTCGGGCAAGAACCTGCCGGCGATCGTGATGCCGCACGGCGGGCCGTCCTCGCGCGATGAGTGGGGCTTCGATTGGTTGGTGCAGTTCTTCGCGGTGCGCGGCTATGCGGTGCTGCAGCCCAATTTCCGCGGGTCTTCGGGCTATGGTAGCGACTGGTATCAGCGCAACGGCTTCCAATCGTGGCGCACCGCGATCGGCGATGTGAACGATGCGGGGCGCTGGCTGCAAGCGCAGGGCATCGCCGCAAAGGGTAAACTGGCGATCGTTGGCTGGTCCTATGGCGGCTATGCGGCGCTGCAAAGCTCGGTGCTCGATCCAGACCTGTTCAAGGCGATTGTCGCGGTTGCGCCGGTTACCGACCTGCAGCGCTTGCGCACGGAAAGCAGCCGGCTGGGGCGCACCTTCATCGGCGAGGGATCGCAAGTGGTGACGGATGGATCGCCCGCGCTCAACGCATCGCGGATCAAGGCGCCCGTGCTGCTGTTTCACGGGGACCGCGATATCAACGTCGATATCGGGCACTCGCGCGAGATGGAGGACCGGCTGCGCGCGGCGGGGACTGCCGTTACGCTGGTGACGTTCCCCGGGCTCGATCACCAGCTGGTTTCATCGACAGCCCGCACGCGGCTGCTGGCCGATAGCGACGCGTTCCTGAGGAAGGCGCTGGGGCTTTGACGGGCAGGCGGGGCAATGCGCCCCGCCTGCGTCTTTAGCCTCAGGCCGGGAGCAGCATCGCTGCGGTCTCGTCGCGGTGCTTCTTGAGGTACTTCATGAACGGCGTGCCGCCGGTGCCGATATCGGGATTGTTTCCGGCGGCCTTGCTGCCCTGCTTGTTGATGTAGCTGGCTGCATATTCGAGGTGGCGGCCCCGGAAATCCGCGACGGCTTTGACCGCGCCATTATAGGCGTCGGTCAGCCCCTTGTGGCCGGTGCGGCTGACGAAATCGCGCAAGATGGAGGCGGTGCGGACGTCCTCGATGAAGCGGCGATGGCCGGTCGGGCGGTAGATGT
This sequence comes from Novosphingobium sediminis, assembly GCF_007991615.1. Lineage (GTDB taxonomy): Bacteria > Pseudomonadota > Alphaproteobacteria > Sphingomonadales > Sphingomonadaceae > Novosphingobium > Novosphingobium sediminis. Next base: position 13,283 of record NZ_BJYR01000004.1, on the reverse strand, counting down.
GGAGCTCGTCGAGATACGCTTTCAGCGGATCGGCCGCGTGGCGCACGCCGAGAAGGGCGTCCATTGAAGGGACGATCGAGGACTGCGAGCCGGTCTGCCCGCGATAGGCCTGGGGATGGCCTCCGAGCCGCTCGACCCCTTCATAGACCACGCCGTCGCCGAGTGCGGGGTTGTCCTTCCAGCCGTGGATATAGGGGCGGACGCGGCGGAAATAGATATAGGGATCGCACTGTTCGGGCATGCGGTCGAAGATCGCATTGATGCCCGCCCAGATGCCGACCATGCGTTCAAGCAGGTTGCGCGCGGTTTCCACATCGCCGGCTTCGGCGGCAGCGATGATGGGGGCAAAGAGCGCCAGCGCGCTGCCGGCCTGCGCTTCGATGGCGACATGGATCAGCACGAACCACGCTTCGTCGGTGCCCGCGGCGAACTTCTGGATCATGTAGATGTTGTCGAGGTGCACCGGGGCGGCGGGATCGATGAGGCCCCAGTTGTCGAGCACGTAGCCGCTGTATTGCAGCAGGGGCTGCTGATCGAGCCGGCCTGCGAGCGCGGCCATCGGTACGGCGAGGATGGCCGGAAGCGTAGTGACGGCTTCGGCAGCGCCCCAGATGTAGGACTGCACGAGGAACGAATAATGCACCATCGCCATGCGTGCGGCGGGTTCATCGAGCGCGGCGATCATTGCGGGGGTGATGGCCGGGAGGCTGCCCTCCAGCACTTCGCGCACTTTTCCGGTGGGCAGGATTTCAGGCAGGCGCAGCGCGATGGCGCGGGCCTCGGCAAACGCGCCGTCCAGCGTCACGGTGCTGGCATCATAGCCGCAGAGGAAGCCGCGTTCGGGGGTGATGTCGTAGCTTGCGAGGTCTGCGAGGGGCATGGAACTCTCCGTTATCACTATGGCGCAATGATATGCGGTTTTTGGCCGCAGGAGGTTGCGTATTGACGCGTTGGGTTCTCTTGAGGCACAACTTTTGCCGGTATGGATGCGATAGACAGCAAGATATTGCGCGAGCTGGAAGTCGAAGGGCGAATCAGCAATCTGCAACTGGCGGAGCGGGTCGGCCTCTCACCGTCTGCCTGCCTGCGTCGGGTGCAGGCGCTCGAGGCGAGCGGGGTCATCAAGGGCTACCGTGCGGTGCTAGACCGGACGAAGCTTGGCGCGGGGGTGACGATTTTCGTGATGGTGGGGCTGGGCGGGCAGCTCAAGGCCGATGCGCTAGGCTTCGAGGCGGCAATGGCCGCAGCGCCGGAAGTGCGCGAGTGCCACAATGTGACTGGCGCGGTCTAATATCTGCTGCGCGTGGAAGTGGCGGATCTCGAGGCCTACAAGCGGTTTCATTCGGATACGCTGGGCACCCTGCCGCAGGTGCGCAGCATCACCAGCCACGTGACGCTGGGAACGTCGAAGGATCTGCGCGGCTGACGGGCGCAACAAAAAAGGCGGGACTTGCGCCCCGCCTTCTTCGTGTTCGGTCGGAAACCGTGGATCAGCGCGAGTAGAACTCGACGACCAGGTTCGGTTCCATCTTCACCGGGTAGGGCACTTCGTCGAGCGTCGGGACGCGGACGAACGTGGCCTTGTCGGCTTCAGCGACGACGTAATCGGGAACGTCACGCTCGGCCAGCGACTGGGCTTCGGCGATGAGAGCCATTTCCTTGGCCTTGGGGCCGAGGGTCAGGATATCACCGGGGCGCACGCGGCGGCTGGCGATGTTGCACTTCACGCCGTTGACGCGGATGTGGCCGTGGCTGACGATCTGGCGGGCCGAGAAGATCGTCGGCGCGAACTTGGCGCGGTAGACGATCATGTCGAGGCGCTGCTCGAGCAGGCCGATCAGGTTCTGGCCGGTATCGCCCTTCATGGACGCGGCTTCCTGATAGGTGCGCTTGAACTGCTTTTCGGTGACGTCGCCGTAGTAGCCCTTGAGCTTCTGCTTAGCGCGAAGCTGGATGCCGAAGTCCGACACCTTGCTCTTGCGGCGCTGGCCGTGCTGGCCGGGGCCATAGCTGCGGCGGTTGACCGAGCTTTTCGGGCGACCCCAGATGTTTTCGCCAAGACGGCGGTCAATCTTATGCTTTGATGCCTTGCGCTTCGACATGGCAAGTCCTTTCAATTTGCTATGCTGGCCAGCGTGAGCCGACCTATGGGAACCAGCCTTTAGGCCGGCGTTTCGTAGACCCGGAACCGCACCAGCCTCCGTTCAGAGGATGCGGCCACTGCTTCACCGGGCGTGCAGGGCCAATTGCGAAGGCGCGCCTAGACCAGCGATTGCGGGGAATGTCAAGGCGGGAGTGGCGATTCCAGCCGCCTCAGCGCGGGGTGCGCATGAGGGCGGTGATGACGCCGCGCATGGTGCGCACCTCGAGGTGGTTCCACGCGGGCTTGGTCAGGATGTTGCGCAAGTTGAGCCGGGTGGCATGTGCGCGGCCCTGCGGCTTGAAGTAGTCGCGCGGTTCGAGGTGCTCGGTGATCTGGGCGATCAGGCCTTCGAGCTCTTCCTGCGGGGCAGGGGGGAGGATCTCTTCGGCTGGCGGCTGGGCAAGGCCGGACGCGGCGTGCTTCGACCATTCGTAGGCGCACAGGATCACCGCCTGCGCGAGATTGAGCGAGCCGAATTCGGGGTTGATCGGCACGGTGATGATGCTGCGGGCAAGCGCAACGTCATCGGTTTCGAGGCCGGAGCGTTCGGGGCCGAACACGAAGGCGGTGCCGCCCACGGCGCTCACGGTTTCCTTCGCCGCTTCCTCTGGAGTCAGGACGGGCTTGGTGACGCCGCGCTTGCGCACGGTGGTGGCGTAGACGTGCGCGCAATCGGCGACGGCCTCAGCAAGGGTATCGTAGACTTCGGCCTGCGCGAGCACGATGTCCGCGCCAGCAGCGGCGGGGCCCGCGCTCGGATTGGGCCATCCATCGCGCGGGGCGACGAGGCGCATGCGGGTGAGGCCGAAGTTCAGCATGGCGCGTGCGGCCTTGCCGATGTTCTCGCCCAGCTGCGGGCGGACAAGGACAATGACCGGCCCGGATGCGGTGCCGGATGCGGTGCCGGATGCGGTGGTTGTCACTTGTGACCCACCTCACGTACGGAGCTGGCGAATTCTTCGAAATCGCGGGCTTCGGTGAAATCGCGGTAGACGCTGGCGAAGCGGATGTAGGCGACGCTATCGAGCTGGCGCAGGCCTTCCATCACCATTTCGCCGATCTGGCGGCTTTCCACTTCGGCATCGCCCAGCGTTTCGAGCTGGCGCTGGATGCCCGAGACGAGGCGTTCGATGCGTTCGGGGCTGACCGGGCGCTTGCGGCAGGCGAGCGCGACGGACTGTTCGATCTTGGCGCGGTCGAAGGGTTCGCGGCGAGGCTCTCCGCCCGGTTCGCCCGCCTTGAGCACCATGACTTCGCGCAGCTGGATGCGTTCGAACGTGGTGAAGCGCGCGCCGCAGCCTTCGCACTGGCGGCGCCGGCGGATCGAGGTGTTATCCTCGCTCGGCCGGCTGTCCTTTACCTGGCTTTCCTCATGAGCGCAGAACGGGCAACGCATCCGGCGGTGAGCTTACTTGATCCGCTGGTAGAGTGCGATGCCGGCACCCGCGATGAGGCCGAGCGGCAGCGATACGAACGGCAGGAGCGCGCCCGCCACCGCGCCGACGCCGGCGCCAATCAACACCGGCTTGGTCGACGGATGTTCCATGCCCTGCTTGGCCATGCCGCTGATTTCTTCGGTGGCGCGTCCGAGAAGATCGTTGTTGTCAGCCATTATCAGAGCTCCGGATAGATCGGGAACTGCGCGCAGAGCGCTTCGACCTTGGCACGAACGGCCTGTTCGACCTGACCGTCGCCCTCGTCGCCATTGCGCGAGAGGCCGTCCACCACTTCGGCAATCAGCTTGCCGATCTGCCGGAATTCATCCTCGCGGAAGCCGCGGGTGGTGCCGGCGGGGGTGCCGAGGCGGATGCCCGAGGTGACGAAAGGCGAGCGCGTGTCGAACGGGATGCCGTTCTTGTTGCAGGTGAGCCACGCACGGTCGAGGCCCTTCTCGGCGGCCTTGCCGGTCACGTCCTTGGGCGTGAGATCGACGAGCATCGAGTGGTTGTCCGTCCCGCCCGAAACGATGCCGAGGCCGGCTTCCTGCAGGCTGGCGGCAAGCGCGCGGGCGTTGGCGACAACCTGATGCGCATAGGCCGAAAACTCGGGCTTCAGCGCTTCGGCGAAGGCGACGGCCTTGGCGGCGATGATGTGGACGAGCGGGCCACCCTGCATGCCGGGGAACACCGCCATGTTGATCTTCTTGGCCAGCGCCTCGTCGTTCGTCAGGATCACGCCCGAGCGCGGGCCGCGCAGCGACTTGTGCGTGGTGGTGGTGACGACGTGGGCGTGCGGCATCGGCGAGGGATGCGCACCGCCGGCGACGAGGCCGGAGATGTGCGACATGTCAACCAGCAGGTAGGCGCCGATTTCGTCCGCGATGGTGCGGAAGGCTTCCCAATCCCACACGCGCGAATAGGCGGTGCCACCCGCGATGATCAGCTTGGGCTTGTGCTCATGCGCGGTGGCGCGGACCGCGTCCATGTCGATCTGGTGATCTTCGCGGCGCACGCCGTAGGCGACCGGCTTGAACCACTTGCCGCTCATGTTGACCGGCGAGCCGTGGGTGAGGTGGCCGCCCGAATTGAGATCTAGGCCCATGAACGTGTCACCCGGCTGGAGCAGGGCGAGGAACACGGCCTGGTTCATCTGGCTGCCCGAATTGGGCTGCACGTTGGCGAATTCGCAGCCAAACAGCTTCTTCGCGCGCTCGATCGCCAGCGTTTCCACGACGTCGGCATATTCGCAGCCGCCGTAGTAGCGCTTGCCGGGGTAGCCTTCGGCGTACTTGTTGGTGAACACCGAGCCAGCCGCCTCGAGGCAGGCGAGGCTGGTGATGTTCTCGGACGCGATCAGTTCGATCTTGGTCTGCTGGCGGTGAAGTTCACCACGGATCGCGGCGTAGACTTCGGGATCGGCAGCTTCGAGGTGTTCGGTGAAGAAGCCGGCTTTGCGGATTTCCTGCGCGGGGGCTGCAATGTTCATCGGCTGGGCTCCTTTCAGAGGGCGGGGGAGGAAAGCTTGGCGACGCGGCCTTCGTGGCGGCCGCCGAGAAATTCGCCAGCGAGGAAAGCCTCGAGGCAGGCCTTGGCCATTTCGGGGCCGATGATCCGGGCGCCCATGGCAATGGCGTTGGCATTGTTGTGCGAGCGGCTGAGCGCGGCTGACAGCGGTTCGCTGACAAGGGCACAGCGCAGCGCCGGGTGGCGGTTCACCGCGATCGAGATGCCGATGCCCGAACCGCACAGCGCGACCCCGCGCTCCGCCGCGCCGGAGGCAACAGCTTCGGCGAGCTTGTAACCGTAATCGGGATAATCGACGCTGGCGGTGCTGTCCGGCCCGAGATCGAGCACGTCATGGCCAAGGCTGGCGAGATGGGCGACCAGTTCGGCCTTGAGATCGAACGCGGCGTGGTCCGAGGCAATGGCAATGCGCATGGGGGGCGTGTGGTCCTGCAGCGGAAGGATTCGTCGGAACGAGCGCTTTAGGAGGGTTGGCCCGGCATTGCCAGTCCGAGTGATTGCCTTAAGTGCAATATTAGGAAGAATAATAACAACGCCGAGGCTGATCGTTCAGCCGCAATGCCGGTCGCGCGGGGTATTCACCTTGCACAATTCTTCCGATCAGGCTTGGCTGTGCGCGAACCGCGACGGCGGGAGGGAGAGAACATGAGCAAACGGCTGATCCTGCTGGCGACACTTGTCCTTGGCGTCTTGCTGGGGATCCGGGCGACCACACCGCCCGCGCCGCTGGGCGCCGATGCGCCGCCGTCCGTCTTTGCCGCCGGGCGGGCGATGGCCGATGTCCGCGCGATTGCCGCGCGGCCGCACCTTGCAGCCTCGCCCGAAAACGCGGCGGTGCGGGCGCATATTGCGCGGCGCATGGGGGCGCTGGGCATGACGGTATCCGAAAGCCGGTTCACCGCGCCGCAGGAGAGCGCCAAGCGGCTCGCCTGGTGGAGCGGCAAGGATGATCCGGCGCCATCGCTGACCAATGTCATCGGCGTGCTGCCCGGCAGGGACCGGTCGCTTCCGGCCGTCTTGCTGATGGCGCACCATGATACCGTCGGCGGATCACCGGGTGCTGCGGATGATACGGCGGGCGTATCGGCGCTGCTGGAGACGGCGCGCGCGGTCCGTGCCGCAGGGCAGCCGGCGCGCGACCTCATCGTGCTCATCACCGATGGCGAGGAATTGGGGCTCGACGGGGCGCACCAATTCTTCACGAGCGATCCGCTGCGGGGCCATGTCGGCGCGGTCATCAATGTCGAGGCGCGCGGCGGCGGGGGGCGGACGACGCTGTTCGAAACGTCGGCCGACAACGGCTCGGCGATCGCGCGCGCGGCAGGGTCGATTGCGCGGCCGGGCGGTTCTTCGCTCGCGGTGTTCATCTACAAGGTGCTGCCGAACGACACCGATCTTTCCGAAACGCGTGGGGGGCCTTGGACCGGCTACAACTTCGCATTCATCGGGCGGCCGCAGCTTTATCACTCGCCCAAAGCGACACCCGAGGCGCTCGATCAGGGCGCGCTGCAGGACATGGGCGCGCAAGTGCTTGATCTGACCCGCGCCTTGCTGGTGGCCGAGCCGCTGCCGGGCAAGGCAGCGGATGTGGTGTTCTTCGATGTGTTCGGCTGGTTCCTGCTGGTCTACCCAGCGTGGGCTGGCTGGGGGATGCTGGCGGTGGCCGCTGCGGGGCTGAGCCTTGCCGCACGGCGTGGGGGCGGCTGGAGCGCCGGTCTGGCAGGTGCGGGGCGGATGCTGGCTCTGATCGTGCTGGCGGGTCTTGTGCTGTGGGCGGTGAACCAGCTTTCGCTGGGGACAGTCAAGCCCAACTACTACGACCGGTTGGCAGCAATTCCGCGGCTGGAAGTGATGGCGCTGGCAGGCGGGCTTGCGGCGTTGCTGCTGACGCTGGGGGCGTGGAAGGCGAAACCGGCAGGGCTGGTGGGCGCGGCCGTGCCGCTCTTCGCGCTGGGTCTGATCGGGCAGGCGCTGGCGCCGACGGCGGCCTATGTCGTGATCCTGCCGGTCATGCTGACCGCGCTGGCGCTGGCAGCGGGCGAGGGGATTGCGGCGCGGATTGTCGCGGCGGTGCTGGCGGTGCCGATGCTGGGCTACCTCATCTCGCTGGCGCATTTCGTGATGCAGGGGGTGGGGCCGAACATGCCGATGGCGGCGGCGCTCCCGCTGGCGCTGATGGCGCTGGGTCTGTTGCCGCTGTGGGAAGCCATTCCGGCGCGCACGGCGCGACTGGTGGCGGCGGTGTTGCTGATCGGCGCGGTGGGCACGGCGCTGACAGTGCGGCTTGATCCGCTGGCGGGTACCGTTCCGGCCTATAGCGCAGACAAGTGAGGGCCATTGCAACGCCGGGGCCGTGCTTGTAGCGGCGCTATGGAGTATAACATTCGGGAAAGTGCATGGCCCACAACGAGGTCTTGATCGCGGGCGGCGGTATTGGCGGGCTGATGCTGGCGCTGACGCTGCACCAGATCGGCGTGCGCTGCACGGTGCTGGAAAGCGTGCGCGAACTGAAGCCGCTGGGAGTGGGCATCAACCTTCAGCCCAACGCCGTGCGCGAACTGGAAGACCTTGGTATCGGTGAGGCGGAACTGGATGCGGTGGGCATCCCGGCGCGCGAGTGGGCGCTGGTGGGGCTGAACGGCAAGGAGATCTATGCCGAGCCGCGCGGGAAGCTCGCGGGCTATCGCTGGCACCAATATGCGGTGCATCGCGGCAAGTTTCACATGCTGCTCTATCGGACGGTGCTGGAGCGATTGGGGCCGGAGGTGGTGCTGCTGGGGCACAGGGCGAACGGCTATCGCAAGGAAGCCGATGGCAGCGTTACCGCGCTGGTGGAGCGGGCGGATGGTTCATCGGTGGAGATGAACGCCGCTCTGCTGATCGGTGCGGACGGCATCCATTCCGCGATCCGCGCGCAGATGCATCCCGATCAGCCGCCAATCCATTGGGGCGGGACGATCATGTGGCGCGGTACGGCGCGGGGCGTGCCGATCAGGACAGGTTCCTCGTTTGTGGGGCTGGGGACGAGCCGGCACCGGGTGGTGCTCTATCCGATCTCGCAGCCCGACGCGGACGGCATGGCGGACATCAACTGGATTGCCGAGCAGACGTATGACGCTAGCCATGACTGGACGAAATCGGGCTGGTTCCGGCCGGTCGATCTGTCGGAGTTCGCGCATGAGTTCGACGGTTTCGTCTATGACTGGCTTGATCTTCCGGCGCTGCTCGCGAAGTCTGACGTGGCTTACGAGAACCCGATGATCGACCGCGATCCGTTGTCGACGTGGGTCGACGGGCCGGTGGCGCTGATCGGCGATGCGGCGCATCCGATGTATCCGACCGGCTCCAACGGCGCTTCGCAGGCGATCATCGACGGGCGGGTGCTGGGACGGATCATGACGGAGCGGGGCGTGAATGCTGGGGCTTTGGCGGCCTATGATGCCGAACTGTGCGGCCCCATCGGCGCGGTGGCCATGCGCAACCGGGGGGCGGGGCCGTTTGGCTTGCTCAACATGGTCGACGAGCGCTGCGGCGGGAGGTTCGACGATATCGACGCGGTGATCCCGGCGGAGGAACGCGCGGCGTTCATGCTGGCCTATCAGAAGGCGGCAGGCTTTGCGAAGGAGCACCTGAATGCCGCGCCGCCGACTTTGCCGGCGGGCGCGAGGGTTTTGGCATGACGATAGCGCTGGAGCATGTCTGCGATCTGGTGGTCGAACTTTCGCCGCCGCATGAAATGGGCGCGGCTTTGTCCGGCACGCGGCGGATCATCCCGATTGTCGGCGGTACGGCGACGGGCGCGCGGATCAACGGGCGCATCCTCGATGTCGGCGCGGATTGGCAGACGGTGCAGGCGGGCGGCGTGGCGCAATTGGACGCGCGCTATGCGATTGAAACGGACGATGGCGCGGTCATCGAGGTGGTGAGCCAGGGCATCCGCCATGCTTCGCCCGAAGTGGCCGCGCGGATCGCGGCCGGCGAAATGGTGCCGCCTTCGGAATACTACATGCGCACGGCGATCCGGCTGGACAGCGGGCATCCGGACTATGCGTGGGTCGCACGCTCGATTTACGTCGCGGATGGCGGCAAGGTCGGGAACACGGTGCGGCTGGCGGTTTATCGGGTAGGATAGTTCCGAAATGACAAGGGCCCCGCCGCAGCGGAGCCCTTGTCATGCAGGTCTGTTGACCAGTCTTACTGATCGAGGAACGAGCGCATCTTCCGCGACCGGCTCGGGTGCTTGAGCTTGCGCAGCGCCTTCGCTTCGATCTGGCGGATGCGTTCGCGCGTCACCGAGAACTGCTGGCCGACTTCTTCCAGCGTGTGATCGGTGTTCATGCCGATGCCGAAGCGCATGCGCAGCACGCGTTCCTCGCGCGGGGTGAGGCTGGCGAGGACGCGGGTGACGGTTTCCTTGAGGTTGGCCTGAATGGCCGCGTCCACCGGGATGACCGCGTTCTTGTCCTCGATGAAATCGCCGAGGTGGCTGTCTTCCTCGTCGCCGATCGGCGTTTCGAGGGAGATCGGCTCCTTGGCGATCTTCATCACCTTGCGCACCTTTTCGAGCGGCATCGAAAGCCGCTCGGCCATTTCCTCCGGCGTGGGCTCACGCCCCTGCTCGTGGAGGAACTGGCGGCTGGTGCGCACAAGCTTGTTGATCGTCTCGATCATGTGGACCGGGATGCGGATCGTGCGCGCCTGATCGGCAATCGAGCGCGTGATCGCCTGACGGATCCACCACGTGGCGTAGGTGCTGAACTTGTAGCCGCGGCGGTACTCGAACTTGTCGACCGCCTTCATCAGGCCGATGTTGCCTTCCTGGATCAGGTCGAGGAACTGCAGGCCGCGGTTGGTGTACTTCTTGGCGATCGAGATCACGAGCCGGAGGTTCGCCTCGACCATTTCCTTCTTGGCAATGCGCGCCTCGCGCTCGCCCTTCTGGACCATGTTGACGATGCGGCGGAATTCACCGAGCGACATGCCGGTGGCGGCCGCGATATCGGCGATTTCGGCACGAATGCGCTCGACCGGCTCGGCCTCGTTGGCGGCGAAGGCAGCCCACTTCTTGTCGCGCCCGGCCAGCGTCTGCAGCCAGCCTTCATCGAGCTCGCGCCCGACGTAGTGATCGAGGAAGTCCTTGCGCGGCACCTTGTGGCGCTCGGCGAGGCGCAGCATCTGGCCGCCGAGCGTGGTGAGGCGCCGGTTGAAGGCGTAGAGGTTGTCGACCAGATATTCGATCTTGGTCGCGTGGAACTGCACGCTTTCGACTTGCGCGGTGAGGTCTTCGCGCAGCTGCTGGTACTGCAGCTCCTTGGCCTGCGGGAAATCGCCGCCGGCGCCGAGCGCGTTCAGCCGTTCGGCCTGCACCTTTTCGAAGGTACGGAACAGATCGGTGATCTGAGCAAACTTCTCGAGCGCTTCGGGCTTCAGCTGCGCTTCCATCTGGGCGAGGCTGAGGGTGTTGTCCTCTTCCTCTTCCTCGGCAGGGCGCTTGGCGCGGCGTTCGGTGAGCTCGTCGTCCTCGTCCTCGGCGGCTTCCTCTTCCTCGACGTCCTCTTCCTCCTTGAAGGAAGGACCGGCGGTGGCTTCGCTGATTTCGCCGTCGCCTTCCTCGCCATCTTCGGAGAGGTTCTCAGGCTGCGGTTCCTTGGAGAGCATCGCATCGAGATCGAGGATCTCGCGAAGCTGCATTTCACCGGCGTTGAGCGCTTCGGACCACTGGATGATCGCGTGGAAGGTGATCGGGCTTTCGCACAGGCCGAGGATCATGGTGTCGCGGCCAGCTTCGATGCGCTTGGCGATGGCGATTTCGCCCTCGCGGCTCAGCAGCTCGACCGCGCCCATCTCGCGCAGGTACATGCGCACCGGATCGTCGGTGCGTTCGACGGTTTCCTTGCGCTTGGTGACGAGGTCCGGACGCTCGTCGACAGGATCCTGATCCTCGACTTCCTCGTCGCTGCTCTTGTCCTCGGGATCGACCGCGTCCTCGTCGCTTTCGACGATGTTGACGCCCATCTCCGAGATCGCGGCCATAATGTCCTCGATCTGGTCGGCGGACATCTGGTCCTGCGGCAAGGCCTCGTTGAGCTCGTCCACAGTGATGATCCCGCGCCGCTTGGCGCGGGCAATCAGCTTCCGGATGGAAGCATCGTTGAGATCGATCAGCGGAGCATCGCCGGTGTCAGTCGTGTCGTTGGAAGCCATCTATTCCCGGTACCATCTGTGCGCGCGCGGAGGGTGACTCCCCTGTCACATCCCGGCGCGGGTGCGGCCCATTTGCCCCAACCGGGCCAGCAGCGCCAGCCTTCGTTGCAGCAAACGTTGCTGTTCGGCGAAGGTTTCGTCGGAAAACTCCGCCTCATGCCGACGCGTGGCCTCTGCCAGCGCGGCTTCGACGGCCGGAAGTCCGACCAGCAAATCGACCGCTTCGGCGAGTTCCTCCGCCGCACCGGGTGCCTTGCCGTCCAGAAAACCGAATCGCATTCCGGCGTAATCGTCCGCCAGCGGCGCCCTTAGGCCCCGTTTTGCCAATATGGGAAGAACGTCCGCGCTTTCAAGCGCCTGACCGCTGCCATTCGCGCCGCCGTGAACAAGATCGACAAGCGCATCGAGCAGCGCGGCGAGTGCCGGATCGGGAACCTCGATCCGGGCAAGCGTCTCGGCGTGGCGCGCGATCTCGCGCGGCTGGACGATGAGGCCGGCGAGGACAGCCGCAAGGAGCGGGCGGCGCTCTCCCACGGCCTGCATGCGCGCTGTGACGGCGGCGGGCAGCGGCGGCGGACCGGGCTGCCATTTGCCGCCCGGACCGCTGCGGCGCTGCCCCGGCTGGAAGGCCGGACGCTCGCGCTGCGGGTAGGCAAGCTCGCCGAACCGGTCGAGCAGAGCGCGGCGATAAAGGCCTTTGATATCATTGTCGCCGATCGTTTCGACATGGGCCATGAGCCGGGCCTTGAGGCCAGCCTTGTCTTCCGGGGTCGTCACCGGTCCCGCTGCGCGCTCTATGTCCCACAGCACTTCGACCATCGGCCGTGCCGCAACGAGCACCTCTTCCATCGCCGCTGCGCCGCGCTGCTTGATGAGGTCATCGGGATCGAGCCCGGCTGGCAGCACGGCGATCTGCAGCGAATGGCCCGGGCGCAGCAGCGGCAGCGCACGGACGATGGCGCGGGCGGCGGCGCGCTGGCCGGCAGCGTCGCCATCGAAGCACAGCAGCGGCGTTTCGACGAGGCGCCAGAGCCGCTCGATCTGGTCTTCGGTGAGCGCCGTGCCCAAAGGAGCAACCGCTTCGCCGATGCCCGCTGCGGCAAGGGCGACGACATCCATGTAGCCTTCGACCACCACGACGCGGCCGGACTGGCGCGAGGCGGGGGATGCGCGGTGGAGGTTGTAGACCGTGCGACCCTTGTCGAAGAGCGGGGTGTCGGGCGAATTCAAATACTTCGGCGCATCGGTTTTGGTCTTGTCGAGAATGCGCCCGCCGAATGCGATCACCCGCCCGCGCGGATCGCAGATGGGGAGCATGAGGCGGCCGCGGAACCGGTCGTAGGGATCGCGGCCTTCGACGACGATCCTGAGGCCTGCCTCGATCAGCATGGCCTCCGGGAACTGGGAGAGCGCTTCCTTCAGCGCCGTGCGGCTGTCCGGCGCGTAGCCGAAGCCGAATTCCTTGACGATGCCCGCTGGAAATCCGCGTGAGGCGAGGTAGGCGCGGGCCTGCGCACCCTGATCTTCGGCAAGGCTCTTCACGAAGAACGCCTGCGCCGCCGCCATGACGTCGTGGAGCGACTTCTGCTCCTCGGCGCGGCGGGCGGCGCGGGGATCGGGGGCGGGTACTTCCATCCCCGCGCTCGCGGCGAGTTCCTTGACCGCATCGAGGAAAGGCAGGCCCTGATGGTCGGTCATCCAGCGGATGGCATCGCCATGCGCGCCGCAGCCGAAGCAATGGTAGAAGCCCTTCTCGTCGTTGATCGTGAAGCTGGGCGTCTTCTCGTTGTGGAACGGGCAGCACGCCTTGAATTCGCGCCCCGCCTTGGTGACGCGAACGCTGCGCCCGATCAGCGCGGACAGCGAGACACGGGCGCGTAGTTCATCAAGCCATTGGGGGGTGAGGCTCAACGGCTCCCCTCCCGCGTGCGGGAGGGGCTGGGGGTGGGCCTGAGAGCGCGCACCACCAAGGG
>NZ_BJYR01000003.1 GCF_007991615.1 Novosphingobium sediminis | reverse complement strand
CCTGAGAGCGCGCACCACCAAGGGCCCACCCCCGACCCCTCCCGCAAGCGGGAGGGGAGAAGATGGCATGGTTCCTCCCGCAGGCGGGAGGGGGGAAGTCACGCCAGCGCTGCCTTCACCAGCCCGCTCGCCTTGCCCATGTCGAGCTGGCTGCCGTGGCGGGCCTTCAGGGCGGCGACGACTTTGCCCATGTCCTTCATCGACGTCGCGCCAAGTTCGGCCTTGATCGCCTCGATCGCGGCCTTGGTGTCGTCCTCGCTCATCTGGGCGGGGAGGAATTCCTCGATCACGGCGAGTTCGGCCTGTTCGATATCGGCGAGTTCCTGCCGGCCGCCCTCGACATAGAGCGTGATCGATTCGCGGCGCTGCTTGGCCATCTTCTGGAGAACGTCGACCACGAGCACATCGTCATCCGGCACTGTGCTGGCGGTGCGCAGTTCGATGTCCTTGTCCTTCAGCTTGGCAAGGATGAGGCGGACGGCGGCGAGGCGGGCCTTGTCGCCGGCTTTCATGGCGCTGATCTGGGCGGCCTTGATCGTATCGCGGATCATGGGATTCGTATTCCTGTGGATTGAGCGCCGCTTTCGGGCGCGAAGCCTTGTCACTTAGGCGAAACTTTCTGCCTTCGCTAGGTTGACGGGAGGGGGCGAGGGGCCTAGCGACCGAGCCTTAGCGACATCGCCAGACCCTTGCCAACGGAGCGCCCCCTATCATGGCCGACCCCGCCCACACTCATGCGCCCAAGCCGGCCGGCGCAACCGGCGTTCTTGTTCTCGCCGATGGATCGGTGGCGTGGGGACGCGGCTTTGGCGCGGAAGGCAAGGCGGTGGGCGAAGTGTGCTTCAACACCGCGATGACGGGCTATCAGGAAGTGATGACGGACCCGTCCTACGCGGGTCAGGTGGTGACCTTCACGTTCCCCCATATCGGCAATGTCGGCACCAATCCTGAGGACATGGAGAGCCATGACGTGCCCGGCGCGGTTGGCTGCGTGGTGCGCGAGGATGTGACAGAGCCGGCCAATTTCCGCGCGATTGAGCCGCTGCAGGCTTGGCTGGCGGCGCGCGGCAAGATCGGGCTTTCGGGCGTGGATACCCGGGCGCTGACGCGGCGGATCCGCCTGCTCGGCGCGCCCAATGCAGTGATCGCGCATGATCCCGAGGGCAATTTCGATATTCCGGCGCTGATCGCCGAAGCGAAGGCCTGGCCGGGCCTTGAAGGCATGGACCTCGCCCGCGTGGTGAGCCGGGACGAGCAGGCTGACTGGGAAGGCGGCATCTGGCATCTCGGGCAGGGCTATGCCCGCTCGCCGCGTGACGCGCGCCCGCATGTCGTGGCGGTCGATTACGGCGCCAAGGACAACATCTTCCGCAATCTGGTGCGCGCCGGTGCGCGGGTGACGGTGGTGCCGGCGGAGACTTCGCTTGAGACGGTGCTGGCGCTGGAGCCGGCGGGCGTGTTCCTCTCGAACGGTCCGGGCGATCCGGCTGCGACGGGCGTCTATGCCGTGCCGCTGATCCAGGGCCTGCTGGAGCGCGACATTCCGGTGTTCGGCATCTGCCTTGGCCACCAGATGCTCGGCCTCGCGGCGGGTGCGAAGACGGTGAAGATGCACCAAGGCCACCGCGGCGCGAACCATCCGGTAAAGCGGCATGCGGACAGCGTCGTCGAGATCACCTCGATGAACCATGGATTTGCGGTCGATAATTCAACTCTGCCTGAAGGCGTGGTGGAAACGCATGTCTCGCTGTTCGATGGTTCGAACTGCGGGATCGAGATCGCCGGCAAGAAGGCGTTCGGGGTGCAGTATCACCCTGAGGCGAGCCCGGGGCCGCAGGACAGCTTCTATCTGTTCGAGAAGTTTGTGGGGATGCTGGGGTGAAGGAAGACTATCTAAAACTCGCTCTGCTCAATGCGATCTGTAAAACTGATTTCGTTGAGACCACGAAGAAGTGGCTTCCAGTCGAGCGAATGGAGGATATTTTTCATAAGGCATTGGCCCGGCATTTTCAGGATATAGGTATTGAAATTGGCGATAAATATAAAGATATTGTGAATATTTTTATTGATGATTTAAAGAATAATCAGGCAATTTTCATTGAGGGTGATGAATTCACAGGGCATTATTTTAAAATGCCTATCTCAAATGTGATAAATTACTACAATATAATTCGTTCTGGATCTGAGGTTGGAATTAGGATCTCTAATCTTGGAGATGGTGCATTCACTAAGGCTCTGATCAATATTGCTCGCTCAGATGGTGTTGAGATGGGTAAGTATGATCAGGAAATTGAAAGTAATATCAGTGATGTGGATCGCGTATCTTCAGATTTTCCAGCTTCGGATAGAACTGTATCTCTAAATCACAATCAGATCAGTCAATTTGATGAACAGACATCTGAACTGATTGATGCAGTTGAACGGCTCAATGGAATTGACGGAGAGTCTGGTTTTCGTGAGATAATCATTGGTCAGCTTAAGGCTGGTCGAGAGTTAATTCGCGCAGGTAACTTTAAGTTATATGCACTACAATGGACCCTAATTGAGGGTCTTAAATTTTTGGCCCTTAGGTATGAGAAAGAGACGGTCGGCGCTCTTGCCGGAGCACTACTGGCGGTTCTCGTGAAACAGGTAGGCTTAGGTTAATGCCCAAACGCACTGACATCTCCTCGATCCTGATCATCGGCGCCGGGCCGATCATCATCGGCCAGGCTTGCGAGTTCGATTATTCGGGCACGCAGGCGGTGAAGGCGCTCAAGGAAGAGGGCTACCGCATCATCCTGGTCAACTCGAACCCCGCGACGATCATGACCGATCCGGACATGGCGCACGCGACCTATGTCGAGCCGATTACGCCCGAGGTGGTCGCCAAGATCATCGAGAAAGAGCGCCCCGATGCGGTGCTGCCGACGATGGGCGGGCAGACTGCGCTCAACACGGCGCTGGCGCTGGCGCGCGATGGCACGCTGGAAAAGTATGGCTGCGTGATGATCGGCGCGGATGCCGAGGCCATCGACAAGGCCGAGGACCGCATGAAGTTCCGCGATGCGATGGACAAGATCGGGCTGGAATCGGCCCGTTCCGGCATCGCGCACACGGTGGATGAAGCGCTGGCGGTGCTGGAACGCACCGGACTTCCATCGATCATCCGGCCGAGCTTCACCATGGGCGGCACCGGCGGCGGGATTGCCTACAACAAGGAAGAATTCGTCAAGATTGTGCGCGGCGGGCTGGAAGCTTCGCCGACCACCGAAGTGCTGATCGAGGAATCGCTGCTCGGTTGGAAAGAGTACGAGATGGAAGTCGTCCGTGACCGGAACGACAATGCCATTATTATCTGCTCGATCGAGAACGTCGATCCGATGGGCGTCCATACGGGCGATTCCATCACCGTCGCCCCGGCGCTGACGCTGACCGACAAGGAATACCAGATCATGCGCAATGCATCGATCGCGGTGCTCCGGGAAATCGGCGTTGAAACAGGTGGTTCGAACGTGCAGTTCGCAGTCAACCCGAAGGACGGGCGACTGATCGTCATCGAGATGAACCCGCGCGTTTCGCGTTCTTCGGCGCTGGCTTCAAAGGCCACCGGGTTCCCGATTGCCAAGGTCGCGGCGAAGCTGGCGGTGGGCTACACGCTCGACGAGATCATGAACGACATCACGGGCGCGACCCCGGCGGCGTTCGAGCCGACACTCGATTATGTCGTCACCAAGATCCCGCGCTTTGCCTTCGAGAAGTTCAAGGGCGCTGAGCCGCTGCTCGGAACGGCTATGAAGTCCGTCGGCGAAGTCATGGCAATTGGACGCAATTTCCAGGAATCGATGCAGAAGGCGCTGCGCGGACTGGAAACCGGGCTGGATGGCTTCAACCGCGTGGTCGAACTGGAAGGCGCTTCGCGTGACCAACTGGTCGCAGCGCTCAGCCGGGCGACGCCGGAGCGGCTGCTCGTGATCGGGCAGGCCTTCCGCGAGGGGATGACAGTGGAGGAAGTCCACGCCGTCACCAAGTACGAGCCGTGGTTCCTGCGCCAGATCGAGGCGATCATCGCCGAGGAATCGAAGATTGCAGACGAAGGCTTGCCGATCGACGCGGCGGGGCTGCGGCGCCTCAAGGCCATGGGCTTCTCGGACAAGCGGCTGGCGACGCTGGCGGTGCGTTCGGTGGGCGTGGCTGGCGGGCTGGGCGAGACGCAGGCGCGTCGTTCCGGGCTGCTGCATGACGTGCTGAGCGCGATGGCGGGCGCGACGAGCGAGGAAGAAGTCCGCGCGCTGCGCCACAAGCTGGGCGTGCGCCCGGTGTTCAAGCGCATCGACAGCTGCGCGGCCGAGTTCGAGGCGGTGACGCCCTACATGTACTCGACCTACGAAGGCGGCCTGTTTGGCGAGCCGGAGAACGAGGCGGCGCCTTCGGACCGCAAGAAGATCGTGATCCTCGGTGGCGGGCCGAACCGCATCGGGCAGGGCATCGAGTTCGACTACTGCTGCTGCCACGCCTGCTTCGCGCTGGGCGACACGGATCCGGCGAGCGGCGAGGCCGGCGCCGGTTTCGAAACGATCATGATCAACTGCAACCCCGAGACGGTTTCGACCGACTACGACACCTCGGACCGGCTCTATTTCGAGCCGCTGACCGCGGAGGACGTGCTCGAGGTGCTGGAAGCCGAGAAGGCGAACGGTACGCTGGTGGGCGTCATCGTGCAGTTTGGTGGGCAGACGCCGCTCAAGCTCGCGCAGGCGCTGGAGGATGCGGGCATCCCGATCCTCGGCACCTCGCCTGACGCGATTGACCTTGCCGAGGACCGCGAGCGGTTCAATCGGCTGGTCGAGAAGCTGGGCCTACTCCAGCCTGCGGGCGGCACCGCGCGCAGCCGCGACGAAGCGGTCGCGGTGGCGGCTCGCATCGGGTATCCGGTGCTGATCCGGCCGAGCTATGTGCTCGGTGGCCGCGCGATGGAGATCGTCGACAGCCAGGCGCAGCTCGATGACTACATCGCGACCGCGGTGAAGGTTTCGGGCGAGAGCCCGGTGCTGATCGACCAGTACTTGCGCGATGCGATCGAATGCGACGTCGATGCGCTGGCGGATGGCGACGATGTCGTCGTCGCGGGCGTGATGCAGCACATCGAGGAAGCGGGCATCCATTCAGGCGACAGCGCCTGCACCCTGCCGCCCTACAGCCTGCCGGCCGAGATCATTGCCGAGATGGAGCGGCAGGCGGTGGCGCTGGCCAAGGCACTGAGCGTCAAGGGCCTGATGAACATCCAGTTCGCGGTGAAGGACGGCCTCGTCTATCTGATCGAGGTGAACCCGCGCGCCAGCCGCACAGTGCCGTTCGTCGCCAAGGCCATCGGCCAGCCGATCGCCAAGTATGCCGCGCGGATCATGGCGGGCGAGAAGATCAGGGACCTGCCGCCGATCAAGCGCGACGTGCCTTACATGGCGGTGAAGGAAGCGGTTTTCCCGTTCGCACGCTTCCCCGGCGTCGATCCGGTGCTTTCGCCCGAGATGAAGTCGACCGGCGAGGTGATGGGCATCGACAGCGGCTTCCCGGTCGCCTTTGCCAAGGCGCAGTTGGGCGCGGGCATGGTGCTGCCGGTGGGCGGCACGGTGTTCGTCTCGGTGAAGGACAGCGACAAGCCGGTGATCCTGCCGGCGGTGCAGAAGCTCGTGAGCCAAGGCTTCCGCATCGTGGCGACGGGCGGTACGGCGACGTTCCTGACCGCGGCGGGCGTGAAGGTCGAGCGGGTCAACAAAGTGGCTGAAGGCCGTCCGCATATCGTGGACCGGATCATCGACGGCGAGATCGCGCTGATCTTCAACACCACGGAAGGCTGGCAGAGCCACAAGGACTCGCAATCGATCCGCGGCTCGGCGCTTTATGGCAAGGTGCCCTACTTCACCACGGCGGCGGCTTCGGTCGCGGCGGCGGGGGCAATCGAGGCACTGCGCAGCGCCGAACTTGCGGTAAGGTCATTGCAGGATTATTATCAGCTCTCCACGTGACCCCCAGCATTGCGGCGATTGGGGCCCGGTTCGGCATCATGCCTGCCGGGAAGGAATGGTTTTCTCTTGGCGCTGTTGGCCCAAGGGATTGAAAGACAAGAAGGACTAGGGATGGCAAGTGTTGAAAAGCTGCCGATGCTGGCCGAAGGCTACGAGAAGCTTACGGCAGAGCTAAAGGCGCTGCGCGAAGAACGTCCCCACATCGTCGATGCTATCGAGGAAGCACGCGCGCACGGCGATCTTTCCGAAAACGCCGAATACCATGCCGCGAAGGAGCGTCAGGGTCAGGTCGAAGCAGCGATCAGCGATCTGGAAGACAAGCTCAGCCGCGCGCAGATCATCGACCCGACGACGCTTTCGGGCGACCGCATCGTGTTCGGCGCGACCGTCACGCTGCTCGATGATGCCGACAAGCCGGTGCGCTATCAGATCGTTGGCCAGGCCGAGGCTGACGCCAAGCGCGGCCGGATCAGCTACAACTCGCCGCTCGGGCGCGCGCTGATCGGCCGCCGGGTGGAAGACGAGATCGAAGTGACCGTGCCTTCTGGCGACCGGTTCTATGTGGTCGAGAAGATCGAGTTTATCTGAGGTCTCGCCACGCTGAGGTATGAACGAAAAACGGCCGGGGTTCTGCCCCGGCCGTTTTTCGTTGCGTTACTCCGGCTTGTGCAGCGCGGGTTCCAGCAGGCGGTGGAGATGGACCACCACGTAGCGCATTTCGGCATCGTCGACCGTGCGCTGGGCACAGCTGCGCCATGCTTCTTCAGCGCTGGCATAATCGGGATAGACGCCGACGAGGTCGATCTTCGAAAGATCGGTAAATTCGAGGTGCTGCGGGTCCTTGACCCGCCCGCCCATGACGAGGTGCAGTTTCTGCATGGCTGGCTTCCGTTCCTTGGGGAGGAAGCCTGCCCCTCGCAAAATAGAGAGGGGCGTGCAAGCCCCGGCCGCTACGGAATAGGCCGTTAATCAGCCTTCTTGCCGGGAAGGTGGCGCGTGATGACCGGCGCGAGCGTGCGCAGCGTCTTGTCGGCCAGCGCAGGCAGGCTCGGCCTTGCAGGCTTTGCGGCGTCCTCCGGCGCTTCGCTTGTGGCAGCGGCGGCTTTTTCACCGGCCGCACCGGCGACGTAGGCGGCTGCGATCTCGAGCCCCACTGCGGCAAGATCCGCCGCGCGGCGGGGGAGGGACATGCGCGAGAGGGTGCCCTTGCGGGTTGCCTTGTCGCCGGTAACGCCGCTTCCGGCGCGGGACAGCGCTCCTGCCACAAGCGCACCGACAAGAATGCCGCCCGCGACCATGGCGACGGGATGCTCCTCGACGAAGCCCTTGACCTTACCGAGCGTATCCGCCGGCTTTTCGGTTTCGGGCGTTTCCGCATTCGGCTGGGGTGTTTCGCTCTCGGTCATGTGACGTCCTCGTCCGCTTCGTCGCTGCCGAAGCGGTTCTTGATGAGATTGATGAGCGGGCGGCGGAAGAACCACGCGGCGAGCAGCGCCAGCGTGCCGCCGATCACCGGGATATTGTCCTTGGCGACGGCCTTCGCCTCATCGACTGTGTCGATCACGCGGTCCATCGCCGCGTCCTTGATGCGGGCAGGGATGGATTTCTCGGCCAGACCGGTGCGCAGCGCATCCTTCTGGCCGTTGAAGCGGGCCCAGGCCGCATTGCGCCGGGCGCGGGCCTCGTGCAGCGTCTCGTCGCTCATGCCGGGCCGTCCCGCCCCTTGATCGCGCGACTGACCGCACGGACACGGCCGATCACGCCAAGCACGCAAAGACCGGTGAGCGCCAGCAGGCCGAGAAAGACGACCGCCAGAGCGCCCCATGGCCCGATCAGCGGCGCCAATGCGAGCAGCAGGCCCACGACCAGCGCCATCAAGGCAAAGAACAGCAGCGCCAGCGCCAGCGCGGCGAACCCAAGAATGCCCTTGGCGCGGCCGAGCACGAAACCGGCGCGCGCCTTCTGGAATTCAAGCTCTGCCGCGATCAGCGTCTGGCCGTCCTCCAGCAGTGCGCGCGCGCCTCCAAGCAGGGACTCGTCTGCCCCTGTTTCGCTTTCGGTGTGGACCTTGTCTTCGGTCACGCGCTGAAATCAGGCTTCCGTGGTTTCGGCGCTGTCCGCAGCAGGCGCAGGCTTGCGGCGCAGGAAGCGCGAGAGGACGAAACCCGTCACCGCTGCGATGCCGAGCGCCTTGACCGGGCTCTTCTTCACGAAGGTCACGATCTCCTCGCCGATCTCGGGAATGTCCTTGGCTTCGAGGCTGGCGGCCGTCGACTGCAGCGTATGCGCTGCGCCGCGGGCGTAATCGCCGTATTGCACGCCGAGCTTCTCGTCGATCACGCCGGCGTTGCTCTCGATCGTCTCGCCGAGGGTGGAGAGCGCCTGGGTGGCCTTGCCCTTGCCCTGCCGCGCGAGATCAAGCGCGACGACCTTGGCCTGCTCGGCATATTCGCCGGCCTTTTCGGTGTATTCGCTGGCCGTCGCGGAGACGGTTCCGGTGAGCGCAGCGGTGCGTTCGCGCGCCTCGCCGGTGAGCGTGGCAGCGCTGGCCTTGGCGTCTTCGATTGCCTTGCCGAAGCGGGTGGTGACGCTGGTGGCCGCTTCGGAGGCGGTTTCCTCGATCTGTGCGATCTCGGCAGGCACGGCTTCGGCCACGGCTTCAATCGCAGTCTCGACGGCCTTCAGCGCCGGCTTCTTGCGGCTCTTGGGCTTGGGAGCGGCTTCGGGAGCCGCGTTGTCAGGGGTATCGGCCATGGTGCGGGTCCTTTCACGGGGCGATTCTGGATTACGTTCCGGTCCTAGCCCAATTGCCGCAAGTGCGAAAGCGCGCTGCGGCCGCATTTGCCTTACGCATGGGACGACCGGACGGTTCCACGCATAGCTAGGCGGACTTGTATCGCCGGCGAAGCACCGATAGGGCGCACCCGATACGTCACCATACGAGGAAGCGACCATGACCGCGATCATCGACATTCACGCCCGCGAGATCCTCGACAGCCGGGGCAACCCGACCGTCGAAGTCGATGTGCTGCTGGAAGACGGCTCGTTCGGCCGCGCCGCAGTGCCTTCGGGCGCCTCGACCGGTGCCCACGAAGCCGTCGAACTGCGCGACGGTGACAAGGGGCGCTTCCTTGGCAAGGGCGTGCTGCAGGCTGTGGGCGCGGTCAACGGCGAGATCGCCGGAGCGCTGGTCGACATGGACGCTGAGGACCAGCGTGACATTGACATGGCGATGATCGCTCTCGACGGGACCGAGAACAAGAGCCGCCTTGGCGCGAACGCGATCCTCGGCACCAGCCTTGCGGTGGCGAAGGCCGCAGCGGATGCCCGCGGCCTGCCGCTTTACAGCTATGTCGGCGGTGTTTCGGCGCACCTGCTGCCGGTGCCGATGATGAACATCATCAACGGCGGCGAACATGCCGACAACCCGATCGACTTCCAGGAATTCATGATCATGCCGGTCGGCGCGCCGACGCTGGCCGAAGCCGTCCGCTGGGGCGCGGAAGTGTTCCACACGCTGAAGAAGGCGCTGCACCAGAAGGGCCTCGCCACTGGCGTGGGCGATGAAGGCGGCTTCGCGCCGAACATTGCCAGCACCCGCGATGCGCTCGATTTCGTGATGGCCTCGATCGAGCAGGCTGGTTTCAAGCCGGGCACCGATATCGTGCTGGCGCTGGACTGCGCGGCGACCGAGTTCTTCAAGAACGGCAAGTACGAGATCAGCGGCGAGGGCCTTTCGCTTTCGCCCGAAGCGATGGCTGATTACCTCGCGGCGCTGACCGATGCCTATCCGATCCGTTCCATCGAGGACGGCATGAGCGAGGACGATTTCGAAGGCTGGGCCGCGCTGACCGCCAAGGTGGGCAAGAAGGTGCAGCTGGTGGGCGACGACCTGTTCGTCACCAACCCCAAGCGCCTGACGATGGGCATCGCCAAGGGCCTCGCCAATTCGCTGCTGGTGAAGGTCAACCAGATCGGCACGCTGACCGAGACGCTGGAAGCTGTGAGCATCGCCCAGCGCAACGGCTATACCGCGGTCATGTCGCACCGTTCGGGTGAGACCGAGGACGCGACGATTGCGGACCTCGCGGTCGCCACCAACTGCGGCCAGATCAAGACCGGCTCGCTCGCGCGGTCGGACCGGCTCGCCAAGTACAACCAGCTGATCCGCATCGAGGAAGAGCTGGGCCAGTCGGCGCGCTATGCGGGCGCTGCGGCGTTCGGGCGTCTGGCGTAAGTTTAACTGACCGCTTAAAGTCTCTTTCCATTGCTGTCGCTCTCTGCCAGTCTTGCTGGCGGAGAGTGATACATGGTGGAATTTCCGACGACGGCCGCGGCGGTAACGCCGGGCTGGATCGAAGCGCAATTGGCGGGCGCAGGCCTGCTTGGTGACGCGCGGATTACCGGGCTGGAATGGAAATCCATCGGCACCGGGCAAGTGGGCGATACCGCGCGCTTTACGCTGACTTATGACCGGCCCACGGCGGCCCCGGCAACGCTGGCTGGCAAGTTTGCATCAGCCGATCC
Source organism: Novosphingobium sediminis (assembly GCF_007991615.1). Lineage (GTDB taxonomy): Bacteria > Pseudomonadota > Alphaproteobacteria > Sphingomonadales > Sphingomonadaceae > Novosphingobium > Novosphingobium sediminis. The sequence goes on along the minus strand of NZ_BJYR01000003.1, from coordinate 159,886 downwards.
CACCAGCCGCGGCACGGCGGCGGCGATGATGCTCTATGTGAAGGAAGTGGGCTTCTACCGCGAACTCGCCAAGGGCATCGCGGTGCGCACGCCCACGGTCTATGCGGCGGAAATCAACGCTGATGGCACCGATTTCGTGCTGCTGTTTGAGGATCTCGCGCCCGAGCGCGGCGGCAACCAGCTGGAAGGCTGCGGCCTTGCCGATGCCGAAGCAGCAATCCGGCAAGCGGCGGCGCTCCATGCGGCGACCAAGGGCCTTCCTGCGGTGCTCGGTGCGGACTGGCTCCATGGCCGCGAGGGGCTGCTGAACCAGATCGGGACGCTCTATCATCAGGCCCATGCGATCTTTCGCGAACGGTATGCCGGGCAACTGGCGGAGGATGCGCTATTGCTTTGCGACGAACTCGACCAGCGGGTGGAGCGCTGGCTGAACCGGCAGCCGGAAGAGCCATGCCTGATCCACGGCGATTTCCGGCTCGACAACATGCTGTTCGGCGTCGGCGGCGGGGCTGAGCCGATTGCCATTGTCGACTGGCAGACCTGCGCCATAGGCTGCGCGATGACCGACGTGGGCTATTTCATGGGTTGCGGGATCGGCAGCGATCTGAGGCGGCCCAACGAGGCTGCCTTGCTGGGGCTCTATGCCGAGGAAATGTCGCGGCACGGGGCACCGATTGCGCAAGATGTCATGATGCGGCGCTACCGGATCGGGGCGCTGCATGGGCTGTTCACGGCAGTGTTCAGCGCGGCCTTCGTGGTGCGCACCGAGCGGGGCGACGCCAACTTCCTTTCGATGGCGCGCGGCGCGGCCGAACTCGCGCTCGATCACGATAGCATCGGCGCCTTGGACGCCATGATGGAGAGTGGACAATGCTGACGAATGGTGATGATTTCCCCCTCCACCAGACGCCCGAGCCGATTGCCTATTCCGGCACCGACCGCAATTTCTACGACCGCTACTTTTTCAACGGCTACGCGGCAGACGGGACCGATTTCTTCGCAGCGGCCTTCGGCATCTATCCTCACCTCAACGTGGCGGATGCACACTTCTGCTTCATCAAGGACGGGGTGCAGCATTCGCTCCACGCCTCGCGCGAGCTCAACATGGAGCGGCTGGACCTGACCTGCGGGCCCATCGCGATCCGCGTGGAAGAGCCGCTGAAACGCCTCTCGATCAGCGTGGAAGGCGAGGGCATAAAGGCCGAGATCACGTTTACGGGCCGTGCGTTTCCCATTGAGGAGCCGCGCTTCATCCACCGCATCGGCCCGCGCACGTTCATGGACTATACGCGGCTGACGCAGAACGGGCACTATACCGGCTGGGTCGAGATTGACGGAAAGCGCACGGAGCTGAAACCCGGCACGGCGGGTACGCGCGACCGCAGCTGGGGCGTGCGGCCCGTCGGCACCAGCGATGCGCAGCCGCATGGGCATGGCGTGGTGCCGCAGTTCTTCTGGCAGTGGACGCCAATCAACCTGCCCACTCGCAGCGTTTTCTTCCACATCAACGCCGATGCGAACGGCGCGCCGTGGAATACCCGCGCGGTGATCGCGCCGGATGGGGCGGGGCATGACGGTTTCTTCGAGACGCCCTCGGCCAGGCTCGATGCGCCGCTGCAGCCGGGGACGCTGTGGCCTGCGGGCGGTGAACTGGTGATCGGCGGTCATGAGCCGCTCACGGTCACCTTCGAACCGCTGGTGCGCTTCCAGATGCGCGGGCTGGGCTATACTTCGCCCAAGTGGGGGCACGGCTTGTACCATGGACCGCTGGAAGTGGAGCGCGAGGATATCGTGCTGGCAGAGATCGACCCCAAGCGGATGGACAACTTCCACGTGCAGATCGTCTCGCGCGTCACGACAAGCGCGGGCGAAGTGGGAACGGGCGTGTTCGAGCAGCTGATCTTCGGCGCCTACAAGCCGCTGGGGCTGGGGTAGCGGGGGCCAGAACTACCCCCGCTCGTGCTGAGCCTGTCGAAGCACGCTGGCGTGGCGCTTGCCCGAGGGACCCTTCGACAAGCTCAGGGTGAGCGGCTTGCTTGTAGGTCTCGTCAGGGCACCCGCCGCACCGGCACCGGCACGTTGCAGATATCGACCCCGCCTGCAGGCCGGATGTAGAACGAATCCCTCCGATTGGCGCGCGCATCGGCATAGGCCGCGAAGCTCTTGCTGTCGGTAGACAGGTACTCATAGCGCGGCAGGCCGGGCACTTCGCTGCCGATACGGATCGAGAGGATCGGCGTGCGCTCCTCCGCGGTCTTGTAGAACCCGATATCGCCGGTGCCGCGCGGCAGGCTGGAGAGGTTCTCCATCCCATCGATCACCCGGCCGACAACCGCGATGTTCCGGTCCAGCTGGCGCGGGGCCTGCCCGATGACGGCGTAGAGCTCCGCGCCCGAGCCGGTGTCAGGCGGATAATCGCGGCCGACGCCAACGGTGCCGTAGCAGTGGATGGGCCACATTTTTTCCCCATCAGTGCCAATGGGCCAGCCCCGCCAGACAAGCGTCGTGTCGGCATAGGCGTCCTTCATGAAAATGGGCGTGTTCGGATGCGGCGTCCCCAGCGCTTCATGCGCGATGGCATCCGCGACCAGCGGACGGACTTCCGAGCTTGAAGTCGCGTAACTTGCTGCATCGACCTTGCTGAGCCCCGGCGGCAGCGGCTTGGCCTTCGCCTTGTCCTCGCCGTCCGGATCGCCCCATTGCACGACGTACCCGTCCTGCACGCGGTTCACGGCTGTCCCGTCCCACCACTTTGCGGCTGCCAGCTTGCGGATGTTGCCGATCCACCCTTGTGAAAAGGGCGCTGGCAACAACTGGATCACCACCCGACGCGCGGCGCCCTTGGCACCGGGGGACAAGTCCATCACGAGCAGATCTGACGGCGCGATGGCAGACCAGTCCGCCACCGGGGCTGCCGCGACGATCTCGGTCGGGGCGAGGGCCGGAGCGGACGCTTCCGAAGGAGCTGGGGCAGGCGCGGGAGTTGCGGAGCAACTGGCGAGCAGGACGAGGGAGAGCAAAGCCGGGTGTTTCATCACAAAGCGAGCATGCCAGCCTTCCCGGCCTTGCGAAAGCGCTTCCATGCGGTTAGGGCCGCGCCTTCCAGTGCAATGCGGAGCGGTGGCCGAGTGGTCGAAGGCGCTCGCCTGGAAAGTGAGTATACGCCAAAAGCGTATCGAGGGTTCGAATCCCTCCCGCTCCGCCAGAAATTTCTCATAAAATCAATTAGTTGGACCCCGAAATGGGTCTGCTGTTTCTGGCGCACCCCCTTTCTCGGCCCCGTGGCACAGCTTTGGCACACCGCCGGGGCCGAGAAAGGCGCGTGTTTCCAACCTGTTGCACACTTCCCTGCGCTACCGCAGGTGCTGGCACACCGGCAGTGTCAAAAGGATTGCACCTTTGTTAGCGGGGGAGGGGGAAGGGTAGTGCTCCGGCGTGGGCCGCCCTCGAAAACCAGCCAATCCGTTCCGGCATTTCCACTCCTCGTCAGAGGTGATCCGGCTCGTTGTCATGATGCATGTTCGCTTTCCGCTGAGCCTGGGGAATGCTGAAGACCTACTCTTCGAGCGTGGCATCGACATTTGTCATGAGACGGTGCGGCTGTGATGGAACCGATTCAGGCCGATATTCGCGGCGCAGATCCGGCGTCGGCAGGTGAGGTCGTTACAGAAATTCGCTTCCGTCCATGCCTCGATCCACAACCACTATTCTCAGGAACGACATCTCGTCGATCGTCAGACCTACAAGCTTCGCCGCTCGGCTGCCTTGGTCGAGTGGCAAAACCTTATGGGCTGAGATCACGTGCGGGTAAGGGCCAGCTTTGACAGCGGAGAGTGTTTCGTATCAGACAGCCATGCCGCGATATCGTCGAGCAGCGCGCGCTCCATGCCGACATTGTTGACGAAGTTGCGGTAGGCCTCGGGCATCAACGGCTCGGCGGCCGCGCGAAACTCGGCCACGTCGAGCAGGTCAAACTCGCCCGTGATCTGCTAGAAAACCGTCTCTGCCATGATGCCCGATCCATCTCTCTGTCAGCGTGCCTTGCGCTCGGCGATGGTCGGAAGGTGACGGATTGGCTCGATCGTGATCGCGCGGAAGTAGGTTTCCGCGCCTTCCGACTGCAACTGGATCTTGCCAGCGGTCAACGGGATCGTCCGCGCCTTGGCGTCGCGGGTGGTAAGGTTGGACGCAGCCATCACCGGCACGCCGTTGACCACGTGGATCGATTTGTCGCCAAAGACATAGAGATCGAGCGAATTCCACTCGCCGAGCGGCCTTTCCGCGTCTGTTCCGGCTTCAACATTCCACGTCGGGAAGGTCAGCTGCGAAAGTAGGCCGCCATGGAAATAGCGACGGCTGGGATAAGGGATCGACGAATCATGGGCGACCGGCACCGTCGCGCCAACGCGCCAGTCGACAGTCTCGAACGATTGCTTGCCCTTGGAATCCCCAACTGTCAGCAGCATGCCGACCGAGTGCGGCACCACTTCAAACTCGACGCCGCTCATCCAGGTGCCGAAGAACGCGCCATAGGCCCCGTGCGAATGATAGAGCACGCCGTTGTTGCGCGGCATCGGCGTCCAGGTATTCGCGCCCCACTTGTATTCCACGTGGAGGTGATAGTTGCGGTGGGCCTGCTTCGTCAGCAATCCACCGAACAGTTTTCCGCTCGAATAGATTGCGGGCGCGCCATCCTGCTCAACCACCTTGAACACGCCGTAGGTATCGTGATTGAGCCCGATCGGTGCGCTGCTCGGCGTCCCATAGGTGGTGGCCGGCACGGTAACGCCAAGCCAACTGTCCCATCCGGCCAGATCGCGGCCATTGAACAGCTTTCTCGGCGCCTCCTTGTTGCGCGGCAGGTTGGTAAGGACGAGGTCCTGTTGGCGGAAGGCCGGGTCCTTGGCAATCGCGGCCTTCTGTTCGGGGGTCGAACCGTCGGGCGGACCATCGGCGGCAATTGCGTCGGCAGGAGCAAGGAGAGCAAGGCTTGCGGCAATTATGCGGTGAGTTGCGGACATGTCGTAACACTCCAAGAAAAGACGATAGATCAGTGCGCCGATGCGTTCTCGGCGAGATCGAACGGCGATGCCGTAAGCGCGATCAGTGCAGCGTCGGCTTCAGGATCGATGATCGCCGGGCGTTCGCAGGTTGAAACAAGATCGACGACCGAGCGCGTCTTGGCCGATTTGACGATGGCCTCCATCACCTCGACCGAGTGGACGATGAACTCCGCCTCGGTGCGGTGCCTGCTGCCTGAGCGGATGGCGAGCGCCAGATCGACCAGCCCCGCGCCCGGGGTAAGATTGACGACCAGCTCGATCGCCTCGTCCGCCAACAAATCCCGCACGGACACGGCCTGCGCGCTGAACCGGTTGGCCTTTTCCGCAATCACCTGGGGTTCACGCGTAGCAATTGCGCGCAGGTCAAGTGCGGTCGAGCGCGCAATCGCATTGAGATAGACCATGCTGATATCGCCTGCGCCGATGACGCCGATCCTGACAGGTTCCATCCATTCCTCCCGGGGCACACGCAAAGCGTTCTGCACCCTCTGCCCGATAATTTAATCGCTGATTAGATTATCGGGCGACGAAGTCAATCGTCCTGCGGCGGGATGTGGCGAGCACGGATCAGCAGGCTGGCCTCCAGCGTTTCGCCCTCAGCCAGCATCGCCATCTGTTCGGGCGCGCGATTTATCGCGTCGGTCGGATGGCTAAGCGGTTCGACGCAGAAGAAATCCCCATCACGCCCGACATAGACACCCGTGCAGGTCAGCAAGTCGGACGGCTCCAATTCGATCAGCATGTCGCTCGCCGATCGTTGGATCGCCAGCGTACCTTGACGCCCCTCTTGGATGGTATCGACCGCGCGGCTCGTCACTGGCGCGCCTTGCCACCAGTCCACCGCCGCGCCTGCGTCAAGCAATGCCAGCGGCAATCCATCGGACGAAGTCTGCCATTCGAAGCGGTGCAAGCCATGGTACACGGCGCTGTCATCGCCCGGAAAATAGGGATGAAAGCCCAAGCCTGCCGGCATGACGCCGGGGCCGAGATGGGTGACGCGAAGCAACATCCGCACGCCGTCAGCAGCCAACTCGACGCGCTGCTCGGCGCGATAACGCCACGGCCACACCCCTTCGTCGTAGTCATGGACCAGCCGAATCGACGCAGCATCGCGCGCGATCACCTGCCACGGCCGCACCCAGCCATAGCCGTGCAGCGCATGGGCATGATAGGCATCCGGAAAATTCGATGGCAGGTGATGCCTTATGCCGCCCGCCGTGAATCGCCCCTCGGCAATTCGGTTGCAGAACGGCACGATGGGGAAGCACGCCGCGTCGAGGATGTGTCCAGTCAACGCCTTGCGCAACACCGGCAGCCCCTTCCAATCCAAGCTGCGCAGCGACCCTCCCACCTGCGGCGCGATGGTTACTTCGTAATCCGACGCCGTCAGCGTCACCAGGCCGTGATCATCCATGAAGGCATTTGAGCATTGCTCAGATTGAGTGGCAAGATGCTCGCCGCAGTCAGTGAAAATGCCTGCGCCTGCCCACCCTATTCGAGGGACGTCAGAGGTTTCCGTCTGGCCAGAAGGCGGTTTGCTGTTAGGGAAGCACCATTATCCCTTATCAGCTTGTCTGGTCGCCTGACAGAACGATGCCCGCCAAGAAGCCTTACCACCGTGAGAACCTGCGCCGCGATCTGCTCGATGCCGGCCGCGAATACGTACGGCAGAACGGGCATCACGGGTTGTCGATCCGCACGCTGGCGCAGCAGGTCGGCGTCTCGCCCGGTGCGCCTTACCATCACTTTCCCGACCGCCGCTCGCTGTTACTGGCGCTTGCCATCGAAGGCTTCGAGGAGATGCTCGACGGGGCCGAACAGGTCCGCCGAAGCACGGTCACCCCGGCGGAAAAGCTGAGTCGCATGGGCCTGCTGTTCATCCGCTTTGCGGAAGCCAACCCGTTCCTGCTCGACCTCATGTATGAAAGCGAGTTGACCTCGCCGGTGCTGGACCCCGCGCTGCTCGATTACCAGCTCAAGGGCCACTTCAACCTGCGTGACCATCTCCGGGCAGCGCTCCCCGGCGTATCCGATGACGAAGCCGACTTGCGCGTGATCGCCTTCTGGTCCGCGATCTATGGCTTTTCTTCCATGCGCAAGAAGGGCGTGATCCGGCCCAGCGAGAGCGTGGTGCCCACTGTCGATATCGCGGAAGCCATCGTCGCCCGCGCCACGCTCGCCGCCTTGGCAGACTGATCACCCGCTACCACGGACACAGGCGCACCGCTTCGCCGGCATCCCTGCGCCATCATCCAATCAGAGCAGTGATTAGATTTGAGCTTGACGCTCCGTCTGCACCGATTTAATCACCGATTAAATATCGGGCTGATGCCGCAGACGCAGTGCGAAACGTGTTCAGCAAGAACGTCCTGTCCTTCGCCGAGCAGAACTTCAACGGCTTCAGCGACAACTGCCAGTTCCAGCCACCGCGCACCTACGGCGTACGGGCGGGCGTGAACTTCTGATCCCTCCAGGGATCGCAACGCATACCGGCGGAAGGCGGAGCCCTTGGCTCCGTCTCCTGCCATTCAGGAGCAAGACATGCCCGGTTCGTTCAAATACGGTGTTTCAACTTACAGCTACGTCGATGACTATGGCTCGGTCATGACGCTGGAAGACGCGTTCGACCATATCGCCGATACCGGAGCCACCGGCATCGAGATCCTCGGCGAGGGCCAGATCGAGGGTTTTCCTAACCCCTCCAGCCAGTTTCTCGACCGCTGGTTCGGCCTGCTCGACAAGTACAAGCTCGAACCGACCAACATGTGCTCGTGGGTAGACATGCGCATCACCCTGCAGCGCAACCTCACTATCGAGGAAGGGGCGGCAGAGCTCGAGCGCGACCTGCGGCTTGCTCACCAATTGGGCTTCAAGTTCCTGCGCCCGAAGTTCGGCGTGCTATCGCATGACCTGATGCCCGAGCCGCAGTGGGAAGCCTACACCGAGCGCAACCTCGAACTCGCCCACGAGCTCGGCGTGGTGATCTGCCCGGAAATCCACGCGCCCACGCCGATCAAGCACGAAGTGGTCGATGGCTACATCAACTTCATCGAGCGCACTGGCACGAAGAACTTCGGCCTGATGATCGACACCGGCATCTTCCAGGACCGCCCGCTGACGCACTGGGGCTCGCACCAGATCAACGAGGAAGCGCGCAAGCACATGGAGTTCCTCAACGGCATCAAGGTTCCGCCCGAGCACTTCCTTGATGTCGCCCAGTACGTCGTGTTCATTCAGGCCAAGTTCCACGACATCGACGAGAATCTCGAGGACCAGAACATCCCCTGGAAGCCCGTAATCTCGGCGATCAAGCGCTCGGGCTATTCCGGCTACCTTTCCAGCGAATATGAAGGTTGGCGCGCACCATGGCGCTCGATCGATCAGGTCCGCCGCCAGCATGCGCTTCTGCGCAAGCTCGAGCGGGAGTTCGACGAAGGCAAGTTCGCCTAATCCCGCTTTGCACATAAGAATTCCCGGAGAATACCATGCTCGAACACCAGCTCATCCAGAGCACCGGCTTCCGCAATTTCGGACCCGTCGGTGCGCGTGAAGGCTTCGCCATCCGCATTCGCATCCCCAACTACCACGGCACCCGCCTGTCGCAGCTGGATGGCTTCGACGTGACGGTTGACGGCGTCTATTATGATCACGAGATCAACCGCTTCGGCATCCGCGACGAAGTCTACACCATGGCCGAAATGCGCGAGGAGACCACTGCGCGCTGGGGCCTCGCCGAATGGGGCGAAATCCTCGTCGACAAACCCGGCGGCCTTGAACCCGGCGTCCACAAGATCGAGGTCCTCGCCCGCATCCGTTATTCCTACTTCCCGCCCGACGTGCACATCTTCCCGATGCATGCCGAACGCTACGGCACCATCTGCATCGCCTGACGTACACCCATCCCGAAAGTTGAATCGCCAGGGCATTGACGGCCCATCAAGAACGCGAAGGTTTCAGCTAAAATGACGCAGCAATTCGGTCGCCAAGGCGATGACTACATCCTCTCGCCAGAGGAGATTTCCCAGTTCCATCGCGATGGCTACATCACCCTTCGCAGTGTGATGGCCGAGGACGAACTTGCACCGCTTGAGGCCGAGTTCGGTCGCTTCATCCGCGGCGAAGTGGGCGGCATGGGCAAGGATTTCTGCGACATGTCCGGGCCCTTTGACCGCGCGTTCGAGAACTTCAGCCTCGTGAATGCCGTGCTCCCTCGCCATTACGAGCCCACCCTGCGCGACAACCTCTACGAACGGCGCGCGGCGTCAATCTCGCGGCAACTCCTGGGAACAAGTGCGACGCTGGATTACGATCAGTTCCTGGCAAAGCGCCCAGCAAAGCCCGATGCCGTGTTCACGATGCACCAGGATTTGGGATACTGGCCAACCGGAACGCCGGAGCCGCTAACCGCGACCTGCAGCCTCGCGCTAGACGACGCTGATCCCGAAAACGGATGCCTCAAGGTGGTGCCTGGTTCGCAGAAACAGGGCCTTCGCCCGCACCGCCCGCTGATGGGTGAGGATCGCAGCAAGTCTCACATTCTGAGCGTCGAACTGACTGATTCCGATATTGTGGTCGACCTGCCGCTGAAGCGCGGCGACATCACCGTGCATGACGAGTTGATCGTGCACGGTTCGGGCGGAAACATTTCGCAGGACCGCTGGCGCCGCACCTATATCGTCGCCTTCCGTTCAAAAGCCTGCGTCGACTTCGAACGCTCGATCGGCTTCACCCATTCGCACAACGATACGATCACCTGGGAAACCCACCTCGGCGCACTTACCGCTTAGAAACGCGTTCGGGCAGTTTCTGAGTGCCGATCTGGAGGGGGTAGGCAGGGGAGCAGAGCGGCCCATCAAGTGAGCGAGGCACACGAGCGGACCGTCCACACCCGAGAGTCCGAATTCGGCCGTCAAACGGGTGTGAAGGGTCGGTCCGGAAACCGCCGCCGACGTATACCCCCGAAGTCCACTATCCCATTTTCTGCTGCTGTAACCTGCCGTACCGGATAGTTCGCATTCTGGGTCATTCAGATCCCCGCGTATGAACGGAGGCTTTTGGCTCAGCCTGCCATCCAATTGGCGACTGTGGAACAGCAGCCAAGTCCCGCGATGCGGCGTTCACGGCAATCGGCAGCAGTCGACCAAATTGAGATAAAAGCATTCGACGCTTGAACGACCGTTGACGGCTGTGCCTGCCGTTACCAAGCATCCGCACACTCTTCGCAGAACCGTCCATCCGCGATCAATGCCGCCAACATCATCGGGGCGGAAGGCAAGGGCTTCCACTAATTCCTGTCCAGCACGACCGCTTTGTCCACTTTGCATTACGCATGGGTTGCCGGGTCGCCTCCGAGGGTTTAATCGGGCGATTAACGGCGCTTGGTTGTATGGCCCAGCTATGTAAATGAGAGCGCCATTTGGGATGAGGGATACCCTGGATGTCAATCTTGTACGATGAAGGCCAACAGGCCATTGCGACCGAATCTCGCCGAGTGCTCGATGCGCGTGTGTCCAAGGATCGCTTGCTCAAGTTGCTTGAGCAGGTGGGCGAGCATGACCAGCCATTCTGGGACACGGCGGTGGAACAGGGGTGGACCGCGCTGGCGATCCCCGAAGAGCATGGCGGGTTGGGGCTGGGCCTGATCGAGCTTGGGCTGGTGGCGGTGGCCACCGGCGCCGCTACGGCGGGCGCACCGTTCCTGTCCTTCAGCTACGGCGCCGCGCAGGCTCTACTCGGCTCGGGCCATGCAGACCTTGCGGCCACCTGGCTGCCCAAGCTCGCCAGCGGCGAAGCCATCGGCACCGTGGCATTCGCCGAAGGCAGCGCTGCGCTGCCGCCCCGGCCTGCCACGACGTATGCGGGCGGCAAGCTTTCAGGAACGAAGCCAGCGGTCGTCGGTGCGCTCAAGGCCGATTTCGCGGTCGTCTGGGCCAGCCACGAAGGCCGTCCGGCGCTCGTTCTGGCGGACCTTGCGAGCGCCGCGCGCACGCCGGTCTCCGGCTTCGACAACAGCCGCCTCTATGCAGATCTCGCGTTCGATGGCACCCCGGCAACGCTGCTCGCCGATGGTGATGCTGCTGTGGCACTGGCCCGCGACGTGCTGGGCCGCATGGCGGTGGTCACCGCGCACGAACAAGTTGGCGGGGCGGATGCGCTGCTCCACATCGCGCGCGACTATGCCGTCACGCGCCGCGCGTTCGGGCAGCTGATCGGCGCGTTCCAGTCGATCAAGCACCGCATCGCGGAAATGTACGGCGTGGTGGAAATCGCCCGCGCCAACTGCATCCACGCCGCCAGCCGCGAAGGGCAGGCCGATTTCCTGCTCGCCGCCGCCGATGCGCGGATTTCCGCGACCGAAGCCTATGACACCGCCTCGCGCGATTGCGTGCAGATCCATGGCGGCATCGGGGTGACGTGGGAGCAGGGCCTGCACCTGCACATGCGCCGCGCCCGCAGCCTCGCGATCGAACTGGGCAACCTCTATTTCTGGGAAGATCTGCTGGTCGAACAGCTCACGGGAGAAGCAGCATGAGCGATCTGGACGCCTACCGGGCCAAGGCACGCGCCTGGCTGGAAAGCATGGCCCCCAAGTATGGCCGCGCCGCGCGCCGGGGCATGACCGAGGAGCAGGAACTGGCGCTGGGCCGCGAGTTCCAGGCGATCAAGTACGAGGCCGGCTATGCCGGGATCAATTGGCCGGTCGAAATCGGCGGGCAGGGCCTGACGCACCTTCACAAGGTGGCCTACGACACCGAGGAAATGCGCTTCGGCATGCCGACCGTGTTCTTCGGCATTTCGCTGGGGATGCCGGTGCCTATCCTGATCCGCTACGGCATGGGCGAAAACAAGGAACACTTCGCCTGGGTCAAGGAGCGGGTGATCAAGGCGCTGCGCGGCGAGGAAATCTGGTGCCAGCTGTTCTCCGAACCGGCGGGCGGTTCCGACCTTGCCGGTCTGCGCACCCGCGCGGAACCCGAAGGCAACGGCTGGAAGATGAACGGCCAGAAGGTCTGGACCAGCTGGGCGCACTATTCCGACTACGGCGTGATCGTGGTCCGCACCGATCCGACGGTCGAAAAGCACAAAGGCCTGACGTATTTCTGGGTCGATATGCGCGCCAAGGGGGTCGACGTGCGTCCGATCAAGCTGGCGGGGGGGGACAGCCACGTCAACGAAGTGTTCTTCGATGATGTCCGGCTGGAGGATTCGCAGCGCATGAGCCCGGTGGGCGGCGGTTTCGGCGTGGCGCTCACCACGCTGATGATCGAACGCTACATCGCCACCGACAGCGGCGGCTTCGGCCCGCACCTCGATGTGTTCGTCGATCTGATGAAGGGGCTTGAGATCAACGGCCAGCCCGCGCTCAAGGATGGGCGCGTGCGCCAGCAGATCGCGCGCAACCACGCGATGCGCGCGGGCCTCGATTCGATCACCGCCCGCGCCTTTGCGATGATGCAGGCCGGGATGGAGCCGGGGCCGGAAGGGTCGCTGCAGAAGTTGGTTGCGGTGCGCAGCCGCCAGAAGCTCTCGGAATTGGCGCTCGATCTCAGGGGCAATCTCGCGTTCGATTTCGATCCGCATGCTCACGTCAAGGAAGACTGGGGCACGAGCTGGCTCAACGCGCCGACCGGCCGCATCGCGGGCGGCTCGGACGAAGTCCTGCTCAACACCATTGCCGAAAGGGTGCTGGGGCTGCCGCAGGACCATCGCCCTGACAAGGGCGTGCCCTTCAACCAGATTCCGGCCTGAGGAGCAGCGGTCACATGACCGAGGCTTACATCGTCGACGCGGTGCGCACACCGCGCGGGATCGGCAAGCTGGGGAAGGGGGCGCTCGCGCACCTGCACCCGCAGGATCTGGGAGCGGCCGTGCTGCGCGCCATCCGGGATCGCAATGCGCTCGATACCGCATGGGTCGACGATATCGTCTGGTCGTGTAGCCAGCAGCGCGGCAAGCAGGGGGGCGATCTTGGCCGCCTCTCCGCGCTCTGGGCCGGGTATGACGACAAGGCCAGCGGCGTGACGCTCGATCGCTTCTGCGGTGGCGGGATCACCAGCGTCGGCTTTGCCGCCGGGCAGATCATGGCCGGGTTCGAGGATGTGGTCATCGCGGGCGGCACCGAAATGATGAGCCACCATGCCGAGGCTGACGGCTGGGAAGCGGGCACGCCGCTGGCGACGCTGGGCCGTGCCCGCGGCAACTACGAGCTATACCGGGATCACCCCATTTCCGCCGTAGGCGTCGCCGCCGATGCGATTGCCGCGATGGAAGGGATAGCACGCGCCGATCTCGAAGCGCTGGGCGTGGAAAGCCAGCGCCGCGCCAAGGCCGCCATCGACGCCGGACGTTTCGCACGCAGTCTGGTGCCGGTTCACAACCGCGATGGCAGCCTCGCGCTCGATCACGACGAATACCCGCGCCCCGAAACCACGGCGGAAACGCTCGCTGCGCTGAAGCCCGCCTTCACCGCGATGGAACAAGTCGCGGCTGCCCCCGATGGCACCACCATGCGCCAGATGATCGAGCGCAAGTATCCCGATCTCGCGTGGGAACCGGTCCACCATGTCGGCACATCCTCCGGCGTGGTCGATGGATCGGCGGCGCTGCTGCTGGCGTCCGAGGCAGGCCTCAAGGCGGGTGGCTGGAAGCCGCGCGCGCGGATCGTCACGGCGGTCAACGCGGGCGATTGCCCGACGCTCATTCTCAACGCTCCGGTCCCAGCGGCGAAGAAGGCGCTGGAGCGCGCAGGGCTGACCGTGGCGGACATCGACGTCTGGGAAATCAACGAGGCCTTTGCGGTCGTCACCGAGAAGGCGATCCGCGATCTTGGTCTCGACCGGGCCAAGGTGAACATCAATGGCGGCGCCATCGCGCTTGGGCACCCGATTGGCGCGACGGGATCGATCCTGATCGGCATGGCGCTCGATGAACTGGAGCGCTCGGGCGGCCGCTATGCCCTCATCACGATGTGCGCCTTTGGCGGCATGGCGCCAGCCATCATCATCGAACGTATCAGCGCCTGAACGGCGGCAGCAGAAGGACGAGAGACATGAGCCAGGTCGGCACCACCGAAGTCATCGACGGCATCGGCATCCTCACCATCGACTATCCGCCGGTGAACGCGCTCAGCGTTCACACGCGCAAGGCGCTGGACGAAGGCTTCCGCCAGTTCGCCGCCGATGACAGCGTGAAAGCCATCGTGCTGATCTGCGCGGGACGGACCTTTGTCGCGGGCGCCGATATCTCGGAGTTCGGCAAGGCCCCGGAAGGGCCGAACCTGCTGGAGGTGTTCGACATCATCGAGAGCGGCTCCAAGCCAGTCGTCGCGGCGATTCATGGCACGGCGCTTGGCGGCGGCTATGAACTGGCGCTTGTATGTCATTACCGGATCGCCGTTCCCTCGGCCAAGGTCGGCCTGCCTGAAGTCGCGCTCGGCTTGCTGCCGGGCGCGGGCGGCACGCAGCGCCTGCCGCGTATTGTCGGCATCCCGGCTGCGCTTGATCTCATCACCGGCGGCGCGCCCGTGCCGGCGAAGAAGGCGCTGAGCCTCGGCATGATCGATGCCCTCGCCGAAGAGGGCAAGCTTCGCGATGACGCGATTGCGTTCGCCCGTACGGTCGTGGCCGAAGGTGGCCAGTTGCTGCGCGTGCGAGACCGGCAGGACAAGGTCGAGCCCTATCGCGGCCAGAGCGAAATATACGCCGACTACCTCAAGAAGAACGCCCGCGCGTTCCGGGGCTTCAAGGCGCCGTTCAACATCGTCAAGGCGATCGAGGCTGCTGCCGAGCTGCCCTTCGATCAGGGCATTGCGCGGGAGCGCGAGCTGTTCCAGGAACTCCTGACCAGCACCGAAAGCGCGGCGCAGCGCTATTACTTCTTCGCCGAGCGCGAAGGCGCCAAGGTACCGGACCTGCCCAAGGATACCGCAGCCCTGCCGGTCAAGTCAGTCGGTGTGATCGGCGCCGGCACGATGGGCGGCGGCATCACCATGAACTTCCTGAATGCGGGCATCCCCGTGACACTGGTGGAAATGAGCCAGGCCGCGCTCGATCGCGGCGTGGGCGTGATCCGCAAGAACTACGAAAACACCGCTGCCAAGGGCCGCATGACCGCCGAGCAGGTCGAGCAGCGCATGGCGCTGATCACTCCGTTGCTCGGCCTCGAAGCGCTGAACAATGTCGACCTCGTGATCGAGGCGGTGTTCGAGGAAATGGGCATCAAGAAGGACGTGTTCGGCAAGCTCGACGGAATTGCCAAGCCCGGCGCGATCCTTGCCAGCAACACCTCGTTCCTCGATCTGGACGAGATCGCCAGCGCCACCTCGCGCCCTGCAAGCGTCATCGGCCTGCACTTTTTCTCGCCGGCCAATGTCATGCGCCTCCTTGAAATCGTGCGCGGCGCCAAGACCTCCGACGCCGTGCTGGCCACCGCGCTCAAGATCGCCAAGACAATTGCCAAGGTTCCCGTGGTCAGCCGCGTCGGCCCCGGCTTCATCGCCAACCGCGTGATGGCCCCGCGCAGCTATGCCGCGTCCGCGCTGGTCCTCGAAGGCCCGACCCCGCAGGATATCGACAAGGCGCTATTCGACTATGGCTTTGCCATGGGCCCCTTCGCGATGAGCGATCTGGTCGGCCTCGACGTGATCGGGCGCGGTTCGAACGAGCGCACGCTCAACGGCGATCTCGTAAAGCTGGGCCGGCTCGGCCAGAAGCAGAACGGCGGCTTCTATGACTATGATGAAAAGCGCCAGCCTTCGCCCAGCCCGGTCGCCGCGCAGGTGATCGCCGATTTCGCCAAGGCCAAGGGTGTCGAGAACAAGGGCCCGCAGAGCGCCGAGGCGATTGTTGCGCGGCTGCTCTATCCGGTGGTCAACGAAGGCGCCAAAGTCCTCGAGGAAGGCGTCGCGATCCGCGCCAGTGACATCGATGTGGCCTGCATCCTCGGTTACAACTGGCCGGTCTACACCGGTGGGCCGATGTTCTGGGCCGATACCGTGGGCCTCCCCAAGGTGGTCGAAGGCCTTCGCGCGATGGGCATCGAACCCGCGAAACTGCTGGTCGACAAGGCTGCCGCAGGCGGAAGCTTTACGCGCGGCTAAGCAGGGCAGGGCCACGAGCTCCTCGCTGGTCCGCCCCGAAGGTTCTGGACGGTGAGGCCGGCTGGCGTGATGCGTTAGCCGGCCGAGCTATCGCCGGCAGTGTCAAAAGGATTGCACCTCTTGTGGCGGAGAGGTGGAAGGATAGTGCTCAGGCTTGGGCCGTCCTTGCAACCCAGCCAATCCGTTCCAGTATCTCCACTCCTTGCCGGGGGTGATCCGCCTTGTGGTCATGATGAATGTCTGCTTTTCGTTGAGCCTGCGGAACGTGGAAGACTTACTGTTTGAGCGCGGCATCGACATTTGGCACGAAACGGTACGGCTCTGATCGCGTGCGGGGAAGGGCCAGCTTTGACAACGGAGAGCGTTTCGCATCAGACTGACACCTCTCAGGCGACCTAGGGCTGATCCTCGTCGATCGCGCAGAGCGTCCGGAACGCCTGCTGGTGATAGACAAGCGGTGCTTTGTCTTCTTCCGCGTTCCAAACTGCCTCGACCGAGCCGACGACGATGGCATGGGTATCGAGCACGGTCAGCGAATGGACGGTGCAGGCGATCGCGGCGGTTGCCTTGGCCAGCCGCGGAGAGAAGCCGGGCTCGCTGAGCCAATGTTCGGGATCGAACCGCTGCGCTCCTGACAGGGCCGTGCTTCCGGCGAAGCGTTCGGCGACGGACCGGGCGCCGGCGGGTAGCAGGTTGACGGAGAAGCGGGCGTTTGGCGACAGCGCGCGGTACATGGCGCCGAAGCGGTTGATGCAGGCGAGCAGGCGCGGCGGGTCCATGCTGAGCGAGCAGATGGCCGTGGCCGTCATGCCCACCGCTTCCTCGCCTTCGCCCGCGGTGACGATGGTGACCGCCCCGGCAAGCCGACGCATGCCTTCCCTGAATGGTTGCTCCTCGCGCTGGCTCGTCACTCGCAGTCTCCCCGGTTTCTTGGGTGCAAGGCCTATCCTGAGGGGCGGTCCCGGCGAAATCCGCTGGCCGCAGGCAACTATCCTGTTGCCGCAACAGTTCTGCAGTTGACGGGCGCGCCCCTTTCCATGAAGATCAATCGAGATTCCATTGAATTTGACTGCGTGGGCTGACCAGCGGAGGGGTGCCGCCTTGCACAGGATCAATCTTGGCGCGTTCGACGAGGGCGCGAGCCATTATTCCGGGGCCTTGGGGGGCTATCCGAACCAGGTCTTTCGTTCGCACGATGGTGACGCGGTTCGAGCCCGGGTCGGCCAGATGTTCTGCGACCACACGATGGCGCTGGTCAACGCGCGGGCCGAACTGGACACGCGGATCGCGCATCTGCGCTGCGGCCGGGGCGTTTCAATTACCGAGATGCAGTACGGCGCCGACGTGCTGATCGACGCGGGGCGGCTGGAAAACTTCTACCTCGTGCAGATCCCGCTCGAAGGGAGAGCGCGGGTGACGCTTGGCGGGCGCGAAGAGGTCTTCCTTCCTGGCAGCGCCTCGGTCGAAAACCCGGTCGAGCCGATGGACATGTTCTGGAGCCGCGACTGCCGCAAGGTCGTGCTTCGCTACGAGCGGGCGCTGTTCGAGCGGTTCGTGGAAATCTACCTCGGCAAGCCGCTCCGCGATGCGGTCCGCTTCGCGCCGCGGCTGGAACTGACGTCGGCTGGCGGGCAGGTGCTGGTCGATCATCTGCGCTCGGCGCTTGGAGTCCTCCGGCGTGATGAGTTGCGGGGCCAGTCCCTGCCGCCCTTGTTCGAGACACACCTCGAAACGACGCTGATGGGCGCGCTGCTGTTCCTTCAGCCGCACAATTACAGCGCCGATTTTGCGGGCGGCAGCGGGTACGACACCGGGCCGGTGCGGCGGGTCCGCGACTATCTCGAGGCAAAGGCGCACGAGCCCATCGACATGGTCGCACTTGCCGAAATTGCCGGGATCCCGGTGCGCACGCTCTACCACCAGTTCCAGCGCGTCCACGGCGTTTCGCCGATGCAGATGCTGCGCACGATCAGGCTGGACCGGGTGCGGCGCGAGCTGCTCGCGGGGGGCAGCGGGGTCAATGTAACCAACGTGGCGCTGGCCTGGGGGTTCGATCACCTCGGGCGCTTCGCTGCCAGCTACCGCGAGCGCTTCGGGGAAACCCCGCGCGAGACCTTGCAGCGCTGCCGAACTGGCGTGAGCTGAGGGCGTTTGCGCTCGGCGGACAGTCGTTGCCGCCAGCGGATTGTTACAATGCTGTCGTAGAATAGCCTGACCCCAATCGCTCCAAAGCGTGAACGGGGATAATGGTATGGCAAGCATTGCAATCGTCGGCGCCGGGCAATCCGGGCTGCATCTCGGGATCGGCCTGCTCATGGCCGGCCATCAGGTGACGCTGGTTTCGAACCGGACTGGCGCCCAGATCGCGGCGGGGACAGTTCTTTCCAGCCAGTCGATGTACGGCATGGCGCTTGGGCTCGAGCGCGAACTGGGTATCGACTTCTGGCAGGACGAAGCGCCGCCCTACGCCGGCGCGCAAATGCGTGTGGCGGACAGCGATGGCAATGTCATGCTGTTCTGGCAGGGGGCGATGGACGAGCCCGGCCAGTCGATCGACCAGCGCGTCAAGATGCCGCGCTGGATCGACCGCTTCGTCGAACTTGGCGGCGATTTCGTGATCGAGGATGCAGGCATCGCCACGCTGGAACGGCTTGCGGCTGCGCATGACCTGACCGTGGTCGCGGCGGGCAAGGGCGAAGTGGGCGCGCTGTTCGAGCGCGATCCGGCGCGGTCGCCCTATACGGCGCCGCAGCGGGTGCTGGCGCTGACGTATGTCAACCGGTTCCGCCCGCGCCCCGGCGTGCCGGCGATCTGCATCAACATCAATCCGGGCATCGGAGAGTTCGTTTCCTTCCCGGGGCTGACGCTCTCAGGCCCGTGCGAGATCTTCACGATCGAATGCATTCCGGGCGGCCCGATGGACCAGTGGGCAGATGTGAAGACGCCCGAGGATCACCTCGCCATGAGCGAGCACCTGCTGCGCACGTTCTTCCCGATCGAGGCGGAGCGCATCGACGGCCATCTCGAACTGACCGATCCCGGCGCCGTGCTGCGCGGACGGGTGACGCCCACCACCAAGCACCCGGTTGCCACGTTGCCGAGCGGCGCGATTGTCATGGGGCTCGGCGATGTCGTCTGTCTCAACGATCCACTGACAGGGCAGGGCTCGAACAACGCGGCCAAGGCGGCGAAGATCTATCTCGATGCCATCGCCGCACGCGGCGACGAACCGTTCGACCGCGCGTGGATGGAAGCCGTGTTCGAGACCTACTGGGACTACGCCCGCTATCCGGTCGCCTACACCAACCAGACCCTCGGCGTGCCGCCTGAGCACATGATGCGCATCCTCAAGACCGCGGAGAGCGATGCCGGGCTGGCCCACATCATGGCCAACAGCTTCAACGACCCGAAGTCGATCGCGCCCTGGTACTACGATCCGGCCGAAGCCGAGACGTTCCTCGCCGGCCGCGCTGCGCTCGCCGCCTGAGCGGGCGCACCTTCTTTCAAACGAACAATGCAAAACACCTAGGGGGGTATCTATCATGCGTTCTGTGATCTCGTGCGGGCGCGTCCCGCTGCTATGTGCAGTGTCCCTCCTGGCTCTGGCGCCGCTGACTGCAAGGGCCGAGCAGGCTGGCCCCCAGAATGCCGAAGCGGCGGCGCAGGCCGAGACTTCGGCACTCGACGCACCGATCACGGTCACTGCCCGAAAGCGCGAGGAATCGATCCAGACCACCCCGATCTCGATCACCGCCTTTTCCGGCGCCGGGCTGGAGGCAAGAGGGATCCAGTCTACTGATCGGCTGGCGGAAGTGACCCCGAACCTCACCCTGCAGAACAACCCCTCCTTCTCGGGCGCCAGCAACAGCGCCTCGATCTACATCCGCGGTGTCGGGCAGCAGGACTTTGTGCCTACGGTCGAGCCGGGCGTGGGGGTCTATGTCGACGGCGTCTACGTCGCGCGGTCAGTCGGTGCCATTCTCGATCTGGTCGATTTCGAACGGATCGAGGTGCTGCGCGGGCCGCAGGGCACGCTGTTCGGGCGCAACACGATTGGCGGCGCGATCTCGGTGACGACCAAGTCACCGGGTGACACCCTCTCCGCCAATGGTGCGGTGACTTACGGCACGAACAACCTCATCGTCGGCAAGGCGACCGTGAACCTGCCGCTGGGCGAAAAGGCGGCCCTGCGCGTTTCTGGTGGTTACTTCGGGCAGGACGGCTATGTCACCCGCACTTCCGACGGCAAGAAGCTGGGCGATGCCAACCGCTTCGCCGGCCGTATCGCCCTGCGGCTCGATCCCACCGAGACCTGGCGTATTGACCTCGGCTTTGACGGCACCACGGCGCGGGAGAACGGCCCGGCCATGAGCCTGATCGGGATCAACTACGGCCGCACTACTGATCCCAACACGCCGCCCTTCGCGGACATCAACAACATCATCGCCAATGTCGTCGCTGGCGTCGGGTTCTTTCCCTGCGCGACACCCGCGGCACCGCTGAACCTTGCCGTGGCGGGTTGCTACGACAACCGCTACGTGCTCGGGCCTGACAAGAACGCCGGTACTGCGCCGAGCTATTCCAACTCGGACATCTGGGGCATCGGCCTCACCAACACCTTCGAGCTCAGCCCCGATATCAAGCTCAAGTCGATCACCGCCTATCGCCGCCTGCTCGGCAACTTCGCTCGCGACGGGGATGGCTCGCCGCTCACGATCGCCGAGTTTACCGACCGCATCGATCAGAAGCAGTTCAGCCAGGAATTCCAGCTGCTCGGCAAGAGCTTCGACGGCGCGCTCGAATGGATTCTGGGCGCCTACTACTTCCGCGAGAGCGGGGTGAACGTGAACGGGCTGACCTTCGTGATCAGCCAGTTCCAGTCGGGCGGGGCCTTCCGCAACGAGAGCCTCGCGGCCTTCGGGCAGGGTACCCTGAAGCTTGGCAGCAGGATCAAGCTGACCGCTGGCCTGCGCTATACGCGCGACAACAAGGCGTTCCATCCGGACCAGTTCATCATCGCCAACCGCGCGGCGTTCCTCGGGCCGCCGTTCAATTCGCCGATCTTCGATCCGGGCACGCGCGTCCTGCCCAATGTCGAGGCCAAGGTTCATTTCGGCGAAGTGACGCCGATGGTAAACCTCGCGTGGCAGGCGAGCGACACCATGATGACCTATGCGACCTGGTCGCGCGGGTTCAAGTCGGGCGGGTTCAGCCAACGGGTGTTTCCGCCTATCATCCCCGGCGTGACGACGCCGATCACCGATCCTGTCGCTGCGATCCCTTCGTTTGCACCGGAAAAGGTCGACGCCTTTGAAGCCGGCTTCAAGTTCCAGACACCTGACCGGCTGCTGACGCTCAATGCCTCGGCCTACTATACCGACTACAAGGATCTTCAGGTCCAGGTCTTCACCAGCGTCGCGCCGGTGTTCCGCAATGCCGGCAGCGCGACGATCAAGGGCTTTGAGGCAGAGGCGCAATTGCGTCCGGTGCATGGCCTGCTGATCGAGGGTGCGCTTGGCCTGACCGACGCGAGCTATGACCAGATCGACCTTGCGACGACCTTCATCGCCAAGGGTAACATGTTCGAGCGCGTCGCGAAGTGGACAGCTTCAGCCGCTGTCACCTACGAATGGGAACTGCCCGGCGGCTCCACCCTGCGCCCGCATGCGGACTGGGCCTATCGCAGCAAGTTCTTCAACAACACCTTCAACACGCCCCAGATTGCCCAGCCGGGCTACAGCCTGTTCAACGCCAGCCTTGGCTGGACCAGCAGCGGCGGGAAATACGGGCTGACCGCGACGATCAAGAACATCGCCGACAAGCGCTTCCTGATGTCGGGCATTCTGGTCGACGCGATCCAGGCTTTTGAAGGCGTCTATAACCGGGGCCGTGAGGTTTCCGTCACCGCCGCGGTCAAGTTTTGAGCGCAGGCGTCTCGTGAAGAGCCGGCCTCCCGCGTGAGGCCGGTTTTCATTAACGCGCTTCGGAGGCTAGGAGCGCCGGCTGATTCTCGGCGCCTATCACCACGTTTCACTGAAAGTTGCCCGTCATTGCAAGGTCGAGGCGCTGCGCTGGCTCACGGAAGGCAAGGGCCATAGCCTCGCCCCCCGTTTGCAAGGCCGCATACGCTTGCCGGTCTAGTCTCGCTCGGCACACTTCCGCGGAGGATGCTTCGAGCGCACTACAGGGGGCTTACTAGCGAAAGGGCGGCCCAGACGGCTGGATGCGCTGCATCAGCGAGCTTCGGATCATCGAGCAATGAGACCATCGCCCGGCGCAGCGCCTCGGGACGTGGCAGGCCCTGTTCTGCGCCTTGCAACGTTGCGACCGTAAGCCGGGCGGCCGCGTCATCGCGCAGGGGCCACGACGAGACCAGCAGATTGCGGGCTCCGGCGCGTACGAACGCGCTGGCGAGGCCACTCAGTTGCGGGGCGCCCGGTTCCGAGCCTGCTGCGCTGTTGCATGCCGACAGGATGACCCAGTCCGCATTGAGCTGCCACTGGGCAATCTCGCTGGCGGTAAGCAGATCCGGCGCGTCACCTTCGGATGACAAGACCAGCGCCGCCTCACCGGCCCGGCCACTTTCGCTCGGGGCCAGCCCATGCGTGGCGAAGGCGATGACCCGAAAGCGGCCCAGATCAAGCGCGTTCAGCTTGCGGCGCGTGGCATCGGCCCCGGTCAGCACGACCGAGGTTCCAGCAGTCAGGGCGGTGCTCAATTGGCGCAGTTCGGCTGCCGCTCCAGGCAAGGCAGCAAGTCGGACCACTCCGGCCACATCGATCTGTCCTGCCCTGACCGCGAGCAATGGCCCGGTGTTTCCGGTGGCTGCAGGAGGTATTACCGGATCACCGACACCAAGGAAGGCAAGGTCCGGCGAGCGTGCCGATGTGCTTTCCATCCGCCGCATCGAGAGGCCGGACAGGACCGTAATGGCGTGGCTGCGCGCCATCCAGTTGACCTTGCCGCCCACAGCCCGCCCCGGCGCGATGAGCAGGCCGAGCGGCAATTCGGCAAGAACGCCGCGCGGGACGTAGAGCAGGTTGGGATGCGCGGCCAGCATGGGGCGCAGTTCTGGCGGAAACAGCATCGTATAGAGCTTGCGCGCAGCCTGCTCATCGAACCGGGCACGGCCCGGCGCCGAGGCATAAGCGTCAATCGAGGCGCGCACCTGCCGGACCGCGGCGGCATAGTCTGCGGCAGCGCCGCCGCTGGCCGCAAACAGCCCCTCGCGGGTGATCGCCACGGTGATCGCCCGGCTATCGCTGACGAGAGGAATGATCACCATCTGGTCCGCCGCCAGTCCGGCCCGGAACGCGGCGAGGTCCACCAGCGCGGGATGGGTCCGTCGGAGAAAATCGGGCAGACGCGCGGCCAGTTCCGCCTCGCGCCGGGTCACGTTCTCGTCGGCGGCCATAATCGCAGCATTGATATCCTGCCGCCCGGCCCGGTCCTCCGCCGCCAGCGCATTGCGCTTGGCAGCCAGCGCCTGCCGGGCCGTCACCGCCTGCTGGTAGGCGAACAAGCGCTCGGCGGTAAGCGGATCGTCGCTGGCGCGCCGCGCAAAGGACTGGGCTTCGGCCGTGGTGATCTCGCTGATCGAGATGAGTTGCAGCACCTCGAAGGCCAGTTCGGTGTCGCCCGCATCCATCGCCATCTGCGCGAGGGCGATGAAGCTGCCCAGCACCAGCGAGCGGTAGCGGATCCGCTGGCGCGCGTTGCCATCGGTGGCGACCAGCTTGGCGCTGAGCCGCGCCAGTACGGGGCGCGATGCCGCTACCCCGGCAGCTGCGCCCTTGGCCTTGGCCACCACCCGGCCGAAGATCAGTTCGCTGCTCATCCGTCGCAGGCTGTCTTCCGGCATGGCGGCGCGGACTTTGGCATCGGCAGGTTCAGCGATGGCCATGGCCTCGGCCACTTGCCCTTCAGCGGCGAGAATATCCGCAAGGTGCATGCGCGTCTGGGCAGTATCGAGACTGTCTTTTGGCAAATGCGCCTCGGCATAGGCCGCAGCCTCGCGCAGCCGCTTCAGTGCCAGAGCCCGATCGCCGCGCTTGTAGGCCGCATCGGCTGCGGCACGCCTTGTCACGACCGGGGAAATGAAATCGCCCTGCGGTGCCTTCTCGTACCACTCGAGGGCTTGCAGCCACAGGGTCTCAGCCTCACGCGATTGCCCCTGATAATCGAGAGCCCAGGCAAGGTTGCCCAGCGCCGTGGCGCGCTGGTTGAGATTGGTCGGCTGATACTTGGCAAACAGGTTGATCGAATGGCGCAGAACCGTCACCGCTTCGGCGAAGCGGCCGGAATTGCGCAGATCAACGCCGTAGTTGTTAATGGCGGTAGCCAGCCCCGTGCTGCTCTCGTCGACATGTTCGAGGCCCCAGACAGCCGCCCTCTCCTGCGCGGCAAGGCTTTCCTCCTGCCTGCCGGAGGCATCCAGCGCGGCCCCCAGATTGGTCATCGCGGTGAGGGTGGCCGCCGCCCCCTCTGCCAGACAGGCCTCGGCCAGCGATACCATATCGCGGCTGGCGGCGAGCGCGGTGGGGCCGTCACCCTTTTGCCAGGCGAGGAAGTTCCGGGCGATCGCCGCCCAATAGGCCTGCACGCTGCGCTGGCCTGTCCCTGCGTGCGGTGCTGCCTGCGCGGATTGCAGCAAGGCTTTCGCCTCGTCGAGCTTGCCGAAGACCACAGCAACCATCGAGGCATTGGCGAGGCGTACGGCATCGAATTCCGGATCGGGCGCGCGGGCGGCGAGGGCCATGGCGCGGTCCATCGCCGCTTTGGACGCTGCATTGTCGAGCCCTCCCTGCAGGTAGGCCTGCCAGGTCAGGCTGCGCACCAGCAGTTGGGGCGGGGCCTTCGGACTTCGGCGGGATCGCGGTATACCTCGCCTCTGATGCATCACGGTTCCACACCGGAGACAGCATCGTTCTCGATGGCGGATACACGATCTACTGACCCTGCAGGAGCTCTCGCCATGGAACATGCTACTGCGCCACTGGTGCTGAGCGACACGCCGCTGCCCGGCGTGCGCCGGTTGACGCTGAACCGCCCGGAGAAGCGCAACGCGCTCTCCAACGCGCTGCGGACGGAGCTGTTCGCTGCGCTCGAAGCGGCGGACAGGGACGCGGAGGTGCGTGTTATCGTCCTGCGCGGGGCGGGGGCCTGCTTCTCCGCCGGCTATGACCTCTCGCCCGAGGCCGGCACGCAAGCGCCGCCCTACTACACCGCGGGCGGCGCCGGTTTCTGGCCCCGGCATGTTGTCGAAGGCGTGTTCCGGATCTGGGATCTGGCCAAGCCGGTGATTGCGCAGGTGCACGGGTGGTGCCTTGCCGGAGCCACCGAACTCGCCACGGCCTGCGACCTTGTGTACCTGAGCGACGATGCCCGGATCGGCTATCCGCCGGTGCGCGGGATGAGCCCGCCCGATACCCAGTTCCACCCGTGGCTGTGCGGGTTCCGATCAGCGATGGAGCAGATGCTCACCGGTGACGCGCTCTCGGCTGAGGAAGCCGTGCGCGTGGGCTTCGCCAACCGGGCGTTCCCGGCCGAAGCGCTGGAGAGCGAAGTCCTCGCCATTGCCGAGCGGGTGGCGAAGATCCCGCCCGAGGTGCAGCAGATCAACAAGCGATCGGTGCACCGGGCGATGGAGGCGATGGGGCTGCGCTCTGCCATCCGCGCAGGCACGGAAATGCAGGCTCTGGCGATGACTACGGAAGCTTCGAAACAGACCTTTTCCGGTTTCCGCGCCGGGGATGTGCGCGGCGCGCTCGATGCCCGCGACGGGGCCTTCGGGGATTACCGGACGTCAGGCACGGATCAATAGCGTGTGGTGAGATGAATGCGCGGTCGGCAGGCTGCTTGGGACGGAGATCGACTTGAAGCTGAGCCGCCGCGATCTGCACCGCATTGTGCTCGGCATCGGCGCGGTTGCGCTCGTTCCCGTCGCGGCTCGTCAGGCCATCGTGCTTGGCGCGAAGATGGCGGCCCCTGATCCACTGGCGCTGGTCGATCCGGAACTGCTCCCGGCCGCACGTATGCTGATGGAGAGGGGCTTCCCGCCGATGACGCGCGAGGCGCTGCCGGCCATTCGGGCCGGGTGGGTGACGCCGCCGCTGCTGCCTGCGCCCGAGGTCGTGCAAAAGACCATTCCGGGGCCTGCCGGCGCGCCGCCGGTGCCGATCGAACTGATATCGCCTGGACCGTCTGCCCGGCTGCGTCCTGCGATCCTCCACATCCACGGCGGCGGCATGATATCGGGGCGCGCGCGCCATCTCACCGCGTTTTGCCAATCGCTCGCAGCGGAGTTCGGCGCCGTCGTCGTCAACGTCGACTACCGATTGTCTCCTGAAACGCCGTTCCCGGGGCCTGTGCTTGATAACTACGCGGCGCTCGAATGGATGGCGGCCAATGCGCAGAGCCTTGGCATCGATCCTGCGCGCATCGCTATCATCGGCGAAAGCGCCGGAGGCGGGCTTGCAGCAATGGTGGCCCTGATGGCGCGTGATCGAGGGAAAGTGCCGCTGTGCCAGATCGTGCTGATCTACCCCATGCTCGATGATCGCACCGGATCGATGCGCGCGGTGCCGCCGCAGATCGGCAGGATCGGCTGGACGGCAGAAGAAAACCGGTTCGGCTGGTCTTCGTTTCTGGGGGCGCCGGCTGGTTCTGAGAAGGTGCCTCGCGGCAGTGTTCCGGCGCGGGAACGCAATCTGGCGGGACTTCCTCCCACCTTCATCGGCGTCGGCACGCTCGATCTGTTCGCGGACGAAGATATCGCATTCAGCCGGCGCCTGATCGCGGCTGGCGTAAAGACGAACCTGCATGTGACACCGGGCGCATGGCATGGCTTCGATATCTTCGTGCCCGAGGCGCGGGTTTCGCGTGCGTTCACCGCGGCGTGGAAGGCAGACTTGCGCTCGGCATTCGGGAGCTAGCGCGGAGCGGCAGAGCCCAGGCTGCTGAGCATATCGCGCTCCACCCGAAGAATTGCTCTCCGCGGCTCAAGGCAAGGCCCTGATAACCTGATCTTAACCGCTCCTGCCCGCTTCTTGGCGTGAAGAGAGTTCACGCCGTCATGCCGATTCCTGCCCATTTCGAAGACCACCCGGTTGATCCGCAGCACCCGCGTGCCCCGCGGCGCAAATTGCGGCTCGAAGCGGAAGGCACCACTGCTGGCGGCCAGACCGCGCGCGTGATGATCCACAATGTCTCTGCCACTGGTCTCCTCATCGAAAGCCCGATTGCCCTCATCGAGGGCGAACTTGTCGAGCTTGACCTGCCGCAGGTGGGCAGTGCCGCCGCCCGGGTCGTCTGGATGAGCGAGAACTTCTATGGCTGCCGGTTCGATGCTGCGCTTCCGGTGGGTGCGCTCGGCGCGCTGGAGCTTTTCTCCGAGCCAAAGGCCGTCCCGGCGACTGGTCCTGCCGAGGACAGCCTTCCGGCCAGGCTTGCCAAATTGCGCAAGGAGCAGGGTCTGACGCTGGAGGCGCTGGCGGGCCTTGTGAATGTCAGCAAACCCACCGTCTGGGCATGGGAACAGGGCAAGGCCCGGCCGACCCCGGAGCGCATCGCGGCGCTCGCCAAGCTGCTTGGTGTGGATGAGAACGAACTCAGGACCGGGCGCGACACCGATGCTCTCGCCAAGGCACTGGATCAGGCGCGCAGCGTCGTTGCCAAGGCGTTCGGGATCGATCCGGCCCGCGTAAAGGTCATCATCGAGCTTTAAGCCCGGACAGATCCGTTCCAGATCAATTTGCCGCAAATTAACCACTTCTCACCGCTGGAATTTGCCGCTATCATATTGAAATACAGCGGTTATTTTAGTCAGGTTAACTAACTCGACTAACTTCGGCGGGCCTTGTCGACAAGGCTTCTGTCGTGGCGGCTGGCAATTGATGGTCAGGAAAAGCCAGGGGGCACTTGGCTGGCTGAGCAGATGTGCGGTCCTCAGGGGGCAACGGGTACATGCGGGTCGAGTTCACGGTTACCGAGCGTTCAGCGGTCTATGGCCTGCTTGCCAACCATTCGAAGGATATCATCCTCAAGACGGATCGGCGCGGCTTCGTGCTTGCTGCTTCGCCTGCGTTCGAACGGCTTGGGCTGACCCTGCCGACGATGTTGATCGGACCCCATCTGCGCGATCTTGTCCATTCGGATCACGGCGCGCTGATAGAGGCTGAACACGCGGCGGCGATAGCGGGGCAAGGCAGCGGCGATTGGCTGGAACTTCCCGTGCGGCACACGGCGCGTGAGGGGCAATGGTATGAGTTCCAGATGAGCCCGATGGCCGATGCTGCGGGCGAGACTTATGGCGTGCTCGTCGTCATGCGCTGCATCACCAAGCGCAAGTCGCTGGAAGAGCGTTTGTTCGCAGCCGAATTGACCGACCCGCTGACCCGTCTGACCAACCGCATCGCCTTTGTCGCCATGCTCGAGCATCTGGTGGCCCGGCCGCAACAGGCTGCGCTGGCGCTGTTCGATATCGATCATTTCATGAAGCTCAACATGCGCTTCGGGCAGGCTGCGGGTGACGGCCTGCTCATCGCCTTTGCCGAGCTGCTGCGCACGGTAACCCGCAGCGCCGACATCATTTCGCGCGTATCGGGTGGGCGTTTCGGCCTTATCATGCCCGATCTTCTGCCCGAGGAGGCGGCGGCGGCCTGCATGCCCATCGTCGAAGCGTTCGGCGAGGCCGGTCGCGCGGCGCTGGGCGGAAAGTTCCCCGTCTCGACAAGCGTGGGCATTGCCCACATTTCCCAATCGGCCGACAACACCTTGAAACACGCCGAACTGGCCCTGCTGCTGGCAAAGGCCAAAGGGCGCTCGCGGATTGAGACCAGTCCGCGAAAGTCTGGCGGGGAATGGATCTGTGCGCCCGGCAATCTGCCCGGAATGCGCAGCCTGGGCCGCTGACGCCCAAACTCTGCGCGCTCAGTTGGGATCGACTGCGACGTAAACCGCCCAAGCTGCCGGATGCGCCATCGACTCCCCGCGTTCATCAAGCGCCGGATCGGCAGCCACCGTCCGCATCGCCGCTCGCAAGGCCTCGGCAATATCGCCGTGACGGGTGGCGTATCCCGCAATGGCGGCAGTGGTGAGCTGCGCCCCGACCTCGTCAACGACCGGCGAATAGGTTGCCAGCACCGAACGCGCACCTGCCAGCAGAAACGCGCGGGTGAGGCCGCTAAACCCGTCGCCGCCTTCCGCTCCCGAAGCGGTGTTGCAGGCTGATAGGATCACCAGCGCGGAATTGAACTGAAGCTGCGCGACTTCGGACGCGGTGAGCAGGCCGTCGTCATGAGGATCGGCAATACCCTTCAGCAGGGCCGGACCGGGTGTCAAAGCCAGCGCCGGTTCGGCAAGCGAGCCCTCGAAGCTGCCGCTGATAAGGGCGTGGGTGGAGAACAGCACGAGGCCGCTCTTGCCGAGCGTGCCATCGGCGCTGCTTTGTTCGAGCGCGCGCTGCGTGGCGGCAAGCTGGAGGCGAAGGCGGTCTGCCGGGGCGTGCAGCTCGCTTGCCACAGCGGTTACCTCGGCGGCGCTGAAATCGAGGCGCGGGAGCTTTGCGAGCATGGCCGGATCGGCCACGCCGCTGTGGCTCAATGGCTGGCGGGCAAGCTGCGCGCTGGTTGCTGCATCCGGCAGGCCGCGGCGCGTGCCGGGGAGCGGCTGACCGGGCGGGTCGCTCACGCCGCGAAACGCCGGATCGCCCATCCCGAAGAAGCCCCCGGCCGCCGCTGCAGCCGCCGCCGCTGGTCCCTTGCGGGCAAGGCGCACTGCATCGACCGAAGGCATCACGGCCAGCACTTTGTCCAGCCCGAGCCAGCGGGTCGCGCGCAGGGCCCCCGGATCGAAGTCTCCGTTCGGCCCGCCGGGCGGCGGCGCAGCGACAAGCGCGGCAAAGTTGAGCGAAAGCAGTGGGCCCTCGGGCACCAGCGTCCACCGCCGCTTGCCTGCCAGCAGCGCTGCCACCGCCGGATCGCCGAACAGGGCCCGGTAAAGCCGATGGGCGGCGGCGCGGTCATAGCGCAGCAGGCCGGAGGTGTTCTCACCGGGTTCGAGGATCGTAATGCCGGAATTGCGCGGGTGGCCCAACTGGCTGTGGAGATCGCTGACCATCGTGGCGAGATCGATCCCGTCGAGGGCGATCTCGCTCCATGCCGAGCCTTCGCGCGTGACGGCAAACACCAAGCCCCGGCTCATCTGAGCGCCATATTTCGGCATGCCGGGATAGAGCAGGACAAGGGCCTCGTCGGGATGAAGCAAGCCGCTGCGACCCGTCACTTCACCGAGCGGCACCGGCTCCGGTCGGAGCATTGCAAACACTTGCGGGAGTTCGCTACGCAGGGCCGCGCCGGCTGCCTCGAGTTCGGCGCTGACGGCGGGGCGGCGGGCGAGCAATGCGGTCCGCTCGGCATCGGCAGCAGTGCCGCGCTGCGCCGCATCACTGATGGACTTGTCTAGCGACATGACCGCATCGCGGGCCTTGACCCAGCGCGCAAACGCCGCTGCCTTGCCCGACCGTTCGGCAAGGACGCGCGCTGCCGTTTCACCAATGGCGGCGGCGGAGACGGACGGATGCGCCAACTGGGCAGCCGCAAAGCCTTTGGCGCGCGCGGCGGCATCGGATGGGCTCTCTGCCTTTCCGCGCACGGCCCAGTAGAGCTTGAGCAGCTCGCTCGCCTTGGTGCTGACAAAGCCCGAGAGTTCCTGACGATAGGCCGCATTGGCCGCCTCAGGGATCGCGGAAAATTCGGAGCGGTAGCCAGCCAGCACGGCCTCGTAATAGGGCAGCGCTTCAGCGGGGCGCTGGTTCATCCAGAGCGCGACGGCGAGGTTCTGTGTGAGGCGCAATGTCTCGCGGTGTGCTGGGCCGAAACGTGCATTGGCGATCTCGATCGAGCGTCGGCGCAGCGGCAGCACTTCCTCGAACTTGCCAAGGGTCCAGAGGTTGTTCGCATAGTCCTCGATGATCGCTGGATCATCGGGATGAGCGGACAGCGCCTTGCTGAAGATTGGGCTGGCTCCGGCGGCTGTCTCCTTTCGCTGGGACAGCATCTGCGCAAGCTTGTTGACAAAATCTCCGTCCGGACCTGGGCCGATCGCGGCAATGACCCTGCGCTGATAGGCGATCGCCGCGTCGATGGCGCCGCGCAGTCGGGCTGTTTTGCCAAGGTTCCACAAGGTCATCCAGTTCTTCGAGTCGGTGCTTCCCGGTTGGCGTTCCTGCTGCGCGAGCACCTTGCGAAACAGCGCTTCGGCGCGGTCCGGATTGATCCAGCCGAAGCGCTGTCCGTAAAGCGAGATCCTCTCGAGCCCATTGACATCGGCGCCCGGCACTGCGGCCTCGAGCACATCGAACTCACGGTCATACCAGACCTTGGCGTCAGCACTGCGCATCTGCCGGATCAGATTGTCAGCGAGCCACCCGTAGGCTTCGACGAGCACGAATGGATCGCTTTGCGGGCCTGACCGGAGCCAGGTGATTGCCTCCTCGCGCAGGGGTTCCGCTTCGACCGGTCTCGCTGCGCCCTCGTAGGCCCACGCAAGCAGGCCGGTCGCATCCGCCATTATCTTGGGATTGGACGCAAATAGCTGGCGCGATAGTGCGAGCGCTTCTTTGGCATCGTCGATTGCGTCCACGGCGCCCGGCTGTTCGAGCGCTACCGATGCGCGCGCGCTCAAGGCTGCGGCAAGGATCTGCGGCTGCTTGCGGTCACGCCCAATGGCGACAAGCCGGGCGATGATCTGCTTGCGCTCCGCCCGATCCGCATCGGTCTTCGTGTTGTAGGCGAAGTGGCAGAGGAGCGAGTACAGCGGCCTAGCTGTCGCAGGATGGGCCGGTCCGTAGGTGTTCTTGTATAAGGCGAGCAATGCGCGGCGCGCCGGGAGCAAGTCCTTCATGGATGCCGCATTGCAGGGCCGATTGACCCCGGCCTGCGTTTCGAGCGCCTCGATCTGCGCGCGCTGCTCTGGTGTCGGCGCCGTGCGATCGGCGGGGAGCTTCTGGGCGCTGAGTTCGACCGGCGCCATTGCTTCGCGCGGATAGAACTGCGCGTTTGCCGTGGTGGAGCAGATCGGGAGCAGGGCAAGGCCTAAGAGGAGCTGCCGAAGTGTCATGGGCAGAGGCTAGCGAGGCAGCCTTGCTCCTGCAACGACGACGAGCGTACGCCCTCATCGGAAGCGATGCGCCGCCGCGCGCAGGTCGAGCAAGGGGTAGAACCGGAACTCGGCGCCGCGACCGCTGAAACTGGGCGGGGCGGGGTCGTGGAACACCACGGTGCCTTCCGGGTCCAGCACTTCGACATCGAACCTTGCCGCATCTTGCGCAGGGGCCGCGCCGACCGCCGAATAGGTCTCGCGTTCGGTCACCCGCATCATGCGGTACTCGTTTACGGTATCGAACTCGAAGCGAAAGTAGCCGGTGGCATCGGTCTTCGCTTCGCGCCGTCCGACGTGGGCGTAGTTCTGGTCAGCCGCGCTGTCGCCGACGATGCGCACGATGTGGTCGGGGGCGGGCTCGCCCTCGGCATCGAGGACGTAGCCGTGGAAGAGGGGCTTTTCGGTAAGGCCCTCGGCAAGCTGTCCCGCGAGCCGGGCGAAGCTTGCCACCTCCTGCTGGAGATCGCGCGCGCGGCGGGCCCGTTCAAGCGCGCGTTCTGCCCCGGCTTCATCGCCGCCGGTGCCTGCCAGCCGCTTCGCCTCACGCCGCTGCGCCTGCGCGAGCCCGCTCAGCAACGCCTGCTGCAATTGCAGCATCGGCGGGGCAAGCCGGGCGATCTGGCCGAATACGCTGTCGATCGCGGCCTGCTGATCGGCAGCGGTGTGGCGGACACCGGATTGCGAAAAGGCCTTCATGCTTTCGGCGTTGAAACGCGCCATGGTCGTTCTCCGGAAATCAGGGCTGGGCCATGAACGCTTTCTTGGCGCCCATCGCGAGGTGGTTCTCGATGCCGTGGTCGTCGCTGCACATTTCCTCGCAGAACGCGGTGCCCAGCACGAGATTGTGGGCAACCGCCCGCTTGATGCCGTTCGTCTTGAGGCAATGCGTCGACTGGTTGCTGTCGGCGGTATTGAGGATGCCGAAGCTCAGGACCGAGAAGAATGCGCGGCCCCAGGTTTCCGCGAGGCGGTTGTCGCTGGTGCGGACAGAGGAACCGGCAGCGACCAGATCCGCGACCGCGACGCGGCCATCAACGTGGTATTCGAACTGGTTGTCGCAGGCGGAGACATCGTCGAGTGACAGCAGCAGGGCCGAACTGAGGTCTGCGCCTTTCGGGGCGGTGCGCATCAGGAAGCTCACCTGATTGTCGTTGAAGGCGAGCTTGCCTGTGGGGAGCCGCGGCCAGATGCCCTTGGTGAACACGCCGAGCCGGGCGACGGTGCAGGCGTCTACGCCAAGGTCGTGCCCCATCGCTTCAGTCACCTTCAGCACGGCGGCCAGCAGCAGCCCGAGCGTCCATTCACGGCTCACCCCGAAGTTGGCGACGAGCACCGTGCGCGCCATCGGGTCCGTCACTTTTTCGGACAGCGCTTCGCTGAGGAAGCGGTTGTCGGTGATCGCCATTGGCCCTGCGCCAAGCAGGAACAGTGCCCGGCCAAGCGGCTGTTCGACTTCGTTGCCATGGATGCGCAGCTGCCCCGCAGCGGGGCGCATGCGCGCCGTGCCTTCGGCCACCATCGATTTGGCAAAGCCGTATTTGGCGGTCCCGGGCAGATTGAGCGTCAAGGCGAGCCAGACATGGATGCCCGCACGGATGCCCTCTTGCGCTGCTTCGGCAGGCTCGTCCGAGGGCGTGCCGTTCGCGCGGATCACATTGCGCTCGATGGCAAGGCCATCGGCCACCAGCACGAACACCCCGCAGACCGGCGTGAGCCAGTCGCGGCCATTGCGTTCGATCAGATTGCCCTCGATCACCAGACCGGTCGTCAGCGCGAGGGATATGCCGCCGTAGCCGAGGAACAGGATCATCGCCGATTTCGGCTGGGCGACGGCATGGCGCAGGCAGTGGGTGATGTGGTTGCCGGTTATCCTGAGATCATGGACGGTGACGAGTTCGAGCCCGGTGTTCTGGCTGAAGCCGAAGAAGCGGACGACTGCGATGCCGTTTGCGCCGTGGCGCGCGATCACGTTTTCCGCGATCTCGATCTCGTAGAGGTCTCCCGCCGAAACGAAGCGCACGGTGCCATCGCCGTTGTCCTGCGGCACGCTGCTGTCTGTCGGGTCGCAGGGCGCGCAGGGGTCTTCAAGGTCGATGTCAGGGATGTCGGAGCCATCCGGGTTTTCCTCGTCGATCCGCCGGATGCTGCCGAGCGTGATGCCGTTGCCCATGCCGCCAACGATGACATTGCCGCGCACGAGAACATTGACGCTGCCGCCGCCAAGCTGGATGCCGCCGCGCGCCGCATTGGCGTCTACTGCGCGGTCGGGCGCGGCACGCTTGTGGAAGACCCGTTCGAGCGTATTGGGCAGCGGCTCGATGATGTTGTTATCGATCTCGATTGCCTCGCCCTCTGCGTAGACGGCGGTCCACGGCGAGAAGTCCTCGCGCTGGTTGCGGAACTGGATCAGGCAATCGGCGATCCGCACCGCCTTGCCGGACCGCACCGCGACGACCGCACCATTGCCGCCCTCAAGCGCGAGGGTTTCGATGCAGATATCCTCGCTTTCGCTGATGGTGATGGCGACCGACTTGTCTCCGGTTTCCTCTGGCGCGACGATGCGCGAGCGCGGGCCGCAGCCGTGGATGGTGATGTTGTGCAGGCCGTCGATCACCACCGCCTCGCGGAACGTGCCGGGCAGCACGCAGACCGCGCCGCCGCTGGGGGGCAGCGAGGCGATTGCGGCGGCAATCGTATCGAACATCCCGAAGCTCTCGATCCCGTCGCCGACGGTGACCGTGCAGCAGCCGCGAATGCGGGTGAGTGGGAGGAACGGCGGACGGCAATCGTCGATCAGGACGCCGGTGGCACCGCCTGAGGCTAAGCCGGTCCACTCGATCAAACCAAGCGGGGCGCGATACCGGCGAATGCCGTTCGGCGCGGCGCCGCTTGGCAGGGTGAGTTGCCAGGGCACGATGGCGGAGGGCGCGGCAGGGCGGGCTGCGATGATCCAGTGATCGCCGGGGCGCAGGGGGCCGCCGTTGAAGGCCACGCTGAGGCCGGTGTTGCCAAGCTTGCTCGTCGCGACGGGGATTGCGGCGGGTGAGGCAAGGTCGTCGCCCCGGTCCCATACACGCACGTAGAGGAAGTCGTCATCCGGGTCGGCAGGATCATTGAACGCGCCCTTGTCGCTGCGTCCGGTCCAGTTGGCGAAGCCCTCGGCGGCGAGCAGCGGAACGTCGATTTCGAATGTCTGGCTATCCGGATCGTAGCTCACCGCGACCTTGCACAAGTGGCCTGCCATTTCGGCAACGCGCTCGCCGTTGGGCAGCGCGGCGGACCATGGCAAGAGCTCGACCACCATGTCCTTCAGCGGCCAGTGCGCCGCATCGCGCGGCTGGGTGAGCAGCGTGAGCAGGACATTTTGCCCGGCCTTCGGTGAGATCCGGGCGCGGTAGAGCGGCGCGGCGTTGTTATAGCCCCAGGTATAGTGCCCCGCGTCCACCATCTGCACGCGGATCGCCTGGTTTTCCGCGCCGAGATAGCCGCCCGGCTGCGGCGGGGAGCACAGATCGCCAACGCTGACCGGCGCGGTAAAGCCCACGGTCAGCGTGGCTGTCGTCGTCATTTCCATGTCGGGAGCGATGCTGCCCATCGGCGCAAAACTGGCGAGAGCGGCAGCCCAAGCGGCGGGGCAGGCGCTGCCGGTCACTCCGGGCAGGACATGGACGCGGCGCATCGTGCGCCAGCGCGCGGAAGTATCCGGCCCGCCGAGCGCGACTTCGAACAGCTCGCTGTCCTCCGCCGCGGTAACCGGCTGCTGCCATGCCTCGATCCAGACAAGATCGGTGCGCTTTACGCCCGGTGCGGGCGCTGCCGGGGCAGCGGCCTTGTCGAAGTTGAGCCAGTCCTTCTGCTCGAGGAAATGCTCGCCTCCGTTTGTTTCGAGCCGCAGTCCGCCAAGGTAGAGTTCGCCCGGAGTAAGCGTGAAATCGAGCTTGCCGCCGCTCACCGCGAAACCTGCCGGAAGGAAGCCAGCACCCGGCGCGCCATAGGCGCCGATCGCGTGAATGCGGGTGCGCCGCAGTTCCTCGGCCTCGATCGAGGAGGCTTCGTTGAAATCGTCGTCGGTCAGCACGCGGCCTTGCTGATGGCGGACCCCGGCGTACTGCTTGCGCTGGTCACCCAGCTGCCGCGACAGGTCGATGGTCGACATCTCAGTTCTCCACGATCAGGGCCGGCAAGCGGCCAAAGGGCATGTATTCGTCGATCTTGGCGCGCAGCCCATCGAGCCGGATCGGGCGGCGCTCGCCCGCCCAGGCGCCGATCTCGCACTGGTCTTCGGACCCGCGCCGGATGGCGGCGGGTGCGGTTTCGGAAAGCTCTGCGTAGGCAGGATTGCCAAACCGGCGGGAGGCGAACAGCCGCTGCAGATCGTCCAGTAGGTGCGATTCATAAGGGTGCGGCACGCGCGATCCCGGCCCGCGCGCAGAGAAGCGGAAGCAGCCCGATTGGAGGTCGGTTACATCGGCGCGGGCCGCGACGAGGGTATCGCTGGCGTCCAGTTTCTCGACATCAAGGGCGAGCCCGTCGATCGCGCTGCCGATCACGGTGCAGTTCGTCATCGTCGCGGCCGTGCGCGGGGCGATGATCCCGGTCGCGCCGGTCTTGGCGGCATCGATGATGCTGCCGCGGACAACAAGGCGATCAAGCGAGGCACCTGCGCCGCTGAGCGTGAGGCCGGGAAGAATGCAGTTTTCGATGACGAGTTCGTCGACCGAGCCGGTGATGACGAGGCCGCAAGGCGGGATCACGCCGCCCGCGCCATCTGTGCCGCCGGGATCGAGCGTGCAGTAGCGCAGCGTTACCTTGGCGAAGGAGCCTTCAATCTGGAGTTGGCCCGTGAGCGCGCCGATCCACAGCCCGTCGATTACCAGCGTGCGGTTGTTGCCGCTCGCGCCAAGCTTCCAATCGGCGGCTAGGCGAACATAGGGGCGTTCCTGTTCGCGGGCACGGATCGTGAGGTCGGTGATCGCGGGCTGGTTTGGCGGGTTGTCAAACGTGGTGCTGTCCGAAAGCTCAAGCACGCCGTTCGCAGGCACCCCGGCAGCGGTAGAGCGCTGCGCCCAATGCACGCTCGCGGCGGACTGGGCATTGCGCCGCCCGAAGGCGCCCGCGCCGATCGGGGCGCTCATGCCCACCGTGTAGCGTGCACGCAGGTCTGCAGGCAGCGCGGCGCCGGGATCGAACAGCAGCCGCCCGCGCGCCGGATCGAACAGCAGGTCGATGCCCGGCGGCGCGGTGCGGTTCCAATCGCCGAGGTCTGCCGCCCGCATCGCCGCTCGCGGGATGGGGGCCGCACCCTTCAGGCCGAGCGCCACGGCATCCTGTAGCACCACCGCGCCGCTGTCTTCGGTGAGAGTGCGGGCGAGAATTTCGGCAAAGACGCCCGCACTGGTCAGCACTGCGCCTTGCGGCAAGCCGCCCAGCACCCGCCGCAGCGCTGCGCGCGTCGCAAAGCGTTGCCCGGCGATCTGGGAGAGGCTTTTGGCGCAGGCGCGGCGTGTGGCCTGATTGGCGATCAGCCCCGTGCTGCGAATCCACGCGATGACCGGATCGCCGACCGCGAAGATCTCCTCGTTGTAGAGCCGGCAGTCGATCACGCGGGGAAGCTCGCCTTCCGCTGCGCTGCGCCACTGGCTCCAATCGCCGCGCGCCCGCCCGCGCCCAAACAGCGGCACGTCGCGCCCGCTGGGATCGAACGCATAGCCATCACGCGTACCCGCGAGGTTCCTGACGAGGCGGGGCGTCACATCGCTGAACTGGACCAGCGTGAGCCGGTGCAGATGGAAGCCCAGCACCGGAATGCCGCGCAGGCCGAGCCGGTCGCGGGGGCGCCGCATTTCCGGGGTGTAGTGAAATTCGTCAAAGGCATCGCCGGTGAGCAGGCTGCCGCGCACCGAGCGCAGATCGGCAAGCCCGCCTTCCGGCGTGCCGGTCACCCGGCCTGTCGCTGCGGAGCCATCGAGGCCGTGGCGGCTGCGGGCGAGGCGGCGGAACTCCTCCACCAGCTTGGCGTCCCACCCCGCAATATCGTCGCAAAGCTGCTCGAGGACCGCGAGCGTGCCCTTGCGGCGGCGGTAGTAGATGGTCTTGGCAACATCGCTGCGCCGCCCGCGCGGATTGAGCGCGGAGACCAGCCGGGCGGCCACGAGTTCGGCAATGTAGGGGACGGCCCAGTCGTCGGCCAACTCGACGAACATGTCGTCCCACAAGCGGTCCTGGCTGCGCTTCATCACGGCCGCCTGGCTGGCGAAAGCCCGCAGCAGCGCGCGCAGGGCCGAGCCGCCCTCGGTCTCGTCTGCCTCGCGGATCGCGGCGGGCACCCAATCCCACAGCCGCTCGGTGTAGTATTCGCGGTAGTAGTCGCGTGCGGTTCCCATGGTGCCCCCTATCCTGCCAACCGGCCGTTGACGCGCACGCCGCCGTCCGCGAAATCGAAGTAGGATCCTGCAGCCGGGGCGCGGGCGACATCGGTGAACGGGGTGCCGTCGAGGCTCAGCGCGCTGAGCGCGGTGACGCCGGGGACATCCATGATCGCCTTTATCACCATGCTGGCGAACACCGCGCTGTCCGGCCCGAGCCGTTCGGGACGCAGCAGGCCGCCGGTGCCGGGCAGGCCGACCGGCGCGAACAGCACCGCACCGACCGCGCCTGCGACCGCGTCGGCGACGTAATCCGGCGAGACATCGATTGCGACATCGAGCCGCACCGATTGCGCGGCGGCGCTGATGACAGTAATCGGCGCGTCATCCTCTGCAAGCGCGCGCAAGGCGGCGCGGATCGGTGCGGCAAGCTGCGGATCGCCGATGTAGCGGACCATCGCAGCTGGGCGCTGCCCGGTCCTGTCCCACGCCCACACCGCGCGCACAGCCCGGACGCCCGAGGTCTGCGCAGCCGCTGCTTCTATATCGACAAGCGAGATTGCACGGCCCAGCAGGAGCGCCGAGGCCGGCCCGCGATAGCGGATTTCCTCTGCCGCTTCGGCATCAGCCCCGCCGAACGCGGGCAGCACGTTGCGGACCGAGCGCAGCTTGGCGATGGGCCGGGCGATCTGCTTGACGCTATCGGCAGGCGGCACTGCCGAACCGGCGCCAAAGCGGTAGTCGGCGGTAACCTGCGCGCCGCTCGGCAGGCGCAAAGCGCCGCCGAAATCGATGTCGGTCTCACCCTGCGCATCGTGGCGCACGACATAGACCGGCGCATCGGCGGGCTGGCCGTAGAAGCTATCTACTTCGCGCCATTGGACCCCGCCGACATGGATGGCGAGCGTGCTGACACGCCCGGCGGCATTGGCTGCGGCAAGGTAGGTAAGCGGCTTTTTCTTCAGGCGGAACGTCTGGAGCGGGAGGGCGGCGTTGCCTGTGCCGATCACCTCACCGTGCACGCTTTCGCCGCGCGTGGCGAGGAAGGTGTTGCCATAGAGCTTGACGGGCTGGACCAGGTCCTGCGGCCAGATCGGCGCGGCAGACAAGGCTGCGCTGCGCGATGCCGCATCGAGCGCGCCGCTGGTGACCACCGCCTCGCCGTGCGCATCTTCAAGCGCAACATGGGTGACCGGTACGCGGGGCGGGTCGATAAAATCGGGAAGGTGCACCGGGTCGCCGCTCGCCAGTGTATCCTTGAGCGGCGCGTGGAGCGTTGCGGCATCGGCCATGGCATAGTGGACCACAAGGCCGGGCAGATCAGCCGCCGCATAGGGGAGGGCGCTGTCCAGCGTGATCGTCGTAGTGCCTACGGTGACTGCGGGGCTGACGAGCGTGCTGACCTTGTTGGCGCTGTCGGTTAGTGTGCTGGTCTGCCCGGCAAGCACGGTAAACTGCGCCTCGCCAACGCTGATGACACAGCGCGCAGCGATCACGCCGCCTGCTTCGAACGCCACCACATCGCCTGCGTGGATCGGAACCCGTGCTTCCAGCGCGAGCGTCGCGCCCGAGAGCACCGCCGGATCGCCCGCAACCGCCGAATGCTTCCACACGCCGCAGCGCGCGCCGCCGCGCAGCAGGCGCGTGTTGGCATAAGTCGCGCCGGAGGGCGGCGTCACGGCGGCAGCGAACGCCGCCATGGTGACCGGGCGGCGGATCCGCAGGGCCATGGGGGCGGCCTGCGCAATGCGAGCCGCGACGAGGCCACCGGGGGAGGCTATCACAACCAGCGTGCCGCTCCCGGCGCGCAGGGTGCTTGCTTCAACCGGCAGGCCGGTCAGCGGCGAGGGAAGGGACGTCGCGGGTACACGGTCGATCGCCAGCCGGTTGACGCGTGGATCGGCGGTTTCGGCTTGCTGCACCTCGAACACTTGCGGCGGGCTGCCGGGGAAGGCGCCCGACCGGAACGCGGTGCCTTGCGGAATGCTGACAGGCCGCACCCCGTCGGCCTGCGCAGAGAGCCAGACCGATGCGCCGAGGCCGGGCCTTGGCTTGTATCCCAGTAGCCCGGTCAGCGCCCGCACGGC
This sequence comes from Novosphingobium sediminis, assembly GCF_007991615.1. Classification (GTDB taxonomy): domain Bacteria; phylum Pseudomonadota; class Alphaproteobacteria; order Sphingomonadales; family Sphingomonadaceae; genus Novosphingobium; species Novosphingobium sediminis. The sequence goes on along the minus strand of NZ_BJYR01000003.1, from coordinate 119,112 downwards.
TGCCGGATCGCTCGCCGTGCCGAGATAGGCCGCGTTGCAGGTACGCATGTCGTAGAAGCTGGTGACGTCGCCCATGTAGGCGAACATTTCAGTGAGCATGACGCCGAAATCGGCACGGTCCCGCGCCCGCCACGCATCGAGCAGCGGCTCGCGGCCGATCGCGCCGAGGAGGGCCGTGCGCCACTCGGAAAACGTCCCGATGGCGCGCGGAATTGTCTGCAGGCCTGCCGGGATGGCAAGGGCAGTGCAATCATGCGTGTCGCAAGTGCAGGCCATCAGGCGCCCCCTTCCATGATCAGCTGCACCGCCCCGCGCTCCGGCAGGGCGCGGCTGTTCGTCACGCGGACGAGTTCGCTGAGGCCGACCGGCAGGCTCAGTTCGTCGAACGCGCGCCACTCGAAATAGCCGGGGCGGCGCACGCGCATGGCTTCGACGCCGCACACGCCGGGCACGCCTTGGAGAACCGCGATCAGCGCCGCGCGCGAAAGCGGCATGCCGAAAGTGAAGTTGTCCGGATCGAAGAATCCGCCACCCTGGCCCGGCTTTCCGAACAGCGCGGCGAGCGCGGCTTCCTCCACTTCGCCGCGATAGGCATTGGCGGCGACGCAGAGCCTGATCTCGAGATCGAAATCGGCATAGCGCGGGGCCATGAGCTTGCATTCGCGGCCTGCCTGCCGCGCGCGGTCGAGCGCGAGCAGGAGATCCTTGCGTAGTGCGGGAGAAACGGCGGTGCTCTCGTGCGGATCGGGTGTCACGAACATCGTCGGCCAGCTTCCGGTCCAGCGGCTGGTGGCGCCGGCCTTCTGGATGCGGGGGTCACGCTCGGCGATGCGTGCGTAGTCGGCCGGCTGGACGGCGCGATAAGTTATTGCGCGGAAGGCCTGCGGAGCGTTGGTGCGGATGGCCTGCGCCGTTTCGGGATCGCGCCCGCCGGTCCCCGCGAGCGGGTTGTTGACCGACACCACGCCGGGAACCGCCACAGGCAGCACGGTCAAGGTATCGGGCGCTGCGTTGCCGCGGCTGCCATTGCCGAGGCGGTAGCGCACGGTGAAGCGGTCTCCGGCTGCGGGAGCCATGCCGAACACGCCGTCACCGAAGCGCAGGGTGGTGCCCTCGCCGGTGGCATAGTCGATCAGTTCGGTGACCTTGCCGAAGCGTTCGAAGCCGACCACGCGGTGGTAGAGCCCGTCTTCCAGCGTGAAGAAGCGGTCGTCGGGCTCGGCAGTGGTTTCGCCCACCAGCGCGGGCTGCCACTGCCATGCAGACGTGTCGCGTTCGCACAGCACTTGCACTTCGGGGTGCAGCGCGCCCGATGGATCGGCATGCCAGACAAGCGGCGTCTCGTCTGATCCGGCAAGCGAGAACAAAGTCTTGACCCGCGCCGCCAGATCGGCCGGGCTGCCCGGATCGGGGTAGCAGACGGTGCTGTCCGCCCCCACGCGCTCGACTGCCATGGGCAGAACCGCGTCAGGATCGGCAGGGCCATCGGGCGGGCCGATGCGGAAGCGCGCTTGATGCGCGGCACCGGCAGTGGCTGGCAGGAGATTGGCGCGCAGCACCAGCGTTTCGAGATCGAGATCGAACGCCGCCGGGGTTTCCAGCACAAGCCGGGTGATCGGCGCTGAAGTCAACGGATCAACATCATCGCGCGCGTCCTTGAGACGGACGACCAGCCGCCGTTCGGGAACGTCGGGTGAGGGCGGACGGGTCATCAGCAGTACCCAGCGCCCTTCGGCATCGATGGCCGCATCGGGCTGGAGCTGCGCTTCATGCGCCCCGGTGATGGTCAGCTCGGTGGTGCCGGCGAGGAGGCAGGTGTCGTTTTCGTCCCAGATATAGGCTGCGATCTCGTTGCGCGCGGGATCGATGGCGAACTTTGCGGGTGGCTGGGGCGGCGATGCCAGCGGCTGGTCGGCAAGCCCGCGGCCGATCTCGAACACCAGCTGCCGCTGCGCATCGGTGATCGCGGTGCCCGCATCGACAACGCCCGCAGCAGAGGCCTGAACATCTATCCATGCGAAAGCGCCCGCGCCATCGTCTAGCTGGGAATCGACCAGCCGCGCGAGGTGGCGCAGCGAGCGGCGCTGGCTGGCCTGATCGAGCCGCCCTTCGCGGCTGAGCCGGTCGTTGGCATAGGCGAACTCGTCCCCCAGCGCTGCCGTCAGTTCGAGGACCATCATGCCGATGTCGGCTTCGAGGCGGTCTTGCCAATCGGGATAGCGCTGCGCGGCAAAGTCGGTCAGCGCGCGGCGGAAGCTCCAGAAATCGCGCGCGCGGTAATCGACCGGGAAGTCCACCTGCTCGTCTGGCGGGCAGGCGCGGGGATCGGCTTCGCAATCGAGATCGCTGTCGCAGGCCGCCTTGAAGCTGAAGCGGATGTTGTTGAAGTAGGGATCGATCACCGGACTATCGATGCGCAGCCGGTAATCGCCAAAGCCGCCGGGCATGGCGGTGAGGAACTGCAGCACGGCGCGGCCATCGACCGGCGCGGGGAGCGGGGAGGCGGACTGGATCACCGGCACGCGCACCGGATCGACCGCACCGATCGCCTCGATATGGATGTCCTCTACCGCGAGGGCGGCAAGCTGTGCTGCCACGGCTGCGGGCAGGACATCGTGCTGCAGGAACACAGTGAGCACGGTCTGCGAGGGTGACACGGCGACGAAATCAATGCCCGTCAGCGTCGTCGAGGCGCGCAGGAGATCGGCGCGGTCGATGCTCATGGCGTCACCCGCAGGTTGAGGTAGCGGCGCTGGCCGAGCACCTTCACGGCATAGCCGATGCGCACCAGCAGGGCGGCATCGTCAGCGCGGGCGGTGACTTCAGTGACGGTGATGACATCGCCCAGCCAGGTCGTCAGCGCCTGATAGATCGTGGCCTGCGCGAGTGTCGCGGCGACTTCCCCGCCGGGAGCAAAGACCAGCCGCTTAACCCCGCAGCCGAAATCGGGGCGGTTGATGCGCTCTCCCGGCGCGGTCAGCAGCACCTGCATGACCAGCTGCTCGACATGCGCGTCGAAGTCCTGCTCCTGCCCAAGCCGCCCGCGTGCAGGGTCAACCGCGAGCGGATAGCGCAGACTGGTGAAGGGCGGCTCGGCCATCAGGCGTTCCTCCTCATGATCCGCTGACGCGCGGCTGGACGGTGACGACAGATACCGGCCCCTGCGGAACCTGATCGCCGGCAAGGCACAGGCCGACGCTGTCTGGCGCGAGCGTGGGCTGGCCGCCGACCGTGGTGTGCAGGTTCACCGTGATCCACTGCACGGTGAGGCAGGGATGCGGGACGGTGCCGGCCCCGACCGGGATCTGGAACGGGCAGCCCGCGATGGTGAACACATCGCTCGCCAGCGCCAGCGGTGCCCCCGCGATCGCGCGCGCGTTGGCGGAGGCAATCGCAACGGAGCCGCCGTGCGGGCATTGCAGGCTAGAGGCCGTGGTGAGGAGGGGCTGTGCCATGCGCGCTCCCCCTCACATCACGCTGAACGCGCCGGAATTGACCGACACGCCGCTATCGCTGACCTCGACCTTCCCGGCGCCGCCCGCTGATTCCGAGACGACGCCGTCCGCTCCCACGGTGTGGGTCGCCTTTCCGGCTTCGGTCGCCACTTTGTCGGTCCATGTCGTGCTGGCGTCGCTGCTGTTCTTCAGCACCACTTCGCCCGAGCTTTCGTCGATGGTGAGGCTGGCGGCGGCGGTGACGATCAGCTTGATGTCGGGTGAGGTAGCTGCCGCTGGCAGCTGGTCCTTTGACCAATAGCAGCCCGCCCAGATCGGCCGCGAGACCTTGCCGCCCTCGAATTCTACCCATACTCCGGCGCCGACCGGGGGGATGAAATACATGCCCACGCCGGGCCCTGCATAAGGCACGCAGGGCATCGCCCAGACATTGGCCTCACCCAGCACTGCGGGGCAGGAAACCTGCAGGCGGCCGCAATTCTCGGGATCCTGATTGTCGATCACGGTCCCGGCATGTTTGCCCCAGACATGATCGCTGTGGGCTTGCTGGAAGGCGATGAAGGGATCGGTCAGCATGGTTCAGTTCCAGCCATTGCGCACCAGCGTCACCGTCATCAGGTGATCGTTGGCATCGATGGAGTGGGCGACGCGGGCGACGAGATACTTGCCCGAATGGCGCTTGCCGGCGCCGTGCAGCTCGGCGACGGTATGTGTGCGCACGACCTGCTTGAGCCGCCGTTCGCGCACTGCCAGCGTAGCGGTGACGAACCAGCCTTCCTCGATCAGCGCGGCTTCGCTGCGGGTGATCAGATCACCGGCATCGTCGACCGGATGGGTGAGCCGGGCGCGGCGCGGGCTGGTCACGATGTCCGCAAGCGCCTTGTCGGCCATCGGCGTCAGCGGCGAGCGATCCACGCTGCCGTCCATGTCGGAGGCGGCGAATATGTCGCGGTTGGCGGCATCGGTGGCGACGACGCGTTCGGCATCCCACTCGATCACCGCATCATCGATGTTGCGGTCTGCGCCCGCCAGATGGAACACGGCCGCCGGGGCCTGATCCACCGGAGGCCGCACGACATGCGCCGAGGCAAGCGTGGTCTTGGCATCGTAGGTGATCCAGAACCAGCAGCCGTTGCGCCGGGCGAGGCGGCGCAACAGGTGCAGATCGGATTCGCGCTGCACGAGCGCGTTCTTCGTTTCATCATGGACCACGCTGGTCGGCAGCGCGATCTGCTCCGGAGCAATGCCGGCCTTGCCGAGCAATTCGCGGATTGCCGCATCGTCGGTGGTCGAAGGCCAGACCTTGACCTGGACTTCGCGCGCCATCGCAATGGTCACATCGCCGCCGATCACATCGAGCGTCGAGCCATCGCCGCCGGTGGCGACCGCGATGCGCTGGCGGGTCACCGGACCGCGCACGAGGATTGCGGTGCTGGCGCCATCGACGACGCGCACGGCAAGCTCGGCCTCAGGCCCAAGCGCATCATCGCTGACGAGTTGCAGATCGCCATCAGCAATCGCGATGTCGTAGGAGAGCACGAACGTCGTGCTCGCGCCCACCGCCTCCACGATCTCGACCCGCGCCGGCTGGGTGAAGCCGGGATCGCTGGTGCCGCCGGGCAGAACTTCGCATCCGAGTGCCACGCGCGCATCACTCCTAACGCTTGACTGGAATGCGGACTTCGCGAAGCTCGCTGAGCGCCTCGGCCGTCATCGTGTCGTTGATTTCGCCAAGCCGCCAGAAGCCGGCCGGATCACCGAGGTAGAGCGCGGCAAGATGGTCGGGCCGCTCGCCCTGCCGCCGCAAATGCCGTCCGCGCAGCGCCTGCGTGAGGGGCGGAGCTGGCGGAACGGCCTCGACGGTGCGTCCGCGTGCATCAGTGGTCAGCACCGTGGGGAGATCGGCATAGCGGCTCTTGGGATCGAACAGGGACATGATCGCGCTCCGGCCCGTTACAGTGGCAACATGCCGACGATGGATTCGACGGCATTGGCGAGGTTCGCGGTGGCGAGGACTTCCTTCTGGCCACGCGTGAACTTGTAGCAGGCGACCGCCAGCGCCGCGGCCGCGCCGGTGGCGGGATCGCCGGTGACTTGCACCAGATCATCCTCGGTCAGCACCTGCACGCCGATCGTCGCTTTGGCGCGGATCGGGTAGAGCATCGGGGAGAACGCCTGCTCGTCGATCGAGAGCGACTTGATCCGCACCGGCACGATGCGCCCCGGACCCCAGAAAAACAGGACGATCGGCGCATCCCGCCGCTCCAGCGCAGGTTCGAGGCTGGCGCCGCCACCCGCTTCGATCCCGCCCGCGCCGATCGAGACGCTGACCGAGCCGAGCAGATTGCCGAGCAGGCTGTCGCCCGGCGGGTACATCAGCATTTCAATCGCAGCGAGCCGGTCCGCAACCCCGGCCAGCACCGCAACCGGATGGCTTTCCGGTGATTCCAGCGCGTCGGTCGCATCGACCTCGAGCACCAGCGAGAATGTCTCCTTCGGGTCATAGGGCTGCGAAAGCGCGATCTGGCTGTCGCGGTAGGCCTTGACCTCGGCTTCGTTGGTGACGACGCCGTCCTTGCGCTCTTCGTAGACGCGCTTGGCCGGCGGCTCCCACGGAGTGAGGGTGCGCGTCAGCGTCTCGGGATTGTACTGGAACATGATGATGTTGGGCAGCGGCACCAGCATCGGCGCGCCGAAGTAGATGAGGGCACCCTTGAGCAGCAGCGGGCCGTTCGGATAGGTCATCGCATCACCGCCTTTCGAAACCGAATGCGGCGGATTCGAAGGCGGCGACTTGCGCCTTCACGACCTCGGGGATGATATCGCCGCTGACCGGTCCGGGTGTGTAAGCGGGCTGGACGGTGGTGCCGCTGCGGATCGTGGCGGACTGCGCGGCGGCCACCAGCGAATTGTAGTAATCGATCTCCTGATGATCTAGCGCGCGCGCGAGCTTCTTGTTCATGTGATCCTGCATCCAGGTGTAGGACTTGCATGCGGCGGTGAAGATCGCGGCGCTGAGATCGCCGTCGGTCACTGGCGCGCCCTTGATCTTCGGCAGGTCGTTCTTGGCGAAGGTCTTTCCCGCGCGCTGAGCGGCGAGCGCCTGCAGGCCCTTCTTGTCAGCCACGGTCGCGGCATAATCGCCAAGGAACGAACGGAACTTGCCGTGGATTGCCGCACCCTGCGAAGGGCCTGCGTTCGGCAGGTCGTCGGGCTCTACCGAAACATGGACGTTGCCCAGCGTGTGGGCGTGCACCGAAAGCAGGATCGTGGGCATGTTCGGCCCGCGATCGCCGCTGTCATTGGCCGCGACGCGGATGCCGTCGGTTGCCCCCGGTGTCTTGCCGATCGTCGCGACCCGCCCGCCCGTGGCCGCCGTGACGCCCGGGTAGAGGCTCAGCGGATGCGGGAAGGGCTGGTGCCGGTCCTTTGTGTTCACGAGGTATTCGATCAGCAGATACTGCACGGTGTGATGCGAGGCGCGGTCTGTGCCCTTCTGCTGGTCGGGATTGTCCTTCTGGCCATACGTGCCGAGCCGCAGCCCGATCTGGCCGTAGTCCTTGCCGCCGTGCTGGGTGCGGGCGCGGGGCTTGATGTCGGTGTACTCGGCCCAAGTCGGTACGGCATCGCCCGGCAGATCCCGTGTCGGCGGCGGATTGACGTAGGCTTCGGCGAGCGACTTGGCCTTGAGGCCGAGCGCGAGTGCCTTGCCGCCCTTTGCGGACACGGTGGTGAAGATGCCGGGGCCGGGCTGCAACCCCTGCAAAGCGAGGCGCGTCTTGGCCTGATAGAGTGCCCGCTTGGCCCCGGCCTTGGGGAAAGTGGCGTCGATCACCTCGTCCCACAGCTTGGCGGTGCCGCCGATCATCGGCAGGTGGAGATAGGTGACAGCAAAGGTCTTGAACGGATCGTCGAGCGAGATCGTGTCGCGCTTCTTGCCGTCGGGCCCCGGCTCCTTGGTCGTGTTGAATTCGATGTCGACCGAGATGCCTGTCTTACCGAAGAAGAACTCCTCCAGCAGCGTTTCGAGCCGCCCGACATTGAGGATGGGCGCGGTTTCGACCTTCGCCTTGGCCGTGCCCTTGCCGGATTTGATCTTCACCTCCTGCAAGGCGCCGCCCAGCAGATGGGGAATGCCGTCGATCACTTCCTGCTTGCGGTTGACGAGAATGTACTCGCGCAGCGCTTCGGCTGCGGTGCCGAACGGATCCTTGAACGTGATGCGCGAACCGGCTGAACCCTTGGGGCCGAGTGCTTCAATGAGCTTTTCGGGGAGTGCCGTGCGCAGACCCGGTGCTGCCTTGTTGACCTCTGCGGCATGTGCCGGGGTTTTCATCAGCGCCGCCGCGTTCTCTTCAAGCGAGGTGGAATCGCCCAGCTTCTGGAAAAACCTCTCGGCAATGTCGGTAAGGCTGGGAGCGATGCCGGCGCTGTGGCTGACGGGGCGAGGGCCTGCCGCCCTGCTGCGTGAGGCCTGCGCGAGATGGTCCGCCTGACGTTCAGCGCCGCGATCGATCCGCCAGCGCGCCGGGCCAGAACCCGCACTGCCGGCGACCGGCTGCGCCGGGTGACGCTGGCCAAGCGGGCGCGGCCCGGTCTGCTGCAGCACGTGGGCCAGTTCGTGATGGAGCACATCGCGGCCGCCGCTGCCGCTGGCCGCCACCGCGCTGTCGAGCCAGACGTGGCTGCCGCTCGTCGCCGCCCTTGCGCCGGACGCCCGCAGGCTGCTGTCGACGGCGCTGCCCTGATGCACCCGCACATGTCCGAAATCGTGGCCGAAGCCGCGCTGCGCCGCCGCGCGCTCGCCCGGGCCGAGCGCTGTGCCGCGCCCGGCGGGAAGCTGCGGCGGTGCCGGCGGCGTGGCTGTCCCTTGCGCTAGCATCGGCGCGACATCGCCGCTCACGAAGGACGCCGCGAGATCGGGGATGGTCAGCGTGGGGATCGATTTCAGGAACGGCACGCGGACCAGAATGGCGTGCCACTCGTCGGAGATTTCGCTTGCCGCGAGCTTGAGGTAGGGATCGAGCGAGGTCTTGATGTGGTCGCGCCACAGGATGTTGGGATCGATGCTGGCCTTGCGCATCTCGTCGGCGACGGTTCTGAACAGCTCGTCGTAAAGCTTGCGCATCGGCGTTGCGTTGACGACGCTGCGGGCCCCTTTGACAAACGGGCGATATTTTATCGGCAGGTGGTCGATGACGAAGTTGACCACCATTTCGATGATCGCCTCGAGCGGGACCAGTTCGCTCGGCAATTCAAAGCTGGCGAGGCCTTCGATGATCCCGTCGAAGCGCTTGTAGATCGCCTTGAATTCCTCCAGCGCGTCGGCAGCCTGGTCGATGCCGAACTCCTTCAGCGAGACACCTTCGAGCCGGTAGAGGTTGCGTGCGATCACCCGCATGATCAGCGCGGCCCACGGCGAGCCCTGGATGCCCAGCTCGACCTTGTGCATGGCAAAGCTGGTGGCCGTGTGCATCGCCTCGGCACCGCGGAAAAGCGTGGTGCTGCCGCTGACCAGACCCTCGACCACGCGCTTGATCGAGCTGTCCTTGGCTTCGTCTCCGGAATTGGCCTTGCTCTTGAGCACGCCCATCCGGCCGGCCAGCTCCATCGCCGCTTCCAGCGCCTTGATCGTGGGCGGCGTGGTATCGCCCAGCACCAGCCAGCCCCACAGCACCTCGCGTGACATGTCGTGGCTGATCTGGCCGATCACTTTCTCGAACAGCGGGCCGACATCGCCGCTGAGCAGCGACTTGATCGTGGCGTATTCGCTGCTGCCCCAGAACTGCAGGATCGATCCGGTGATCTCGGCGGCGGCAAGCGCCTCGGAAATGCCGGGGACTTCGGCGAAAGCAACCTGGATCGCAAGCGTGAGCACGCTGGCGCCCTCGGTCATCACTTCGCCGAGAATCTCGAGGTTGCGCAAGGTGATGTGGAGATCGAGCGCATAACCGAGTTCGGAGAGCAGCGCGGTGTCGTCGGACCAGATTTCCTTCTGTTCCGTCTGGCCGGTGCGATTGTCGGTGCGCATGATCGTGACCAGCCGCACGCGGGGATCGCCCGGCTTGCTGGCCCTGCCATTGATGACGAGGTTGCGCGTGCCAACCGCCTCGCGGTCCCATTCGACGACCGAAGGCACGCCGAGCATGGCCGGTTCGTAGTGAAAACTCTCGTGGACCGTGACCAGCTGGTAGACCGCATTCCCCGCGTCGAAGAGTTCGCCGGGATGATCTGGTGAGCCATCCGACCCTGCCAGCGCGAACCCGCGCCCCGCGATGCGCAGCACGTTCTCGCTCTTCAGCCCTTCGACCACCAGGGCATCGGCCTGATGCTGCTTCACCGTATCGGCGAATTCGCCCGCCAACGTGCGCAGGATGCGGACGCGGCGGTCGAGATCTGCAGGCGGGAAGGTCAGCTCCAGCTTGTTTTCAAGTAGCTGGACGTTGGCAGGATCGCTGGCAAAGGCGGCCGCCCCATCGACATGGCGGTGGAGCGGCAGGATGACGTCGAAGCGGTCAGTCCCGGCGATCCGCACGCTTTCGCCGATCAGCGTAGAAGTTCCGAGCTTGCGGGTCAGCACTGGGGCCAGTTCGAGCATCAGCGCGGTCATCTGAAGCCGCTGCTCGGAGAGGTTCGACGGCTGGACATTGCCGGCGAAGATCTGCGTCAGTTCCAGCGCGCGGCGCGGGGCGTTGAAGAAAGCGTCCGGGTCCTTGAGGAAGGATACCTGCACTTTCTCCCACTGTTCGGCGATCAGCGGCCCGACATAGCGGCGCTCGATGTTGGTCGCCCGGCGCATCGGCCCGGCGAGCGAGGCGAAGTCGCTGTGCATCTGCTCGCGCACCGCAGCATTCTGAGCGGTGGGGTCCTTGATCAGCTTGCCGAGTGCGATGAGCCACCGGGCCGGACCGCCCACGTAAGCATCGGGCCAGCCCAGCGGCACGCCCTTGTCGGTGATGAGATCGGGCACGCCGGGCAGGTTCGCCAATGTCTCGCATAGCTCGGCGAGGTTGCCGATCACCCAGGCAGTGAATCCCTCGCGATGGGCCTCATAGGCGCGCGGCAGCACGAAGACCTCGTCTGGCGCGAGCGTATCGGCGAGCGCCTGCACCACCGGGTGCCTGTTCGTGCCCTTGTCGCGGACCAGTAGCGCCGGCACGTCATTCCGGTCATCGCCGGGACGGACGAACAGGATCGTCGCCTCCCTGCTCACCCTGTAGCGGGTGGGCACCTTGAACAGCTTTTCGGTCGCCCCGAGAGCGATGTTGACGATGGGCGTGTGGCGGGTCGACCCATCCGGAAGAACGGTGTTGACCCCGGACTGGTCCTTCAATGCCACCTGCAGCTGCGCAAGCAGCGTGCCGTAGTAGGCCGAATAGACGAACTCGACGAGGGCCTGGCCGGATAGCGGGATGCCGCTCACCTCGTCCTTGGGGAAATCTCTGGCGAACTCCGCCAAGGTCGCCGGCACCGCCTTGAATGGCTCCAGCAGGGCAACGTAGCTGCGGGTGACACCGGCCTGTTCGGCCCGGTAATCCGTGAAGATCGCCTCGGTCAGGCGCTGATAGCCGAACAGGCTGGCCGTATCGAAAAACAGCTCCAGCGTGCGGCGATAGCCCAGCGCCGCTTCATCCTGCTGGCGGATGCGCCCGGCCTCGTCTGCGGCCTTGCCGGGCGCCGTGAACGCTTGCAGCAAGCGGCTTTCCAGCCGGTAGAGGCTCAGCAGCAGGATGCCGTAGACCATATCGTCGGTGACTGCGGCGGTGACCTCGCTGGCCGGATCTGCGGCGCTTGCGTCGATCTGCGGCAATTCGCGCACGTCGAGCGTTTTCTCGCGCGCCGCGAAAGCGCCGTCGATTGCGAAGGTCACTTGTGCGACGGCAGCGGCAGCAGCCTTCTGGTTGCGAGCCAGCGCCGCGCCCGAGGGGAGGCCTCCGCTTTCAAGCCGGGCCGCGATTGCGAGTGCGGCGACCAGAGCAGCTTCGACTTTCGCGAGACCCTTGATCGAACCGGCGCGCGCGCGCACCGCCTTGCGCAGGGCGTCCGATATGATCTGCTGCTCTGGCGTGGCATTCGCAGCCGGCGCGTCGGACGCGGCCGTCGCCGCTTCGATCCGGCGCCACGCTTCGGCTGACCGCGCGGCAATGGGTGCGATGCGCGCGCCGGCATCAGCAGCGATAACAAGGACTTCGGGTTCGACCTTTGCAGCGCGGGCAAGGTTGGCGAGGCCGTCCTTGTCGGCATAGATGGCCATCACTTGCCGCTTGAGTTTGAACCGCTCGAGCGGGTCTCTGGAGCCCATGAGCAGCTTTTCGATCGCTCCGAAGGTTTCGAGGCGCACCGTATCGAATGCGGCCAGTGCCCGCAGCGCGGCGGCGGTGCGCTCGTGCGGCATCAGCGGGGTATAGGTCAGCGCCTCGGCAATCGCGGCGCCGATGGTTTCGTTGAACTTGCCGTTTGGATCGAGGTTTTGGCCGACCCGGCCGAGCCCGTAGAAATCGATCCGCGCAACCGCGACGACGGCGCCGGGATAGTACTTCTTCGCAACCGGATGCATTGCAAGCTCTGCCAGGACCCACGAAGGATTGGCCGGACGGGTAGCTTCGTAGAAAGACCAGCTGCCAAACGCAGTGACCATCGGCGGCTTGTCGCCCACCATGGCGGCTGCATCGCCATTCGCGCCGAGCGCCTTGAAGCAATTGTGGTAGACCGTGCCGAAGGCCGCGCGGTCGGCGACTTTGGCGAGTTCGCGCAGCGCGACGAGCGCGGTTTCGGTGTCCTGCCCGTCGACGGCCTTGCGGATCGCCGCAATCTCGCCCTTCGTGGCGGCATCAGGATCAGCCGCCAGATGGCGATCGAGCACGGCGAGGCAACTGTCTGTGCCGGTTGCCGTGTTCAGGAGGCCGAGCTTGGCAAAGCGGGTGCCGATATCGAGCCCGCCGGCGAGTTTGGCCGCTTTGCCGCGCACATCGTCGTTGTAGGCTTCGTCCGCCGCATTGGCTGGCCCCGGTGCGCATTGGACGGGGGCGATGCCGGTAAGCGGCTGCGCTGCCAGAAGTCCCCGCGCATTGCGGCGCCCGGTTTGCTGCAGCACGTGGGTGATTTCATGGCCGATCAGCGCGCGGCCATCAGGAGACGCTGGATCGAAGCGGCCGGGCGCGAAATAGATCGCGGTGCCGCTGGCAAAGGCGCTGGCGCCAAGCGCACGCACTGCAGAACCGGCAGCACCATCGCGGTGGACGCGCACCGCCCCGAGATCCGCCTCGAACGCCGTTTCCAGCGCGCCGAGGAGGCCGGGTTCGAGCGCAACGCCGATGCTGCCATGCGGGGCGAAACCGGCTGTTGGCGCCGCAGACAGACCGCGCGAAAGTCCGCTCTCGCCGCGTGCAAATCTCGCCCCGCGTTGATCCGCCTGCCGTTCATGGGTGCTCCGCTGGCGCAGCGCCAAAGCAGGCGCGGACCGGGCCTGCTGGCCGCTGGTGCGGCGCGGGGAGCGGGCCGCGGCGCTCATGCCGGCTCACCCAGCGCGATGGCAAGGTCATGGTCCGAAAGGCTGACGCCTTCCTTGCCGAGTTCGCGCGCCAGCATTTCACCGAGCAGACGCGCGGTTGGTGCCGCGCCGGTGCGCCGGGCGCTGAAAGCGGCTGACAGTGCCGCGTTCTTGATGAGCGCGCCGCTCGCCTCGATTTCGGCGACGCGGGCAAGTTGAGGATCAAGATTGCGGGCCTGTGGACGCGGAAACAGCGCGGCAATTGCCTTGCGCCAGATTTCCCGCCGCGCCGCCGCGTCAGGCGCATGGAAATCGACCACATGGCGGATGCGGCGCAGGAAGGCACTGTCGATATTGGCCTTGAGGTTGGTCGCGAGGATGACGATGCCCGGATAGGCTTCCAGCGCCGTCATCAGCACGCTGCTGTCGTAGTTGGCGAAGCGGTCGTTGGCGTTGTGCACGTCCTCGACGCGCTTGGCGTAGAGCGCATCGGCCTCATCGAAGAACAGCACCGAGCGCTGCGCGGCAGTCGAGCCGAGCAGTTGCTGCAGGTGCTGGGCTGTCTCGCCGACCCATTTGCTGACGACGGCCGAGAGATCGACCGAAAGCAGATCGAGCCCGAGATCGGCGGCGATGACGTTTGCAGCCATGGTCTTGCCGGTGCCCGGAGGCCCAGCAAACAGCGCCACCAGCCCGCGGCCATAGGGAAACAGCCGGGCGGCGGCAGGTTCCGCCCAGAGCCGTAGCCGCTCGCGCGCCTCGAAGGTCACTTCCTCCAGCCGGGCGCGCGTTTCCTTGCGCAGCACGAGGTCGTCCCAGGTAAAGGCCGCATCGATGCGCCGCGTGAGCGGGCTGCATTCGCCGCGCAAGTGCTCGCGCAGTGAAAGGTTTGCCGCCGCGGCATTGGCCGGACGGCTGGCGGCGACACTGGCGATCTGGCTGACCGAAGCCGCGTGGCACAGCGCCAGATCGGCAAGTTTGCCGGCGGGCCATCGGGCGCTTTGCGGTAGCAGCATTCGCCACAGCCGCTCGCGTTCGGCAGGCCCAGGTGCGGCGGGAACGAGATCGTGGTCGTCGCAATCGGGATCGGCGGCGAGGGGAGGCCCACTGCCATGGATGATCTGCACCGGGTAGCTGGCCACGCCGACCGGTGCTGGAAGGCCGGTGTCGGCAGCTGCAAAGAAGGGGATGCAGCCATCAAGAAAGGCCTGACGGTGGAGCCGCACCGCCGCGTTCTCTGCATCCGCGAGGCCGCCCGGTTCGACCGCCAGCACCGGCAAGCCGATGCGCCGCCCGAGGGCTGCGGCAAACCAGCGCGCGGCCAGTTGGTCCTCGGTGTTCAGGCGAATCCGCACGCGCCGACCCGCACGGAACGCCGCGCTCAGCCTCTCTGCCAACTCGCCGAGCGGCCATTCCGCCAGTTCCAGCCCCGGCGGCAGGATTTGCGCCCGGCCTGCCAGTGCCCGGTCAAGCTCGTGATCGCCGGCAAGCCACGCCAGTATGGCCGGATCGAGCGAGAGCGCCGCGCCGCCATCGATCAGCGGATGTTCCTGCACCAGCTTCCACAGCAGCAAGGGAGAACCGCTGGGCAGCCGGGGCCGGAGTGCGTGGCCCAAGAGGCTGCTGACGAGGAGGACGGTGACATGCCCGCACGATCCCTCGCGTGACACAAGCGCCGCCCGCAGCGCGGGTTCATAGGCCGCGGCCCAGAGCACGGCGACTACATCGCGTTCGAGCGCATCGAGCACGAACAGCTCTGCCAGCCTGTCCAGCCGCCCTTCTGGTAGTGGCGCCGGGATCAGAGCCCCGTCCAGCGCAGCCGCCACGCGCTCCTGTTCGTATGCGCGCTCGTCCAGCGGATCGAGCGTATGCGGTGCAGGTTCGCGCGCCGGGCGGGCCGTCATGGCACGGTCTCCCACCAGGGACCGGATTCCGCCGAACGGACGATCAGGCGGATCGGCAGGACACTGCCGGGCACGGCGCTTGCGGGAAAACGGAAGCGAAGGGTGCTTGTTGCGGCGGCGGGCGAGGAGGGCGTGTGGAACTGCCCCGGTCCGGGCGGAGAGGTCGGGCTGCGGGTCAGGCGGTCAGAACCGGCGAAGACCATGAGGTCGCCGTCTGCCAGCAAGTGTGGTTGGAAGCGGTCGACCTTGATTGTGCGCACGGCCCCGCCGGTGACAGACAGGATCGCTGGCGCGATCGCGAAGCCGATCTGGTTCGAGACCGCATCGAAATCGCGCTGCGAACCATCAGGCAGCGTCTTGCGCGCGGTGGTGCGGACCATCGCGCCATAGATGCCGGGCAGCAGCGTGGTGCCGCTGGCCTTGGGCTGCACTTCTACGCTCAGGACAGAGCCATCGGTTGCGAGCTTCCAGGCGGCATCGGCGACCACCGGATCGGCGAAATCCTGATGCGTGAGGAGCAGCGCGGTGCGATCACCCTTGAGATCTGCGCCGGAAACGATGAGCCGCCCGCCATAGGGCACCGACGCCGGCGAAAGCTCGAGCTGACGCGGTTCGCTTTCGCCCGGTGCGAGAAAGGCGAGCGTGTTGGTCACCGCATCGATGCGCGGTTCGCCGCGCACGAAAGTGTGGACGCCGACCATCAGCACGCGGCCGCTGCGGGTCATCGTCTCATCCGGTTCAAGCAGCGTCGCGGCGACTTCGTAGTACGCGGCAAGGCGCACCGGGCCGGTTCCCGCCTGCCAGTATTGCGCGGCTTCGGTTGCCTCGGTCGGGCGCAGGCTTACGCGCAGCAGGTTGCGGCGGCCGCGCATGGCGGTCGGCATCACCAGCACCGGGCCACCTTTGCCGATCACGATCGTCGTGTCGTCAATCTTCGCACAATCGCGCAGAGTCTTGAGCGCGAGACCCATCATCAGCTGGTCGGCGAGCGCCCTGAGGTTGGCGTCGGCGATGTTGGAGCGCGGAGTGAGCACATAGGACAGCGTGAGGCTCATCGGCCGCAGGCGTTGCGGGTTGTCGCCGCTCGCCGGCCAGTCCTGCGCGACGGCATGGGCAGCCTCGCGAACGTGGTAGAGGTAGAAGCTGAGTGCGTGAGCGCCGTTCACGGCATCGGGCGGGCCGGCCGAGACATTCAGCGTGGCGCTGCCCGGCCAGACAGGAAAGGCCGGCAGGCGCTCGCTCAGCATGGTGGTGAAACAGCGGGTGACGAGGCTGAGATCGAGCAGCGCCATGGCGATCAGCCTTGCCCGATCCCGAAGCGCAGGATGCCGAGGCTATGCGCCAGATCGCTGCGCGGCGCTGCGGATGAGCTGACGGCGATCACCCGCGCATCGCGCGCGGCGTCGATCAGTGGGGGTTGCGGCTTGCGCGCCCGTTCAGGCCGCTGCGGCGCGGGCCTGGCTTCTGTGGGCGGTGCTGAGCGCCTTGCCGCCTGCGCAGCAGCGCGTGGCAGCGGCGCTTCGGCGGGCTTGGGCGGTACGACCGTGTGTGATGCCTGCAGCGGCGCAGATGGTGCAGGCGGCAGCGCCGGCGCAGCGCGAATGGCGGGTGTTTCAGCGGGTGCGGTTTGCTTGCCGGGCTGCAAAGGTTCGCGCTCGGACGTCGCCGGAGTTGCCGCGTAGCTTGGCGATCGAGCAAGGTTCGGCGCGATCTCGTTGAAGAAGGCGTCGGCTATCGCCAGCGGATCGGGCGGGGTCACAGCTGGCGGGACGGCGCCGGGCTTGTCGGTGAGCGCCGCAGGTGCCGCTGCGCTGCGTTCAGGGGCAGGGCTGGCCGCGCTTGCTGAATTGGGCTGGGGGCGGATCGGCTGTGCGAGAGGGGCAGGCGGATGGCTCAGGACTTCAGAGGCGCGCGCAGTTGGCTCGCCTTGCGGCAATATCTGGGGTGAGGCGGGCGCGATCGGCGAACTTTGCGCCGTTTCTTCGGGCAGCCACGCGGCAACTTGCGCAAAGGGATCGAACAGCGCTTCGCCGCCCGATCGGGGCACTGCCGCCGCGCGGCTCAGGAGGCGTTCGCGATAGTTCATTCGGCTGCGCCCAGCCGATGCGCAAAGGACCGCCGCACTCCGCGCGGGAGGCTCAGGATCTCGGCAAGCCCCCAATGATAGCCGCTGGCAAGTTCGTGCACTTCGCCCAGCACAGCCTCGCGTTCATCAAGCAGGCGCTGGAGGGTGAAGGTCTGGATATCGAACCGCGCCAGCGCCTCGTGGCCGCATTCGGCGCAGGGTGCCTCGAGATCGACGTCGAGTAGCGGGGCCAGTGCCTCAAGCCGTTCGTCGAGATCGGCGGGGATAGGGCCGCCATCACCGATCATCGCGTTGGCGAGTTGCGCCTGCCCGGCGAGGGGCCCCGCTTGCGCGGCGGCATCCTCCTCTTCGGCTGAGGGCAGGTAGATCACAGCGCTGCCATCCTCCAGCGTGCGCAGTGCAATCACCTCGCTGGGCGCGCGAGCGCTTTCGATCTGGCGCTGCAGGTCTGAGAGGGTGAAGGAGAGGTCGTAGGGTGCACCGCAGGCCGCGCATTCCAGCGAGGAGACGATCCGGTCCCCCCACAGGCCGCGGTGCAGCGCCGCCAAGAGTAGATCGCGGTCGCTGGCCGATAGGGCGACAATGGCATCGGGCGGATCAGCCAGCCGTGTGAGCAACCGGGTGGCCGCGCGCGTATCGATGCCCTCGAGCGAGAGTTCGTCCTGCCCGGTCGGCTCACGCAGGCGAAGTGTTGGCGGGTCCGCAAAGCTGGTGCGCGGGGAAACGCGCTCGGACCACCCGCGCGCGGCCACGATCATGTCTCGGCAGGTTCGGCAACGTCGAGATCGCGCACCCAGCCTTCGTTCTGGATGACGATATGTTCGAAGGCCACCGCATGCCCGTTGGCATCGAGTTCGGGCAGGGCCTGGTATTCCGAGACCCAGCAGCGGAACACCTTGTAGGTCTTGGCGATCACGCCCTGCTCGTTGAGCAGTTCGATCAGGATGTCCTTGCGGAAGCCCTTGAGCGTCTGCACCATCCCGCCTTCGACGGTGTAGACCTTGTTCGCCCAGTCCTCGAACTCGAGATCGTGGGTCACACCGCGTTCGAGCGTGATCGGTTCGAACTTCCACACCGAGGGCGAATGGCGCGAGGTGCTGGCATCACCGCCTTCGCGGTGGGAAACGATCTCGGTGCTGCGCTTGAGCGCCGAGACTTTCGATACCCCGGCGACATAGCGCCCATCCCATTTCACGCGGAACTTCATGTTCTTGTAGGGATCGAACCGGTGCGTATTTACGGGAAACTGGACCATTGAAAGACCCTTTCGATGGGTGTCAGGCCTGGATCTGTCCGGCCATCTGCTGTAGCGTCAGCACGACGAACTCGGCTGGCTTTAGCGGCGCAAAGCCGACGACGATGTTGACGATGCCGAGATTGCGGTCGTTCTGCGTGGTGGTGCTCGCGTCGCACTTCACGAAGTAGGCATCCTTGGGCGTCTGCCCTTGGAATGCGCCCTGCCGGAACAGGTTGTTCATGAACGCGCCCACGTTCAGGCGGATCTGCGCCCACAGCGATTCATCGTTGGGTTCGAACACGACCCATTTGACGCCGCGATAAAGGCTTTCCTCGATGTAGAGCGCGAGGCGCCGGATCGGCACGTACTTGTATTCGGAGGCGAAGCCGTCATCGCCGTCCATCGTGCGGGCGCCCCAGTTGACGATGCCATTGGGGAAGACGCGGATCGTGTTGATGCCCTTGGGATTCATCACGCCGTTCTCGCCATCGGTGAAGCGATACTGGACTCCGGTCACCCCGCGCAGATCGGCTTCGGTGCCGGCCGGTGCCTTCCACACCCCGCGCGAAGCGTCGATCCGCGCCATCAGCCCTGCAATCGCACCGCTCGGCCCGACGAACACGTCCTTGCCCGCTTCGGTGATCTTGAGGTTCGGGTAGAACAGCGCGGCGTAGTCCTTGACGAGGCCGATGCGCAGCGTGTCGACGCCGACGGCAGGCCCGGCTGCCTTCTGAGAGTCGGTCCAGTCTGAGGGCGGATCCATGATGAGGAAGGCACGGCGGCGTTGGCAGAAAATGCTCGCCGGCCCCCACAGCGCGCGGGTGGTCGCATCGACGTGACCCGAATCCTTTGGCAGCACGAGCAGGTTGAACAAGTCGATCTCGCGATCCGCCGTCTGGTAGGCGCGCTCGTAGTCCGCCGCGCTCGGCGGACCGCCGTTGACTCCGGGGACAACGCCCGACTGGAATGCACCGCCAGCGCTGCCGAGGCTGTAGTAGCGGGTGTTCTGGTTGAAGTTGGGGCCGATATCGGTGCCCGATGTGCTGACCGCTGCCGAAAGGGTGTCCGGGCCGTTCACCGGGAGGATCGCGAGGCGCGAGCCGCAGACCTCGGCTGTCCACGGGAACAGCGGATTGGCAGCGCGAAAGCCCTGGATGGCGGAGGCGATCAGGCCGAGTTTCTCGCGCACGCCGTCCGAGACGGGATCCGGCGGCCCGGCGGGTTTCGCGCTGTTGCGATCCTGGAAGAACCGGGGATCAGCAATCGGGACGGCAGGAGCGGCGACTGCGGTCGGTGTTGTTGCAAGCAGCGGCCCGAGCGGCACGTCGACCCCGCCAATGGTGATCTTTCCGAGCGAAGTTGCGCCCGTCTGCTTGAGCGCTGCGAAGGCGACTGCTGCGGTTCCGCTGGCATGGTCGGGGACGAACACCACGCCGTTCGGTGCTGGCCGGCTTGCGGCCCAGCGCGAGACTTCCGCGCCGCCTTGTGCAGTGCCGAGCATCAGCGCTGCGGCAATGTCGGTTGCCGGGTTCGGGCCGGGGAAGATCTGCACATCCCCCGCCGCCGATGCGATGCGCAGCAGCTTGGTCGTCTGGTTGGTCTCACCGGTCTGCCCGGCTGGGCCATTCTGGAGGCTGACGGTCACCACCGAGGGACCGACCCGCGCGTTGATCAGCCCGGCAATTGCGGTGCAGATGTTTGTCTGGATCGTCGCGGGATTGAGCAGCGGTGCAACGGTGAAGTCCAGATCGCCAAGATCGACGAGCTGTGCCGGGCCGCCATCGACCGAAATGCGGAACTGGAAGCTGGTGCGCGAAGCCGTCTTGCCGAACAAAGCGATCAGTTCGCTGCGCAAGTTCGCATTGGACGCTGCCGCGATTGGCCGTCCGCCTTGCGAGAACCCGGGGCCACCCGGCGCTGCGCTGGCATCGGCAGCTGTTACCAGGCGCGACTGCTGCGTGAGGATGTCGGGCGCATAGCGCGGACTGTTGGGGTTCATGCTGAGGCCGACGTAGATTTCGCCGTCGACCTTGGTATCCGCGCCGGTGCTGCTTCTGGCCCAGCGAAAGACCTCGAGGTTGAAGCTCGCTTCGGGATCGCCGGTGCCATAGCTGACGCCGATGCGGATATCGTTACCCAGTGCGCCGGGCGACCGCGCGGTAATGTCGAGCGAGGGAGCCTTACTTTCTGTAAGGAGCTGGACCTTGGCCGCTTTGACGGTGTTGGTGCCCATCTCGTCAGCAATGCGAGAGACGTAGCACTGCGTGCCGCCGTTCTGGAAAAACAGCCGCACCGCACGGGCCAGATCGCCCCCGGCATACTGGCTGGTGAACGCGCGCTCGAAATCCTCGATGCTCAGGCATTGGATCGGATCGTAGAGCGGGCCTTTGAGAGCGCGACCGACGAAGAGCCCGATCGAGGTGCCGACGCCGGTTATCGTCCTGACACCGCTGGGAATTTCCTGAACATAGACGCCGGGATACGTGACGGTGACGGGCATGGCGCGCTTCCTTGCAAGTCCTGGCGGTGCTGGCCGCAGCCCACGCACCAAAGGGTTGTCGGCCGATTACTTGTCGGCCAACGCAAAACGGGGCAATCATCGCCAACAACAGTGAAGTTGTCGTACGAAGAAATCTGCCGAGTTCCAGAGTAAATCCGGAATACTTCCGCAATCAGATGAAATCTGTCGGGAAGAGGCGCATCCTCTCGAGCCCAGCCTGAAGACTGGAACTCATGCCAAAATCCGACAAATCTGCTGAAAATGTGCGTTTTTTGCATCGTTCCTTATAGGAACGTTGTTCGACCCTTATTCGAACAATGCGAAAGTAGGTGATTTCCGATGAATGAGTCAACTGTAGATCGTCGCGGAAAAAACACGGCATATCCGCGAATATTGTCGGTTAACTCAGGATTAACTGTACAATTGTTACACCCCGACTCGGGCGATGGCGGAAGTTTGCCGCGCATTTGCGCGCCTTGCGGCGCCTGCGCTCAGCGGGGCGGGTTCCAGCCGCCGCCCAATGCGAGGAACAGCGTGATCTGATCGTCGTTGGTTGCCGCACGCGCCTCTGCAGCGGCGAGGTCTGCGGCGACGAGATCGCGTTCTGCCTCTAGCGCGGGGAGTGCCGCGATCCTGCCGCCGCGCCGCAACTGTATCGTGGTGCGGGCAACCACAGCCGCCGCATCGCGCGCATGGTCCAGATCGGCTTGCTGCTGCAACCCGGCGGAATAGGAGTTGAGCGCGGTTTCCACCTCGCGCAGCGCCCTGATGACTGCACCGTCGAAGGTCGCCAAATCGGCCTGCGTCTGCGCTTCGGCTGCTGCCACGCGCGACCGTGCGGCCCGCCGGTTGAGCGTCCAGCTGACGAGTGGACCGATGCCATAGCGGTTGGTCAGCGGCGAAAGTGCATCTGCCACTGCGCCGGTGGAACCGATCGAGGCACCCAAGCGGATGTCCGGGTAGAGCGCGGCGGTTTCGACGCCGATGCGCGCGGTGCTTGCGGCGAGCCGGCGTTCAGCCATCCGGATGTCGGGCCTGCGGCTGAGGAGTGCCTGTCCGTCGCCGACAGGAATGGCCTGAGCCAGAGCCATCGGGTGGCGGCAGG
Organism: Novosphingobium sediminis; assembly: GCF_007991615.1. Lineage (GTDB taxonomy): Bacteria > Pseudomonadota > Alphaproteobacteria > Sphingomonadales > Sphingomonadaceae > Novosphingobium > Novosphingobium sediminis. The sequence continues at coordinate 97,335 of NZ_BJYR01000003.1, read as the reverse complement.
CGAGCAGCGATCCATCCGCCTGTCCGGGCACGCGCCCTTGCAGCGCAGCGATCCGGAACAGTGCATTCTGCCGGCGTGCAGCAAGCCGCGGCAGGCGCGCTCTGACAGCCTCGAGCAGCCCCTGCCTGCGGTCGATCTCCAACGAGGCGGCGCGCCCGTTCTTCACGAGTATGCGTGTCAGCGCGAGCGCTTTCTCCTGCAAGGTAATCGAGCGCCCGAGCGTATCGAGTTGGAAGCCCCCGTTGCACAGATCCGCATAGGCCCGCGCGGTTTCGGCAGCCACGTTGATCTGCACCAGATCGCGCGCGGCAAGGGCCGCTTCCGCATCGGCGCTCGCTGCCTCGATCCCGCGCCTTAGGCCGCCAAACAAGTCGAGATCATAGCTGAAGGCCGCGCCCGCATTGTAGATCTGGCGGCGCGGGGGCTGGACATGCTGCAACTCCGCCTCGGCCGAGCGCTGCGCGTAGCTGGTCTCCGCAGCAAGGCTCCCCTGCCATTCCCGATCGGCGCCGCGTGCATCCAGCAAGTCGAGGCTGCGCGAGAGGTTGGCTTCCGCCACGCGAAGGTCCGTGTTGGCAGCCATGGCATCGGAAATGAGCCGGTCGAGCACAGGATCATCGAACAGCTGCCACCAATGGTCGGGGAGGGGTGCTGCGTTGGTGGCGCCGCCGCTCGAAAGGAACGCGCCTTGGGCCTCTGGCGCGCGAACCACGGCGTTGTTTGGCACATGATAGTCCGGCCCCACGGCCGCGCATCCGGCGAGCAACAGCGCCGGGATCAGCGCAAGGTGCCGCCTTACCATGGCAGGCTGCGATGAATTTCGCGCCCGTCGCTGCGCGGATGCACGATGACGGTTGCCGTCTGTCCCGGGATCATCCGCACATTGGGGGGGATCCTGTCCACCGCCACCCGCACCGGTATGCGCTGGGCGAGCCTAACCCACGTGAAGGAGGGGTTGACGTTGGCAAGCTGCCCATCCGCTCCGGCGCGCTCTCGATCCTCGACGCCGCCCGCGATGCTCTCGACATGCCCGGTGATCTCATCGCGCACGCCCATCAGGTAGACGCTGGCAGGATCACCGATGCGGATGGCGGGAAGCTTTGTTTCCTCGAAATAGCCCTCCACGCGCATCGACTGGTTATAGACGAGCGCAAGCGCGGATTTGCCCGCCGTGAGGTACACGCCGGGCTGTAGCGACACGTTGGAGGCCGTGCCCGCGACCGGCGCCCGCACGACAGTTCGCCCGAGATTGAACCGGGCGAGATCGCGCGCCGCCGCTGCCAGCCGGATGCTCGCGCGCAGTTCATCGACCTTGGCGCCGCCCTGTTCGGTCTGCTCGGCTGCGACCACATCGGGCATTGCGCGGTTGCGCCGGTCTTCGCGGACAGCCTGCGCCAATGCGGCCTGCTGGTTGGCGAGCGTGGCCTCTGCCTGTTCCAGCGCCAGCTGGTAGCGCGGCCTGTCGATGACGAAGAGGACGTCGCCTTGCTTCACGATCTGGTTGTCGCGCACCCGCACTTCGGTGACGAGGCCGCTGACGTCCGCCGCCACCGGCACCAGATCGGCCCGGACCTTGCCGTCGCGGGTGATCGGCGCGACCTGATAGCGCAGCCACAGCGCATAGATCCCGGCAAGGATGCCGAACAGGACGGCAAGGGTCAGCACGGACCGCAGGAGATTTCGGAAAACGGGCATGTTCAAGAAGCCAGCCAGGAGGTGAGGTAGGTATCGGCAAGGGCTCCGAGCCCCCACCAGATGAGCACGAACAGGAGCAGATCGAGCAGGCCGGGGTGCCACACGAGCTTCTCCGCCGGTATGCGCTGCAAGGGGACGCGCAGAAGATAGACCGCCACTGCTGCCACGACCGCCCAGACGAGCGCGGCGGGCACATAGACGCCGAGCAATTGGATTTCCTCGATCATGCCGCAGCCTGCCAGTGCGGCGCGGATGCGTCCGGAAACAGGTTGCAGCGCATGCCGACCAGCGCTTGCAATGCGGCCTGCCGGTGTTCCTCTGCGGGCAGAGCCAGCAAGTCGGCCAGCGCATCGTCGATATGCTGGCGCAGCGTATCAGGGGCCGGCAGCGGCACACCCTTCCACCAGCGATCTGCATAGAGCCCGGTGAGGCCCGCGAGCACGGTGCCGAGATGACGACGCATGTCGTGCGGAACATGGGGGAGCGCACGGCGCAAGGGGATGACGTTACGCCCGATCCTGAGGTCGGCAAGGCCGTCTGCCGCGTGCAGATCGCCGCCGGACCGGGCCAGCGCCATGCGCGCCGCAACCTGGCCGAGGCGGTCGATGGCTGAGGCAGTCCAGCGATCGGGTCGGAACGGCCGGCGGATATCGGCGAGCTCAGCCACATCGGCCCAATTTGCCCGCACGATGCGCCGTGCGGTCCAGATCACGCCAGCCGAACGGAACAGCCGCGTGACTGCCAGCGTCGCCACGATCCCGCCGACTTGCGCAAGGCCGGTGTTGATGAAGTTCGCGAAATCGGCCTGAAAGCGGGGAAGAAAGCCCATCGCGACGATGAAGCAGGAGAACATCGGCAACGCTTGCGCCGAACGTTTCGGATCGGCCTGAATATATCCCATCCACACCAGCGTCGGCGCCAGCGTGACCACCAGCATCTCATACCCATCGACACGCGGAAGGATCACGAAAAGGTAGAGCGCGGCGAACGGAAAGGTCTTGAGTGTCGCGATGAGGTAGCGCCCGATCACGGGAGCGGGATCGTCCTGCGCGGCGAAGGAGCATGTAATGAGCGCGGCAAAGGCTGCTGTCGCAGATCCGTTGGGCCAGGCAAGCAGGATCCACACCGCGCAGTAGAGCACGATTGCCGTGCCGGTCGCGAGCCCTGCCAGCGCTGCCACGCCGTGATCGCGGGCAAGCGTGAAGGGGGCGTCCTCGAGGCTGGCGTCGTTTGCACCCCCGGGCTCCCCGATGCCTGCGTAAAGGCGCTCGCTGGCGACAAGTGCATCCAGAAGCGCCGCCATGCGCAGGCAGGCGCTCGCTGCCAGCAGGCCATCCCAGTCGTGCGCCTTCTCCAAGCTCACCGCCAATTGCCGTGCCTGCGCCGCCAGCACGGCGGCCTGCGTGAGGTTGCCTTCGCCGGGGCGCAGCCAATCGGTCATGTCATCGAGGAGCACGGCCAATTCGGGCGAAATGCCAGGAGCGGCGCGCAGCAGATCAAGCCGGTTCGCGGCGGCAGAAGCCAGCGGCAGAACGTTGGCGAGTTGCTGCTGGAGCGCGTAGACGCGCCGCCGGGTTGCAGGTGCCCAGCGCTGGTCAAAGGGCAGGTGGACCGCGATCATGCCGAGTTCGGTGACATCCGCCGCCAAGGCCCGGCGGTGCTCGTTTTCGAGACGGGTGTGCTGGCTGGAGAGCGCCTCCGCGGTCCACCGGCGCGCATGATCGAGAAAGGAGCGCGCCCTTGCGCGGATGACCGGCGTCGCGCTCCATGGTTGCAGCAGCGCGTGCACAGCAGTCACGCTGAGGATCGCCACCATCATTTCGAGCACGCGGGCGATAGTGGTCTCGAAGATGCTGCTGGGATCGTCGAGGTAGGGAAAGCTCATCACCGCCGCGCTGAACGCTGCCATCTGGAACAGAAAGGCCCGGGGCGTGCGGTCAAGCACGGCAAGGTAGATGCACAGTCCCGTCCACGAAGCCAGACACAGCACCAGAAGTTCGGGCGCATTCTGCAGGTTCGGCACCAGAAGCAGAGTCATCGCTGCGCCGGTCAGGATGCCGCCGATGCGGTAGAGCACCTTGGGCCGGAACGCGCCCGCCATCGGCTGAGCGGTGACATAGACGGTCAGCAAGGCCCACCATGGCCGCGGCATGCTGGCCGCAAACGCGATAGCAAGCGTGATCGCTGCCGCAAGGAAGCTGCTGAGCGAGAACAGCAACTTTTGCGGATCGACCACTACCAGAGGCAGCTTCAAGCGGTGTTGGGCAGTGAGCGTGGACATCGATTCCGGCAATCGTGCGGGGGTGTTGCCGATCGCCGTGCAGCTTTGGCGCCCCCGCTTCAGCGCGCGCTAGCGGCCTTTGGTAGCGTACCATAGATCAAAATAATGATGGTATTACGCAAGAATACTGTAGTTACGGCACCCGGCTCACCATGCTGAATGGAAGCCGCCAAACCCCGGGGGCAGCACGAAAATGGACATCAGCATCGCCCGGACGTTTCTTGAGGTCGTCAAGACCGGCAGCTTCGTGCGCGCCGCCGAGAACCTCAACATAACGCAGACTGCTGTCAGCGCGCGCATTCGCGTGCTGGAGGACCAACTCGATCGGCAAGTGTTCGTCCGCAACAAATCGGGTGCGCGGCTGACGGCGGCTGGGGAACAGTTTCAGCGCTTTGCAGCCACGCTCGTTCAGGTGTGGGAGCGGGCGCAGGCGGCGGTGGGCCTCCCGCCGGGGCGCGAGACGGTCGTGACCATAGGCGTCGAGCTAAGCCTGTGGAACCCGTTGCTGCGGCACTGGCTGCTGTGGATGCGGCGCGAATGTCCGGAAATCGCGGTCAGCACAAGGATCGATCCATCGTATCGGCTTATCGAGCAAGTGCAGGACGGGACGCTCGACGTTGCAGTGATCTACGGCGCTTCCAGCAGGCCGGGCCTCGTCGTCGAGCTGTTGTTCGAGGAAAAGCTGGTCCTCGCCCGCAGCATGGCGACCACCGGGCCGATTCCGCCTGAGGCCCATGTGCGGATCGATTGGGGGGAGGAATTCGCCGCCAACCATCAGGCTGCGTTTCCCGATCGCCCCAACGCGGTCGTCTCGATCAGCTACGGTCCGCTAGCGCTGGATTACATCCTTGAGGTTGGCGGTAGCGGTTACTTCCGCAAGGGCTTCATTCGGCCCTATCTCGAAAGAGGGCAGCTTGCGCTGGTGCCGGATAGCCCGGAATTTTCCTACTCGGCCTATTTCGTCCATTCCGCCAAGGCGGACCCGGGCGTGATGGACCGCATCCGCGCAGGCTTGCGGGCAGCGGCGCAGATCCAGCCCTGATCTGGCAGAAAAGCGAGGCCGTGCCCTCTTTTACCGCGCTGCCGGACATGGCACATCGTTTGGCGGGAGAGCGTGAACGATGACATGGCAAGCCGAGATCGATGAACTGCGCCGCCGCGAGGCGATGGCCGAGAAGATGGGCGGCGCGGACAAGGTTGCGCGCCAGCATGCGCGCGGCAAGCTGGATGCGCGGGCCCGGATTGCCGGGCTCGTCGATACCGGATCGTTCCGTGAAATCGGCAAGATCGCCGGGAAGGGTCACTACGATGAAGCGGGTGACCTCACCGACCTCAATGCCTCGAACCTCATTTTCGGCCGTGCCAACATCGAGGGACGCCCGGTCGTCGCATCCGCCGATGACTTTACCGTGCGCGGCGGTGCGGCTGATGCGGCGATCCACCGCAAGTTCACCCAGTGCGAGAAGATGGCGCACACGCTGGGCATCCCGATCATCCGCATGATCGATGGCACCGGGGGTGGTGGTTCGGTGCGCACGCTCGAAGAAATCGGCGCGACATACGTGCCCGCAGTTCCCGGCTGGTCGGATGTGATCCGCAACCTCGATAGCGTGCCGGTGGTCGCCCTCGCACTCGGGCCAACGGCGGGGCTGGGCGCGGCGCGGGTGGTGGCGAGCCACTATTCGCTGATGGTGAAGGGCCTCTCGCAACTGTTCGCCGCCGGACCTGCCGTGGTCGAGGCACTGGGCGAGGCGAGCGACAAGGAAAGCCTTGGCGGCAGCGCGATCCACACCCGTAACGGCGTCGTCGACGATGAAGTCGCCAGCGAGGCCGAAGCCTTCCAGCGCGCGCGGCGGTTCCTGTCCTACCTGCCAAGCCGGGTTGGCCAGCCAGCACCCGCGACCGAACCTTTCGATCCCGTCGACCGGCGCGAGGACTTCCTGCTCTCTGCCGTTCCGCGCGATCCCAAGCAGGTCTATTCGATGCGCCGCGTCGCCGAGGCCGTGGCCGACAAGGGCAGCGTGTTTGAGATGGGGCGCCAGTGGGGCCGCGCTGCGATCACCGCGTTTGCCCGCTTCAATGGCCGGCCGGTTGCGCTGCTCGCCAGCGATCCCTCGTTTCTGGGCGGATCGTGGGAAGCGCGTACATCCGAGAAGGTCGAGCGCTTCGTCAAGCTTGCCGATCAGTTCCGCCTCCCGATTGTCCACCTCGTCGACAATCCAGGGTTCATGATCGGCCTAGCTGCTGAGACTACGGGGACGATCCGCTACGGCGTGCAGGCGATGAACGCGATCTACCGCGCGACGGTGCCGCTCGCCTCGGTCATCGTGCGGCGCGCCTATGGCATCGCGGGCAGCGCAATGAGCAATGCGGACGACTTTCAGTACCGCTTCGCGTGGCCATCGGGCGATTGGGGCAGTCTGCCGATCGAGGGCGGCATCGAAGTCGCCTACAAGTCGGAGCTTGAAGCAGCAGAGGATCCGGCGGCCCATCTCGCGATGATCCGCGAACGGCTCAACAAGGTGCGCTCCCCCTTCCGCACTGCCGAACGCTATGCGGTGGAGGACATCATCGACCCGCGTGACACGCGCCCGCTGCTCTGTGAATTCGCCGAACTCGCGTGGGGCAAGCTGGGAGCCGCCTAGGCTTGCGGAGATAGGCGCTCGATCACCAGATCAAGCAGCGCCCGAAGCCGTGGCTGACGCTTCATGTCGCGGTGATAGCCGAGCCATGTGTCCCGCGTCGGCGGCGCTGAGCCGAGGTCGACTTCCTCGATCCCCGGGGTCGCCTGTCCAAGCGGCTTTGGCAGCACGGCGAAGCCTGCGCCCAGCGCGCAAAGCTGCGCCTGCATGTCGCGGCTGTTGCTCCGCGCGGCGATCCGTGCGCCAGGCAGCGTTTGCATGAGCCAATCGACATCAGGCATCGAACTGAATGCCGTATCCATGACGATGACCGGCCATGCCTTGCCATCGCCGTCCACCGGTTTCGCGCTGCCGACCTTTGCGTAAACCGCATAGGGCATCGTCATGACGCGCCGAGCGATCACCTCGGGCTCGTCGAAACCGGTGATGCGGAACACCAGATCGGCTTCACGGCGCGAGAGGCTGTAGACGCGGGCATCGGTCAGCGTTTCGATCACGACGCCGGGTTGGAGGCGGTGGAACTCGGCAAGGACAGGCGCGAGCACAATGCGTCCGAACCAGTCGGAACACGTCAGCCGCAGCATGCCTTCGAGGCCCGCCTCGCTCCCCGCGAGTTCGCGCGCCAGCGCCTGCGCTTCGGCTTCCATCCGTTCGGCGTGGCGCAGCATGACTTCGCCATCGTCAGTCAGGACAAAGCCCTCGCTGCTGCGCTGGAACAGCGTCAGACCCGTGGCCTCCTCAAGCGCACGGAGGCGGCGGCCCATTGTGGGCTGCGACTGTCCGGTCCGGCGTGCGGCACGGCCCAGCGTCCCCTCGCGCGCGATGGCGAGGAACACCGGAAGGTCGCTCCATTCGAGTGGGGGTGAGCGCATCTGGTAATCCATTCAAAATCGCATGGATAACATGCATTCATTTGGATTTCAGTTCAACACTGAAGAGGTCATTCTTGTGCCATCACGAGGAGAAAGACCATGTCACAGACTACCATGCTTGCTGCCATCGTCGAAACCAACGATGGTCCTTTCACGATCCGCGAAGTGGCCCGCCCGGTCCCGGCGAGCCGGCAGGTGCTGGTCCGCGTCAAGGCCAGCGGCACCAACCCGCTCGATACCAAGATCCGCGCCGGACAGGCCGCCCATGCCAACCACGCCTTGCCCGCCGTGCTCGGCATGGACCTTGCCGGGGTGGTCGAGAAAGTCGGCAGCGGCGTTTCGGGCTTTGCGCCGGGCGACGAAGTCTACGGCTTCACCGGCGGCGTTGCCGGCATGCAGGGCTCGCTTGCCCAGTATGTCGCGGCGGATGCCCGGCTGCTGGCGCACAAGCCTGCGAATCTGACGATGCGCGAGGCGGCGGTGTTGCCGCTGGTTGTCATCACCGCGTGGGAAGGCCTGATCGACCGCGCGCAGATCCGGCCGGGGCAGACGGTGCTTGTGCTTGGCGGCGCTGGCGGCGTGGGTCATGTCGCGGTGCAGATCGCACTCGCGCACGGTGCCCGGGTCTATGCAACCGCATTCAGCCACGATCACCAATACCTGAGCTGCCTCGGTGCGGTGCCGATCGACGCCGAACAGCCGGTCGAGGACTTCGTTGCCGAGCATACCGGCGGCGCGGGATTCGATGTGGTCTACGATACTGGCGGCGGCGCAATGCTGGATACCGCGTTCAGGGCGGTGCGGCGGATGGGCCATGTCGTCAGCTGCCTTGGCTGGGGCACGCACCCGCTGGCGCCGCTTTCCTTCAAGCAAGCGACCTACTCGGGCGTCTTCACGCTGCATGCGCTGCTGGCAGACGAAGGCCGCGCGCATTACGGCAAGATTCTCGAAGCTGCCGCCGCGCTGGCAGAGGGTGGGCAACTGCTTCCCCGGCTCGATCCGCGCAGCTTCACGCTCTCCGAAGCCGCTGCTGCCTATGACGCCGTACTCGGTCGCAATGGTGCGGAGCGCCAGCGCGGCAAGATCGCCATCACCGTTGCCTGAAAGGAATTCGCCATGAACATCTCTGACGCAGCCAAGGTCTGGCTTATCACCGGCGCATCATCCGGCTTCGGCCGGATTCTCGCCGAACTCGCGCTGGCGCGCGGCGACGCGGTTGTCGCCGGCGTCCGCAACCCGGCTGCGCTCGCCGATCTGGGCGAGCGCTACCCGGAGACCCTGTTGCCGATCACGCTCGACGTGACGGATGCGGATGGTCCGAGGGCTGCCGTCGCCACCACCGAGGCCCGGTTTGGCCGGCTTGATGTGCTGGTCAACAATGCCGGCTTTGGCCTCATCGGCGCGGTCGAGGAGCTGGCGCCGCAGGAATATCGCCCGATGTTCGAGACGAACCTGTTTGGCCTGATCGAAATGACCCGCGCGGCGCTGCCGCTGATGCGGCGCACCTCTGGCGGGCGGATCGTGAACCTCTCGTCAGTCGGCGGCTTCACCGGCCGGCAGGGCTTCGGCCTCTACAACGCCAGCAAGTTCGCGGTCGAGGGCTTGTCGGAAGCACTAGCGGAGGAAGTCGCGCCGTTCGGGATCAAGGTGATTATCGTGGAGCCCGGCGCATTTCGCACTGCGTTCCTTGGCCGGTCGATCACCGCCGGGGCGACGCGCCTTGCCGCTTACGAGCAGACCAGCGGCGCGACCCGCGATTTCAGCGACGCGAACAATGGCGCGCAGCCCGGTGATCCGGCGCGCGGCATGGCGTTGCTGATGCAGGCGATCCTGGCCGAGGCACCGCCTTTGCGGCTGCCGCTCGGACGCGACGCCCTGGCGCGGATCGATCGCAAGCTGGCGATGGTTGCAGCAGACATCGCGCCTTGGCGCTCGCGCTCGGAAGACACCGGGTTCGATGGTCCGTCTGCATGATGCAGGCGGCGCTGCCGCGAAGAGGTTGCTTTAAGTCCTTCGGTGCCCAGTCCCGCCTCCGCCATCTTATCGGGTGGAGGCGGGACTATGATGGGCAACTAGACCGCGCGGATCGATCAGAAGCTCAAATCGGTGAGGCCCGGGTGATCGTCGGGACGCCGGCCAAGCGGCCAGCGGAACTTGCGGTCAACTTCTGTGATCAGATGCTCGTTGATGCTGGCGATGCGTCGACGCATCAAGCCATCGGCATCGAATTCCCAGTTCTCGTTGCCATAGGCACGGAACCATTGGCCGCTGTCGTCGCGGTATTCATAAGCGAAACGGACGGCGATGCGATTGCCATCATGCGCCCAGAGTTCCTTGATGAGCCGGTATTCAATCTCGCGGCTCCACTTGCGGGCGAGGAACGCCTCGATCGCTTCGCGGCCGGTGACGAACTCGGCCCGGTTCCGCCACTGGCTATCCGGCGTGTAGGCCAGCGCCACGCGTGCCGGATCGCGGCTGTTCCACCCGTCTTCGGCCAAGCGAACCTTTTCGACAGCGCTCTCGGCTGTGAAGGGGGGCAGGGGAGGACGGGACATGGGTTTCGCTCCTGAGCGATGGGAAAGGGGTGCGGGCGACACCGGAGGGTGGGAGTAGTGCCGCCCGCGTCCGGATCAGGCCTTGTCGGCGACGATCCGGATATAGTCGAAGTCCGTCAGACAGTAGATCATGGCTGGCTCCCTGGACTTGCATTGCTGTGTGTGAGGTCGTCTCTGGCCTAGTTTGCCGGGCGAAAGAACGCATGAATTCCGGAAGGCACTGTTTCACAAAGTGGAATGTTCACCGGCGGCTTTCTCCTCATAGATCGAGGACCAGGCGGTCCGGCTCGCTGCCTTCTGCAGCTGCGGGCACGGCGCAGCAGATCAGCGCTTCGTCCTCAGCCGTCTGGAAGGCAGGGGCCTGCGCGTAGGTGACGGCGCCCGCCACGATCTTCGTCTTGCAGCTGCCGCAACTGCCACTCCGGCAGCTGAACTCGGGCGTCAGCCCGCGCGCCTCGGCAAGTTCGAGCAGCGTGCCGCTTTCCGGTGTCCAGCGGGCTTCCTTGCCGGAAACGGCGAAGGCGACCGGAACGGGGCCTTTCGCTGCCGGCGGCAATTGCGGGGCATCGCCTGCATCCGGTTTGCGCTTCACCGAAGCGGGGCCAAAGGCCTCGGCATGAATGCGCGCATCGGCGACGTTTAGGCCGCGCAGGCCGTCGTAGGTCGCCTGCATGAAGGACGGCGGCCCGCACATCAGGAAGTCGTAATCGTCGAAGCCGAGCTTTTCGCGCAGCAGTTCCATGTCGATCCGGCCGATCGCTTCATATTCCTCGCCCGCTTCCGCCTCTGCCGCATCGCCCAGAACGCGGATGATCCGAACAGCGCCGCGGGCCTCAGCTGCAAGCGCGCGAAGTTCGCTGTCAAAGGCGCGCTCGGCCTTGGTCCTTGCGGAATAGAACACGGTGGTTCGCCGCACCCGGCGGGTGCGCAGGCCTTCGTATACGACGTGGCGCAGCATCGCGAGGATCGGGGTGATGCCGACGCCGGCTGCAAGCAGCACTGCCGGGCGGCGCTCCGCCGCATCGATGGTGAAGCTGCCCGCTGGCGGCCGCGCTTCGATAAGGCTGCCCACACGGATATCGTCATGGAGATGGCTGGAAACGCGCCCTTCGCGCTTCACGCTGATGCGATAAGCGCCGTCCGAAGCGGCGGAGGAAAGGGTGTAGGTGCGGATCACGGGATCCGCCTCCGCATCGGGTCTGACCCGGATCGGCAAGTGCTGCCCGGCGAGGTTGGCGATCAAGCCGGCATCGTCGGTGGGCTCCAGATGGAACGATCGGATCGTGCTGCTTTCCTCGACGATCTTCGTCACGCGCAGCGGCCGCCACGCCGAACCGCGTTCGGAAGCCCTGCGGCGCTGATCGGCCTGCTCCCAATCACCGGTCATCAGCGAGTTGGGCGACCATTCGAGGAAGTCGAAGCGCAGCGGCAGCGCGGCGCGGCGGCGCACCAGCTTGCGCGGCGTGAACGTCCAAAGCCGTTCCGCGCCCTGAAACGCGGCTATATCGGGGGAATCGAGCACGACTTCGGCTTCCCCGGTCATCTGCAGCACATCGCCGGTCGCGAAATCGACGAAGATCAGCCCAGTGCGCGGATTGCGCAGGACATTGCCCAGCGTATTGAAATGGAGGTTCCCGGCAAAATCGGGGATGGTGAGCATGCCTTCGGCATCGATCCGCACGAACCCCGGCTTGCCGCCGCGATGGGAGGCATCGACCTGACGCGATCCGTCCGGCAGATCGACGTAGGATGCCACGAAAAACGCATCTGCGCCGGCGATCATCGCCCGCCCTTCGGCGTCGAGCGCCGAGAAGTGGTCCGCAGGTGCGGGCACAGCACTGGGTTCGGCCAGGCGCCAGTTGCGGGTTTGGATATACTGCGGGCAGTTGCCGAAGCTGTGCTCTACGGCAATGGCAAGGCCGTGCGCATCGATCGCGCGCACCATGCCGTTCATGCGGTTGCGGCGGCGGGTGTTCAGCTCGATGCCGAGCAGGCCGATGGCGGTGCCCTGCGCCATATCGGTCAAGGCCGGATCCGCACGGTCCTGCGCAATCGCAAGGTTCAGCGATCGGGGATCGGGGCTCTGGGCAAAGCCCGGTTCGCCGGCCAGCAGGGTTGCCCAGGCATCACCCGCTGCATCAACCGTGCCCGCTACCAAAAACGGCAGTTGGGCAAAGAATTCGCGGTGCTGATCGGGCATGTAATCGCGGATCACGCGCCGCCCGAAGACTTCCATGCGCTCGGCAACGCCAAGCTTGCGCTGCAGCTCGATTTCGCCGCTGTGAAAGGGCGAAGCCGCCGGTCTTTCCTTGTTCGAGCGCATGGCAAGTTCTCCAGTAGGGTGCATGGCCGCGCGCGTTCGGGCGAGCGGCCATGCTTCCGGTTCAGGCGGCGGAGAGGCCCACCGGGGTCTCTGCGAAGGGCACGAAGCCGGGCAGGGCTTCCACCCGCTTCAGCCAGGCGTTGACATGCGCATAGGCTGCAAGGTCCACGTTCCCTTCCGGTGCGCGGGCGATGTAGCTGTAGAGCGCGACATCAGCGATGGTCGGCTTGGCGCTGCCTATGATCCACTGCTTATCCGCCAGCTCGGCGTTAATGTTCGAAAGAACGGCGTGGGCCCGCGCAATCACTTCATCAGCATTGAAGCCGGCACCGAACACGGTGATGAGGCGGGCTGCAGCGGGGCCGAAGGCGATCTGGCCGGCCGCAACCGAAAGCCAGCGCTGGACGGCGGCAGCTTCGATCGGATCGGTCGGCAGCCAGTCGGTCAGGCCGCGCTTCTTCGCGATGTAGATCAGGATCGCGGCGGAATCGGCGATCACGGTGCCTTCGTCATCGAGCACAGGGATCTGGCCAAAGCGGTTGAGCGCCAGAAAGTCGGCGGCCTTGTGCTCGCCCTTGGCAAGATCGACGAGGGCGAGATCGAACGGGGTCTCGGTGAGCGAAAGGAACAGGCGCGCGCGGTGGGCGTGGCCGGAAAGGGGGTGGTAGTAGAGCTTCATCACGTCATCTCCGGGGTGCATCTGGCTCAGGGGGTGAGGGACTGCGCCTCTTGCACTGCCGTTGTGAGCTATTCGTGCTTGCGGGGGAATGCGGTTAAGCTGGAAGGCATAATTGCATCGGGTGCAATAATCTTGCCTCACGCTTCAGCGCAGAGCACCATTCGCCAGCGTCGGCCAGGAATGCGGTGTGGCAAAGCTCGAGGCGATGCAGACGTTCGTCAAAGTGGCTGAAAGCGGCAGTTTCGCTGAAGCCGCCCGCAGGTTGCACATGAGCCCGCCAGCGGTGACGCGCGCGGTTTCCGCATCGGCCATCTGCCGGATTCAAGCCAGAATGCGGTCCGGGTCGGGAAAGTGCGGCAGGTGGTTCTGGCCGAACATGAACCGGAACAGCTGCGGGGCAGCCGGCTGATCAACCAGACCCTGATCCTAGCTGCTGGTTTGGCGCAGCATCCGGATCGTGTTGTCGCGGTAGTGCTGCATCAGCGTGTGCAGGTTGATCGCTGATGGATTGGCCAGCCACTGGTAAACCAGGCCGAAGATGAACGCGCTGAATTCGACAGCGAAGCTCTCCGGATCGACACCGGCGCGCACTTCGCCATCGGTGATCGCCTGCGCCAGCCACCGCGCGGTGTCCTTGCGGTAGGCGATGTGGTTGGCGGCAAGGCGGCGGCGTACCAGCGGGTAACTGCTGATCGATTCAAACCACAGGATATACATGGCCTGCATCTGCTTGGTGCGATTGAGCAGGAAGAACTCCACTGCATCGAGCGCACCTTCGATCGCCGCAAGTCCGGTGTTCTTGCCGACGAAGCGGCGCAGTTCGGCGGCCCACTTCTCGTTGAAATCCCGCACCAGGTAGCCGAACAGCGTTTCCTTGGAGCCGAACCGGTTGCTCGCAAGGCCGCGGCTGTATCCCGCGCGCTCGCCCACTTCCTTGAGCGTGGTGTTGTGGGTGCCACATTCGACGATGAGGTGCATCGCCGCCTCGAACATGCGCGCGTCCGAAAGCGCTGTGCGCTCGCCCTGGGTCAGCCTCGGGCGTTCGACCGGAAGTTCACCGGGAGGGGAGATATTCACGTTCAATCCTAGTCTCCGGAGGTGAACCCAGTTTCCACGATGACAGCCATCCCTCCGGTGTCGAACTGCTCCCTGAGCGTTTTCTTGTCGTACTTGCCGACACTGGTCCTCGGGATGAAGTCCGCAAAGGCCCAATACTCGGGTATCATGAACCTGGCAAACCTCTCCCGCAGGCAATTGCGCAATGCGGCGGGGACAAGTTCCAGATTGGCCTCGGCGACGACTACTGCAAGCGGGCGTTCTTCCCAGCGCGGATCGGGAATGGCGAAGACTGCCGCTTCGGCAACGCCGGGCAGCGCAGCGATCGCGTTTTCGAGGTCGGCGGACGAGATCCACTCGCCGCCCGACTTGATGAGATCCTTGGCGCGGTCGGTCACCTCGACGAAGCCGAGCGGATCGATCCTGCCGACATCGCCGGTGCGCAGCCAGCCGTCTGCGGTGAGGCGGGAATCCTCGGGGCGCTCCTTTAGGTAGCCCCCGGTCACCCACGGTCCGCGCAGCTGGAGGTGACCCATCGCCGCACCGTCCTCGGGCAGGGGGCGGTCCTCATCATCGACGATGCGCACCTGCATGCCGGGAACCGGGCGGCCGGCCTTGGCGCGCCACGGGGTCTCGCCTTCTTCGCCGGTTTCACGCGGGGGGAACGAGAGGACGCACATGGGGCTGGTCTCGGTCATGCCCCAACCTTGCACGACGTTGACGCCCCATGCCGCTTTCACCCGGTCGATCAGAGCGGCCGAAACCGCCGACCCGCCGGAGACGATGGTGCGGAAGGAGGACAGGTCAAGCGGGGTCTGGGCGTGAGCCTGCAACAGGTCGTTGAGGATCGTGGGCACCGCCGCCATCAGCGTCGGGCGTTCCGCCGCGATCAGGCGGGCGAGATGCGTGCTTTGGAGGTGAGGGCCGGGGAGGATCAGGTCGCTGCCCGCAAGCCAGCCCGAATAGGGCATGCCCCAGGCATTCGCGTGGAACATCGGCGGCACCATCAGGATGCGGTCGCGGTTTGAAATTGCGAACGTATCCGCAGCCATCGAAGCGAGGCTGTGCAGGTAGACCGAGCGATGCGAGTAGACGACGCCCTTGGGCAGGCCGGTCGTGCCCGAAGTGTAGCAGATCGCCGCCGCGTCGGTTTCTATAAGTTCTGGCCACTCCTGCATCGGTGCAGCGTTGGCGATGAGATCCTCGTAGGCGTGGACCTTTCCGGCAAAGCCCTCGATCGCGGCGGGTGCTTGGCCGACCACGATCACGTGGCCGAGCGCCGGGCATTCAGTCAGAATTGGCGCGACGGCGGGGAGCAGAACGCCATCGACGATCAGCGCGCGATCAGCCGCATGGTTCATGATGTAGCGGATCTGATCGGCCGGCAGTCGCACGTTGAGCGTGTGGAGCACCGCGCCCATTGCCGGAACCGCGAGATAGGCTTCGAGATGCGCCGGAGTGTTCCAGCAATAGGTCGCGACCGGCTCACCTGACGGATGGCCCAGCGCCGCAAGCGCACCCGCCAACCGGCGTGCGCGCGCCGCGGTTTCCGCAAAACTGTGCGCGCGGATGGTGGTGCCATCGAACGAGAGCACCCTGCTCGCAGCGAACAGGCGCTCGCCGCGATCGAAGATCATCTGCGTGGAGAGCGCATGATCCATCATCGTCGATCTCACCGGACTTTCCCCTTCTCGAGGATAACCGCCGCCTCGCTCAGCAGGGCCGGCACGTCGCGCACAAGGCCGCGTGAATAGGCGCTGTCGATCTTGCCCTGAGCCTGAAGGACCCACGCCCCCTCGACGATGGCGGCAAGGCGCCAGGCAGCGAAAATGATGAAATAATCGATGGCCGCGTGGTCCATGCCGGTCACTGCGGACCAATGCTCCGCAAGCGCGCGGGCAGGCAAGGTGCCGGGCCGGTTCGTCAGCCCCTGCACGAAGGGAAAGCCGAGGACCGCAGCCGGATCGCGCTGCCAGAAGAACAGGCAAAGGCCAAGATCGACCAGCGGATCGCCGAGCGTCGCCATCTCCCAATCAAGGATGACGCGCAGTTCCGGTCGATCACGGGCGACAAGGCAGTTGTCGAGATGGAAATCGCAGTGGATCACGCTCGCGCGGGTTGAGGCGGGCTGGTTGGCGAGCAGCCATGCGCCGATTTCCTCGAGCAACGGCAGATCACGCACGCGATCCGCGGCGCGCACCTTGAGCCAGCGTTCGACCTGCCGCTGGACGAAGCCTTCAGGCTTGGCGAAATCGGCGGGAAGCACTTCGCGCCAGTCTACCGCATGAACCCGGCCGATGCCTTCGACCATGGTGAGGCCAAGCGCGTTGACGGTCTCGTCAGTATCCGGCCAGCCGGCGGGCAAATGTTCGGTGAGCGCCACGCCTTCGACAAATTCGGTGATGGCGAAGGGCTGGCCGATCACTTCGGTGTCATCGCACCATGCGACCGCCATCGGCACCGGGGCACGCCCCTTCAGCGCAGAAATGACGCGGTACTCGCGCTCGATCCCGGCTGCTGCCTTGTCGGAAATTACTTCGACCGGCGGATGACGCAGCACCAGCCGTCCCTCGCGGGTCTCGATCAGGCGGGTCACGTTGGAATTGCCGCCCGTTAGCACCGGGCCGAGGGTGATATCCTGGCGCCCGGTCGCCTCTGCCAGCCATGCCTGCAGGCGCCTTTCGGCGTCTACAGGTTGCACATCAGGCCTCCGTCGGTGAACACGACGGACCCGGTCATGTAAGTCGAACCCGCGACCGACCAGCACACTTCGGCCATTTCCTCGGCAGTGCCCATGCGCTGCAGCGGAATGCGGCTGATGATGGCCTTGCGCGCGCGTTCGGAGATGGTCGCGGTCATTTCGGTCTGCACGAAGCCGGGCACGACCATGTTCACCCGGATCTGCCGCCGCGCGAGTTCAACTGCGAGCACGTTGGTCAACCCGGTGAGACCTGCCTTCGAAGCGCCGTAGCAGCTATCCCCGGGGAAGCCGCGGAAGCCGACGACCGCGCCGACGTTTACCACCGATCCGCCTTGCGGCATGAGCCCCGCGAGCGCCCGGATCATCCGCATCGGACCGGTAAGATTGGTGGCGAGGGTGGCTTCCCAATCAGCGTCGCCGATCCGCTCCAGCCCTCCGCCGCGGTGCAGGCCGGCATTGTTGACGAGCACGTCGAGCCCGCCCCATCGCGCTTCGACTTCGGCAGCGATCCGCGCGACGTCATCCGGGCTAGTGACATCGGCGGAAATGCCGAAGACATCGCCGCCGATTGCCGCCGCGATCCCGGCAATGCCGGGGTCACGGCCGACGATGCAGACCCGCTCGCCCCGGCTGGCGGCAAGCGCGGCAACCGCGTGGCCGATACCACGCGATGCCCCGGTTACCAGCCAGCGGCGGGCGGAAGGCCCGAGGGGGGCAGGAACCTCAACCATCTCGCCGGCCGCTCCGGATCAGAACGTCTGCGTCACGGCAACGCCCCACGAACGCGGCGGACGCGCTGCGCCGTAGCTCCACACGTTCTGGACGTCATAGCCGATGGTCCAGCCATCCTCGTTGCCAAGGTTCTTGCCGAAGACGCTGATCATGGTCTTGTTGATCTTGTAGCTGATCGAGGCGTCGAGCAGGTTCTGCGCGCCGTTGCGCAAGTTGGGGTTGTTGAGGAACGTCAGCTCGTGCGCGCCGATATGGTGCAGTTCGGCATTGACCATGAGCGTGCCGGGGCCAACGTTGTTTTCGTAGGAAGCGCGCAGGTCCCAGGTCCATTTCGGCGCGCGGCGGATCTTCAGGAAGGTCGCGTCGACTGGCGTGCCGGTGCTGTAGATGTCCCCGAAGAAGTCCTTGTACTTGGAATCAAGGTAACCGACGTTGCCGCCGATGGTGAAGTTGGAGGTCACCCGCGCGGTCAGGTCCAGCTCGATACCCTTGAGATCGGCCTTCGAGGCGTTGATCGTGCGGTTCTCGCGGCCGGTCGAGGTGCCGGGCGCCGGCACGTCGAGATCCTGCTGCATGTCCTTGTACTTCATCAGGTAGAACGCGCCGTTGAGGCGGACGCGGTCATTCAGGAACTGGGTCTTGAAGCCCAGCTCGAAGTTGTCGAGCGTTTCGGGGTTGTAGGGCGTGATCGCCGCACCGATCGTCGAGGGGCGACCATTGAAACCGCCGCCGCGATAGCCGCGCGACCACAGCGCGTAGGTCATCACCTCGGGCGTCCAGTTGTAGCTGAGGCTCACCTTGGGCGTGAACTTCGACCAGCTCGCCTTGATCGGCGTGGGCATCACGATATTGACCCCGGCCACCGGCGGGAGGGCGGCGATCGGGTCCTTCTCCTCCAGCGTGCCGTAGATGAAGATCGTCTTGTCGTTGACCTGGGTGGTCTTGGAATCGTGGGTATAGCGCCCGCCGACGGTGAGCTTGAGCTTGTCGGTGAACTTGTAGTCACCTTCGAAGTAGCCGGCCCACGACTTGGTCGTCTGCGTCACGTCCTGCGCGCTGGTGAGCAGCGGCGGGCCGGCGAAGCCGATGTAGTTCTTGAGGTTGATCGTGTATTTCGAGAACCACTGGTAGCCGCCGAGCACGAAGGTCAGCGGGCCATTGCCGCCCATGACGAGCCGCGCTTCGTTCGTCACCTGCTTCCAGCGGGCCGGACGGTCGGTGTGGTAAAGCGTCAGCGGGGTGGAATCGAAGTCCTGATTGATCGATTCATTGGTCTTCAGGTAGCCCAGAATGTACTCGAAATCGAGATTGTTGCCGAGCTCGTACTTGAGCTTGCCGATCGCCATGTCGAGCTGGAAGCGGGCGCTCTTGTCGACCGGTGCGTTGCTCACGCTGACATAGCGGCTGCCCGAAATCGGCACATCCGGTTTGGGTGAGCAGAAGCCGATCAGCGAACAGAAGATATCGGTCGGCTTGGTCAGCGCCGAAAGCTGCGGCGGATCCTGCCGGGTCAGCTGATGGTCATAGCTGAGGCTGATTTCGAGCGCCGGGGTGGGGGTAAGCAGCAGCTGGCCGCCGATCGCGCGAAAATCCGACTTCTGGCCCGGCTGGTTGAAGGTCTTGTTGAAGATGTAGCCATCGGACGAATTGTACGCGCCCGAAACCTTGAACGCGACATTGGGGGCGAGGCCGAAGCTGACGACGCCCTGGAAATCGAAGGTGTCGAAGCTGGAATAGGTGCCGCGCACCTTGCCGGTCAGCTCCTGCGTCGGCCGCGACCGCGCGAGGTTGATGACACCGCCGGTGGCGTTGCGACCGAACAGCGTGCCCTGCGGTCCGCGCAGCACTTCCACGCGGTCGACGTCGATCGCCTTGAGCAGGCTGCCCGAGCTCTGGCCGATATAGACATCGTCGATCACCACGCCGACTGCGGGGTCCACGGATTTCTCGACGTCTGCGACGCCAATGCCGCGGATGTAGATGGCGGCGACACCGCCCGGACCCTGCTGCGTATCATCGATCAGCACGTTGGGCGCCGAGTTGGCGAAGTCGCGCACGTCGGAATCGAAGCGCTTGGCAAGATCGGTGGCGCTGAGCGCGCTGACCGAGGACGAGACGCTCTGCAGGTTTTCCGTCCGCTTGCGTGCGGTCACCACGATGGCTTCCAGCCCGCCGTTTGAATCATCGGCATTCGATTCGCTGGCACTCGCCGCAGCCTGCTGTGCGTGGGCCTGGCCTGCAGCCAGACCGGCGGCTGAAATGGACGCCGCCAGAAGCGCGCGCATTGCCTTTACCGACATGCTCATCCCGTCTCTCCCTCTCATGCCACGCTCTTTTCGGCGTGGCCCGTTATCCCCGGCGACGTCGTCCTGAAGTTTGCCGCAGGTGGCGGGTCTTTCCCGCTTCCAGCCTGAGGCGGACGTCATGGCCTGTGATGGGTCTACCAAACTTGCTATACCCAAACAAGTTATATTGCGAAATCGGATTCCCCGCAGAATCTCCGGGATTTCTCAAGGGACTAGCATTTTTGCGGGATTTTCAGCGGAATGCACTCGGCCATAGCAGTTTGCTGCGAGCAAATTTTGCTTGTCTGAAACTAGTAAGTGTGATCCACATTGGTCATAACGAAGGACAGGAGAGGTCCGGTGAGTGGAAGGCTAGAGGGCAAGGTGGCGCTCATTTCCGGCGGGGCGAGCGGCCTCGGCGAAGCGCAGGCCGTGCTCTATGCCCGCGAAGGCGCGAAAGTGCTGATCGGCGATCTTCAGGAAGCCCTTGGCGCGGCCGTCGTGGCGAAGATCACGGATGCCTGCGGTGAGGCTGCGTTCACCCGGCTCGATGTGACCGACCTTGGCAGCTGGCAGGCCGCCGTCGCGCTCACCGTCGCAACCTTTGGCAAGCTGACCACGCTGGTCAACAACGCCGGCATCTTCCACCCCGGCGGCATTCAGGCCGAGACGCCGCAGGGCTGGGACCGCATGGTTGCGGTCAACCAGACGGGCGTGTTCTATGGCATGAAGGCGGGCGCGCCGGAGTTGGCCAAGGCAGGCAAGGGTGCGGCCATCGTCAACATTTCCTCGCTCTACGGCCTGATCGGCAGCCCCGATGCCATCAGCTACCACGCCTCCAAGGCGGCGGTGCGGGTGATGGGCAAGGGCGCCGCGCTCGAATTCGTGAAGCAGGGCGTGCGCGTCAACACGATCTTCCCCGGCCAGATCCGCACCCCGATCCTCGGTGATATCACGCCCGAGCAGGACGCGGCGATCAAGGCATCGATCCCGATGGGCGAGGTTGGCGATCCGATGGACATTGCCCATGCCTCGCTGTTTCTTGCGTCCGACGAGGCGCGTTACATCACCGGTGCGGAGCTGTGGGTTGACGGGGGCTGGTATGCAGGGTGCTGAAAGGACAACGTTGATCTGATGGCGTGGGATTTTTCGACAGAACCGGAGTTTGCTGAAAAGCTCGATTGGATGCGCGATTTCGTGAAGCGCGAGATCGAGCCGATGGACCTTGTCTTCCGCGGGCCGGGCGATCCGTTCGATCCGCGCTCGAAGGCGCGCCGGATCATGAAGCCGCTGCAGCAGGTGGTGCGGGACAAGGGCCTGTGGGCCTGCCATCTCGGGCCGGAACTTGGCGGGCAGGGCTATGGCCAGCTTCACCTTGGCCTGATGAACGAGATCCTCGGCCGGAGCCGCTTTGCGCCGACAGTGTTCGGCACGCAGGCGCCTGATACCGGCAATGCCGAAATCCTCGCCCGCTTCGGCACCGAAGAGCAGAAGGCGCGCTATCTCCAGCCGCTGCTCGATGGCGATATCGTCTCGTGCTTCTCGATGACCGAGCCGCAGGCCGGCGCCGATCCCGGCGAATTCCTCTGCCGCGCGACGGCTGACGGCGATGACTGGGTGATCGAGGGCGAGAAGTGGTTCGCCAGCCATGCCGACATGGCCGAGTTCCTGATCGTCATGTGCATCACCGATCCCGATGTGGCGGTCCATGCCGGCTCGACCACGATCATCGTCCCGCGCGATGCCCCGGGCATGGAGATCGTGCGTAACACCGCCGTCGGCCCGAAGGACGAGATCGGCAGCGGCGTGCATGGCTATCTGCGCTTCAACAAGTGCCGGGTTCCGCTTTCCAACACGCTCGGCGCTGTCGGCGGCGGCTTCAACGTCGCGCAGTCGCGGCTTGGCGGCGGACGCATCCACCATGCCATGCGCACGGTCGGCATGCTCAACAAGGCGCTCGACATGATGTGCGAGCGCGCTGTCAGCCGCGTCACCAAGGGCGAGCGGCTGGCCGACAAGCAGATGGTGCAGGAGCGCATCGCCGACAGCTACACCCAGATCACCCAGTTCCGCCTGCACGTGCTCTATGCCGCGTGGCTGCTCGATCAGGACAAGGGCTATACCCACCGCGTGCGCCGCGAGATTTCGGCGATCAAGGCGGCGATGCCCGGCGTGCTGCGCGATGTCGTTTACCGCGCGCTGCACATCCACGGTTCGCTCGGCATGTCGAACGAAACGCCGCTGATGGACATGTGGCAGTACGTGCCGGAGATGGGCATCGTCGACGGGCCGACCGAAGTGCACAAGGTCTCGGTCGCAAAGGACATCCTGCGCCGCGTCGATCCGGCGCCCGGCCAGTGGCCGACCTACTTCGTCCCCGAAACGCGCGCCGCCGCGCTGGCGAAGTTCGCGCCCTATCTCGATGAGGAGGCTGGCTGATGGCTGTCACGCTCGAACAGCGGGTCGAGATGCTGGAGACCCGGCTCGCACTGCAGGATCTCACTTCAGACTACTGCCTCGGCTTCGACAAGCGCGATATGGGCCGTTTCCTCGCGATCTGGTGGCCTGATGCGGTGTGGGAAATCGGCCCGCCCTTTGGCGATTTCGTGGGGCACGCGGGCGTTGTCCATGCGGTGGAGGACATCCTCTGGCCCGCGTGGAAGGAATCGACCCACTACACCACCAACCTGCGGCTGACGTCCGTGGGCGAGGATGCGATCGAGGGCATCTGCGACGTCTACTGCATCGGCAATTCGATCGAGGGCCAGGCGCAGACCGTGGCCGCGACATATACCGACCGGTTCGAACGGCGCGACGGCGTGTGGAAGATTGCCCGCCGCAAGGTCACCATGCAGCATTTCAGCCCGCTGACGGGCATCACACTCACCGCACCGCAATAGCGGGCGGCGGATCAGGGAGAGGACAATGGCGCGGTTCGATTGCGGCGACGGCCGCTCGGTCTATTACGAGCACCACCGCGGGGCCGGGGTTCCGGTCGTGCTCATCCACGGCTGGGCGATGTCAGGCCGGCTTTGGGCGGGCACTGTCGAAGTGCTGAAGGAAGCCGGCCATGCGGTGATCGTCGTCGATCACCGGGGCTGCGGCCAGTCCGACCGGGATTTCGATGACGTTTCGATCGCCGCGATTGCCGGCGACGTCGCTGGTATCGTGCGCACGTGCACCGACAAGCCCGCCGTGCTCAACGGCTGGTCATTGGGCGGAGCGGTGGCGGTTGCAGCCGCCGGTCTGCTCGGTCCGGCCTGCGCTGGTGTGGTGCTGACTTGCGGCGCAGCGCCGCGCTTCATCAAGTCGGACGACTTCCCCTACGGCGGTGAACCCGGCTCGCTCGAGGCAACCAAGGCCGCACTCGGCGGTGACCGTGCGGCGTTCTTCCGCGGCCTTGCTGGCGGCGTCTGCGCCAAGCCGGTGAGCGATGCGATGGTCGATTGGATGTGGGCCGCCTTCATCGACAGCGGCCCGGGCGTGATCGAATCGCTCATGGACCTTGGCCGGGTCGACCAGCGCGAAGCACTCAAGGCGCTGCCAGTGCCGCTGCTCTCCATCGTCGGCAGCGCGGACGCGATCCTCGATCCGGGGGTTGGCAAGGCTGCTGCGGAGATGGCCCCGCACGGCACCCTCGCGCTGATCGAAGGCTGCGGGCACGCCCCGTTCATCGAGGATGCGGAGGCCTACAACGCGGCGCTGCGCGATTTTCTGGCCAAGCTCTGACCCGAGGCGGGATAACGATAATGACGTCACTCGATCCGTTCTTCACTCCATTCGATTGCAAGTCGCTGCACTTGTCGAACCGCTTCCTGATGGCTCCGATGTCGCGCTATTTCGCGCCGGGCGGCATCCTGACGCAGGAATCGGCAGACTATTACCGCCGCCGCATCGAAGGCGGGGTTGCCGCTGTCATCACCGAAGGCGTCGCGGTGGATCGGCCCGGCTCGGTCGCGGCCGATACGGTTCCGGCGTTCCACGGCGAGGAGGGCCTTGCCGCATGGGCGCGTGCAACTGCCGACGTGCACCGCGCAGGCGGGGCGATGATCCCGCAGCTTTGGCACGTGGGCGGCTGCGAGGACTTCAACTTCCCGGATTCGCCGCATCCGCCGCTTGAAAGCCCTTCGGGCCTCGTCGGGCCAGACATTCCGGGCGGGCGGGTGATGACGCCGACCGATATCGACGAAGTGATCGCCTCCTTCGCGCGCGGCGCGGTCGAAGCGCAGAAGATGGGCTGCGATGCCATCGAGATGCATGGCGCACATGGCTACCTGTTCGACCAGTTCTTCTGGACCGCGACCAACAAGCGCGATGACCGCTATGGCGGCGACGACATTGCCCAGCGCGGGCGCTTTGCCGCCGATTGCGTGGCTGCGGTGCGCAAGGCGGTGGGTGAGGATTTCACGATCATCTTCCGCATCTCGCAGTGGAAGACCTACCAGTACGATGCGAAGATAGCGAACGATCCGGCCGAGCTGGAGCGCTGGGTCGCGCCGCTTTCGGAAGCCGGCGTCGATATCTTCCACTGCTCGGAGCGGCGTTTCTGGGAAGCGGCCTTCCCCGGGGAGGACGACCGCAACCTTGCCGGTTGGACCAAGCACATCACCGGCAAGCCGACGATCACGGTGGGTTCGGTCGGCCTCGACCGCGATCTGATGGAAGACTTCGTGGCGGGGGAATCCGTGCCGACGCTCAAGTCCATGAGCGAACTGGTGCGCCGCTTCGAGCGCGGGGACTTCGATCTCGTCGCTGTCGGCCGTGCGCTGCTGGCCGATCCGAACTGGCTGCAGAAGGTGCGCGAGGGGGCGGTCGATCAGCTCAAGCCCTATTCTAAGGCCTGCATGGAAACACTCTACTGATCTTGCAGGAATGCCCTGCAAGATACTGATTCAAAGCATATCGTGAGAGAGGAAGACCGATGACCACGACCACCATTGCCCCCGAGGCAGGGGCGGCTTCTGCCACGAACGGCGCGGGCAAACCGGATTTCGACGCAATCGGGATCGGCGCGGGTTTTGCCGGCATCGCACTCATCCACTACCTGCGCGAAGCAGGCCTTTCGGTGCGCGTATTCGACCGCGCCTCGGACGTCGGCGGCACCTGGGCGTGGAACCGCTATCCGGGTGCGGCGACTGACAGCGAGAGCTACTACTACTGCCTGACTTTCTCGAAGGAGATCCTGCAGGAGTGGAAGTGGACCCAGCGCTATCCGGGCCGCGCCGAGACGCAGGCCTACATGCGCTTCGTCGTCGACAAGTGCGACATGATGCCGCACATCCAGCTCAACACCGAGATTACAGAAGCACGCTATCTGGCCGACAAGGGCTGGTGGCAGGTCACCACCGGGACCGGCGAGACCTTCACCTGCAAATACTTCGTCAGCGGCATGGGCATGATTTCGCAGCCCGAGATCCCGGCGATCAAGGGGCTCGATACCTTCAAGGGCCCGATCTTCCATTCCTCGCGCTGGCCGGAAGGCCTGGATTATGCGGGCAAGCGCGTTGGCGTGATCGGCGCAGGCGCAACCTCGGTGCAGATGGTGCCCGAACTCGCCAAGACGGCGGCGGATGTCACCGTGTTCCAGCGCACGCCGAACTACATCCTCCCCGCGATGCAGCGTCCGATGACGCCGGAGTGGGAAAAGGAGATCAAGGACAACTACGAAGCGATCATCGCCAAGTGCCGCAACCACGTGTTCGGCATGGCGTTCGACAGCCCGGTTGGCCGCAATGTGCTCGATACCCCGCCCGAAGAGCGCCAGCGCATCTTCGAGGAGAACTGGACCGGCAGCTTCCGCTGGGTGTTCGAGACGTTCGACGATCTGCTGGCGAGCCCGGAGGCCAACAAGCTGGCGGGCGATTTCATCACGAGCAAGATGAAGGCGCGGGTCAATGATCCCGAACTCGCCGAACTGCTGTGCCCGACCTATGACGACTATCCGCTCTTCGCCAAGCGGCCGCCGCTCGATCACGGCTATCTCGAGGCGTTCAACCGCGACAACGTCCACCTCGTCGATATCAAGAAGGCCGAGCCGATCGTCGAGGTGACCGAGACCGGCGTGCGCACGAGCAAGCGCGACTTCGAGTTCGACATCATCGTGCTGGCAACCGGGTTCAAGGCCTATACCGGGTCGCTCGAGGCGTTTCCGATCATCGGGGCGACGGGGCAGACCCTGAACGAGAAGTGGCAGACCGTCTCGGGCAGCATCATGGGTGTCGCCGTGGCAGACTTCCCCAACATGTTCATGGTCACCGGCCCGCAGGCGCCCTTCGCCAACCTGCCGACCTCGATCGAGCAGAATGTCATCTGGATCACGGCCTGCATCCGCAAGATGGAGCACGAAGGCTACGCGACGTTCTGGCCCAAGGCCGATGCGGAAGCCGCCTGGACGAAGCAGACCGCCGATATCCACGCCCAGACGCTGATGGCGCAGGGCGACAAGGTCAATTCGTGGATGATGGGCGCCAACCGCGCGGACAAGGGTGCGCGCGTGCTGATCTATTTCGGCGGTGCGAACTTCTATTACGACGCGCTCGACCAGTCGGCGGCAGCGGGCTTCCCGGAGCTTGAATTCCGCTAGATTAGGGCGCCGGGCTCGGTTCCCCGTGGTCGTCGGCATCGATCCAGACCACGTGGGAATCGATCTCCAGCTTGAGGATCGCGCGCAGCGCGGCAAGGCGCGCGGCGATTTCCTCGCGCCGCGCGTCGTTCGCCTGGCGCTGGGCGAAGAGCACATCCGCAAGATCGATCGCGCCGAGCTTGCCGCCAGCGATGGTGCGGTCCGCCACGGCGTTTGCCGCCTCGGCTGATTGCGCCAGCGCCTGCCAACCGGTCAGCCGGGTTTCGGCAAGCGCA
This sequence comes from Novosphingobium sediminis, assembly GCF_007991615.1. Lineage (GTDB taxonomy): Bacteria > Pseudomonadota > Alphaproteobacteria > Sphingomonadales > Sphingomonadaceae > Novosphingobium > Novosphingobium sediminis. The sequence continues at coordinate 70,656 of NZ_BJYR01000003.1, read as the reverse complement.
CGATCTGCAGCCGCCATCGCGGCCACCGAACGCTGGACTCCGGCAAGATCCTGCGCCGCGGCACGGGCATTGGCGGAAGCTTCCTCGGCCTGAAAGCGCCGGTATCCTCCGCCAAGCGGCATCGTGGCGACAACGCCGAGGCCGCGTTCCATGCCGCCGCGTTCGCTGAACGCGCGAACCCCGAACGAGGGATCGGCATGGCGCTCAGCGCGGGCACGATCGGCGGCAAAGCCTTCGCGATCGGCCATGGCCTGTGCGGCGCCGATTTCGTGGCTGCGTTCGATGACCAGCCGGGCCAGCGCATCGAAGCCCATCGGCGGCTCGGCCGGCGCCGTCGGGGCAGGGGGGGCAGGCGGCAGGGGGATGCTTGGGAAGGTGGCGGCAAGCCGGGCGCGTGCCTCGGCTGCGCGGGCAAGAGCGTCAGCGCGCTGGCCGCGGGCGCGGGACAGCGCTGCCCGCGCCTGATCGACATCCAGCGCTGCCGCGTCGCGCAGCGCCGCCCGCCGCTCGATCGCGCCAAGCGCGCGTTCGAGGTTGGCGATATTGGCGGCGTCGCTAGCGGCGAGGGCACCGGCCTCAACCCAGTCGAACCATTGCTCGGACAAGGCAAGCGCGGCCTGATGGCGCGCATCGGCCATCTGGTTCTGCGCGAAGGCAACCCCTGCCGCGCCGGTCTTGCGATCAAGCGTAGCCTTGCCGGGCAGGCGGAAGGGGCGCGTCACGGTTGCGTCGAATTCGGCGAACCTGCCCTCGCGATCGACCGCGCGCTGGAGCGCTGTCGCCTGAATCGAGACTTCCTGCGGCCCCCGCGCCAAGGCGCCCGCCTGCGCCCGCGCGGCATCGATGCGTGCGGCGGCTGACAGCACACCGGGGTAGCTGTCCAGCGCTTCGCTGACGAGCGGCGCAGGCGGCAGATCAGCGCGCTGGTCGAGCGCGGGAGCGGCCTGCGCGAAGGCGAGGCCGGGCAGCAGCACGGCGGCGAACAAGGCGGCGCGGATCATGCCACGCGCCCCCGTTCAAGCACAGCGCTGGTATACCAGCGCACCGCCCCGCTCCGCCGCACGCGGCCAAGGATGCCGAGGGCTTCCGGAATGTCGCCCTCGGGCAGGACGAGTTCAATCGCCCGCCGATCCAGCCGTGCGGTCACGCGCTCCGCGGTCGTTGCATCGGAGAAATCGAGCCCCAGCACGGCCTCGGCGCGCACATGCACCGGCGTCTGCAGCGCAGCGCGCAGCGCTTCGCCGATCACTTCGGCATCAGCAGCGGCGCAGTGAAGAGTGAGCAGCACGTCAGCCATTGGCACGTTCCTCGGGGCTTTCGCCAAAGCGTTCGAACAGGATCGGCAGCAGCACCAGCGTCAGCAGGGTGGAGCTGACCAGCCCACCGATCACCACGATCGCAAGCGGCTGCTGGATTTCGGAGCCGGGGCCGGTCGCGAAGAGCAGCGGCACGAGCCCGAAGGCGGTAATGCTCGCCGTCATCAGCACCGGGCGCAGGCGGCGTTCGGCGCCCAGCCGAACGGCTTCGGCCATGGGCACGCCCTCGGCCCTGAGCTGGCGGAAGTAGGAAACCAGCACGAGCCCGTTGAGCACCGCAATGCCGAGCAGCGCGATGAAGCCGACCGAGGCTGGCACCGAAAGGTACTGCCCAGCCGCCCAGAGCGCGACAATCCCGCCGACCATCGCGAAGGGAATGTTGACGAGGATCAGCAGCGCCGCACGCAGCGAGCGGAGTGTGGCGAGCAGCACGAAGAAGATCAGCAGCAGCGCCGCCGGAACCACCAGCGAAAGCCGCGCAGCGGCGCGCTGCTGGTTCTCGAACTGGCCGCCCCACACCACGCGGTAACCTGCGGGCATCGGCACCTTGGCTTGCACGGCGGCTTTGGCTTCCTCCACGTAGCCGACGAGATCGCGGCCCGAGACGAAGGCCTGCACGAGGGCGTACCGCGAGCCGTTTTCGTGATCGATCTTTACCGGTCCGGCGACCGGGTGGACATGCGCGACATCGCTCAGTCGGACGGTTTGGCCATCAGCACCGCGCAGCAGGGTATCGGAAAAGGCGGCCGGATTGGCCTCGACGCCGCCGGCCCCGCGCATGACGATGGGAATGCGCCGGTTGCCTTCCGCCACCACGCCAGCGCGCACGCCTTCAAGCTGGCCGCGCAGGGTGTCTTCGATGGCGTCGACCGAAAGCCCGGCGCGCCCGGCGGCGAGGCGATCGATATCGATCTGGAGATAATCGACCCGGTCGTTGGCAACGGTCATCACTTCGGTCGCGCCGCGCGTTGCCTTGAGGATTCCCTCGATCTGGCCCGCAAGCTTGCCGAGCGTCGCGCCATCGGGTCCGAAGATCTTGACCGCCAGATCTCCGCGAGATCCGGTGAGCATTTCGGAGACGCGCATCTCGATGGGCTGGGTAAAGCTGGCACTGATGCCGGGGAGGAGGGCCATCGCATGGCGCATGTCTTCGATGATCGCTTCCTTGCTGCCGCGCCATTCGCTCTGCGGCTTCAGCGTGATGAACGTGTCGGTCTCGTTAAGACCCATGGGATCGAGGCCAAGCTCATCGGCGCCGACGCGGGATATTACGCGGTCCACTTCGGGCACTTTGGCCTTCAGAACGCGCTGCGCGGCCATGTCTCCGGCGACTGAGTGGGCAAGGCCGATGGAGGGGCTCTTGACCAGCTGGGCGATCACGCTGCCCTCGTCCATCTGCGGCATGAAGGTCTTGCCGACCGCGCCATAGGCGACGACGGCGGCGGCAAGGCCGAGGCCGGCAACACCATAGACCAGCTTCTGCCGTGCGAAGGCTGCGCCCAGTAGTGCGCTGTAGCGCGGGGCAAGCTGGCGCATCAGCCACGGTTCGCCATGCACGCCAGACTTGAGGCCGAGCGAGGCAAGTACCGGCACCAGCGTCAGCGCCAGCAGCAGCGCCGCCACCAGCGCGAAGATGATCGTCAGCGCAACAGGAGCGAAAAGCTTGCCCTCGAGGCCTTCGAGCGAGACCAGCGGCAGGAACACGAGCGCGATGATGAGGAGCCCTGCCGAGACCGGCACGATCACGTCGCTGGTAGCACGGAACACGTGGTGCAGGCGCGGAGACTGGTCTTCGGCGCGGGCGGCCGAAAGCCGCTCGACCACGTTCTCGACCACCACGACCGCGCCATCGACCAGCATGCCGATGGCAATCGCCAGACCGCCGAGGCTCATCAGGTTCGCGGTAAGGCCCCAGCCGCGCATGAGGATGAAGCAGATGAGCGCGGCCATCGGCAATGTCGTCGCCACGATCGCTGCCGCGCGCCAATCGCCGAGGAACACGACCAGCAGGACGACGACAAGGATCGTCGCCTCGAGCAGCGCTTCCTCCACCGTGCCGACGGCGCGGGCGATCAGGTCCGAACGGTCGTAGAACACGTTGATCGTCATGCCCGGCGGCAGGTTGTGCTTCAGTTCAGCGAGCCGCTCTTTCACCCCGGTGACGACTTTGCGGGCATCCGCACCGCGCAGGGCGATGACCAGGCCTTCGACTGTCTCGCCATGCCCGTCCGCAGTAACCGCGCCGTAGCGGGTCAGGCTGCCATTGCTGATCGTGGCGACATCGCCTAGCCGCAGCACGCGGCCACCGGGGGCATGGAGCACCAGCGCGCGCAGATCATCGAGCGTCTTGATCGCGCCGACTGCCCGCACGATCAGCGCGTTCTCGCCATTGGCAAGGCGGCCAGCGCCATCGTTGCGATTGCCGCTTTCGACGGCTGCCTTCACGTCGGCCATGGTCAGCCCCGCAGCGCCGAGCGCGAGCGGGTCTGGCCGTACTTCGAAGGTGCGCACATAGCCGCCGAGCGCATTGACGTCTGCGACACCCGGTACGGTGCGCAGGGCCGGACGGATGGTCCAGTCGAGCACGGTACGCCGCGCCTCCAGGCTTTGCGGGCCGTCGATTGTGAACATGAAGAGTTCGGAAAGCGGCGTGGAAATCGGAGCAAGTCCGCCGTTCACGCCTGCGGGGAGATCGCCCATCACGCCGGCCAGCCGCTCGCTCACCTGCTGGCGCGCCCAGTAGATGTCGGTGCCGTCGATGAAGTCGATGGTGATGTCGGCGATGGCGTACTTGGCGGTCGCGCGAAGGACGGCCTGCTTGGGCAGACCCAGCATTTCCTGCTCGATCGGCGCAAGAATGCGCGTTTCGACCTCGTCGGGGGTCATGCCCGGTGCCTTGAGGATGATCTTCACCTGCGTCGGCGCGATATCCGGATAGGCATCAATGGGCAGGTTCGCGAAGGTCCAGCCGCCGATCCCGGCGACCACAAGCGCGGCCGCCAGCACGAGGAAACGGAAGGACAGCGCCTTGGCGAGAAGTTCGCGGAGCATCGTGCGGGCGCGGTCAGTTGGCGCCGGCGAGCGTCGAAAGCTCGCTCACACTGCTTGCGGCAACGCGGTCGCCGGGCGCGAGGCCCTTGGTGATGACCGCGCTTTCGCCGGAAACGCCGGCAACCGTTACCGGCCGTGCGCGCACGCCGCCCCGCACCGCGACAAAGACGACCTTGCTGCCGTTCACTTCGCCGAGCGCCGCAACCGGAATGCGCACCGCGCCCGTGGGGGCCGGGCCTTCGATGCCGATGGCCGTTGCGCTGCCAGCCACCGCGCTGCCAGCAGGGATTATCGCGCTGACGGTGGCGGAGCGGGTTGCCGGATCGAGCGATTTGCCGACCGCCGTGACGGTTCCCGAAACCGTACCGATGCGCACGGACATGCCGGGCTTCACGGTCGCCAGAAGCCGCTCGGGCAGCTGTGCGGTGACTTGCAGCGGCCCGCCGCCATCTATGACGAAAGGCGCCATCGTGGGATCGACGGCCTTGCCGGTCTCCGCGCTCATTGCGCTGATCCGGCCGCTAATGGGAGCGCTGAGCGTATAGCCCGCGCCGCCCGCACGTCCGCCGGGGACGAGGCCGATCAGCCGCGCCTGCTCGCCCACATCGATATCGGCCTGCCGCGCCACCGAGGCAGCTTCATCGGCGCGGGCGGGGGCAATGATGCCCTCGCGCGCCAGCTGGCCGAGCCTTGCGGCTTGAGAGCGTGCGACGTTCTGCCGGGCGCGAGCGCGGGCGAGTTCGGCGGTCAGGCTCACCATGTCGCGGCTCGCGATGGTGGCGAGCGGTTGGCCCGCGGTCACGTCCTGCCCGTTGACGACGAAGATGCGGGTGATGACTCCCGGAAACTGCGCGGCGGCGGCAACCCGTGCATTGGGCTGCGGCATGATCTGCGCTGGCAGTTCGGCCACTGGCACTGTCTGCGCAGCCGTGGCGACCGCAAGGGTCAGTCCAAGCGCGTGCATCTGGTCGGCGGAGAGTGCGATCATGCCGTCCTTGGCGGCGCTGGGCGCAGCGCTCACGGCGGGTGCAGCGGTTCCTGCGCCATGAGAGGTCATCCACCACCAGCCACCGCCAGCGAGCAGCACGGCGGCCGCGCCGCCCAGGATCAAGGTATTCTGCTTCATGGTGCCCGCCCTAGTTCGTGAAGCTGACGTCAGCCTGACGCGGCATCAGCCGGAAACTGCAGCCTCAGTTCGCGCGCCTCAGCGCTTGTTTCCAGCGTGCCGCCATGTGCCCGCATGATGCGTTCGACAATGGCAAGGCCAAGCCCCGCGCCATCGCGGCTCGCGTGATCGGCGCGGCGATGGCGCTGCGTCAAAGCGGCCAGTTGGTCTGCCGAGAGTCCCGGTCCTTCATCACGCACAGCAATCAGGCCGCCGTGAGCGGTTCGCACAGTCACGCAGCCGCCTGCCGGGCTCGCCCGCAGCGCGTTCTCGATCAGGTTGCGCAGCGCCGCGCCGATGGCCTCACGCCGTCCGTTCACCACAACCGGCGCATCAGCCTCGAGCGCCAGCCGCAGCCCTTGGTCGAGCGCAATCGGGGCAAGCTGAGCGAGGACATCCCCGGCCACATCGCTGAGATCGACCTGCGTCGGCGTGATCTGCGCGGCGTGGTCGGCATCGATCTGGGCCAGCAGCATGAGCTGGTCGATCAGCCGCCGCATCCGCGCCACATCGCCGCGCATGCGTTCGGCGTCCGGGTGGTCGAGCCGGTCGAGTTCGAGCGAAAGGAGTGTCAGCGGTGTGCGCAGTTCGTGCGCGATATCGGCGGCAAACGCCTCATGCAGCGCGGCTGCGCCATCGATGCGGCCAAGCACGCGGTTGATCGCATCGGCAAAGGGACGCGCTTCGATGGGAAAGTCCGTCGTATCGACGCGGACCCCGCGGGTTTCCCCGGCGCGCGCATCGATTTGCGCTGCGGCATCGATCAGTGGGCGGACCCCGCTCTTGATCGCCCAGCGTCCGGCGAGTGCCATCGGCAGGATCAGCACCGCCATTGGCAGCAGCACGTGTTCGCTGAGTTCGTGGATCGCCCGGACAAACGCATCGTGGTCGCCCAGATTGCTGAACGAGATGCGGTATTCGATGCCGATCACGATCAGCAGCAGCAGCGCGCCGAGGCCGCCGACCCATGCAAGGCTCGCAGTCAGGCGGCGGATGATCGAGGGAGGCCGCTTCATGCCCCGCGCGCCCGTGCCATGTAGCCCACGCCGCGGATCGTATGCAGTTCGAGTGCGGCTCCCGCATCCTCCAGCTTCCTGCGCAGACGCGAGATATTGGCCTCGACCGCGTTGGGGGTCACGGCTTCGTCGAACGTATAAAGGCTGCTCTCGATCACCGCGCGGCGCACCACCTGGCCTGCGCGGCGCAGCAGGAGTTCGATGAGGGCAGCCTCGCGGCGCGTGAGGTCGAGCGCGGTGCCATCGACAGTGACTTGCTGGCTTGCCGGATCGAAGGCGACGTTGCCGAGAACAAGCACGGCATCCTGCCGTCCACCCGGCCGCCGCAACAGCGCCCGCAGCCGCGCCGCAAGTTCGCTCATCGCGAATGGCTTGGGGAGATAGTCGTCGGCACCCGCATCGAGGCCGCGAATGCGGTCTTCCAGCGCATCTCGCGCCGTCAGCACGAGGATAGGCGGGCGCGGACCGTGGTGCCCGCGCATCCAGTCAACGCCGTCGCCATCGGGCAGGCCAAGATCAAGCACGATCCCGTCGAACGGGGCGCCTGCCAGTGCGTCTTCTGCGGCAGCCAGCGAATGGACTGCATCACAGACATGGCCTTGTGCGGCGAGGCCATCGGCGATCAGCCTGGCCAGCCGCTCATTGTCCTCGATGATCAGAACCCGCGCCATTGCTTCCTGCTTTCATCAGCGGGCGGGCAATAGCAAGCGGGCCTGACGGGAGGCTGACGGGGCGGCAGGCAATTATGCGGCGGCGCATTTCCCCGCGTGCGCGGGGTCAGCCGCTACTTGGTCGCGTCGAACGAACCGGCCTTGACTGCGATGGGCTTCGCAGTCGGATAGAACTGGACGAACGTGGTATCGACCGCGCCGTGCTCGGTATGGCAGCTATAGCATTGCGCTTCGGCCCGTACCACGCGCGCCGGCGCCTCATCTGCGAAGTTGAAGAACGCCCAGCCACCCTTGAACCGGTGCGTATCCTTCACATGGACTTCCAGCCCAAAGCGCTGCTCGGTCTGGAACGTGCCCGACTTGTTGATCGAACCCGAGTGAGCCCCGGCACGCGGTTCCTTGACCAGCACGGTGCCGTCAGGCCAGTGACCGGTCTGCTTGAAAGCACGCCAAGCCTGCGGATCGACGAACACGTTGTCGACCATGTCGTGGTCCATCCCGAGTTCACCGTCGCTGTAGTTCATGTTGACGCCCGAGGTGAGGAAGACCCACTCGCGGTAATCTGCCGGGAATTCGAGCTCACCTTGCGCCGTGTAGTGCGCGGCGGCGGGCGGTGTGGCTTGGGAGTTGGCAGTTGTGCCGAGCAGGGCAAAGGCGAGCGTGGCTGCACCGGCAGCGAGCAGAGGCAACTTCATGGCTTATTCTCCTAGAACTGGTGTTCGGGTTGCCGCGCGCCGGCGATAGTCCGGATCGAACGTATGACGCGCTCGCGCATCGCTTGCTTGGTCTGGGTGTGTGCGGCCATGTCGATGCCCTTCAGCTGCACCACAACAGCATTGGCGGCGGCGGCAAGATGATCGGGCGGCACCAGCCGATCGAGGAAGCCGGCGGAGACAGCATCGCCGGGTGACAGCATTTCGCCAAGCGCACAGACGCGGTGACGCCAGGTCTGCGCGAGGCGGTAACCCGCCAGTTCCAAAGCGAAATCCGGAACGGCAAGGCCGATCGCCACTTCATTGAGTCCGATGCGGTAGTCTCCTTCGGCGCCGATCCGCACGTCGCTTGCAAGCAGAAGGAAGGCGCCCATCGGAAAAACATGGCCTCCGCACAAGGCGATCACCGGGTAAGGGTGTTCGAGCAGGGCGAGAATGGCCCTGATCCCCGCTTGAACCATGGTCCGGCTCGCCGAAGCATCGCGGTTCATCAGGGGCTTCACATCAAATCCTGCGGAAAACACCCTGTCCCGGCCCGAGCGGAGCAGGATCATCGCGCGATCTGCAGCGGCGCGGTCGATCGCGCCGCACAGCGCGCCAAGCAACTCCGCCGTCATCACGTTCACTTTGCCGTCATCGATGGTGATCGTGGCGAGGCCATCCTCGAACTCGTAAAGCACACTCGGCATGGCAACCGTTTCTCCTTGAACCTGCCTAGGTACTATTATTGATATATAGACCGGTCAATATAATTTAGTCACCATTGGATGATTGACGCCCGCCGCGTTGCCGGTCAGGCACACAAGGCAGTTCGATCCGATGGAAACGCACGATGGCAGCAGCTAGGCACAGGCAGTCGATTGTGGATGCAGCGGTACGGCTGTTCCGCCAGCGGGGCTATGCGGCGACCGGGCTCAACGATCTGGTCAAGGAAAGCGGCGCGCCCAAGGGTTCGCTCTATCACTACTTTCCGGAAGGCAAGCCGGCGATTGCGGCCGCTGCTGTCGAGGAAGCCGGGCTGCGGGTGCTGCGGACATTCGAGGAAGTCGCCGCGCGCACCACGACGACTGCCGAGCTTGTCGTCGAACATGCCCACTTGCTGGCGGGATGGATGCAAGCCTCGGGCTTTCGCGACGGCTGCCCGATCACCACGATACTGCTCGAACTTGCGCCCGAAGATGAAAAGGTAGCCGAGGCCGGCCGAAACGCCTTCGCGGGCCGCCTTGCGCTGCTGCGCGACAGGCTGATCAAGGATGGCTACGACGCCGTTTCGGCGGAAAACCTTGCGCTGGTGTGCACAAATGCGGTGCAGGGGAGCCTCGTCATGGCCCGGATCGAATCCAGCTGCGCGCCGATCGAACGAACTGCGGCACAACTGGCGCGGATGCTAGAATCAAAGGCCTGACCGAAGCTCGGCTGCGAGCCTCGGTCATCGCCATCTTCATCGGAAATCAGGCGCCGAAACCGCCGTCGATCGTCTGCATCGAACCGGTGATCATCGCGCCGTGAGGTCCGGCCAGATAGGTGGCCAGTTCGGCGATCTCAGTGGGCCTGGCATGGCGCTTGATCGCCATGAAGCTGTGCATCGTCGCCGCCATGGGCCCCTCCGCCGGGTTCATGTCGCTATCGGTCGGCCCCGGCTGGATGCTGTTCACGGTGATCCCGCGGTGGCCGAAATCGCGCCCAAGGCCGCGAACCATGCCCTGTACGGCTGACTTCGTCATGGCATAGGCCGCGCCGCCCGCGAACGGCATGCGGTCGCCGTTGACCGAGCCGATGATCAGGATGCGGCCGTTCTCGTTCATGCGCCGCGCTGCTTCGACCGAGGCGTGGTAGGGCGCGCGAACATTGACGTCGATCATGTGGTCGATCGCATCGGCATCGAGTTCAAGCGGATCGCCAAGGACGAGCGTGCCCGCATTGACGACGAGGACATCGAGCGAGCCGCGGCTGGAAACGAGAGCCGTGAGTTCGGCGCGGTCAGCGCTGTTGGCCCGTAGCGCCGTGGCACCGGTTTCGGCGGCAAGCGCTTCGGCGGCATCCCGTGATCCGGCATAGGTGAAGGCAACCGTGGCCCCGGCGGCGCTGAAGCGCCGGACGAGGGCAGCGCCGATGCCGCGGCTGCCACCAAGGACGAGGACATTCTTCTGGGCAAGGTCAGTCATGATCAATCTCCTTCAGGTTGGGTCAGCCGGGCGGATTGTCAGGTTGAAGAAGCCGCCATGCTGTCTGGACTGGAAGATGCGCTTGCGGCATCGTTCGCACTAGGCATCCAATCCCGGAACTTGCTGACGGAATTTCCGAACGATGATGAAGCTGGATGGCATTGCCGCCTTCGTTGCCGCGGTGGACGAAGGATCGATCAGCGCGGCTTCGCGGCGGCTCGGCCTCGCCAAATCAGTTGTCAGCGAAAGGCTGGCGGAACTGGAGCGGTTGCTGGGCGTCACGTTGCTTCAGCGTTCAACGCGCCGGTTGACGCTTACCAGCGCGGGCCAGTCGCTGCTCCCGCGCGCGCAGCGTATTCTGCGTGAGGTGGAGGAGGCCGCGCACGAACTCGATGCGAGCAGCGGCAAGCTGGCCGGGCCGCTCAGGATCTCCGCGCCGGTCGGCTTCGGCATTCTCCATCTTGGCCCGGCCATCGCGCGGTTCCTGACTGATCATCCCGACATCGAACTGTCGCTCGAACTCGATGACAGTTTCGTCGATGCGGCCACCGGTGGGTTTGATGCCGTGCTGCGCCACGGACCGGTCCGTGACAGCCGCCTGATAGCCCGGCGGCTGGCGAACAGCCGGCGCCTGCTCGTCGCCGCGCCCGCCTATCTGGCCGCGCACGGCACGCCTTGCTCGCTGGCCGAACTCGAACGCCATCGCGGCGTGCTTTACGCAAATCGGCTGAATGACTGGCGCTTTGCGGCGGAGGACGGCTGGGTGGTCGTGCGGCCCAAACCGGCGCTGCGGGTGAACAACGGCATCTTCATGCGCGACGCCGCGCTCGCCGGGCTGGGACTCGCGCTGCTGCCGACATTCTTCGTCCACGAGGAGGTGCGCTCGGGCGCGCTCGTCGAAGTCGACGTCGGCAGCACGGCCGAGGGTGCCGAGTTGTTCCTTGCCTATCCCCGCGATCATGGTGCCGCCGCCCGCATTCGGGCGTTCAGCGAAAGCCTGCGGCGCAGCTTCGGTGATCCGCCCTATTGGGATGCGGCCTAGCGCCACCCTCCGCCGAGCGCCTGAAACAGCTGCACGCGCGCTGTCAGCGCGTCGGTTTGCAGGCTTACCAGCGCGAGATCCGCATTGAGCAGCCCGCGCTGGGCATCGAGTTGTTCGAGATAGCTGGAATAACCGGCGCGGTAGCGGTTTGTCGCAAGGCGCAAGGCCTCGGCCACGGTATCGCGCTGGTGGCGGGCGAGCGCGATCTGTGCATCGACTGCGCCGATCGCGGCGAGCGCGTCTTCCACTTCGCGCAGGCTCTGCAGCACTGTCCGGCGATAGGCAAAGGCGGCCTGATCGCGCTGGCCGGCCGCGGCCTCCACCCCGGCGCGCAGGCGTCCACCTGCGAACAGCGGCGCTAGCACGCTGCCGCCAGCCTGCCACAGCGTGATCGGGTCAGCGAGGAGGCTCGAAATGGCAAGGCCGCCGCTGGCGCTGAGGCGAAGTTGCGGCAGGAAACGCTTGCGTGCCGCGCGCAGAGCGGCGTCGGTGGCCGCGAGTTGATCGGCTGCCTGCGCAATATCAGGACGGCGATCCAGCAGGTCGGACGGTAGGCCGGCGGGGACTGGTGGCACGGCAAGCGAGCGCAGCGCACCGCCGCGCTCGATTTCATGCGGCGGCTCCCCTGTCAGTTGGCTCAGCCCATCCTCGGTCCGCCTGATCGCGCCTTCGATCTGCGGGATGATCTGGGCTGTCGCATCGTATTCGGCGCGGGCCTGCTGCAGTTCGAGCTTGGGCGAATAGCCTGCCCGGTCGCGCGACTGCGCGATCCGCAAGGATTCGCTCCGCGCGGCGAGCGTATCGCGCGCCACCTGCAGCCGGGCATCGAGGCCGAGCAGCGCGATGTACTGGCTGGCGACTGCACTGGCGATGGCCAGCCTGACGCTGCCGTGCGCGGCTTCGCTGGCGAGGTATGCCTGCCGGGCCGCCTCGGTCGAATCCGCCAGCCGTCCGAACAGATCGACTTCATAGCCTGCAACAACCTGCGGCTGGAGGAACTCCTGATTGAGCGGTGTCCCGAAGGCGCTCACGGTGCGGGAATGGCCGCCCGCCGCTCCTGCATCGAGGGTTGGCAGCAGCTGCGACCGGGCGAGCGCGACATTGGCGCGCGCCTCGCGCACGCGGCCTGCGGCAATCGCCACGTCGGGGTTGTTGGCGATCGCCCGCTCGACAAGCTGCGCGAGCACAGGATCGCCAAAGCTGCTCCACCAGCGGGCATCGACGGGATCGCGCTGCGCATCGGCATTCCCCCGCCATGCGGCGGGCGGGGTGAGCGGGGGCACTTCAGATGGCTTGCCGCCAGAGACGCACGCCCCCAGCAGCAAGGCCGCAATGAGCGGCATCCGCCGCCAGGTCATGGTTTTGCTCCGCGCGTGTCCACGGTGACTTCGACCGACATTCCGGGGCGCAGCCGCCGCGCCGCCGCCTGCCCGGGATCGACCGCGATCCGTACCGCGATCCGCTGCGCAACCTTGACGAAGTTCCCCGTCGCATTGTCCGGCTTGATGACCGCAAACTCGGACCCCGCTGCGGGCGCAATGTTCTGGACCCGGCCGGTGAGCTCGGCGCCGCCGAGCGCGTCGACGCGGAACCGGGCAGGTTGGCCCACAGCCATGCCGCGCGTCTGCGCTTCCTTGAAGTTGGCGACGACCCATGCGTCGTGCGGGACGAGGAACACCAGCTGCGTGCCCGGCGTCACATAGGCGCCGTTGCGCACGCCGATTTCGGAAAGCTGGCCATCGACCGGCGCGCGGATAACCGTGTTGTCGAGATCGATCTGGGCCAGCCGCAGCTGCGCGCGGGCCGCGTCGACAGCGGCGCGCAGGCCTTCGCGGCCAACGACCACGGTGCGCACGTCCTGTGTTCCGATCGCGCGCCCGGCCTGCGCCTGACGCACGCCGGCTTCGGCTGCCATCAGCGCGGCGCGGGTCTGGTCACGCTCGCGTTCAGAAATCGAACCATCGGCGACGAGCGCATCGGCGCGCTTCATGTCGGCGCGGGCGCGTTCCAGCTGCGCTGCGGCATTGGCAATCCCGGCATCCTGACTTTGCGTCGCCGTCTCGCGCGAGCGCTGGGCCTGCGCCGAATTGGCGAGCGCGGCTTCCTGCGCCGCGAGATTGGCCTCGGCTTGCGCCACCCGCGCGCGGTAGATCCGGTCGTCGATCGTGGCGATGATCTGGCTGGCCTTCACTTCGGTGAAGTCCTGCACCGGGACCGAGGTGACGTAGCCGTTTACTTGCGGGCTGATGATTGTGACACGCCCGCGCACATAGGCATTGTCGGTCGCTTCGGTGATCCCGGCGAACGGCGGCAGGCGCCATGCGTAGAGGAGCGCGAGGACCGCGAGCAGCGCGACCACGATGATCGCGATCACGGTCAGCCGGCTCTTTTCAGGCGGTCGCCAGCCTTGCGGCGCCGTGCCGGATACCTGCGGATCGCCAGTCGGGGCCTGCGCTTCGGCGGGGGCTTCACTCATCGTCTGGCCTCATGGTGTAGATTGGTTTGCGGCAGCGGCGGCGGCTTGTGCCATGCGCTGCTGGAGCAGGATGACAGGGGACGTTTCATGGCGCCGCCAGATCGAGATCCGGATGCCGATGCCCCACAGTGACGTCAGCACGGCAAGCATGCCAACCAGCATGAACACATCGTTGAAGGCGAGAATGTTCGCCTCCCGCGCTACCTGCTGGGCGACCAGCGCACCGCCCTCGGCACTGCGATAGGCAGCATCGCCCTGCGTCGGTGCGAGCACGCCGGCACTGGCTCGCATCCGCGCGGCAATCAGCGGATCCGTCATCACGATCGACTGGACCAGCTCGTGCGAGTGATACTTCTCGCGCGCGGTCTGGAACGTGCCGAGCAGCGCACCGCCGGCCAGCCCGCCGATGCTTTGGCTCATCGAGAAAATCACGACGAAGCTGATGAAGTGCTTCGGCCCCGCCAGCAGCGTGCGCGCAATGCCGATGACCATCGCCTGCGCGAGGAACAGCAGCGACGCAAAGCCGATCAGCGCCTGACTGAAATAGAAGTTCTCCGGCCGCGAAAGGTTCGTGGCCGAGGCATCCATGAACGCACCCACGGCAATCAGCACCACGGCGACCGTGATCGGCGTTGAGAGCTGCTCGGGGCGGAACGTCACCACCGCCGTGGCGAGGCCTGCCAGGGACGCGAGCACGATGATGAAGTTGAGCGTCACCATCTCGTCATTGTTCATCCCCACGACCGTCAGCAGGCCGATCGAGCCAAATGCCTGTTCAGAAAGCAGGACGCGGATCGCCGTCGCGATCAGGATGAGGCGCAGCAGTTCGCGCGTGCCGAGCCAGCGGGTGTTGATCAGCGGGTTCCTGCGCAGATGCTCGATCAGCAGCGCTGCACCGATCAACACTACGCTGGCCGCCAGCGCGATGCCGAGCCACGGCCGCTCCGTCCACCATTCGATGCGCCCCTCCGAAAGCACTGCAATCAGCAGCGCGGTGCCCGGCGCGAACAACGCAAACGTCAGCAGATCGAGCGGCTCGAACACCTTGTCGCGTTCGCTGGGCGGCAGAGGCAGCGCCATGACCGCCGCCAGCGTGGCCAGCGCCAGCCCCAGCTCGAACCAATAGAGCATGTGCCAATTGCCCCATTCGAGCAGGTGGGGCGAGAGCGCACGCGCCAATGGGCTTGCCAGCTGCGGCACGCAGATGCCGATCATTGCCCCAGCCAGCCGCTTGGGCGCGGGCATGCTCTGCATGAAATAGAGGATGGTCAGCGTGGAAAGACCGCTCGCCGCGACGCCGCTGACCGCACGCACGGCCACGGCCGACCAGAAGTCATGAGCGAACAGGTGGAGCAGCGTTGCCAGCGCATAGGCCGCCAGCATCCAGCGGATGAACGGCTGCAGCCCGAACTGTTGGCGATACTTCACCAGCAGCAGATTGGACGGCACATTGGTCATGAAATAGGCGGCGGTAAGCCATGTCGCCTCGTCGCTGTAGAGCCCAAGCGAGCCTTGCGCGAAGTTGAGGTTCACCAATGTGAGCGCATTGCCCAGCCCGCCGGTGATGCCGACAAGCGCTCCAATGGCAAAGTAACCGCGCCGCCGCCATGCGGGATGCTCCGGATTGGCGGGCGAACCGGGCAGTGTCGGCCGCTCATGCGGCTTGAAGACATAGGGAGCGGCTTCGGCCATCAGTTCGCGCTGCGCAGACTGGACTTTCGAGGCTTCCTCATCATCGATCTCCTTCGACAGAGGTAAAAACGAAAGGTTGCCGAAACGGGGTTGCAGCGCAGCAGGCGCCGCATGTTTCTACAATATTTCTAGAGGCTTGGCTTGCAGAAAATCGGCTGGCGATGCGGCATTTCCAGAGCAGCGTAGCCGCTGGGAAAGCAACGAGCGCTCAGGGCTCGGTCGGCTGGGTTGTCCAGCCCAGTGCCGGGATCGTGATCGAACGGCGACCGGAAAGATCGGTCCGCGCGACGATGATATCGCGCTCTTCCATGTAGCTCAGGACGCGCCGCGCGCGGCCGAGCGAACTGGTGCCATAGACCAGCGCGATCTCCTGATCGCTGGGGCAGGGGCGGTTCTCGCTCGCAGCTCGCGCGATCAGGAGGAAGGCGCCAAGCATGTCATCGGGCACCCGGCGGCCTGCTTCGAGTGCGGGGGCCCATTCATCCTCCAGTCCCTCGAAAATGCCGGCACGCGCGGCGGCGAAGCGGCGGGTAAAGCCTGCCAGATCGAGCGGGGTGTGGCGCAGGCCATGCATGCGGCAGCGGACCTGGAAGTCCTGAAACAGCACCGCCGTCGTCTTTCCGGTCGCTTCCTCATCGGCAACGATGGCGCGCAGGGAGGCGGCCATGACCGGCTCTGGATCAACCGGTTCTGGCAGATCTTCCGCGATAGGCGTTACCGGCAGGCGGGCGAGTTCCTCCAGCACGAGCGTGGCGGGTTGCGGGCGCGGTGTGGGCGCTGGTGCGGTGAGGGGGGCTGCATCCTCGAGCCCTGCCAGCAGGAACTCGCGCATGTCTCCGGCGGGGGCATCGGGCAGCGGCACAAGCACCGGGCTGCTGCTCCGCGCCGATGTTTCGACCGGGCCGATCTTCAGCATCACCGGCCGCCGCGCGATGGCAGGGCCCAGCCCAAGAAACGTGCCCCGTGCGAGATCCCGGATGGATTCGGCCTGCCGCCGCTCCATGCCGAGGAGGTCCGCCGCGCGCGCCATGTCGATATCGAGGAAGGTGCGGCCCATCAGGAAGTTGCTCGCTTCGGCCGCGACGTTCTTGGAAAGCTTGGCGAGGCGCTGTGTCGCGATGATCCCGGCAAGGCCGCGCTTGCGCCCGCGTGACATCAGGTTGGTCATCGCGCCCAGAGAGGCACGGCGCACTTCCTCGCTCACTTCCGCTCCCGCAGCGGGGGCGAAGATCTGCGCTTCGTCGACCACCACCAGCGCCGGGAACCAGTGCTCGCGCGGGGCATCGAACAGGCCCATGAGGAAAGCGGCAGCGCAGCGCATCTGGCCTTCCATCTCGAGCCCTTCGAGGCTCAGCACCACTGACGTCCGGTGCTCGCGGCAGCGCCGCGCAAAGTGGGTGATCTCGCTCACCGAATAGTCGACCGCCTCGACCGCGACGTGGCCGTGTGGGCCGGCAAGCGTAACGAAATCGCCTTCCGGATCGATGATGATCTGCTGGACCTGCCCGGCGCTCTTTTCCAGCAGCCGCCGCAGCAGATGCGATTTGCCCGAGCCGGAATTGCCCTGGACGAGCAGACGCGTCGCCAGAAGCTCTTCCAGATCGACCAGCGCCGCACCCCCGGCACCATCGAATCCCATGTCTACCTTGAGAGTCATCCCGCGCCGCATGGCCCGTTTGCGCAGGTCTGAGCAAGACCCGGCGAAGGGCTTAGGCGGTGATAACGGCCGCTCATCCTATCAAATGGGCCATGTGGCATTCAGTCCGGATTGAAAAACATCGGTTGGCCTTGCAAGTGGGCTTGAACGCTGGCGCATGGGACCGGCGAAATCGGAGATCGTGCGAGTGAACAAGGCGGTCAGTCTCGGGCAGGCCTTGCGGCGTGCGGTCCATCTGCGCGGTAAGGGGCTGGCGGTGATCGACGGCGCCAAGTCGTTCACTTGGGAAGCCTTTTCCAATCGCGTTGCACGTCTGGCAGGCGTATTCGCATCGCTGGGCCTTGCAGAGGGCGGCCGGGTCGTCCTGCTTTCGCTCAACAGCCATTATTCGCTCGAATGCTTCTTCGCGGCTATCCATGCGGGTGGGGCGATCACGCCGCTCAACCACCGCCTGTCGCTTGGCGAACTGAGAGATCAGGTGGCGGACTGCCAGCCGGACGTGATCGTGCTGGGGCCTGATTTCTGCGATCTGGGGCCGGAGTTGCAGGCAGCGGCCGGCAGCCGGGTGCCCCTGCTTTTTGCTGGCGAGGGTGATGCACCAGACGGCATGGCAAGCCTCGAGAGCCTCATGGCAGCTTCAAAGCCTTTGCCGGATCAAGGTCGGTGCGGGGATGATCTTGCCGTCCTCATGTACACCAGCGGCACCACGAGTGCGGCAAAGGGTGTCATGCTCAGCCATGCCAACTTCGTCGCCAACACGGCCAATACCTACGGCGATCTCGGCTTCGGGCCAGACATCGTGCATCTGCATCACGGCCCGCTGTTCCATGTCGCCGCTGCCGCACGGGTGTTTTCGGTGACGCACGCCGCTGGCACCCATGTGCTGCTGCCGCGCTTCGTGGCAGGTGAAGTCATTGCTGCAATCCAATGGACGGGCGTCACACATGCCACATTCGTCCCGACGATGCTGCGCGCGATGCTCGATGATCCGGCACTGATCGAAGCGGACCTCTCTTCGCTGCGCGTCCTTTCCTATGGCTCTGCCCCGATGCCCGAAGCGCTGCTGCGGGAACTGATGGCGGCGCTGCCGGATGTCGGCTTCCTCCAATCCTACGGCATGACCGAGCTTTCTCCGGTCGTGACCATTCTGGACTGCGAAGATCACTTGCCCGAGCACTGGGCCAGCGGCCGCCTGCGCTCGGCGGGAAGACCGGTGCTGCTTGCCGAAGTCGGCGTGGTCGATGCGCAGGACCGCCTGCTGCCGCCCGGCGAGGCGGGCGAAATCGTGGCGCGCGGGCCCAACGTGATGCTCGGCTACTGGAACCGCCCCGAACTCACCGCCGAGGTCAAGCGCGGCGGCTGGATGCACACCGGCGACATCGGCTACTTCGATGATGATGGCTACCTCTTCGTGGTCGACCGGCTGAAGGACATGATCATCTCGGGCGGCGAGAACGTCTATTCGCTCGAAGTGGAAAACGCGCTCGCTTCGCACCCGGCGGTTTCGCAGTGCGCGGTGTTTGGCCGCCCGCACGAACACTGGGGGGAAGCGGTCCATGCCGTCGCCACGCTCAAGCCCGGAGCGGAGGCCACCGAGCGCGAGCTCATCGAGCATTGCCGCGGTATTCTCGCGCACTACAAGTGCCCGCGAACGCTGGAAATCCGTGATCTGCCGATGCCGCTCAGCGGCGCAAACAAGATCTCCAAGGCCGCGCTCAAGGAGGAGTTAAGGGCCCGGGAGCGTACCGGCGAGCCTTGACGGCAGCCTTGCCCCAAAAATGCGAGTTGCGGTGATGCCTGCCCGGCGTCAGCCTCCACCCAAACAGCGGGGGAGGAAGCGCAAGAGGCCATGGTCGATCCTTACGTCTATGTCGTGATCGTCAGCGCGCTGGCGCTGCTGGCCTATTACTTCACGCTGCTGATGGCGGGCCTTGCGCGTGGGCGCTTCAAGATCCCGGTCCCCTCGCACAGCGGCCCGGAGGAATACGAGCGCTATGTCCGTGCGCACCACAACACGCTGGAGCACCTCGTGCTGTTCCTGCCGGGAATGTGGCTGTTCGCCTATGTGGTGAGCCCATACTGGGCCGCCGGGATCGGCGCGATCTGGCCCTTCATGCGCGTGCTCTATGCGCGCGGCTATCACAAGGCGGCGGAGAAGCGGCTGATCCCGCTCTATATCTCGATGCCGCCGATCTACACATTCGTGCTCGGCTCGCTCATCGGCGGGATCGTTCGCGTGGCACAGGGGGCCTGAGGCATGGCTGACTATGATCTGGTGATCCGGGGCGGCACCATTGCCGATGGCAGCGGCGGGGATCTGATCGAAGGCGATCTCGCCATCGCGGGTGGCCGCATCGCCGCGATCGGCGCGTTCAGCGGGCGCGGCGCGGAAGAGATCGACGCAAAGGGGCGGATCGTCACCCCCGGCTTCATCGACGTCCACACGCATTATGACGGCCAGTGCATCTGGGCAGAGGAGCTTTCCCCGTCCTCGGCGCACGGCGTGACGGCAGCGGTCATGGGCAATTGCGGTGTCGGCTTCGCGCCCTGCCGCAAGGCCGATCACGATATGCTCATCAACGTGATGGAAGGCGTGGAAGATATCCCCGGCGTGGTGATGACCGAGGGGCTCTCGTGGGATTGGGAAACCTTCCCCGAATACCTCGACAAGGTCGCCGCCCAGAAGCGCGATATCGACGTTGCCGCCTATCTCCCGCACTCCCCCTTGCGCGTCTATGCCATGGGGACACGCGGTGCGGCGCGCGAACCGGCGACCGAGGCGGACCTTGCGCTGATGCGGCGCCTGACCGCGGAGGCCATGCGTGCCGGGGCCATCGGCTTTGCCACCTCGCGCCTCTCGATCCACAAGACGGCGGATGGCGGCGCGATCCCCACCTTCGATGCCGATATTGCGGAACTCGAAGCAATCACGCGCGGCATGGGCGATGTGGGCGCGGGCACGTTCCAGGTCGTGCTCGATGCCTTCGTCGGGTGGGACAAGGAATACCGCGTGATCGAGCGGGTGATCGCCGCGAGCGGGCGCCCCGCCACCTTCACGCTCGCTTCGGGCAACGATGCGCCGCCGCGCTGGCGCAAGGTCCTCGAAATGCTGGAGGCGACCAACGCTGCCGGCGGCACCGCCCACGCGCAAGTCATGCCGCGCCCGATCGGTCTGATCGCGGGGCTGGAACTGACGGTGCATCCCTTCGTGCTTTGCCCCAGCTGGAGCAAGATCGCACACCTGCCGATCCCCGAACAGGTTGCCGCGATGCGCGATCCCGCGCTGCGCGAGGCGCTGCTGAGCGAGGACTTCGCCCCCGGCCATCCGTTCAACGCGCTGGCCCGCAACTGGCGCTGGCTGTTCCCGCTCGACAATCCGCCAGACTATGCACCGCCTGCGCATATGAGCATGGCAGGGCAAGCCGCCGCACGCGGTTGCACGCCGCAGGAGATCGCATACGACCGCATTCTGGAGACGAAGGGCAAGGGGCTGTTCCTTGCCGCGCTAGGCAACTACGAGAACGCCAAGCTCGATAGCGCGCACGAGATGCTGAAGCATCCCTACTGCGTTCCCGGCCTCGGCGATGGCGGCGCGCATTATGGCGCGATCTGCGATGCGAGCTATTCGACTTACCTGCTGACCCAGTTTGTGAAGGGCGAAGGGCCGCTCAAGCTGGATCTGGCCGAGGCTGTGCACATGCTCGGCAGAAAGGCCGCGCGTGCGGTCGGCCTGAATGATCGCGGGCTGCTGGCTGTGGGTGAGCGCGCCGATCTTAACGTGATCGATCTCGACGGACTGTCGCTCCACCTCCCCGAAGTGGTGCGCGATCTGCCCGCCGGAGGCCGCCGTCTCCATCAGCGCGCGACGGGCTATGAAGCGACCGTGGTCGCGGGCGAAGTGATCCGCCGGTTCGACCAGTCCACCGGCGCGCGGCCGGGCAAGCTGATCCGGGGGGCGGGCTATCGCCTCAACTAGAAGATCGAAGTCCCCATCCCGCCATCAACCACCAACGACTGCCCGGTGACGAAGCTCGCCTGCGCGCTGCACAGCATGGCGACCATTGCGCCGAGATCTTCGGCATCGCCGAAGCGCCCGGCTGGAATGCGCACGGCTTTCACGAAGGCGGCGACTTCCTCGTCATAAGTCCGCCCATTCTTGGCTGCGCGCGGGTTCATCATCTCCTCGATCCCCGGCGTATGGTGCATGCCCGGCAGTATCGAGTTCACAGTCACGTTGTAGCGCGCCAGTTCCTTGGAGATCGCGTGGCAGTAGTTGGCGAGCGCCGCGCGCGGCGGGCCGGAAAGCACGCGCATTGCGGCTGGGTACTTCGCCGCACCGGTGCTGATGTTGACAATGCGGCCCCAGCGCCGCGCCATCATCGGCCCCGAAACAGCCTTGATATAGTCGATCGGGCTGAGCAGCGCGGTTGCCACGGATTTCTCGAACTCCTCGCGCGAGACATCGCGGAAATCGCCGGTGAACGGTGGCGGCGCGCAGGTTGCCACGAAGATGTCCGGATCGGGGCAGGCGGCAAGGATTGCGTCGCGGCCCTCGTCACTCGCGTGATCGGCCTTGATGGCGTGAACGCTTGCTCCCGTCTCGGCGGCGATGGCGGCGCAGGTGGCCTCAAGCCGCTCTGCTCCGCGCGCGGAAATGAATACTTCGGCCCCCTCGCGCGCCAAGGCCAGCGCGGCGCCGCGCCCCATACCTGCGCTGCCGCCATTGACCAGCGCCTTGCGGCCTTTGATTCCGAGATCCATCGTGCACCCTCACCAGCGTCCTGCCCGCTCTTCCTTTCGCTTAGCAAGGACCGCGTAAACTGGCGATATTGCTGGCGATCACCACGCATCGACATGTGCAACGCGTGTTGCACACCGCGTTCGTCCTGCTTATGCTGCGGCAGGAAGTTTGATCGGGGGAGAGGGACAATGAACAGCATGACTCCGGGCGTGATCGGTGCCGCGCCTCCTCCGCTGCCGGGCGATCCCGCGCGGGCTGTTCTTGAGCAGCATGCCGAGGCTTTGCTGGAGCACACTGCCGCACAGACATTCCCGCTGGCTGATGAAGTGATGCGCCTCGATCCTGCGCACTATACCTCGCCCGAACGGTTCGCGCGCGAGAAGGCGCGCATCTTCCAGCGCGTTCCGCTGGTGCTCGCGGCTTCGTGCGAGGTGCCGGGGCCGGGCGACTTCAAGACGCTGGAGGTGGCGGGCATCCCGATCCTGCTGGTCCGCGACCGGCACGGTGCGGTCCATGCGCTGCTCAACAGCTGCACCCATCGCGGCGTTGCGGTGGCAAGCGGCTGCGGTGCGGCGGCGCGGTTTACCTGCCCCTATCACGGCTGGACTTTCGCGCAGGACGGAGCCTTGCTCGGGGTCGCCAGCGCGACCGACTTCGGCGCAGTGGACAAGGCGGCGCTTGCAATGAAGCGCTTCCCAGTGACCGAGCGGGCCGGGCTTGTCTGGGCCATTCTTGACCCTGCAAGCCCGCACGATCCGGCAGACCTGCTTGGCGGGATCGACAGCCTGATCTCAGGCTTTGGCCTTGCGGGATGGACCCATGTGAGCAGCCGTACGCTGCATGGGCCCAACTGGAAGCTCGCCTTCGATGCGCATCTCGAGTTCTATCATGTGCCGGTGCTCCACCGCGAGACCTTTGGCCCGGACCGCAGCAACCGCGCGTTCTATTTCAGCCAGGGCCCGCACCAGCGGGTGATCGCCCCGCAGAGCCGGCCCGGCGCGGTTTCGCGCGACGACCTCTACGCGCTTGGCCGCGTGCCGACGGCAGGCGAACCGGCCGATCCGCTGCTGATGGGGGAATGGATCCTGTTTCCCGGGGTTTCCATCAACACATTCTACCCGGGCGGCCATCGCGGTGTGCTGCTTTCCATCGTCGTGCCGGGAGCGGAGGTCGGCACATCGACCACCACCCAGACGTTCCTCGCCGAAACTCCCCCCGATGCGGATACCCGCAAGGCAATGGAAGACCTTGGCGGCTTCCTTGCGCATGTGGTGGGGGATGAAGACCTCCCGACCTCGGCGTTCCAGCAGCATGTTTTCGGCACGGGGCTGGTCGACGAGGTGCGCTTTGGCCGCAACGAGGGCGGGCTTCAGCATTTCCACCGCTGGCTAGACCGGTTGATCGAGGCCGAGCAGGACGAACTCCCCGCGCTGCTCGCCTCGCCGTTTGCCTGAGCATGCCCGCCGCAATCGATCATGATGCGCGGCGCATTGCGCTGGCCGAAGTCGCCGCAGATCTCGTCGCGGCTGGCGGGGCGGAGGCGGCAACAGTGCGCGCGGTTGCGGCGGCGGCAGGGTTCAGCACCAAGGCGGTAACGCATTACTTTGCCGACAAGCGGGCGCTCATGCTGCTGACATATCGGCACGCCGCGCTCGGCTCAAAGGCGCGGACCGAGGCTTCGCAGCCTGCCGAGGGCGGGGACATTGCCGCCATGCTGCATGCCCTGCTGCCGACCGATCCCACCGTCGAGCGAGACTGGCGGGTGTGGTTCTCTTTCTGGGGCATGGCGATTGCCGACCCCGAATTCGCCGCCGAGCAGCGCACCCGGGTGCGCGAACTTGTTGGCCGGATTGGCGATGTGCTGGCGTGCGACCCGGCCTGTGCGCACCTTGCGGCCGACGAACGGCAGCCAGCGGCAAGCGCTCTGCTCGCCGCGCTCGTGGGGATCGCGACGCAGGTCGTGTTCGATCCCGAGGCTTGGCCCGCCGCCGAGCAAGTGCGAGCGATTGACAGCGCCTGTGCGCGCATCAAGCGGCAAGCGGCGCCTTCGCATCCGGCGCTGTCGCAATTTTGAGAGGGTGGCGGCCGGCAACTTGGCGCTAATCGTC
Organism: Novosphingobium sediminis; assembly: GCF_007991615.1. GTDB lineage: Bacteria > Pseudomonadota > Alphaproteobacteria > Sphingomonadales > Sphingomonadaceae > Novosphingobium > Novosphingobium sediminis. Next base: position 46,843 of record NZ_BJYR01000003.1, on the reverse strand, counting down.
AGAGGGTCCGGCTGGCGGCGCATTTGTCGGCGGCGGTGGAGCCACGGCGATGCGTCTTCGCTGCGCGGGGCCCTGTAAAAGGAATGCGATCATGCCAGAGGTGCCTGCGTTCGAGGATATCCGTTACGACCGTCCGGCGCCGCGCGTGGCCCGGATCACGCTGGCCCGGCCGGAAAAGCACAACGCGCAGGGCCTGCGCATGCTCTACGAGATCAACGATGCCCTCGATATCGCGATGGACGATGACGAAGTGAACGTCGTTGTGGTCGCGTCCGAAGGCAAGAACTTCTCTTCCGGCCACGATCTCAGCGACCGTGTGCGCATCGGCGATCTGCGCCCGCCAGTGCTCGGCTTCGGCGGTTATCGCCACAAGGGCCCGCAGGGCCACATGTCGCGCGAGCAGGAGGTCTACCTCGGCTTCTGCTGGCGCTGGCGCAACCTGCCCAAGCCGATCATCGTCGCCGTTCAAGGCAAGGCGATTGCGGGCGGACTCATGCTGATCTGGCCGTTCGACCTCATCATCGCATCCGATGATGCCGAGTTCTCCGATCCCGTCGTCGCCTTCGGGATGAACGGCCACGAATTCTTCGTCCACGCCTTCGAACTCGGCCACCGCAAGGCCAAACAGCTGCTGTTCACCGGCGAATCCATCGGCGCAGCGGAGGCGAAGTCGCTCGGCATGGTCAACGAAGTCGTCCCGCGCGCGGAGCTTGAGAGCTTCACGCTGGCAATGGCGGAAAAGATCGCTTCGCGCCCCGCCATCGGGCTCAAGACGGCGAAGATGAGCGTGAACCAGTCGATGGACGCGCAGGGGATGTGGAACGCGATCCAGTCCGCGTTCAATCTCCATCAGTTCGGCCACGCCAACAACTTCGCGATCTATGGCCAACTCGTCGATCCCGAGGGCCTGGACATCATCAAGCGCGAGGCACGGGCGAGCCGGAAGGACTAGCACTCGAACCCCGGCTTCAATCCCGGCAGCTACCGTGCCACCCCTGACGGCAGCCCCGCGGCGCATCGCAAGATGATGCTGGCTGGCGGGTGTGCGAAAGAGTAGGATTATCCGAAATACGGGGCAGGGGCATGCCAGTGACCGGATCGACGACCAAGACGCGTGTGCTGCATGCCCTGTTGCCGGCTGGGCAGGGGGTGCAGCCGGCACGCTGGCAGCAGCAGAAAAGTGCGCGCACGCGGCTGCGCATTATCGAGGCGGCGATCGATTGCCTGGTCGAAAGCGGCTATTCGGGCCTTACGACGCAGGCCGTGGTGGAGCGCACCGGGGTCTCGCGCGGGGCGATGCATCACCATTTCCCGACCCGGATGGAACTCGTCGGCGCGGTTGTCGAACATGTGTTCTTTGAACGCATGCGCCTGTTTCTCGAGGACTACCTCGAGAAGATGAAGGATGCATCGGAGGCGGAGCGGCTGGATATCGCCACGGCGGCGCACTGGCGCAGCGTGCAGACGCGCGAATACGCCGCCTATCTCGAATTGGCCGTCGCTGCGCGCACGGACCGCGAGCTTGACCAGTTCTTCGGCCCCGTCGCGCGCCGCTACGATGAAGTGTGGATCGCCGAAATGATTGAGGCCTTCCCGCACTGGCGCGACCAGTGGGAGCAGATGAAGCTCGCGAGCGACTTTGTGAACGTGCTCCACATGGGCCTGCTCCTGCAGCAACCGGTCTTCGGCGAGGCGCGGACACGGCTGACGCAGCGGCTCTCCAACGAGGTGCTGCGGCAGGTCTATGCCGGCAAGCTGGTGGTTTGAGGCATATCTGAGCGGTGCTGCTCCACCCGGTAGACGCGCATGCGCGGCCGGTCAAACAGGCGCTCCTCGTCCTCGGTGATGATCTGCCGCGTCTCCGGTTCCGCCAGCGCGGCAAAGCAGGCACTCATGGCCGCTTCATCGGCGAATTCGATCTCCATGGCGACGTCGAAATCATGGTCCGCGTCGGTGCCGTCAATGGGATGCAGATGCTTGCGTTCATACCGGATCGCCCAAGGACCAAGCACCTTCTCGCCGATCAGGCGGTGATGCGTCTCGTAATAGGCGATGAAATCGGCCTTGCTCATATCGGCACGGCGCTTGAGCAGCGTAAGGACAGTCACTGTCATGCGGGTCTCCCCTTTTGCGGGGTATAGTTTATCCCATTGCCCTCGGCGCTGCGGCTGGCGAATAGGTTAGGCGGCCGGGATAGCTTCGACCGGAACCACAACCGCTGCCAGCGCCAGCGGTGCCGCACGGTGCGAAGCGATCAGCAGGCCGGTGCCGGTCGCATCGAGCCATGCCCCGAGCGCGGCCACCAGCGAGGCTTCGGTTGCCGCGTCGAGGCCCTCGGTCGGCTCGTCCAGCAGCAGCCACGGCCGCTCCGCCAGCAGCGCCCGCGCCAGCGATAGCCGCTTGCGCTCCCCGCCCGAGAGAATGCCGCCGTCTTCGCCGAGCATCGTATCGAGCCCTTGCGGCATACGCGTGATCCGGTCCCACAATTGCGCGGTGCGCAGCGCCTGCTCCATCGCCGCCGCGTCGATTCCGGGCCGGGCGAGGCGCAGGTTATCGGCCACCGTGCCGGCGATCAGCATGGGCTCCTGCGGGGCGAGCGCGATCTGCCTGCGCAGTTCCGCCTCCGGCAGCATGGCCAGCGCCTTGCCGTCAAGCGAGAGCAGATGCGCCGGCGCGCGCAGGCCGGCCAGTGCCTCGATCACGCGTGTCTTGCCGGAACCCGAGGGGCCGGTAAGCGCGATCCGGCTGCCGGCTGCAAAGGTGGCTTGGCCGAGGCCGAGCGGCCATGACGCCGTCGCTGCCACGGACGGCGCATCCTGCGGTGCCGGCAGTGCCAGCAGCACCCGCAGGCGCTCGGTCCCCTCGGCCACGGCGGCTTCGCGCGCGCTGGAGCGGGCGATCGCGGCAACAGCCTCGATGCATGCAGTGGCGGCGAGCATGGCGAGTGCGGTCAGTGGTGCGCTGGCGGTGCTTGCCATCAGGGTGAGCGCAGCGGCCAATGCGCTCCCAAGGATCAGCAGCCCGCTGCTGGCCGCTTCGATCCGCGCCAACTGGCGTTGGGCGCTATCCAGCCTGTCCGCTTGCTCTGCCAGCAAGCCGGTCACGCGGTCTGCCAGGCCGTAAGTGATGATTTCGCTGCGCGCGGCGGCGTAGTCCACCAACATGCGCCGCAGCGCAGCTGTCGCGGCGGCGGCCTCGGCAGCCGGGGCGGCGCTGAGGCGCGTCGGCAGGATCGCCAGCGCGGCAAGGAGGAGCGCCAGCACGGCCAGCAGCAGCAAGGCGGCCAGCCACCCCGCGAGCGCCACTGCGCCAATACCGACAAGCATCGTCCCGATCGCCGCCGGGATACCGGGGCGCCGCACGACGAGATCTTCGAGCGCTGCGATGTCCCCGATCAGCCGCGCGCTCGCGTCGCCGCCCGAAAGGTCGGGAGCGCTGCGGCCATCCGCGTGGGCGAGCCGGGCGAACAGGGTGCTGCGCAGCCCCGCAAGGGCGTGGAGCGCGGCTTCATGGCTCCACAGCCGCTCGCCATAGCGCGCCGCCGTGCGCACGATGGCAAGGCCCCGGATCGCGGCGGCCGGGATCAGGTAGTTGAAGGCCGCAATGGCTGCAGCCCCGCTCGCGCCGGCCAAGGCGGCGGCAGTCAGGAACCAGCCGGACAGTGCGAGCAGGACGAGCCCGCCGATGCCCGCCGCCAGCGCCGCAGCAAAGCCCAGCGCGATGCGGCTCTTTACGCGCCGCGGCAGGGGCAGGGGGAAGCGCACCGAGATCACAGTGCAATCACCTGATCCGCGAGGGCAGCAAGGCGCTCATCGTGTGTCGCGACGATTACCGCCCGCCGCTGCGCTTCCGCCTTGAGCAGCGCGATGATCTGGTCGGCGCTGGCGGCATCAAGATCGGCGGTTGGCTCGTCTGCCAGCAAGAGCGGCCGATCCGCGATCAGCGCGCGGGCAAGGCCCAGGCGTCGCCGCTCCCCGCCGGAAAGCCATGCGCCGTGGTGGTCGATGGCGGTGGCAAGGCCATTGTCGCGGCGGGCCACCAGCGCATCGAGCCCCACCGCGCGCATGGCTGCGGCAACTTCGTCCTCGCCAGCGTCAGGCCGGCCCAGCCGCAGATTGTCGTCCAGCGTGGTCGGGAGCAGCAGCGGCACTTGCCCGGCCCACGCAATGGCTTCCGCCGGCAGGGTTTCGAGCGCGCCTTCGCTTGGGGCGACTTGGCCGGCAATCGCGGCAAGCAGGCTGGTCTTGCCGCTGCCCGTCGGCCCGGTGATGCACACAAGGCCGCGCGCGCCAAGCTCGAAGCTGATCGGGCCGATGCGGTGCCCCGGCCAGACAATCGCAACGCTCTGCAGCGAGACATGATCTGACGCGGCAGGGCGGCTGACCGGCTCCGGCACTTGCGCCAGCGCCTTCTCGGCTGCTTCACCAAGCTGCTTCTCGTGATACGCAGCGGCGAGGCGGCGCATCGGCAAATAGAACTCAGGGGCCATCACCAGCACGAAGAACGCGGCCCGGTAGTCGAGCTGTTCGGGCGGGTTGAACGGCAGCAGGCCGAGCAGGCTGAAGCCGCAATAGACCGCGACAAGCGCCACGCTCAGCGCTGCGAAGAACTCGAGCACCGCGCTGGACAGAAACGCTGCCCGCAGGACCGCGATGGTCCGCTCGGCAACGTCCTCGGCGGCACCGCCCGCCTGCCGTGCAATCCTGTCTTCCGCAGCGAAGTGGCGGATGATCGGCAGATGTCGGATGCGATCCACATAAAGCGCGGATAGCGCAGTGATTGCTGCCATCTGCCGGTCTGCGGCTTGACGGGCTGCGCCGCCGGCGAGGATCATGCCGATCACGAACGGGATCAGCGTCAGGAACAGGATCAGCGCGGCGACCCGGCTTTGCAGCGCGACCACAAGGACGACGAGGATCGGCGCCATTGTCGCCGATTTGCGCACGGGATCGAACCGGGCAACCTTCGCCTGCTCGGCGGCGACGTGATCGATCGCCAGCGTCGCGGTTGCGCCAAGGGCCGGGGCTGCCGGCCCAGCCAGCGAGAGCAGGTGTGGGAACAGCGTTGCGCGCCGCGACCGGGCGAGCAACCGGCCTTCGTCGAAGCCAAGGACTTGCGCGCCATACAGGCTGGCAAGCCGCAGCAGGCCGCCGAGCAGCATCAGGGCGGCACCTGTAGCCATGCCTGAAGTGCCTTCCAGCCGCGCCTCAAGCGCGCTGGCGGCGCCCCACGCGAATATGCCCGCGCCGATTATATCGGAAGTCCAGGCAAGGCCTGCCGCTTTGGGTATCCTCATGATTTGGAATCGTTTATTGGGCGGCGGGCGGCGGCGAGAGACTCGGTCCCGCCGCTGCGCTCAGGCCACGAAAGGGCACAAGCGATGGATATGGCAGTGGTGGAACTTTCCCGGCTGCAGTTCGCATTGACCGCGCTGTACCATTTCCTGTTCGTGCCGCTCACGCTCGGCTTGTCGTTCATTCTGGTCATCATGGAAAGCGTCTATGTGATGACCGACCGCCCGATATGGCGGGATATCACCCGATTTTGGGGCAAGCTCTTCGGAATCAACTTCGTGCTGGGTGTCGCAACCGGGCTCACCATGGAGTTCGAGTTCGGCACGAACTGGTCCTACTACTCGCACTACGTGGGCGACATTTTCGGCGCGCCACTGGCGATCGAGGGGCTGATGGCCTTCTTCCTCGAGGCCACGTTCGTCGGGCTGATGTTCTTCGGTTGGGACAAGCTGAGCGCACGCCAGCACCTGTTCACGACCTTCATGGTCGCGCTGGGCTCCAACCTTTCGGCGCTGTGGATCCTGATCGCCAACGGCTGGATGCAGCATCCCACGGGGGCCGAGTTCAACCCGATCACCATGCGCATGGAAGTGACGAATTTCTTCGATGTGGTGTTCAATCCCGTCGCGCAGGCCAAGTTCGTCCACACGGTGAGCGCGGGCTATGTCGCCGCAAGCGTGTTCGTGCTGGGCGTTTCGGCCTGGTACCTGCTCAAGGGGCGGCATCTCGAACTCGCCAAGCGCAGCTTTGCGGTTGCCGCCGCGTTCGGGCTGGCATCAGCGCTGTCGGTCGTCGTGCTCGGCGATGAGAGCGGCTACACGCTGACCGACAACCAGAAGATGAAGCTCGCCGCAGTCGAAGCGGAATGGCACACTGAACCGGCTCCTGCGGGGATCGCGGTGTTCGGTCTGCCTTCGAGCACGGGGCGCGAGACGCTCTTCGAGGTCAAGATTCCCTACGTCCTCGGCATTATCGGCACGCGCAGCCTGACCGGGCAGGTCGAGGGGATCTATCCGCTTGTCGCCCACGCCCGCATGCGCATCGAGCATGGGCTGGTGGCCTATGACGCGGTCGAGAAGCTCAAGGTCAATCCCAAGGATGTTGCGGCCCGCGCGCAGTTTGAAAGCGCCAAGGATGATCTCGGCTATGCCCTGCTGCTGAAGCGGTTCGTGGCGGATCCGCGCAAGGCTGACAGCGCCGCGCTAGACAAGGCGGCGTGGTCTACCGTGCCCAACGTGCCGGCGCTGTTCTGGATGTTCCGCGGTATGGCGGGGCTCGGCTTCCTGTTCATCGGCTTTTTCGCGACCGCGCTGGTCATGGCCAATACGCGGCGGTTCAATGCCAAGTGGTTCCTGCGCGCCGCGGTGATGATCATCCCGCTGCCGTGGGTTGCTATCGAGCTTGGCTGGATGGTGGCCGAAATCGGCCGCCAGCCGTGGGCGGTCGATGGCGTGCTGCCAACCTTCCTTGGCGCATCGAGCCTCACCACCGCGCAGATCTGGACGACCATCGCAGGCTTCACGCTGCTCTACAGCGCGCTTGCGGTGATCGAGGTGCGGCTGATGCTGGCGACAATCCGGCACGGGCCGGAAGGCTACACGCCTTGGCAACCGCGCCGCGACCCGGTTCCGCCGCCACAGGCGCCCACCCCGTTCCACAGCGTTCCCGCCGAGTGAAGGAGAGGCGCGATGACGCTGCCGCTTGATTACGAGACGCTCCGGTTGATCTGGTGGGCGCTGATCGGCGTATTGCTGATCGGCTTCGCACTAACCGACGGGTTCGACCTTGGCGCGATGGCGCTCCTGCCCTTTGTCGCGAAGAACGACCTTGAGCGGCGCATGGTCATCAACACCGTGAGCGCGACCTGGGAAGGCAACCAGGTGTGGTTCATCCTCGGCGGCGGAGCGATCTTCGCGGCCTGGCCCTATGTCTATGCTGTGAGTTTCTCCGGCTTCTACCTTGCGATGTTTCTTGTGCTGGCGGCGTTGATCCTGCGCCCGGTCGGCTTCAAGTACCGCTCCAAGCGGCCAGACCCGGCGTGGCGCGCGCGGTGGGATTGGGCGTTGTTTACGGGCGGTCTGGTGCCTGCGCTGGTTTTCGGCGTCGCGGTGGGCAACGTGCTGCTGGGCGCACCCTTCCGCCTCGATGGCGATCTGCGCGCGAGCTATGAAGGCTCGCTGCTGGGCCTGTTCACGCCGTTCAGCCTGCTGACCGGCGTGCTGTCGGTGGCAATGTTGGTGACGCACGGTGCCGGCTGGCTGGCGATGAAGCTGGAACCGGGACCAGTGCAGCACCGTGCGCGGCAAATTGGCGCGGGTGCTGCGGTGGCAACCCTTGTCCTGTTCGCCGCGGGTGGAGCCTATGTCGCATGGGGCGGTCTGGGCTTCCGCATGGCCGATGTGGTCGATACCGGCGGTCCGTCCAATCCGCACCTTGCCCGCGCGATTGCCGCGCCGGGCGCGTGGCTCGACAACTATGGAGCGCATCCGTGGCTGATGGCGGCGCCCTTGCTCGGTCTTTTCGGTCCGCTCGTGGCACTAGCGGGCCTGCGAATCCGGCGTGATGCGCTGGCGTTTGCCGGTTCGACCTTGGCGGCCGCCGGGATCATCGCCACGGTCGGGCTCTCGATGTTTCCGTTCATCCTGCCCAGCGCCATCGACCCGGCTTCGAGCCTGACGGTATGGAACGCCTCGTCCAGCCACCTCACCCTGTTCATCATGCTGGTGGTGGTGCTGATCTTCCTGCCGATCGTGCTCGCTTACACGACCTGGGCCTACCGGGTGATGTTCGGCCGAGTGGGCGCCGAAGAAGTCCGCCTAAACCCCGACATGTACTGAGAGAGAGCAAGCGCGATGTGGTATTTTTCGTGGATACTCGGCCTTGGCCTTGCGGTGAGCGTCGCCATCCTCAACGGCATCTGGCACGAGTTCCATTCAGACCCGGCCGGTGACAAGACCGTGCAGGACTGAAGCAGATTGCAGGACGGGTGCATGAAGGGGCGCATTGCGGTTATCTCGGCTGCGGCGAGCGGCATCGGCCTTGCCATTGCCGAGGCGCTCTGCGGTAATGGCTGGCGGGTCTATGCGGGCGATCAGGATACGGCGGCAGTAGAGGCGCTTCGCGGGCGCGAAAACTTCGCCGCAATGGTGTGCGATGTCAGCGATGCGGCGTCGGTCGCGCAGTTTTACGCATGGATCGCAAGCGATCTGATGGCTCGCGGTGCTGCGGGCATTGATCTCCTCGTCAACAACGCCGGGATTTCCGGGCCGACTGCGCGGTTGGAGGATCAGCCCATCGAGGCGTGGAACGCCACAATAAACGTCAACCTCAATGGCACGTTCCTGATGACTCGCAGCGCTATCCCGCTGCTGCGCCGCCGCGCTCCGGGATCGGCGATCATTTGCATGAGTTCGAACGCGGGCCTGTTTGGCTGTCCGCTGCGGGGTCCGTATGTGGCCAGCAAGTGGGCGCTGATCGGGCTGACCAAGACGCTCGCGATGGAACTGGGGCCCGAGGGCATCCGCGTGAACGCGATCTGCCCGGGAAGCGTGGAAGGTCCGCGCATCGATCGCGTGATCGCGGCGGATGCAGCTGAGCGGGGCCTCACCACCGAAGAGGTCGAGCGCGAATACAAGCGGCAGAGCTCGCTGCGCACCTTCGCGGCCAAGGAGGATGTGGCGGCAATGGTGCAATACCTTATGTCGCCGGCCGGGGCGCGGATTTCCGGGCAGGCGCTGGCGATCGACGGGCATACCGAGAGCCTGTCATTGGATATGGAGGCTTGATGCGCGCGGTTTGGTATGAAGAGACTGGCCCTGCTGCGCAGGTACTGCGGCTGGGAGAGATGGAGACACCGCAGCCCGGTGCAGGCGAAGTGCGGGTGCGGCTGCATGCCTCGGGCGTGAACCCGTCCGACGTGAAATCGCGCGCCGGGCTGCGCGGCCCCATCGCCTTTCCGCGCGTCATACCGCATTCCGACGGAGCCGGCGTGATCGACGCGGTCGGCGAGGGCGTTTCGCCCGCGAGGATCGGCACGCGCGTCTGGGTGTGGAACTCGGCCTATCGCCGGCCCTTCGGCACCTCGGCTGAATATGTCTGCCTGCCCGAAGTGCAGGCCGTGCCGCTGCCGCAGGGCACCAGCTTCGAGGCTGGCGCCTGCCTCGGCATTCCGGCCTCCACTGCTTGCCATGCCGTGTTCGCCGATGGCGACGTTACAGGGCAGACCGTGCTGGTGACAGGCGGCGCCGGTGCAGTCGGGCACTATGCCATTCAGCTGGCCCGGTGGGGCGGCGCGCGGGTGATCGCGACGGTGAGCGGACCGGAAAAGGCGCGCGCGGCGCAGGAAGCTGGCGCTGATGCCGTGGTGAATTACCGCGACGGCGATATCGCCAATGCGATCCTCGCAGCCAACCAGGGCAGGCCGGTCGATCGCGTGGTCGAAGTGGAGTTTGGCGGGAATCTGCCGGTGACGTCCGCCGTGATCGGTGACGGAGGGGTCATCGCCGCCTATGGCTCGATGGCTGATGCCGAGCCGAAGCTGCCGTTCTACCCGCTGATGTTCCGCCACGTGACGCTCAGGATGTTGCTGGTCTACCTGCTTTCCTCGCAGGAGCGCGCGCGCATGATCGCGCGCCTGACGGCCGCACTGGAAGATGGCGCGCTGAACCACGCGATTGCCGCCACGTTTGATCTGGCAGACAGCGCCAAGGCGCACGAAACAGTCGAATCCGGGCGGCTAATCGGGAATGCTGTCATCACGATTCCCTGAACAGATATATGACTTTGGCAATTGACGGATAGGCGAGCAATCGCCCATCCCTTGCACTTCCGCGCACCGTGAACCGAAGTGCGCGATGAGGGGTGAGATAGAATAATGGCGGCCGAAGAGCAGCAATTCGAACAGTTCGCCGGCCATCCCAAGGGGGTCTACTACCTCGCCTTCACCGAAATGTGGGAACGCTTCTCGTTCTACGGGATGTCGGCGCTGCTCACGCTCTACATGGTGAAGGAACTGCTGCCCCTCCATGGAGACAAGGTCATCGGACTGGCCGCGCTGCGCCATGGCCTCAGCTTCAACGGCGCGATGAGCGACGTGGCTTTCGCCTCGATCATCTATGGCTGGTATGCGGGCCTCGTCTACTTCACCCCGATCATCGGCGGCTGGGTGGCAGACCGCCTGCTCGGCCCCAAGCGCACCGTTCTGATCGGCGTCTTGCTGATGGCTGCCGGGCACGCGGCGATGTCGTTCTACGAAAGCTTCGTGCTGGCGCTCGCGCTGCTCATCATGGGTTCGGGTTTCCTCAAGGGGAATATCTCGGCGCAGGTCGGCACGCTGTACCCGCGCGAGGATGAATCGCGCCGTTCGCAGGGCTACACGATCTTCGCGACGGGCATCAACATCGGCGCCGCGAGCGGCCCGGTGACGACCGGCCTCGTGGCGGCGATCTGGGGCTTCCATGCCGGGTTCGCCGTGGCGGCGGTGCTGATGCTGGTGGCCATGGTCGGATACATCATGGGCCAGCGCCATCTGCCCGATTTCAAGCCGGTGAGTGCCGAGCGCACGAAAGCGCCGCCGCTCACGCCGGCCGAGCGCCGCCGTGTGGCGGTGCTGATCTTCGTCATCGCGCTGACTTTCCCGGCCGAGATCACCTATCCGATGGTCTGGAGCATCGGCATCCTCTGGGTCGATCAGTGGGTCAACCTCGCCACCCCGCTTGGCACCGTGCCATCAAGCTGGTTTGCGGGCATGGATTCGTTCGGATCGATCCTTGCCGCGCCGATCCTTGTCGCGCTGTGGAGCTGGCAGGCAAAGCGCGGGCAGGAACCGGCTAACGTGACCAAGCAGGGCATCGGCACGGCCATCGTCTCGTTCGCAGCTCTGCTGTTCGCGTTCTCCAACCTTGGCGTGACAGAGCCGCACGGCGTCGGCGCGTTCTGGGCCGTCGCAGGCTGGCTCATCATGGGGCTGGGCTGGATGTACTACTGGCCGACCACCATGGCGATCGTCAGCAAGGCAGCGCCGCCGCGCGTCGCCTCGACCCTTATGGGCGTTGCGTTCCTCTCTCCGTTCGCCGCGCACGTCACCGCGGGTTGGGTCGGCAGCTACTTCGACACGATGAGCCCATCGGCATTCTGGACCATGGATGCCGCCATTGGCGTAGTTGGTGCGGCCGTAATCCTGCTGCTGCGCAAACCGTTGATCCGCGAGCTTGACGGCGCGCCTGAGCCTGCGCGCTGATGCCAGGTGCCGGGTTGGACGAAGCCGAATGGCAGGCGCGGGTAGACCTTGCCGCCGCGCACCGGCTGGCGGTCCATTTCGGTTACCACGAGGGGATCGATAACCACTTCACGCTGCTGGTGCCGGGCCATGCGGACCGCTTCCTGCTTGCCCCGTTCGGCCTGCACTGGTCGGAAATCCGTGCCTCGGATTTCCTTGTGGTGGATTTCGCAGGCAACAAGCTGGCAGGCACGGGACCGGTCGAGGACACCGCGTTCCACATTCATGCTCCGCTCCACGCCGCCCGGCCCGATGTGCGCTGCGTGATGCACACGCATATGCCCTATGCCACGGCGCTCTCGATGCTGGAGGAGCCCGAACTCCTGATGGCAAGCCAGAATGCCATCGGTTTTTCAGGGCTCGTCGCGCTGTGTGCATATGAAGGGTTCGCGCTGGACAGCGGTGAGGGGCGGCGGATGGCTGCTGCTCTGGGCGGCAAGGCCGTGCTGCTGCTGCGCAATCATGGTGTGGTGACAACGGGCAAGAGCGTCGCGGAGGCATTCAACACGCTCTACTTCTTCGAGCGTGCAGCGATGACGCAGATCCTCGCGCAATCGAGCGGAGGGAAGATCCGGTTGGTTGACGAACCGGCGCTGGGCCGAACGGTCGAGCAGTATACCACCTCCGCGCAGGTCGAAGGGCTGGACCGGATAGAACTGCATTTCGCGGCGCTGAAGCGGATGCTCGACAGGCAGGGCTCTGACTATGCGGAGTGAAGCCGGATCGCTTCGCACCACCGCGCCGCTGCTGCTGGTCGGCCTCATGGCAACCAGCCTGTTCATCAACTACATCGACCGCGGCAACCTCGCGACGGGCGCGACACAGATCCGCACGGACCTGCACCTCAGCGCCACGGCCTACGGCGCGCTCGCGGCGGGGTTCTACTTTGCCTATGCGTTCTGCCAGCTGCCGGCAGGCGCGCTATCTGATCGGCTGGGCGGCAAGCTGGTGCTGGCGATCGGCGCCACGCTTTGGTCGGTTTCCACGCTGCTGACGGGGTTCGTGCAGGGCTTTGCCGGGCTATTCGTGCTGCGCCTGATGCTGGGGATGGGTGAGAGCGTTGCCTTCACCACCACGTCCAAGATCATCGCCAGCAATGTGCCGCGCGCGCAGATGGGGCTGGCCAACGGGCTGATCGGCTTCGGCTATCTGGTCGGACCAGCGGCAGGGACGCTGATCGGCGGCATGCTGATGGCGCGCTGGGGCTGGCGGCCAACCTTCATACTGTTTGGAGCGCTGTCGCTGCTGTGGCTGCTGCCCTGGAGCCGAGTGCGGATCCAGGAGACAACGCAAGCGCAGGACGGGGCAGGGCCGGTTGTGACCATGCGCCAGATCCTTTCCCGCCGGGCGCTGTGGGGGGCTTCGCTGGGGCACTTTGCAGGCAACTGGAACTGGTATTTCATCCTCGGCTACCTGCCGATGTACCTCGAAATGCAGCGCGGCTTTTCCAAGGAGCAGATGGCCGAGGTTGTCGCCAGCGCCTACCTCGTCAACGCGCTGGCGGCGCTGGCGGCGGGTTGGGCGTTCGACAAGCTGATCCAGCGCGGCTGGTCGCCTTCATTGACGCTCAAGGCTCCGCTGGCGCTGGCGCATCTGGCAGGGCTGGGCTGCATGCTGGCGATGCCGTTCATGCCGATCGGGACCTGCATCGCGCTGCTGTTCGTGTACGAGATCTTTCTCGGGTTCTCCTCTCCCGCGTACTTCATGATCCCGCAGATCATGGCCGGACCGGGCGCAGCCGCGCGCTGGGTGGGGGTGCAGAACATGATGGGCAATATGCCGGGCATCATCGGCGTGTTTTTTGCGGGCGTGTTGATCGACGCCGGGGGCGGTTCCTATGGCACGGCGTTCCTGCTGGCCGGGCTGGTCAACGTGCTGGGTCTGGTCGGCTGGCTGGTGATCCTGCCGCGCGTCGCGCCGGTGGATTGGGAAGCGGCCTAGCGCCCCTTCCACTCCGGCGCACGGCCTTCGGCGAAGGCGCGGGGGCCTTCGAGGGCATCCTCCGATTTCAGCATTGCCTGATACGATGGGATCGCGCCGCTGCGCATGTGCTTGTAGCCGGCTTCGACACCCTGCGCCTCGGTCTCGCGGAGGATATCGCGCGCCGCGGTAATGGCGAGGGGTGCGGATTTCGCGATGGTCGCAGCCAGTTCCAGCGCGGTTTCGAGCAGAGCTTCCCCCGGCACCACCCGGTTGACGAGGTTCAGTGCCAGCGCCTCGGCCGCATCCATGCGCCGCCCGGTAAGGATCATTTCGCGGGCAAGCCGGGCAGGGATGGCCTTGGGCAGGCGCAGCAGGCCCCCGGAATCGGGAAGCATCCCCAGTTGCGCTTCGGGCAGCCAGAACTTTGCCGTTTCGCTGGCGACAATGAGGTCCGCCGCAAGCGCCAGTTCGAACCCGCCGCCGACTGCGAGGCCATTGACCGCGGCGATCACCGGCTTGGTCAGGCTGAAGTATTCGGTGAGGCCGGCAAACCCGCCCGGGCCATGATCGGCATCGACGGCTTCGCCATCGTTGGCGGCGCCCAGATCCCACCCGGCGGAAAAGAAGCGGCCCGTGCCGGTAATGACGCCAACGCGCAGAGCAGGGTCGTCGTTCAGTGCCTTGAAGGCGGCGTAGAGTTCTAGGCTGGTGGCCACGTCGATGGCATTGGCCTTGGGCCGGTCGAGCGTGATGAGGAGAATACCATCACGGTTTTCGAGCTTCACGGCGGTCATGCTTGCGGTTCCCTGATGCGGATGAGGGCGTCTACCGCCACGGCCCCGGTGGTGAGCGCAAGGAGCGGATTGACGTCCATTTCTTCGAGCCGATCAGCGTGGGCCATGGCCCATCCGGCGATCACGGCGATGGCGTTCACCAGCGCGGACATGTCGCAGCCGGGCTTGCCGCGATAGCCTGTCAGCACCTTGTGGAGCGGGAGGCGGGCTAGCGCGGCCTCGATATCGGCGTGGCTGGCCGGCAGCAGGATTTGTTCGGTCTGGCGCAGCAACTCGACGAAAATGCCGCCCGCGCCGAGGGTGAGGAACAACCCGAACTGCGGATCACGTCCGACGCCGACGATCAGTTCTGCCACCGCGCCGCCAACCATTTCCTCGATCAGGAACGTGTCGGAGAGGCGGCTCATTCCCTTGGCGGCGGCAAGCAGGGCATCGCGGCCGGATAGGTTGAGGGCAACGCCGCCAACCTCGGTCTTGTGTGCAAGATCGGCGCCTACTGCCTTGAGTACCAATGGGAATGGTGCGGGAAGCTGAGTTGCCGGGTCTTCCAGTTCGGCAAGGGTCAGCACTTTGCCGCGCGCGATGGGAACGCCTGCTGCGGCGAGCACCGCCTTGCTGCGAACTTCATCCCAGCTTGCAGGTTCACCGTGGATCGTCCCGGGCAATTCGGGCAGAGGATCTGGCGCAGGGTTCGCCCACGCTTCGCCGATGCTGGCGGCAGCGGCGATGGCGCGTAAGGCTTCGGGAAGTCCGGCGGCGGGAAGGATGCCTTCGGCGAGCAGCGCGGCTGCAACGGTTTCCGGCATCGTTTCGCTCAGAGAGCTGACGACGATGCGGACCGTGCCGGGAGCCGCAGGTGCGCGGCATGCCGCGCGGTAGGCGGCGAGCGTTACATCCCAGTCGGCAGCGCTGCAGCGGTCGGTACGCGGGAAATCGAGGATCAGCAGCGAGGCTTCGAAGTCCGCGCCGAGCATGGCGCTGAAGCACGCGGTGGTCGCGGCGAGATCGCCCCAAATGTATGTGTGGTAGTCCAGCGGGTTGGCGACATGGACGCGGGGGCCGAGGACTTCTTCGAGCGTGGCCTGCGTCGCAGCCGGGAAGTCCGGCGTTTCGAGGCCGGCGGCTTCGGCAAGATCGGCGGTGAGCGAGGCTTCGCCGCCTGAGCAGCTTGCACTGGTGATCCGCCGCCCGCGCAAGGGGCCTGCAACGTGCAGCAGCTTCAGCGTTTCGAGGAACGTGGCCGGATCATGCGCGCGGGCGACGCCGTAGCGCGCGAACAGCGCATTGGTCAGCGCATCGGCTCCCGCGAGCGAACTGGTGTGCGACATCGTGAGCGCTGCGCCCTTGGCCGAAGCGCCCGTCTTGAGTGCAACCAGCGGAATGCCAGCCTTGCGCGCGGCGAGGCAGGCTTCGGAGAACCGCGCAACCGAACCAAGACCTTCGAGATGCAGGCCGATGGCGCTAACCCGTTCATCGGCGATCAGCGCTTCGATCAGGTCTGCCGGCGTGACGTCAGCACAGTTGCCGACCGATATGACATAGCCAATGGGCAGGCCGCGCGTCTGCATCGTGAGGTTGAGCGCAAGGTTGCCGCTCTGGCTGACGATGGCGACGCCACGCTGGCCATGGGGGCCATGCTCTATGGGCAGGCAGCCGTGCTGGTCTGGCCACAGCGCCACCCGGTCGAACAGGTTGAGCATGCCGTAGCAATTTGGGCCGATCAGCGGGACGCCCTGTGCGGCCTCCAGCAATGCGGCTTGCCGTTCGCGGCCTTCCTCGCCGCTTTCGGCAAAGTCGGCAGCGTAGCAAATCGCGCCGCCGGTGCCTTGCAGTTCAGCTGCAAGTGCGATGGTCGCAGGTGCGGGAGCCGCGACGAACACTGCATCGGGCGCTTCTGGCAGTGAGGCCATATCCGGAAAGCAGGGCAGGCCCGCCATTTCCGAGCGCTTCGGGTTTACCGGCCAGATCGGTCCGGCAAAGCCCAACGCCCGGCACTGGCGCACGGCTTCTTCTGCCGCCTTGCCGCCGACCAATGCCAGACTGCGCGGGCGCAGCAAGCGTGTGAGGCGATCCGAAGTCATGCCTCCAGCGGACGCAGCAGTGCGCGGCTGATGATGTGGCGCTGGATCTCGCTGGTGCCGTCCCAGATGCGCTCGACGCGCGCATCGCGCCAGAAGCGTTCGATGGGGAGTTCGTCCATCAGGCCCATGCCGCCAAAGATCTGGAGCGCATTGTCCGTCACGCGGGCAAGCGCTTCGGAGGCGAAGAGCTTTGCCATCGCGGCATCAGTATCGGTCATCGTGCCCTGATCGTCCTTCCACGCCGCGCGGAAGGTGAGGAGTTCGGCCGCTTCGAGTTCGGTCTTCATGTCCGCGAGCTTGAAGCCGGTGCCCTGGAATTTGCCGATGGCCTGCCCGAACTGCTTGCGGGTTGCGGCCCACTGCGTCGCCATTTCGAGCACACGCTGGCCGCGCCCGACCGAGGTGGTGGCGACTTGCAGGCGGGTCGAGCCGAGCCACTGGCCCATCAGTTCGAAGCCCTTGTCGAGCTCGCCCAGCAGGGCGGAGGCAGGTACGCGGCAGTCTTCGAAGATCAGTTCGCACTGGTGATAGCCGCGATGCGAGACGCACTTCGGCCCGCGACGGCGGGTGAGGCCGGGGGTGTCGAAATCGACAAGGAAGCAGCTGATGGTCTTCTTCCCGCCCGCTTCGCCAGTCGCGGCGCAGAGGATCACGAAATCGGCGACATCGGCGTGGCTGATGAAGTGCTTGGAGCCGTTGATCACGAAGTCATCGCCATCGCGGCGCGCAAAGGTGCGCATCGAGCGGACGTCGGACCCTGCATCGGGCTCGGTCATGGCGAGGCAATCGTGGCGTTCGCCCCGGATCGTGGGGAGAAGGTATTCCTCGATCTGGCTGCCGGTGCAGCCGCGCAGGATGTTGCTGGGGCGCGCGATCATCATCTGCAGTCCGTAGCTGGCGCGGCCGAGCTCGCGCTCCATGAGCGTTGTATCGAATGTGCCGAGGCCGCCGCCACCAAGTTCGGCGGGCATATTGACCGCGTAGAGGCCAAGTTCCTTCGACTTGCGCCGGATCTCGTCAGCGAGGTCTGCGGGCACGTTGTCGGTGTCCTCGACCAGCTTCTCGTGCGGATAGAGTTCGGTCTCGACAAAGCGGCGGACCGTATCGACCAGCATCTGCTGTTCGGAGGAAAGTTCGAAATGCATCACTTCTTGTCCCGTCTGATTCCGATGGAGCGGCCGACCTGGCTCGGGCGTTCGAGGCCCGCGTGGGCGGCGAGAACGGCGTGTACCCGCGCGTGCAGCTCGGGCGGCATGGGGGTGGAGCGGCCTGCGTTCATGTCCACATGCACTAGCATCTGCTCGCCGGTCGCCAGCAGTTCGCCGGTTTTGCCGTGGTGCATGGTGTGGAAGATGTGGAGGCGCTTGTCGTCCGCATCGATCAGCTGGATCGCGAGATCGAGCGGATCGCCGAGATGCGCTTCGGCGAGGTTGAAGATCATCGTCTGCACGGTGAACAGCGAATGTCCGCCCGCGCGGTAAGCCTCGTCGATGCCGATCTTGCGAAAAAAGGCGTCCGACTGATCGCCGAAGACGAGGAGATAGCAGCTCTCGCTCATGTGCCCGTTGTAATCGACCCACTCGCGCGGGACGGTGGGGCGGATGAGGCGTAGCGGGGCAGGGATCGCCTCGCCCGGCTGGAACGGATCGGCGGCGATGCCTTCCAGCGGCGTGGTGAGGCCGTGGGGTTCATTGTCCGGCATGGCTTGGCTCCTTCCTGTTCCAGGCGCAGAGGCCGAGTGTGCTGCCCTTGGGCATTGCTGCTGGTGCGATGATGCCGGAGACAAGCTGCGATTTGCCGCCGCGGCACACCAGTGTCTCCCCGCCGCGGCCTGAAACATCGAGCAGAACCTGATCCCAGTGCCGGTATTGCACGTCGTGCCCCTCGCCGGGGTAGCGGCGGAAAGTGACCTTGCCGGCGACTTTCGCGGCCCAGTATTCGCCTTGCGCGGGCGGAACGAGCTTGTCCGCCTCGCCATACGTGAAGAACGCGGGGGCGGGGAAGCGAGTGACAGCGGCGGGCGCATTGCAGAAGCTGCGATATTCGCGGGCCACAGCACGGGCATCGCCGTGCTGGCCGGCGATGAAGTAGGCATGCGCGCCTTCGTCTGCTGCGCGGTCGGCAAAGCCGGGGACATGCGCGGCGACACCGTCTGCCGGCATGGCCCAGAACTCGCGCGGGGCGCCAACCTGCTTGGCCAGCATGGCTTCAAGCGCGGCAGGATCGGCCTTGCAAACCGGACTTTCCGCCGGGAGCGAGGCGATGGCCGCCAGCATGTGCCATGAGGTGATCCGCTCTGGCATGGCAGCGGCGATGTGGCCCGCATAGGCGCCGCCCCCGGAGATGGCGACGAGGGCGAACCGGTCGATCTTGAGGTGGCCGAGGACCTGCCTGACTTCGCCGACATAGTCTGCGAAAGTCCAGTTCGGATCATAGGCGGTATCGCCAAGGCCGTTGCGTTCGACCGATATGATCCGGACATGCAACCGGCGCCGCAGGGTATCGAGGAAAGCTACAAGTTCGGGCGCGCGGGCGCTTGTTCCCACCCCGCCAATGAACAGCATCGGGCGCCAGCCCGCCTCGCCGGTATCGGTGTAGTGGAGCGTGCGGCCTTCGCCGCTGACGAGGCTTTGCACCGGGGTGCCGATGGGATCGAAGCGGTCCGGGAAGGCGTTGGGTTTTGCCATGGCCGGCACGGCAAACAAGGCCAGCGCCAGCGCTGCGAGCCGCATGATCACCGCACAGGCTCCGTTTCGAGATTGCGGTCGAGAGCGGGGATCTGCGCCAGTTCCCGCGCAAGGTCGAGATTGCGGCAGAGCAGCAAGTAGACCGCCGCCGAAACCGGCAAACCGATAAGCATCGAGATGTCAGCGCCGCCAAGGCTCTGCGCGACCGGGCCGACGTAGAGCTCGGTCTTGAAGAAGGGGATCATCGCGGTGAAGCCCACGGCGTAGGCGGTGAGCCCGCGCCAGTTCCAGCGGCCGTAGATGCCGTCCGCTATGAACATCGCGCGGATCGAATAGTGGCCTTTGCGCACGAAGAAGAAGTCCGCGAGGTTGATCGCGGTCCACGGCGTGAACAGGTAGACGAGCACGCCGAGGAAGGCTTCGAACTGGTGAAGCACGTTGCCGCCCATGCCGAGCGAGAGCGACAGCGAGGCGATCAGGCAGACGATGAGCGATACGAGGCGAGAGGATGCGCCAAGCTGGATCGGGCGCACGCTGTCAATCACGCTGAGCAGGGTGAGCGAGGAACCGTAGAGGTTGAGCGAGGTGATCGTGATCAGCCCGAAGAAGCTGCTCACCAGCATGAGCCAACCGAAGCCGCCGAACATGGCATCCGCGCTGCGGCGGAGGGCGACGACGATATCGGGATCGGTGAACGTTGCGCCCGCAAAGGCGCCGACCAGCATCATCCATGTGCCGCCGATGAATGCGCCGCAGAAGGTCCACAGGAAGGCCGAACGGATGCCGACCTCGCGCGGGAGATAGCGCGAGTAGTCCGAGACGTAGATCGACCAGCTGAGTTGATATCCGGCAGCGGCGAAGAACTGGACGAGGAATAGCGTGAGCTTGAACTCGCCAGGTTTCAGCAGCGCGCCAAGATCGAACGCGGTGAAGAAGCCCACCGTATAGACCGCCAGCGCTGCCAGCATGATATAGGCGAGCACACGCTGGGTGGCGTGGATGATGTCGTACCCGATCCCCGCAACCAGCGCGGCGACGAGGCCGAAACCGATGATCGCTGGCGCCTCTGGCAGGCCGACAAGTTCGTGCAGAGTGCTGGCGGCGAGCGACTGGTTGAGCGCGTTGAAGCCGATGTAGGTGAACAGCGCCACGATCCACACGAGCAGCGCGCCGATGTAGCCGAACTGCGGGCGCGACTGGATCATCTGCGGCAGGCCGAGGTGCGGCCCCTGTGTGCAATGGAGCGCCATCAGCACGGTGCCGAACGCGCAGCCGCCGATCACTGCAAGGCTCGACCAGAACAGGTCCAGCCCGCCGACCACGCTGATCGCGCCTGTCGCAAGCGTGGCAAGATGGGCGTCACCCATGAACCACACCGGCCAGAGATGATGCACCTTGCCGCGCCGTTCGGCGAGGGGGACGTAATCGATCGAGCGCGTCTCAACCAAGGCCATGCGGTATGCGATCCCCCCCTAAGCTTGGCCTCAGCCCGGCATCCTGATCTGCCGGCCCATGCCTTCGGGCGGCGCAAGCGATGCTTGCGCCGTGACGAGTGCCTGAGCGGCCTGCTGCATGGCGTCGGGCGCGGGGACCGACTTTTCCGCAGCGGCGTTGACGTGAACCAGCATATGCTCGGCGGTGGCGATCACCACGGCTTCGGGGCCGCGGACCATCTCGTGGAACACGTGCAGCCGCTTCGCATCGGCAGCGACAACGCGCGTGCGCACTTCCACGCTGTCGCCCAGTCGGGCCTGGCCAAGGTGGCGGATATGGGTTTCGACCGTATACCACGAATGGCCCGCCGCGACGTAGTCCGCGCCCGCGCCGATGGCGCCGAGGACAACGTCGGTCGCATCGCCGAAGAGCTTCAGATAGCAGTATTCGGTTAGGTGCTCGTTGTAGTCGATCCACTCGGGCTGGACCGGGGTGGCGATGGTGAGCATGCGCCCGTCATCACGGATCGAGCCGATGGCGGGTGCTGCGCTCTTGCCCGCGTCTGTGAGCCGCGCCCGGTGAGCGCGGGCGATCTGGCCCGAGGCGAAGTCGTTGCGTTCGAGCGCGTGGGTGAGGTCGACGAGGCAATCGTCACGCAGCTTTTCGTAGGTGCGCAGGTCGATGCCGCCGGCCTGCTCGTCGGACTGGCGGGCGATGGTCTCGATCAGTTCGTCGGTCAGCTTGGGGCCGATGAGCTTGGTCCACGGCCATTCCATGGAGGGGCCGAACTGGTGGAGGAAATGGCGCATGCCTTCCTCGCCGCCCGCGAGCCGGTAGACGAGGAACGTGCCCATGAACGACCAGCGCATGCCCGCGCCGAAACGGACCGCGTCGTCGATTTCGGAGGCCGTAGCGATGCCGTCGTTGATCAGCCACAGCGCCTCGCGCCACACGGCTTCGAGCAGGCGGTCTGCGATGAAACCGTCGATTTCCTTGCGGACGTGGAGCACCTTCATGCCGATCTGCGTGTAGACGGCAGCGGCGATGTCCTTCGTTTCCTGGCTGGTTTGGTCGCCGCCGCAGATTTCGACGAGCGGCAGAAGGTAGACCGGATTGAACGGGTGGCCGACCACTAGCCGATCAGGCCGCGCCATGCCGGATTGGAGCTTGGTGGGAAGGAGGCCCGAGGTCGATGAACCGATCACCGCATGGGCGGGCATCGCAGCGTCCATTTCGGCAAGCAGACGAATCTTGAGATCTTCGCGTTCGGGCAGGCTTTCCTGAATGAAATCAGCGTCTCGCACTGCGTCCTGAAGATTGGCCGCGAAGGTGATGCTGCCTTCTGCTGGCAGCGCATTGCCGAACAGGCGGCTCAGCGCGCGGCGGGCATTGGCGATGACGGCGGCAGTCTTGCGCTCGATTTCGGGGTCGGGATCGTAGATCGAAACGTCGATCCCGTTGAGCACGAAGCGGGCGGCCCAACCGGCGCCGATCACGCCGCCGCCAACGATGCCGACTTTCCGGATGTTTGAACCAGCCTCGGATGTCATTTTTCAAATCTCCACTGAGGCTTCGCGAGAAATCCCAGTCAAATTCCCCAAAGTCCGCTCATGCTGAGCTTGTCGAAGCATCTCATCCAACCGCCGCGCCAGGACCCTTCGACAAGCTCAGGGTGAGCGGAGTGGGGAGGGATGCCGGAGCCATGCGTTTCAGCGCTTCTGCAGTTTGAGCTTGGTGCGTACTTCGGCGGGGGTGAGGATGCGTGCGCCCATGCCGGTTAGGATCTGCACCGCTCGCTCGGTAAGTTGGCCGTTGGTGGCGAGTTGGCCGCGTCCGATATAGAGGTTGTCCTCCAGCCCGACGCGCACGTTGCCGCCCGCGAGCGCTGCCATCGCGACGAACGGCAGCTGGTTTCGGCCAATCGAGAAGCCGCTGAAAACAGCGCCCGGCGGCAGCTGGTGAACCATCGCCATCGTCGTCAGCGGATCGTCCGGTGCACCATAGGGGATGCCCATGCACAGCTGGATCATGACGGGATCATCGAGCAGCCCGTCGCGGATCATCTCCTTCACGAACACGAGGTGGCCGGTATCGAACACTTCGAGTTCCGGTCGCACGCCAAGGCGCTGCACTTCGGCGGCCATCGTGCGGAGCATGCCGGGCGTGTTGGTCATCACGTAATCGGCTTCGGCGAAGTTCATCGTGCCGCAATCGAGCGTGCAAATCTCGGGCAGCAGTTCCTGCACATGGAGCAGGCGCTCCATCGGGCCAACCATGTCGGTGCCGGCGGGGTCGAGCGGGAAGGGGTTCTCGCCCGGGCCGAACACGATATCGCCGCCCATGCCGGCGGTGAGATTGATGACAACGTCGGTGTCACTCGCGCGGATGCGTTCGACCACTTCGCGGTAAAGCGCCACGTCGCGGCTGCCCTTGCCCGTTTCCGGATCGCGGACGTGGATGTGCGCGATGGCCGCGCCGGCCTTGGCAGCCTCGATCGCTGCATCGGCGATCTGCACAGGGGTGACGGGCAGGCCCGGATGCTTGTCGGCGGTGTTGCCCGAGCCGGTGACGGCGCAGGTGATGAACGTCTCGAAATTCATGGGGCTCCCTCTCGGCCTTTGGGGACGAGCTTAATTGTGCCGCGCCGGATTGGAATGGCGAATTGGGCCGATCGTGAAAAACGGCGTGGACTTCAGAATTCCTAATGGCCTGCCCTAGGGCTGCTCATACCTTGAGTATGCGGGCCATCGCTCCCAGCAGATCGCGAGTGAAGGCCTTGGCCGTGGTCGCTTCGGCAATCGCGTTGAAAGCGTGGATCGCCCCCGGATAGGAGTGGAGTTCCACCGGCACACCCGCCTTCACGAGGCGCAAGGCGTAATCCATGTCCTCGTCGAGGAACAGGTCAAGGCTGCCGGTGCCGATCCATGTCGGCGGCAGGCCCGAGACATCTTCGGCAAGTGCGGGAGAAAACCAGCCCTTGCGATCATCATCGGCGGCATAATCGCCCTTGAGGCATTCCCAGCCGAACTGGTTGTGGAGGCGCGTCCACACGAACTCGCCGGTGATCGGGTTGCCATAGGGGCAATCGTGGCTACCAGTGCGGTGATCGAGCATCGGATAGGTAAGGAACTGCGCGGCAAGCGCGGGGCCACCGAGATCGCGCGCCATCAGCGCCGTCGCTGCGGCCAGCCCGCCGCCCGCACTCTCTCCGGTGATGCCGATGCGTGCGGCATCAACCCCCAGCGCGTCGGCATTGGCGGCGAGCCACTTGAGAGCGGCGTAGCAATCGTTCTGCGGTGCGGGGAAGGGATGATCGGGTGCGAGCCGGTATTCGACCGAGGCGACCGGAATGCCCAGTGCCGCCGCCATGCCCGAAGGCGCCTGCTGCATCGAGCGCGCAGAACCGATGACCATCCCGCCGCCGTGAATGTGGAGCAGCGCGGCGCGGCCTGACGTGCCCGGTGCAGGATCGTACCAATAGACTTCGAGCGGCCCGCCTTCGCCCTCGATCACCTTGATTTCGGGTGCGATCGGCGGCGCGCCGACAAAGGCGAAGCGGTTTTCCGATTCCGTGCGGATCGCGGGCAAGCTCTCACGCGTGAAGGCATTGTTGGGGAGCAGGTCGATCAGCGGCAGGAAATCGGGATCGACGAGATGGCGCGTATTCATCAGGGGCATCCTCTTTTGCTCTTGCTGCCATTCATTGCGGTCTGGATGTCGCTCGGCAAGGGGCTTTGTTGTGCGCGCGTTTCGCACCGCGAGCACAGTGGCTAGCGGCGGTTGTGTTTGATGCTGCGGGGGAGCAGAACCGCACGCAACTGCCACGGGAGAGACCATGACGACCGTTCGCGAGGCGACCTTCGCCCTGCTCGAAGCCTATGGAATGACGACGGTGTTCGGCAACCCGGGCTCGACCGAACTGCCGATGTTCCGCGATTTTCCGGAGCATTTCCGCTATGTTCTGGGGCTTCAGGAGTCTGTGGTGCTGGCCATGGCGGACGGTTTTGCGCAGGCAAGCCGCAATGCCGCGCTGGTCAATCTGCACAGTTCGGCCGGGACCGGCCATGCGCTCGGCAACCTCTTCACGGCCTACAAGAACCAGACCCCGCTGGTGGTAACGGCTGGCCAGCAGGCGCGCTCGATCCTGCCTTATGAGCCGTTCCTGTTCGCGCAGCAGGCGACAGAGTTTCCGCAGCCTTTCGTGAAATGGGCGTGCGAGCCGGCACGGGCGCAGGATGTTCCCGCCGCCATTGCACGGGCCTATCACGTGGCAATGGAGCCGCCGTGGGGGCCGACCTTCGTTTCGGTGCCGATCGACGATTGGGATCAGGAATGCGATCCTGTGCCCGCAAGGCGCATGTTCGCCCGCAATCCCGGCGATCCGGCGGCGCTGGCGGAAGTGGCAGCAGCGCTGGCGAAGGCGGAGCGGCCCGTCATCGTGGTTGGTGCCGGGGTGGGCCGGGACGGCGCGTGGGGTCAGGTGATCGCGCTTGCCGAACGGCATCAGGCCGGCGTGTGGGTTGCGCCGCTCTCCTCGCAGTGCAGTTTTCCGGAGAACCATCCGCTGTTTCGCGGGTTCCTGACGGCAGGGCGCGAGGCGATTGTGGAGAGCCTTGCCGGGCACGACCTGATCCTCGTGCTCGGCGGGCCGATGTCGCTCTACCACGTCGAAGGGTTCGGCCCGCATGTGCCGGAGGGCGCGGACTTATGGTTCATCGGCGACAATCCGGTCCATGCCGCCTGGCTGCCTGAAGGTAACGCCGTTGTCGCGAACTGCCGTCTCGCGCTGGAGAAGCTGCTGGCCGATCCGGCGCGGTTGCGGCGCGATCCTCCGCCGCCGCTGACACCTCTGCCGCGTCTGGATGGCAGTGTAATGACCGATGCCTACTTGCTCCAGCAGATCGCCGCGCATCGCCCCAAGGGCTCGATCATCGTCGAAGAAGCCGCCTCCAGCCGGGGCGCAATGCACGACCGGCTGCCAATCGTCGAACGCGATACCTTCTACACGACGGCGAGCGGCGGGCTGGGATACGGTCTTCCCGCCGCCATCGGCACGGCACTGGCGCGCCCCAGCGACAAGGTCATCGCGCTGCTGGGCGACGGCGCCAGCATGTATGCGATCCAGGGCCTCCACGCCGCGGCGCAACTCGGGACGCCGGTCAGCTTCGTCATCATCCGCAACGGCCGTTACGAGGCGCTCCACAGCTTCGGTCGGCGCTTCGGCATCCAGAAGCTGCCGGGAACGCAGCTGCCCGATCTCGATTTCTGCGCGCTGGCGCAGGCACAGGGCGTGGTGGCACGGCGCGCGGAGACGGCGGCCGAACTCGACGAAGCGCTCAAGTGGTCGTTCGCAGCCAATGTCCCGAGCCTCGTGGAGGCCGTTGTCGACTAGGGGAGGGAGTGCCCATGCCAGATTCAAGCATCGTACCAAGCGGCGCGTTCATTCAGGTCTGCCATGTGGTGGACAACCTCGAGGCGGCCTGCGCGCGCTATAACAAGCTATTCGGCATGGGGCCGTTCATCGGCGGCGGAAACGGGGTGCTGGATAACCACGTCTATCGCGGCCAGCCCGCCGAGCCGATCCGCATCCGCGGCGTGTTCGTGCAAAGCGGTGACCTCAACATCGAACTGGTCGAGCTGGTCTCGACCGGGCCGAGCGCTTTCCACGACATGTACCCGAACGGGGAGCAGGGCATCCACCACATGGCGATGTTTTGCGAGGACTATGAAGGTACCCGCGACCGCTATGTTGCGGCGGGAATGCCGGTGGCGAGCGAGTTCATCGTCAGCTTCGGCGCGCAGATCTGCTATATCGATGCGCGGGCAACCATGGGCCACATGATCGAGCTTTACCCTGAAAGCGAGATCATCCGCGGCATGTATGCCCGCGCGCGCCATGAGTCCGAAAACTGGGACGGCAAGCAACTGATCATTCCCTGGTAGGGTCAGTCCTGCCAGCAGCCTTCCGCCAGAAAGCGCGCCATCCGCGCTTCGTCCGCGCTGACATCGAGGCCCTGCGCCGCCAGCCAATCGTCGCTGTAGAGCGTGGAGGCATAGCGCTCCCCGGAATCGCACAGGATCGATACGATAGCGCCGTCCTCACTGCGCCCGGCCATCTCGGCAGCGATGCGGGCGCAGGCGACGAGGTTGGTCCCGGTCGAGCCGCCAACGCGGCGCCCGAGATGGCGAGACAGCGCCCGCGCCGCGCCGATGGAAGCGCGGTCGGCTACCACTTCGGCGCGGTCGATCACGCTGGGGACGAACGAGGCCTCCACGCGCGGGCGGCCGATCCCTTCGATATGGCATGGCTCGCCAGTGCCAGCGCTTTGCGTGCGGTCGTACCAGTGGCGGTGGAAGGCCGATGAGGCAGGATCAGCCAGGCACAGTTGGGTGGGATGGCGATAGTAGCGCAGGAACCTGCCGATGGTTGCCGAAGTGCCGCCCGTTCCCGCACCGCAGACGATCCAGGTCGGCACCGGATGCGGCTCGCGGCGCATCTGCGTAAAAATGCTTTCGGCGATGTTGTTGTTACCGCGCCAGTCGGTCGCGCGTTCGGCAAAGGTGAACTGGTCGATGTGGTGCCCGCCGCACTGGGCAGCGATGCGTGCCGCTACGGCGTGGACGGTACCCGGATCCGCAACGCCGTGGCACGTGCCGCCCAGAGCTTCGATCGCGGCAATCTTCTCGCGCGCCGTGCGTTCGGGGATCACGGCCACAAAGGGCAGGCCAAGCATACGCGCGAAATAGGCTTCGGAGACAGCCGTGGAGCCCGAAGATGCCTCAACCACCGTCGTATCCGGCCCGATCCAGCCGCTGCACAGCGCGTGCAGGAACAGCGAGCGCGCTAGGCGGTGCTTGAGGCTGCCCGTCGGATGGCTGCTCTCGTCCTTGAGGTAGATCGCGATGCCCGGCAGCGCCGGGAGCGGCACCGGCAGCAGGTGCGTATCGGCCGAGCGGGCATAGTCCGCCTCGATCCGCCCAATGGCCCAGTGGACCCAGTCCTGCTCCTGCATTGCCGGCATCCCAGCCAATCTCCCTCGTGACCCGATGCGGGCCGTCCTCCGCTTAGGCGAGGGGAGAGGGCGGCTCAAGGCCGGTTGCGGCCTGCCATGCACTGCGCAGCGCTTCCGGATGGCCCGTGCCGAACACGTAGTGATCGGGCCGCACGAGGACGGCCTCCGCGCCATTCTTCTCCAGCCAGCCGCCGAGCTTGCGGGCAAAGGGCAAAAGCGCCTGCCCAGCCAGCGCATCGCGGGTGATGAGCAAGGCAACGTCGCCCAGCGCGTCGTCCAGCTTCGCTCCGCCCTCTGCAATGGCCTGCGGGAAGTAGCTGCCGGCGCCCGCGCTGCCGGTATGGATCGCCCCGGCAGAAATCGGCGGATAGTCGGGCGGCGTGGTCGGCAGCTTGCCCAGTGCGCGGCCGATGCGCATCTTGGTGTCGCGCACGAAGGCGCCCCAGCGGCTGGTTGTGCAAACCATGCGGCCCATCATGATGGCCATCGCGATCGTGGCGCGCAGGTTTGGTTCGCGCTCGGGCTGATAGGTGTCCAGCAGGTTTTCCGGCGCACCCTCGTGGATGACAGCCGCCAGTTTCCACGCAAGGTTTGCCGCATCGCGCAGGCCCGAGCACATGCCCTGCCCGGCAAATGGCGGCGTCTGATGCGCGGCATCGCCCGCCAGACAGACGCGGCCCTTGCGCCACTCGCGGGCGATGCGTGCGCGGAAGGTGTAGACTGCCTTGCGTTCGAGCCGAACAGCGCCTTCGACATTCCAGGGCTTCATCAGTTTTTCGATGAACGCGTCGTCGCTGACCTGCTCTGGCGTTTCGCCGGGGAGGATCATGAACTCCCAGCGGTGCCGCCCTTCGCCCATCAGCACGCAGGTCGTCGGCCGCTTCGGATCGCAGATCTGGAGATTGGCGGTAGGCAGGCGCGAGGGATCATCGACCAGCACGTCGACCACCAGCCACGGTTCTTCGAAATTGAGATCATCGAATGCGATGTCCACCGCCTTGCGCACCGGCGAACGGGCGCCGTCCGCTCCGATCAGCCAGCGCGTGCGGATCGTACGCTTGCCCTCGGGCGTCGCGATCTCGGCGGTGACGCCGTCGGCATCCTCGGCAAAGGCGCCGAGCTCCCAATTGCTGTGCAACGCGGCTTCGGGGCAGGCGACAAGGCTTGCCCGCAGGGCCAGCTCTACCGAAGGCTGGTGGATCATGTTGGCACCGGGCCAGCCGCCCGGGCCAATCCGGTCAGACCCTTCGAAGCACAGCAGCACTTCACCCTTGGCGTTCCGGAACTCATAACGTGAGGCGCGGCGGCAGGTGGCCATCACGGTATCCGCCGCCCCGGCCTCCTGCAGAATGCGCATGCCCTCATGATCGATGTGCGCCGCTCGGGGCAGGGGATAGATCTCCCCCTCCTTCTCCGCGACGATCACCTTCACCCCGCGTTTCGCCAGCAGCACCGCCAGCGTGACGCCGGTCGGCCCGCCGCCCGCGATCAGGACATCGCAATCGAACCCGTTCACGCCGCTCTCCTTCACAGCACGATCACCATGCCGTCTTCGCCCACAGTCAGTTCGCCGTGAAAGCGCTCCGCCATGCCTTCGGTGTACATGTGCCGGACGATGAAGCTGTCCGGCCATGGAATGAGGTGGGTGAGCACGAGATGCTTCACGCCCGCCTGCTGCGCCTGTTCCGCCAGCTTCCAGTTATCGGCATGATAGGGGATCGTGCGGGTCGCCACCTCGGCCTCGAAATTCATGCCGAGCGCGCGCATCTGCGGGATTGCTCGGCGGACCATGTGCGCCGCGTAGGATTCGTGGATGACGAGATCCGCGCCCTGCATCGCGGCGAAATTGACCGGGCTGACTTCGGTATCACCACTGATGAACACCTTCTTGCCCTTGTAGCGCAGGACGTACCCCAGCGCCGGGCGCACCGGATCGTGAGCGACCAGCGCAGCGTCGATGGTGACGCCGCCTTTCGTCGTAAACACGAACCGAAGCGCCGGGGCCTGGCGTTGCAATCTCGCGGCCATCGGCAAACGCAGCGACCCGCGTCGCGGCGAGGTGCGGCATGTTGGCGCTGCGGTACTGCTCGTCGAGCGCATAGGCTTCGGCAAGGCCGGCGAGGACGCGCTTCATGCCCACCGGACCTTCGATCACCAGTGGCACCTTGCGGCCCCAGATCCACGTCTGGTTTACCAGCGGGCCAAGATCATTGATGTGGTCCGAATGGAAGTGGGTGACGAAGACCCGCTCCAGTTGCCCCACCGGCACTTTCGATCCCAGCAGCGAGCGGACGGCGCCATCACCCGCATCGAACAGGAACATCCGCCCGCCGGCCGATACCAGCGTGCAGGCCTGCGCCCGCGCGCCGCTGACTTCAGGCGAGCCCGTTCCGCACAGGAGGACGCGGATGTGCTCCTTGTCGTCGATGAAGCTCGTGTCGGGTCTGGCTTGCAGCCGGGCGCGGATGGCCCGGTCGGCCAGCGCGTCGCGTTCCACCCAGAGGCCCGCCGCCACCGCGCCCAGCGCGATGGCGAGCGCCGCCGCAAGCCTGCCCCAGCGCATGCCGGATCAGCCCTCAGCGACCATGGTGGCCTCGATGTGGCCAAGTCCGTCGACCTCGCAGCGCACGACATCGCCTGCCTTGAGGAACTGGCGAGGATCCATCGCCGCGCCGACGCCGCCGGGGGTGCCGGTGAAGAGGCAATCGCCGGGTTCGAGCGTCATGCCGACCGAGAGATGCTCAACTTGTTGCCAGATATTGAAAACGAGATGGGACGTATTGGAATCCTGACGCTTTTCACCATTGACGAAACAGCGCAGGCCGAGCGTGTGGGGATCGCCGACTTCATCAGCGGTGACGATCCACGGGCCCATCGGAGCGTGTGTGTCGAAGCTCTTGCCGAGCGACCACTGCGGCGAGGCATGCTGCCACATGCGCTCGGTCACATCGTTGCCGACGCAGTAGCCAAAGATGGCCCCGGCCGCGTCGTCGGCGGAGACATGCTTGCCGCCCTTGCCGATCACCGCGACGAGCTCGACTTCGTAGTCTGCCGTCATTGTACCCTTGGCGATCTCGACATCGGCAAAGGGCGCGTTGACCGAGGTCTGCGCCTTGGTGAACCAGACCTGCCTCTCAGGGGTTTTCATATTGGATTCAGCAATATGATCGGCATAGTTTAGGCCAATGGCGAAAATCTTGCCCGGACGTTGGACTGGCGCTTCAAGTGTGACCTCGGCGAGGGGAATGCCGCCGCCCGCTACGGCCTTAGCGGCAAGGCCATCCTTCAGGGCATCCCAATCGCGGATCAGGTCGATCATCGTGCCCTCAAGGCCAGTGTCGATGATGCGGTCTTCGACGACGATGCCAGTGCGTGTCCGGCCATCGGCGGTGTAGGTGGCGAGCTTCATGCGGGATTTCCTTCGGGTTTGCGGCTGAAGAGGCGGAGCACGCGCAGGCGCAGCGCCATGACGAAAGCGACAAGGCCGACGGGCGGCGCGAGGCGTCCGGTCTGCATCGGGTGGGGCGTGCCCCACTGCACGGCAAGCAGCGCCTGCATCGTCTGCTTGTTCGGCGGATCGGCGGCGGTGAAGAGATCGCCATCGGTCCAGTGCTCGAGTTCATTTCCGAAGGGATCGAGCCAGTAATCGAAGATCTGGCTGCCCATGATGTGGCGGCCGACACCCCAGGCGGCTTTCCGACCAGCGGCCTTGAGGTGCTGGTGGCCCAGCATCAGGTCGTCCAGATCGGCAACCTCGAACGCGGCATGAAGCAGCCCCGGCGGCCCCGGCAACTGCGCAAGGAACAGGGTGTGGTGATCGCTTGGCACGTCACCGCGGTCGCAGCGCAGGAAGGCGCCAAGGGGGACGTCCTTTGCCGCCTCGATTTCGTCTGAAGTAAGCAGTCCGAAGCGCGCCTTGTACCAGGCTTCTGAGGCTCGGAAGTCCTTTACGCGCAGGACGGCATGGCCAATGCGCTGGATATGCGCCGGGCTGCTCTGGAGCCGGATCGGCTCGCGCAGGCGCGGCTTGGCTGTGGCTGTGTTGTGCGGTGTATCGGTGACGGGCGGGGTGGGCGCGCCGACCTCCTGGCCCGCCACAACTTCCACCTGATAGCCATTGGGATCAATCAACTGGACGACATGCCCGCCGCCGGGCGCATCGAATGGTTCGACACTCACCCCTTCTGCCTGCGCCAGCGTTTCAAGATCCTCCACCGAAGCGGCGCGCAGCCCGACAGCGAGGAAGCGCGCTTCGCCCGGTTCGGTGACGTGGAGAAAAGGACGTCCATCGCTGCCACGGCCATATAGCTTGCCGCCCTGTTCAAAGGTTTCGAACCCGAAATCCAGAAGAAAGCCGCGCATTTCGGCGAGCCTCGGCGCGGCAAAACGGACATGGGCAATGTCCTCGATCTTGATCACCGGCATCAGGTTCTCTCCCGACTGGCTCGCTTCGGCAGTGGCGAGTCGCAGTTGACTATATGGTCAAATATCTTGCTTTTGACCATATAGTCAAGTAGAGGGGGTGCATGGCTTCGCTTCCCATCCAATCGCCCCCATCCTTGTCACCGCGCGCTGCCCGCACGCGCAGTGCCCTCATTTCGGCGGGCTTCGAACTGCTGGCCGAAAAGCCGATCGATGCGATACCCATCGATGAGGTCGTCGCGCGGGCTGGGGTAGCAAAAGGCAGTTTTTTCAATCATTTTTCGGATAAACCTGCGTTCGCTTCTGCCATCGCAGAGGAAGTCCGGAGCGATTTGGAAGACCGTATCACCGCGGCCAATTCCGATGTTGCCGATCCCCTTGTGCGGATCGCAGGCGGCATGTGCGTCGGCGCTGCTTTTGCGCTGGCAGAGCCGAAGCGGACGATCGTGCTCCTGCGCAGCAACGCCAGTTCAACCCTGACGTCGCATCCGCTCAATCGCGGGCTCGTGGTTGATATCGAAGCGGCGCTCGCAGCGGGCCTGCTGCGCGATGCGGCACGCACGGGCGGCGTGCTCTACTGGCTGGGCCTGTGCCAGGTCCTGCTCGCGAACCTTGTCGAAGAACGGAGCGGCCTCGATACCGCGCGCGAGCGGCTTAGTGCGATGCTGGTCCTCGGGCTGACCGGCCTAGGTGCTGAGCCGGAGCGTGCCCAGCAGATCGCAGACACCGCCTGTCTGACGCTCTAGGCTGGGGCTCGCAGGACCACGGTCAGATGGACCTTCAGGATTTCATGGGGATCGCTGTTGGCAAGGCCGCGCGCCAGATCGAGCGGGGCATGCCAGTAGTCGCCCGCCGAGACCGGATACGTCTTGTTTCCCAAGGTCGCTATTCCGCGCCCTGAGATCACGTAGTAGAATTCTTCGTAGGCGCCGGTGCCATTGCGATCATCGGCATAGTGGACGTGGTCGCCTTCGGCTGCGCCCGGTGGAATTTCGAGGATCAGGAAGCGCGCCGGCGCGCCCTTGCCGTCAAACCGGAAGTGCCGGACGGAGACGCTGCCCGGGCCGCCGCGCATGTTCTCCAGAACCTCACGGCCCTCGCGGTCGTTTTCGATCGGCCCTCGCGCCATCGCTTCAGACGGAACCGAGCTTCATGAAGAACGACCAGCGTTCAGCCCGCAGTTCATCTGCCGTGAGCGGCGTGAGATCCTGCAATTCGCTGCGCAGCGCGGTGCCGAGCCGCTTGATCGTCTCGGCATGGTTGCGATGCGCGCCGCCGACGGGTTCGTAGATCACGCGGTGGATCACGCCGAGCTGCATCAGGTCGGGCGCGGTCATCTTCATTGCCTCGGCCGCATCGGGCGCGCGATCATTGCCGCGCCACAGGATCGAGGCGCAGCCCTCGGGCGAGATCACCGAATAGACCGAATGCTCCAGCATCAGCACGCGGTTAGCGCTGGCAAGCGCAACAGCGCCGCCCGAACCGCCTTCACCGACGATCACCGCAATGAGCGGAACGCCGATCTCGAGGCACTTTTCGGTGCTGCGTGCGATGGCTTCGGCCTGCCCGCGCGCTTCGGCATCGACGCCGGGGAACGCGCCGGGGGTATCGACGAGCGTAATCACGGGGAGGCCGAACCGGTCGGCGATGTCCATCAGGCGGATCGCCTTGCGGTAGCCTTCGGGCCGGGCCATGCCGAAATTGTGCTTGAGGCGCGAGGTGGTGTCTTCGCCCTTGGCGTGGCCGATGACCATCACCGCGCGCCCGCCGAGCCTTGCAAAGCCGCCGATGATCGCCTGGTCGTTGCCGTAGAGGCGGTCCCCGCCCAGCGGCAGGAATTCCTCGAACAGGCCTTGCACGTAATGCACGAAGTGAGGGCGAGACGGGTGCCGGGCCACTTGCGTGCGCTGCCAAGGGGTCAGGCGCGCATAGAGATCCGCGAGCTGGCGATGCGCCCGCTCGTCGAGCATCAGGGCTTCGGCCTCGCCGCTTCCGCCCTCGCGAAGCGCAGCGGCGCGCTTCGCGAGAGCCTCGATCGGCTTTTCAAACGACAGGTATTCCATCAGGCCCCAATCACCCAAAGTCCGTCAGACTGTCATCGACATCCCGCGATAGATGCGCGCACGATAGCGCGAATCTTCGGCATCCGGGAGGGGGGTACCGACAAGCAGCACGGCACGGGCGAAACGCTTCACTTCTTCCAGATGTTCATCGAGATCGCGCGGTTCTTCCGAACGGACGCGGCGGGTGAGGTTGATCTGGTTGACCGGCGCGCCGTGGACGAGGCGCTCGTTTTCCACCGCGAGGGTGGCGGTGAACGAGTGCAGCGTCGTCTTGATGAAGTTGGCGAGCGCGAAGGCCGGGCTCTTGTCGCCCATCGGCACGTCGGGCGAGACGAGGACGAGCTGGCAATCATCAAAGAGCGAGGCCTTGCGGGCGACGCGGAAGTGATTGGTCAGATTGTCCTTCACCAGCCCGCGGAACTCTTCCGGCGTCAGCAGCGCATCTGTCGCAAACAGCCGGTTCGGCAGCGGCTGCATGGGGGTCGAGACGATCGTCGTCGGGTGGCCCCAGCGGCGGATCGCCTCGTCCATTGCGGCCTCGACGCCGCCATCGAGCGCGACGTATTCCAGCGCCGGGTTCTCGATATCGTCGAGCTGGTCCTTGACCGCAGTGTAGCCGGCCTCGCTCCCCGTCATCATCACCACGCGCGCGACGTGGCAATCGGCGATGAACTGGCGTGCCGTCTCGGCGAGATAATCGGTGAGGTGCTCGCCGATCATCCACACGGTGCGGCCGCGCATCTGGTCGAGCCGTTCCTGCTTCGGGCTGCCGAACAGTTCGCGCTCGGTGGTCGAACGTTCGACGCTGAGGCCGCCCGAGGGCATGAACGTCTCGCCCGAAACGGCGCGATCGGCGAGGAAGAACACAGTCGCCTGCGCCACATCAGTTTCGGTCGGCATCTTGCCGAGGAAGAGCTGCGAGAGCACGCCGGTGCCGACCTTCTTGGCCTCGACCGCGATCTTGTCGCCGGGGAGGAAGGGTTCGTCTTCCGGCGGGGTCTTCAGCAGCCAGTCGCGATTGGCCTC
This sequence comes from Novosphingobium sediminis, assembly GCF_007991615.1. GTDB lineage: Bacteria > Pseudomonadota > Alphaproteobacteria > Sphingomonadales > Sphingomonadaceae > Novosphingobium > Novosphingobium sediminis. The sequence goes on along the minus strand of NZ_BJYR01000003.1, from coordinate 11,829 downwards.
CGGGGTATCCGGGCGGTCCGCCCATTCCGGGCTGTCGAGGAAGTAACCCGCGCCGCGCAGGCGGCTGACGAGCTTGGCCGCGATGTCCGGCGTCATCAGATAGCGATCCCAGGTGCACACACCGTCGCCCTCGCGCGCGCAGGCCAGCGCCAGCTCGCGGATTTCGCGCGGGTTGTTGGTATCGTGTGACATGCGGACCGTGTCGTTGCGGGCGAGGCGGCTGAGCAGCGCTTCGACGCGGACGCCCCGGCGCAGCGACTTCACCGCCGCCGCGTGGATGGCGTTGAGCCGCTTGTTGGCAAGGATCAGCTTGCCGCGCCGCTCGAACAGGCCGGGCTTGCCGCCCGTGCCGGCAAGGCGGTCGCCATCGACGGGGCCGGGGGCAATCGCGTTGAACTGCACTTCAGGCCCGAGGTAGCGCGCCATCGATTCCACCATCGCGCGCTGGCCGGACTTGGAGACGGCATAGTCGGCACGGTTGGGATAGGCGACCGCGAGGTACTTCTCGCCGCCGAAGTAGGACGAGACGTTGAGCACGTAGCCCGAACCTTGCGCCTTCATGTGCGGCACGACATGGTGCATCAGGATGAAGTTCGAGATGAGGTTCGCGTCGAGCGTGTAGTTCCACGCGTCCACGCTCATGTCGACGACCATCTCTTCCGCACCGGCAACGCCGGCGTTGTTGATCAGGTAGTCGATTCGCCCGAACGCCTTGATCGTCGCGTCGACCGCCGCCTTGAGGCTGTCGAGGTTGCTGACGTCCATGCCGGCCATCGTCTGCACGCGGCGCTCGACGCCGGCGAAGCCGATGTCCTCAAGCTCGCTGACGATGCGCGCGCGGGCGACGGCGAGTTCGCTTTCGCGGCGCGCAACCATCATGACCTTGCCGCCCGCCAGCGCGAGCAGACGCGCAACCTGGCCGCCGATGCCGGCCGAACCGCCAGTGATCAGCGCCACCTTGCCGAGGTGCAGGCCGGTGATGTTCTCGCTGAAGCCCGCCATCGCCTTGCGTGCGCCCGTCGCCTCGCCAATGCTGCGCGGCACGTAGAGCGTGACTTCGGCAATCTTGCTTTCCTTGATGAGCACGCGCGCAGCGTGCCCAGCGGCAAAGCGGGTGCATTCGCTTTCCGCATTGGTGAAGCGCACGATCTGGTTGCCCCATTCGCCCTGACGGCGGCGGCCATGGGCGACGTCGATCTCGCTTTCATCGCGCCAGATGCGGATCAGCTGCTCGATCGCGGCGCGCAGCACGTTGCCAAAGACGTTGTCCTTGCCGTCGCTGGCGTTGGACATGAAGATGAAGCGCGGGGCCTGCAGCAGAGAACCGTGGCGCTTCCAGTAGCGGCTGAGCGTACGCGCCAAAGCCATCGCGCCGACGAGTTCGACATCCATGAAGCTGTCGATCATGTCGTCTTCGGCGTCGACAAGGCGGCCGCCGAATTCGCCCGGACCGAACACCGGCAGGAAGATCGCGCCGGTGATCGGCGTCTTGCTTTCGGTGTAGTCGGTCAGCGCGGCTTCGATTGTCGCAGGCTCGGTACGGTTGAAGCGCACGATGGTGAGCGCGTCACCGATGCCTTCCGCCTTGGCGCGGGCCTGCGCGATGGCGACGTCGGCCTGGCGCGGTACGCCGAGAAGGACGCTGGTGCCGCAGGAAATCTGGATCTTCGCGATCTCGAGCGCTTCTTCCCAGTTTTCACCGGCGACGATCAGGATCGCAAGGCCAGCGCCGTCCATCGAGCGCATGGTCGGCCGCGCAAGGTAGGTCGCGCGCTCTTCCTTGCGGACAGTCATGCCGTGGGTGACTTCGAAATCGTGACCGTTGAAGGCGGCGGACTCGTCGCTGCCGAGGAAGACGCAGGTCGTCGCGATGTCGTCAGGCACCGGGAAGGTCTTGGCCTTGGGCGCGCCGCCGGTGCTGCGCTCCAGCGACATCATGTCGAAGAAGGTGTTGGCGGTCGTGCCGTCCTCATCGCCGCGCGCCTTGTCCATCGCCGCGAACACGGTGCGGATGCGCTCGCTCTCGATCGGGCCGGGGAAGACGAGATTGACGCGAATGCCGCGCGGACCGAGTTCGAGCGAAAGCTCGCGCGACCACGCGTTCATTGCCGCCTTGGGGACGACATAGGCGGCGCGGGCATAGTAGGGCGTGCGCGAGAAGATCGTCGAGACGTTGATGATCGAACCGCCCTCGGGCATCGCCGCGGCAACGGTGCGGGCAAGGTTCCACGCCACGCCGAAGATGTTGCGCATCGCGGCGGGCACGGTCTCGGTATCGTTCGCACCGCGCTTTTGCAGGGCGGCCAGTTCCTCGTCGTCGAACGGCAGCTGCTCGATGGTCTGCTTGGGCCCCGCCGATCCGGCGTTGTTGACGAGAATGTCGATGCGGCCGAAGCGGCGGACGACATCGGCGACGGCATCGCGGACGGACTGCGCATTGCCGCCATCGAGGATGACGGTGGCAAGGCGGGTCGCATCGACGCCGCTGGCAGCACGCATGGCCTCAGCCGCGGCTTCGAGGCGGGCCTCGGTGCGGCCGGTCATGACGACCGTGGCGCCCTCGGCGAGGTAGTGGCGCACGATATAGCCGCCAAGATTGCCGGCAGCGCCGGTGACGAGGGCGATCTTGCCGGCGAGGCGGCCGGTAGCCGCGGTCGTGGCTTGCGGTGCGGGATCGATGGTCTTTGCCTTGGCCATGTCACTCTCCTGAAAAAATGCGCGGACTGAGCGGCGCTGGATTGAGGTGGATTCTGGCCTGGGGAGGGCAGCTGGAGGCGGTGCCGCGCTAATGCGGCGAGGTTGGTCTACTCATCGCTGCTATCCGCCTCCTGTTCCGCCCCAAGAACGGCCCAAGCCTCGAGCAGCGCGTCGCGGCTGCGCAGGCCCATGGCGGGGAGGGCATGGTTGACGACGTAGGTCGCGCCCGAATGGCGGTTGTCCCACATCGACTGGTGCGCTTCGGGAAGGCCGTCCCAGCTGACGACTTCGGGCTCGGTCACTTCGAGCAGGCCGGCCGCGATCATGTCGTTCATGCGCGCGACTTCGAAGGCGTTGCAGAGGTGCGTGCCGAGGATCGAAGCGGTGGGCATGAGGATCTTGCGCTGGCGGGTCCAGACCTGCGGCGCGTAGAACGTGAAACGGCTCCCGGCGCAGTCCTCGGCGAAGACGACGCGACCGGTGAAGGGCTTCACCAGCGAGGTCGAGACGCCAAGCGTGTCCTGTCCGGTGCGTTCGAACACGAGATCCGGCGCGCCGCGCGGGTTGTCCGCCGAGCGCAGGATCTTGCCGATGGCGCTGCCGAACGGCTTCATCACGCGGTCCTGATAGTCGCGCACCGCTGCCTTGAAGACCTCGATATCGGCCTTGGCATCGGGCAGGCGCGGCATCGTGTCGGGCCAGAGGAAGTTGTCGCCTTCGCGGCGGCGAATGCTCTCGAGGCTGACGATGCCTTCGATGGCGTCCTCGAGGCCAAGCGAGCCCAGGAACTCGCGCTGGCCGTCGGTGGTCGTCGCGACAACGCTGCGGGCGTTGAAGCGGCGGGCCGCCTCGATGATCTCGAGGCCCATGTCATCAAGCAGCGCATCGGAGCCGGGGCCGTAGTAGATCAGCACCGCCTCACCGCCGCGCAGGGCCGCGCGGCGCAGCATCTCTTCGGGGCTGGCAGCGCCAGACTTGCCCATGAAGCTGAAGTGATAACCCGAGGACGCGCCGTAGAACGCCAGCGTGCCGTTCTCGGCGAGGAGCTGGAAGCTGCGCGGGAAGGCGGTCTCGCCCGCGTGGCTGACGACGTAGTCCGCCAGCTTGCCGCCATTGAGCGCCTTGTATTCCTCGACGAGCGGCTGGCCTGCAGCTTCCCAAATGCGGGCGGCTTCGGCGTCTTCCGGCACTGTCGTGTAGAGATCCGCAAAGCGCGGGTCCTTGCGGTTGATCGCGCCGACTGCGCCTTGCTGCGTGGTGATGAACGCAGCGCGGTCCGGGCTGGAAACGAGGCCGGTGACCTGCAGGCCGGTGCGGACCGAGGAGCGCAGGGCATCAAGCCCGGTGCCGGTGGCGGCGCCTTCGACGAACAGCGTGCGGCCCGGCGCGATCTGGAGCGTGGTGAACAGGCAGCGCGAGATCGTGCCGAGGTTGAGAACGTAGCTGCCCGCCTGCTCCAGCGTGAGGTTCGGCGGCACCTTGTGCATCTGCGGCGCCTGCACCGTCAGGAACTGCGCGTGGCTGCCCGTTTCGGTCTCGTAGCCCTGGATCGAGAAATCGGCGTACATCGGATCGTTGCCGACTGCAGGCGAGAGCAGATCGTTGGTGCCCGAATAGACCGTGACGAGATCGCCGACCTTGATGCGGCCCTCGCTGCGCGTCTCGCTGCCCAGCGCCGCAACGAGCGCGATGCCACCCGAGCCGGTGATCTGGACGTCTTCCTCGTGGCTATCGAAGGGCGAGACGGGAATGCCGGTCAGCGCCCATATGTCGTTGAAGTTGACCTCGCTGGTCAGCATGTAGAGCAACGCTTCGTTGGGCGCTGGCTCGGGCACCTTGACGATCAGCTCGCGCTCATGTGTTGCGGGCGGGCCGAAGCGCGGCGCGCCGGTATCGGGATCGCGGGCGATGCCGAAGGCATATTGATAGGGCGGGATCGCGGTGACGCCGGGGTAGAACGGCGCGCCCACGGGGAGCAGATCGCCGTTCGCTTCCAGCTCGGCTGCGCGGGTCTCGTGTTCGCTGTCGATCCACACGCCGTCGCGGCGGACGGGGAGTGGGGGCGCGACCTTGTCCATGAACTGGCGGATGCCAGTCTTGCCGCCTTCGGGATCGACGATGGCTTCGGCAAACAGCGCAGCTTCGCGGGCGAGACCGGCCGAGATGCCGCTGGCAAGGCCAGTGCGGACGGCATCGAGCGCGCGCTCGCCAGCCTTTCCACGGCCGGCCCAATTAAGCTGGCGTAGGATGCGCCGAAGGAAGTCGTCCTGCATCACGGCGTCGAGATCAACGGTGGAGGGCTTCTCCCACGCCATCGTCGCCTCTTCGCGCGCGGCGAAAGCCTTACCGAGCGGGCTTTCTGCACCGCGCTTCACCCAGTCGCGCACCATCGCGTGGGCTTCGGCCAGCGCATCGCGTGGGCCATCGGCGAGCGCGTCGACGAGACCGATAGCCTCGGCCTGCGCGGCATCGATGCTGCGGCCGCCGAGGATCAGATCGAGCGCATCGCGCACGCCGGTCGCGCCGTGGCGGTCGGCCAGCAGGCGCGGCAGGCGCTGCGTGCCGCCATAGCCGGGAAGCAGGCGCAGACGGATTTCGGGCTGGCCGAAGCGCGCGGTCGTCTCGGCCACGCGGACGTGGCAGGCGAGTGCGAATTCCATGCCGCCGCCGAGCGCGACGCCCTGGACTGCGGCAATGCACGGCTTGCCCATCAGTTCGATCTTGCGGAAGGCAAGCTGCGCGTTGTTGGGCAGCACCATCGCTTCGTCGTGGCTGTGGATTTCCTCCAGCATCTGCCGGATATCCGCGCCCGCGACGAACGAGCTGGTGCCCTCGCCAGTGAACACGACCGCGACGACATCGTCCTTGCGGCTGAGGTGATCGACGACAATCACCAGTTCGTCGATCGCGCGTTCGTTGAGCGCGTTGACCGGCGCGTTGGTGACGGTGACGGTGGCGACGCGCTTGCCGGGGGCTACCGCGTTGTATTGAATGAGGAAGTAGCGATAACGCTCAAATAGCGACTGCTCCTCCGAAAGGCGCTGCTGACGCTGCCATGCGTCGATCGCGGTCTTGAGTTCGGTCAGGCTATCCGGGTTGCGCAGCGTGGTGACATCGCCGAGCTCGCCGCCTTCGACGAGCGCGCGGACCATGCGGCGCATGTACTTGCCCGAGCGGGTTTCGGGGAACTGGCTGACCTCGATGAAATCGGCCGGAACCGCGACCGCGCCCTTTTCGGTGCGGACGAGATTGAACAGGCGCTGGCGGTCTTCCTCGGTCAGCTTGCGGCCCGCGACGGGGACGACGAAGGCGAGTGGGGTCAGCCCCTTTTCGCGGTGCGGCGCGCCGACGACGAGGACATTGCCGACCGGCGAGTTCGGATCGAGCGCCTTGTCGCGCAGGACCGCGCCTTCGATTTCCTCGGTGCCCATGCGGTGGCCCGAGACGTTGATGACGTCGTCCGATCGGCCGTGGAACGAGAACGAGCCATCGGGATGCGCAATGGCGAAATCGCCCTGCGTATAGGCCCAGCTGCCCTGCCAGCGGTTCCAGTATCCGCCGACCCAGCGGCCCGCGTCACCCTTCCAATCGCCCTGTACGCTGCCGTCCTTGACGTGGAAGTTCTCCACATCGCCCCAGATCGTGCGGGCGAGGTAGGGGTAGGGGGCGGCGATGACGATTTCGCCCTTTTCGCCCGGTTCGGCGCGGCGCCAGTTGACGCCTTCGCTGCTGCTGCGGGTGAAGGGCGACGTGCCGGGTGCGGCGTTCTCGTCCTCGACCCAGACGTCGCCGACGATCCACGGCAGCGGGAATGCGTGCGCATCGGCCTTCAGCGGGTAGTCCGCGTTGCCATAGAAATGCGTCCACGCGATGCCGCCGTGTTCGGTCGCCCAGTAGCTGTTGATGTACTGGCGGGTCACGTGCTCCATGCCGAAGGCCTGCACGCTGGGTGAGGTCGGCTCGGCGCAGAAGGTGGCGACGCGCAGGTGGCTCATGTCGTAGCGCTGGACGTCGGCGAGGTTCGACGGGTCCGACATGATCGACTTGAGGAAGGTGACGCCGGCCTTGAAGATCGTGACCTTGTGGCGCTCGATCATCGAGGCGAAGCGGCCTGCGTGCGGGAATACGGGCGAGCCTTCGGACACCACGGTGGTGACGCGCGAAAGCAGCGACGCCGAGATCTGGTAGCTCTGCCCGGTGATCCAGCCCGGATCGGCGACGACGAAGATCGTATCGCCCGGGCGCGCATCGAAGGCAACCTGCATCGATTGCGCGATGCCGGCGGTATAGCCGCCGTGGACGTGAACGATGCCCTTGGGCTTTCCGGTGGAGCCCGAGGTGTAGATGAAGAACAGCGGGTACTCTGAATCGACCGGCAGCGGCTTCGAGCTTGCCCAGACCGCACGGACGAAATCGGCATCCGGCAGCGCCAGCAGCGCTTCTTCGCTGGCGACACCAGCCTTCTTAAGGATCGCTTCGAGCGCTGCGTCGGTCAGCTCGTGGCTCCAACGGTCGCGCTCCTCGCGCCAGACGATATCGGGCTGCGCGGTGTGCCGCACGACGATGACGGTATCGACGCGCGGCGGCAGAGTGACGAGGCTGGAGGCAATGGCAAGGCGCACGCGCGCGGCATCGCTGGCGCCGATGCGGCCGGTTTCGCCGAGCTTGATGAGGGCGCGGCCGACACCGCGCATGACATCGGAGCGTTCGACGGTGACTTCACCCGCCAGCGTTTCGGCAACCGTGTCGTTGATGACTGCCGCGTCCGCCGGATCGAGTCCAAGATCGGTGGCGGCGAGCACTGCCAACGCGGTGCTGACGGGCACGTAGTTATCGAGCGCAGGGTCGGTATAGGCCGTCTTGAACGCGGCGACCTGTGCATTGCGATAGCTGCCGTCCGAGGTGACGATCACGCGCGCGCCGGCATCGGCAATGCGGTCCGACAAGGTCTTGTCGCTGAAGCCGCCGAAAACCGCAGTGTAGACCACGCCAAGGCGCTTCGCAGCTTCGGTCCAGAAGATCTGGGGCACGATGCTCGGCATGTTGAGCGCAATGCGGTCACCGGCTTTGAGGCCAAGCCCCTCGAGCGCGACGGCGCACTTGGCTACTTCGAGCAGCATGCGCTTGCGGCTGACAGTGAAGGTATCGACCGGCGCGCCGCGCCCGCCGTCTGCTGCCATATCCCAGCGGTCGCCTTCAAAGATCAGCGCGGCTTCGGCTCCGTGTCCCGAAAGGACATGGCGGTCGATCTCGTTGAAGGCCGCGTTCGTGCGGGCGCCGGTGAACCAGCGCCAGTGAGGCGGGGTGCTGTCGTCAAAGGCCTTGGTCCACGGGACGAAGGACGATGGAAGCTCAGGGGCGACAGGCGCGCCGGTGGCGGCATCCCAACCGGTCCATGCACCGGCATCGTTCTTCGAAAGCCACGCGCCATCGGGACCGCAGTTGGCGACGAACCAGTGGATGCGCCGAGCAGCAATGTCGCCGTGAAAGGCGCCGGGATCAGCGAGCGCGGCGGCGCGCATGGCCTCCCAATCCGCACGCGTGCGTACCGGATTGATCTCGGCCTGCGGGGCTCTCTCGATGATCTGGGCCTCGGTCATGACCGAATCGTCTCTCCCTTCTTGTGTTAGGAAAGGTAGGGAGCCTCATTGCGAGAGGCTTGGCAATATCGTCACCCAAAAGGGCGGTAACCCGCAAGAAACTGCGAAAAAATGGGTAAAACGGGAAATATCGTTTGTTTCTCGCACTATGCCCGCAATGGGGATATTGGGCGCTCTGGTTCGTAAGTTCACCCAATATTTAACCAAAATGGTTTGTTAACGAAGAGGGCTGGCAAGCCCTGTTACCATGGTTATCCACAGGATAAGTGGCGCAATTTTTTCCAGAATGTAACTTTGCGTGATGGGGCCGGGCTGCGTCAGGAACGGTAGTCCACACACCGAAATCGATATGAACGGTTCGCAAATGGCCTAAGGAAATGCCCCTTGGGGCATGTGCGACGAACCGAGCGAATTACGCCGTCTGTTGCAGCAGAGACGCACATTTGCGGAAGTTCAGCCGCCGGCGATCCCCAATTCGGCTTCCATCATCCGCCGCATCTCGAACTTCTGTGCCTTGCCGGTGACGGTCATTGCGAAGCTTTCGACGATCCGGACGTAGCGCGGCACCTTGTAATGCGCGATGCGCCCGCGGCAGTGCTCCAGGATATGCTCGGCCTCTAGCGCGGCCCCATTGCGTGAGATTACCCAGGCGCAGACTTCTTCGCCGAACTTCTCGTCGCTGATGCCGAATACCTGCGCATCGGCCACATGCGGGTGCGTGAGCAGGAACTCCTCGATCTCACGCGGGTAGATGTTCTCGCCGCCGCGAATGATCATGTCCTTGATGCGGCCCGTGATGCGCACATAGCCGTTGGCATCCATTGTCGCGAGATCGCCCGAATGCATCCAGCCCTCGGCGTCGATGGCTTCGGCGGTCTTGGCCGGATCGTCCCAGTAGCCGAGCATGACGGCATAGCCGCGCGAGCAGTATTCGCCCTGCTGTCCGATGGGCATGGTCTGCCCGTCCGGGCCGACGATCTTGGCCTCGGCGTGCGGATGCACGCGCCCGACGGTGCTCACGCGCTCCTCCAGCGGATCGTTGCGCGCAGTCTGGGTCGTAAGCGGGCTGGTCTCGGTCATGCCGTAGCCGATGGTCACCTCGCGCATGCCGAGGCGGCCGATCACTTCGCGCATCACCGTGACCGGGCAGGGCGAACCCGCCATGATCCCGGTGCGCAGGGTGGATACGTCTGTCGTTTCCAATGCAGGCTGGCCGAGCACGGCGATGAACATTGTCGGCACACCGTAAAGCGCGGTGCAGCCTTCGGCTTCGACCGCCTGCAGCACGGCCGCGGGATCGAAAGCTTCGCCGGGATAGACCATCGCGGCGCCGCTGGTGAGCGCGGCCATGTTGCCCAGCACCATGCCGAAGCAGTGGTAGAGCGGCACCGGAATGCAGATGCGGTCCGCATCGCTCAAGGCGATGGTCTGCCCGGTGAAATAGCCATTGTTCAGGATGTTGCGGTGGGTGAGCGTGGCGCCCTTGGGGAAGCCGGTCGTGCCGCTGGTGAACTGGATGTTGATCGCATCGTCAGGACCAAGACCTGCTCCGGCAGCGGCCAGCGCATCTGCATCGGGCGATACGTCGAGCGTGTGCCACGGCAGGAAGCCCTCGTGCGCGTCCGGGCCGATGGTCACCGTGTGGCGCAGCTGCGGCAGGCGCTCGGCGCCGATCTCGCGGAGCATGCCGAGGTAGTCGCTGCTCTTGAAGCGTACGGCGGTAACCAGCACGCTGCAGCCGACCTTGTTGAGTGCGTACTCGACCTCGTTCACCCGGTACGCCGGGTTGATCGTGACGAGGATCGCGCCGATCCGCGCGGTGGCAAACTGGATCAGCGTCCATTCCGCGCAATTCGGAGCCCAGATGCCGACACGGTCTCCCGCCCGGACGCCGAGGCGCAGCAGGCCGGTGGCGGTCCGGTCCACCGCCGCATCGAGCTCCGCCCAGGTGAAGCGCAGGCCCTGATGGCGCGAGGCCAGCGCAAGACCTTCAGGCCAGCGTGACGCGGCGAGGCGCAGAGCCTCGCCGATCGTCGTGTCGAGCAGGGGCGTTTCCACCGGCCCCGCGGCATAGGACAGCGCGCTCATCGTTTGATGTTGATGACCTGGACCTGGGTATATTCGGACAGGCCCTCGACCGACTGCTCGACGCCAAGGCCAGACTGCTTGAAGCCGGCCATCGGGATGTGCGGGCCGATGGCGATATGCTGGTTGACCCAGACCTGACCGCTCTCGATCCTTGCGGCGATCTCGCTCGCACGTTTGACATCCTTCGACCAGACCGAGCCGCCGAGGCCATATTCGGATCCATTGGCGCGGGCGATCACGTCATCGACACTGTCGAACTTCACCAGCGGCAGGATCGGGCCGAACTGTTCCTCGTCGACGATCTTCGCGCCGTCGGTCACGTCGCGCACGATGGTGGGCGCGATGAAGTATCCGGCGCGTTCGAGCGCCTTGCCGCCCGCCACGATGGCGCCTTCGGCGCGCGCGGCTTCGAGGAAGCCCTTGACCTTCTCGTACTGCGCGGCGTTCTGGATCGGGCCGATCTGGGTGCCTTGCTCAAGGCCATCACCGACGATGGCTTCTTCCGCCAGACGCGCGAGTTCGGCGCACATTGTGTCGTAAATATCGGCGTGGACATAGGCGCGCTTGATCGCGAGGCAGACCTGCCCCGCATTGAGGAAGGCATTGCCGAAGATCGCGGCAGCGGTTTCCTTCACATCGACGTCGTCGAGGATGATCGCCGGATCGTTGCCGCCGAGTTCGAGCGTGACGCGCTTCAAGGTGTCCGCGCCCGAAGCGGCGATGCGCTTGCCGGTGGCGGTCGAGCCGGTAAAGCCGATCTTGGCGACATCGGGATGGGCGGTAAGGTGCGGCCCGAGATCGTTGGCATCGGTGATGATGTTGACGATACCCGCAGGGAAGATCTCGCGGCAGACTTCACCGAGCAGCAGCGCTGTGACAGGCGTGGTCGGCGCTGGCTTGAGCACGATGGCATTGCCGGCAAGCACCGCAGGGCCGATCTTCCAGCAGGCAACCAGCAGCGGGAAATTCCACGCGATGATGCCGACAACAACGCCAAGCGGACGATGCTTGACGGCGATGTAGCCGGCTTCGTCGTCCTGGATGATCCGGTCAGGCAGTTCGAGCGACGCGTAATGGCGCAGGAACCCTTCGGTCCAGGCAACTTCACCCATGGCCTCGGGCAGCGGTTTGCCCTGTTCCTGCGTCAGGATGCGGGCAAACTCGTCGGCGCGCGCCACGATGGCGTCGGCGAGCGCGTTGAGCTTTGCAGCTCGCTCGGTAAAATCGAGTGCGCCCCAGGCGGGCTGGGCGGCCTTGGCTGCGGCAATCGCCTCGTCGGCCTGCCGTGCCGAAGCCCGCGCCACCGTGGCAAACGGCGCGCCGGTTGCCGGGTTGATGACGTCCATCGTCATGTCGCCATCGACGAGGTTCCCGCCGATCAGCAGCTTGTAGTCAGCCATGGTCCTCTCCCAAGGGGATGCTGGGGCGGGGAGGCCTTATCCGG
>NZ_BJYR01000002.1 GCF_007991615.1 Novosphingobium sediminis | reverse complement strand
GGGGAGGCCTTATCCGGCCTCTCCCGCCACTGTTCAGTCGATCAGAACTTCACGCCTGCGGTAACACCATACATCCGCGGGTTGCCGATGTGGTTGTAGTCAAGCCCGAAGCCGGTCAGGTCGATGCGCGAGGTGAAGTAGAACTTGTTGCCAAGGTTCCGCGCCCATGCCGAGATGCTGTAGCGCCCGTCGCTGCTGTTCCAGTCGAGGTGCCCGCCAAACAGCGCATAGGAAGTCTGGCGCAGGCGCGGGATGTTGATGTTCTCGAAGAACTGGCTCGACTGGTAGGCCACTTCCGGGTGCAGCGAGATCGAGCCGAAATTGCCTTGCACCATCGTCCAGTCGAAGCTGGCGTTGAAGGTGAGCGAAGGCGCATTCGAGAGACGGTTGCCCGCGACGTTGACGCCGCTGACGATACCTTCCTTGATCTTGGTCGAAAGCAGGCCGAGGCCGCCGTGGAAGGTGAAGCTGTCGTTCGCTCGCACCGTCAGTTCCGCCTCGGCACCGTAGAGTTCGGACTTGGGAATGTTGAGCAACTGCTGCGAAGCGTCAGCCGGGTTCACGTTGATGAACTGCTGATTCTTGTAGGTGTAGTAGAACGCCGCCATGTTGAGCGTGATGCGACGGTCCCAGAACTGCGTCTTCGCACCGGCTTCGAACGCGGTAACCTGCTCTGCCTTTGCGACGCCCAGTTCGGTGGGGGTGAAGAAGGCCTGCGCGTTGAAGCTCGGCGCACGGTAGCCGCGGCTGACGCTGGCATAGAGCAGGTCGCCACTCGCCAGCTTGTAGTCGATGCCGATCTTGCCCGAGACGTTGTTCTGCTTGAAGCTCAGGTCCGACAGCGGGATCAGGTTGGCGACGAAGCTGTCGTCAACGCCGAGCGCGTCAGACTTGAAGCCAGTCTGCTTGCCATCGTCATGCGTGTAACGCAGGCCGCCGCGCAGGGTCAGCGCGTCGGTCAGCTTGTACTTGAGGTCGGTATAGAGCGCGAAGCTCTTCTTGACCTGATCGAACTGGTTGCGGACCTTGCAGGCCACCGGCAGGCCGGCAGCGCAATCGGCTGCGGTCACGAAACCATCGCCATCGACGTCGGTGCCGTTGAGCACTTCCAGCGTGGTCTCGTTGAAGACCTTCTCACGGTTGAAATAGGCACCGAGGATGAAATCGAACGGGCCGCCGGTGTTGCTGGTCAGGCGCAAGTCCTGCGCAAACTGGCTGGCGCGGTCGAAGTAGGGCACTTCGAGCACCTGATCGCGGATGCCGTCGGTATCTTCCTTGAAGAACAGCGAGCCCTTGTCGTAGCTGGTGATGCTTGTGACGGCGAGCGTGTCCGACACGTCGTAGTTCAAAGTCAATGCGACCGAGGTGGTGACCGCGCGGCGCTTGGCCGGCACGTTGGAATCGATCTGGAACTGGCTCAGCCCTGGGCGGTTGACCGCTTCGGGCTGCGCATAAATGCCGTAGTTCTGCGGGTTCTGGAAGCTATGCGAGGCGCGCAGCGTGATCTTCAGGCGGTCGCTCGGTTCGAGCTTCAGGGTGCCGCGGATGCCCCATTCATCGGTGCTGGCAAGGTCCGGGAAGCCGGGGTTGACGTTCTTGAACCAGCCATCAGCCTTGGAATAAGTGCCCGCAACGCGCAGCGCAGCCTTCTCGCCCAGCGGTACGTTGATGGCGGCGTTGGCATCGAAGCGATTGTAGTTGCCATAGCCGAAGTTGGCGTAGCCGCTCGTCTCGCCGAGCTTGGCATCACGGCTGATGAGGTTGACCGCACCGCCGGTGGTGTTCTTGCCGTAAAGCGTACCTTGCGGTCCGCGCAGCACTTCGACGCGTTCGATATCGTAGAGCGCGATGCCGAGGAACGCGAAGTTGCCCTTGTAGACTTCGTCGTAATAGGTCGCGACCGGGCTCGACTGGTTGAGGCTGAAGTCCGACATCGAAACGCCGCGCAGCGCGAAGATCGGGGTGTTGTCACCCACAGTCGAGGTCAACTGCAGGTTGGCGACTTTGTTGACGAGGCTGTCGACGCTGGTGATGCGCGACTTGGAGAGCGCTTCGCCGCCGATCGCCGAAACTGAGATCGGCACAGACTGGAGGTTTTCCGAGCGCTTGGCGGCGGTTACGACGATTTCGCCGCTATCGGCAGCATTGGTGGTTGCATCGGCCTGGGCAGCCTGCGGGGCCTGCTGGGCGAGCGCGGGCTGCGCCACGAGTAGGGCAGCCAGCGCGGCGCTTTAAAGAAAGACGGTCCTCATGGTTATTCCCTCGCTTCTTATCAAATCGTGCTGATTATTATTGTTGAGCACCATGCGTCTTGGCAAAACCGGCCACCAGTCGCGCTCTTGTAGCGGCGCGTTCGAGGCGGAGCGGATTTTGACGGAGACGCCCGATCTCTTCAGCCGTGTAGGGCTGGAAGTTCCCCGGCACATGCGCCGGATCGAACCTGTAGATGGTCCAGTTTACAAGATTGGCGAGCCGGTCGTCGGGCAGATCGACCGTGGCAACACCCGGCACCCGGCCGATGAACTCGCGCCCGCCGGGCACACTCAGGAACCGGGCAACAATGCCGCGCATCGGCGGGTTGGAATGATCGTCGCCGCTGCCATCCGGGCGGTGGCAGCCCTGGCACTTGAGTTGGTAATCGGTGCGCGCCTGATAGGCATCGCGCACGCCGGGGATTGCCGCCTCATCTGCCCTGACGGCAGCGCCCGCCGCCAGCGCGAGGCCAAGCGGGAGGGCGACCAGCAGGGTGAGGCGACCGAGCTTCATTGCCCGCCCGCTCCGGCGTGGAGCTTGCCGACATCCTGCGCCGAAAGCGCCGCACCGCCTGCGCGGATCGTAGCGACTTCACCTTCGGCGAAGGGCTTGAAGGCGGGGCCGGTCTTGGCGATTTCGGTGCCGACATGGTTGAGCACCGCCGCAACCGAGGCATCATCGAGCGTGGCCTGTGCGGGCATCACCCCGGCATAGGGCTTGCCGCCGACCTTGATCGGCCCGCTGACGCCGCGAATGACGACCAGCCCGAGATAGCGGCGACCGGCATCACTCGAGGCCATCACGCGGAAATCCTCGCCGAGCGGCGGGAACACGCCGGGGACACCGGCGCCGGTCTTGGTGTGGCAGGCAGCACACCGGCCAAAGATCGCCGCGCCATCAGCCGCTGCGTGCACCGGCAGCGTGAGGGCGCCGAGAGCCGCAGCGCCAGCGCCGACGAGCGCGAGGGAAGCCGAACGCTTCATTTTGCCGCCGGGAGCGCGACGCCGATGACCGCAGCCACCGAGCAGTTGTAGACCGAGCTCTCCGAGCCGAGGCACCAGTTGTAGTCGTTGTTCGACTGCGGACGGACCTGCGGGCGATCGCCTTCGTTGCGGTTGCACAGGCACTGCCCGCACGAGGAGGTGCCGCAGCAATCGTTGTAGCTGATCACATAGGCGCGGCCGTCTGCCGGGTTGGTGCAGGTACCGATCCAGGTAATCGGCGACATTTCGGTGCCCGGCGGGCAGGTGTTGACCGAGCCGCCGCAGCACGAGCAGAGGAAACCGTCGATCGCGCAATAGCGCCAGTAGTCGCAGCTCGAACGGTCGCCCGGATCCTGTCCGAGGCCGGAAACGATCGCGGGGCGGGTTGCTCCGGCGCCGTGCGGCCCATGCGGGGCTTCTGGCGCAGGCGGCGTGGCTGCGCGAGCAACGGGCAGGAGCGGAATGGAGGCCGCGCCTGTCATGCCGGCGCCAAGCCATGCCAGCAGCGAGCGGCGCGAGGTGCCCCGGGCGATCCCGCGCGCAAGGTTTTCGGTAATCTTGTCGAAACGCGCCATGGGTCAGGCCTCCTGATGGTTGTGCGCCTGGCGGCGGGCGAGAAATTCCTGGATCGAGGCGACGCCCCGTTCCTTTGCCTCAAACAGGCTTTCAAGGTGTTCGCGGCTGTTGACGAGGCCGAGCGACGCAACGCGTCCTTCCTCGTCGAGCAGCACGGCATAGGGCAACTTGGATACGCCGAAAGCGCGGCCAAGCGCTTCGGAAAGCACGACCGGCATGGCATCCAAACCATGATCGCGCACCATCGCGAGGTAGCCCGGCTTGCCGCCGTCACCTGCCACCACGATGTCGAGCCAGCCCGCTTCGGCGCGCGCGGCGCTGCGCACGATGGGGAGCAGCGATTTGCACATCGGGCAATCGGGCGAGGCGAAGAACAGCAGCTGGCTGCGGCCCTGACGCTGCCCGCCAATGGCGACGCCGACGCCGTTCATGTCGGCAAGAGTCATCGGCGTGGCCTTTTCGCCCAGCGCGACCTTCTGGTGCAGCGTGAGCGCACCGGCGGGGGCAATCCGTTCGTGCAGCACGCCGACCTGGCGCGCGAGTGCGGCGATCAGCAGGGCCTGAACGATCACCGCCGTCCAGAGGAGGATCTGGCTTGTCAGCATCATGCTGCCTTCCATTGCGGCGCGGGGATGGCGAGAAGCTCGCTGGCGCCGAGGTAGAGTGCGAGAAGCCCGGCCGCCGCAAACGGCGCATCGAGCGTGAAGGGAGTGTCCGGTGTTAGCGCGACGATGCCGGCCAGCACGGCAAGACCTGCCGCCCGCAAGACAATCGCGGTGGTGACCGGCTTGCTGCGCGCGGCAAGGTCGCACCCGCAGTCGAGCGTCTCACCGCGGCGGCGCGCGAGGGCGAGCGCGTAGGAACTCCACACCAGCGCGGCGATCACCGCTCCGGCGGTGCGCAGCGGCGGGACCAGCAGGCATCCCGCCGCGACGAGTTCCAGCGTTCCTGCGTGGATCAGCAGCAGTTGCGCCGGTACCGGGCTGACGCCGGTCAGCCGAGCGGTCGCCTCGATCAGGCGCCCGCGCTCCAGCGCCTTGTGCACCGCCGAGGCTGCCAGCAGCGCCGCGCAGAAGAGGGCCAGTGCAGCCATCAGGGCACCTGGATCAGGATCGGATTGGCCGCGACTGTCGCGCCAAGCGAACGCACGAAAGCGCCGGTCGCCGCGTCAAAGATGTCGATCTCGCCGCTCGCCTGCGCCGCCACCAGATGCGGTGTGCTTTCCTTGGTCACCGCGATCGCAAGGGTCTGGCCCTTGAGCGGAATGCGCAGGGTGCGGGCCTTTTTCGCGGGATCGACGACCCAGACTTCGGTGCCGCCGTCCTTGTGTGTGCCTTCCTTGCCGTAGGGGCTCATCAGCACATAGAGCTTGCCGGACGCATCACTGTTGATGACCTGCCAGCCGCCGGGACGCCATTCGGGCGCGCCGCCTTCTGCGGTGCCGACGCTGAAGGTGCCGGGGATGGGCTTGGCGACAGTGCCCGAAAGATCGAAGCCCTGCACCATGCCGTGGAAGCTCACGAACCACGCCGTCGTCCCCACCATTGCGGGGGTGCTGAACAGGGGCTGGTTGTCGATGTCCTGCACCTTGACGACCGACTTCGAGGAAGCCGCTGCACCATTCGCATCGAGCGCAACGCTGAACAGCGAACCATCTGCGCAGAGGCTGGTGAAGCCGCGCTCGCCGGTCGGGTAGATCTGCGAGCAGCCGGGGAGGTCAATCTCATTCAGCACCTTGCGCGCGGCGAGGTCGACCACGGTGACCGATTGCGCCGGGGTGAAGTTGGCGACAAGCGCCCACTTGCCGCCGTTGCTGAACTGGAACAGGTGCGGATACGTCACCGATTGCTGGCGCTTGCCGCCGGGCAGCAGGATCTCGCCCTTGGGCTGGAGCGTGGCGGTGTCCCAGATGGTGATCGCATCGGTCCGCTCACCGCGGGTGAGGCGGGTATAGAACGTCTCGGCGGTGTAGAGTTCGCCCTTGTCCTTGGCGATCAGCAGGTTGGCAAACTGCGCCGCGCGGACAAGGCCCTTCAGCGGCTGCACCGGATCAGCGGTATCGACCACCGCTACGCGGCCATCCAGAATTGCGCCGAAGTGGAAATCGTGGATCGTGACCCAGCTCTGAGGCCAGGTAGCGGGGAGCTTCGCCACGCTCGGCAGGCTCTCTTCCGCGAGCGGCTGCGGGAAGCGGTTTTCAGCCGCGACTGCGGGCGAGGCCACTGCGGCAATTGCGTAGAGGGCGGACGCCAGCACAGGTGCGATTGATCGCATTTTCTTTCCCTTTCAAAGCGGATGGACCCCGCTTTCCCGCTCACAAATTGGCCTAAACCTCATAAAATTGTCAACTGTCCTAATTTGGACGTTGGACATAATTTCGTTCTGCGCTAGGTTTATGTGGTTCCGCAGGAAAATGCTGGAGATACAGATGGATGGCGTTCCGAAGCTGGTCACTGACCTGCTTATGCCCGGGCGTGAGGGTGGGTATGCGAAGGGGTATGAAACGCGAGAGCTGATCTTGCGTACCGCGCTGCACATCCTGATCGAGGAAGGCTACCGCGCCATGTCGATGCGCCGAATCGCCGGTGCCTGCGGCATGCGTCTCGGTAATCTTACCTACCACTACCCGACCCGTGAGGATCTCGTCCGCGAGCTGCTCAACGCGGTTATCAGCAGCTACGAAGTCGAGTTCGGCGCCATCGTCCACGCGCCGGGACTTGAGCCGGAAGAGCGCCTGACACGGCTGTGCAACCTCATCATCGAAGACATTGGCAGCAAGAAGACAACGCGGCTGTTCCCGGAACTTTGGGCGCTCGCGAACCACGATGCGTTTGTCTACGAACGTGTCCACGAACTTTACGACCGCGCCCGCGCGCCGCTGATCGAGATCATCGCGGAAATGCGGCCCGATCTGCCCGAGAAGGACCGGCTCGACCTTGGGCTGTTCATCTCGGCCTCGATGGAAGGCCTCACCGTTTTTGCCGGATATCAGATGCCGTTTGCGCAGCGGATGCCTGCGGTTGAGCATATCGCGATCCGCTCGTTCATCGATATCGTGCGCAGCTTCCAGCCTGCCTAGGCTACACTGCCCTCAAGGATCTGCAGCGTCTTCAGGTCCGAGTGGAAGTCGAGCGCGTAGTCGCCGCCTTCACGCCCGATCCCGGAAATGCCGATGCCGCCGAACGGTGCGGTGAGATCGCGCACGAGGAAGGTGTTCACCCACACCGTGCCGCCGCGCACCAACCGGCCAACACGCTGGGCGCGCTCTTCGCTGCCGGTGTAGACGATGCCTGACAGGCCATAGGCGGTGGAATTGGCGAGCGCGACGCCTTCGGCTTCGTCCCTGAAAGTCTGGAAGGTGAGGACGGGGCCGAATACTTCGTTCTGGACGACTTCGCTCTGGTTGTCCTTGGGAACAATCAGCGTCGGCTCGATCCAGTTCGCGCCTTCCCTGAAGCGCTTGCCGCCGCGCACGATGGTGTCCCCCGCAGCGCGGGCGCGGTCGATGAAACCGAGTACGCGGTCAGCATGGATGGGGTGGATGAGGGCCGACATCGTGGTCGCCGCATCGCGGCTGTCACCCATGACCTGCGCATCCGTATAGGCATGAAACTTCTCGAGGAACGCGTCCTTGATGCTTTCCTCGACGATGATGCGCGTGCCGGCCATGCAGACCTGCCCGCTGTCATCGAACTGTCCGGCCGCCTTCTTGGCAGCAGCATCGAGATCGGCATCGGCGAAGACGAGAAGGGGGGACTTGCCGCCAAGTTCCGCCGTGAAGGGGACGATGTTTTCCGCCGCCGCCTTGCCGATGATCCGCGCGGTGGGGACCGAGCCGGTGAAGCTGATGCGCTTGATGCGGGGGTCTGAGGTGAGCGCGTTGCCAAGCTCCGCGCCAAGGCCCTGCACGATGTTGAACACACCCGCCGGGAAGCCCGCCTCGGCGATCAGATCTGCCAGCACAGAGGCCGACAGCGGCGACCAGTCGGCAGGCTTCAGGATCACCGTGTTGCCCGCCGCGAGGGCAGGGGCGCACTTCCAGGTGGATAGCATGAAAGGCGCATTCCACGGGGTGATGATGAGCGCCGGGCCAGCCGGCATGCGGATCACGCGGTTGAGCGTACCGCGCGAGGACCAGACGCGCTCCTCGTGGTTCGTGGCAAGGTCGGCGTAGTTTCGGAAATTGGCCGCACCGCGCAGGATAACCCGCAGCCGCAGGCTTTCGAGCAGCATCCCCATGTCGAGGCATTCGACCATGGCGAGCTTCTCGACATTGGCCTCGATCAAGTCCGCGAGCCGGTGCAGATAGGCCCCGCGTTCAGCGGCAGTCAGCGCGGCCCAGGCGGGAAATGCTGCACTTGCAGCCTCTGCAGCAAGCGCTGCCGTTTCCGCATTGCCCCGCGCCATGTCGGCAAGCTTGCGGTCCCAATCAAACGGGCAGCGCGTTTCGAACGTTTCCGCCGAAGTGACGCGCTGGCCGCCGATGAAGTGGTCGGGCGAGACGGAAATGCCGTCGATATCGATGCGGTCGCGCATGGTTGCTCTCAGATGTAGTGCAGGTAGTAGGCGGTCTGCTCCTCGGCGGACTTGCCTTCAAGGATGCGCACTTCCTCGCGCTTGATCGCGATGAAGTTGTCGACAAGCTCCTGCCCGATTGCGGCGGAGAGCACGGTGTCAGCCTCCAGCGCATCGAGCGCAGAGCCGAGATCGTGCGGGGTGTGGCGATCAGTGCTGATCGTCTCAAGTCCGTCGTTAACTTCCTCACCCGGCAGTTCATAGCCGTTCTCGAGGCCGAGCAGGCCGGCCTGCAGCAGCGCGGCCATTGCAAAATAGGGGCTTGCTGCGCAATCGGCGAGGCGGTGTTCGATACGGGCGGCGGGGCCGGTTTCAGCCGAGACGCGCACGGTGACGCTGCGGTGATCGATGCCCCAGTTGGCCCAGTAGCCCGAAAGGCTCGCGGGCTGGAGCCGTGCGTAGCTTTGCGTCAGCGGCGCCATGATTGCGGAAAGCGCCTCATGGTGGTGCAGCATGCCCGCAATCGCGCCCTGCATCGTGGGCGAAAGCTGGCCGCTCGCAACGTCGTTGGCGAAAACGTTGCTGCCGTCCTTTTGCATGAAGCTCAGGTTGAAGTGCAGCCCGCTGCCGCTTTTTTCGGCAAAGGGCTTGGGCAGGAACGAGAGCAGGTAGCCGCGCTTGTAGAGCACTTCGCGTGCCATCTGGCGGAACAGGAACGCATCGTCTGCCGCCTTCATCGCATCGGCATAGCGCAAGGTCAGCTCGAATTGCGGTGCGTCGTATTCGGCGTTGATGGATTCGATGGGAATGCCGCAAGCTGCCGCGGTTGCCCACACTTCCTCGATCAACCCGGCCGGATCGGCGAAGGGGCCAGTGCCATAAACGAACGCACCGGGGGTGTCATAGGGAACCCAGCCGCCGTCTGCCCCGCGCTGGAAGACATAGGCTTCCATCTCGATCCCGACCATCGGATCGAGCCCGCGCGCGCGCCACGCCTCGATCGCGCGGGCCAATGCCGAGCGGCCGCACAACGCGAAGGGTTCGTTCTGGAAGCGCAGCGAACCAAGTGCGATCTGCGTGTTCGCTTCCCACGACGGGCGCAGGTCCGCCGGGTCGAAAGCGACCTCCATGTCGGGCAGACCGGTGAGGAGACCGCCGCCGGGGGCCGCCACCAGAGCCTTGTCATAGGTCACCGCGAACGTGCCGACGCACATCCGGGCGTGGCCTTTGCTCGCCTCGCTCATCGGCACATACTTGCCGCGCGCGAGATTGAGCTGGTCTGCGAAGAGGATGCGGCAGCGTTCGAAACCTTCGGCGCGTACTTCGCCCGGAGCGATCTTGGACATGCGGTTCATTACTCTCCCCTTCAGCGCGCCGTTACGCGAACCGGCAGATGCTTTATGCCGTGAATGAAGTTGCTGCGCAAAAAGGCATGGTCGCGCACTTGCTCGATGGCGGTCAGGCGCTTCGCCAGTTCCTGCATGACGATGGCGACTTCGAGCTTCGCCAGCCACATGCCGAGGCAGATATGCGGGCCGCCTTGGCCGAACGACAGGAACGGATTGCGCTCCCGGCCAAGGTCGATGCGGTAGGGATCGGCAATCGCGGTCTCGTCGCGGTTGCCCGAAATGAACCACAGCAGCACCTTGTCGCCTTCGCGCACCTGCTTGTCATGGAAGGTGAAATCGCGCGTCGCGGTGCGGCGAAAGTGCGTGGTGGGCGAGGCATAGCGGATCATCTCGTCGACCGCGCCTTCCCAGCTGTGGAATTCGCCAGCCTGCAGCCGCTTCAGCAGCGCCGGATCATTGGCGAGCGCATGGATGGTCGCCGAGATCGAATAGCGCGTCGTGTCGTTTCCGGCGGCGACCAGCAGGCAGAAGAAGTTGCGGAATTCGTCGCGCGACATTTGCGTGCCGCTGTTGGTCTTCTCGCGCACCAGATTGAGCACGCCGATCTGTTCGCCCGCGTCCATGCGGTCCAATAACTTGTTCGCATAGTCGAACAGGTCGACGGCGGCAGGCGAGCGGAACGGCAGCATGCGGTAGGCATCGCCGTCGAGCTGATCAACGACGAAATCGGTGTAATCCGGGTCCGCATTGGAGATCAGCGCGTCGCCCTTTTCGACGAGCCACGGTCCGTCTTCCTGCGGCACACCCATGATCTGCGCGAGCATCTGCATCGGCAGGCGCCGGGCGATCCGGTCGACAGCGTCGAACTCGCCTTCCTCCAGCGCGACATCGAGCAGTTCGGTGACGATCTTGCGGATCTGGTCCTCGAACTGGGCAACCGTGCCTTTGGCGAAAGCCTTGGAGACAAGCGCGCGGAAGCCGCGATGGTGCGGCGCGTCGGTTTCCTGGAAGGTCTTGCGCGCCTCCACTTCCTCCATGGTCTGATCTTCCATGCGGATACCGCGCGCGGAAGAGAGGAGATCGGCCTGCCGGTTGAGCTCAAGCAGATCGGCATGGCGCGTCACCGACCAGAAGCCTTTTTCGCCGCTCGTCATTTCGGACCACGCCATCGGATCCTCGCGGCGCATGCGCGCAAAAGTCTCGAATGGCGCGCCATTATTGAAGGCGTCGAGCGACGACAGATCGACATGGGGATCGACCGAGCGCGAAAATGCAAAGGGCATGGGAACCTCTCCTGTTCGCTTGTCGTGCTAGTCGCAGGTGTGGGCAAGGGACTTGGCATAAGCGGACAGAGTTCGGCCGGGGCCTTCTGATAGGCGCGCAGCGGGCCTATTGGGGCGGTGTACCGCATTAGAGGGAGCTGCAGCATGGGTGAGATCATCGGAGCCGGACTGGTCGCGCACGCGCCGACCATCATGATGTCCGAGGAGGATCGCTATGCGCTCAACGAAGGCAAGGAAATCAGCCTTGTACCGGGTCTTCACCGACTGAAGAGCGAAGTCCTCGATGTGCTGAAGCCCGATGTAATCGTGCTGTTCGACACGCACTGGTTCACCATCGTCGAGTTCTGCATTGCTGCGCAGGCACGGCGCAGCGGGCACTTCACGTCGGATGAATTGCCGCGCGGTATGCGCCAGATTCCCTATGATATTCCCGGCTGCCCGGAACTGGCTTTCGCGATGGCCGAACGCGCGACCCAGCACGGCGTCCGCACCAATGCGATCGATGATCCGAACCTGCCTATCCACTATCCCACCGTGAATCTCTCGACCTTCCTGCAAGGCGACGAAAAGTGGATTTCGGTGAGCCATGCCTATTCGGCCGAGCCGCACAACTTCCTCGCCGTGGGTGCAGGCATCGGGCAGGCCATCCGCGAATCTGACAAGCGCGTAGTGCTGATCGCCAGCGGTTCGATGAGTCACCGGTTCTGGCCGTTCGATCAGATTGCGCAGCATGAGGCTTCGGACCCGATCCACATCTCCACCCCCGAAGCGCGCGAGGCGGACCTCGAACGCCTGCACTGGTTCGCGGAGGGCAACCACGCGGCGGTCATCGATACGATGCCGGAATATCTGCGCCACGTACCTGAGGCGCGCTTCGGCCACTACCTGATGATGGCGGCGGCCTGCGGCGGGCGCGACTGGAAGGCCAAGGGGCGGCAGTTCTCGGACTACGAGAACGCGACCGGCACCAGCCAGGTGCATGTCTGGTTTGATATGTGAGGCGTGACTCCCCTCCCCGGCGGGGAGGGGCAGTTACTCAGCGATCGAGCACCTTAGCCTCGATCCACGCCAGAATTTCCGCGCGGCGGGTGCGATCTTCCAGCACGTCTTCGTCCACGCCCAACTGCCAAGCGAGGCCGGCATTGGCCGGATCAGCCGCCAGCGCTTCCAGCTTCTCGCGGTAAGCGACCAGTTCTGCCATGTCGGCAAAGAAGCCCTGCGTGACCATGTCCTCGGCATAGAGCGTGTAGAGCTGCACCAGCTGCCCGAGGTCGAACTCCGGGTGGTACTGCACCGCCCACACTTCGCTGTTTGCTAAGGGTATCACCGCAGCCTGAATTTCGCTGTGCGCGTTGGAGGCGAGCAGGGTCGCGCTGTCCGGCAGGCGGATCACTTCGTCATAATGGATGCAGGGCGCATCGAACACCGCAGCCTTGCCCTTGAACATCGGGTGCGCGCGGCCCGCATCATTGAGCAGGATCTTGCGCGCAAAGCCGACTTCTCGGCCCTTCGGATTGAACGCCACTTCACCGCCCGCCGCGACGGCGGCGATCTGGAGGCCCCAGCAAGAGCCGAAGATCGGGAGCCCCGCTTCAGCCGCCTGCTTCAGCAGTTCGATCTGGTTGGTGACGGCAAATTCTGCGTCATAGGCATGGAGCGCCGAGCCGGTGACGACGAAGCCCGCATAATCGGACCAGGTGCGCCCGCCCGGGATCGCTTCGCCTTCGTCCGCGCCGTTCAGCACATCGAGCGAGATGTCCGGATAGTGCGCGGCAATCGCCTCGATATAGATCTCGCTCGAGGTGCGCACGCCCAGTTCATGGGCGCGGGCGCGCTTGGGCGCGGTATTGCCTTCGAGCAGCAGCAGTCGGGTCATGTCAGGTCCTGAAGATCAGTGGGCCGTCGCGGCAAGGTTCGCGCGATAGGCCTGCGGGGATATCCCGCTCCAGCGGTGGAAGGCGCGCGTGAAGTTGCTGTGCTCGGCATAGCCCAGCCTTAGCGCGATCTGCGCGATCGACAAATCGGGGCGCACGCGAAATTCGAACACGGCCTGCCGCATCCGGCATTCATCGAGCACTTGCTGGAACGACGAGCCCTGCTCGGTAAGCTTGCGGCGCAGGGTGCGGCTCGACATGCCCATCTCGCGGGCGAAGCGCTCCTGCTCGATGGCGCAGGAATTGAGATCGCGCAGCACCATCTGGCTGAGCCGGTCGACCAGCGGGGTCGCGCGCCGCTTGCTCACGATCGAACGGGTGAGCTGGCGCACATCAGCCAGCGGCGGATTGGCAGGTTGCGGCAGGGCAAGATCGAGCATCGCCGCGGGAAAACGGATCTGGTTGGTATCGGCTCCGAACGTGCAGGGCGCGCAGACGACCTTGCCGATATCGCCGCGCATTTCGTGGCTTTCCGCCTCGAACGCGAACTCGATCTTGTCCCAGTGGCCCCGCGTTCCTCGCTTGAGGATCTGGCTCACGATGCCCAGCGTGAACATTGCATCGTGGTGGCGCGGCCAGATATCGGGATCGAGAATGCGGTAGCTGACCGAGGCCATGTCGTCCTCGAGCCCGAGGCGGATATCGGTGCAGTCCTGCAGCAGCGAGAAAAAGTCTACCAGCCGCCGCAGCGCCGAACCGACGCGCCCGGCGGAATTGATCGCATCGCCAAGGGGGCCAAGCGCGGCGAGATCGTAGTTGCCGCCGGCCAGCCACGGGATCGCGACATCGCGTGTACGGGCAACGACATCCTCCGAAAACCGGACGAATTCGGCGAGCGGCATCGAGTCCGGTGGCGGGCCGTCACCGAGCATCGGCGCAGCCGCAGTGTTTTCGAGAAAGCTCTCCCAGCCGTTCATTGCGGCGGCGCGTACGGTCGCAGGTGCCATGATGTCTCCCCGGGGCACACGTGACGTGTTGTTCTGCTGCGAAGGCTAAGCGATTCTCGGTTTTTGAATATTGATCCAAATCATCAAAAGATGATCCAAAATTTCGTAGGCAAGGGCATGGACGTAAGGTCCGGAATGTCCGATCCTGCCAAGCGAGCCCGCCCCTGCCATGCAAGGTCGGCGCTGACAGTCAGGGACAGTCGGGGAGTCCAATTGCAGATGGCGACAGCTACGCCCGTGCGGCCCAATGGTCGCAACAAGGATATTGACGTCAATGGCTGGCAGGCAATCCTTTGCGCGGTGATCCTTGGCACGATCGGCGTGCTATCGTTCATCATCCAGCCGGGGATCGTGCAGGGCTATGTTACCAAGCTGCACGTGGACGAGGCGACCGCAGTGAACCTTGCCGGCGTCGAGATGCTCGGCGTTGCACTGGCGACCATATTCATGGCGGTGCGCGGCACGCAGATCAACTGGCGTTGGGTCGTTGCGGGCGGCCTCCTTATCGCAGCGGTGGGGGACTTCGCCTCGCTCGGAGCACCGCTCGGCGGGCGGTTCGAGATGGCGCGGTTTGTCGCCGGGCTGGGCGAGGGGACCATCACATCGATCAGCTTCACCTTCGTCGGCGTCACCATCCGCGCCGAACGCAATCTGGCGCTCTATCTGACGCTGCTGCTGACATATGGCGCGTTCGGGCTGTGGTATCTGCCGGCGTTTCTGGATGCCTGCAGCCTTGATGCGATGTTCATCGGCTTTGCCGTGCTCTCGCTGGCCTCGCTGGCGACCCTGCCGTTTCTGCCACACGCCTATTCGGCGGAGGAAATGGTCAATCCCGAAGCGCGCCAGCTGGCGACGCCGCTGCTGGTCGTCGCGCTGGCGGGGGTGCTTGCGTATAACGTGGCGCAAGGGATCGCATGGGCGGTGCTGTTTCTCGTCGGCATCGGCGCGGGCCTTGCAGAACAATCGGTAGCGGACGCGCTGTTCCTCTCCCAGATCCTCGCGGTGGGCGGTGCGCTCGCCTCGGTGTTCCTCGCCGGCCATGTGAGCCGCAACGGAGCAATCGCCTTTGGCATCCTTGCGGGCTCCGCCAGCATCGCGCTGTTGATCGGCAAGCCCAGCCTCACCCTGTTCGTGGTCGGCGTCTGCGGCTTCAACGTGCTGTGGAACTTCGTGCTGCCGTTCATTCTCGGCCGTGTCTGCGATTTCGATGAGAGCGGGCGGATGATGTCGTTTGCGATCATGATGCAGATGATCGGCCTTGGCGGCGGTCCGCTCATCGCAGGGCAGTTGCTCGATGGCAGCGGCTACCGCTCCGCCGAGCTCCTCTGCGTGGCGCTGTTTATCGTGAGCTATGCGCTGCTACTGGTTCCCATCCGCAAGCATCAGGCGCTATCGGCGCTTGCTGCGACCTGACCATCTGCCTCGGAGAATTGTCCGTGTTTGAAACTGTGCCGGAAGGCACCGGCCTTGCCGTCCACAACCCCGCCACCGGCGGCCTGATCGCGACGGTGCGCGAATACGCCCCCGCCGAAATCAGCGCGATCATCGATGCTGCCGACGCAGCGCGCCCCGCCTGGGCCGCCGAAACGGCCAAGGCCCGCGCTGCCGTGTTGCGCCGCTGGTATACGCTCATCATGGAGCGGCAGGAGGAACTCGCCGCCATCATCACCGCGGAATGCGGCAAGCCGCTCACCGAAGCGCGCGGCGAAGTGGCTTATGGCGCCTCGTTCATCGAATGGTTCGCCGAGGAAGCCAAGCGCGCCTACGGTGAGACGGTGCCGACGTTCGCCGCCGGCAAGCGCGTGCTGACGATCAAGCAGCCGGTGGGCACCTGCGCCGCGATCACGCCGTGGAACTTCCCCATCGCGATGATTACCCGCAAAGTCGGCCCGGCGCTTGCGGCAGGCTGCTCGATCGTGGTCAAGCCCGCCGAGGCAACGCCGCTTTCAGCCCTCGCGCTGGAGACGCTGGCACGCGAGGCGGGCGTTCCGGCTGACTTGTTCCGCGTCACTCCGTCCAATGATCCGGCCGCAGTCGGCACGCTGTTCTGCCACCACCCCAAGGTGCGCAAGCTGAGCTTCACCGGCTCGACCCGCGTGGGCAAGATCCTCATGGCGCAGGCCGCGGAGAACGTGACCCGGCTCAGCCTCGAACTGGGCGGCAATGCGCCCTTCATCGTGTTCGACGATGCCGATCTCGATGCCGCAGCCGATGGCCTGATGGCGAGCAAGTTCCGCAACGCCGGTCAGACCTGCGTCTGCGCCAACCGCGTGCTGGTGCAGGACGGCGTTTACGATGCCTTCGTCGAGCGCGTGCGCGCCAAGGTGGCGGCGCTGGTGGTAGGTGACGGTGCCAAGCCCGGCACCACGATTGGCCCGCTCATCAATGCGGCGGCGGTCGAGAAGGTCGACAGCCTCGTGCGCGATGCGCTGGCCGGCGGCGCGAGTGCGCTGCTGGGCGGCAACCGCTCGAATGCGGGGGCCGGCTTCTTCGAGCCGACCGTGCTGACCGGTGTACGCGGCGACATGACGATCGCTACATCCGAAATCTTCGGCCCCGTCGTCCCGCTGATCCGCTTCACCGACGAGGCGGAGGCCGTCCGCCTCGCCAACGATACGCCCTATGGCCTCGCTGCCTATTTCTACGCGCGCGATCTCGGCCGCGTGTGGCGGGTGATGGAAGCGCTCGAATACGGCATGGTCGGCGTCAACGATGGCATCCTGTCGACCGAAGTCGCCCCGTTTGGCGGCATCAAGCAATCCGGCCTTGGCCGCGAAGGTTCACGCCACGGCCTCGATGAATATCTCGAACTCAAGTACTGCCTCATGGGGGGAATAGGCGCATGACCAGCCCAAGTACCAACAATGCCGAGCTTTGGGCCCGCCGCGAAGCTGCCGTCCCGCGCGGGGTCGGATCGATCCACACGCGTTTCTTCGAGCGCGGCGTGAATGCGGAGGCCTTCGACGCGGAAGGCAATCGCTACATCGATTTCGCGACCGGCATCGCGGTGTGCAACACCGGCCATTCGGACCCGCGCATTGTCGATGCTGTTAAGCGCCAGCTCGATGCGTTCTCGCACTGCTCGTTCCAGGTGACGCCTTACGAGAGCTACATTGCGCTGGCCGAGCAGCTGAACGAAGCGGCGCCTATCGAAGGGCCGGTCAAGACGGTGTTCCTGACGACCGGCGCCGAGGCGCTGGAAAACGCGGTGAAGATCGCGCGCTCCGCTACTGGCCGGCGCGGGATCGTCACGTTCCAGGGTGGCTATCATGGCCGTACGCTGCTCACTCTGGCGATGACCGGCAAGGTCCTGCCCTACAAGGCCGGGTTCGGCCCGCTTCCGGGCGATGTGCACCACACCCGCTTCCCGATCCCTTATCATGGGTTTGACGAGAAGCAGGCTGTCGAGGCGCTGCAGGCGCTTTTCGCCTCGACCATCGAACCATCGGCAGTCGCAGCCATCGTGCTCGAGCCGGTGCTGGGCGAGGGCGGGTTCTACACCGCGAGCTACGCCTTCTTCCGCGCGCTGCGGGAGATCTGCGACAAGCACGGCATCCTGCTGATTGCGGACGAAGTGCAGTCCGGTTTCGCGCGCACGGGTAAGCTGTTCGCGATGGACTGGGTGCGCGAAGCGACCGGCGTGACGCCCGATATCATGACCATCGCCAAGGCCATGGCGGGCGGCTTCCCGATCTCGGGCGTGATGGGCCGGGCGGACCTGATGGACGCTCCGGAGACGGGCGGGCTGGGCGGCACCTATGGCGGTTCGCCGCTGGGCTGCGTGGCGGGCTTGGAGGTTCTGAAGATCATCGAGTCCGATGGGCTGTGCGAGCGCGCCGTCACCATCGGCAACACCATCAAGGGCACGCTCCGCGCGCTGCAACAGGGCGGAATTCGCACGATCGGCGATGTGCGCGGCCCCGGTGCGATGGTGGCGATGGAGCTCGTCCACGATGGCGATCCCGACCGACCGAATCCGGAACTGACCAAGGCGATCGTGGCGGAAGGCGCGAAGGACGGGCTGCTGCTGCTTTCATGCGGCATGCGCGGGAATGTCGT
The DNA here is from genome assembly GCF_007991615.1 of Novosphingobium sediminis. Taxonomy (GTDB): domain Bacteria; phylum Pseudomonadota; class Alphaproteobacteria; order Sphingomonadales; family Sphingomonadaceae; genus Novosphingobium; species Novosphingobium sediminis. The sequence continues at coordinate 286,672 of NZ_BJYR01000002.1, read as the reverse complement.
GCGGTTCCTGCCAGCGCTGACGATGCCGGACGATCTGCTGGCCGAAGCGATGGACCGCCTTACCGGCCTAATGCGGCGGGTGGCGGGCTGACGCGCAAAACTGCGCAGTACACACCAGTTTCGTCATTGCGAGCGAAGCGAAGCAATCCAGAGCGGCTTGGCTGAAGGCTCTGGATTGCTTCGCTTCGCTCGCAATGACGAGGGGGCAGGGGTACGTGTTAGCCCCCGCCGCTACCCTTGCGGTAGCGCCCCGGCGAAACACCGAAATGGCGGGCGAAAGCGCGGGTGAAGCTCGCGCTTTCGGCAAAGCCCACATCCAGCGCGATGGCGCTCACATTGCGGCGGCTTGTGCGCAGCAGACGGGCGGCGGCGTCCATGCGTTGGGCGCTGACCAGCGCGCGCCAGCCGGTGCCTTCGGCGGCAAGCCGGCGGTTCAGTGTGGGGACCGAAAGCCCCAGCCTGCGCGCAACTTCGGTGAGGTCCGGCGGCGCATCGAAGGGCGCGGCTTCGATCATCGCCTTGACCTGCCCTGCAAGCGAAACGTCGGTCCCGCGCCCGGCCAGCCGCTGGAGATGCTCCTCGATGATGGGATGCAGGCTGGGGCTCAGCACGCGGCCACGTCGGTCTAGGTAGCGCCCCTCCAGCGTGAGCGTGTTGCAGTCCTGCTCGAAGAACACATCGCAGCCGAAATAGTCGCGATAGCGGGCATAATCGCCGACGCGCTCGTGCTCGAAGCGGACTTCGCTCAGCTCCAGATCGCCCCCGGCGAACTGGCGGGCGAGGTTGAACATGGCGGCAATGGAATATTCCGCATCCTGCCGCCGGCGGGTGAGCGACTGGTCGAGCACCTGATACGTAAACGTTGCCCAGCCGCCTTCATCGGCGAAATGGTTGCGGCTCGCTTGCTGCATGGTCGAGAGATAGCGCGTGAAGCTGGCAAAGGCGGTGCGCAGATCGGGCGCGCTGAGGAACAGGAAGCTCAGCGGGCCAAGGCTTTCCGATCCGGCGAGACGGCCGGTATGCAAACCGAAATGCGGATTGCGCACAAGTTCCGCCGCATCCTCGAAAAACGAGACAAAATGCGCGAGCGGGATGAGACCGTCCGGGTCTTCCAGAACTTCGCGCGTGACGCCGATACGCGCGAGAAGGCTGGCAGCGGAATGGCCGGTCAGCTCGACGCAGTTGGCCACGTGGCGCAGGAACTGCGCGGCGATCTGGGGTTCGGCCATGGTGCCAAGCCTAACAGTCGCCGCGCTTGCCGTCACTTGGTCTCGAGCGCTGACTCATAGAACGCGGCGCCCTGGCCGCCCGCCGCGCGCTTGCCGCGGAATTCCCAGTCGCCGCCCATTGCGGTGGAGATCACTTCTTCGGACTCGGTCGGCTGCGCGCCGCAATCGTCGCGGATAGGGGTGGGCCCGTGGACGATGGTGTTGGTCAGTTTGCCAAGACCTTCGACTTCGACTTCCACCACATCGCCCGGCTGCACCGGGCGGCTGTTGGCGGGTGTGCCGGAGAGGAGGACGTCGCCCGGTTCGAGCGTGATCGTGCGGGCAATATCGGCGACGAGGTAGTGCATGTCCCACTCCATCTCGCTCGTGTTGCCGTCCTGCTTGACCTCGCCGTTGACGATCGTGCGGATTTGCTTGTTCCGGAAATCCCAGCCGGTGACGAGGCCGGGGCCGATCGGGCAAAGCGTGTCCGAACCCTTGACGCGCAGCATCGAGCCGGCGTCGGTATCGCGGAAATCGTGGAGGCCGTAGTCATTGGCGACCGAGTAGCCAAGGATGTAGTCCGCCGCTTCTTCGGGCGAGATGTTGCGGCATGAGCGGCCGATGACGATGGCAATCTCGCCTTCGTAGTTGAGGAACTTGCAGCGTTCGGGCCGGACGACGGCGCCCTTGTGGGTGTTGAGCGCGGTGACCGGCTTGTGGAAGTAAGTCGGCGCAGGCGGGAGCTTGGTGATGAACTCCTTCACGCGGCTCTCGTAATTGAGGTGCACGCAGATGATCTTGCTGGGGTTGCAGGGCGCGAGGTGCACCGCCTCGTCGATCCCGATGCTGCGGCCATCCTTGGTGACGAGTTCATCGCCGTGGCGCGTGGTGAGGATGGGGTAGCCATCGAGCAGGATGCGGCGGTATTCGGTAGTCATCGCGTAAGCCCTCGTTTCCAGTTGTGCTACGCCTTAGCGGGGCAGGACGCCACAGGCATTGGCCGCTGCGGCCAAGCTTGGCGGGGCAGGGGCGCTAGAAGCAGAGGCAGATTTTCCAGACGAGGTATTCATGAGCGACCTGAAGGGCCTGTTCTATCCGCGCACGCCAAGCGGCAAGGCGAGCATCGTGCCGCCGGTGCCTTGGCACTATTCGGGCGAACTCATCACGCTGGAATACCGCACCGACCCCGCGAAGATCGCGGCGCTGCTGCCCGAAGGTTTCAGCCTTGCCGACGAAGATCCCGGCGCGGTCGCGGCGATCTGGGCGGACTGGCAATCGACCTCCGATGATCCGGCGCAGATCCTCGATCCGGTGCGGGTGCAGTACAAGGAGATGTTCATCGTCGTGCGCTGCAAGTTCCAGGGCAAGACCTGGTCACGCTGCGTCTACATCTGGGTGGACAAGGAATTCGCGATGCTGCGCGGGCAGCATCAGGGCTATCCCAAGAAGCTCGGTTCGATCCAGATGAGCCGCCCGGTCTATGTCGGCAAGGCGGGGCCGCGGTTGCAGCCGGGCGGGACGTTCGGTGTGACGCTGGCGGCGTTCGACCGGCGGCTGGCGGAAGGGCGCTTCACGATCACCGAAGCCGCAGAGAAGCCCGGTTTCGTCAACGGCCTGCCGATGGCGCACAACCGCTGGCTGCCGACAATCGAGACGGATGGTACGCAGAGCCTCGACGAAGTCGTGACGATGTCGAGCTTCGACGTGGAACTTGGCCGCTGCTTCAAGGGCGACTTCGACCTTACCTACTTCGACTCCCCGGTCGAGGAACTGCTCGACATCGCGCCGCAGGAGAAGATCGCCGGGTACTGGCACGAGGTGGGCGCATCGTGGCGTGCGGGGACGACGTTGGCGCGCAACAACCTCGCCTGATCAGCGGACAACCGCGCCGCCTTTCATCACCAGCTTGATGGAAGCCAATGCGGAAAGATCGCGGGTGGGGTCTCCCTCCACCGCGATCAGATCGGCGAGCAGCCCGGCTTTCACCGCGCCGCGATCGGTGAGGTGGAAGGCCTGCGCATTGCCGGATGTCGCCGCAATGAGAACTTGTGCAGGCGGCATCCCGGCAGCGGCCATCGCGCGCATTTCGCTGGCGTTGTCGCCGTGGGCGAACACGCCGACATCGCCGCCCATGCAGATCGGCACACCCGCCGCCATCGCCGTGCGGAAGGCGGCGCGGCTTTCGGCAACACCGGCCGGCGGATGTTCGGGATCGGTCCAGCCGCGGTAGCGGGCGATGGCCTCCGACGCGGCGAGCGTGGGGCAATAGGCGATGCGCTTGGCGGCCATCGCCTTGAACACGGCGGGCGTTCCTTCATCGCCATGCTCGATCGTATCGACCCCGGCCGCGATGGCGCGGCGTATCCCCTCGGCGGTCACGGCGTGGACCGCGACGGTGCGTCCCGCATCGTGCGCGGCGGCTACGGCAGCGTCCATTTCAGCCTGGCTGAAGGTCGGCAGGCTGGGTTCGCCGGGGCGGTAGTGGTAATCGGCATAGAGCTTCACGACATCTGCGCCAGCCGCGATCTGGTTGCGCACGGCGCGAACAATGCCTTCGACGCCGCTCGCTTCCTCGGCGCCCTGCGGAACGACAACACCCGGTTCGAAACCCTTGGGACCATAGGCCCCTTGCGCAACTATGGCGCGGGTGGCGACAAGCAGGCGCGGGCCTTTGGTGATCCCGTTGTCGATGGCCTTCCTGAGCCCGACATCGGCATAACCTGCGCCTTCCGTGCCAAGATCGCGCTCAGTGGTGAAGCCGGCGCGCAGGGTGGTCTCGGCAGCCTTCGCGGCGCGGATGGTGCGCAGGGCGAGCGGTTCGTGGAGCACCTGATCGTCCCACGGCGTTTCGTTGTAGGGGTGGAGGAACAAGTGGCCGTGGCCTTCGATCATGCCGGGCATGAGCGTCTGGCCGGGGAGGTCGACGGTGGCGGTGCCGGCCGGGACGGCGAGGTTCGGACCGACGGCGGCGATGCGATCGCCCTCGATCAGCACCTGCCAGCCGGGATGCGGCGCAGGATCGGTGCCATCGAAGACCTGCGCGGGGCGGAGCAGAGTGCGGGCCGGTTCGGCGCTTGCTGTTGCCGGGGCTGCCGCGGGGAGAGCGAGCACGAGCGCGAGGGCGGTGGTAGTCAGGGCCTTCATGCGCAGGGCTCTCCGTTTGAATTTAGGTCAGGTTGACACAGTTGACACAGTCCTGAGGCAAAACTCCCCGGAGCGGTTCCGGCAGGGTTTCCCACTGCGGGAGGGCGCATGCAGGGGCCAGATTTGCTCGAATTCCGGATCATCAGCAAAGTGTATCGCAGTGCAGGTGCGTAGGACAGGGGTTGGTCATCAAACGGCTTCCGGCTTCTTTCGGCGCTCAAAAAATGCAGTTCGGAGCACGAACAATTGTGGAGCACTTTCGAACCCGCGTGACAAAAACGAAAGAGACAATTAGCGATCCACGGGTGACCGTTACAGACCTCCCAAAGCCCGCCGTCGTTCATCCCCAAACCACCGCGTCAACGCCGGTTGATCCCCGGCAGCTTGCGCGGGATCTTCAGGCGTTCCGCGATCCGAAGCCGGTGCGGAGCGGGTGGGAGCTGGCGATCACGCTGCTGCCGTTCCTTGGCCTGTTCGCGCTGATCGCGGTGGCCGTGCAGGCGGGTTACTGGCTGGCGCTTGCGGCAACCCCGCTGGCGGGGCTGTTTCTGCTCCGGCTGTTCATTATCCAGCACGATTGCGGGCACGGCTCGTTCCTGCGCAGCCGCGCGGGCAACGATTGGATCGGCCGGGTGCTGGGTGTGCTCACGCTGACACCCTATGATTGCTGGCGGCGTTCGCACGCGCTGCATCATGCGGGCACGGGCAATCTCGATGCGCGCGGGTTTGGCGACGTAGACATGCTGACGGTGCGGGAATACCGGGAGCGCCGGTGGCTGAGGCGGCTTGGCTATCGCCTTTATCGCCATCCGCTGGTGTTGCTCGGGCTTGGCCCGGCGTATCTGTTCCTCCTGCGCCACCGCTTGCCGATCGGTCTGATGAAGGAAGGCTGGCGCTATTGGGTGAGCGCGATGGGCTCCAATCTGGTGACGGCGCTGGTGCTGGCGCTGCCGCTCTGGCTGTTCGGCTTCGGCGTGACGGCGCTGGTGTTCTTCCCGATCCTGCTAAGCGCGGCGTCGCTCGGGGTATGGCTTTTCTACGTCCAGCATCAGTTCCCCGATGCTTATTGGGAGCCACGGGCCGACTGGTCGTTTTATGAAGCCGCGCTGGAGGGCAGTTCGTACCTCGCACTGCCGGCGGTTCTGGGCTGGTTCACCGGGTATATCGGCATTCACCATGTCCATCACCTTTCGAGCCAGATCCCGTTCTACCGCCTGCCCGAAGTGCTGGAAAAGCATCCCCAGCTGAAGGAATTGAACCGGTTCAACGTGGTGCAGGCGTGCGGAACCTTGCGCCTGGCGCTGTGGGACGAGGATCGGCGCGGGATGGTTTCGTTCCGCGAAGCGGCGCTTTGATCGTGGGCTGAGGCGCGCTGCGCCTGCCCACCCCAAACCCTTCCCCCTTCGACAAGCTCAGGATGAGCGGGAGGGCCTTTATCCCTGATTAGGGCAGCGGCCCGTCTGGCAGGCCCAGTGCGGCGCGATCAGCGGTCGCGCCGGCAAGGTCTATGCCGGCGAGAGCGGCGCGTGCTTGGGCGTCGAGCAACCGGACGCGCGCATCGGTGGCGGATTCCTCACGCATGTTGAGGAGGAAGAAGTCGCTGGCGCCAAGGTCGAAGCGGCGGCGTTCGGCGGCGGCGAGGTCGTCGGCAAGCGCGGCTTCATCGGCGGCGAGGCGGGCGGTCTTGGCCGCTCCGTCGACCGCGATGGCGATGCCTTTCACCTCAACCGCGATCTGTTCGCGCACGAGCTGCTGGCGGGTGCGCAATCCGTCGATCTCGGCGCGGGCCTCGGCGATCTTGCCCTTGGCGCTGCGGCGCTGAAGGGGGACGGTGAGGCGGATGCCGACGATTGCTTCCTCGCCGTCGCGCGATTTGCCGCCGGGGCCGGTCTTTCCGACATCGTAGGATAGCTCACCGCGCACATCGAGGCGCGGCTTCAGTTCGTTTTCGGCGAGCGCGAGCTTGAGTTCGGACTGGGCAAGGCGGGCGCTGAGCGTCTGGACGTCGGGGCGGCCAGACGCGATGTCCGCCGGTTGGCCCGGGCGCGTGGGCTTGAAGCCCGGGAGGCTGGCGGGCAGGCGATCTGGCGTGGGCACGAGCCGTTCGCCGTTCTCGTCGCGGTAGAAGAACGAGAGCGCGTTGGCGGCTGCGGCGTATTCCTGTTCGGAGCGCACGACGAGCGCGCGGCGGCGGACAATGTTGGTATCGGCCTCGGTGAGCAGGATCGCGGGCCGAGCACCGAGCTGGACCTGCCGGGCGATACCGGCGCGGCGCTGCTCGGCGAGATCGAGGAGCGACTGGTAGGCCTTGAGGCGAAGCCCGGCGGCGACCCAGTTCTGATAAGTGGCGGCAGCGCGGGCCTGCACGCCGATGGCGACCATCTCGCGCTCCAGCCGGGCGGCGTCGATATCGCGCGCGGCCATGGCAATGCGGCCGCGGCGTTCATCGATGGCGCGGTCGCGCAGGAGCGCGAAAAGGCCGCCGATCTTCAGTTCGCCGAGGCGGTCGGTATAGGCCTTGTCCTCATAGATCGGGAACGTGCCGCTGCTGACGCGGTAACCGCCGTAGATCGAACCGCCGTTGCCGGTGAGCGGGCGGGTGGCTTTGCTTTCGAGATAGCTGCCCGAATAATAGCCGAGCACGCGGCTTTGTGCGTCGACATCGAACACGGTGTCGAACGCGCCTTCGGCCGACAGGGCGCGGCCTTCGGCCTGGCGGACGCGGGCCATCGCCTCGACGATTTGCGGGGCCTGCGTGGCAGAACTGTCCAGCACATCGGCGAGCGTGAGCGGCGCGGTCTGCGCTGCTGCGGCCATGGGCCACAGCAGCGTGAGAGCCAGCAGAAGGCGGCGGATCATTTGGGCTTGCCTGCCTTGCGCACGGTCGCGTCGTCGTCCTTGGAGGCGCCATCCTCCTTTGCGCCCTTGCCGCTGATCGAGGCCTTGATGTCCTTGTCGAACTCCAGCGGGAAGTCGTTCAGCTGGCGCCACAGTTCGTAGCCGACCTTGACGGTTTCCATCTGGATCCACCCGCGCACCTTGGCGCCGAGCTTGGTGAAGCGCAGGTCTGGCCAGGGGCGCTTGCCGGGAGTGGGCTCGACGAGGACGCGGAACAGGCCGCCCGAACCGGAGGTCGGATCGACCGCCCTGACGCGGCCGTCGAAGATGCCTTGCGCGACCGAAGGCCAGCCGCTGAACTGGATCGCCGGCCAGCCTTCGAATTCGAGGCGGACGTGCTGGCCGGGGCGAACGAGCGCGATATCGCGGCCATCGATGTAGAGCGCGACGGCGCGTTCAGCGGTTTCGGGCGCGACGGTGGCGAGGACCGATCCGGGCGAGACGACACCGCCGCTGAGCGCCGCGTTTACAGTCTGGATGCGGCCATCGCGCGGGGCGCGGACGACCTGGCTCGACTGGCGCGCGAGCTGGACGTCGATGCGCTGGAGCTTTGCGCGCGATTCGGCGAGCTTGGCGCCTCCTTCGGCGACCTTGATCTGCGCCAGTTCGTAGTCACGGCGGGCGACAAGGCCTTCGCGGAACAGCGCGGAGGCACGGTTCACATCGAGCTGGGCCGTGGCGCGCGACTGGGTGACGGCGGCGATCTCCGCCTCGATCTGCGCGCGTTCGGCGGCGAGGCGGGTGAGGTAATCGGGATCAAGATCGACCACGCGGGCGATGGGCTGGCCTGCCTTCACCTGCTCGCCGTCCTTGACGTACCATTCGGTGATGCGCCCGCTGACGAGGCTGGAGACATCGGCGGCGCGGTCGTCGGGATTGAGCGCGACGACGAGGCCGTCGCCATTGGCGGTCTGGACCCAGGGCACGAAGGCCATGACGAGCGCGGCGGCGGTGATCGCGAGGAGGACCATCCACGCGGTGATGACCACCACGCGCGGGGCCTTCATCTTAGCGAGCGTGGGGAAGTGCTCGATATGCTCAAGACGATAGGGCACGTGCAGCCTCCCGATTCTTGACATGGGCCACAAGTTCGGCGGCGGAGGCGAAGCGGATCTGTTCCTGCCGGCCGAGCCAGAGCCAGCCGTCGAGCGCGAAGGAGCCGGGGCGCGCGGTGCACAGGAGCACGGTGGTGCCGGCTGCCTTGAGGCGTTCGAGCACGCGCAGCAGCTGCGCCGGTGGCATCACATCGAACACCGGGGCGAGCACGAGGACCTTGGGGCAGGCGAGCAGCGCGTTGGCGAGCTTGAGCTCCATCACTTCGCCCACCGTCAGCGGCCAGCCGGACGAGGCAAGCGGAGTGTCGAGGCCATCGGGCAGGCTGGCGATGCGCTCGCTGAGGCCAACCGCGTCGAGCGCGTCGAGGATGCTTTCGGAGTTGGCGTCGGAGATGGCGAGGCTGAGGTATTCCCGGATGGTGACTTCGACGATGGTCGGCCGGTCGAGCACGATGATCTCGGAGCGCAGCAGATACATGTTGAGGCCGCCGAGATCGGAGCCACCGACAGTGACGAGGCCATGCTCGGGTGCGACGTGGCGCTTGAGGAGCATCGAGAGGGTGCGCTCCACACCGGGCTCGGGCACGGTGATGAGGCGTTCGCCGGCTGTGAGCGAGAAGTTGAGATGCGTCTCGCCGAGCTTGACGTCCCGCAGGGCAATGGCGCCGTCGCGCGGCCCCTGCGTGCTGGGGATCGGCAGCTTTTCCTGCGTGATGCCGTAGAGGAGGGAAAGTTCCTCACAGCTTGCGACGAGGTCGTAGAAGGAATCGAGGTACCAGCCGAGCTGGCTGACTCCGTAGAATACCCCGGAAAGGATGAGCTCGGCGCCGACGAGCTGGCCGATGGTGAGTTCACCAGCGAGGATCAGGTTGCCGCCAAGCGCCAGCAGCGCGGCCGAAGCGGTCGCGTAGAGCGTGAAGAACGCCAGCGTCTGCGCGAAGCTGTAGCGGAAATAGGCCTTGTGCTTGACGATGTAGTTCGCGGTCATCGCTTCGGAGCGGTCCATCGCGAAGCCGACGTGGCGGCTTGACTTGTAGAAGCCGTTGGAGCTGCCGACACTTTCGAGCCAGCGCGCGGTATCGTGCTTGGCGTGGCTGAGCGCCACGGCATTGGTCATCGATCCGCGCGACCACAGCAGCCAGATCACGAGCAGCGCAAGCAGCAGCACCACGTTGAAGGCGAGGAAGAACGGGTGGTAGAAGCTGGTGACGATCAGGCCGACGGCGGATTGCAGCACGATGGTAAAGCCGCCGATGAGGAGGCTGGGCACCGATTTCTGCACGACGGTGAGATCGAAGAAGCGGTTGAACAGGTCCGCCCGGCGCGCATCGCCGAAGAAGGGATCGCGCGCATGGACCGCGCGGATGGTGATCTCCGCCACGATGCGGGCGAACAGGCGCCGCTCGAACAGCGTCATCACATAGACCCGCAATGCCGAGAGCATCGCCACGACGAACAGCAGCGTGAAGAGGAGCCCGGCCAGCGTCCACAGCTGCGCAGGCAGCGCGGTGTAGGCCACGCTGTTGATGAGCAGCTGGACCGAGATGGGGGTGGCCAGCGAAAGCAGACCTATGGCTATGCCATAGACCACCGCCAGGCGCAGATAGCCTGCGTCCGGTCCGATGATTTCGGCCAGCCATCGTATCGCATCGCGCAGTTCGACCCGCGTTGGTGCAGCCATGAAGTTCCCTGAGAGCTCTGATTTTCCGATAACCGGTGGAGCGTGTCTACGCGATTGTGCAGCGCAGCGCCAATTACAACTCTTGTCTGGAGGCTATAGGCTGTGGTTATATCCCCGGATGACCACCATCCGCCAATTGCAATACCTCGTCGCGCTGGCGGACACCGGATCCTTCGCCGAAGCCGCGCGGATCAGCCATGTTTCGCAGCCGGCGCTGAGCCAGCAGGTAAAGGCGCTGGAGGAGAAGCTGGGCGTGCGGCTGCTGGAACGCTCGACGACGGGCGCGATCCTGACGCCGATCGGGCGGAGCATCGTTTCCAAGGCGCGCGGCATCCTTGGCGAAGTGCTGGGGATCGAGGAACTGGCGCGGTCCGCCGCGACGGGGCTGACCGGAACCTTGCGGATGGGGACGACGCCCACCCTGGGCCCATATCTGCTATCGCCGATCATCGCCGACCTGCACCGCGCCGCGCCGGGCCTCAGGCTCTATGTGCGCGAGGGCATTCCGGACGAGCAGGCGCTGCAGGTCTCACGCGGGGAGCTTGACGTCATGCTCGGGCCGCTGCCGATCCGGGGCGATGATCTGGAGATCGAGCCGCTCTTCCGCGAACCGCTCGATCTGGTGGCAGCGGTCGACAGTCCGCTGACGCAGGGGCCGGTCGAGCCGGACGCGCTGGCGGGGCAGGTGCTGCTTTCGCTCGATACACGGCACCACCTTCACCGAGAGACGCAGCTTATCGCGGAAGCGCATCACATGGCGCTGAGCCCGGATTACGAAGGCACCAGCCTTGATAGCCTGCACATGATGGCGGCGTCCGGGCTGGGGCTGACGGTGCTGCCGCGGCTCTATCTGCAGAGCGATGTGGGCGGGCTTTCGGGGCTGGGTGTGGTCGATGTTTCGGGCTGGCGGGCGCATCGCTCGGTCGCGCTGGCGTGGCGGCGGGGGACCAGCATGGAGGCGGCGTTCCGCGTGATTGCCGAGCATGTGCAGCGCTCGGCACGGCGGATGCTGGACAAGGGGCTGGGCTGAAATTGGCGGGCAGTTATCCCGGCGTTACGGTTTAGCCGTTTCCCAGCCGCCGCCGAGGGACTTGAACACGCTGATCTGCGCGTCGGCACGGGCGGCTTCGGCCTGGGCGAGGGCAGCACGGGTCTGTGCGCGCTGGCGTTCGGCATCGAGCAATTGCAGGAAGCTGTCTGCGCCATAATCGAAGCGGGTGCGCGAGAGGCGGGCCGCGTCGGCGCTGGCGGTCATCGCGCGGCGCAGGGCGGCCTCGCGCAGGGCGGCGCCACCGGCGCGGGCCAACGCCTGCTCGGCTTCCTTGAGCGCGTTGAGAATGGCGGCGTCGAAACGGGCGAGCGAACCTTCCGCAACGGCCTTGCTTTCACGCACGCGGGCGCGGGCAGCACCGCTGAACGGGAAATTCCACTTTATCAGCGGGCCGACCGAATAGCCGAACGATTGTGCTGATCCGAGATTACTGAACTGTGTCGCGCCGAGCGAGGTGCTGCCGAGCAGCGAGATCTTGGGATAGAGCGCAGCGGTGGCAACGCCGATCCGCGCCGTATCAGCAGCGAGCGCGCGTTCGGCCTGCCGCACGTCCGGGCGGCGGGCGAGGAGCGTTTCGCCGTCACCCACCGGCAGCGGCTCGTTTGCGGCGGGCACCGTGCGGCACTTCGCGGCGGCGCTATCCATGATCGCGGCCGGGGGATCGCCGGTGAGGACGGCGAGTGCATAGAGCGCCGCGCGGCGTTCGGCCTCGAACCCCGGGATCTGCGCGCGGGCCTGTTCGATGAGGACGGTAGCCTGATCGACTTCGCTTTGCGTTCCGCGTCCGGCCGCAAGGCGGCGCTGGGTCAGATCGAGCGTGCGAGCCTGAAGTTCCTCCGTCTCACGCGCGACATCGGCTTGTTCGCCGAAGCCGCAGGCCGATGCATAGGCGCGGGCCGTTTCGGCAGCGACCGAAACGCGGGCAGCGTCAACGGCGGCCTGCGCGGACGCCGCATCGGCGCGCGCCGCTTCGATCGAGCGGCTGACCCCGCCGAACAGATCGACCTCATAGGACGCGTCGAACCCGACCGAGAAGAAGTCGTTGGTCACCGTGCGGCTGAGGGCCGGGACAACCTGCTGGCTGTTGGTGAACTGCCCGCTGACGTTGGAGGTGGGCAGACGCGCGGCACCCGCCTCGGACAGGACGGCACGCGCGCGCTGGAGATTGGCAGCGGCAACGCGCAAATCGGTGTTCTTGGCGAGCGCCTGCGTGACGAGCCGGTCGAGCTCCGGATCCTTGAACAGTTGCCACCACTGCGCCGGCAGCGGCGAGGGCGTGACCGCGCCGTTTTCCAGTGCTTCGGTGAGGCGGACCTGTTCGGGCGGGAGCGCAGCGGGGCGCTTGTAGTTCGGGCCGACGGCGCAGGCGGAAAGTAGCAGCGCGGGCAGGAGGGCAGCGAGACGCTTCATGCCTCGGTCTCCGCAGCCGGGGCGGACTTCGGCTTGCGGCGCAGCCAGCAGCCGACGCGTTCGCCGAAATTGCGGCTGATGATGTAGAACGAAGGGGTGAAGAGCAGGCCGAAGCAGGTCACCCCGATCATCCCGAAGAACACCGCGATGCCAAGCGCCGAACGCATTTCCGCGCCTGGGCCGGTGGCGATGACGAGCGGAAGCGTGCCGAGGATGAAGGCGATCGAGGTCATCAGGATCGGGCGGAGGCGCTGGTGCGCGGCACGCTCTGCCGCAGCACGCGGTTCCAGCCCCTCATCCTCACCCTGCCGGGCGAACTCCACGATCAGGATGGCGTTCTTTGCCGCAAGGCCGATCAGCACGACAAGCCCGATCTGGGTCAGGATGTTGTTGTCGCGCCCCATGATGTCGACGCCGACGATCGCGGCAAGGAGGCACATTGGCACGATCAGGATCACCGCCAGCGGCAGCACGAGGCTTTCATACTGGGCGGCGAGCAGAAGAAACACGAAGACCACCGCGAGACCGAAGACGAGGATGCCGGTGTTGCCCGCCTGCTGCTGCTGATAGGCAAGCTCGGTCCATTCGTAGGTGAAGCCTGCGGGCAGGTTGGCCTTGGCCAACTGGTCCATCGTGATGAGCGACTGGCCCGATGAGAAGCCGCGCTTGGTATCGCCCTGGAGTTCAGCGGCCGGGTAGAGATTGAAGCGCACGACGCGGTAGGGGCCGCTGTCGTTCTTGAGCGTCATCACCGCGGCGAGCGGGACCATGGTGCCCGATGCCGAACGCGTCTTGAGGCGGAGAATATCGCCGACATCGTCGCGGTAGGGCGCATCCGCCTGCGCCGTCACGCGGAATGTGCGGCCGAGGAAGTTGAAATCGTTGACGTAAGTACTGCCAAGATAGGTGCCCAGCGTCGCGAACACGCGCTCCACCGGCACGCCGATCTGCTCGGCACGCTCGCGGTCGATATCGGCCTTGAGGCGCGGGGTCTTGGTGTTGAAGGTGGTGAAGACGGAATTGAGGCCGGGCTGCTGGTTGGCCGCCATCATCATCTTGAACGCGGCGCCTTCGAGCGCGGCATAGCCGGCGCCCGAGCGATCCTCGATCATCATCTTGAAGCCGCCGCCGGTGCCGATACCGCGCACGGGCGGCGGGGGCACGATCAGCACATTGCCCGCGGTTATCGCGCCCTCGGCCTTGCGCAGCTCGTTCGCGACCTGATCGGACGACGCGGAGCGGTGATCGAAATCCTTGAGCGTGATGAAGATCGCGCCGGCGTTGGGAGCAGTGGTGAAGGTCGCGCCGTCGAACCCGGCGAAGGCGATGGTCGTCTTCACCGAGGGGTTTTCGCGCGCGATCTTTGCGGCTTGCTGGACGATTTCGTCCGTCCGCTGGAGCGATGCGCCCGGCGGCAGCTGGACGACGCCGATCAGGTAGGACTGGTCCTGCGCGGGGATGAAGCCCGTCGGCGTTTCGTAGAAGCGCCAGCCGGCAATCGCGAGCAGCATGACATAAGCCACGCCGATCATGCCGAGCGCGCGTACGAGCCGCGCGGTGAGGCGGCCGTAGCGTTCGGACAGCCGCTCGAAACCGCGATTGAAGCCGCGCGCGAAACGCACCGGGAGGCCGCGCCAGCCAGAGGGACACGGTGTCTCGCCATGCTCGCGCGGCTTCAGGATGAGCGCTGCGAGCGCGGGCGACAGGGTCAGCGAGACGAAGGCTGAGATCGCGGTAGCGCTGACGATGGTGAGCGCAAACTGCTTGTAGAACGCGCCGGAGATGCCGGGGATGAAGGCGGTTGGGATGAACACGCCGCACAGCACCAGCGCAATGGCAATGAGTGCGCCGGAAACCTCGTCCATCGTTTTGTGCGCAGCCGCGCGCGGGGAGAGGCCTTCCTCTTCCATGAGGCGTTCGATGTTCTCGACCACGACGATCGCGTCATCGACGACGATACCGATGGCAAGGACGAGGCCGAACAGCGACAGGTTGTTGAGGCTGAACCCGAAGGCCGCCATCGCCGCAAAGCTGCCGATGAGCGACACCGGAATGGCGAGGATCGGGATGACCGAAGCGCGCCAGCTTTGCAGGAAGATGAGCACCACGAGTGCGACCAGAATGATCGCCTCGATCAGCGTGTGCTGGACGGCTTCGATGGAGGCGCGGATGTATTCGGTGGGGTGGAACGGCACCGAATAGATCAGCCCGGGCGGGAAGGCCTTGGAGAGCGCTTCCATTTCGGCATCGACTGCCGCCGCAGTCTTCAGCGCGTTAGACCCGGGCAACTGCGAGACAGCGAGGCCGAGCGAGGGGTATTTGTCGCGGTAGGCGTTGGTCCCGTAGTCCTGCGCGCCCAGTTCGATCCGGGCGATATCGCGCAGGCGGGTGAGGCGGCCCTCCTCGTCGCGCTTGATGATGATGTCGCCGAATTCGTCGGGCGAGGTCAGACGTCCTTGCGTCTGGATGCCTAGCTGGAACGCGGTGCCGCCCTGGTTGAATGGCGGTTGACCGACTGAACCCGCTGCGACTTGCGCGTTCTGGGCGCGGATCGCCGAGATGATCTCGTCCACGGTGAGATTGCGGCTGGCGGCGGCATCGGGATCGATCCACACGCGCATGTTGTAATCGCGCGCACCGATGATGCGCACGCCGCCGACGCCCGGAATGCGGCTTAGCCGGTCGAGCACCTGCAAGGTCGCGTAGTTGGCGACGTACTGGTGCGACAGGGACTTGTCTGGCGAATAGAGGTTGATGACCATCAGCAGGTCGGGCGAGTTCTTGCGCACCGTCACGCCGATCTGGCGCACTTCCTCGGGCAGACGCGGCTCCGCCGTGGCGACGCGGTTCTGCACCAGCACCTGCGCCTGATCGACGTTGGTGCCCGCCTTGAAGGTGACGGTGATCGAGACGTTGCCGTCGCCCGTGGAGGACGACTGCATGTAGATCATGTTCTCGACGCCGTTGATCGATTCCTCGAGCGGGGCGGCGATGGTTTCGGCCAGCGTTTCGGCGGTGGCGCCGGGATAGTTCGCCGAGACGACCACGGTTGGCGGTGCGATCTCCGGATACTGGCCGACCGGGAGCGAGGGATAGGCAATCGCCCCGATAATCACGATCAGGATCGACAGGACCGCCGCGAAGATCGGACGGTCGATGAAGAAATGCGGCAGGCGCATTACTTGGCCGTGGCTTCTGCCGCTGCGGGCGCCGCGATAGCGTTCGAGGCGGGCGAATCCGCCGCCGCGCGGGGCTTCATCGTGATGATCTTGGCATCGACAGCCATGCCCGGCTGCAACCGTGCGAGACCATCGAGGATGACCTTCTCGGTCGGTGCAAGGCCGGTCTTGACGACGCGCAGGCCTTCGACGAGCGGGCCGGTTTCGACATTGCGCTGCACGCTCTTGCCATCACTGCCGACGACGTAGACGAAGCGGCGGGTCTGGTCGGTAACGATGGCTTCATCGGGCACCAGCAAGGCGCCGTAGGTGCCCGAACCAAGCAGGCGGGCGCGGCCGAACATGCCGGGGACGAGGAAGCCGGTGGGATTGTCCACCTCGGCAAAGGCGCGGATCGTGCCCGAGTTGCGATCGATCGCGTTGTCGACGAACTTCATCAGCCCGTGCCAGCGGTAGCTGGTTTCATCCGCCAGCTTGATATCGACCGGATTGGGGGCATAGCGCGAGGATTCGCGTTCACCCGCCTGTGCCTGACGGACATATTTGAGGTAGAACGTCTCCGCGCCTTCGAAGGCGAAACGGATCGGGTTCACGGTAACGACGCGGGTCAGCACCGTCTGTCCTGCCGAGACATACGTGCCGATGGAGACGCGCTTGTCCGAAACGCGGCCGCTGATCGGCGAGCGGACGGTGGTGAACGAGAGATCGAGCGACTTGGCTTCGAGGTTTGCGCGGGCAGCGCCGGCGGCAGCGACCGCGCTGCGCAGGTTCGCTTCCTTTGTCTCGAACTCTTCGCGGCTGATGGCTTGCGCATCGACGAGTTTCTGTGCGCGGGCGAGTTCGGTGCGGGCATTGGTGACGAGCGCCTGCGCCTTGGCGAGATCGGCGCGGGCCTGTTCGGCAGCAGCGCGATAGGGGCGCGGATCGATGGTGAACAGGACCTGGCCCTTCGCCACCTCGACGCCCTCGCGGAAGTTCACGCTTTCCACGGCGCCGGAAATCCGCGGGCGGATCTCCACATCCTGCACCGCTTCGAACCGGCCGACATAGTCATCCCAATCCACCACCTGACGCTTCAGGGGGATGGCAGCTGACACATGGGGCTTGGGTGGTGGTGGCGGTGCGCCCCCCGAACAGGCGGCGAGCACCAGCGGGAGGGCGACGACGAGCGGGAGAGAAACGATTCGACGCACTTAACGTTCGTAGGAGTCCTAGATTGGAAGCGCAACTCCTGCTGCGGTGCAGCGACGTGCCCGGAAGGGAGGCGCGCATGATCGTGGGGGTTTTCCCGTCTTGCCAGTGGCGCGCGGCGTGATCAGTTGCTACAAGAAACGCAAATCAAGGCCCGTGGGGAGATGACAGCGTGGCAATCGAGGCAAAGGTCAATGGCAAGCCGGTGAGCTTCGCAGGTGAACCGGATACCCCGCTGCTTTGGGCGATCCGTGAGGAGCTGGGGATGACCGGCACCAAGTTTGGCTGCGGCATCGCGGCCTGCGGGGCCTGCAGTGTGCACATCGACGGCGAGATCACGCGCTCGTGCAGCGTTCCGATCAGCGATGTGGCGGGCAAATCGATCACGACGATCGAAGGCCTTGCCGCTGCCGATGGAACGCTCACCGCGTTGCAACAAGCATGGATCGCGCATCAGGTGCCGCAATGCGGCTATTGCCAATCGGGCCAGATCATGGCCGCGGCGGCCTTGCTGGCCAAGACGCCCAAGCCGACGGACGCGGACATTGATGCGGCGATGACCAATATCTGCCGCTGCGGAACGTATCCCCGCATCCGTGCGGCGATCCACGATGTTGCCGGCACCGCTGCCGCCACTCCCGCCACCGCAGCCTGAGGAGCAAGCACATGGGCATGATCCGCAGAACCTTCCTTATCGGCGGTGCAGCACTGGTCGGCGGCGGCATCTTCGCCGTGCAATACGGCGACAGCTCGGCCAAGTCGCAGGCGGCGAAGCTGACCGACGGCAAGGATGGGCACAATTTCGGCACCTGGCTGCGCATCGGCGAGGACGATACAGTAACGCTTTATTCGCCGCACACCGATATCGGGCAGGGTTCCAACACCGGCCTTGCACAAATGCTGGCGGAAGAACTCGATGCCGACTGGAGCAAGCTCTCGGTCGTTTCGGCGCCGGCTGAATCGGCGTTTGCCAACGTGGTGCTGGGCAAGGGCTTCCTTTCGGAAATGAGCGGCTATCCCGGCATTATCGGCGCGATGCCGATGTCGCTGCTCGGCATGGTCGCGCGACAGCTCAATCTGCAGATCACCGGCGGCTCCTCGGCGCTGCGCTTCACCGGGCAGCGCGGCCTGCGCGTGCTTGGCGCTGGCACGCGGGCTGCGCTGATCGAGACGGCCGCAGGGCGCATGGGCGTTCCCGTGGGCGAACTGTCCACGGCGGACGGCAAGGTGATCCACGCCAAGAGCGGCAAATCGCTGCGCTACGGCGAGCTCGCGGCAGAAGCGGCAACGCGAAGCCTTTCGACCAAGGTTGCGCTGAAGGATCCCAAGGACTTCAAACACATGGGGAAGTCGATTCCCCGGTTCGACATTCCCGCCAAGGTCAACGGCACCGCGCAATACGGCATGGACGTGATGAAGCCCGGCATGCGGGTCGCCACGGTGATCGCGGCGCCGGTGCGCGGGGGCAAGCTGGAATCGGTCGATCCCAAGCCCGCGTTGGCCATTGCGGGCGTCGAAAAGGTTATCAGCCTTGAAAGCGCCGTGGTTGTTGTGGCCAAGGGCTACTGGCAGGCGCTGAAGGGCGCGCGGGCGCTGGCCCCCAAGTTCAGCGATGGCGGCAACGGGCTGATCTCGACGGCGACCATCTTTGCCGAGCAGGACAAGCTGCGCGGTGAAGGCAAGCCGACCAAGACCGCTGGCGCGGGCGATGTCGATGCCGCGCTCAAGGCTGGCGGCGTGAAGGTGGTGGAAGCGGATTATCAGATGCCGTTCCTCCACCACGCGATGATGGAGCCATTTGCGCTGACGGCGCATTACAAGGACGGCCACCTCGATGTGTGGGGCGGCATGCAGGATCCGCTCGGCGCCAAGGCGGCAGCGGCAAGCGCAGCGGGCCTGAGCGCGGACAAGGTGACGTTCCATCCCATGCTGATCGGTGGCAGCTTCGGCCGCCGCCTGCCGATGTACATGGAAATCGTCGATCAGGTTGCGCGGGTCGCCATGCAGGTGCCCTTCCCGGTCAAGCTGATCTGGTCGCGCGAGGAGGAAGTCTCGCAGGGTGCATACCGCCCACAAAGCTCGGCGAAGCTTACCGCAGCGCTGGGCGCAGATGGCAAGATCACGGCATGGCGCAACGATTTCGCGCAGCCGGAAGATGGCCTGCGCGAAGTGCCGTTCTTCTATGACGTGCCCGCCGTGGCGCGGCGGCATTTCAAGCAGGTTTCGAACCAGACGGTCGGCGCATGGCGTTCGGTGAACGCAACGCAGCACGGTTTCACGACCGAGAGCTTCATGGACGAACTGGCGCACACCGCCGGGGTCGATCCGGTGGAGTTCCGGCTCAAGCACCTGAAGCCGGGGCGGCACCGCACCGTGCTGGAGGAAGTGGCCAAGCGCAGCGGTTGGGGCTCGCCGGTAGAGCCGGGCCATGCGCGCGGCGTCGCGGTGGTCGAATGCTTCGACACGATCGTCGGGCAGGTGATCGAGGCTTCGCTGGCGGAAGACGGTACGCCCAAGGTGCACAAGGCCTGGGCCGTGGTTGATTGCGGCACGGTGGTGAACCCGACGGCGGCAGAGGGGCAGATCCTCGGCGGCCTCGTCATGGGCCTCTCTTCGGGCATCGGCGAGGCGATCACGGTGGACAAGGGCGCTGTGCAGCAGAGCAACTTCAGCGATTATGAAGTGCTCAAGCTCGCGAATGCGCCGGTGGTGGACGTGCACTTCATCAACAGCGGCGCGGAGATGGGCGGCATCGGCGAACCGGGCCTGCCGCCTGCGACGCCTGCCTTGGCCAATGCGCTGTTTGCTTTGACGGGCAAACGCGTGCGATCGTTGCCGATCAAGGACCAGGCGAAGGCTTGAGGCGCAGGCAAGCGGCACTCCGGGTCAAGCCCCGGGGTGACCGTCAAGCGATCACCCTTTCGTCATTGCGAGCGTAGCGAAGCAATCCAGCGCGTTGTGGAGTGACGCTCTGGATTGCTTCGCTACGCTCGCAATGACGACTCAGACGGTTGCCGCCTTCTTCTATCAGGGCGCGATTCTCGCCGTGCTTTCCGGAGCATTCCAACCGCGGATTGCGATGCTGGCGGGCTTGGCACCGGCGGGGACGCGAACGGTTAGCGTGCGCGTCTCGCCGGGCATCAGCGCAACGTAGTTGTCCTCGTAGTAAGCGGGCAGGACGCGCGCGCCGGCCTTGTCGAGCACAGTGAGCTTGACCGCGAGCGCGGGGGTCTTGCCAGTGTTCGCGAGGTCGACGGTCAGGACCCGGTCGCTGCCGGTTTGCCCGTTTGCCTTGGCCGTCAAGCCGACGGTGGCGGCGGGCATGCCGTTCAGCGCGCGGTAGGCGGCGCTATCGCGGCCGCGCCAGTAGAAGTTGCGGCTGAGGACGGCGCCTTTCGTATCGACGAGATCGATCGCGACAAGCACCATGCCGCCTTTGTTCATCAGCGGCGCCAGATCGACGGTGCCTGCGGGTGTTGCCGTGTTGGCGGGGGCGGTTAGCCGCTGTTCGTTCTGGAGCAGGGTGCGCCCCGCGAGATCGGTGATGCGGACTTTGGCCGTCAATCCAGTCAGATCGGTGCGCGTGGTGTTGATCACCATCAGCGCATTATCGGGCAGATTGAGCTGGATATGCACGGGCTCCGCGCCCGCCTTTGCGCCGTAGTAGGCGGCGTGGGTGTCCATGTCCGAACTGTAGAGCTGCCACGCGTTCGACGGCCACGAGGGGTGCGTCATCCAGAACAGGCGGCCGGAATTCTTTGTCCACAAGTGGCCGACGAAGCCTTCCATCATCGCCTTGTGGGTTTCGAGGTTCATCATCTGCGCCTTGCGCTCGAAATCGGCGAGGCTGCCGGTGTCTTTGGATATGGGGCCGAACATGGCGCTGAGCATGTCCATGAACGTGCGCGTGTCGCCGTTCCCGCTGAAATGCCAGTCGTGGTAGGCCATGGTATCGCCCAGCGGCCAGCGATCGGCAGCGGGTACGCTGGCCTCGATGGCCTCGCGCGTGGCGAGGCTGGGCGTGCCGGTCTCGACCGAGAAGCCCGAGGCAAGATCTGTGAAATAGCCTTCGGGCGGGCGGTAGTTGTAGGGGCCGGAGCCAGCCAAGTTCACGACGTTTGACGAGCCGGTGTACCAGCGCGTCCCGTCAAGCCGCTGCACCAGCGCATCGAGGCCTTCGTTGAGCGCGGGGTAGGGCACGCCTTCGTTGCGGCCGAACCAGACGACGATCGAGGGGTGGCTCTGATAGCGCGCGATGGTGTCTGCCGCGTTGGCGAGGAACAGCTGCGGGTCTTCGGGCTCGATCTGGAAATCCTGCGTCGATTGCCAGAAGTCGTTGAGGATCATCATGCCGTTTTCGTCGGCGAGATCGTAGAACGCGGGCTCGGTGTTGTTGCCCATCCAGTTGCGGATCACGTTCATATGGGCTTCGCGCTCGAGGCGGAAATAGGGTTCCAGCTCGGCGCGGCCGAAACGCTTCATCGCATCGTCCATACCCCAGCTGCCGCCGCGCGCGGCGATGCGGACGCCGTTGACGCGCAGGGTGAGGTGGGGAAGCGCGATGGAAGGCGGAACAGGGCGGACGGCGGCGGATTTCTCGCCGCTGGGGGTAAGGCTCTGCGCCCAGCCGAGCGGGGTTTGCTTGATGGCCTGATGGCGGACATCGATGAGGGGAAGTTCGCCCGGTCTGGCGTCGGTGGGATCGACTTCGACGCGGTTCAGGCGGCCTGACTGGTCGAACAGCGAGAGTTCACAGCTCACTTCGCGGATGCCGAAGCGCAGGCTCCGGGTGTCGGAAGACTGGCCGTTTGCGGCGGCGCTGAGGGTGAGCGTGTAGAGCGCGGGGTCGCCGTAGCCATTGGGCCACCACAGGCGCGGGTTGGCCAAGTGGAGCGCGGGATCGGTTGCCGGGGAGAAGGTAACGGTGGTTTCGCCCGGGGCGGCTGTCACGCTGCGGGTGAGGGTGATCTCGCCGATCCTGGCGGTGACGGTCAGCGAGACGGCCTGCGCGGCGGCGTTGGTGAGCGGAACCGCGATGGTGATATCGGCGCTGTCGGTGCGGGGGAGCGGCAGATCGGTGACGACGTGCGGATCGCCGATGCGGACAGGGCCGGTGGCTTCGAGGAAGGCGCCTTGCCAGAGGCCGGTGTTGCGATCGCGGATGCCGGGGATCCAGTCCCAGCCTTCGGTGGCGACGAACGTGGGGCCATCGATGGCGAGTTGGCCGCCGTTTTCGCCGACGCCGCCTTTTACGGACTGTTCGTGCGGGATGCCGGGGTGCGGCGGGGGGCTGACTTTGATCGCGACCACGTTTTCACCGGGCTGCGGGGTGAAGGCAAAGCGGCCGCGGGCGAAGGCGCCTTTCATGGTGCCGGCGCGCTGGCCGTTGATCCAGATTTCGGCGGCGTAGTTGATCCCGTCAAAGCGCAAGGCGAGTGATTTCCCGGCAGCTTCGGCGGGGACGGTGAAGCTGGCGCGGTACCAGTAGTCCTGCCGCGCGAGGCTTTCCGGGATCGCGAGGTTGTTGAGGCCGTAATAGGGATCGGGATAGACGCCGCGGTCTACCATCGTGGCGAGGATTGTGCCGGGGACGCGGGCGGCGAGCCACTTGGCGGTGTCCACGCCGGGGCGGGAAAGCGCGGCGCCGTCTGTGGGGCCGAGATCGGGGGCCGGGATCAGCTTCCAGCCGTTTACCTGCCATTGGCCCGGTGAAGCGGGTGTGAGGGCGGGCTGTGATTTGACCGGGATGGCGCGCGGGGCGCTGGGCGGGGTGTTGGCATGGGGAAGCAGCCAGGCGTCCTGCTGTTCGGTGAGGCCGATATTGGCCTTGCGCTGAAATGGCCAGCCAACGCCGACATCGCGGAACTGGACAGCGGCGAAGTCTGGACGCTGAGCGAAGAGCATGGCAGGATCGCGGACGACATCGTCAAGCGTGGCGGCGGCGAGGCTGCCTGCGAAGTGGGGCTTGCCTGGGATCGGCGGCGCGATGGCAATGCGGGGGTTGGTGGTGGATGTGGTAGCGGGTTGCTGCGCGGCGAGCTTGCCATCGATGTAGAGGCGCACGGTTTTGCCGTCGAAGGTGGCGGCAAGGTGTGTCCAGCGTCCTACGGCGAGCGGTGTGGAGGCGGTGAGCAATTTTTCGCCGAGGCGTAGCGCCGGGCGGCCATCGGACAGGACGAGCGCTCGGCCCTGCTGGATCAGCGTGACTTCGCCGGGCTGGATGCGGTCTGGCTTGACCCATGCGGAGAATGTGAAGGACGCATTGGCCGCGAGGACCGCGCTGGCGGCGGGTAGATCACGCTCGATCCCGATGCCTCCTTCGAGGATGCGGACGTTGTAGGGGCCGCCGCCATCCGGCACTTCGGCGCAGGCTGGCGGGGCGGTCAGCGCGCTGGCGGCGAGGAGGGCGGGCGCCAGCTGGCGCAAGAATCCGGGCATTGTGCTTCTCTCCACCGCGTCCAGCCTTGAATTGGCCTGACGTCTGACAACGCAATCAATTGACGTCAGCATAGTAGATTTAAAATGCATAATAAATGCATTATTTTGCCGATGCTTTGCACCCCGCCACGATATCGCCCTTCGTGCCGAGCGTCACGCTCGCAAGTCCGAAGGAAAGCGGGCCGCGCGTGGCGAGGACGAGCGGGCTGGAGACGGCGTTGCTGGCCGAACCGGCGGGTAGCAGGCACTTGAGCGGGACGGCAAGGGTTGTCCATTCGCCGATCGGCAGCGCGGCAAGTTCGGGCAGGGCCACAGGAGCGCCGCAGGGGCCGTTGCCGCAGCGTGCGGCGACGGTGACGGGGGCGCCGGGCCTTGCATCGAGCTTCATGGTGACGAGCAGAAGCACATCGCCATTGGTCTCGCGCGAAAGATCGCGGGGGGAAGCGGCTTCCAGCGCGATCGTTACAGGTTCCGGGCCCTTGCCGACGACGATGCGACGCGCGCCTTCCTGCACGTCCTTGTCGATGGCGGTGATGGCGATGCGGCCGCCCGGCGTGGCTGCGGGAACTGGTCCGACAACATGCGGCGCGGCATAGGGATCGGTCAGCACGAGCGACCAGCCGGTCTGCGCCTGCCCGCGCTGGAGATAGACGCCGGGAACCGCCTCTGCGGCAACGCCCGGATCTTCGGGCAGCGCAGTCCATGGCGTTGCCCCCTGCGCCATCGCAAGGCCGTAGCCATAGGCAAAGAGCGGATCATCGCCGTGACGCGCCGTGCGCGGCCATGCAGTGGGGAGGCGGCCGGTGAAGTCTGCGCCGTCCTTTGCATAGAGCACATCGGCCACGCCTTCGCCCTCCGAGCCGGGGAGCCACGCGACGACGAAGGCATCGGCGGCGTTGAGTTCGGGGTTCACGAACAAGGGCCGTCCGGTGAGCATGACGGCGACAACCGGGATGCCTTGCGCCTTGAGCGCCTTCATCGTGGCGAGCGGTCCGGTCAGGTCGCTGCGCAGTTGCAGCGAGCGGATATCGCCCTGGAATTCGGCATAGGGTGTTTCACCGAAGACGACGACGGCGGCATCGGGCTTTTGCTTGAACCGGCCATCGGCGGCAAGTTCGGCGCTGCCGCCGGAGGCTTCAGCGGCGGACTTTAGGCCTTCCCACAGCGTGGTCGCGCCGGGGAACTGATCGCGGGTGAGGCCGGTGCCCTGCCAGGTGATCGTCCAGCCGCCGGACTGGCGGGCGACATCATCCGCGCCGTCACCAGCGACGAGCAGGCGGGCGCCTTGCTTCAGGGGGAGGACGCCGGTGTTCTTGAGCAGGACCAGAGACTTGCGCACGGCTTCGCGGGCGATCGCGCGGTGTTCGGGGCTGCCGAGCAGGTTCCACTGGCCAGCGAGCGGGCGGGTGGACGGCGCACCCATCTCGAACATGCCGAGGCGTGCTTTCACGCGCAGGATGCGGGCGACGGCATCATCGAGGCGGTCCATGGGCACGGTGCCATTCTGCACCTGCTTGAGGAGGCTCTGGTAGAGCGGCTTCCAGCTATCGGGCGCCATATACATGTCGACCCCGGCAAGGAGCGCCTGCGGGCAGCTGGCATTGGTGCAACCGGCGATCTGGCCGTGCGCGTTCCAATCGGTCACGACGAAGCCGCCGAAGCCGAGGCGGTCCTTGAGGACATCGGTGACGAGACCCTTGTTGCCTGCGATCTTGACGCCGTTCCAGCTTGAAAAGCTCGTCATCACGGTGGCGACGCCGTTTTCGATCGCGGGTAGATAGGGCGCGCCGTGGACGAGGCGCAGCGTGGTCTCGTCGATCTCGGCGTCGCCCTGATCGTGTCCGTCCGTGGTGCCGCCATCGGCAATGAAGTGCTTGGTGCTGGCGATCACATGCGGGCCGGCGAGCACGCGGTCGGTCGTCGGCGGACCCTGCAGCCCGCGCACCATGCGGCCGACGTAGCTGGCAACGAGCGCGGGATCGGACGAATAGCCTTCGTAGGCGCGGCCCCAGCGGTAGTCCTGCGGCACGGTGACGGTGGGGGCGAAAGTCCATTCCTGACCGGTGACGCGGATTTCGGCGGCGGTCGCAGCGCCGATCTTCTCGATCAGATCGGGATCGCGCATGGCGCCAAGGCCTACGTTGTGTGGAAACAGGGTGGCGCCGATGATGTTGCTATGGCCGTGAACTGCGTCGGTGCCCCAGATCGCCGGAATGCCGGGGCAGCCCGGCCTGCCGCGCACCGAGGCGGTGTAGAACGCGTCAGCCAGCTTCAGCCAATCGCGCGGCGGGGCGAGGTCGTTACCATAGGGGCCCGAATTGCCGCCATTGAGCACCGAGCCGAGATTGTAGCGCGCGACATCTTCGGGCGTGAGGCTGGCGATATCGCCCTGGATGACCTGACCGACTTTGCAGGCGGCATCCATCTGCTGGAGAAGCGCGGCAATTTTTGCCTCATCCGCATCGGTCACGACCTTGGGCCATGCGATTCGCGGCCACTGCTCCGGGTGAACGTTCGCAGCCGACTCGGGTGCGCTGCCAGTCGGAGTCGCGAGCAGAGTCGTTGGCGTGAGAAAGGCTGCCAGGGCCATGCTGCAGGCCATCCCGGCAATGGTGCCGGTGAGGTGCGAAATCCGCTTCATTCCTTGGCTTTCCTCTCCGTTTCCCGGGATGATTGACCATGCCCGGTTCCTCGAATAATTAAAGATGATAATATAAACTGAATGACAACGTTGACAATACGGACAAGATGATCGTATTTCAACCGTGCCACACAGTTCCGGCCAAACTCCCTTCGCGGGCAGCCGGAAAACCAGAAAGGCGGCATCACCCCGGCCAAAGCGGGGGTTGCCGTTCAACTTGCAAGGGGAGAGACCATGTCTGATCGCATCGCACGTCCTGAGACTGTGCTTTCAAGGAACGGGCTTCTGGCCAAGAAGGGCCTCATGGGGGCTGCGTCGATCATGGCGCTGCTGGTGGCGGGCAACGCCGCCGCGCAAGGTGCGCCGCAGCAGGTCGCGCAGGCCGATACTGCCGCGAGCGATGAAGGCGGTGCGCCGATCGTCGTGACCGGCTTCCGCCAGTCGCTGGCCGCCGCGCTTGATGCCAAGCGCAATTCGAACCTCATCATCGAATCGGTGAGCGCAGAGGATATCGGCAAGTTCCCCGATCAGAACATCACGGAATCGCTGCAACGCCTGCCCGGCATCCAGATCGACCGCGAGAACGGCCAGGGCACCAAGGTGCGCATCCGCGGCCTCGAGCAGAACCTCACCGTGCTCAACGGCGAACTGTTCGTGACGGGCCAGGAAGTGTTCAAGGTGGGCGAGGGCAACTTCACCCGCACCGACAGCCTTGAAAGCGTGCCTTCAGAACTGATCGGCGGCGTCGAGGTGTTCAAGTCGCCCAACGCCTCGCTGCTTGAGGGCGGCCTTGGCGGCATCGTCAACCTCAAGACGCGCAACCCGCTCGATCTCAAGAACGGGCTGACCGTGGCGGGCAACGCGCGGCTCAACAAGGCGAACGGCATTGATGGCTGGAAGCCGACCGGCGCGGTGGTTGCGAGCTACAACTTCAACGACAAGATCGGCATCATCCTTTCGGGCAGCTACAGCAAGACGAACGGCCACTACGACATCCTCGGCGGCGAAAACCGTGGCAACTGGGCGTTCGGCGCAGGCCGCCGCGATACGGCGACGGTGCCGACCAACTACTACGCGCCGGAATACCGCTATGTGACCGACCGCGACCAGTACCGCACCCGCTGGGGCGTTTCGGCCGGCCTCGCGTTCCGCCCGACCGACACGCTGAGCCTCGACCTCCAGTACTTCCACTCCGATCTCAAGGTGGACACGCGCGAAGGTTCGGTGAAGTTCCCGTTTGGCCAGGGCGAATCTCTCGGCCTGCTGCCGGGCTACCAGATCAACAGCAACGGCGTGCTGACGAGCGGCACCGTCCGTGCGCAGTCGGCCGAGGCGATCTCGGTGGTGGACGAATCCAGCATCAAATCGGACAACGTGCAGTTCGGCACCAAGTTCGACAACGGCTCGAACTTCCGCGCCAACGTGGAAGCGACTTATTCGAACGGCACGCTGTTCCGCGATGTTGCCAACAACGACGTGCGCTTCACCAAGTACACCGTGCGGCAGGGCGCGGTGGGCGGTCCGCTGCAGGACGGCGTCGCGCTCAACAGCGCGGCTCCGGCGACGTTCGATTTTACCTACAGCAACGGCGATCTGCCCAAGTTCGGAATTGCGCCGGGCAGCCCGCCGGACCTGTTCAGCAACCCGGCCAACGGCTTCTTCAAGTCGCACTGGGCCTTTGGTGACCGCTCGAAGATCAAGGGCCACTCGATCCGCACCGATGTGGCGTGGGATGTCGATCCTTCGGAAAAGGGCAAGATCACGGTGAGCGCCGGCTTCCGCTATGGCCAGCGCACGGTGGACTTCACTTCGGGCCGCTATCTGGCGGATTATTCCGGCAAGGGCGAAATCGACGCGACCAAGATCCCTGCGGCAGAGCGCGTGCCGGGCTTCAACTACAACTACACGCCCTACGGCTACTTTCAGGACGGCGCGATCGGCTACAAGATCTGCGATCTGCCCGAGGCCAACAAGCCCGCAGCCTTTGCCGGGTGCAGCCGCTTCGGCAATTCGCCGGCGCTGATTACGCCCTATGACACGTTCACGAGCAATGCGGGCCGGGTCGAGACGCTGGTCAATCCCAACGTTCCGGGCGGCAAGGTGCTGATCCAGAACCGCGCGCAGATGGTGAACGCGCTCAAGTGGATCCAGAACCTCTATCCCTCCACACCGTTCAGCTTCTTCGAAGATCCGCTCCAGACCTTCTACGTGAAGGAAGAGACCAAGACCGGCTATGTCATGGCCGATATCGGCGGGAAGGATGACAGCTTCCACGTCAACGTGGGCCTGCGCATCGTCAACACCCAGCTCAAGGTGGACCAGAACCAGGGCACGGCAAACCCGACCTACTACGGCACCGACAGCTGGAACGGCGTGGTGAAGGACTTCGACACCTCGAGCGTCCAGCGGTCCTACACCGACTTCCTGCCGAGCGTGAACGTGGTGGTGGATGCGGCGCAGGACATCAAGGTCCGCGCCTCGGCTGCCCGAGTGACTTCGCGCCAGCCGCTGTTCGATCTGGGCCGTGGTTTCGCCACCGACTTCACACGCGATGCGGCGACGGACAAGTTCCTGTTCACCAGCGGCAGCCGCGGCAACGCCAGCCTCGATCCGTTCCGGGCTTACCAGTTCGATCTGGGGGTCGAATACTACTTCGGCCGGCAGGGCCTGCTTTCGGCGGGCGTATTCTGGAAGGAAGTCGACAGCTTCGTCGTCACGCAGACTGTGCCAGTCTTCGTCAACGATCAGAGCGGCGGGCGTGTCGGTCCGGTGTCGCAGCCGGTCAACGGCAAGGGCGGCCGCGTGAAGGGCTTCGAACTGGCAGCACAATATGCCTTCCCGTTCGGCCTCGGCTTCACCGCGAACTACACGTTCTCGGATACCAGCACCGAATTCAGCAACGACTTCCAGTCGGGCCTGCCGCTGCCGGGCGTTTCGAAGCACTCGTTCAACGGGCAGGTCTACTTCGAGAAGAGCGGGTTCGCGGCGCGCGCCTCGTACTCGTGGCGCTCGAAGTCCTACCTCGGCAACTTCGGCTTCGGCGATGGCGGCGTGACGCGCACGCTGGGTATCTATCAGAAGCCCTATGGCCAGCTCGACGGGCAGATTTCCTATCAGTTGACGCCGAACTTCAACGTGTTCCTCGAAGGCATCAACCTGAACAAGGAAAACACCAAGACCTACCTGCAGTTCCCCGAGCTGCCGTTCCGGTATGAATCGGGTTCGCGCCGCGTGTTTGCGGGCGTGAAGTTCAACTTCTGATCCTCTGCTCCACTCCCTCGGAGCCTCTTGGGGGGAGGGCCTTTGCGGGCCTTCCCCCCTTTCTTGTCCGGCCTGGGGTGTAAGCCCTTGTTCCGGAGCCGGATGACCGTCAGCATCGCACCAGAACCATGATGACCCCTGATCCCATACGCTCCATTCTGATCGTCGGCGGCGGCACGGCGGGCTGGTCCGCGGCGGCGCTGCTTTCGGCCGTGCTCGGGCCGTCGGGCTGCTCAATCACGCTGATCGAATCGAGCGACGTGCCCACCGTCGGTGTGGGCGAGGCGACGATCCCGCCGGTGTTCGAGTTTCTTGCGCATTGCGGCATCGATGAGATTGAATTCATTCGCCAATGCCAGGCAACGTTCAAGCTGGCGATCCGCTTTGATGACTGGCTGGAGCGGGGCCATTCCTACTGGCATCCGTTCGGCAATCTTGGAGTCACGATCAACCAGCGGCCGTTTCACCACTATTGGTGGAAGAACAAGGCGGCGGGGCATGGCGAGACCTTTGCCGATCTCTGCCCGGCGATTGCGCTGGCGCAGGACGGCAAGTTTGCGTTTCCGCCGCCCGATGGCAGCTACCCGGGCGGGGCGCTCAACTACGCGCTGCATTTCGATGCGGGGCTGGTGGCCGCGTTCCTGAAAAAGCATTCGACCGCGCGAGGGGTGGCGCACATCGATGCGCGGATTGCCGGGTGCGAACTCGCTGCAGACGGTGCGATTGCCGCGGTACAACTGGCTGACGGACGGCGGATCGAGGCCGATTTCTTTATCGATTGCTCGGGCTTTCGCGGGCTGCTGATCGAGGAAGCACTCCACGCGGGCTATGAGGACTGGACGAGGTGGCTGCCCTGCGACCGCGCGGTCGCCATGCCCACGGCAACCGTTGGGCCGCCCGCGCCCTATACCGTGTCCGCTGCGCACGAGGCGGGATGGCGCTGGCGCATTCCACTGCAATCGCGGGTGGGCAATGGCTATGTCTATTCCAGCCGCCACGTGAGCGACGAGCAGGCGGCCGAGACCTTGCGCGGCGCGGCGGCGGGTGAGGCGCTGGCCGAGCCGCGGTTCCTGCGCTTCACTGCCGGGCACCGCAAGGCGATGTGGGTGAAGAACTGCCTTGCAGTCGGGCTTTCGAGCGGATTTCTGGAGCCGCTGGAATCGACGAGCATCCACCTCATCCACACCGCGCTGAACCGCCTGCTCGATTACTTTCCGGACCGGCACTGCGATTCGGCGCTCAGCGCGGCCTACAACCGCGAGGCGGCGGATGAATACGCGCATATCCGCGATTTCCTGCTGCTCCACTATGTTCCGAACCGGCGGCATGGCGAGCCGTTCTGGGACGAGATCCGCCATAACCCCTTGCCGGACAGCCTTGCGGCGAAGCTTGAACTGTTCAGGCGGACGGGCCGGATCGTTTCGCGGCGGCGCGAGCTGTTTGCGGATATCAGCTGGTTCTTCGTGGCGGCGGGCATGGGCATCGTGCCGGAAGCGCTCGATCCGCTGGCCGATGCCGCTCCGTTTGGCGAGGTGCGCAAGGTGATCGGGCAGATCAGCGAGGTGATGGGGCGCTACCGTCAGGCCGCGCCGACGCATCAGGACATGCTGGCGCGGTTGCTCGATCCCGCACTCAAGGGTCGGCCCAACTTCAAGCAAACGTGGGGCGGGGCATGATCGCCGGCCTCGAACTCGGCGGCACGAAATGTGTCGCGACGCTGGCCGAAGGGCGTGACATCGTCGATCAGCGCCGCGTGTCGACACGGGATGCCGGCACGACGGTGGACGACCTTGTCGCGATCCTTGACGAATGGGTGGCCGCGCATCCGGTTCGGGCCATAGGCGTGGCCGCTTTCGGACCGATCCGCACGGACCGCGCCGCGCCTGATTTCGGCACTTTTCTGGCCACGCCCAAGCCGGGGTGGCAGGGCTTCGGCCTCGCCGCGCATTTGCAGCAGCGTTATGGGCTGCCGGTCGGGTTGGACAGCGATGTGAACGGTGCGGCCTTGGCGGAAGGGCGCTGGGGCGGGGCGCAGGAAATGGCGAACCATGCCTACATCACGGTTGGCACCGGCGTCGGCGTGGGGCTCGTGATCGGCGGGCGGACCATGGCCGGGCGTGCACACAGTGAAATGGGGCACATTTTTGTGGACCGGGCGCCGGGTGACGACACACCGGGGATTTGCCCATTTCACGGCGGCTGCGTGGAGGGTCTGATATCCGGGCCTGCGCTTGCGGCACGCACAGGCAAGAGCGGTGAGGGTCTGGACGAAATGGATCCGATATGGAATCCATTCGTCCATGTTCTTGCACGGCTCGTCCATACCATCGTGTTGACCGGGGTACCTGAACGCGTTGCGTTGGGGGGCGGCGTGCTGGTGAATCGTCCCGCGCTGGTGGCTCGGGTTGATGCTGCTGTGCGCGCGAGCCTTGGCGGCTATGCGCAGGCGCCCTTTACGATTGCTGCACCGCAGCTGGGCGATCAGGCGGGACCGATGGGCGCGCTGGCGATCGCGCTCGATGTGCTGGAGGATGGGGAGGCGTGAATCTGGGGCTGACGCGCAGCGGCTATCGCGGCGCGACGATTGAGGATGCGGGGGCGCACAACACGCAGATCGTGCTGCGCGCGATCCGGGCACAGGGCACGTTGACCAAGGCGGAGCTTGCCCGGCAGACGGGCCTTGCCCATCCCACCGTCACCAATATCACCCGCCGCCTGATGGAGCGCGGCCTGCTGCGCACCGCCGGGATGCAGCGCGGCGGGCGGGGGCAGCCCGCGACGCGGCTCGTCATCAATGCCGAGGGCGCGCATGCCATCGGGCTCAACGTCGACCGCGATCACATCACGATGGTGCTGACAGACTTTGCCGGGACGGTGAAGGCGCGGCTCGATTCCGAGGTCGCCTTTGCCCTGCCCGAGCAGGTGCGCACATTTTATCGCCGCAATCTCGACAAGCTGCTGGCGATGGCCGGGGTCGAGGCAGAGGCCATCACCGGCATCGGGCTGGCGCTGCCTGACGGGCTTGGGGTCGTCGATCTGCCGGGTATGCCGGGCGATTATGTGCAGTGGTCCGCGACCAATCTGGAAGCCTTGTTTGCCGAGCCTTTGGGGAAACCGATCTTCATCGAGAACGATGCGGCGGCGGCGGCGATCGGCGAAATGCAGTTTGGCCGGGGGCAGCGCGAGCAGAGCTTCTTCTACATCCTCATCAGCTACGGCCTCGGCGGCGGACTGGTCGTCGGCGGGCACT
Organism: Novosphingobium sediminis; assembly: GCF_007991615.1. Lineage (GTDB taxonomy): Bacteria > Pseudomonadota > Alphaproteobacteria > Sphingomonadales > Sphingomonadaceae > Novosphingobium > Novosphingobium sediminis. The sequence goes on along the minus strand of NZ_BJYR01000002.1, from coordinate 254,262 downwards.
ATGATCGCGGCGCAGACGGGCGCAGCGGTGAGATCGGGTTCATGGGTGTGCCGGGCGAGGGTGGTGCCGTGGTGCCGCTGCAGTCCATCGTCTCGATAGCCGGGCTCAATCGGCGGTTGCAGCAAGCGGGACGCGCGCCTTTCGCGCAGGGCGAGGCGAGTGCGGCCGATGCGGCGCTCCAGCGCGTGCTTGACGACTGGATCGAGGAATGCGCCCGCGCGCTGGTGCAGCCGCTGGTGGCAGTGAACCTGCTTATCAATCCCGGCGTGGTGCTGGTGGGCGGCCGGCTGCCGATGCCGTTGCTGGAGCGGCTGACCCAGCGGACCAACCTGATGCTGCGCAGCGGTGGGCGGGATGCCCCGGCGATTGCGCCGGTCACGCCCGCTGCGCTGGCCGAAGATGCATCGGCAGTGGGGGCGGCTCTGCTATCGTTCGACGATCTGGCGCTGGCGGACTAGAGCGATCCGTTCCGACTGCATCGAACGGATCACTCTAGGTTATTGTTTTAGAGCGTTTTCCGAGTCACCGGATGATTCCATCTGGTTCGAAAACGCTCTAGGCACGCTCGCCTGGTCTCCATCACCCGCTCATGCTGAGCTTGTCGAAGCATCATACCCGGCGGCTGTGCCAGCATCCTTCGACAAGCTCAGGATGAGCGGGGTATGGAATGGCTGCCGGTCAATCAGCCTGCTTTCGGCGGCGCGGTGCTGCGGCGGATCAGCAGTTCGTGGGCAAGCTGGACGTCGCCCCCCTCCGGTTCGCCCTTGAGGGCGCCGAGCAGCATGTCCATCGCGCGGTAGGCCATGTCTTCCACCGGTTGGCGGATCGTGGTGAGCGGCGGCCAGACGACGCGCGAGATATCGGAATCGTCGAAGCCGACGACTGATAGGTCTTCGGGCACATGCAGGCCGCATTCGCGCGCGGCGGTGATCGCGGCGGCGGCCATGTCGTCGTTCTGCGCGAGGATGGCTGTCGGCCGCGGATCTAGCGCGAGCAGGCGGCGGGCGGCGGCGAGGCCGGAATCGAAGGTGAACTGACCGGATTCGATCAGTTCGGGATGCAGCATGATGCCCGCCTTGGCGAGCGCCTGCATCGTGCCGACAAGCCGCGCGTCTGTGGCGGCGTGGCTGGGATCACCCTTGATGACGCCGATCCGCTTGTGGCCGAGCTTGACGAGATGTTCGGCGGCTTCCTGCGCGGCAGCAACATCGTCCATCGCCACCGAAGCCCCCTGCCCAAGCAGGCGCGTGGGGGAAATGCGCGCAAACGGCATGCCCACCTCACGCAGTTCGGCCATCAGCCCGGCATGATCCGAGGCTGGCGGCGCGAGCAGCACGGCATCGAGCGCGGCGGAGCGCAGCAGCGCGATGATTTCATCCTCGCGCTCGGTAACGGATTCCACCGGCAGCACGACTAGGCGGAAGCGTTCGCCGTGGAGCCGCTCCAGTGCGCCCTTCTGGAGTTCGACGACGTAGCTGGGGCTCGGCTTTTCGTAGACCAGGCCGATCAGGTAGGACCGGCTGCGGACAAGGCCCTGCGCCGCGACATTGGGATGATAGCGCAGTGCACGCATCGCCTCGTGCACCCGGGTTTTTACCGCTTCGGTGACATGGGGCTCGTTGTTGACGACGCGGCTGACCGTCTTGGCCGAGACTTCGGCCATGCGCGCGACATCGACAATGGTGGCCCGCTTGGGTCTGGTCATGGAAGTGGGGCCGCCTCTTGGTGGGAACGCTTGGCATGTTCCTACACCCGGGCGGCCCGGAAATGCTAGGCCTTCGCGACTTCCTGATCGATCATGCCGAACGGAGCGCGGCCCGTATCGTCCACCGCCGTCATCCGCACGGTATCGCCAAAGGCCATGAACGGGGTCTGCGGCGCGCCGTGGGCAATGATCTCGATCGCGCGGATTTCGGAAATGCAGCTGGAGCCGACTTCGGCGTAGTTGGCATTGGAGACCGTGCCCGAGCCGATCACCGTTCCGGCGACAAGATCGCGGGTAAGCGCGGCATGGGCGACAAGTTCATGGAACCCGAAGGCCATCGCGGCGCCATTGGCGCGGCCGACTTCCTTGCCATTCCAGTCGATGATGAGATCGAGGCCGACGCGGCCATCCTTCCACCCGTCGCCGAGTTCATCGGGCGTGACGGCGAAGGGCGCCATCGAACAGGCGGGCTTGGCTTGAACCCAGCCGAAGCCGGTCTTCATTTCGATGGGCGCGATGGCGCGCAGCGACCAGTCGTTGATCTGCACGATCAGGCGGATGTGCTTCATGGCCTCGGCGGCGCTGGTGCCCATCGGCACGGCATCGACGACTACGCCGAATTCGCCCTCGAAATCGATGCCGTGTTCCATGGCGGGGAAGGGCACGGGATCGGCGGGGCCGTAGAACCGGTCCGACAGCCCCTGATACATCAGCGGGCGCTCGTTACCGAGGGGATCGTGGTTGAAGGCCACGGCCATGAGATCGCCATGCGTGGTGAAGGCCGAGCCATCGAGCCACTGCCATGTGCGCGGCAGGGGCGCTGCGAAATCGGCGTCGTCTGTGGTTTCGCCTTCCCCCGCTTCGAGACGGGCCTGAGCGGTTTCGAGCCGGGCCTGCGCGGCGGGCCAATCCTCCATGGCGGAGAGGAGGTTGCCGCCGACGTGCAGTACGCGCGTCCCGTCTGCCGAGACGAGCGCGAGCGCGCCATCGGGCGTCCCATCGCGGAGGGTGGCGAGCCTCATGCCTTCAGTTCCGGAGCAAACTCGCCGTCGATGAGCACGAAGACGATGCGGCAGTTCTTGTCGGACCGGTTGGCCCAGCCGTGGTTGGTGCCGCGCTGGATCACGATGTCGCCGGGGTAAACCGTGGTCTCGCCCTCATCCATGATGAGCACGAGTTCGCCCTCGATCACGATGCCGTAGTCGATGGTTTCGGTGCGGTGCATCAGCGCGTGGCGCGCGCCTTCCTTGGCGGCGTTGGAGGCGTGGCCGGCACCGATTTCGGCGAAGTGCGCGGCGGCTTCCTCTGGCGTCATGTTGCGGATGCCGTCGCCTTCGGGCGGAATGTCGAGCACGCGGATGCGGGTGCCGTTTTTCGGCGGGGCGAGGACGATGCCGGCCTCATGCGGCTCGCCCGAGGCAGCGTCGATGAAGGCGGGGGTCTGCGGCGTGTTCCACACTTCATGGAACATCGGGCCGATCGCGCCGCCGACCTGCTGGACGCGGGGGACGGTACCGTCTTCCTGAATGATCGCACGGCCGGATGCGTCGTGGCCGGTGACCACGCGGCGAACGGATTTCACTTCCATATAATCTCCCGCGATGATTATCTATCTGTTTGGCAGATGGATTTAATTTTATTCCAATCGACAATGCCGATGAATGTCTGCGAGGTCAATCCGCCGCAGGTTTGCGCTCGGCTCCGAACAATGTGGCTGGCAGGCGTGAGACGGCGACGACGGCAATGGAGAGCAGCGCTGCAACCATGATCGCGCCGGGGACCAATCCTGCAAGCCGCGCCGCCGCATCGTGGCCGCCCACCGCGAAGTAAGCCGAACCGACGAGCGCGATGCCCAGCGCGCCGCCAAGCTGCTGCGCGGTGCGCATCGTGGCGCTGGCGGTGCCCGCGTGGGTGCGGGGTACTTCGGAGACGGCGATGGGGCCAAGCGGGCCGGACAGTGTGCCGAAGCCGATGCCGGCGAGGGCGAGTGTGGCGATCAGCAGCGCGCCGCCGGCCACAGCTGCGTGGATCAGTGCGAGTGTGCTCACGATGCCGACCGCCATCAGCATGCCGCCGACCATGGGCAGCAGGCGCCCCATACGGGGGAGCAGGCGCGGAACGAGGAGGCCGACGGCGACCATCACGCCAAGGCCGAAGGGAATGTGGATCAGCGCCGTCTTGAGCGGGGTGAGCGCAAGGCCTTGCTGGAGCGCGACTGCAAAGATCATCAGGAAGCCGACCGAGCCGCTGTTGAACGCCATTGCGGCGATCACGCCGTAGCGGAAGGTGGGGAGCGCGAAGAGGGTCGGTTCGACCATGGCGGGAAGGCCGGCGGAGCGGCGAGCGATGGAACGCCGCACGCCAAGCATCACCGCGCCGAGACCGCCCGCGAAGATTGCGGCAGCCGCAGCCGGTCCGAGGTTCTCATGCGCCTGGATCAGCGCGAAGAGGATGAGGCCGAAACCCAAGGCGAAAAGCGCCGCGCCGGCAAGATCGATGGCGAGGCCGCGATGCTCCTCACCGGTGCGGGGGAGCGTGATGCGGCCCATCGCCAGCGCAAAGAGGCCAACAGGCAGGTTGATGAGGAAGATCAGCCGCCAGCCGAGGCCGAACAGGTTGAGCTCGATCAGGAAGCCGCCGATGATCGGGCCGACGATTGCGGCAAGGCCGATGATCATGCCGAAAAAGGCAAGGCGCTTCACGCGTTCGAGCGGGGTGTAGAGCAGCTGGACGATGGCCATTGTCTGCGGCCCCATCATCGCGCCCGCCGCGCCCTGCAGCACGCGGGCGAGGACGAGCACGCCGGGGGTGGGGGCAAGGCCGCAGAGCGCGGAAGCGGCAACGAAGCTCGCCACACCGCTGAGGAACAGGCGGCGGTGGCCGAACGCATCGCCTAGCCGTCCGCCGAGCAGCAGCAGAGAGCCGAGCGTGAGCAGGTAGCCCGCCACGATCCACTGCATCGCGGCGGGCGATGCGCCAAGGCCATCGCGGATCGCTGGCAGCGCGGTGTTGACGATGGTTGTGTCGGCCACTTCGAGCACGACCGCAGTGAGCACGGTGAAGAAGGCGAGCGAGCGCTGACGGTCATCGAGTTCGTGCGGCAACTTGCTGCCTGAGGCCGCGGCCGGTGCCGCCTGATGCGCTGTCATTGCCTTGTCGTTGTCCCCGTCAGCCGCCCGTGGCGGAATGTCTGCCGAGGCTGCACGCTCGGTCAAATTAAAATCATGCTTCTATTATGCGCGGATGTCGCCTATGGTCAAGCGTACGGCGCAGGTTATTGTGAGAATGACAGCTCACCTGCGGCACAAAAATTGTTTCGGGAGAATACCTTGGCAAGTACACCGATGGCCGGGCGCAAAGCCGGCTTGCCGCAGGGCCTGACCGTCATCATTGCGGGCTTCCTGCCGATTCTGGCGATCGTGACGATGTTCCCGGCGATCCCGGCCATCATCGGCCACTTCGCTCCGACCGATCCGACCGCGCCGACCAAAGTGCCCTCGATGGTCACCGCGCCGGGACTGACGATTGCGCTGGTGGCGCTGTTTGCCGGTCTGATGGTCGACCGCTATGGACGGCGGAAGCTGCTGCTCGTCTCGACCTTCTTCTACGGCCTGATCGGCGCGGCGCCGTTCTTCCTCGAGAACCTCAACGTCATCTATGCCTCGCGCCTGCTGCTCGGGCTGTGCGAGGCGGTGATCCTGACCACGGTCAACACGTTGATCGCCGATTATTGGCCGGATGACGGCCGCCGCAAGTGGCTGGCGCTGCAGGGCCTTGTCGGGCCCGCGCTTTCTTCGGTGATGATCTTCTTTGCCGGCACGATGACGGCGTGGCGCTGGAACGGCATCTTCCTGCTTTATCTGCTCGCGGTGCCGATCTGGGCGGCGATGGTACGCTGGATGTTCGAACCTTCGAGCGATGCGACCGTGCGCATGATGCTCGGCATGGACGAAGAACGCGCGGATGGGTTCCCCTGGAAAGCGATGCTCGGCATTGCCGGGCTCACGCTGTTCACCTCGGCTATCTACTATGTGTTCATCGTCAATGGCGCGACGGTCTGGCAGGAACTGGGCGTCACCGATCCGCAGAGCATCGGCCAGATCACCGCACTGCCGACGCTGTTCATTCTAGTTGGTGCGACGCTGTTCTGGTGGCTGGGCGCGAAGGGTGTCGGCTCGCCCACGCTGATTGCGATCTTCCTTGGTTTCCTCGGCGCGGGGCTGGCCGCGATGGGGCTGGCTCACGATTGGAAGGGCATGATCCTTGGCATGGCGCTGCAGCAGACGGGGGCAGGCATGGCGATCCCCACGCTGATCGCATGGGCGCAGAGCCAGCTGCCGTTTGCACATCGCGGGCGCGGCATGGGGATCTGGACGGCGACGTTCTTCTTCGGGCAGTTTTCCTCGCCGCTGCTGGTGAGCGTGCTGCGCGGCGCGATGGGGACGATGCAGGGCGCGTTCCTGGTGGCGGGAATTGTCAGCGCGGTGGGCGCGGTTCTGCTGCTGGCGGTGCTTTCGGGATCGGCACGGAAAGCGGCGGCCTGATCGCTCAGGCCGCTGCGCTTTCCTCAGCCTTGCGGAGTTGCATCAGCGCGCGGCGGGCGCGAATGGCGCCGACGTCGGTCTTGAGGATGGCGGGGCGCGCGTCCCAGAAGTCCTGATCGCCCAGAGCGCGCTGGGCGGCCTCGATCATCGGCTCGTCTTCCTCGACGAAAACCTGACGCGCCATGGTGGCGGCCTGCTCGTTATCCTCGTGATCGTAGAAATAGTGCGAGGACGTCGCCGTTTCCGGCGTGATGATGTGCGGGTTGACCATCGGCGGGACGATGAGATCGGCGCGCTGGGTGCCAGCCTTGGCGAGCCCCACGGTGAGCGCCATCGAGGCGGGCGCGTGCCAGCGCATGTAGAGCCACTGGTCGATCTTCGCGCCGGGCTCGAGCATCGGCTTGGACCATTCGGGCGCCTCGGCATCCGTCATGTCCCAGTTGTTCCAGATCGCGCCATCATCATCGTGGCGGACAGTCTGCTCGCCATGGAAGATCGAGCCGTTGACGCCGAAGGTCTCGATATGGAGGAACTCGGCGTGGGTGAGATCCATGAGGTTGTCGGTGATGAGCTCGTAGTTGCCTTCGATGCGCAGGACACCGCGATACATGCCGCGATCTTCATCAAGGAAGCTGAAGTCCGGGATCTTTGAAGGATCGGCCAAGGCAGGATCACCGGGCCAGAACCAGAGGCCGCGGTGCTTCTCGACAATCGGCATCGAGGGCGAACTGACATGCGCGGGCGGATCACCGGGGAAGGGCGAGTGGACGCAGGCGCCCGTGCCATCGAAGCCGAGGCCGTGGTAGCGGCACTGCACGGTATCCCCCACGCGCGTGCCCATCGAAAGCGGCACGAAGCGGTGCGGGCAGCGGTCGGCAATCATCGCATACGAGCCATCGGCCTTGCGCCAGATCAGCCAGGGCTTGCCGAGCAGGGTGCGCGAGAGCAGCGCATCGCCGACGATCTCGTCGGCCCACGCAGCCATGTACCAGACATGCTTGACGTAAGCGGTCATATTGCACTCGATTTGAGGAGCGAGACGGCATGGGCAGCAGCCCGCGCGGTCAGCGCCATATAGGTGAGCGAGGGGTTCTGGCAGGCGGACGAGGCCATCTGCGCACCGTCCGTCACGAAGAGATTGGCGATATCGTGTGCCTGACTCCACTTGTTGAGCACCGAAGTCGCCGGATCATGGCCCATGCGCGCGCCGCCCATTTCGTGGATCGCGGTGCCGCCCGGCCCGGGACGGTCGAAGCCGAACATCACGTGGCCGCCAGCCTTGGTGAGCATTTCCGTGGCATCGGCCTTGGCCTGCGCGAGCGCGGCGTTTTCTTCCGCGCCGAACGCGAAATCGATGTGCAGCTGCGGAATGCCGTTGGCGTCGACCTTGGTGCGATCGAGCGTGAGGCGGTTGGTGGCACGCGGGACGCAATCGGCGAAGGCGACGAGCACCATGCGCCATGGGCCGGGCTTTTGCAGGTGCCGCTTGTAATCGGCACCAATCCCGGCTTCGCGCTTGCCCGCGGTCCAAGTCGATTGCAGCGCGCCGCCCTGGAACGAGAAGCCGCGCGTGTGGCCAGCGCCGTCCATCGCGTCCATGTTGCGATAGCGCGGGATGATGACGCCGGTGGGGCGGTTGCCGAAGGTGGTCCACTGCTCGAAGCCGGGCATGATCGCGGCGGCAGAGAGCGTGTTGGCGTGGTCCATGATGTGGGTGCCGAGCACGCCGCTGCTGTTGGCGAGGCCGCCGGGCAAGGCTTCGCTGGCCGAATTCAGCAGCAGGTGGACCGAGTTGAAGGCACCGGCATTGAGGAACACCAGCCGCGCGGTCGCCTGATAGCGGGTCTTGGTCTTGCTGTCGATCCAGCGGACGCCGGTGACGCGGCGGGTCTTGGGATCGTAGTCGATCTTTTCGACAGCCGCGTCGGTAATCAGAGTGAGGTTGCCGGTCGCCTGCGCGGCGGGCAGCGTGCTCGATTGCGTCGAAAAATAGGCGCCGTAGGAGCAACCGCGCGCGCAGATCGAGCGGCTCTGGCACGGGCCGCGGCCATCCTTCTCCTGCGTAAGATTGGCGGTGCGCCCAATGGTGAGGCGGCGTTCGGGCCAGTTGGCAGATATGCGCTCGCGCACCGCCTGCTCGACGACGTTGAGCGCGAAGGGGGGCTGGAACTTGCCATCGGGCAGCTGGGGCAGGCCTTCTGCCGCGCCGGAGACGCCGATGAACTCCTCAACCTTGTCGTACCACGGCGCGAGATCGGCGTAGCGGATCGGCCAATCGGTGCCGTGGCCATCGCGCTTGTTCGCGCCGAAATCGTAGTCCGACCACCGGTAGGACTGGCGGCCCCAAGTCAGCGAACGGCCGCCGAGCTGATAGCTGCGGAACCACGTGAAGGCTGTGTCAGGCCCGGTCTGGTAGGGGTTCTGCGCGTCGTTGACGAAGTGGCCTTGGGTAAACTCGGTGAAGTGGCGGTTGAGCCGCTGGACCGGGTATTCGCGGGCGTAGAGATCCGCGTTCCCTTCACCGCGGAAGGGCATTTCCCACGGTGCCTTCATCTCGGTTTCGTAATCGAGTTGGTGCTCGATCTTGCGGCCGCGTTCGATGAGCAGGACCTTGAGGCCCGCCTCGGTGAGTTCCTTGGCCGCCCAGCCGCCGGTGATGCCGGAGCCGACGACGATCGCATCAAAGTGGGAGCCCTTCTCCATCATCCGAAGTCCACTGCCGTCCAGTCGCTGGAATAGGCACGCGTATCTGGCTTTACGGGCACCTTGGGATCGAACCGGCCGGGGACCAGTTCGTAGTTGAGTTCCTGCGATCCGCCGACTTCGCTGGTGTAGTAGCCGGTGAGGATCAGCGCCTTGATCGCGCGCCATGGGGCAGCGGTCGGATCACCTTTGAAGGCAGCAGCATCGAGCGCGACAAGGATTTCCTCGCGGCGCGCGGGGGATTGGGAAAGCCAATCTTGCCCGAGCTTCGCTTCCAGCCATCCGGCATGATCGAGGCTGCCATCCTTGCGCATATAGGGTGCGAACGAGGGAGCGGCAGCCAACTCGGCCTTTGGCGGAAGGCGCGTCCCTTCAAGGCCGTGGGCCAGCCCGACAAGCACGAAATCGCCAACGCCGATTGCACCTGCCCCCGGTGTATCGGTGTCAGGAATGACGAGATCGGCCACCTGCCGCATCAACATCCGGCAATGGGGGGGCGGCTCTTCGTCGGAGTCGAGCCTCCTAAGCACCTCAGCGCCGCTCGGTGCGGCTGCGTGGATGGCAACGAGCGCGGCGGCGCCGAGGAAGCTGCGGCGGCTCCAGCCGGTCATTCGCCGATCCCCATCAGGCGGCGATTGAGCGCGCGGTCAGCCCCGCCAGCGGCAAAGTCGTCGAAAGCGTGTTCGGTGACCTTGATGATGTGCCGATCAATGAAGGGCGCGCCTTCTGCCGCGCCGACTTCGGGGTGCTTGAGCGCGCATTCCCATTCGAGCACGGCCCAGCCTGCAAAATCGTTGGCCGCCATCTTCGAGAAGATCCCGCCGAAATCGACCTGCCCATCCCCCAGCGAACGAAACCGGCCCGGGCGGTCGACCCAGCCCTGATAGCCGCCGTAGACGCCCGAGCGGCCATTGGGGCGGTACTCGGCGTCCTTCACGTGGAAACACTTGATGCGCTCGTAATAGATGTCGATGAACTGGAGGTAATCGAGGCATTGCAGCACGAAGTGGCTGGGATCGTAGAGAATATTGGCGCGCGGGTGATTGCCCACAGCCTCAAGGAAGCGCTCGAAGGTCACGCCGTCGTGGAGATCTTCGCCGGGGTGAATCTCGTAGGCGGCATTGACTCCATTGTCCTCGAAGACGTCGAGGATCGGCTTCCAGCGCTTGGCGAGCTCGGCGAAGGCGTCCTCGACGAGGCCGGCAGGGCGGGCAGGCCAAGGGTAGAAATAGGGCCACGCGAGCGCGCCGGAGAACGTGGCGTGGGCGGCAAGGCCAAGGCGGCGGCTGGCGACGGCGGCGTTCTTGACCTGCCGGACTGCCCATTCCTGCCGCGCGGCGGGATTGCCATGAACCTCGGCGGGCGCGAAGCCATCGAACTGCGCGTCGAATGCGGGGTGGACGGCGACGAGCTGGCCCTGAAGGTGGGTCGATAGCTCGGTGATTTCGAGGCCTTTGTCGGCGAGCATACCCTTGATCTCGTCGCAGTAGGTCTGGCTTTCCGCCGCGAGATCGAGGTTGAACAGGCGCGCATCCCAACTGGGGATCTGGAGGCCCTTGTAGCCCAGACCAGCCATGTAATCGGCGATGGCGGGCAGGCTGTTGAACGGCGCGGCGTCGCCAGCGAACTGGGCTAGGAAGATGCCGGGGCCTTTGATCGTCTTCATGGGGTGTGTCCTCAGACGGAAAGCGGGGTCCAGCCCGCGCGCGCGGCGCTGGCGCGGACGGCGGTGTCGATAAAGGCCATGGAGCGCAGGCCTTCGGCTACGCCGGGGAGCAAAGGGGCCTCGCCGCCGCGCACTCGTTCCGTAAAATCGCGGTAGAGGTTGGCGAATGCTTCGAGATAGCCTTCGGGGTGGCCGCCGGGGGTGCGGGTGCGGCGCGCGGCATCGGGTCCAAGCAGGCCGGTGCCGGCCCGGATCACTTCGCTGCGGCCATCGAGATGGTGGAGCATGAGCGCATTCGGCTCTTCCTGCTTCCACACGAGGCCGCCGGTTTCGCCGTAGACGCGGATGCGCAGGCCGTTGAGCTCGCCGACTTCGATCTGGCTGGCGAGAAGGACGCCGCGCGCGCCGTTGTTGAAGCGCAGGAGGACGGAGCAGTCATCGTCGAGCTGGCGGCCGGGAACCACGGCGCCGAGATCGGCGAGGAGTTCGCTGACATGCAGCCCGGTGACGAATTCGGCCAACTGGAAGGCATGGACCCCGATATCGCCGATGCAGCCGCCCGCCCCGGCGCGCGAGGGATCGACGCGCCATTCGGCCTGCTTGCCCGTGGCGGGGCCAGCGAGCCAGCCCTGCGGATATTCAACAACGACCTTGCGCACCTTGCCGAGCGCACCGGCAGCGATGCGGGCGCGGGCTTCGCGCACAAGAGGGTAGCCGGAATAGGTGTAGGTGAGACCGAAGGGCAGGCCGGACGCTTCGACCGCCTCCGCTAGTTCGTGCGCTTCCGCCAGCGTTGCGGTCATCGGCTTGTCGCTGATGACGGGAAGGCCTGCGGCCAGCGCGGCCTTGGCGGAAGGCAGGTGATCGTGGTTCGGCGTGACGATGGCGACGAACTGCGCGCCATCCGCGCGCGCGGTCTCGGCAGCGAGCATTTCCGCGAGGCTGCCATAGGTGCGCGCCGGATCGAGCCCGTAGGCGAGGCCACCGGCGCGGCTTCGCGCAGGATCGCTGGAAAACACCCCGGCGACCAGCTCGATCTCCCGGTCAAGCTCTGCCGCGATGCGGTGCACCGGGCCGATGAAAGCACCCGGACCGCCGCCGATCATGGCCATGCGCAGACGAGTCACTGATCCTTCTCCCTCGTGCTCGTTGTGGGTCTAGGGTGCATGAAGCTCAAGCGTTTCGACAACGATGTCGAGCGTGGTCCCGGCATCTTCCGCATGGCGTGCGATGCGTACGCGGGTGGCGCCCGAGAGCTGCTGCCAGCCTTGCGCACCCCATGTCATGAAGCGGCGGCGGGCGAGCGGGATGGTGACGAGTGCGGCGCAACCTGCCTCCAGATGAACCTTCGCAAAGCCGATCAGGGTGGGCTCGGGGGTGTCGCGGTAGACCTGCACGATATCAGCGCCGGGGCGGCACGAGAGGTTGGTGACGGTGAGCGTCACACCCTCTGCGGTGACTTCCGGGTGCGACCATTCAAAGCGCGCATAGCCTTTCCCGGCGCCCAGTGTGTGACGCGCGGTCTTTCCCGCGGCGATGATCCCGCGGTAGCCGATGCGCGTGCCGTCGCTGTAGGGGAGCGACCCATCAGCCCCGGGCTGCAAGTCGTAGCCCGGATAGTCAGCCTCCGCGCGGGCGATGGTGACGGGCATGCGGCCGCCCGGTTCGCGGTCTCCGGCAAGTACCGCGGCGAGCGCGGCGGCAAAGCCTTCGCCAGGATACCATGTCGCGAGGTGCGCGGCGGCGGCGTCTTCCCATGATGCATCATAGGCGTGGCCGATATTGGTGACGACGGCGACGCGGGGATTGGCTGCAGTGACGCGGGCGATAAGTTCGAGCTGGCTGGCAGCGAGGCGCGTGTCGGGGCGGTCCTTGCTTTCGACCGAGCTGTCCGATGTTTCGCCGACGATGAGGACGACGGCATCGGCCGCGCGAGCGGCGGCTTCGGCGGCGGCAAGCAGTTCCTCGCCGCTGCCGGGAGTGCGGATGCCGTACCACAGGCCGTGGACGCGGGCTCCGGTGAAGGTGAATTCGGCAACGACGCTGACGGTCTGGCCTTCGATCAGGTCGATCGGCGCGCTTTCGCTGTCGCCCGCCTTGAGCACGCCCATCGTGTCGCCCGGAGGGCATTCGGTGGTGGTGAGGACTTCGCGGCCATCGACGAGCAGGCGCGAGACGCCGGTGGCGCCGAGGTGGAAGCGGTGGGTGCCAGCCTTTGCGGCGGTGAAGCGGCCCGAGGCGCGGATCGATCCGCCGACGGCAAACGGGGCCTGATCGTGCATTCCGGCGAACCAGACGAGCGAATTGGTGTCGCGCGTTTCGCGTGTGAGCGGCGCGCCGCTGCAATCGGGGGTGGCGAAGTATTCGAGCGTCATGCCGCTTGTGCAGCCATCGCCGATGTCGTGCGCGGGGACGACGGGCATGTGCGGCAGGCGTGGGGCAGGATCGACGCCGGGTTCGAACAGGACTTCACACTGCGCGCCAAACCGGGCGCGGATGGCATCGATGGGTGAGGCGAGGTCCGGGCGGACCGAGATCTTGGCGAACGTGCCGCCCTGAAAGCAGGGTGCTGCGGCGTTGGGGCCGATGACGGCGAGCGTCCTGATTGCCTTGGGATCGAGCGGGAGGAGTGCGGCCTCGTTTTTGAGGAGGACCATGCCGGCGGCGGCAGCCTCCTCCAGCAGCGCGGTGATCTCGGCTTCGCCAAGCGGCTGGGATTTGGCGCCGGTGACGCGCTGTGCCGCATGAGCAACGCGCGACGCAGCATCCTGCACGCGCGCTTCGCCAAGCGTGCCGTCCGCAACCGCCGTGGCGGCTTTGGCGCCAAGGAAGCGGGCCGGACCCGGCATTTCCAGATCAAGCCCGGCGGCGAGCGTAGGCGCGGTGGAATGGGTGCCGAACCAATCGGACATGATGACGCCCTGATAGCCCCATTCGCCCTTCACGACTTCGGTGAGGATGTGGTGCTGTTCGGCGCAGTAGTTGCCGTTCACGCGGTTGTAGGCGGCGAGCATCCCCGCGCAGCCGGCGCTTGCGGCAAATTCAAACGGGAGGAGGTAGACTTCGCGCAGGGTGCGTTCATCGACCATGGCATTGACGGTGTCTCGCGCAGTCTCGCTGTCGTTACAGACAAGGTGCTTGGCGCAAGAGCCGGTGCCGGTGGATTGCAGACCGCCGATCCATGCCGCGCCAAAAACGCCGGCAAGGAGCGGGTCTTCGGAGAAATACTCGAAGGCGCGGCCTGCGAGCGGGCTGCGAGCGAGGTTGAGATTGGGGGCGAGCACCATGTCGATACCGCGCCCCACCGCCTCCTGCCCGACCAGCGTGCCGATCCGGCGCGCGAGATCGACGTCCCAACTGGCCCCGAGCGCCGTGGCGCAGGGGGACAGCCGGGCGACGTCACGCTCGTCGACCTTGCCGCTGGCTATGCCCATCGGCCCGTCGCTCATGGTGAACGAAGGGATGCCGGCTTCGGGCACAGCGGGCGTGGCCCACATCGCAGCCCCCGCCGTCAACAGGGCAGCTTGATCGAGCGAGAGCGTGGTCATCATCAGGTCAGGCGGCGAGGGCCAGAACCTTGGTGTCCTTCGTCGTGGGGACGAAGGGCAGGTAGGACACGCGCATGCGGACCGCGAACTCGATCTTGTGATCGCCCGCAGGGAGGCCGCCCGGCTTCATCGCGATGATCTTGGCCTTCTCGCCGAAGTTCCAGCGGTCGTTGTAGACGGTTTCCATCTGGTCCAGCGTGTAGGTCTTGCCGCGCACGTGGAAACGCACATCGGCGCGGGGGATGAGTTCGCCGTCCACGGTGATCTGGATGTCCTCGACCATCGAGAGGCCAAGGCCGCGGTAGTAGGGCAGGCGGCCGTAGAAGGCGAAGCCGACGTCGCTCGTCTCGAGGCTGCCCTCGACGATCATCTTGTTGTCCATCATGGGATCGGTTCCTTAGGCAGCAGCGCTGAGCTGGGGGGTGGGCTCACCGAGGAGCTGCGCGAGCATGACCTGCTGGCGGCGGACCTGCTCGACGCTGTCGGGCTCCATCAGGTCCTCGATCCAGCGATTGCCTTCATATTCTGAGCAGATGTAGCCATCATAGCCGCCCTGCTGGAGCACCTTGACGATCTCGTCGTAGGGGATCGAAGGTTCCACGTAGTCTTCGGTCATCTCGTAGAACTTGCCGTGGATGTTGTGGATGCGCGGCATGTAATCGAGCATGCGCTTCGGCTCGAACGCTGCGTTGTGGCGCAGCGTTTCGGCCATCGCGATGGCGGGGCCGACGCCGCCCATCTGCTGGACGTTGAGGATGACGTATTCCGACAGGACGCGGTCTTCGTAGGCCTTCACGATGTAGTCGGCGATGTTCTGCGGCACGCCGACGCGCATGAACTTTTCCTTCCACACCGGCGGGAAGGCGTGAAGGAACATGCCCATGTCAGGCAGGAAGCCCAGCGCATCGGAGCCGCACTTCTCATAGGCTTCGGCGTGGCGGATGATCCACGGGTGATCGAAATGCAGCGGGGCATGGACCTCGATGAGGATCTTGATGCCCTTTTCCTCGGCATAAGGCGCGGCGGCAACGAGCACTTCCGGCGCGATCGAGACGAGCGCGCGGATGTATTTCACGCCGAGGCGGGCGCCGAAATCGATGTCCTTCTTCACGCTGGCGACCTGCTCTTCGAAGGGCATCTCGCGGCCCTTGTAGCGCTTGTAATCGAGCATGAAGTCGTGGCTGACGGGGACGCAGTCGTACTTGGCGATCAGCTGATGCCAGTTGGCGATTTCCGCATCATCGACGCCAACTTCGGGCCAGCCCCAGAAGGTCTGCTCGCCGATGACTTCGATGCCGTTTGCGCCCATTTCTGCGCAAGTGCGGATGCAGTCTTCCAGGCTCATCTTGCCTTGAAAGGTGTCGTTCTGAAAACTGTAGAGGCTTACGCCGCGCTTGATCGGCATAGTGCTTTCTCCCCTGAGGCGGCTGCCAAAGCGCCGCTCTGATCGTGACATGGAATCGCGTGGCTGCCTGCGGTTCCCGGCGTTAATATTAGAATTTGTATTCTATAAATAGTGGTGCCGAGTCAAGCCACCTTCGCACGCAATTGATCGCGCCACGCGCCGTCCATCGGCCAGAACCAGACGACGGCGGCCTGCGCCGCGAGCAGGATGCCGGCGACGAGGAAGTAGGCGCCGCGGATATCGGCGCGGGCGGCCTCGCTGACGGCATCAGGGGCATAGCCCGCCCAGGCGAGGACAAAGGCGCCGAGCGCGCTGCCGACTGCCATGCCAACCTTGGTCGAGGTGCTGATGCCGGAAGAAAGCAGTCCCTCGCGGCGCACTCCGTAAAGCGCCTGATGATAATCGGCAGTCGATGCGGCCATCGAGAAGATGCCGGTGATCGTGACCGACGTGACGATGGAAAACGCGAAATAGGGAAGCAGCAATGGCGGCACTGCGAGCGATCCGATCCGCAGGTCAGCCGCATGGTCGAGCGCGGACATCATGCCAAGCAGCGCGAGTGCCAGCACGACGGCGCCGATGCAGCCTTTGCGGATGCCGGTGCGGGCAAGGATCGGCGGGGCGATGAATGCAGCAAGGAGGAGGCCGCCCGAGACCATCGGCAACATAACCGGGATGAGCCAGGGCTTCTGCACGACATCCTTGGCGTAGAAGATCGTCAGGCCGAGCATGGCGCCGAAGCGCACGAAATAAAGGAGGCAGAAGCCAAAGCAGACCGCCCAGGCGCGGTTGTGCAGCATCTGGCCCACGGCGGGAAGAACGCGGAAAGCGGACGCCGGGGCTGCGTCGGCGATGCGTTCGCGGCAATTGCGGAACAGCATGGCGAGCGCGAAAAGCGACAAGGCACCGAAGAGCAGGCAGGTGCGCGAGAAACCGGCGGCTTCGCTCCCGCCGCCGAGCGCGCCGACCAGCGGCATCGTGGCGGCGGTGCCGAGTATGACGCCCACCGATGTGCCGATCGAACGCCAGCCGCCGAGCCGAAGGCGGTCTGCCGGATTGTCCGTCATCATCGGCATCAGCGCGGTATAAGGGATCGAGCCGAGGCTCATGATGATCCCCAGAGCCTTGAAAGTGAGGAACGCGTAGACGAGCTGCGCGCCTTCGCTCCAGTGCGGGACGTTGAACGTGGCAATGAAGACTGCGACGTAAGGGGCTGCGGTGAAAAGAAAATAGGGCCGGGTGCGACCCCAGCGGCTGCGCGTCTTGTCGACAGCGATCCCGACCAGCGGATCGATCACCGCATCGAGCAGCCGCGCTACGAGAAAGATCGTGCCGACCGCCGCCGCCGGGAGCCCGACGACGGTGGTGTAGTAGTAGAGCAGGAACGCGCCTGCCATGTTGTAGGCAAGGCTGTAGCCGAAATCGCCGAAGCCGTAGCTGGCCCGCTCCGCCAGCGAGAGCCGCATGGCCCCCTCAGACACCGAGCGCGGCCCGCGTCGCCATGAGCGAGGCAGTGGCTTCCATGGTCGGGCGGTATTCAAGGCCGAGCGCGCCGGCATAACCGAGATCGCGCAAGGTTTCGATTGCGGCAGGCCAGTCGATCGTGCCGGTGCCGGGTTCGTTGCGGCCGGGGCTGTCGGCCACCTGCACATGCTCGACGAGGTGGATGCGGCCTGCAAGAACGGTGCGCATATCCTCGCCCATCACGTGGCTATGGTACACATCGAAGAGCAGCTTCAGGCGCGGGCTGGCGACGGCCTCGATGATATCGAGCGCGAGCGCCGTATCGACGAGATACATGCCGGGATGCTCGACGCGGTCGTTGAGCGGTTCGAGCACGAGAGTGACTTCGGCGGCTTCGGCAAGGTCTGCTGCGCGGCGCAGGACCTTGATCGCTTCGGCCTTGTGCTCTTCGGGCGAGACGCCTTCGCGGGTGAAGCCCGAGGCAACGATCAGGGGCGGGGAGCCAACGGTTTTCGCCACGGCCAGCGTATCGGCGACGGCCTGCAGCATTTCCTCATGCTGCGCGGGATCGACGATGGAGCGGCGAGGGTCGACACACAGGCCGGTGAGGTTGACGCCGGTTTCTGCAAGCGCGGCGGCAAGGCCCGCGATATCCTTATCACGCCAGAGGTGGAATTCGGCGTGCCCAAGTCCGGCTGCCTTGGCTGCGCGGACCCGGTCAGCGAGATTGTCATTACCTTCGGCAAACTGCCATTCGATGCAGGCGGACAATTCCATGCCCGTTCTCCTTGTCGATCGGCTGGCTGCCGGTTGTCGGGGACGTTCGCCAAACGCCCCCTCTTGGGATCAGATGCTCAGAACTTCACGCCGAGACGGATGCCGTACGTGCGCGGCGTGCCGAAGCTCCAGTTGAACACATCGTCCGGACCAGCGGAAACAAAGCTGCCGTAGGTGAGCGGTCGGGTGTTCTCGAGGTTCTTCACGAAGGCGATCAGCGAGTAGCGCTTGTTGGCGGTCTGATACTCGAGGCTGAAGTCGCTCTGCGTAAAGGCTTCCTGCGTGCCGTCGCGGTAGTTGTAGAAGTCGGTGAAGTACGACGATTTGAAGGTCGTATCCGCCCGCGCGGTGAGGGTGCCCGCGCCGCCGAGCTGGAAGGTGTGGTCGATGCCAGCGGTGATGATGAACTTGGGCGAGAACGGCGGGCGGTTGCCGGCAAAGTTCGGCTGCTGCACGCCGGGCGTGGCCGGATCGAGATCGCCGATGCCGTTGATAGCGCCGCTGAGGTCGAACACATTGAACTGCGCGAGGAGCTCCTTGTACTCGGCGCTCAGGTAGTTGACCGAGGTGTGGAAGTTGGTTGCATCATCCAGCTGGATGCTGGCCGAGGCTTCGAGACCCCAGATCCTGGCCTTGCCCGCGTTGAAGGTCTGCCCGCCCACCGTTGTGTCGAGCAGCACCGAGACCTGCAGGTCCTTGTAGTCGTAGTAGAACGCACCAAGGTTGAACTGGTGCTGGCGGTGATCGCCGAAGGTCTGCTTCCAGCCGCCTTCGAACGCGGTGTTGGTTTCGGGCTTGTAGGTGCCGACAGCATCGAAGCCGCCGCCCTTGAAGCCGGTCGAAGCCTTGAGATAGACCAGCGTGTCCGGGTTCGGCTTGAAGTTCAGGCCGGCCAGCCAGGTGACCTTGCTGTCCTTGCTGCCGAGCGGCAGGATCTGTGCGTTGATGGCGTTCAGATCCTTGCGCCCCGGTCCTGCGCCGAGCAGCGTGAAGTTGGGGCCGCCGACAATGCACGAGCCCACGGTCGGGCAATCCGGGCGCACCGGGATGGGCGCGGTGTTGTAGTTCACGAACGGCGTGCCGTTGATGTAGACCGCGTCGCGCTTGTTGTCGGTATAGCGCAGGCCGCCGACCGCGGTCAGCTTGTCGCCCAGCGGCACTTCGACCTGGCCGAACAGCGACTTGCTTTCGCTCGAGATCTTGCGGCCGAAGTAGGAGAGGTAGGTGCCGGCGGGCGGTGCGATCGGGCCGAGGAAGAACCCGTTCTCGCGGTCCAGCTTCTCCTTGAAGTAGAATCCGCCGATCTGGTAGATCACGCCGCCGATCTTGCCGTTGAGGCGCAGTTCGTGGCTCTGCGTCCCGGCGTCGTCCCGGAAAGAGAACGACTGGTAGATCACCGGAAGCGTGATGCGGTTCTTCGGATCACCCGAGAAGCTGCGATAGCCGCCGATGTAGGTCAGCGTCGCTGCATCGCTGAATTCATAGGCGATACGCCCGCGCACGGCCCAGCTGTCCTGCTTGACCTTGCCAATGCCATAGAGCGGCGCGACGTATTCGTTGCGGTCGATCTTCGAGACGAGGTTGGTGTTGTTGGGGATGCACAGGACCTGCGGGTAGCCTTCGGCGACGCGGGTAAAGCCGTTGTTGCAGCTGCCGCCGGTCGGGCCATTGCCCGGGCCGTTGAGATCGGCCACCGCGAAGATGCTCGGGCTGAACTTGCGCTGCGAATATTCGGCGGCAAGATTGACCGAAAGCTTGTCGGTGGGATCGAGGCGCAGCGAAACGCGGCCGCCATAGGCGTTGTTGTCGTCCGAGCGGCCCGCGGCATAGGCCGGGAACACGAAGAAGCCGCCACCGGCAGGGTGCTTGTTGTAGCCGTCGCGGTCTTCATAGAAGCCCGAGACGCGCACCGAGGCGATATCGCCGAGCGGCACATCGACACCGGCATCGGCGCGGATGGCGTTGTAGTTGCCGTAGCTGATCGTGCCATCGGCGCCGAACTTGCGGCCGGGCTTCCTGGTGATGAAGTTGATCGCACCGCCGGTCGAGTTGCGGCCATAGAGCGTGCCCTGCGGGCCGCGCAGCACTTCAACGCGGTCCATGTCGAACAGCGCCATCGACATCACGTTCGGACGGTTGATGTATTCGCCATCGATGTTGATGACGACCGAGGTGTCCTGCGCTTCGTCGTTCGAGGTGGTGCCGACGCCGCGGACGGTGACTTTGACGGTGCCCTGATCCTGATTGAGCTGGACGACAGGCGCGATCTTGTCGATGTCGTTGAGGGTCGAGAAGCCCGCCTTCTTCAGTTCGTCACCGCTGATCACGTTGATCGCGATCGGTACGTCATTGACCTTCTGCGTGCGGTTCTGCGCCGTGACGACGATTTCCTTGACGCCGTCGTCGGCATCGGCAGGTGCGGCCTGCTGGGCGAGCGCGGGTGTTGCCATGGCCATGATGGCGCAGCTGGCGAACAGGCTCGTACCTTGAATGATGTTGCGCATGATCCCTCCCATATTGCGCCCCGCTTGAGCCGGGGCGTCTGGTTAGCGGTCTTAATATCGTGCCCGTGCTGTCAGTCCGGGCTGCCATTTCGGTGGACCTGCCATGCGGCGCAGCATGAGCGGGGTCCGGCCCGGAATGGCGGAACAGGAACGTCCTGCCTGATCGGTTCCATTAAGTGAAATAGTATGTTTTCATCCATAACCATTCATAAAGGTGATGGATAATCTAATCGGTGTATAGATTAGGCCAATGCCGGCATGACCTTGCGCGAAACCAGATCGAGCGTCTGGTTGCCGAGCCGGAGGCGTTCCTCGGTAAGCGGGCCGGTGGTCGTACCGCACAGCACGTTGCCGATGCCGAGTTCCTTGTAGGGGGTGAGGTGCTCGATCACCGTTTCGGGCGAGCCATAGAGGCACCAGGTGCCGATCCAGTCTTCGGTGAGCGCATTGGGGGTGCGGTCGGTCTTGGTGTTCTCGGCGTTGCTTTCGGCGCGCGCGTTGAATTCCGCCTCGCGTTCGACCGCGGCCTGATAGGCCCTGAGGATCACTTCGAGCTCTTCGCGCGCCTGATCGTCGCTCTCGGCAACGTGTACGCACTGGTAGGTGTGCGTCGTCCAGTCGAGCGCGCTGGCGACGACCTCGTCCGAGTGTCCCGCAGCGGTCAGCTTGTCGCGGTAGATGTCGAAGAACTTCTTCACGTGGACGAAAGGCTCCGTGCCACCGATCCTGGGGGGCGTGAAAGCCGGAATGAACGCGGGCCAGCCATGCGTCGCTGCGCGCTGCGCGCTGGTTTCCTTCATCGCGACAGGCATCAGCCGGGCGTGGCCGCTTGTGAAGGGCGCGGGCGCAATGCGCTGGAGCACGCGTCCCTGATGCGGGCCATTGTCGATCTCGATGGCGGGGTCTTCCATGGCCTTGGCCCAGAGCGCCTCGGCCAGTTCAAGGTTGCGGTCGGAGATTGCGCCCGCATCCTTGTAGTTGACGCCGAAGCCGATCATTTCCTCAGGCGTCGTGCCACTGCCAATGCCGACGAGCAGCTTGCCCTCGGTAATGTGATCAAGAATGTTGATGCGCTCGGCAAGGCGGACCGGGTGGTGCAGCGGGACCGAGACGACCGAGAAACCGAAGTGCATCTGCGGCATCTTGGCCGCGAGGTATGCGGCGAAGATGAAGCTGTCGCTGGCAACCGGCATGTAACCGTTGAAATGGTGATCGGGCATGAAGATCGCCGAGAAACCGAGATCGCCTGCGCGCAGGGCGTGCGTCTCGAGGTCTTTCATCAGCTGACGATCGTCTTCGGGTCGCATCGTGCGCGCGTTGAGGAACACCGAGAAACGCATTTGCTTGTCTTCTCCCCCCGTCTGGACCGCCCGGTTTGGTAATCTGGTACGGACTCGACGAATCAAATTAGAATTGACGTTCCTGTTTTAGTAGGGTCTAGAAGGCCAATGTCAACCGCCACACACCACACCGAAGCGCTCGCACTCCAAGCACTCAGCCGCAAACCGCGCCAGGGGCGCAGCCTTGCCTCGTTCGAACGGATGCTTGAGGCCACCAAGTCGCTGATGATCGAGACGGGGGGCGACAGCTTCACGCTGCAGGACGTGAGCGAGCGCGGGCAGGTCTCGATCGGATCGATCTACCTGCGTTTCGAAAGCAAGGACCGGCTTCTGCACGCGGTGATCGCGGAGGAGCTCCAGACGATCCTCGCGAAAGAGCGCGTGATGATCGACGAAGTGCTGGCGGAAACCTCCAGCCTTGGCGAATTTCTGCCGCGCTACATCGCCCGCTATTCGGCATTCCTTGAAGAATATGCCCCGCTGCTGCGCACGATCATGGCGCGCGCCGAGGTCGATCCGGCGGTGTCGGAACCGGGCAAGGAAACCGCGCGGCGTTCATCCGAAATGTCGATCGCGGCGATCCTGACGTTCCGCGATGAGATCAAGTCCGCCGATCCCGAAGCCAAGGCGCTGGCTGTGTTCCAGATCGTGTTTGCCACGATCGCGCGCCAGTTCGGTCTGGGTTCGACGCCGGAATCGAGCGATCCCTATCTGTGGGGCTTTATCAAGGACGAGATCGCCAAGATGGCGCTGGCCTACTTGCGCCACGCGGATTGAGGGTTCTCGGACCGCTTAGTTCGTCATTGCGAGCGTAGCGAAGCAATCCAGGGCGTTAGTGCATGACGCTCCGGATTGCTTCGCTGCGCTCGCGGGTGACGAGGGGTGGTGCCGTATTCCTAGCCTTCAGAACGGCCCTGCCAGCCGGTGAAGCGCGGCGCCCATGATGCCGCCGATTTCCTCGCCGGGGCGGCCAGCCAACTGCGCGGCGCCGATCGAGACGCTGGTTTCCACGACATCGCGGCAGCGTTCGTAGCGGCGTTCTTCGTAGGCGGTGAGAGCAGCTTCTGCGCTCTCTGCGCGGGCAAGTTCCTCGCCCAGCACCAGCGCGCTTTCGACCGCGATGCCGGCGCCTGAGGCGAGGTGCGGGGTGGTGGCGTGAACCGCGTCACCCAGCAGAACGATCCGCCCATCGGACCACGGGCGGGGCTGGATCTTGGCGGCGAGGGGGCGGTAGTTGACCCAGTCCTCGGCGGTCATGGTATCGCGCACCCACCCGGCATTGCCGCCGAAATCGGCGAGGTGAGCCTTCATCTGGGCGACCAGCGCCTCGCCTTCGAGACGATCTTCGCCGTCTGCGTGAGGGGTGAGCAGCCAGAGGTAGATGCGATCCTCCCCGCAGCGCGTGATGCCGACCATGTAGCGGTGGCCGAAGAACATCTCGCCGCGCTCGAGCGTCGGCGGCTTCTTCATCGAAACGCGCCAGCAACCCTGACCGGTCCGCTCGGCCTCGCTCATGTGCGGGAAGGCAAGCTCACGCACGCGCGACCGGACGCTGTCCGCGCCGATGACGACATCGTAGCGGCCGGTGGTGCCATCGGAGAAGCTGACGTCAACGCCTCCATCCCGGTTGGCGAGCGTATCGACGGTCACGCCAAGCCGCACCGGGATGCCGGCAGCGGCAATGCGCTGCTGCATGAGGTGGTGCAGGATCGGGCGCATGATGCCGCCGGTGGCGGGCAGGCCTTCCTCGATGGGGGGCTCATCAAGATCGCGCAGGTGCATGCCATTGAACAGGAACATGCTGGAACCCGCGACAATGGCGCCTTCGCGCGCAATGTCGTCGACCATGCCAAGGCGCTGGTAGGCGCGCAAGGTGGGGCCGGTGATGGTGATGCCCGCGCCGTAGACGCGCCATTCGGGATCGAGATCGATCAGCGTGACCGCCACACCGCGAGCGGCAAGGTCAATTGCGGCTGCCATGCCTCCGATGCCGCCGCCGACGACGAGGGCGGTTGAGATCGCTGTGATCGGCGCGAGTTCAGTCATTCGGCTTGGTTCCCTTGGTTCCCATGGCCCAGGCAATGCCCTCGGCCAGAAGCGCCGCTGCATGCGGCTCATCATAGTTTTCCGGCCGGTGGCCGATGGCGGTGTAGAACATGCGGCCGGCTCCAATGGCCTTGCGCCACGCGATGGGATGGTAGCCCATCGAGAGGCTCTCGCCGCGATAGCCGATCTGCTGGTAGTCCTTCTCGTCAATCGTCGCGGCGGCGACTGCGCCGCCGGCCACCGGATTTCGGTCGAACGAGTACCATTCTTCAAGCAGCGGGAAGGCCGCAGTGGCGCCTCCAGTTATCGCGTCATCGGTGAGGGTGACGGTCGCAGTCTGGAATTGCGGGCGGCCGGGGTGGCCGATGAAGCGCGCGCCGAGCAGGGTGTCGGCGTACCAGTCCCAGAACCACACGGGATCGCCGCCCGAGCCATGAATGCCGGCATAGCCGCCGCCCTGTTCGAGGTAGGCCTGAAAAGCAGCGCGTTGGGGCAGGGTAAGGGCATCGCCGCTCACGTTGTTCCACACGACAACGGCGAAGCGGGCGAGGTCTTCGGCGTTCATCACGCCGCCGCGGTCCGTGAACACGATCTGCCAGCCGCGTGTCGCCGCAATCGCGGTGAGGCGTTTGCGCGCTGCGTCGACCGACGGGTTGTCGCGGAAGCCGTTGATCTTTTCGAACACCAGCACTTGCGGCCGGCCGTCCGCTTTAGGCAGGGCGGGGCGATCATGATCGTAGCGCGCGCAGCGGGCGGCGATGAAGGCGTCGGTGATGGGCAGCGCGGCGAGCTTGGCTGCCACGGAGGCCTTGAGCGCATTGCCATCGCTGCGCACTTCGAGGAGCGAGCCGACGCTGAGGATATTGGCAAAGCCCGGAGGAAGCCCGCCGCCGCCGAAGTTGCGGGTGAAGCCGGTGACGAGATCGGGCGCAACACTTTCCAGCGCGGCGGGGCCGCCGGGATGCATCAGTACGTCCGACAGCGGGGAACTCACCCCCAACGGCGCAGTCGCCAGCGGACAATCACGCACCGGTTCGCCGGCCAGCGCGGGGGCGCTGACCAGCAAGAGCAGCGCCGCGCCGAGGCCCCGCAACATGGTCACTGCACCGCCAGCCAATCGAGGTACTGGTCAATCCAGCGGTCGCTCGTGGTGCCTTTCGGCATCATGCCGAAGCCGTGCTCGCCGCCGTAGTAGAGGTGGAACTCGACCGCGTCGCTTTCCTTGAGCCAGTTGTCGACGAGCTTTAGGCCGCCTTGCTTGAACAGTGGATCGTGCGCGGCAATCGCCATGAACAGGGGCGGGCGGGGGCCGCCGGCAACGGTCTGGGTCATCGGCGGGTAGATGAGGCCGACATGGTGCAGCAGCGCCGCCTCGGGCCGCTTCTCGATCAGCCGGATGAGCGAGCGCGAGCCGGCGGAGAAGCCGATGGCGCCGATCTGCCTGGGGTCGATCTTCCATTCGCCTGCGCGCTTGCTGACAAGCGCGACGGCAGCGGCAAGATCATCGACGGCGGGCGGCAGTTCGGCGAGTTCGCCCTTGCCCAGCTGCCCGAACTTCGAGGCCATGTCTGCCATGAAGCCCTCGGATGTCGGCGGGGTGGGGTTCACCCGGTACTTGAGGACGAACGCCGTGTAGCCTTGCGCGGCAAGCCGGTCCGCCACGCGGAAGCCCTCGCTGTCGATCGAGACGAACATGTATCCGCCGCCCGGCACGACGATGACGGCCTTCCCGTTGGCACGGCCGTTCATCGGGCGGATCACATAGAGCGTGGAACGCTGGACATTGCGCGCCCAGACCTGACCGAACACGCGGCTCCACACTTCGTTGCCGGCCGGCACGTCGTTCAGCACGATCTGTTCGCCGGGGACTGGCGGCACCGCATCGACTGAGATGACGGGCATTTGCGCGAAGGCCGGGGACGCGCCGAGCGCCAGCAGCAGGGAAGCCAGGAATGCGAATGTCTTGCGCATGGGATCAGGCCTTTGCGGTGTGGGTCTGGACGTAGTCGCGGTAGACCCCAGCACTGGGCTTGGCCGTGCGTGCGAAGGTCTTGGGGTCGAAGCTGTGCAGGCCGAAGTGCATCTTGTAGCCGAACACCCATTCGAAGTTATCGAGCAACGACCAGTGAAGATAGCCCTTCACCGGCACACCGTCAGCCATGGCGAGGCGTAGCTCATCAAGCGCGGCAGGGATCAGCCAGGCGCGCAAGGCATCGTCATCAGTGCCGACACCGTGTTCGGTGACCATGACGGGGACTTTGGCGACTTCGTAGGCATAACGCACTGCGCCGGCGAGCGAGGGCGGATAGACCTCCGCGCCGCGTCCATTGAGCCGCGCACCTGCGGGCGCAGGGAGCTTGCCAGCCTTGCCCCACAGCGCGCGCTCGTAGTTCTGGACACCGACGAAATCGTCAGCGCGTGCAAGACGCAGCCACGAGCCGTAGAACTTCTCACGCATCGCATCGCGGGAGGAGCCGCGCTCGACTTCCTGTTCATCCACTATGGCGAGGCTGACGCCGACCGGAAGATCGCCGCGTACTGCCTTGATCGCGGCCTTGCCCATGGTGTGCGCTGCCTGAAGGTGGCCCTGAACTCGTGCCGCATCGGGCTGGTAGAGTGCGTTGCCGGCAAGAAACAGCGGGACGCCCAGCTTCTTCGCCGCAGCTTCGACCATCGCCTTGTCCTGATCCATCAGGAATGGTGGAAGCAGGTACTGGAGGACGCCGGAAAGGTTCGGTTCGTTTAGCGTGGTGGCGTGATCGATCCCCTCGGCGAGATGGCGCGCGGCCTTGTCGCAGAAGTTGGCGAAGAGTTGCGGACCCTCGTCGTTCATCCAGCCGCCGCGCGATGCAAACCAGATCGGCGTCGTGAAGTGATTGAAAGTGACGATCGGCCTCAGGCCAAGCGCGCGGCAACCTTCGATGATGGCCTTGTAGTGATCGAGCATGGCCATTGAAAACAGGCCCGGTTCCGGTTCGATCCGCGCCCATTCGAGGCTGAAGCGATAGGCATTGAGGCCGAGGTTCTTTGCCAGCTGCAGATCGGTCTGCCAGAGCTCGAAGCTGTTGGCGGCGTCGCCAGAAGGTTCGATGAAGGCGCTGGGCTTGATGTTTTCGAGCAGCCAGCAATCGGCGTTGACGTTGTTGCCTTCGACCTGATGCCCGGCGGTGGCCGCACCCCAGATGAAATCGGCAGGGAAGGGGCCGGGCTTTGCAGCCGCCTTGACCGCCTTTGCAGCTGCGCGCGGAGCGGCGCTCAGCGCAAGGCCTGCCGCTGTGGCCGCCACGAACGTGCGCCGATCGATTGCCATTCCACCTTCTCCCATCTGTTTGATGCTGATCTGGGCGAAATCATCAATCAAGTAAAATTGTCATGATGCATAAAATCGTATAAGCGTTGTGGATAGATAGAGCGGCATTCCAGCCGCAGGGTGGTGGCAGGATGCGCTTCAAGGGTCTCGATCTCAACCTCCTCGTCGCGTTTGATGCGTTGATGGCAACGCGCAGCGTGAGCCGTTCGGCCGAGCGGCTGAACCTGAGCCAGCCCGCGATGAGCGCGGCGCTTTCCCGCCTGCGCGATTACTTTGGTGACGAACTGCTGCAGCTTCAGGGCAAGCGCATGCACCCGACGCCGTTTGCCGATGAACTCATGCCGCAAGTGCGCGAAAGCCTGCTGGGGCTTGAGGTCATGCTCTCGCGCTCGCCCAATTTCGATCCGCGCACGTCGCAGCGCAATTTCAAGATCGTGACGTCGGACTATGTCTTTGCCTCGCTGATCGTGCCGCTGGTGGCGCAACTGGCCGAGGAAGCGCCCGGCATCCGGGTCGATTGCGATCTTCCGCAGCCGGGCACGGTGCAGGAACTGGAGGAAGGCAAGATCGATATCACGATCACGCCTGAATACGTGATCGGCGGGAACCACTTGTCCTATGTGCTCTATCATGAGCCGCAGGTGGTGGTCGGCTGGAGCGGCAATCCCACCATTGCCGGGGGCACGATCACCGAGGAAGCCTTCTTCGAGGCAGGGCACATCGCGGTGCTGCTGGGCGGAGGCAGGACGTACTCCTATGCCGACCGCACGCTTGAGCTCATGGGCCGGACCCGCAAGATCGAGGCGACGGTGGCGATTTTTACTGCGGTCCCCTGGCTGATCGAAGGCACCAACCGGCTTTCGGTCATGCATTCGCGTCTTGCCGAACAGCTCAAGGGCCGCTTCGCGATCACGTCCGCGCCTTCACCTTTCGAGATCCCGGCGATGAAACAGATGCTGAGCTATCATCCGGGGCGCAAGGACGATGCCGGTCTCACCTGGCTGCGTGAGCGGATCGAGGTCATCGCACGCAAGGGTGAGCAGCTCACTCCATAAATTTAGTCTATACCGAATTATCCAAACAATCATTTTTACAGATTGTTCGACTGTCAGCAGAACGGAGCCGGGAGAAAACCGGGATATGTTGACGCTTGGGCACGCACAGACGATTGCCGCTGAAACGCTGGCGGAAGGACGCCGTCTCGGCCTCGCGCCGCTGGCCTGCGTGGTGCTCGACCGCGGCGGGCATATCCTGACCTTGCTGCGCGACGAGAATGCCTCGATCTACCGTCCGGAAATCGCGATGGGCAAGGCGGCGGGCTGCCTCGGCATGGGGTTTGGCGGGCGTGAGCTTGCCAAGCGTGCGGCGGCGATGCCGATGTTCTTCAATGGCCTGCAGGCGGCGTTCCCGAGCGGGATGCTGCCGGTGCCGGGCGGCGTGCTGATCCGCGACGCGGACGGAGGTCTGCTCGGCGCGGTGGGCGTGACGGGCGATACTTCGGACAACGACGAGCTTTGCGCGCTGGCAGGGATTGCCGCCGCGGGCCTTCACGCGGACACCGGCGCATGAGCGGCACGCTTTTCACTGATGTGCTGATCTTCGATGGCAGCGGCACGCCGCTGTTTCCGGGCGAAGTGCTGGTGCGCAGCGACCGGATCGAGGCGGTGGCGCGGGGGGATGAGCGTCTGCCGCGCGAGGGCGCCAAGGTTGTTTCAGGCGAGGGCCGCACGCTCATGCCCGGTATGGTCGAGGCGCATGGGCACCTGACCTGGCTGACCAATGTCGAGCGCACGATCAACACGATGAAGCCGCTGCCCATCGAGCAGCACGTGCTGGTCACGGCGCAGAACGCGCGGATCACGCTCGATCACGGGTTCACCAGTGTCTATTCGGCGGGTTCGCTGGGCGAGCGGATCGAGCCTGCCCTGCGCGACATGATCGATGGCGGGTTCATGCCCGGTCCGCGCCTGCGTGCCTCGGCACTCGAAAAGGGCGCGGAAGGCGTGCTCGGTGTGCCGGCGGGGCATGACCCGACGCACCAGCGTGATATTCCGCATCTGCGCGAGTACATCGCCCAGAAGAAGGCGGACGGCTGCGACACGATCAAGTTCCTGATGTCGAGTGACGATGCCTTCCAGCCCGGCGGTTCGCAAGCGCTCATGTATTCCGAAGAGGAAGCGCAGGCGATTGGCGAGGCAGCGCGCGAGGCGGGCATCTGGCTGGCCTGCCACGCGCAAGGCGCCGAGGCGGTGAAACGCGCGCTGCGCGCCGGTTTCCGCGCGATCTATCACTGCACATACGCTGATGAGGAAGCGCTGGACCTGTTCGAGGCGAAGAAGGACCAGACCTTCACCGCACCGGCGGTCGGCCTGCTGTGGGCGCGGGCTTATGAAGCGCAGGACTTCGGCATCGGCCCCAAGGAAGCCGCCGAACTCGGTGCGCTGCGCGGGATCGAACTGGGGCAGCAAGTGATCCCGGAGATGCGCAAGCGCGGCATCCGCGTGCTACCGGGAGGAGACTATGGCTTCCCCTACAATCCGCATGGCCGAAACGCGCGCGATCTTGAGCACTTCGTGAACTTGTTCGGCTTCACGCCAGTCGAGGCGCTGGTTGCCGCGACGAAGCACGGCGGCGAACTGGTGGGCTGGGATGTCGGGCAGGTTCGCACCGGCTATCTCGCTGACCTGCTGCTGGTCGATGGCGATCCGACTGCAGATGTCCGCATCCTGCAGGACAAGCGCAATCTTGCCGCCATCATGAAGGGCGGGCAATTCTACAAACCACTGCTCAACACATCACTGGGCGACACGAAAGAGGCGAACTCATGAGCCGCGTTACCGAAATCCGCTATGTCGGCTATGCCGTCACCGATCTGGCCGCCGAGCGTGCCTTCTACACTGACAACTGGAAGCTCAAGGAAGTCCACGAAGCGGACGGCATGGTCTATTTCGCCGCCGAGGGGCATGACGAGCTTTACGTCGTGCGGCTGCGGCAGGACGCGGTGCAGCGGGTCGATGTGATTGCGCTGGCGGCGGATACCAACGCCGATGTCGATGCGCTCTTCGCGAAGGTGCGCGATTATGGCTGCCAGATCGTGTTCGAACCTCGGGAACTGGGTCAGTTCGGCGGCGGTTACGGCTTCCGCTTCTTTTCCAAGGACGGCTTGCCCTATGAAATCTCCGCCGGGGTGGCGCGCGGCACGGCCCGTCCGCTCGCCCCGCGTGAGGCGATCCCTGAGCGGATCAGCCATATCGTGATGCACTCGCCGCGCCACCATGAGGAACTGGCGTTCTTCATCGACGTGCTGGGCTTCAAGCTGAGCGACTGGCTGGGCGACTTCATGTGCTTCCTGCGCTGCAACGAGGCGCACCATCGCATCGCGCTCCTCCCCGGACCGCCGTGCCTCAACCATGTCGCCTATGACATGCCCAACGTCGACGAGATGATGCGCGGGATCGCGCGGCTGAAGCGGCAGAAGATCGATATCCGCTGGGGCCCCGGACGGCACACTGCGGGCAACAACACCTTCAGCTATTTCACCACGCCCGCCGGTTTTGCGATCGAGTACACCTCCGAACTCGAGAAGGTCGATTTCGAGAACCATGTGGCGCAAGTGATTGCGCCTGCGCCGGAAATCATGGACCAGTGGGGCGTCGGTGTCGGCGGTCCGCAGACGATGCCGCACCCGGCGCCCGATGCGGCGCTGTTCCAGCCGGCAGGGGTCTGATCCGATGGCGTTGTTCGAACCTTTTCCCAATTACATCTGGAACCTCTCCGTTGCCATTGCGATGGAGAACGGCGGGCGGATCGGCGAGATCGTCGACATGATCCAGCCGCTCCTCGCCAAGGCGCAGAGCGGCGCGGACGCAGGCACGGCCGATTTCATGGCCGAATGGGTGAAGATGGGCGACAAGCTGGTCAAGCTGGCGGGGGAAGACCTCGCGCTTGGCCGCGAGTTTTCGGCCGGGACCAAGCTCAAGCGCGCGACGATCTACTACCTGACGGGCGAACGCATGCAGGCGCATGGATCGGCCGGGCGCGAGCAGACTTACGCCAAGGCGTTAGATAGCTTCCAGCGCGGCACGAAGTTTGCCGGCGATCCAATCGAGCGCGTGGAAATTCCCTATGAGGGGAAGACGATTGCTGCGTATTTCCACCGCGCGAATGTTGCTGGCCCTGCACCGTGCGTGGTCTATTGTAACGGGCTCGACAGCATGAAGGAAATGCTGTGGCTGGGCGGCTTCCCGGAAGCGCTCGCGCAGCGCGGCATTCATACGCTGTGCGTCGATCAGCCGGGCACCGGTGAGGCGCTGCGGCTTCAAGGGCTGAACGCAACGCCCTATTCCGAGCAGTGGGCCTCCAAGTGGGTGGACTGGCTGGAGGCGCGGCCTGAAGTCGATCCCAAGCGGATTGGCATGACCGGCATTTCGCTGGGCGGTCACTTTGCGCCGCGTGCGGTGGCCTATGAGCCGCGCTTTGCCAGCGGGGCAGCATGGGGCGCCAACCACAACTGGCGCGAAGTGCAGGACAAGCGCATGGCGCGCGAGGGCGAGAACCCGGTGCCGCACTACTGGGGCCACGTTTACTGGGTGTTTGGTGCGAAGGACCACGAGGACTTCCTCGCCAAGAGCAATGATATGAACCTCAACGGCCACCTCGACCGGATCAAGGTGCCGTTCCTTGTGACTCACGGCGCGACTGACCGGCAGATCAGCGTGGACTATGCGCACCAGAGCTATGCGCAGCTGGTCAACTCGCCGCGCCGCGAACTCAAGATCTTCACCGCGCGCGAAGGCGGGGTGGAGCACGTGGGGGCGGACAACATGAGTTTTGGCAATGATTACATTGCCGACTGGTTTGCCGACACGCTGGGAGGGCGCACCAAAGCCTGACAACCGCATTCCCCTACGGACAGGCTACTATTTCCGGCCTGTTTCTGGCATTAATTCCCTCGCGCCAGCTCTCGTGCGCGGGGGGAAATGCGCGTGCCGGATCAGAAAACGCAGATCGTTGTCGTGGGCGGAGGCGCCGGCGGGCTTGAGCTCGTGCGCAAGCTGGGTGCCAAATACGGGCGCAAGAAGCACGACATCATCCTGATCGACCGCAACCTGACGCATATCTGGAAGCCGCTGCTGCATGAAGTGGCGGCAGGTTCGCTCGACGCCAATCTCGATGAAGTCGGCTATGGCGGGCATGCGGTGCGCTGGGGCTACCGCTTCTTTCAGGGCAGCATCGAGAGCATCGACCGCGAGCACCGCACGATCACGACGGCGCCTTTGCTCGACGAACGCGGCGAGGAAGTGATCGGGCGGCACACCGTGCGCTACGATTACCTCGTGCTGGCGATCGGGGGGATATCCAACGACTTCGGCGTGCCCGGCGTGCGTGAACATGCGATGTTTCTCGAGGACCGGCCTCAGGCGGACAAGTTCCGCCAGAAGCTCTTGAACGCGTGCTTGCGCGCCAATCACCTGCACCACACCGGCAATCCCGATGCCAAGGTGCGCGTGAGCATCGTCGGCGGCGGGGCAACCGGTGTGGAACTGGCCGCCGAGCTTTACAACGCGGCGGGTTCGCTGCGGCACTATGGCCTTGAGGTGTTCGACGAGAGCAAGCTCGAAGTCTCGCTTCTCGAAGCGGGGCCGCGCATTCTCCCTGCGCTCGATGAAGCGCTGGCTAAAACCGCGCGTGAGGAATTGGAGCGGCTTGGCGTGCGGGTGCTGGAGCGCACGCAGGTGGTGAAGCTGGAGGACCGCGCGGTCCATACCGGCGATGGCAACGTGATCGATGCGGACCTCATCGTGTGGGCGGCGGGCGTGAAGGGCGCCGAGGAAATCAAGACGATGAGCGATCTGGCGCTGACGCGCGGCAACCAGATCATCGTGCGCCCGACGCTGCAGAGCGAGACGGACGACCGCATCTATGCACTGGGCGATTGCGCCTCGTGCCTGCTGCCGGGCAAGGAACGACCGGTCCCCCCGCGCGCACAATCAGCGCACCAGATGGCGAGCCTTGTGTTCACCAACCTGGTGCGGGCGCAGGCCGGGCAGCCGCTGAAGGAATTCGCCTACAATGACCATGGCTCGCTCGTGTCGCTGAGCCGCTTCTCGACGGTTGGCAGCCTGATGGGCAACCTTGTCGGCGGGCGAATGCGGGTCGAGGGGCGGATTGCGCGGATGGTCTACATGTCGCTCTACCGCATGCACCTGATCGCCATTCACGGATGGTGGCGGGGGATCACGTTGATCGTGATCGGGCATGTGAACCAGATCGTGCGGCCCAGGTTGAAGCTGCACTGAGGCTGGGGGTCATACTACATCCCCCAATGCTCGTCATTGCGAGCGCAGCGAAGCAATCCAGAGCTTCGGACCACAGCGGCTCTGGATTGCTTCGTCGCTACGCTCCTCGCAATGACGAATGGAGTTAGCGTTCCACCTCGAGTATCACCGGACCAATCAGACCTGAAGACCGCAGCGGCGCATCGGCGCGGTAGGTTTTCAGCGTAGTGAAGGTGATCGGCTTCGCACCGGGCTGCGCATCGCCGATCAAGCGGTTGACCCAGAGGTTGGTGACGCGGATTTCCACGGTGTTGGCGCCCGGTTTTGCAAGCCCGGTCAGATCCGCCTCGTAAGGCGGCTGCCACAGGATGCCCGCCGATTTGCCGTTGACGATCACTTCCGCGAGATCGCGCACATCGCCCAGATCGAGGATCAGGCGCTGGCCCGGCTTTATGGCGGGGGCCTTGAGCGTCTGGTGATACGTGGCGGTGCCGGAGAAGTAGCGTACGCCGGGGTCGGTATTCTTCGTCCAGTCCGATAGCGCGGGGAGCGTTATGCTGGCGGGGGCGCCGCGGCCCGGTTGGAAGGTGAGGGTCCACGATCCGCCAAGCGTGGTGACGGGCGTGCGCTTGGGTGCGGGAACGCTGAGGCTGGCCGGGCCGGCCTTGCGGAACACCACGAAGCCTGATTGCCACGGCTTTAACGTCGCCAGAACCTCGGTGCGGCCATCCCTCGTCGTGTATGCGAGAGGCGAGGCCTTGCCGGTTTGCGCATCCCACCATTCGGGTGCCCGGCCGGCCTGCGCAAAGCTCAGCGTGGTGGGCTCGGTGCGGTTCTTGCGGTTGGTGACAAAGTAGATGTCCGCATCCGCCGTCTTGCGGTGGACGAAGCGCAGCGAGGTATCAGGCGCGGCCTTGGTATAGGTCAGGTCTGCCGCAATGCCGAGTTTGGTGAGCGCGCCGTCCGGATCGTGGCTCGTGAGAACGCGGCCCTTGCCGCTATCGCCGCTCCACAAGGCATTGGCGATGCGGGCGAACTCTGCGGGTTCATCCTGCAAGGCGGGCGAGCCAAGTGGCTTTTCGCCAATCAGGGTCGCACCGGCGCGCACCAGTGTATCGATGCGCTTGAGGACCGCGAGGCTCATCCGCGCCGAGCTGCCGCCGAGGTACAGCGCCTTGTAGCGGGCGCCGCTCTTGGCGACGAGGTCCGCACCGTCGTTGGATAGCTGGTTGAGGAGAACGTCCGGATTGACGAAATCGAAGGCGTTGTTGGTCGGAAGGTCAGCCGGCACGGCCTTGGCGAAAAGTGCGGTAAGCGGCGCTTCCTCGCCGTAGAAGTACGCGACATCGGCCACGTTGCGCCCCTCCTGGAGCATGTAACTGCTGCGGGCGATGTAATCGACCCACGGCCTTGCCTGTTCGCCCCATGTCTCGAGCCGGTTGAAGTACTGGCCGAAGATGAACAGCGAGAAGCCGGGGGCCTTGTCGGTCAGCGGCTGATGGACCGAGGTGTGGATCACAGGGCGGTTGATGCCAAGCGCGAACTCCATGTCGATCATCGGCTTCAGGTCGCGCGGGGCGAAGGCCCATGGCTGGAGAGCTGCGGTAAGCGATTCCGCTGCGACGAGGTTCTGCCCATAGACGTGGGCGACCGAGGCCGCTCCGCGCATGTCGCCTTCGTAGCTGGGCTGCGGTGCTCCCTTCTCGGTGTCGTAGGACCACATTGCTGCCATCGGCACATCAGCGTTGCGGCGCATGGCCATATCGTCCCCCAGCGAGGGGCGCTTGTCTTCGAGGGCTTCCGAATAGTGGATGAGGCCGCGTTTGTGGGCCTCTTCGGCGATGGTCCTGTAGTGTCCGTCTGCCATCAGATCGGCGAGGGTCTGGCGGTAATCATGGAGGAACGCATCGGTGCGCGCCGGGCTGCCGAGGATCACGCCAGTGAGCGCAGGCAGCCATGGCACTGGATCATAGCCGCGGCGGAGCTTGAACTCGGTGACGATCTGCGGCGTCCAGTTGCTGGCGCCGACTTCGATGCTGTCGTTGAGGACGGCGCGGACGCCGTGTTGCCCGATCAGATCGGGACCGGCGGCGGCGAGGTAGGTATCGAGGTAGGTGTTGATATAACGGCGGACAGCCTCGGCATCGAACTTGTCGACTTCGAGGCCAGTGGCTTCGGGCGGGGCGGGATGGTTTTCAGTTCCCGTCAGCGAATAGCCGAGGCGCAGCACGTGCCATTGGCCCTTGGGCGGCGTCCAGTCGAGCGTGCCGTCCTGCTTCAGGTGCTCGGACAGGTCGATCGCGGCATCTTCGGGCAGCGCCGGCGCATCGGGTGTGGGGATCGCGTTGTAATCAAGCGTGGTCGCAAAACCGGCCTTCTCCTCGAACCGGTGCGTGCGTGCGGAAGCCGAGAAGCCGAGTTCGGCAACGGTGACGTGCGGCCCTGCGCCGCTCATGAAACCGGGGAAGGCAGGGAATTCGGCACCGGGAGCGGGCGGCGTCGGCAGGCTGAAGCCGGTCTGCTCGGGCAGAAAGCGCACCCGCAGGGCCTTCGCTGCGATGGCGGGGAAGGTGATGGAATACTGCGCTGACGTGCCCGTGGGGAACCGCGCGATCTCGTTGAAGTTCGTGCCGTCGGTGCTGGCTTCAAGGACCGGCGCGTACTTGGCGGCGCTGAACAACGAGACGGGCGGCATGGCCAGCGTGGCCGAGCGGACGATCTGCGGTGCGGCGAAATCGGCACGGATCCATGCCGGTGCATCGGCCGGACCCGCAGGGATCTCCAGCGCCGTCGCCTGCTTGCCATCGCCAAGCAACGCGCCGTCGATCTTGCCGGATGATGCCGACCATGCCGGTGCAAGCGGCGCTTCGGTTTCGCGCACCGCAAAGACATAAGTGTCGCGGTAGAACTGCGGCAGGTCGGTCTTGGGATGCTCGACGCCGATTTCAGGCTGCATGCCAAGATCCTGGAACGGCCCGGTGACTGAGGGCGGCGGGGCGAGCTTCCCCTTGAACGGCTTGCCGCCGGCGATCCGCGTATCGGACCAGACGAGCTTTTTCATGCCGTCCTCGGGCTTGACCCAAGGCCCGCCACTTTCGCTCCAGCCCGGAGACGCCGCGATGGCGAGTTCGAGGCCGAGCTTGTCGGCGGTTTCGGCGGCAGTGCGGAAGGCGTGCTTCCATTCGGGTGTCATGTAGACAAGGCGCTTGTCAACGACTTGCGGCGTCTGAAGCTGCGCATCGAACGTCTGCGCGCCGCCGATCCCGATGCGCTTCATCCATTCGAGATCAAGCCGGATGCCTTCCTCGGTGACGTTGCCGTTCATCCAGTGCCACCACACGCGGGGGCGGGCGGAAGACGGAGGATCGCGGAAGCCATCGGCGAGCGGGTCTGCCGCTTGCTGAGCATGAAGCGGCGCGAGTGCGCTGCCGGCGAGGAGGAGCGCTCCGATGAGGCGGATGGGGGCCTTGTGCAATGCGCGTCTCCCGGACGGATGATGATTGTTTGTGATTGGTTTGAGCGAAAACGCGCACAAAGTGCAAGCGAAAATGCGCATTGAGCCCGTCGGTCGCCGCCCTTGTGCTTCCCTTTTGCGGGTATGACGAATGGGGCAGTTGTTGATACCGGATCTTGGTGTTAGCTTTCACCTCGAACAAAAGCCGTGGGGGTCTGCAATATCATGGCTGGTATTAAACCGGTGATATTCAAGTATTACCAACCAGCGACACTGCTGGCGATCTTTGCGTTCTGGTCATTCCTGCCGCCAGAGTTGGCAACCAACGGCTGGACGATCGTCATCGCGGCGATCTGCACCAAGTTCATGATCCTGGGTCTGGAGCAGATCAACGAGCGCCATGCCGGTTGGCGGCTGACGCGTGCGGAGTTCCTCTCGGACCTGTTCTACTTCGTGATGTTCTACACGGTGGTGCGCTATGCCGGAAAGCACTGGGCCGATCCGCCGCTGATTGGCCTCAAGGACGCGCTGGGCATTCACACGCCGTGGCTGGAACATGCGCCGCTGATCGTGCAGGTCGCGCTCATCATGCTGCTGATCGAGTGGGGCCACTATTGGCTGCACCGCGCGATGCACAATTGGTTTCCGCTGTGGGTGGTGCACGCGCCGCACCATTTCGTGCGGCAACTCAATGCGCTTAAGGGTGCGGTGGGCAATCCCTTCGAACTGTTCCTGATCGGGCTAAGCCTGACCGTATTCCTCGACTTCTCGCTGACTGCGCTGTTTTGCGCCGGGCATATGCTGGGGACGATTGCAGCGTTCAGCCATGCCAATGTGCGGTTCAACCCGCCGCGCTGGTATTCGGCGGTGTTCACCACCATCGAGGCGCATAGCCTGCACCATTCGGTCGAGTACGAGGATACCCGCTGCAACTATGCCTGCGCGCTGATCCTGTTCGACCGGATGCATGGGACGTTCAAGGACGGCGAGGCGGTGGAAGTCGGGCAGGAAGGCCGCCGGCACATGGGGATCGGCGAGACGCTGATCTACCCGCTGACGCCGATCATCGACTGGGTGAAAGGGCGGAAAGCGGCGGCCTGATCTCGCTCGCTGGCGCTTAGGTTGTCCGCTCTGGATCCCCGCCTTCGCGGGGATGACGAACAACGCATCGTGATCGTCATTGCGAGCGTAGCGAAGCAAACCAGAGCGTCACGTGGTTTGCTTCGCGACGCTCGCAATGACGAGGGATTGGGTTGTAGGCAGCCGCTCAGGGCTTTGCCGTCTCGCTGCCGCTCGGCCAATAAGTCAGTGTGTGGATGTCGTGCGCCGAAGTCCACACCCCCTTGGGCGTCCAGCGTAGAGCTCCGCTGCCGGAGGGCTTGCCGACGCGGGTGAGGATGGCGTTGGTTGCAGCGTCGATCACCACGAACTCCTGATCGTCGGTGGTACGCAGCCAGACCTTGCCGCCGCCGGTATCGATATCGCCCCACTTGAGGTTATCGCCCACCTTGATGCGGGCCGTGACAGTCATGGTGGCGGGATCGATGCGCGCGACGGTGCCGTCGCCCTGTTCCTGCACCCAGACCGCGCCTTCGCCCGCCACGAGAAAGCCCGGCGTCTTGCCGAGCGCGACCGTACCGGTGACGGTGTTGGTGGCCGGATCGATGCGGCTGAGCACCTGCTCCTTGCCGCTGACGGCCCAGAGTGCACCGAGGCCGAACGTGAGATACCACGAGCCGGGGGTAACCGGGATCGAGGCGACGACCTTGTTGGTTGCGGGATCGATCCGCGCGATCTTGCCGCTCGCCTCGCTCCCGATCCAGACAGAGCCTGCGCCGGTGACGGTGTTGAGCTCGCCCTCCATGTTGTTGGCAATGCCCGAGGAGACCACGGCAAGGAGTCTGCCGGTCTTCACGTCGATCCGCTTGACCGCGTTTTCCGGGCAATCGGCGACCCAAAGCGAGCCGAAGTCCACGCTCATGCCGCCGCAGGGCCGGCCCATCGGATACTCGGCCTTCTTGCCCTTCACCGACCACTGCTCGACGCGGCCCTTGTTGGTGGCCCAGACGGTATCGCCATCGATGGCAAGGAAGTCTGCAAAGCCGGGGACGACTTGCACGCCAGGCTTCGGCGCGTCCTTTGCAGCAGCAATTCCGGGGATCAACGCGGCGGTGAGGAGCAGTGTCTTGAGGGTTCGCATGGGGTCTGCTCCTTCAGCTCTTCTGCGCAATAAACGCGCGCCATCCGCCGAGGTGGGTGATGTCTTGCGCACCCGTCAAGGCGCGCGGTTCGGCGACGAAGCCCTTGACGCTGGTGCCGTCTGCCAGCGTGACCGTGCCGATGGCAAGCGGCGCGGGGACTTCGACGGTGAAGCTGCCGAATTCGGCGACGCCCAGTTCGTAGACTTCAACCGCGATTGCTGCGCCGTCTTCGCCGCTGTGCACCAGCGCGGGCTTGGGCGGCACGCTGTCGGCCATCGCGTAGAGCCGGTAGGTCGGCGCGGTGTGCGTCGCCTCGACGAACTTGGCCTCGCGCGAGGTGAGCTGCCAGTGGAGCGGCATGTCCTTGAGGTGGGCGCCGACGACGGCGAGTTTGACGGTCTGCATGTGTCCCTCAAGATCAAGCGGAGGTGGAGCGGGTAGATCGGCCTTGGCAAGATAGGCATCGGCCAGATCGAGCAGCGCGCGGTCAGTATCCGCAGGGCCGATGAACGTGATGCCAAAGCCCGTTGCATTGTGGCGCACGCCTGCCGGCACGGCGAGCGCGGCCATGTCGAGCAGGTTCACGAAATTGGTATAGGCGCCGAGATTGCTGTTGAGCGCGATGGGCGCCTTGGCGAGTTCTGCAACGCGGTAGGTGGTGCCGGTGGTGGGGAAGGCGAGCGCGTCGATCTCGCCCCACAGAAGATCGGCATGGCGCTTGATTTCGGCGAGGCGGTAGATGCCGTTAAACGTCTCGACCGCGGTCTTGTCCCAGCCGGCTTCGACCACGGTGCGGACGGTCGGATCGACAGCATCGGGATTGGTCCTGAGGATTTCGGCCATCGCGGCAGTGCGTTCGGCAACCCATGGGCCGCCATAGAGCAGCTGTGCGGCTTCCTGCAGCGGGGCGATGTCGATCTCGATGATCTCGGCGAGGGTGGCGAGGTGATCTACCGCGCGGTCGTAAAAATACTCGGATTCCGCATCCCCGAAGAACAGACGCTGGTGGCGCTGGGGAACGCCAATGCGGCGCGGCGCGAGCGCGCGGTCGGCGAGTGGCTTCGACCACGGATCGGCGGGATCGAACCGGGCGAGGACGCTGTCAACAAGCGCGGCGTCTGCGGTGGTGTGCGCGAAGACCGTGACGCAGTCGATTGAGCGGCAAGCAGGGACGACGCCCTGCGTGCTCCAGCGGCCCTTGGTGGGCTTGAAGCCGATCAGGTGGTTGAACGCGGCGGGGACGCGGCCGGAGCCTGCCGTATCGGTGCCGAGCGCGATGGGCACAAGGCCTGCGGCAACCGCGATGGCCGAGCCAGAGCTGGAGCCGCCGCTGACATAGGCGCGATTGAAGGCATTGCGCGGGATGCCATAGGGGCTGCGCACGCCGACGAGGCCGGTGGCAAACTGGTCGAGGTTAGTCTTGCCCATGCAGATCGCCCCCGCAGCCGCGAGGCGCTCGGTGACGGTGGCGCTGGCGGGCGGCTTATGCGCGAACGCGGGGCAGGCGGCGGTGGTTTCGAAGCCGGCGACGTCGATGTTGTCCTTGGCGGCGTAGGGGACACCGGCCAGCGGCAGCTTTTCACCTGTCGCGATGCGGGCATCAACAGCGCGAGCGGCAGCGAGAACATCGTCAGCAGCCGCGCGGCTGATCCAGACCTGGGGCTGGATGGCATCGTAAGCGGCGATACGGGCGAGGGCGGCTTCGGCTTGCGCGACAGCGGTGGTTGCGCCGGATTGGACGGCCGCCGCGATTTCGGCTGCGGTCATGCCGTCCTCCTCAGCGCCAGCATCGGTGAGCCGGGCTGCAACGACTGCTTTTCCTTGATGTAGAGCGCCTCGACCGTGCCAGTGCCGGGGCTTTCGACCGGGCACTCCATCTTCATCGCCTCGATCACCGCGATGGTATCGCCAGCTTTCACCGCATCACCGGCAGCGACGAGCAGTTTCCACACGCTGCCGCCGAAAGGTGCCTCGATCAGGTCAGTTCCGTCCGGCACGACAGTGAGCGCTGCGGCGGGGGCTTCGGCTTCGGCGAGGTTGCTCACCCGGTCAAACTCGCCGCGAGCGTGCCAATCGGCGCGTTCAGCGTCGAAAGCGGCCTGACGATTGGCCTCGAACGCGGCGATCGCTTCGGCGTTGTCCGCAAGGAATGCGCGGTAATCGGCAAGGCGGAACTCGCTTTCCTCGATGCGCAGGCTGCGGCGGCCGGCGGGGAAATCGCGCCGCCATTCGGCGAGTTCCTCGGCGCTGACGGGGTAGAAGCGGATCTGGTCGAAGAAGCGCAGGAGCCACGGCTTGCCTTCGATGAAGGCATCCGTCTGCTTGTAGGTGTTCCACACTTGCACGGTGCGGCCGAACAGCTGGTAGCCGCCCGGGCCCTCCATCCCGTAGATGCACATGTAGGCGCCGCCAATGCCGACGACATTGGGCGGGGTCCAGGTGCGCGCGGGGTTGTACTTGGTGGTGACGAGGCGGTGGCGCGGATCGACCGGGGTGGCGACGGGCGCACCAAGGTACACGTCGCCGAGACCCATGACGAGGTAGTTGGCCTCGAAGATCAAGTTCTCGACCGCGGCGACATCGGGCAGGCCATTGATACGGCGGATGAATTCGATGTTGTCCGGGCACCACGGCGCATCATCCCGGACGGCGCCCATGTACTTCTGGATCGTCTCCAGCGTGGCGGGATCGCGCCATGAGAGAGGTAGATGGACCACGCGGCTCGGGATCGTGAAATCGGCCAGATCGCCAAGGCGCTCTTCGGCGGCAATCAGCGCGGCGAGAGCGGTGGCCTGATCGAGCTGCGTGCCGTCGAAGTGCAGCTGGAGCGAACGGATGCCCGGCACGATGTCGATGACGCCCGGGAGGGCTTGCGCTTCCAGTTCGACCATCAGCGCGTGGACGCGGATGCGCAGCTCGATGTCGAGGACGATCGGGCCGTATTCGACGAGGATATTGCGGTCGCCCTGCTGGCGGTAGATCGTGCGGGGGCGGCCGTTTGCCTCGGGGATTTCGGCAAGTATCGGCGAAAGGTGGGCGACGGGCCGATCGGGCACCGGGCCGGGGAGCGCGCCCTGGGTGAGCAGGCGCTGCTGGTCTGCATCGGCGGCAGCGGCGTCTGCGATGGTGACGGGGGCGAAGCGCAGCCGGTCTCCCGGCACCAATTGGCCGAGCTTCCAGCGGTCTGCCGCGATCACCACGAACGGGCAGACGAAGCCGCCCAATGAGGGGCCATCCGGGCCGAGAATGATTGGCATGTCGCCAGTGAAATCGACCGCGCCAATGGCGTAGGGGTTGTCGTGGATGTTGGACGGGTGGAGGCCTGCCTCGCCGCCATCCTTGCGGGCCCAGTGCGGCTTGGGGCCGATCAGGCGGACGCCGGTGCGGTTCGAGTTGTAGTGGACCTGCCATTCGGCGGCGACGATCATTGCGATATCGTCTGCCGTGAAGAAATCCGGTGAGCCGTGCGGGCCATAGAGGACGCGCAGGGTCCATTCGGAACCGAGCGACGGGAGCGCGGTGGCGGGAAGCGCGGCCTCGGCGGGCTCGCTGCCGAAGTGGAGTACATCGCCCGCAACGAGACGGCGCGCGGCGTGGCCGCCGAACTGACCCAGTTCGAACGTCGCGCGGCTGCCGAGATAGGGCGCGATATCGAGGCCGCCTGCGAAGAGCAGATAGCCGCGCATACCGCCGCCCCGCGCGCGGCCAAGCGCGAGGGTCTGGCCGGCGGCCACGGCAACGACCTGCCCGCGCGCAACGGGTACGCCATCAAGCGTTGCGCCGAAGTCTGCACCGGTGAGGGCGATCTTCGCGGGGGCGGTGAAGGCGAGGGTGGGACCGGAATGGGTGAGCTCGAGCCCGGCGGTGCCCTCAGTGTTGCCCAGAAGGCGGTTGCCGAGGCGGAACGATTGATCGTCCATCGGACCCGAGGGCGGCACGCCGACCGCCCAGAGGCGCTGACGGCCCGGCCAGTCCTGCACAGTGGTCGCGGTGCCGCCGCTGATGACGCGCACGCTGCGCGGGGTGTAGGCGATGGTATCGAGGACGCGGGTGGAGACTTGGCCAGTGGTGAATGCAGGCGTGCGGACGACGTCGCGCAGCCAGCGCAAGTTGGTTTCGATACCGTCGACGCGGGTCTCGCCGAGTGCGACTTGCATCGCGGTGACAGCTTCCTCGCGGGTCGGCGCGTGGACGATCAGCTTGGCGAGCATGGGATCGTACCATGCGCTGACTTCGCTGCCGCCCATGACCCAAGTTTCGGTGCGGATATCGGTGGGGAACTCGACCGCCGTCAGCGTGCCGGATGTGGGGCGATAATCGAGCGCGGGGTCTTCGGCATAGAGGCGCACCTGCACCGAATGGCCGCTCGGCTTGGTGGGCGCAGCATCGAGGAAGCTGAAATCGCCAGCACCGCCGCGCACCATCCATTCGACGAGATCAAGCCCCATGACCATCTCGGTCACGCCGTGCTCAACCTGCAGGCGGGTGTTCATTTCGAGGAAGTAGAACTGCTCGCGCTCGGCATCATAGAGGAACTCCACGGTGCCGGCAGAGCGATAGCGCGCAGCCTCGCCCAGGCGGATCGCGGCGGCGTAGAGATCCTGCCGGATCTGCTGGGGCAGCAGCGGGGCAGGGGCTTCCTCGACGACTTTCTGGTTGCGCCGCTGGAGCGAGCAATCGCGTTCGCCGAGTGCAACGACCCGGCCCTCGCCATCGCCGAAGATCTGCACTTCGACATGGCGGGCACGGCGTACGTAGCGTTCGAGGAACACGCCGGCATCGCCGAAATTGCTCTGGCCGAGGCGGGCGACGGTGGCGAAGCCTTCCTGCACATCGGCCTGCGTTTCGCACACGCGCATGCCGATGCCGCCGCCGCCTGCGGTCGCTTTGAGCATGACGGGGAAGCCGATCTCGTTGGCAGCGGCGAGCGCTTCCTTTTCGCTCGTGAGAAGTTCGGAGCCAGGAGCCAGCGGCACGCCGTGCGCCTTTGCCAGCGCACGGGCGCTGTGCTTGAGGCCGAACATGCGGATGTTGTCAGGCGTCGGGCCAATGAACACGATCCCGGCGGCGGCACAGCTTTCCGCAAAATCGGTGTTCTCGGCCAGGAAGCCATAGCCGGGATGGATTGCGCCCGCGCCTGTGGCCTTGGCGGCTTCAAGGATGGCATCGACGTTGAGATAGCTTTCGGATGGCCGCGCGCCGCCAATGCAGACCGCCTCATCGGCCTCCGACACATGGAGGGAGCCCGCGTCAGCTTCCGAATAGACCGCGACCGAGCGCAGCCCCATGCGGCGCAAGGTGCGGATGATCCGGGTGGCGATGGCGCCCCGGTTGGCAATGAGGACGGTGTCGAAGCTCATGCGGCGACGATCATGCGCACGGGCGTCGGGTTGAAGCCGTTGCACGGATTGTTGATCTGCGGACAGTTCGAGACGACGACGATGACGTCCATCTCGGCCTTGAGATCGACCGTTAGGCCGGGTGCGGAAATGCCGTCGACGATGCCAAGCGCGCCGTCGGCTTCGACCGGCACGTTCATGAAGAAGTTGATGTTGGCGACGATATCGCGCTTGCCGCGGCCTTCGGTGAGATTGGCCTCGAGGAAATTCTCGACGCAGGCGTGCTGGGCCTTGGTGTGGTGACCATAGCGCAGCGTGTTGCTCTCGCAGCTGCACGCGCCGCCAATAGTGTCGTGGTATTCGACCGTCGTCGCCGCAATGGTCATCATCGGGCGGCCTTCGTTCGAGCGGAGGACGGTGCCGGTGCGCAGGAACAGATTGCCCTGCGCCGCCACGGTGTCCTGCGCGGAGTAGCGCTCGGTATCGTCGGCCTCGCTGTAGAGCAGGAAGTCGACCGCCTGGTTGCCTTCGAGGTCTACGATGCGCAGCGTCTGGCCCTTCTTGATGTGGTGGATCCAGGGCGCGCGGGCGGGGACGACCTCGTCGTGGACGATGGTATCG
Organism: Novosphingobium sediminis; assembly: GCF_007991615.1. GTDB lineage: Bacteria > Pseudomonadota > Alphaproteobacteria > Sphingomonadales > Sphingomonadaceae > Novosphingobium > Novosphingobium sediminis. The sequence continues at coordinate 209,357 of NZ_BJYR01000002.1, read as the reverse complement.
GGCAGGCCGTCATGGTGCGGATCGCGGTTGAGCATCTGCTGGGCCTCCTTACCGGCGGTAGTAGTCTTCGACGTTGAGGAAGGCGCGCAGGCCCTCCGGCGTCGCGGTGCGGATGGGATCGTCCTCGGCTGCGATGGGCCCGCGCCACGCGGTGAGGCGCAGCGGCGTGACGGTGTAGTCAGGCCGGGGATCGAGCACGTGGGGGACATTGGCGATTACCACGATGACGTCCATTTCGGCGCGCAGGATCACCTCGCGGCCGGGCTCGAACGGGCCGATCTGCGGCTCGATCGTGCCGTCGTCGGCAATCTTCGCGCCCTTGAACAAGGTGATGGCGGCGTGGATGTCGCGGCGCTGGAGGCCGTGCTTGGCTGCGCCAAGCAGGAAGCGGTCGCGCCCGTTGGGGAACTGGCCCGAGTTCCGGCCATCGCCGTACTTCGCGGCGTTGGTGTAGGCGTTGGACGTGCCGGAGAAGGTATCCCAAGTTCCTTCGGTGCCGTCCGTCATGATGCTCATCAGCACACGGCCCATGTCGGACAGCAGGAATTTGCCCTCCGCGAGGTAGGCGTTCCACTGGATCTTCACGGTGTCGGCAAAGCTGTAGCGCTCGGTCGGCATTTCGGCGTTGAAGATCTGCAAGCTCGCGCAGGCATCGCCCTTGGTGTCGAGGAGGCGCAGGCGCGCGCCCCGAGGCAGTCGGCGGGTGGCGTAGCCGCCGGGGGCCACGGTTTCTTCCCAGAGGAGATCGGATGCGGGCACGCCTTCTGGCAGGTCGGGCGCGACCGGCGGGAGGATCGGCATCGCCTCGACCACGGTGCCGCCTTGGGCGCGGGCGTGATCGCGGGCGGCGTTGGGGTTAGCGAGAGCGGAAGTCATGCGGCGGCTCCCTGCGGCGCATCGGCTTCCGGCTCGTAGAGCTGCGGAAGGAGCGCGGTGGTGGTGACGAGTTCGAGCTGCTGGACCCCGCGCACGCGGCGCAGCGCGTCCGAGAGGTCCTTGAGGCGGGCGGCGGGGCCTTGCACCAGCAGCACTTCGAGCGACTGGTCATCCTCGAGGAAGACGTGCTGCGAAGAGATCACTTCCTTGAGGTAGTGCGCCTGCGTCTGAGCGAGCTGATGGCGCACCCGCCCCCGTTCGCCCCGGTAGACAAGGGTGATCGTGCCGGCGAGCATCTCGTCAGGCCGGGTAAACGCCTCATGCGCGGCGAGCGCGTGGCGGATCAGTTCGGCCATGAGCTGCGAGCGCGAGGGAAGCTGGCGCTCGGTCACCATCATGTCGAGCTTGCGGAACAGTTCGGCGGGAAGGCTCATGCTGAGCCGGGCGAGGCCGGGGGTTTCTATCGTCATTGCCATTCCTCTCAATTCGTGGCCGCGACGGGTTCTGGGGCTGTTTCGGGTTCGGGCGCGGGGACCGGCGGTCCGCGCAAGGGCAGGTCGTAGACCGCCGTCGCGCCGTAGCGGTGCGGCGCGTGGGGATCATGCCGCCGCTTGTCGAGCGCGAGGACGCGCGTGCCGAGCGTGAAGGCTTCCTTGATGTCGTGCGTCACCATCACGACGGTGAGCGAGTAATCGCGCCACAACCGGGTGATGAGGCCGTGCATGTCGGCCCGGATACCGGGATCGAGTGCGCCGAAGGGTTCGTCGAGCAGCAGGATGCGCGGGCGCTTGATCAGCGCCTGCGCGATGGCAAGCCGTTGCTGCATGCCGCCCGACATCTGCGCCGGGTAGAGGTGGAGGCTGTCTCCAAGGCCGACGGCTTCGAGCATGGCGGTGGCTTCCGCCTCGGCCTTGCGGCGGGCCGTGCCGAACAGCCGTGCGGCAAAAGGAGCGGCAGGGCATTCGAGGCCGAACGTGACGTTCCCAAGCACGGTCATGTGCGGGAAGACCGAGTAGCGCTGGAACACGACACCGCGATCAGGTCCGCATTCTGGCTTCAGCGGCTGCCCATCGAGCAGAATCGTGCCGCGCGTGGGCGTCTCCTGCCCGAGGATCAGACGCAGCAGGCTCGACTTCCCCGCGCCCGAGGGGCCGATGATGGAGAGGAACGCGCCTTCGGCCACCTCGAGGTTGACCTTCTCGAGCACGACCTTGTCGCCGTATTCGACCCAGACGTTCTTGAGCGAGAGGAGCGCGCTCACCGGCTCTCTCCATGCGCCCAGGGGAAGGCCTTTCGGCTGAGCGCCGCGAGTGCCACATCCATCAGAATAGCGAGCAGCGCGATCCATGCGACGTAGGGGATGATGACGTCCATCGAGAGATAGCGGCGGACGAGGAAGATGCGGTAGCCAAGGCCGATGTCGGAAGCGACGGCTTCGGCGGAGATCAGAAACACCCATGCCGGGCCGAGCGCGAGGCGGATCGCCTGTAGCAGGCGCGGCATGGCCTGCGGGAGTGCGACGCGGGCGATGATCTGCCACGAATTGGCGCCGAGCGTCTCTGCCTTGATGATCTGCTCGCGCGGCAGGCTGCCGACATGCGCGGCAATGTCGCGGATCATCACCGGCGCAACGCCGATGGCGATGAGGACGACCTTGGAAGTCTCGCCAAGGCCCAAGGCGATGAACAGGACTGGGAGCAGCGCAATCGGCGGGATCACGGCAATACCGGTGACGAGCGGGCTCAGCGTCGCCCGGATTGGCGGCAGCGCGCCGATGAGCAGCCCGAGCACGAGTGCAAACAGGGTCGCAATGCCGAGGCCGAGGCCGAGGCGCTGGAGGCTGGCAAGCGTATCGGCCCAAAACACGAGGTTGCCGGAAAGCGGATCAGGCGTGGTGAGCAGGTTCGCCATCGCGGTGAACATGCCGCCGGGCAGGGGGAGGATCTTGTCAGACGGATTGGCCGAATGCCGTGCCGCCGCCATGATCAGATAAATCACGACGAGCAGCAGGATCGGCGCACCGCCTGCGATCAGGCGGTCCCGCTTGGAAAGATGCCAATTGACCCAGCGCATCCGGTCAGATCTTCCCGTCGGCCGCGAGCTTCATGAAGCTGTCGTCGAAGCGCAGGGTGACATGGCTCGCATCGCCGAGCGTCTTGCCGCCCGGGAAGGCGATGCCGACTGCATCGGCCGAAGTGGCGCCCTTGAACAGGCCCTTGGAGAAGCTGAAGTCGCGCACGCGGGTCATCGTGGTGACGAGCGCGGGCGATTGAGCGGCGGCGACGGCGGCCTTGGGATCGGTGTAGAGGAAGGTCGTCTTGAGCTGGCTGTCGAAGGTTTCGGGCGCGGCGCCGGCTAGCTTGGCCATCGCGGCGCGCGCGGCTTTGCCGTCCGCATCCTGCTTCATCATCAGCTGGACGGTATCGTACCAGATGCCCGCGAGCGCCTTGCCGAGATCGGGATTGGCCTTGAGCGTGGCGGTGTCGACGACGAGGAGGTCGAGGATCTCGCCCGGAATGTCGGCCGAGGAGAACACCTGCGTCGCACCCGGCTGCGCGCGCATCACCGAAAGCTGCGGGTTCCACGCAACCGCGGCGGTCACATCGGGGCTGGCAAAGGCGCCGACGATATCGGCATCGGCGGTGTTGACCGTCTTCACGTCGGTCATGCCCATGCCGGCCTTTTCGAGGGCGCGGGCGAGGAGGTAGTGCGAGACCGAGAGTTCGACCAGATTGACCGAGCGGCCCTTTATCGCGCTGAGATTGGCCGCACCCTTGAGCAATACGCCGTCGTTGCCGTTGGAATAGTCGCCGAGGATCACGGCGGTCGTGTCCTTGCCGCCCGCCGCCGGAATGGTCAGCGCGTCCATGTTGGCAAGAGTGACGCCGTCGAGCTTGCCCGCAGTGTACTGGTTGATCGATTCGACGTAGTCGTTGACCTGCACAATCTTGATCTTGAGGTGGTACTTGTCTTCCCACTTCTTCACGATGCCGGCCTGCTGCGCGTATGGCCACGGCATCCAGCCGGCATAGATCGACCAGCCGATGCTGAATTCGGTTTTCTTTTCAGTGGGAGCGCTGCCGCCACCAGAACAGCCAGCAAGAGCGAGCGTGGCGGTGATGGCTACCGCAAGGAGCGAACCGGTGATCCCTCGGGCTTTCCTGGTGGGAGAGGTGGCTGACACGATTCTGTCTCCTTTCGCAGTGCAGCATTGCGAGAAACATTCTGCTTGTCCATGGCAAAATGTTACGTTCCATAAAAAACGTAATACCACCTTTGTGCAAGGTATCTCGGGCAATGCGAATCGGGGCCGGGAATCCGGGGCGTTCTGTTGATTCGCTGCAACGCCGCGATCAGCCCGGTGTGCTTCTGGCCTGCTCTTGAAGCGCTCCTTGAGTTCGGAAAAATCAAGGATTTCCGCACTGCAGCGTGAATGGGATAATACCGAGGCAACCGAGAATTATTACGCTTGACCTGTTATGTAATATCGATAGCGTAACTGAAATGTCGTACTGCTGATAGTGCATTGCGACAACAACAATGAAATTTCCAGTCAGACGATCCTGTTGTCTGGCAGCAGTATTCTGCACGATAGAGTTCGTGTGGGCAAATGTTGTGCGAGTTCGGATCTACTGTCCGAACATCAGCGGCGTTTGTTCGAGATGTAAAGGTCGGAGATCGGGCTCTTCGGGTTGAGTTGCCCCTTTGATCATCTGGCGAAGTATTGAATTCATCCGCCTCGTTAGTGGCGATGGAATGAGGGAATGACACGGTGCCAGTTCCACAAGGAGCGGCGCTCCCCGGTCACAAGGGGGAAATCAGGGACTGGATGTCACTTTGAAAAGGCTTTCACGCAGGCAACGCGGGGGCTCAAGTGACCAAGACAACTTACAAGACGACGCTGGCCAAGACGGCCCTGATGGGTGCGACGATCCTTATGGGCAGCACCGCCTTTCCCGCATTCGCGCAGATGGCTCCCGCACCAGCGAGCGACGCGCCGCAGGCTGCAGCAATCGAGGACAACAGCGCCATCGTCGTGACCGCGACGCGGCGCGCGACCTCGTTGCAGGACGTGCCGATCAACATCACCGCGGTGGGAGCCGAGCAGCTTGAACGCCAGCGCATCGACGACGTGCGCGACATCGCCGATTTCACGCCGGGCGTCACGATCGCCGATACCGGCCCGGGGAGCACCGGCACGATCGTGCTGCGCGGCCTGAACGCCTCGGATACCGACGCGACCGGCAACAGCTATGACAGCGCGCTGGGCATTTATCTTGGCGAAGTGCCGCTCTACTACGATTTCAAGATGCTCGACATCAACCGCGTCGAGACGCTGCTCGGTCCCCAGGGCACGCTTTACGGTCTCGGCACGCTGGCCGGTGCGATCCGCAACATTCCGAACCGTCCGGATACGACCAAGTGGCAGGCCGAATGGCATGGTCGCGTTTATGGCAAGAAGGAAGCATCGAAGACCGGCTATCAGGTTGACGGCGTGATCAACATTCCGATCGTCAAGGATCACATCGCCTTCCGTTCGGCGACTGGCTACTACTACGATCCTGGCTTCATCGACTATGCGCTGCTCGTGAAGACGCCGGGCGTTTCGCTGCCGCAGCCCGATGGGTTCGCTACGGTCCCGCCGACTTCGATCTCGCAGGCGGGCTATGACGCCAATCTCTATCGGCGCAAGGACCTCAACTTCGAGAAGACCTTCACCACCCGGAACCAGTTGCTGTTCCAGATCACGCCCGATCTCTCGGTCGATTTTACCTACGCCTTCCAGCACACCAAGACCGATGGCGGGCAGTACAACAGCGACTTCGTGCTCGGCACCGGCAAGTACGAAAGCGCCTCTCGCTATGCCGAGCCGGTCGATCGCCGCGCGCACCTCGCCAGCATGGAAATCAACGCCCATGTTGCCGAAATCTTCGATCTCGTATCGACGACGGCCTACACGGAAGTGAAGAACAAGCGGGTGGGCGACAACACCGACCTGCTGCTCGATCTCGATTACGACTACGAACTGTTCCCGGCCTTCACCAGCTGGAACGAGAGCGAGAATACCCGCAAGCAGTTCAACCAGGAAATCCGCCTGGTTTCCACGCACGGCGGTCCGTTCAGCTGGGTGCTCGGCGGGTTCTTCAACGAACAGAAGCTGCAGGCCGATTACCGCGAGCATGTCCCGGGCCATCCCTGGGTCGAATTCGGCACGCAGCCGAACCCCGATGAGATCGAATACGCATCCTTCAACCGCTCGAAGGTCATCGAAAAGGCCGTCTTCGGCGAAGGCACCTTCAAGATCACGCCCGAGTGGCAGGTGACGGCTGGCGGACGCTACTTCAACTATTCGTCGCTGGTTTCCGGCCGCGCGGTGACGCCGCTGCTCGGTGATCCGATCAGCCCCTACGATGCCAAGCCTGCTGGCGGCACGACCGCGAAGAGCGGCGGGGTGTGGAAGTTCAACACGTCGTACAAGTTCACCCCGGGCCTGATGGTCTATGCCACCTACAGCAAGGGTTATCGCATTGGCGGTCCCAACACCGTGGCGCCGTGCATCCTGCCGCTCAAGCCGCCGCCGTTCCAGAACGTCTGTGCGCTTCCCAACGAGCTGCAGTATGGTCCGGACTCGACCAAGAACCTCGAAGTCGGTGTTCGTGCGGAGCTGTTCAATCGCAAGCTGACGCTGAACGTGAACGCTTTCACGATCGACTGGAGCGGCATCCAGGTGGCCTCGGCGACCGTCAACGGTATCGTCGGCATCACGGTCAACGGCGGCAAGGCCAAGTCGGAAGGCTTCGATGCCTCGTTCCAGATCCGGCCGATCGATGGGCTTTCGATCCAGGGCACCTACTCCTACACCAATGCCCGGCTCACCGAAGACGTACCTGCGATCATCGCGGTGAACAGCCCGGCAGCGACCTATCCCAGCAGGCCCATCCAGTTGGATGCGCTCAAGGGTGACCGCCTGCCCGGTTCCACCAAGAATAGCGGCAGCCTCGGGGTGAACTACACCTTCCCGGTGATGGGCGGCGATTTCAGCGCGGACTGGACCGCGACCTATCGCGGCGATGTGGTGACGCGCCTTGGTTGGGACCGCGCCTATGGCGACAAGCTGCCCGGCTTCGTGCTGCACCGTGCATCGCTGAGCTGGCAGAACGATGTGTTCACCGTCGGTGTGTTCGCGAACAACATCTTCAACAAATACGCGATCACGGCGGTTTCAAACGACCGCTCGCGCGTCGGCCTGAACGACGGGGTGGTTCTGCGCTACTTGCGCAACACGGTCATCACGCCGCGCACCGTAGGGCTTGAGGTCCGCGTGAAGTACTGAGTTTGGAGAGGGTGACTGCACAAAAGGGGGCGGGGTTGATCCTCGCCCCCAATTGCGCAATCCTGCGGCAAAACAAGAAGCCGCAGGACAGGGACATAAGAAACCACAGGCGAGGAGTGGTGAAGTCATGAGTTCGGGCATCAAGAAGCTTGCGGTCGATTGCATTCCACCCGCGACAGTGGCGGCGGTGGTGGCGTTCTGGGCTTGGGCTCCGGACAGCATGATCGCCAACCCGTGGACGCTGCTTGTCGTCAACAGTGTGGTGACCGCCTTCGTGCTGGGGCTCGAACTTGTGTTCGAGAGGCATGAAGGCTGGCGGATCAACCGGCAGGAATTCTTCACCGACCTGTTCTACTTCGTGCTGATCAACACGGTCATTTCGCGGATGGCCTTTATCCTGTCCGAAGCACCGCTTCATGCGCTCAAGGAAACGTGGGGCATCGCGACCCCTTGGGTGACGGCAATGCCGTTCCTCGCGCAGGTGGCGCTGGTCGTGTTCCTTTGGGAGTTCGGCCAGTACTGGATGCACCGGCTGATGCACAATTGGGAGCCGTTCTGGCTGACCCATGCGCCGCACCACCACATCACCCAACTCAACGCGATGAAGGGCGCGGTCGGCAATCCGATCGAGCTGTTCCTCATCAGTCTCGGGATCGTGGCGCTCTTCGATGTGTCCCCGGCGGCCTATCTCTGCGCCTTCGCGGTGACCAATGTCGTGGCAACTTATGCCCATGCCAATGTGAAGAGCGATCCGCCGCTGTTCTACAGCTTCTTCTTCACCACGATCCGCCATCACAGCTTCCACCACTCGGTCGGCTATGAGAACACGCGCTGCAACTATGGCAACTCGCTGATCCTGATCGACCGCATGTTCGGCACCTACAAGGAAGGCGAAGGCATCCTCGTGGGGCAGGATGACCGCCGCCGCCTGACGATCTGGGAGCAGTTCGTGTTTCCGTTCAAGCCGCTCATCGCGATGGTGGAGCGGCGCAAGGGCTCGTCGTCGGCAGCAGGTTGATCGAACCGGGTGAAGGCTGAACCAGCCCGCATCGCCGCTGTGAGGCGGGCGTTCGCTCGCCGAGATCTGGTGGCCGCAGAGCAGCTTGGCGCCAGTGTCGTCGCGGCCTTCCCGGAAGACGCGGAAGGGCGCTTCCTGCTTGGCATGGCGCGGGCGGAAGCCGGGCGGGTAAGCGTTGGTCTGGCCGATATCGCGCAGGCGGTCGAGATCGATCCGCGCGGGGATTACCGGGCACAGTTGGCGCGGTTGCAAGTCATGCTGCGGCAGGACGGGGCGGCGGCGCAGACGCTGGCCGCCGCTGAACGCGCGCCGCCTGATGATGCGCTGGGGCGTGACACCATGGGCTGCGTCTATGCCCGCCTCGGCGAACATGCCGCTTCGGTGCCGCATTTCCGGGAGGCGGTGCGGCTTGCGCCGGGCAACGCGTCGTTTCGCTACAATCTTGCGGCGGCGCTCAACTTCATTGGCGATATCGATGGGGCTGAGGCTGCGGCCGAAGCACTGCTGGCGGTCGATCCCGATTACGCGCGGGGGCATCACCTGCTGGCGAGCCTGCGCAAGCAGACCGCCGCGAGCAATCATGTCAAACGCCTCGAAGCGGCGCTGGAGCGGGCGGATGGCGGCGATGCGCGTCTTCTGATCGGCTACGCGCTAGCAAAGGAGCTCGACGATCTGGGTGAGCAGCAGGCGGCCTTTGCGCGGCTTGCCGCCACCAATGCCGAGCACCGTGCACGGTTGCCTTATACCTTTGCACGGGATGCGGCGAACTTCGATGCGATCGAGCGCGTCTGGCCGCGTGTCGCGGCGGCGACAGTGAACAGGGCGGCGCAGGATTCGCCGATCTTCGTGATCGGCATGCCGCGAACGGGAACGACGCTGGTCGACCGGATCCTCTCCTCACACCCCGCAGTGTGGAGCGCGGGCGAACTTCAGGCCATGCCGCTCGCGGTCAAGATGGCATCGGGCACGCGCAGCCGTACGGTGCTCGACGTCGATACCATCGAAGCAGGTGCCACCGCGGACCTTGGTGCGATCGGTCGAGATTACCTTGCGCGCGCACGAACCCACGCCGGAGCGCGGCAGGGCCGGTTCACTGACAAGTTTCCCGGGAATTTCCAATATGCCGGGTTCATCGCACGGGCGCTGCCGCAGGCACGGATCGTGTGCCTGCGCCGCCATCCGCTCGACACGGTGCTGGCAAACTTCCGCAATCTCTTCGCGATTTCCTCGCGCTATTACGACTACAGCTACGACCTGATGGATATCGCGCGGTACTACGTGCGGTTCGATCGGCTGATGGCGTTCTGGCGTGAGGCGCTGCCGGGCCGCATTCTGGAACTGGGCTACGAAGATCTCGTGGCCAATCAGGAGGGCGAGACGCGGGCGCTGCTGGCGCATTGCGATCTGCCTTGGGACGAGGCCTGCCTCGATTTCCACCGCAATACGGCCCCGGTATCGACACCGAGCGCGGCGCAAGTGCGGCGGCCGATGTACAAGGACGCCGTGGCGCGCTGGAAAGCGCACCGGGACGTGCTCGCCCCGGTGATCGCCTATTTCGAAGCCGAAGGTATCGCTATTTAGCCGGGCAGGCGATCGTCTGGCCGACGCCTTCGATGCTGGCGCCGCGCAAGGTGAGCGAAAGGCCCTTGTCACCCGCGATGCGCAGCGGTGTGCCTACCGCCTTGAAGCTTGCGCCGGCCTCGAGGAAGCAGCGCAGCGGGATGCGCACCGTCAGCGGGCCGACCGGCGGGCTGATCTTGAGCGTCGCGCCGGCCATGGTCACCGCAATGGGACCGGCGGCGGCATCGAGGCGGCCATCGAGTTTGAGCGCGAACTCCTCGTCCAGCTGGCGCATGAGATCGACCGGGGGGCCGTCGATGCCGATGGCACCGGTCTCGCTCCACGAGAACTGCTGCGCATCTTCCTGCGCTCCCAGATCGACCGCGTGTGCCGCGATGCCCGGATCGAGGCTGAGGTGCCACGGCGAGGGAACCTTGCCGAGCGCGAAGTAGACGCCTTCGCTGGCCGAGGCGACGAGATCGACCTTGGGGTCTTCGTTGACCGTGCCGACAACTGCCTTGCTGGCATAGGTCAAGCCGTAGCCCGCCGCGAACAGCGGGGTCTTGACCGGTGAGACGGCGTCTGCGGGCCAGGGGAAGGGGAGCTTGCCGGTGAAGCCGCGCGCCGGCTTGCCATCTTTGCGCGCAACGAGGACGTCGGCGACGCCTTCGCCCTGCGAGCCGGGAAGCCAGGCGGCAACGAACGCATCCGAGGCATTGATTTCGGGACCGGCAAACAGCGGGCGGCCCGAGAGGAAGACCGAGACGACCTTGACCCCTTGCGCCTTGAGTTTTGCCAGCAGCGCCTTTTCGCCCGCATGTTCGCGGAAGGCGAGATTGGGCATGTCGCCCTGGAATTCGGCGTAGGGCTGCTCACCATAGACGACGACGGCGACATCGGGTTTTTCGCTGAAGTTGCCATCAGCCGAGATGGCCGCGCTGCCACCGGCGTCCTTGACCGCTGCAACGATAGCGCGGCCGATTGTCTGGCCCTTGGGGAAATCTGCGGCGGTGGTGTCGGTGCCCTGCCAGGTGATCGTCCAGCCGCCCGCCTGCATCGCCATGCTGTCTGCGCCGGGACCGGCGATCAGCACCTTGGCGCCGGGGCGCAGGGGCAGCACGCCGCCATTGTTCTTGAGGAGCACGAGCGACTTCGCCGCTGCCTCGCGCGCGACGGCGAGGTGAGCATCGGCACCGACGATCGACGGGTTGCCGCGATCAACCGGGTTCACGCCGAGAAGGCCAAGCTTGGCCTTCACGCGCAGGATCCGGGCGACGGCATCGTCGATCCGCGCCATCGGCAGCGTGCCGTCCTTGGCCTCACGCACGGTCGCTTCGAAAAGGCCCTTCCAGCTGTTCGGCGCCATCGCGAGGTCGAGACCGGCGGTAAAAGTCTTGGGGCAATCGGTGACGCTGCAGCCGGGGATCTGGCCGTGGCCGTTCCAATCACCCACGACGAGGCCCTCGAAGCCCATGCGGCCCTTGAGAACGTCGGTCAGCAGCGAGCGGTTGCCGTGGTTCTTGGCGCCGTTCCAGCTCGAGAAGCTGGCCATGACGGTGAGCGCCCCGGCGTTGATCGCGGGCGGATAGCCCTGCGCATGGCGGGCAACAAGCTCGCGTTCGGAAATCAGCGCGTCGCCCTGGTCCTTGCCGCCATCGGTGCCGCCATCGGCAAGGTAATGCTTGGCGGTAGCTGCAACGCGGTCTGCCGGGATCGGCTTGCCGGGCGCGAGCGGACCCTGCAGGCCCACGGTCATCGCCTTGGCGTAGCTGGCGACGAGCGCGGGATCCGCAGCGTATCCTTCATAGCTGCGGCCCCAGCGCAGATCCTGCGGGACGGCAAGAGTGGGCGCGAAGGTCCAGTCGATGCCGCTTGCGGCGACTTCGATGGCGGTCACTTCACCGATGCGCTGGATCAGCGCGGGGTCATGTGCGGCGCCGAGGCCGATGTTGTGCGGGAAAAGCGTCGCGCCGGGGAGGTTCGAATGGCCATGGACTGCGTCGATCCCGAAAAGGATCGGGATTCCGGCGCCGGCCTTCGCGGAGGCCTTGCGGAATTCATGCACCAGCTTCGACCATTTGGCTGCATCGCCGCGCTCATCGCCGTAGGGGCCCGAATTGCCGCCAGCGAGGATTGAGCCGAGCGGATACTTGGCGAGGTCTTCAGGGGTGATCGCGCTGATGTCCGCCTGGATCATCTGCCCGATCTTTTCCTCAAGCGTCATTGCCGCGATCATGCGGGCAATGCGGCGCTCGGTGGCAGGGCTGGTGATCGTCGCCGGGCTGTGCGCAGCGGGCCAAAGCGCAGGATGCGCGGTGCTGGAGCTTTCGGCAGGTGCCGCCAGAACGCTTCCCGAAGCCAGCAACATGGCTGCCAAAAGCGCGCGCCGAACCATCATTCTCACCCTTCCCGTTTTTCTTCTGTGAACGTTCTCAAGGTGGTTCGTCGCATGAGAAAGCATCAAAATCAAGCGTAGGTTTCAGATATTGGAGTCCGGATTGGCGCGAAGTCCGGCCAGCAATGCTGCAGCAACAAGCGCAAGTGCGGCAAACAGCAGAAACAGGCCGGAAAATCCGAACCAGGGCACCAGCGCGAGGGTAAACCACGGCATCACCAGCGAAGGCATGGTGTTGGTGAGATTGAACAAGCCAAGATCGCGGCCGCGGCGATTGCTGTCTGGCAAAGTGCGCAAGGTCTGCGCGGAATGGAGCGCAAGGAAGATCGATGTCGAGAATCCGAAGATCGCATAGCTGACGATGCCGGCCGTCACGCTGTGCGCGAGCGCCATGCCGACAAGGCCAATCGGTGCGACCAGCGTGCACACGACGAGCGGCAGGAAGGGATGTTCGCTGCGATCCGCCCAGCGGCCAGCCAAAAGTGCTGCGGGCGCAGAAAGCACGAGGACGAGGCTGAATACGCGGGCGGTGAGGTGATCCTCCACCGCGGGATCGATTGAGCGCAGCCACAGATAGAGAAACGAGAACAGCGCCGCTTCCGCGACCTGCACAAGCAGGCGCGCGGCCCACATCCGAACGGCAGCGCTGCGCCTGATGCGCTGCTGTGAAGCGGCGGGCATGGCATCGGTGGGTGCAGCACGCTTGGGTGTGCGATTGCCCAGCAGGAGCACCGGGATCACCGCAGCGGCAACGGCGACCGCAACCAGCACGAGGCGGCCATCGGGTGTCGCGAGGCCGGGAATGGTGACCAGCGTACCAGCCAGCGCGCCAAGCCCCGGTGCGAAGGCAAGGAGGCCTCCGAGAAGCCCCTTCTGGCAATCGGGTACGCAATCTGCACCCCACGCTGCCAGCGGGGCGAGCATCATGTTGAGGCCGAGCTGCCAGAGCACGACGATCACGACGATATCGCGCAAATTGCCTGCTGTCGGGATGACAAGCAGCAGCACGCAGGAGAGCGCGAGGCCCATCGCCGCCCAAGGCCTGCGCATGCCGGTCACATCGCTGAGCCAGCCGAACAGGATATGGCCGATGCTCGCCGAGATGGCACCGCAGAAGGCAATTGCGGAAAGCCAGAGGATCGCCGGTTCCCCCGGCGCAAGTGCGGCGACGCGCACTGGCAGGAGGATCGTCAGGAAGGGGACATAGGCAATCGATCCGCCGGCCCAGGCCAGCGCATAGAGCACGAGGAACCACAGCGGTTGGCGTGCCGGGGGCTGGTGCAGCTGGGCCGCGCCGGGCTGTTCAGGCACTCACGGTTTGCCTGGCATCGGCAACCGAACCACGCGCGACGAGGCTCGCGGGGATTACGGTCACTGCCTCGGGCAGGTGGTCGCCCTTCTGCGCCGCGATGATCAGTTCGACCGCCTTTGAGGCCGTGGCGGCGATGGGCTGGTCGATTGCGGTGAGCGGGGGCTGGGTGAACTGCATCATCGGCGTGTTGTCGAAGCTGACGAGCGAGAGATCGCGCGGCACGGCGAGGCCGTTTTGCCGGGCCACTTCGAGCGTGGCGAGCGCCATCTGATCGCTGCTGGCGATGATCGCGGTGGGCGGCTCGGGCAAGGCGAGGAGGGCGCGGGCAGCGCGCTCGCCCGAAGCATAGCTGAAATCACCCGCGTGCAGCAGGCCATCGGTGGGGAGGCCGGCTTCGGCCATCGCCAGCTTCCAGCCATCGACGCGCCAGCCGCTGAGGTTGTATTCCGCAGCGCCCGCAATGAAGCCGATGCGGCGATGGCCGTGATCGACGAGATAGCGCGTTGCTGTGGCAGCCGCGCCTTCGTCGTCCATCAGGATCGGCATGCCCGCATCGCGCGCCTTTGAGCCGATCCGGGCGAAGGGGATCTGCTGCTCCGCCAGACAGCGCACGATCTGCGGGTTATCCGAGTGCGGCGGCGTTAGGATGATGCCATCGGGCTGCAACGCCGCGATTGCCGCAAGCAGTTCGCGCTCCACATGGTCGCTATGCGTATCGACCAGTTCGACGATCATGCGGTAGCCGTGCTCGGCGCACTTGAGCATCCCGCCGAGCAGCATCTGGTCGACCCAGTCCGTGCCCTGCCGCGCGCGCCAATCGGCAATCGTGCGGTCGCGGTCATTGAGCGCGAGAATCAGGTAGGAACGCGATCCGCTCATCCGCTGGGCGGCGATCGAAGGCACATAGCCGAGGCGCGTGATGGCCTCCTGCACGCGTTCCTTGAGTTCGGGGCGGACGTTCGGCTCGTTGTTGATGACGCGGCTTACGGTCTGGAGCGATACCCCGACATCTGCCGCAACGTGCCTGATCGTGACCGCCTGACGACGCCTCGCCATGCGCTTACTTGCCCCCTTCTTGTGCCGACGACGCTGCAGTTGCTGCAGTCATCGTGGAGGCCGCCGGCGTGCTGCTGGCGGTCTGCGGAGGCTTCTGCCAGACACGGACCCAATCGATCAAGAAGCGCTTGGGAAAATTGCTATCCGACACGCCCTTTAGCCCGCGCGATTCCGCGAGGCCGCCGCCGAATGCAAGATTGAGGATCAGGTGGAATGGCTGATCGAAAGGCGCACCGGGTGAGGTGGAACCAGACGTGAACCAGTCGCTCTGCTTGCGAACGGCATAGGTTTCGCCGTCGAATTGCCAGATGATCTGATCCGGCTGCCATTCGATGGCATAAGTGTGAAAGCCCGCAAGAACGGCGGGCTTGTGGACTTCGTTACCCTTGTGCGTGTTGTTCGGCCAGGGCTTGCCGAAGTGCAAGGTGCCCAGGATCGTGTCTTCCTTGCCGGCCGGGCAATCCTTGCATGGTACGCCGAGATTGACCGCTTCGAGGATGTCGATTTCCCCCGAGGCAGCCCACGGCCCATATGTGTTGGCTTCGGGCAGCATCCAGATGGCCGGCCAGGTGCCTTGGCCCTGAGGCAGGCTGGCGCGCACTTCGATGCGGCCATAGCGCCATGACGCCTTGCCGTGCGTGGAGAGGCGGGCGGAGGAATAGTCGCGCTTGACGAGTTCGCCGGGCTTGGCCGGATTGGCGCGTTGGCTGGCGGGAAGGGCAGGGCCGGTGACGTTTTCACGCAGCGCGGAGATTACCAGTGCGCCGTCCACGATGCGGGCGTTGCTCGGCCGGTCGGAGTAGCACTGGCGCTCGTTGTTGCCGCCGCCCCAGCAGTCGACATCGAAGCTCCACTTCGAGGCATCGATGGCGGGGCCGCTAAATTCGTCGGACCACACGAGCTGCCAATCGGGCGCCGCTGCGGCTGGCAGCGGCACGGCAAGTGCAGCGAAGGCGAGCAGCCGCCGGATCATGCCGCGCGCGCTTCCTGAGCACCGCAATATTGCGCGACATAGGCATGGTGGTCAGGCAGACCCGCGACCGTCTTTGCCACGCTCTCGCGCAGTCCCGAAAGGAGGTGTGCAAGCTCCGCGTCAGAGAGCTTGGTGGCAACCGGGTGGTAGCTTCTGGGCATGATGCCCTGACCCATCATCACCTGCACCCAGCTGTTTTCGACGAACAACTCCTCGTTCTTGCGGAAGACGCGGCCGGTTTCGCGGAACAGTTCGATCTTGTGGGTGAGGCTTTCGGGGATGTCCATCCCGGCACACTGGCGCCAGAACGGGCTGTCGCGCCGGTCCGTCGCCTTGTAGTGCAGGATCAGGAAGTCGCGGATCTGCTCCATGTCGGTGTGCTGCTGATCGTTGAATTCGGCAACGTCGCGCGGGCTGATTTCGCCTGCGGGGAGCATCCGCACCACTCGCAGGATCGCGCGCTGGATAAGGTGGATACTGGTCGATTCCAGCGGTTCCATGAAGCCGCCGGAAAGGCCGATTGCGACGCAGTTGCGGTGCCACTGCTTGCGCCGCGCGCCGGTAGTGAAGCGGATCACGTTGGGCTTGGTCAGCACTTCGCCCTCGACGGTGGTCAGGAGCCGGTCGAGCGCGGCGTCCTTGTCGAGATAGCGACTGCAGTAGACGATGCCGTTGCCCTGCCGGTGCTGCAACGGAATGCGCCACTGCCAGCCCGCATCATGCGCGATGGCGCGGGTGTAGGGTACGGGCGGGCGTACGCTGGCGGTCTGCACGGCGATGGCGGAATCGCAGGGAAGCCAGTGCGTCCAGTCGTCGTACCCGACATGGAGCGCGCCTTCCATCAGGAGCGCGCGGAAGCCGGTGCAATCAAGGAACAGATCGCCTTCGACGCGTTGGCCGGATTCGAGCAGCAGCGCGGCGATGTCGCCGGTTTCGGGATGGAGCTGAACCTCGGCGATCTTTCCTTCCACGCGGCGGCAGCCGTCGGCTTCTGCCAGCTTGCGGAGGAACACGGCGTAGAGGCCGGAATCGAGCTGGTACGCATAGTTGATGCGGTTGTCCGGCAGGTGCGCAAACCGTGACTTCATTGCGGCCTGCAGTTCGATGCAGTAGTCGTCGTAGCTCGCTTCGTGGCCCTTGGTCAGGCCGTGCATCCAGAAGTGCTGGAACCCGGCGCTCCAGTGGTCGCGGCCGGTGGTGCCGAAGGAGTGGAAGTAGTTTTCGCCCTGGACGCGCCAGTTCTCGAAATTGATGCCAAGCTTGAAGGTAGCCTGCGTGGCACGCATGAAATCGGCCTCGCCAATGCCGAGCAGGCGGTTGTAGGCAACCAGCGGCGGGATCGTGCTTTCGCCTACGCCGATCGTGCCGATGGCTTCGGATTCGACCAGCGTCAGTTCGATCGCATCGCCCATCGTACGGGCGAGGGCGGCAGCCGCCATCCAGCCTGCGGTTCCGCCACCGGCGATGACGATGCGGCGCTTGGCGTGAGTTTCGGTCATTTGCTCAGTGTCCTTAGCAGGAAGGAACGCAGGCGGCCGGCGGCGGCAGGATCAAGTGGATCCAGAATGCCGCGGCCACCTTCGGGGATATGGGCGGTAACCTCGGGGCCGTTCTCGAAAACGTAGTAGTCGAACAGGGCGCGCCAGACGGCCTTGTCTTCGGCCGGCAGGTCGCGGATCGAGAGGATCGCGTGGTTGAGCGCGTCCTGCGGTTGGCCGAGCCAGCGCGGGGTATCGCGCCACCAGTAGTTCATCAGAATGTTGAACGGGGCGAGGCCCTCCACGTGGTGCCACCACATCGAAGGGATGAACAGCGCGTCTCCCGGCTCGAGCACGGCGACCTGGGCATGGGTCAGCGCTTCGGCAAAGCGGGGGTGCAGATCAAGATCCGGCGCGTGGAAATCGACCATCGAGACGGCGCGGCCTGCCGGCGTGTTGTCGATCGGGCCGAGGTGCAGGTTGGCGAACTGGTCGGGCGGGAACAGCGTAAAACGGCGGCGACCTGCGGCGCAGCAGGCGAGGTTGTCGGGAAAGTCGTTGTGGGCAGCGATGCGGGTTGGAGTGCCGATCCACAAGCTGACAATCGGCTCCCGGCTGCCCAGATCAATGGCGTTTTCCGCCGCGACGGTGGTGAAATGGGTCGGCACATCGATCGAGCCGAGGTAGATTGCCGGAGCGTCGGCGCGGCCTTCGTTGGCATCCATGCCGCCGAAGATGTCAGCCAATTTGCCCCGCGCCTCGCGGAAGTTCATCTCCATGTCGGCGCCGTAGAACAGGCGGCCGTCCTTCCCCGGTTGCCCGAGGGAAACGGCGAAAGGAACCGGGCGGGCGCGTTCCACCAGATAGGCACGGGCCGCGCTGGCCGAGGCAAGGCCGGCCTGCACCAGCGGCCATTCGCGGACGAGGTCGCGGATCACGAAAGGCGTGCGCGCACCTTGCAGCAAGGCATCAAGCGCGCCGGCATCGGCTGCCGCGCGCTCTTCCACCGCAGGCATTGCGGCGAAGATCGAGGCGTCGGCCTCAGCCAAGCGCGATCCTGCGGTTTTTGCGCGCGACGAGCCCGCCGAACTGCGCAAGGCTGGCGAGCACCATGTAGATGCGGGCGAGGTGCCCCTCGGCCATCAGCGCGGCGAGCGCATCGCCATCGAGCGCCGAAAGCCGCTCCTCGTGGATGGTCTGGAAGCCGACGAGCGTCTGCACCGAACCATTGTCGAGCGTGACTTCGAGACTGAACGGCTCAACCAGTTCGTAGGTTTCGAGCGCCGTGAAGAAGGCGTCGCTTTCGTGCCAGGAGTAATCGAGATCGCCGAGCATGTTGGCGACTGCCTCCAGATAGGGCGTGGCCGTGCCGGTATCATCGAACACGCGCATGCCTTCTCCGGTGGCGGAAACGCGCGCGTGACCCATATCGACATGGACCTGCGGCGGGGCGCCCTCTTCGGCGGCGCGGCCGATCAGGAAGGGCTGCACCGCATGCGCCATCGGGCGATAGCGCGCTTCCCAGGTGCTGCCGTTCAGGAACAGGTTCTCGCCCGCTTCGAAGCCGAACAGGGCCAGCGCGGCGAGCTTGCCGGTCTCGGCATCGCGGCGGAAGACGATGGGATAGTGCGCCTGCACTTCGCGGAATTCGGCCGGCATGGCGAGGCTGGCCATGACGTTATCGCCGAATTCGGCACCGGCTTCGGTGTGGATGCGAAGCTGGGCGTGATCGGCGGGATTGAGAATCTGGTGCTGGCTCATGCAGGTATCCTGGCTGCCGGGCTTTGCGCGGCGAGACGATCGAGATAGTCGCGGGTCGTGGGCAGCGCGGCGGCAAGCGCGCGCGACTTGACGGTGATTTCGGCGAGGCGTGCGGGCGAGGGCACCGCGCCATGCAGGGGAACGGGGATGCCCATTCCATGCAACACATATTGCTGGCTGGCGGCGGGGAACATCTCGTCGATGCGGGGGAAGTCCCAGGCCGAGGGCGGCTGCTCGCGCCACAGGACGAGGCATTCGGCAAGGCGCTGAGGGATCGTTTCGGGCGAGCGCTGGGCCAGCCAGTAGGATTCGGTCCGCTGGCTCGGCACATAATGCAGCTTGAGAAACTCGACCACGCGGTCCCAGCGGTAGCGGAACAATTCGTTGAAGCGCCCGGCGTGGATATCCATGCTGGCGCGGGAGGCCGGGAAGTTCTCCGCAAGCGCCTTGAGCGATAGTTCGATCAGCACGATGGCCGAGGCTTCGAGCGGTTCGATAAAGCCGGCGGAAAGGCCCACTGCGAGGCAATTGCCGATCCAGAAGCGGTCGCGGTGACCGGTCTTGAAGGCGAGCTTGCGCGGGGTGAGGCTGGCGGGATCGGCACCGGGAACCTTGGCGGCGACATAGCCGCGCAGCACTTCCTCAGCGCGCTCGTCCGAAAGAAAACGTGAGGCGTAGACGCAGCCAATGCCGCGGCGGGTCGGCAATCCGATGTCCCACAACCAGCCCGCTTCGTGCGCAGTGCCGATGGTCTGCGCGGCAATGGGGCTGCCGGGCTCGACCGGAACCTGAACTGCGAGCGCGCGGTCGTTGAAAGAGACATCCGAGCGGTCGATCCAGCCTGCGCCGCATTCGCCCGCGATCAGGATTGCCGCCTGCCCCGAACAATCGAGGAAAAGATCGCCTTCCAGCGCTTCGCCATCACGCAGCATGAGTGCAGCGATATCCCCATTTGCTGCGCGGCTGACCCCGATAACGTGCGCAGCAATCCGCGTGACACCAAGGCGTCCGACACCATGACGCATGAGAAGCGCGGCGAATTTTCCGGCATCGAGGTGATAGCCGTAGTTCAAGGCGCCCGCATAATCCGGCATCGCGCGCTGACGCGGTGCAAGGTTGGCGGCGCAGATGGCGTGCTGCGGGGTGATGGCCGCAGCAAACGGTCCTTGCTTTCCGCCAGCCTGCCACGCAGCCGCGAGTTCGCGCATCTCTGCGGCAGGCGGCGCGCTGAAGGGATGGAGGTAGCTGTCTTCGGCTGAACCATCGCGCCAGCCATCGAAGCGTGAGCCTTGCTTGAACGCCGCATCGCACTGCTCGAGGAATTCCGCCTCGGGAATGCCAATTGTTGCCAGCGTCTCACGCATGGTCGGCCAAGTGCCTTCGCCGACGCCGATGGTCGGGATATCTGGCGCCTCGACCAACGTAATGCGCTTGCCCGGCAGCCGCGCCGCAAGCAGGCACGCAGACAGCCATCCGGCGGTTCCGCCGCCGACGATCACGATATGCTGGACCGCGTTGCTCATGCCCTTGCGACCTTAGCGCAATTAGCCGGGGTTACCAAAACGAAGAGCCGCACCGCTTTTGGGGCAGTGCGGCTCCTCGCGTATTGCAGGACCTTCGTTCTGGCGTGAACCGGTCAGAAGGTGAAGCGTGCACCCGCTGCCCAGCGCGCATAACCGGGTGCCGCGAAGAACACGGTCTGGTCGTTGCGCATGTGGCCCTTGCGGTCGGCGTTGGTGATGTTGATGCCTTCGCCGAAGACCGTGACGCCCTTCTTGATCTCGTAGCTCGCGCTCACGTCCCACTGGCCATAGGGGTTCACGTAGTACGGATCGAAGCCGTAGCCCGAGAGGAACCCTGCGCGCCAGTTGTATGCTACACGGGCCTGGAGACCCTTCTTGTCGTAGTAGAGCACCGCGTTCGCGCTGTTGCTGATACCAGTCACCGCAAACTGCGGCACGGTGTAGCGCTTGGCGTTGTCGAACTTGGTATCGCTCTTCACGACGGTGTAGTTCACGATTGCACCGAAGCCGGTGTTCCAGAACGTGTGCTGGATCGCGAATTCCCAACCCCAGATGCGCGCCCTCTGGTCGCTGTTGGTCGGCTGCGTGACGATGAAATTCACCAGCGGATCATCGGCCAGCGACTTGACGCCCGTGACGTTGTTGTTCGCATCGCGCCCGGCAACCGTCTGCGGATACTTGTTGCCGATGTAGTTCAGGATCTGCTGCGCGGTAGCATCAGAACCGAGAGCAGCGCGAGCTTCCTTGGCGCGATCGCCGGCAGCAGCGTTGGTCAGGCCGAACGCGGGCTGATTGACCTGCGTCTGGTTGATGTAGTTCTTCACGACCTTGTGGAAGAAACCGACCGAGATGTAGCTGGTCGGACCGTAGTACCACTCACCCGAGATATCCACGCCCTTCGACTTGTAGGGGAGGAGGTTCGGGTTGCCGCTCGCACCGGTGCTGCCGCCGATACGGATCGGCGCGTCAAGCGTCGTGCCGCCCTGCAGGCTGTTGTAATCCGGACGGGTGATCGTGTGGCTGTACGACGCGCGGAACTTGAAGTTCTTGAACGGCGACATGTCGAAGTCGATCGCGGGCAGCCAGTTCTCGTATTCGCCCTTGCGGGTGACGAACGAGCTTTCGGTGCCGTAGATGATCGCGGTTTCGTTACCGCCGGTCCAGACGGTGCCGGTCGGGACGGGAACGAGCGCGCTCGAGTCCACCTTGGTCTTTTCATAGCGCAGACCCATGCGCAGGTGCGCCGGATTTTCGCCCAGATCGAACGTGTGGGTCGTCTGGATGTAGGGCGCGAAGGTACGCTCGCGGATCGTGCGATCGCGGTCGAACTTGGCAAGGCAGGTGCCAGCGGTCTGTGCGTTGCCGCAGATGCCCAGCTTGTCGTTGAGCAGGTTGATCAGGCCGGGGGTGTTGATGTCGAAGTAGCTCGGGATGATCCCGTTGCCCGAGACGTTCATGCCCTTGAGATCGTTCGGCAGGTCGCGGATCGTGTAGAGCTCGTCCGGCGTGTCCGCCTTCGAGAGCGTACCGCCCCAGGTGTCGTTCTGGATCACGCCGAATGCCGAGCGCACCTTGTTTTCGGTGTAGGTCACGCCGAAGTCGAGGCTGTCGATGAACGATGCGTCGAAATCGTAGCCGCCGCGGAAGGCGACTTCGTTGATCTCGTCACGCATATAGGCCGTACGGAAGGCGTTGCCGGCCGGGCGGATGTTCGCGGCGTTGATTTCCGCACCCGGATACATCTCGACCGAGATGACCGGCATGTCGGAGGTGAAATCGACCTTCTGGTTCTTCACGCCATAGATCGCGCTGCCGACGGCGATACCCGTGCCGTAAGGCGAGGTGGGCTTGCTTTCGGCGGTCGAGTGGTGACCGTCGAGCTCAAGGCGCAGGCCGCCGGGGCCGTCCCACTTGAGGTTGCCGCCGATTGAGCGGTTGATCGAGCGGTTCGCGGCAACGGCGCCGGTGATGGCAAGGTCCTTGCCTTCGTTCGGGCCGAAGCTTTCAGCATAGAAGTTGGGGCCGGCGGCGGGGCCGTCGGTCCAGCTGCTGCTGGTCTGGTTGTGGTTGAACCACACGCCGATGCTGTTGGTGCGCGCATCGATGGTGTTCTGCGAGAAGGTGTAGTCCACCGTCGCGACGAGTGTGTCAGTCGGCTTGACCTGCACAACGGCCTGGCCGTTGATGCGCTCGCGGCGGAACGTGGTGAAGTCGTAGCCGGCGTTCTGCGTCACCTGATAGACGGTGTTCGGGCCCGGGCGATTCTCGGTCTTGTCGAAGTTGCCGCGCCAGTCGTTGGCGTCGACCGGGAGCGAGCCCCAGTTGTTCTCGTTGCCGAGGTAGCCTTCGCGCCAGCCAGCGTTGAACTGCGCCTGGCTCGCGCGGCGATCCTGGTAGGAGCCGCTGATCGAGATACCGATGCGGTTGTCGGCAAAGGTGTCGCTGATGACGCCCGAGAATTCCGGCTTCACCTTCTGGCCTTCAAAGACCGAGGTGTCATAGAGCGCCTTGGCGCCGATGCTGCCGTGGAGGCCCGGACGGTCCAGCGGACGCGGGGTCTTGATGTTGATGACCGAACCGATACCGCCAGTGGCGAGGCTGGCGCGGCCCGACTTGTACACTTCGACGCCGGCAATGCCTTCCGAAGCGAGGTTTGCGAAGTCGAAGCTGCGCGAGGCCGGCGCACCGCTCGAGCCGCCGAGGCTCGAAGCCGGCATCTGGCGGCCATTGAGCAGGACGAGGTTATAGTCAGGGCCGAAGCCGCGGACCGTGACGGTCGAGCCTTCGCCGTTGGCGCGATCGATCGAAACGCCGGTGATGCGCTGCAGCGATTCTGCAAGGTTGGTATCGGGGAACTTGCCGATGTCTTCCGCCGAGATCGCGTCGATCACGCCAATGCCCTGGCGCTTGATGTTGAGCGAGCTCTTGAGCGATGCGCGAATACCGGTGACGACGATGGCGCCCGCCGGGTCACTGTCTGCAGCAGCCTGCGGCGCGGCGGCCTGCGGTGCGGCCTCCTGAGCTACGGCTTGCTGCGCGGTGAGAGCGAGTGCTGCAGCCGAAGCCCCCAGCATGAGGTGGGCATAGGCAGGCTTGCGCGATGCTTTCATTGCGATTCTTCCCCCTGAAATCCGGCGTTTTGTCCGGTTGAGTGCCGATTGTGAACGTTCACCTAGCTGGGAACGTTCACTTCGTCAAGCCAGTGCGGGGCGTTTTGCGCATGTGGACTTGCAGTTTTTGCGCATAAGCCATGGCAAAGGTTCAGGATCGCAGACCAAGTCGGGCCGGAGAGATTGCCAGCACCATCGCGGTGGCGGCCGGTGCAGCATGAGGCTGCAGCAAGGGCGTCTCGAGTAGGCCACGTTCATGGATGTTGCCGGGAACCAGCGAACTGCTGGAGCGTGGCTTCACGGAGCCGGTTCGGCGAGGAACGCTCTCAGCGGTGGCAGCACAGCGGCGGGGCTTTCCTCGAAGGGGACATGGCCCATTCCCGGCAAGCGCACCAATCGCGCGTGCGGCATCAGGCTGAGGTAATCCTGTGCATTGCGGATAGGGATCATCTGGTCCTGCTCGCCCCACAGCAGCAGCGTGGGCGCGGCTATGCTGCGCAGGCGCGGTGCAGGATCGGTCAACACCGTCTGGCGAGTGCGGTCGAGGATCGCGCGGCGCACGCCGGGTGCGAGCAGCATATCGCGGTAGCGATCCAGCACAGCATCGGGGAGTGCATCGGGATGTGCCCAAGCTGGAGCAAGATTGGCGCGGATCAGCGAGCGCGGCCCGACCCATGGCATGAGGTTCATCACGAACGGGACTTCAGGCGCCTTGCCATATTCGAATCCGGGGCTGGCGAAGCCATCGGGCGAAATCAGCACGAGCTTTGCAACACGCTGAGGATAGCGGGCGGCAAACTCCCACGCGAAACGGCCGCCCAGCGAATTGCCGATCAGCACGGCACGGGGAACGGCTAGCTGGTCTATCAGGCCAGCAATGAGGGTGAGGGTGCGCGCATCGGAATAATCGCCGGTAGCGTCGGGACCGGTGAGGCCGAAACCGGGTAGATCAAGGCGTATCACGCGGTATTTCGCCGAGAGTACCTTTGCCCATGGCTCCCATGTTTCGAGGCTGGAGCCGAAGCCGTGGAGCAGGATCAGGGCGGGAGCGTCCTTCGGGCCGGTATCGCGGTAACGCAGGCGCTGTCCGAGGACGGTGCGATAGTCACCGGGGTAGGTGGCCTCCAGTGCGCTGCGCGGCTTGTCCGGCGCGTAGAGCCAGATGGCGAGCGCGGCGCAGGCGATGAGAGCGAGTGCGCCGGTCCAGCGCAGGATGCGGCGCAACATCAGAACACCGCGTGATCGCCGCGTTCATCGGGCGCTGCCGTGCCCGAGAGGATCGCACGGTAGTGATCGAAAAGGGTGTCGGTGCCGGTCTCCGGCGTCATGGCGGCGTCGTAGCGCCCGGTCGCTGGATCGAGCACGAGCATGGACTCGGTTGCATAGTAATGGCCAATGCGGGCGAGTTCAGCCTTGGTTGCAAGCGGCGGAACCAAGCGTGAGGCCAAGCCAAGGGCGCCGGCAATCCCGCCCAGAAATCCGGGCGGAACTGACCGGAACTTGGGCTCCATGTCCAACATGGCAAACAGCGCCTCGCCCTGCTGACGCGGGGTGATGGCGGGGCCGGGGCCGCCTATGGGGAGCACCTTGTTCCACCGCTCCGCCTCGCTCAGGCAGCCCGCAAGATAGGCACCAAGATCGCGGTTGCTGATGGGCTTGCAGGCGGTAAGGCTGCCGTCTCCGAACAGCAGAAACGGCTTGCCGCTGCGGACGCGCTCGATCTGACCGGAGAGCGACTTGAAGAAGGCAGTGGGGCGCACGATCGAATAGCGCAGGCCTGAGGCGATCAGTTCCGCTTCGAAGGCGAGCTTGGCCTGCTGGAAGGCAAGGCGCGGCTTCTGCACACAAATGGCCGAAAGAAGGACGAAATGCTGCGCGCCGCTGCGGTCCGCCAGGGCAAGCGCATGGCTATGCGCCTTGTGGTCGATCGCCCATGCATCGCTTGGCAGTCCGGTGCGCGAGGCCATGCAGGAGACGACAGCGTCGAAGTGTTCTCCGGCAAACCCATCGTGCATGAGGCTGACCGGATCGGCAGGATCGGCACGGCGCAGGGTTACGCCGGGTAGAGGCTTTGCAGGTTCGCGGCGCACCATTGCAACGACGTCATGCCCGGCATCGACAAGCGCCTGCGCGGTGGCCTTGCCGATGGTGCCAGTGGCGCCGAGCAAGGCGATACGGCTCATGGCGCGGGCGTGGTGGCCTTCGCGGCCATGATCTGCCTGCCATCGGCGGCATGGGCGGCGAGGATCAGGCCGCCGTCCCCATGCTTGAGGCCAAGGTGAAGGGGCTCGTCAGCCACAGCGGGGGAGACCGCACGGAAGCTGAACGTGGCGAGCGCGGCTTCGTTCCCCAGCGTGCGGCGCGCGAAATCGAGCAGCAGCGTCGCGATCAGCGGGCCGTGGACGACAAGGCCGCGATAGCCTTCCGTGCCGGTGGCATAGGGGTGATCGTAGTGAATGCGATGCGTATTGAAGGTCAGTGCCGAGTAGCGGAACAGCAATGCGGGGGTGGGCAGCACTTCGCGGGTAGCGTCCCATCCGCCGGCATCGAAGCGTCCATCACCCGGCGGCGGCGGAGCAGGCGGGCTGCCGGGAGGCGGGGCATCGCGGTAGACGAGCGTCTGCGTTTCCCGAATGGCCAGCACATCATCTGCAAAGGTCTCGTGCGCCAGTTCGGCGAAGACGAGCGGACCGGTGCCGCCTTGCTTTTCGGTGATCGAGAGCACGCGGGTGCGGCGCTCGATTGCGGATTCGGCCGTAATGGGCGCGACAAACTCGACAGCACCAGCCGCCCACATGCGGCGTTCAAGAGGGAGCGGCGGGAGCAGGCTCGCCGCACTTTCGTCGCGCATCGGGTGGCCGTCTTGCCCGAGCGCGGCGGTGGGTGCGTCGGGCGTGCACAGGCACCAGTGGAGGCCTTGGGGTGCGACATCGGTGGGCGTGCTGCGATCCAGCGTGGCGCACCAGCGGGCGAGGAGACTTGCCGTAAGGGTATCGCGGCGCACTTCCTCGCGGCCGATCCATGCGCTGTAATCGCCCATCAGCCGCGCCCCGCCATAAGGCCGCGCGCGATCACTTGCGCCTGAATTTCCGCGGCGCCTTCGAAGATCGAGAGGATGCGCGCGTCGCACAGCACGCGGCTGATCTCGTATTCCAGCGCGTAGCCATTTCCGCCGTGGATCTGCAGCGCGGCATCGGCTGCGGTCCACGCGGCGCGGGCGGCGTGGAGCTTGGCCATGCCAGCCTCGATATCGCAGCGGCGGCCATCATCCTTGGCGCGGGCGGCGGCGTAGGAAAGTTCGCGCGCGGTGACGTACTCCGCCAGCATGACGGCGAGCTTGTCCGCTACGCGGGGGAAATGGATCAGCGCCTGGCCAAACTGCTTGCGCTGGAGAGCGTAATCGAGCCCGAGTTCAAGCGCGCGGCGGGTGACGCCGACGGCGCGCGCGGCGGTCTGGATGCGGGCGCCCTCGAAGGTCTGCATGAGCTGCTTGAAGCCCGCGCCCTCTCTGCCGCCAAGCAGCGCCTCGGCCGGAGCGCGCATCCCGTCGAACTGCAACGCGTATTCGCGCATCCCGCGATAGCCGAGGACTTCGATCTCGCTGCCGGTCATGCCGTCTGCGGGGAAAGGATTGCCCTCGGTGCCGCGCGGCTTGGGCACGAGCAGCATGGAAAGGCCCGCATACCCCGCAGTATCGGGCAACGTGCGCACGAGGAGCGTCATCACGTCCGAACGCGCGGCGTGGGTGATCCACGTTTTCGCGCCATGGATCACCCAGTCGCCGCTTTCGTCCTGCGCTGCGCGAGTGGTGAGGGCGCCTAGATCGGAGCCGACATCGGGTTCGGTGAACACCGCGACCGGCAGCGTTTCGCCGCTGGCAATGCGGGGCAGCCAATGCGCCTTTTGCGCCTCGGTGCCGCCGAGCATGATGAGTTCGCCCGCGATTTCCGAGCGCGTGCCGAGCGATCCGGCGCCGATCCACCCGCGCGATAATTCCTCGCTGACGAGGCACATCACCAGTTTACCGAGCCCGAGGCCGCCGAACTCTTCCGGGATGCAAACGCCGAAAGTGCCGAGCGCGGCCATGGCCTCAACCGTCTCGTCTGGGATCAGCGCATTGGCGAGGTGCCATTTGTGCGCATGGGGGATGATCTCAGCATCGGTGAAACGGCGGAACTGGGCGCGGATTTCATCGAGCGCTTCATCGTGGAATGTCTCGCTCGGCCAATGGCCTTCGGCCAGCGCGGCGGCGAGGAGGCTGCGGGTTTCCGCCATGTCTGCATCGAGCAGTGCGGCGGCGGCATCAGCAAGGGCGCGGGCCTCGGCGGTGAGGCCGAGGTCTGCCGGGCGCAGCATTTCGGCGGGGCCCATGAGCAGAGCGCCTGTCAACTGGCCAAGGGTTTCGGCAAAGGCGAGTTGCGCGACGTGTGCATCAAGCGGGTTGCTGCTGCCCTCCGCCCAAGCTGCAACGGCTTCCAGCGCGGCCACGCTGGTCGCGATCCACGCAAAGCCGTGTGCGGCGCGCTGCTCCGCTTCGACCGGGCGATTGGCGAGGCGCTGGGTGAGGGTGCTTCGGGCAGCGTCGCGGTAGGCCTTGGCCGCTTCGAGCGGCGTCTTCAGGTCCATATCAAGCCGCGCGTTCGAACACCGCGGCGATGCCCTGACCGCCGCCGATGCACATGGTTTCAAGGCCGTAGCGACCATCGCGGCGCACCAGTTCGCGCGTCAGGTTGGCAAGGATGCGCCCACCGGTCGCGCCGATGGGATGGCCGAGCGAGATGCCCGAGCCGTTGACGTTGAGCACGTCGTGGCGGCTGTCGTCATCGCTCCAGCCCCAGCCCTTGAGCACGGCGAGAACTTGCGGCGCGAAGGCTTCGTTCAGTTCGACAAGGTCGATGTCATTCCAGCCAAGGCCGGTGCGCGCGAACAGACGCTCGACGGCAGGGACGGGACCGATGCCCATGCGCGCCGGATCGCAGCCTGCCGCAGCCCACGAATTGAACCACGCGATGGGTTCGAGGCCGAGCTCCTCGAGCTTGTGTTCGGCGACGACGAGGCAGGCGGCTGCAGCATCGTTCTGCTGGCTGGCATTGCCGGCAGTCACGACAGCGCCGGGGATGTTCTTTGCCTCAAGGGCCTTCAGCGCGCCGAGCGATTCCATCGTCGCATCGGCACGGTAGCCTTCGTCGTGCGCGAAGATCTTGGGATCGCCCTTGCGCTGGGGGATTTCGACCGGGACCAGTTCATCGGCGAACAGGCCGTTGGCCCACGCAGCGGCGGCGCGCTGGTGGCTGCGCACGGCATAGGCGTCGCAGGCCTCGCGGCTGATGCCATAGTCGCGCGCGAGGTTCTCGGCGGTCTCGATCATGCCGGTGATGACACCGAAGCGCTCGATCGGCTGCGACATCAGGCGGCCGCGCGTGAGGCGGTCGTGCAGCATGAGGCCACCTGCACGCACGCCCTTGCGGCCCTCGGTGGTGTAGTATTCGACGTTGGACATGGACTCGACGCCGCCCGCTACAACGACATCGGACTGGCCGGTTTGCACCATCATCGCAGCATTGATGACCGCCTGCAGGCCCGAGCCGCAGCGCCGATCAAGCTGGTAGCCGGGGACTTCGATGGGGAGGCCTGCCGCGAGCCACGACCAGTGGCCGATGGCGGGGGCCTCGGCATTGCCGTAGCCTTGCGAGAACACGACGTCGTCGACGCGCGCGGGGTCGATTTTCGTGCGCTCCATCAGCGCTTTGAGGATTACCGCGCCGAGTTGCCCGGCGTTGAGGTCTGCCAGCGCGCCGCCGAACTTGCCGACAGCGGTTCGGATGGGGGCGCAGATGGCGGCACGAGTGAGCTTGGTCATGCGGGGGTTCCTGCAATGCCGGCTTCGAGGAGCTGGTCTATGGTTTGGGTATCGAAGGCGAGGTGGCGGGACAGGACATCGCGCGTGTCTGCACCCAGCACGGGGGCGGGGGCCGGGGTCAGGCGCTCCATCGCGGGGAAAGTCGCGAAGGCGCCAGCCGCCGGGTAGGCAAAGCCGCTGGGGTTGTCTGCCGTGTGCTCGAACATCGGGTTTTGGCCGACAAGACGGGGGTCCTGCACAGCTTCGGGCATGGTCTTGTAAGGGCCGTGGGTGACGCCGTTGGCATCGAGCTTTTCGGCAAGCGCGGCATGGCCGAGCGGGGCGATGGCGGCCTCGATCAGGGCATAGATGGCGTCGCGATGGCGGTAGCGCACGCCATCATCGCCGGTGAACGAGACGCCGTGGCGGGCTTCAAGCGCAGCGAGGCTATCTTGCAGATCGAGCGCGCGGACGAGACCCTGCCACTGGCGTTCGTTGATCGCGACGATCATGACGCGCACGTCGTCTGCCGTCACGAAATCGCGGCCGATGGTGCCGTAGACGCCATTGCCAAGGCGTTCGCGGTCCTCACCCGATTGCAGCACTTCGGCCACTCGGCCGAGATTCGCGGCGGAGCCCATCGCAATATCGGTGAGTGGGAGGCGAACTTCGCCGCCAAGCCCTGTCTCGTCGCGGCGGCGCAGCGCGGAAACGAGCGCGAAGGCGCCGTAGGCTCCGGTGAGGAGATCCCACGCGGGGAGGACGTGGTTGACCGGGGCAGGGTCGTTCAGCGGGCCTGTGAGCGCGGGATAGCCGACCGCCGCATTGGCCGTGTAATCAAGCGCGATGGCGCCATCGGGCCAGCCCATCACACGGACGGTAATCAGGTCCGGGCGGCCCGCGGCCAGCTTCTCATGGGCAAGGAAGCCGCCCACCGGAAGATTGGTGACGAGAGTGCCGACCTTCTGGATCAGCTCAGTCAGCACTGCGCGCCCTTCCGTCTTCGTCAGGTCCAGCGCCACGCTTTTCTTTGCGCGGTTGAGGTTTTCCCACGAGAGCGAGTTGCCCTCGGGTGTCAGCGGCCAGCGCTTGAAATCCTGCCCGCCGCCGATCTGGTCGACGCGGATCACTTCGGCCCCGAACTGGGCGAGATAGAGCCCGATGGTCGGCGAGGCGACGAAGGAGGAGACCTCGATCACCGTGATGCCGGAGAGCAGGTTGTACATGGGGTCGCGGGCTTTCAGACTTGTCTTGTGGTTGGTGCAACCGTGTAATCAATCGAGCGGTTAAGAAAAGGGGGTTGGGGGGTAGGCTGTTGAATTGGAGGGGCGGCGGGTGCGCATGATGCTTCGACAAGCTCAGCATGAGCGGCTTTGGGAGATGTGCCGGAGGAAGAGTGTCCGCCCTCAATCCGGCACTGGCAGCGCCGTCCGGTTGACGATGGGCCGCAGTGCAAAGCTTGTCGTCACCTGCGCCACACCGGCAATCCGCGTCAGGCGCTTCCTAAGGAAATCCTCGAAGGCGGCGAGCGAAGGAACGAGGACGCGCAACTGGTAGTCGGCCTCGCCCGTCATGAGGTAGCAGTCCATCACTTCGGGGAACTCCGCAACGGCGCTTTCGAACGTTGCGAGGTGGTGATCGTCCTGCTGGTCGAGCCGTATGCGGACAAAGGCATTGACCGGCAGGCCAATCGCCTCGGGCTCCACCAATGCGACATAGCCGGTGATGACGCCCCGTTCCTCCAGCGCGCGGACGCGGCGCAGGCAGGGGCTGGGGCTGAGGCCGACATCCTCGCACAGCTGCTGGTTGGTCAGGCGACCGTTCTGCTGAAGGCGGCGGAGGATCTTGCGGTCAATCGCATCGAGATCACTATATGGCATTATCTTTTACTCATGGTGGTGAAATTGGCAGGATATGCCAAAACTCTGCCCGTGCGGGGCAAACTTCGCAATACGCCATTTTGCGCCACACGCTATGTTGATGGCTTCCTAGCCTTCAGCGGATTCGAGAGCCTGCCATGACTGCTGTCCTTGCCGATCCAAAGGTCGACCTGATCCCCTCGCTGGAAGCGCTCGATGCGCGGCTGCGCTGGCTATCGGCGTGGACGGTCCACAATGCGAACAACATCCGCACCAAGCGCGACGGGATGAAGGTTGGCGGCCATCAGGCGAGCTGCGCCTCGATGTCTACGATCATGGCCGCGCTCTATTTCCACGCGCTGCGCCCGCAGGACAAGGTGGCGGTGAAGCCGCATGCCGGGCCGCTGCTCCATGCGATCCATTATCTGCTGGGCAACCAGTCGCTGGATCAGTTGCAGCGTTTCCGCGGGCTGGGGGGCATGCAGAGCTACCCCTCGCGAACCAAGGACCAGATCCCGGTCGATTTCTCGACCGGTTCGGTGGGGCTGGGCGTGGCGATCACCGCATTCGCCAGCCTGGTGCAGGACTACTGCATCGCGCAGGGGCACATGAGCGAAGCCGATGCCGGCCGGATGATCGCGCTGATGGGCGATGCCGAGCTCGATGAGGGCAATATCTACGAGTGCCTGATCGAGGCCTACAAGCACGACATCCGCAATTGCTGGTGGGTGGTCGATTACAACCGGCAGTCGCTGGACGCGACGACGGCGGACCGCATGTTCCGCCGCTTCGACGATATCTTCGAGACCTGCGGGTGGCGGGTGATCACCTTGAAGAGCGGCAAGCTGCAGAAGGCGGTGTTTGCGAAGCCCGGCGGGCAGGCGCTGGAAGACTGGATCGACAATTGCCCCAATGCGGAGTTCGCCGCGCTCACGTATCAGGGCGGGACGGCGTGGCGCGAGCGGCTGATGACGGATCTCGGTGATCTGCCTACGACCCGCGCGCTGATCGAGAGCTTTGACGATGCCGCGCTGGCGCAACTGATGACCAACCTTGGCGGCCACTGCGCCGAGACGCTGGTCGAAGCCTTTGCGCAGGCGAATGACGACAAGCCGACGTTGTTCATTGCCTACACGGTGAAGGGCTACGGCCTGCCGCTGGCTGGGCACAAGGACAACCATTCGGGCATGATGAACACGGCGCAGATTGAAAGTCTGCGCGCGACCATGGGCATTGCCGAGGGTTCGGAATGGGAACCGTGGAGCGGGCTTGGCGATAATGTCGCGGCGCAGCTCAAGGCTTTCGTCGAGGCGAGCGCGCTCGCGCAGAAGGAACCCGAGCACGGCCCGCCGGCGATCCCCGTCCCAGCACGGCTGCCGGTGCCCGAGGGCGAGGAGCAATCCACGCAGAGCGCCTTCGGACGCATCCTGATGGATCTGGCGCGGCCGGGAGATCCGCTTGGCGACCGCATCGTGACGACCGCGCCCGACGTGACGCAGACGACGAACCTCGGCGGCTTCGTCAACCGGCGCGGACTGTTCCGCCGAGGCGAACTCAAGGACGTGTTCCAGGCCGCGCGCATTCCTTCAGCGCAGAAGTGGGTGGGCAATACGGCGGGGCAGCATGTTGAGCTGGGCATTGCCGAGACCAACTTCTTCCTCGTGCTGGCAGCGTTCGGACTTTCGGCGCCGCATTTCGGCACAAGACTGCTGCCGGTGGGGACGGTCTACGACCCGTTCATCGCGCGCGGGCTCGATGCACTGAACTATGGCTGCTATCAGGATGCCCGGTTCCTGCTTGTGGGAACGCCGTCGGGCCTGACGCTGGGTGCCGAGGGCGGCGCGCACCAATCGATCAACACGCCGCTGATCGGCATGGGGCAGCCGAACCTCGATTACTTCGAGCCGGCCTTTGCCGACGAAGTCGCACTGCTGATGCGCCATGCGTTCGAGCATATGCAGAAGCCGGACGGCGCTTCGGTCTACCTGCGTCTCAGCACCCGTTCGATCCAGCAGGTGACCCGCGAGGATAGCAGTTGGGAAGCCGATGCGCTGAAGGGTGCCTATTGGCTCAAGCGTCCGGCAGCGGGCGCGGAAGCGGCCATCGTGTTCACTGGTGCGATTGCGCCCGAGGCGCTGGCCGCGTGGGAGACGCTGAGCGAAGACCTGCCGGGTCTGGGGCTGCTCAACGTGACTTCGCCCGATCTGCTGCATCGGGGCTGGTCGGCCCGCCGCGCGGCGCGCTGGACAGGCAAGAAGCCCGAACCCAGCCACATCGATACCCTGCTCGGCGCGCTCGCGCCGGGGGCGGGGCTGGTCACCGTGATCGACGGTTCGCCCTCGGCGCTCTCGTGGCTCGGCGCGGTCAAGGGCATGCGTGTCAGCCCGCTTGGAGTCGAGCGTTTTGGCCAGACGGGCGATCTGCCGGACCTCTACCGGACCTACCGGCTCGATGCTGATGCGATCATCGACGCGGCGGCGGAGCTGTTTCTCGAGGGGTAAGGGCAGGGTAATAGCCGCATTCCAACATCTAATGGATACTATTAGTCCATTGGAATGTGGGTGTTTATCCCTAAGTTACTGAAATCATTGTTGCGATCTTGCATCGCGCGGCAAACTTCGGTTTGCCGCACGCCGGGCGCGCTTGCGCGCCTCCGAGGCATGAGGCACTTCTCTTCGCATCTGGAGAAGCGGGAGGGACGCTGTCCTCCGGGGAGAAAGAACATGACAATGACGCACACGAGCACCTTCCGCCGCGCCATGCAGGCGGGCACGGCCCTTGCGGCACTCTCGCTGGGCCTGATCGCCACGCCTGTCATCGCGCAGCAGGCCCAAGCTACTGAAACAGCAGCAATGCCAGCGGAGACCGGCGAGATCGTCGTCACCGCCCAGCGCCGCGAGCAGAAGGCCAACGATGTCGGCATCGCGGTCAGCGTAATCAGCGCCAAGGAGATCAAGGCGCTCAACATCGTCAACGCAACCGACGTTGTCCGCGCGATCCCGAACCTCAAGTTCAACGCCTACGGTTCAAGCCAGGTCGTCTACAACATCCGCGGCGTCTCGCAGAACGACTACGGCGACCAGCAGGAACCGCCGGTCGCGGTCTATCAGGACGACAGCTATACCTCCTCGATCACCGCGGCGAGCTTCCCGGTGTTCGACCTCGCCCGCGTCGAAGCGCTGCGCGGTCCGCAGGGCACGCTGTTTGGCCGCAACGCGACCGGCGGTGCGGTGCAGTTCATCTCCGCACAGCCGACCGACAAGCTCGACGGCTACCTCTCGGCGACGTACGGCCGCTACAATCAGGTCGTGCTGGAAGGCGCGCTTTCGGGTGCGCTCGCACCGAACCTCACCGCGCGCATTTCGGGCCAGTACACGCGCGACGACGGCTACATCAAGAACATCACCCCCGGCCAGCCTGACCGCGGCGCGGACAACCACTGGGCGCTGCGCGGCATCATCAAGTGGGAGCCGAGCAGCGATTTCAAGGCCAAGCTCACCGTGCGCTATGCTCAGGCGGACAAGGAGCGGCAGGCCGGCATCTACTCGCTGGAGCCGACTTGCCCGAACGCACAGTTCCAGGGCGAATTCCTCGGCCCGAACGAGTTTTGCTCGTACTGGGGCGTGACCGGCACGACCGGCAACGGCTATGCCAACCCCGCGATCACGCCTTCGCAGGGCGGCAATCCGTGGCGCACGGCAGGCACCAACGATGCTTACGTCGACCGCAAGGTGTTCGGCGCCACGCTGCGCCTCGATGCCAAGATCGGCGCGTTCGACGTGACTTCGATCACCGATTACCAGCACCTCAAGAAGTTCTACATCGAGCAGGGCGATAGCGTTCCCGAGTTCCCCTATGTGGAGCAAGGGCCGTTCATCGATCCGGGTCCGTGCCCCGCGCCTGCGCAGAGCGTGACGTGCTACACATCGGGCACCGTGTTTTTCCAGCGCGCCAAGACCAACCAGGTCAGCCAGGAAATCCGCGCCGCCGCCACCTTCGGCAAGAACTACCTGACCATCGGCGGCTTCGGCATGATCATCGATGGCAAGTTCGCCGCAAAGTACGCCGTTCCGTTCATCGGCTACGATCCGAACGTCAACTTCACCCAGCGCACCGAGAGCTTCGCGTTCTTCGCGCAGGATGAATTCAAGATCAACGACCAGTGGAAGCTGATCGGCGGCATCCGCTACTGGCAGGACAAGAAGCGCGGCGTCTATGACGCGGTTGCGCCGACCGGGCCTTATGCACTTTCGCTGCACTTCGGGCCGGACGACATCTCGTACAACGACACGACCGGAACGGTTACACCGGGCTCGTGGAGCTACAAGAGCGGGCTGCCTTCGGGCGTTACCTCGACCCCGAGCGCGGCGAACCCGACTTTCCGCGGCGTGACCGCGCGCGCTGAAATCGACTACAAGCCGACGCCCGACACGCTGATCTACGCAAGCTACAACCGCGGCTCCAAGTCGGGCGGGTTCACCTTCTCGACCGGCACGCCGTTCCCGACGCAGCTTGTCGACGTGCTGAACAACATCCCCTACCGGCCGGAAACGCTCAACGCCTATGAAGTGGGCGTGAAGGCCAAGCTTCCGGGGAACACGCAGTTCAACCTCGCGGCGTTCTACTACGATTACAAGAACTACCAGGCCTTCGTGCAGGTGTTCGCGGCGCAGGTGGTTCGCAACCTGCCGGCCAAGATCAAGGGCATCGAGGCGGACATCACCAGCCGTCCGATCCCGGGCCTGACGCTGCAGCTATCCGGCGCGCTGCAGGATAGCGAAGTGAAGAACGTGCTGCTGCCCGACGGCGCTACGATCAAGACGAGCGACCTGCCGCAGGCGCCCGGCTTCGCCGGCAATGCGCTGGTGCGCTATGAGTTCGACACCGCCATCGGCCGCGCCTCGTTGCAGGCGGACGCGCTCTACACCGGCAAGTTCTGCTTCACGGTGATGTGCGCGCCGGTCGAACGCGAACGCGCTTATGCTGTGGCGAACGTGCGCGTGGGCTTCACGCCCAAGGACAGCAACCTCGACCTCGCGTTCTTCGTGAACAATGTGTTCGAGCGCCAGTACCGCGTCTATGCCTTCGACGCTTCGACGTATTGGGGCTATACGACGGGCGTCTACGCCAAGCCGCGCACCTGGGGTGTTAATGCGGTGTGGCACTTCGGGAAGTAAGTAGAAGAAGAACCCCTCCGTCTCGCTTCGCGAGCCGCCCCCTATTTGCACTTCGTGAAGTGGGGAAGCGGCGTGCCGAAGGCAGGTCGGAGGGGTTCTTCCTTCAATTTGAAAGCAGCGATACCAACCCATGACCGAGACCTTCCAGACCATCAATCCGGCAACCGGCGAAGTGCTGGCGACTTTGCCCATCGCCGGGCAGGCCGAAGTCGATGCAGCAGTCGCCAAGGCGGCAGCAGCGCAGAAGGAATGGGCCAAGCGCACCGGCACCGAGCGCGGCCGCATCCTGCGCCGCGCGGCAGAGATCCTGCGCGAGCGCAATGACGAACTGGCCGCGCTGGAAACACGCGATACCGGCAAGCCGATCCAGGAAACCATAGTGGTCGATGTCGTCTCGGGCATCGATTGCCTTGAGTTCTTCGCCGGTGTCGCGCCGACCATCGCGGGCGAGCATATCGATCTGGGGCCCAGCGCATTTGGCTATACCCGCCGAGAGCCGCTGGGGGTCTGCGCGGGCATCGGGGCCTGGAATTATCCGATCCAGATCGCCTGCTGGAAGTCCGCGCCCGCGCTTGCCTGCGGCAATGCGGTGATCTTCAAGCCTTCGGAACTGACCCCGTTGACCGCGATCGAGGTGGAAAAGATCTACCTTGAAGCCGGGCTGCCGGAAGGCTTGTTCCAGGTGCTCCACGGTTTCGGTGCGACGGGCGCAATGCTCACCGAACACCCCGGCATCGCCAAGATCTCGCTCACCGGCTCTGTGCCGACGGGCAAGAAGATCATGGCGGGCGCCGCTTCGACGCTCAAGAACGTGACGCTGGAACTCGGCGGTAAATCACCGCTGATCGTGTTCGCCGATGCCGATATCGAGAACGCGGTTTCGGGCGCACATCTCGCCAATTTCTACTCGGCGGGTGAGGTCTGCTCGAACGGCACGCGCGTGTTCGTGGAACGCAGCATTCTGCCGAAGTTCCTTGCCAGCCTGAAGACACGTACCGAGCGGATCAAGCTGGGCGACCCGATGGACCCGGCGACACAGATGGGCTCGCTGATCTCGGAAGCGCACCTGAACAAGGTCATGGGCTATATCGAGAAGGGCAAGGCCGAAGGCGCCGAGGTTCTGACCGGCGGCCACCGCGTGACAGAGGGCGTGCCGGCAGCCGGTTTTTACGTGGCGCCTACGGTATTTAGCGCGTGCACCGACGACATGACCGTGGTGCGCGAGGAAATCTTTGGGCCTGTGATGACGGTTCTGCCGTTCGACAGCGAAGAGGAAGTGATCGCCCGCGCGAACGACACCGAATTCGGGCTGGCGGCGGGTGTGTTCACCAATGACCTGACGCGGGCGCACCGTGTGATCGCGGCGCTCGATGCGGGCTCCTGCTGGATCAACACCTTCAACATCTGCCCGGTGGAAATGCCCTTCGGGGGGTTCAAGCAGTCTGGCATCGGCTTCGAGAACAGCCGCGAGGCGATCCACCACTTCACGCGCCTGAAGGGCGTCTATGTCGCGATGGAGCCGATCGATGCCCCTTACTGACGGGGAATTCGACTACATCATCGTTGGGGCCGGGTCGGCCGGCTGCGTGCTGGCTGACCGGCTTTCGGCGGACGGCAAGCACAAGGTGCTGGTGCTGGAATTCGGCGGGTCGGACCAGTCGATCTACATCCAGATGCCGAGTGCGCTCGCGATCCCGATGAACACCGCGCGGTGGAACTGGCAGTACGAGAGCGAGCCCGAGCCTGGCCTTGATGGCCGCGTGCTGCACACGCCGCGCGGCAAAGGGCTCGGCGGGTCCTCCTCGATCAACGGCCTTGTCTACATCCGTGGCAATCCGCTGGATTTCGAGCGCTGGGAAGAAGAAGGCGCGCGGGGCTGGAACTACGCCTCGGTGCTGCCCTACTTCAAGCGCGCGGAGCGCCGCGACGAGGGCGGGAACGAGTATCGCGGCGGCGATGGGCCGCTCGATACGCGCTATGGCACCTTGCAAAACCCGCTCAATCAGGCGTGGCTCGATGCGGCAAAGCAGGCCGGCTATTCGCTGACTGATGACGTCAACGGCTACCGTCAGGAAGGCTTTGGCCGGATGGACATGACCGTCCGCGATGGCGAGCGCTGCTCGGCGGCAAAGGCCTACCTGCGCCCGGCGATGCGCAGGCCCAATCTGACTGTGCTGCAACACACCCTCGCAACGCGGGTGGTGATGGAAGGCAAGCGTGCGGTGGGCGTCGAGATCGAGCGCTATGGCAAGCGGTCCATCGTGAAGGCCAATCGCGAAGTCATTCTTGCCGGGGGGCCAATCAATTCGCCGCAGCTTCTGAAGCTTTCGGGCATCGGCCCGGCGGAGGAACTGGCGCGGCACGGGATCAAGGTCGTGGCGGACCGCGCCGGGGTCGGCGCGAACCTGCAGGACCACCTCGAGTTCTATTTCCAGATGGCCTGCACGCAGCCGGTCACGCTCTACAAGTACGCCAATCTCTTCGGCAAAGGGCTGGTCGGCGCGCGCTGGCTGTTTCTGAAATCAGGCCTTGGTGCGACCAACCACTTCGAGACCTGCGGATTCATCCGCAGCAAGGCCGGCATCCGCTATCCCGATATCCAGTACCATTTCTTCCCGATGGCGGTGAGCTACGACGGCAATTCGCTGGCGAGTGAGCACGGCTTTCAGGCCCATGTCGGCCCGATGCGTTCAAAGAGCCGGGGTTCGGTAACCCTGCGGAGCGCTGATCCGAACGACAAGCCAGTGATCCGCTTCAACTACCTTTCGCATCCCGACGACATCGAGGAAATGCGCGCCTGCGTGCGGCTGACGCGCGAGATTTTCCAGCAGCCTGCGTTCGAACCTTGGCGGGGCCGCGAAATCCAGCCGGGCGCGGATGTGACCAGCGACGAGGCGATCGACGCCTTCATCCGCCAGAAGGTCGAGAGCGCCTATCACCCCTCGTGCACCTGCAAGATGGGCGCGGTGGATGATCCCTTTGCGGTGGTCGATCCTGAACTGCGCGTGATCGGCGTGGAAGGCCTGCGCGTGGTCGATAGTTCGGTCATGCCGTCCGTCACCACTGGCAACCTCAATGCGCCAACCATCATGATTGGCGAAAAGGGCGCGGACCACATCCTCGGCAAGGACATGCTCGCGCCTTCGAATGCGCCCTACTACGTCGCCCCGAATTGGGAGACCTCACAACGATGAGCGGAGCCGCGATCGCTGACGTCGCCGGTATCGAGGAAAACGGCGAACTGCATCGCTCGCTCGACTGGAAGGGCGCGTTCTGGGCTTCGTCCGGTGTGCCGGCAGGCGTTCTTCTGACCATTGGCGGTATCGCCACCATGATCGGCCAGCCGAGCTGGGTGATCTTCATAGCCTCGATCATGATGGGGTTCCTGCAGAGCTTCGTCTACGCAGAGATCGCCGGGCTCTATCCGCACAAGTCGGGCGGGGCCTCGGTCTATGGCGCGGCGGCTTGGCTGCCCTATTCCAAGTTCGTGGCGCCGATTTCGGTGTGGTGCAACTGGCTGGCGTGGTCGCCGGTGCTGACGCTGGGCACCAGTCTGGCGGCGGGCTACATCATGGCGAGCCTGTTTGCGCCCGATAGTGCGATCAATACCTGGCATATCACGCTGCTCGACCTGGGCTTCATCCGCGAGAAGCTGACGCTGCGTATCAATGCCGTCTCGATCATCGGGACTGCGTTTCTGCTGCTGACTTTCGCCTTGCAGCATGGCGGCGCGGCCAAGGCTGCGAACGCGCAGAAAATCCTCGGCATCGCCTGCCTTGCGCCGCTGATCCTCGTCGGCTTTGTCCCGCTGATTACGGGCGATCTGCCGACGCAGAACCTGTTCCCGATCCTGCCGCTCGTCCGCGATGCAGCGGGGCATGCGCATTTTGGCACATGGGATGGCTATGGCCTCACCCTGATGGCTGCCGCGATGTTCGGCGCGGGCTGGTCGACTTACGGGTTCGAGACGGCGGTCTGCTATACCCGCGAGTTCAAGGACCCGGCGCGAGATACGCCGCGCGCGC
Source organism: Novosphingobium sediminis (assembly GCF_007991615.1). GTDB lineage: Bacteria > Pseudomonadota > Alphaproteobacteria > Sphingomonadales > Sphingomonadaceae > Novosphingobium > Novosphingobium sediminis. The sequence goes on along the minus strand of NZ_BJYR01000002.1, from coordinate 169,061 downwards.
TGATAGCTTCGGGCATCCTGTGCATCGTGATCTTCGCGCTGGTGCCGCTGGCGTTTCAGGCCTCGCTGGGCCTCGAAGCGATGATGGACCCGCGCATCGGCGATGGTTCGGGCGTCGCGCTGGCACTGGCCACCATCGTCACCAAGGGTCTGGGCGTTACGGCAGGCGGCGCGGTGGTCGTCGCCAACCTGTTCATCGCGATGCTGATCCTCTCGCTGCTGCTCATCGTGATGACCTCGATGATGGGCTCCTCGCGCACGCTTTATCAGGCGGCAGTCGATGGCTGGCTGCCGAAGTATCTGGGCCGCGTGAACAGTCACGGCGCGCCGACTGCGGCGATGTGGACGGACCTTGCGTTCAATCTCGTGCTGCTGCTCGCTTCGGACTACTTCGCAGTGCTGATGATCTCGAACGTCTGCTACATGGCGTTCAATTTCCTCAACCTGCAATCGGGCTGGATCCACCGCATGGACCGCGCGACCTGGGAGCGGCCGTTTCGCTGCCCGACATGGCTGCTCGGGCTCGGCGCGGTGCTGGGCTTTGTCAACATGGCCTTCATGGGGGCGGGTGCGGACGTCTATGGCGCCGGGACGCTGCGCAACGGCCTTATCGGTGTGCTGCTGATTCTGCCCGTCTTCGCCTTCCGCCACTACGTGCAGGACAAAGGCGTGTTCCCGGCGGCGCTGGCGGAAGACTTTGCCGAAAGCCCTGCGGTGAAGCGCGCGGGAGTGCTGCCGTGGCTGGCGCTTGCGGCTTGTGCGGCGGTGGTTTGGGGCGCACATTCCCTCGCAAAGTTGCCGGTTCCGGTTGGCTAGGCCTGGCTAATACTCTGCATTAGTCTTTGCGATGGCTGCAATGAGCGGTTCAGCCGCGCGCGCTTGGCTGGCATATCGGATGCCTGATATAAGAAATCGAAAGCCGAGGGCGAAATGAAGACGACAGCGCGGGTAGTGGTCATTGGCGGCGGTGTGGTGGGCGTGAGCACGCTCTATCACCTTGCCAAGCTCGGCTGGAGCGATTGCGTTCTCATCGAGCGCAAGGAGCTGACCTCGGGTTCGACATGGCACGCCGCAGGCCTGCTGCCGCTGTTCAACCTCTCGTACTCGGTGGGCAAGCTGCACCAGTACTCGGTCGATCTCTATCCCTCGCTTGAGGCCGAAACCGAGCTCAACGTCGGCTTCTCCAACGTTTCGAACATCCGCCTCGCCACCACGCGCGACCGTATGGACGAGTACAAGTACTACGCCGGAGTCGCGAAGACGATTGGCGTCGAAGTCAATTTCCTGACGCCCGACGAAGTGAAGGCGATCTGGCCGCTGGCCGAGATGCAGAACGTGCTCGGCGCGATCCAGCACCCGGCGGACGGCTACATCCAGCCGGCGGATCTCACGCAGGCGCTCGCCAAGGGTGCCCGTCAGCGCGGCGCCACGATCTATCGCAACACGACCGTGACCGACATCACCCAGAAGGCCAATGGCGAGTGGGTCGTCACGACCGATCAGGGCGAGATCACCTGCGAGCACGTCGTTTCCGCCACCGGCAGCTTCGCGCGCCAGACGGGTGCGATGGTCGGGCTTGATATCCCGGTCGTGCCGGTCGAGCACCAGTACATCGTTACGGAACAGCACCCGGCGATCATGGAGCGCCGCAAGCAGGGCCTGCCCGAAATGGGTGTGCTGCGAGAGAGCGACGCCAGCTGGTACATGCGTGAGGAAGCCGGCGGCCTGCTGCTCGGGCCCTACGAGATCGGCGCGCCCGCATGCTACGTGAAGGGCCCGGCGGCCAACAGCGAATACGAGCTGTTCCCCGACGCGCTTGAGCGTCTGGAGCCGTACATCCTCTCCGCCATCGAGCGCGTGCCCGCGTTCGGCGAAGTCGGCGTCAAGAAGGTCTACAACGGCGCGATTGCCTACACGCCCGATGGTTCGCCTATCGTCGGCCCGGCGTGGGACAAGAAGAACTTCTGGCTCAACGAAGGCCACTCGTTCGGCATCACCGCTGCAGGTGGCGCTGGCTGGCAGCTGGCGCAGTGGATCGTCGAGGGCGAGCCGAGCATCGACATGATGGGCGTCGATCCGCGCCGCTTCGGCGACTATGCGGGCGAAGGCTATCTCATCGAGAAGAACGAGGAAGCCTACGCCAAGGTCTTCACCGTCCACTACCCGGACGAAGAGCGCGAGGCCGCGCGCCCGCTCCGCCGCACGCCGTGCTACGACCGGATGAAGGCGCTAGGCGCCGTGTTCGGCAGCGTGTTTGGCTGGGAGCGCCCGAACTGGTTCGCGCCGGAAGGCTATGAGCTGACCGATGCCGATCTCGACCGTCCGGACGTTATCCTCAACCACAACCACCCCGATGTGCCCGGTGAGCCGATCCGCGAGAAGTGGTCGTTCCGCCGCTCGAACTACTTCGAGCATGTCGGCAACGAATGCCGCCACGTGACGCAGCATGTCGGCATTCAGGACATGTCGGCCTTCGCCAAGTGCATGATCTCTGGCCCCGGCGCGGAAGATTGGCTCAATGGCCTGCTGTCCAACGTGGTGCCCAAGAAGACCGGCCGCGTGACGTTGTCGTACCTGCTGACGGATATCGGCGGCGTGCGCGCCGAGTTCACCGTCTACAAGAAGGGGCCGCAGCAGTACTACCTCGTCTCGGCGGGTGCGTTGGAGCGCCATGACCAGGACTATCTGCTGAAAGCCCTGCCGACTGACGGCTCGGTGCGCTTTGAACGCCTGACGACTGCAATGGGCGTGCTGGTGGTTGCCGGTCCGAAGTCGCGCGATGTGCTGCAAAAGCTGACCCACGCCGATCTTTCGAACGGAGCGTTTCCGTGGCTGACCGGCCAGTCGGTTTCGCTCGGCACGGCCAAGGTCGATCTGCTGCGCGTGAACTTCATCGGCGAGCTGGGTTTTGAAATCCACCACCCGATCGAGATGCAGAACTACATCTTCGACAAGATCATGGCGGCGGGCGCAGAGTTCCAGATCAAGCCCTTCGGTATCCGCGCGATGACCGCGATGGCGATCGAAAAGAGCTACAAGCTGATCCCGCGCGAGCTTTCGATCGAATATGCGGCGCTCGAAAGCGGGCTCGACCGCTTCGTCAGCTTCAAGAAGCCGGCGTTCAAGGGCCGCGAGGGGCTGTTGGCGCGCAAGGAAGCGGGCCTGAAGTGGCAGTTCGTGACGCTCGAAGTCTTCGGCGTGACCGATGCCGATGCGCGCGGTTCGGAAGCGATCTTCCGTGATGGCGAGCTGGTTGGCCGCGCAACTTCGGGCGGCTATGGCTGGCGCTGCGGCAAGAGCCTCGCCCTCGCGATGGTCGGGCCGGAACACGCCGCTGTCGGCACTGAACTCGAGATCGTCATTCTGGGTGAGCCGCACCGCGCGGTCGTCATCCCGGATTCGCCCTTCGACCCGGACAACAACGCATTGCGGAGCTGATCCCATGATGCACTTTGACGCGATTGCCGAAAGCCTGAAGCAGGACAAGCCCGGCTTCACCCTCCCGCAGAAGCTCTATGTGAGCGAGGAGGCCTACAAATTTGACACCGAGGTGATGCTCAAGTCGGTGTGGCTTTACGCCTGCACGATTGCGCACGTGAAGAACCCGGGCGACCGCTTCCTGTTCGAGCTGGGCGATACTTCGGTGATCGTGACCCGCACCAAGGATGGCGAGATCAAGGCCTTCCACAACAGCTGCACCCATCGCGGCGCGAAGCTGTGTGACGGCGCGGGCAAGAGCGCGCGTCTGGTGTGCCCGTACCACCAGTGGACCTTCTCGCTCGACGGCAAGCTGCTTGCCGCGCGCAACATGCCGGAAGAGTTCGACAAAGCGGAGTTCGGCCTGCGCCCGGTCGCGCTGGAGAACATCGGCGGCCTGATCTTCCTCTGCCTTGCGGACAATCCGCCGCCGATCGACCGCGTGAAGGCCGATATCGAAGAGCAGATCGCGATCTACGACATGACCAAGCTGAAGGTCGCGGTGCAGGACGATCTGATCGAGCCCGCCAACTGGAAGCTCGTGATGGAAAACAACCGCGAGTGCTACCACTGCGACGCGAGCCATCCCGAACTGCTGAAGTCGCTTTCGACCTATGGCTTCGGCAAGGGGCTGCCCGAGGACGGCGAGGGCGACGTCGTCGATGACGCGGCGTTCGATGCCATGCTCGAAGCGCAGCGCCAGCGCTGGGAAGACCTGGGTTTCTACCACGACATCGTCGAGTTCCCTGACAACTGGTGGCACCGCGTGGCCCGCCTGCCGCTGGCAAACGGCGCGGTTTCGCAGACGCTTGACGGCAAGCCCGCCTCGCAGAAGCCGATCTGGCCGCATGGCCTCAATGAGACGACCAGCCTTTCGGTGTGGACGCAGCCCAATTCGTGGCACCACTTCTGCTGCGATCACGTGGTGACGTTCTCGCTCACCCCGCTGGGACCGGAGAAGACGCTGCTGCGCACCACCTGGCTTGTGCACGAAGATGCAGTTGAAGGCGTTGATTACGATCCCGCAAACCTCGCGGCGGTGTGGCGCGCCACGAACGCGCAAGACAGCCATCTCTCGGCGGTCAACCACGCCGGCATCAAGGGCGATGGCTATCGCCCGGGCATGTATTCGGTCGAGGAGAAGCTGGTGGACGCGTTCAAGGCCTTCTACGTCGAGCGCAGCCGCGCTGCTCTGGGGGTCTGAGCCAGATGAAGCGGTTTTCCGGTTTCAACCTGATCGGCGAGGCGTTTCGCAGCCATCAGGGCTGGCCCGAGCACTGGCCCGACAAGGCGCCCAAGGCGAGCTATGATGCGATCATCGTCGGCGCTGGCGGGCACGGGCTTGGTGCGGCGTACTACCTTGCCAAGAAGTACGGCATCACCAACGTTGCCGTGATCGAGAAGGGCTGGCTGGGCGGCGGCAACACCGGGCGCAACACCACGATTATCCGCTCGAACTACCTCTACGACGAGAGCGCGCATCTTTACGATCACGCGGTGAAGCTTTGGGACGGGCTGAGCCAGGATCTCAACTACAACATCATGTATTCGAAGCGCGGCGTGCTGATGCTCGCGCACAACGTGCATGATGTGCAAAGCTTCAAGCGGCACATTCACGCCAATCGCTTGAACGGCGTCGACAACGAATGGCTGACGCCTGAAGAGTGCAAGGCCTATTGCCCGCCGATCGACATTTCCCCGCGCACGCGCCATCCGGTGCTGGGCGGCGCGTTGCAGCGGCGCGGCGGCACGGCGCGGCATGACAGTGTGGCCTGGGGTTATGCGCGTGCAGCCTCTGCGCTGGGCGTTGATATCATCCAGAACTGCGCGGTGACGGGCATCCGGCGCGGCGCGGACGGTGCCATCGAAGGCGTCGAGACCGAGCGCGGCTTCATTGCCTCGCGCCGGGTCGGCGTTTCGGCTGCCGGCAGCACCTCGCTCGTCATGAAGATGGCGGGCCTCGATTTCCCGCTGGAGAGCTACCCGCTGCAGGCGCTGGTATCGGAGCCGGTGAAGCCGATCTTCCCCTGCGTCGTCATGTCGAACACGGTCCATGCCTACATGAGCCAGTCCGACAAGGGCGAGCTGGTGATCGGCGCGGGCACCGACCAGTACACCAGCTATTCGCAGCGCGGTGCGTTCCATATCGTTGAGCACACGCTGGCCGCGATCTGCGAGATCTTCCCGATCTTCACGCGGATGCGGATGCTGCGCACCTGGGGCGGGATCGTCGATGTGACACCGGACCGTTCGCCGATCCTCGGCAAGACACCGGTCAAGGGGCTCTACGTCAATTGCGGTTGGGGCACCGGCGGCTTCAAGGCGACCCCGGGTGCGGGCGACTTGCTCGCCTACACGATGGCACACGACGAGCCGCACAAGATCAACGCGCCCTACAATCTCGACCGGTTCCGCAACGGACGGCTGATCGACGAAGCGGCTGCGGCCGCTGTCGCGCACTGAGGCACAAGCCATGATTCTGATTCATTGCCCTTATTGCGAAGAGGCGCGCCCCGAGGTGGAGTTCGCCTATGGCGGCGAGGCGCATATAGCGCGTCCGGTGGACCCTTCGACCTATTCGGACGAGCAGTGGGAGGAATTCCTCTACATCCGCAACAATCCGCGCGGGCGGCACCATGAACGGTGGCGGCACACGCACGGATGCGGGCGCTTCTTCAATGCAGTTCGGGATACGGTGACCGACGTTTTCGAGACAACCTACAAGGCCGGGGAGGCCCGCAAGTGAGCGGCTTCAGACTGGCGGATGGCGGCCGCATCGACCGCCGCACCAAGCGCAATTTCACGTTCGATGGCAAGGCCCAGTGGGGTTATGCCGGGGACAGCCTTGCCTCCGCACTTCTTGCGCAAGGCCAGATGCTGTTCGGGCGCTCGTTCAAGTATCACCGCCCGCGCGGCATCCTCGGTGCTGGTGTGGAAGAGCCCAACGCGCTGGTGACGGTCGATCGCGGGCCTGGCCGCATCACGCCCAACTTGCGTGCGCCTTCGGTGGCGCTGCACGATGGGCTGACTGCGACGAGCCAAAACCGTTTCCCGACGCTCAAGACCGACCTGATCGCGGTCAACAACGTGTTCTCCGCGTTCTTCCCGGCGGGTTTCTACAACAAGACCTTCATGTGGCCGCGCGCTGCATGGGAGAAGGTCTATGAGCCGATCATCCGGCGTCTTGCTGGCCTTGGCGACAGCCCGACGACGCGCGATCCCGATCACTATGACGCGACCTATGCGCATTGCGAGACGCTGGTTGTCGGCGCCGGGCCTGCGGGTATTGCAGCGGCGCTCGAAGCGGCAGCGGGCGGCGGACGGGTCATCCTGATCGACGAACAGGAAGAAATCGGCGGCGGCGCGCTCAGTGATCCCGCGCAGTGGCCGTGGCTTGAAGAGGCCTCTGCCAAGCTGGCTGCGATGGACAATGTGACGGTGCTGCCGCGCACGACAGCAATCGGCCACTATCACCAGAACTTCGTTGTGGCAGCAGAGCGCCTGACCGATCACCTATCGGTGGATGAGGCCGAAGGCGCGCGCGAGAAGCTTTGGCGTATCCGTGCAGGCGAAGTCGTGCTCGCGATGGGCGCGATCGAGCGCCCCCTGGTGTTCGAAGGCAATGATGTGCCCGGCGTAATGCTGGCGAGCGCGGCGAAGACCTTTGCGCTGCGTTATGGCGTGGCGGTTGGTCGCAAGCTGGTCGTCATGGCGGTGCATGACAGCGGGTGGCGCGATGCGCTCGCGCTGCACAAGGCGGGCGTCAACATTGCGGCTATCGTCGATATGCGGCGCGATGTGGCGTCCGAACTGATCGAAGGCGCGCGTGCCGCACGGATTGCGTGCTATCAGGGCTATGCCGTGACGGGCGTTTCCGGCGGGCAGGCGGTGAAGGGCGTGACCATCGCGCTGGCCGGTGTCGGCAAGGGCCAGAAGATCGATTGCGATGCCGTGCTGATGGCTGGCGGATGGACCCCGACGGTGCACCTGTGGAGCCACGCCAAGGGTTCGCTGCGCTGGGATGAAGCCTGGGGCGCATTCGTGCCGGACAAGACGCACGAAGACCTGCGCTGCGTTGGCGCTTGCGGTGGCGCCTGGGACTACGGCAAGGGCCTCTCGGGCGGACTGCTGCCCGCGCCCAAACCGCTTCATGACAGCAAGGCCTTCGTCGATTTCCAGAACGACGTGAAGGCGCGCGATATCGGCCTTGCGGTGCAGGAAGGCTTCCGTTCGATCGAGCACATCAAGCGCTACACCACCAATGGCATGGCGACCGATCAGGGCAAGACTTCGAACCTCAACGGCCTCCAGATCGCCTCGGGAGTGCTGCACCGGCCGGTGACCGAGATCGGCCTGACCACGTTCCGTCCGCCCTATACGCCGCAGAGCTTTGGCGCGATCCTAGGCCACCACAAGGAAGCGCTGTTTCAGCCGCTTCGCAAGTCGGTGATCGACGATTGGGCGGCGGCGCAGGGTGCGGTTTATGAAAACGTCGCGCAGTGGCGCCGCGCGCGCTATTTCCCGCAAGGGTCCGAGGACATGGACGCGGCGGTTGCACGCGAGTGCCGCACCGTGCGTTCGGCGGTCGGCGTGTTCGATGCCTCCACGCTCGGCAAGATCGAAGTGGTGGGGCCGGATGCGGCGGAATTCCTCAACCGCATGTACACGAACCCGTGGAAGTCGCTCGAGCCGGGACGCTGCCGCTACGGCCTGCTGCTGGGCGAGCACGGCTTCATCATCGACGACGGTGTTTCGGCGCGGCTTGCGCCCGACCGGTTCCACCTGACGACGACGACCGGCGGCGCTGCGCGCGTGCTGAACATGATGGAGGACTACCTCCAGACCGAGTGGTCGGACCTCGACGTCTGGCTGACGAGCACGACCGAGCAATGGGCGGTGATCGCGGTACAGGGCCCCAAGGCGCGGCGCGTGATCGAACCGCTGGTGGAGGGCATCGACCTTTCGCCCGAGGCCTTCCCCCACATGTCCGTGCGCGAAGGCAAGATTTGCGGCGTCGATACACGGTTGTTCCGCGTGAGCTTCACCGGCGAACTGGGCTTCGAAGTCAACGTGCCGGCAGAACATGGCCGTGCCGTTTGGGAAGCGATCTGGGCCGAAGGGCAGAAGCACGGCGCGGTGGCCTATGGCACCGAGACGATGCATGTGCTGCGTGCGGAGAAGGGCTTCATCATCGTCGGGCAGGATACCGATGGCACGGTGACGCCGGACGATGCCGGTCTTGGCTGGGCGGTTGGCAAGAAGAAGCCCGATTTCGTCGGCAAGCGCTCGCTGGCGCGGCCCGACATCGTGGCGCCGGGCCGCAAGCAGCTGGTGGGGCTGCTTACTGATGATCCGCAGGCGGTGCTGGAGGAAGGCGCGCAGATCGTGGCCGATCCGAACCAGCCCGTGCCGATGACGATGATCGGGCACGTGACGTCCTCGTATCACAGCGCGACGCTGGGCCGCTCCATCGCGATGGCGCTGGTGGCGGGCGGGCGCGACCGGATGGGCGAGACGCTGCACATTCCGATGCCTGACAGGACGATCAGCGCGAAGGTCGTCGCACCGATGTTCTACGATGCCGAAGGGAGCCGCCTGAATGGTTGAGATCGCAGAAATCGCGGTTTCGGCAGCGGAGCTGAAGCTCGGCACGGAGCCGGTGCAGGGTGCCGGGGTGCGGCTTTCGCATGCTGGCCCGCGGTCGCGCTATTCGCTGCGGGCGCGCGATGCCAAGGTCCTCGCCGAAGTGGTTGGACGCACGCTTCCCGGCAAGATCGGCGATCAGGCCGAAGGCGTGATCTGCCTTGGCCCGGACGAATGGTATGCCATCCTTGCCGAAGATACGGTGCTGCCGCGTGGTGAAGGGCTGCCCGTCAGTGTGACCGACGTATCATCGCGCGCACTCGGACTGGTGCTTGAAGGGCCGGCCGCGCTGGCCGTGCTTTCCAGCGGATGCCCGCTCGATCTGGCCAATATGGGCGTGGGCCGCGCGACGCGGACCGTGTTCGAGACGGTCGAAATCGTGGTCTGGCGCGAGGCGGAAGATCGCTGGCACGTAGAAGTGTGGCGCAGCTTTGCAACATGGCTGTGGAACGCCTTCCTTGCCGCGATGCCGGGTGCACACGGATGAGCGACACGGCGCTGAAGGAGGCCTTGGCCGCGCTGGGCATCGGTTGGTCGATCCTCGAGCATGAGGCGGTCTATACGGTCGAGGAAAGCCTTGCGATCCACGATGCATTGCCGGGCGCGCATACCAAGAACCTGTTTCTGAAGGATGCCGGAGGCCAGTTCTGGCTGGTGACCGTGGAGCATTCCCGCCGCGTTGACCTCAAGGCACTGGCAGGCGTGATCGGCGCGAAGAAGCTGAGTTTCGGCAAGGCCGAGGATATGGAGCGCCTGCTGGGTGTGACGCCGGGTTCGGTGACCCCGCTGGCTGCGCTCAATGATACCGGCGGCGCGGTGCGCGTGGTGCTCGATCCCGATCTTGCGGCGGCGGATGCGGTTCATGTTCACCCGCTGCGCAACACAGCGACGATTGGCCTTTCGGGTGCAGACCTGATCCGCGCACTGGGTGCCTGGGGCCATGACCCGCTCATCGCGGCGATCCCCGAACGCGCGCCTGCCTTGCCGGCATGACCGTCTCGACCTTCGAACTGTTCAAGATTGGCGTCGGGCCATCGAGCTCGCATACCGTGGGCCCGATGGTCGCCGCGCGGCGGTTTGGCCTGCTCCTCGAAGAGCGCGGGCTGTTGGCGCAGACCCTGCGCCTCGAGGTCGATCTCTATGGCTCACTGGCGCTGACGGGGAAGGGGCACGCCTCCGATACGGCGGTGCTGCTTGGCCTGATGGGCGAGACACCCGCCGAAGTCGATATCGATGCTGCACCGGGCAGGATCGCTGCGGTGCATGAGACCGGCACGATCGATCTGCTCGGCAAGCAGCGGGTACAGTTCGCGCCAGCCGACGACCTCCATTTCCATCAGCGCGAGCGGCAACCGTTCCACTCCAATGCGATGGCGATTTCCGCTTTCGGGGCGGGCGATGCGTTGCTGCTGCGGCGGTTCTACTATTCGGTCGGCGGCGGTTTCGTGCTCGATGAGGAAGAGGCTGGCCGCAATGCGCCTGCGGGCGATACGGCGCCGGTGCCCTATCCGTTCACGACCGGGGACGAGCTTATCAAGATGGCGGGGGAAGCGGGCCTCTCCATTGCCGAACTGATGCTGCAGAACGAAACGGCGCTTCGGCCCCTGAACGAAGTGCAGCAGGGCCTCGACCACATTGCCGAGACGATGGCGGCCTGTATCGACCGCGGCACCTCGCAAGGCGGCGTCCTGCCCGGTGGCCTCAGGGTCAAACGCCGGGCGCAAGGGATCGCTGCGGAACTCGTGTCGCGCCAACAGGCGGCGCTCAGTGATCCGCTGGTGGTGCTCGATTGGATCAACCTCTGGGCCATGGCGGTCAACGAGGAAAACGCTGCGGGCGGGCGCGTCGTCACGGCGCCGACCAATGGCGCTGCGGGCATCATCCCGGCTGTCCTGCGCTACTACGAGCGGTGCTATCGCGGCGACGTTGCGGGGCGGCGCGTGTTTCTGCTGACGGCGGCGGCGATCGGCGCGCTCTACAAGCGCAATGCCTCGATTTCCGGCGCGGAAGTGGGCTGCCAAGGCGAAGTAGGCGTGGCCTGCTCCATGGCGGCGGCCGGGCTAACAGCGGCATTGGGCGGCACCAACGCGCAGATCGAGAACGCGGCCGAGATCGGCATGGAGCACAATCTGGGGCTCACCTGCGATCCGGTCGGAGGCCTGGTGCAGATACCCTGCATCGAACGTAACGCAATGGGCGCGGTCAAGGCCATCGACGCCTCGCGCCTCGCGCTGCTGGGCGACGGTGAACACATGGTCAGCCTCGACAAGGTGATCGAGACGATGCGCCAGACCGGTTTCGACATGCGCGACAAGTACAAGGAAACTTCGCAGGGCGGGCTCGCGGTCAACGTGGTGGAGTGCTGAGGGGGCGCCTCTCGGAATACGGCCCAAACCCGCTCATGCTGAGCCTGTCGAAGGATCTTGCACCACGGTCGCGCCAACATCCTTCGACAAGCTCAGGATGAGCGGGGTCAGGATTTGAATGCCTGAAGGGATTCGACAGCCTACGATCCCCTTGATACGATCTAGGACAAGTGTTCGGGGTTGTTCTGGTTCGGGGGGTATCGGCATGGCGAATTCGCGGCGCATCGGGCTTTGGAGCGGACTGGTTGCAGCGTCCCTCGCGCTTCCGGCAGGGCCAGCGAACGCCAAGGAAGCGGTCGATCTGATCCTCCATCACGGTCAGGTCATCACCGTCGACCGCGCATTCACCCTGAAAACCGCCGTTGCCGTGAAGGGTGACCGGATCGTCGCGGTTGGCGGTGAGGAACTGCTGGAGGCGTATTCCGCGCCCAAGGTGATCGATCTTGCCGGCAAGACGCTGATGCCGGGCTTCATCGATACGCACGTGCATCCCAAGCCCGTTTCGCCCAACGACATCGCGGTGGAGGAGGCGAAGAGCATCGCCGAAGTGCAGGCCATGCTGCGGACCAAAGCGAAGGAACTGGGGCCGGGCAAGTGGATCACCGGTTATGGCTGGCAGGAATCGAACTTTACCGAGAAGCGCAATCTCAGCCGCGCGGATCTCGATGCCGCCGCGCCGAACAACCCGGTAGCGCTGCTGCGCGCGGGTTCGCATTCGGCGGCCTACAACACGGCCGCGTTCAAGATTGCCAAAGTGGACAAGTCCACACCCGAGCCTGCGACCGGCCTGATCGAGCGGGGGCCGGACGGCGAGCCCAGCGGGATCATCCGCGAACGCATGGATGTCGTTTCGAAGTTCATTCCCGATCCGGGCTGGGACGCCATGCGCGGGCCGACGATCACCTGGCTCAAGCAGATGCTGGCGCTCGGCATCACCAGTTTCCACGACGCCAGCGGCACCATCGACGATGAGCCGGTGGGCAAGGGCGGGACTGACAGCAAGGACCTCGACCCGCTGTGGGGCGCCTCCAACATGACATGGAAGCGCGCGCGCGAAGTCTACGCCGCGATGGGTGACCAGCTGCCGCGCATCACGATGTACATCATCCACCCCGGCGCGGAGCGGCTCAAGGCGTTCCCCTACCACACCGGCTACGGCGATAACCGGCTGCGCCTCGGCGCTATCGGCGAGAACGCGGTGGACGGCGGGTTCACAGGGCCAACGGCGTGGCTGCTGGCGGATTACAAGGGCCAGCCCGGTTTTCGCGGCAAGGGGCGCTTCACAGATGCCGAACTGCAGGAGCTGGTCGACAGCGCCGCGAAGCTGGGCTGGCAGATGGGGCTGCATGCCATCGGTGATGCGGCCATCGTCCAGACGATCAACGCTTATCACAACGCGCTGAACAGCATTCCCGACCCGGCGCACGAACCGAATGACCGGCGCTGGTTCACCGATCACTTCACGATCATGCCGCCCGACGCGACCATGGCGCTCATGGCGCAGGATCACGTGATGATCTCGCAGCAGCCCAATTTCCTCTACAATCTCGATGATCGCTATGCCGCGCTGCTCGATGATTGGCGGCTTGCGCACAACAATGCGATCAGCACGCCGGTCTACAAGTTCGGGCTGTTCATGGCCTTTGCCAGCGATAACCTGCCGATCGGGCCGCTGGTCGGGCTCTATGCCGCAACAACGCGAAAGGGGCCGAGCGGAGTGGCGCGTGGGCCGGAGGAAGCGGTCAACCGCGCCGAGGCGATCCGGATGTACACGGCAAACGGGGCCTACCTCTCGTGGGAGGAGAACGAGAAGGGCACGCTGGAGCCGGGCAAACTCGCAGACATGATCGTGCTGCCGTTCGACCCGCTGACCGCGCCGGAGCAGACGTTCCTCACCGGCAAGGTGGACATGACCTTCGTCGGCGGGAAGCTGGTCTACCAGCGCAAGTAGCGCACGCCGCAGGGGCGCGATCTCAAAATTCTATGGGCTGGATGCAAAGGGTGCTTCCGGTGCCGCTCCGGCTTGGATAGGCAGGGCCCAACGGCCGAGCGCCACGAGAGGAGACCCATGCAGCCCCCCTACATTCTTGCCATCGATCAGGGCACCACGTCGAGCCGCTGCATCGTGTTCGATGCCGCGGCCAAGCCTGTTGCCGTGGCGCAGCGCGAATTTCCCCAGCATTACCCGGCGTCAGGCTGGGTTGAGCATGATCTCGAGGACATTTGGCAGGATGTCGTCACCGTGCTGCGCGAGGCGGTCGGCAAGGCGGGAATCGATGTGGCGGACATTGCCGCCATCGGCATCACCAACCAGCGCGAGACAGTCTCGGTGTGGGACCGCGCGACCGGCAAGCCGATCCACCGCGCCATCGTGTGGCAGGACCGCCGCACCGCCGATACCTGCGCGCGGCTCAAGGCTGATGGTGCAGAACCGCTGTTTGCCGCGAAAACCGGGCTGCTGCTCGATCCCTATTTCTCGGGCACCAAGCTTGCGTGGATTCTCGACGAGGTGGCGGGCGCCCGTGCGGCGGCAGACCGGGGCGAACTCGCCTTCGGGACGATCGACTGCTTCCTCCTCTCGCGGCTGACGCGCGGCAAGGTTCACGCCACCGATCCGACCAATGCCTCGCGCACGCTCATGTTCGATATCGGAGCGCAGGCCTGGGACGAGGAATTGCTGCGCCTGCTGCGCGTGCCCGCCTCGGTCCTGCCCGAGGTGAAGGACAATTCGCACCTCTTCGGCGAATGCGACCCGGCGATCCTCGGTCGCGCGATCCCGATTGCCGGCATGGCGGGGGATCAGCAGGCCGCGCTGTTCGGGCAGGCCTGCTTCCGCCCGGGTATGACCAAGTCGACCTACGGCACCGGCGCCTTCGCGCTGATGAACATCGGCAGCAAGCCGATCCCGTCGAAGAAGCGCATGTTGACGACGGTGGGTTACCGGCTGAACGGCGAGACGACATACGCGCTGGAAGGCGCGATCTTCGTGGCGGGCGCGGCGGTGAAGTGGCTGCGCGATGGCCTCAAGATCATCACCCATGCCTCGGACACGCACGACATGGCGGTGCGCGTGCCGGACAACCACGGCGTCTACATGGTGCCGGCCTTCGTTGGGCTTGGCGCGCCGCATTGGAACCCCGATGCGCGCGGGCTGATCTGCGGGCTGACGCTTGATTCCACGCAGGCGCATGTTGCGCGCGCTGCGCTGGAATCGGTGGCCTACCAGACGCTCGATCTCATCAACGCGATGAAGGAGGATGCCAACCCCGGCGACGCGGCGCTCAGGATCGATGGAGGTATGGCGGCCAACGATTGGCTCGGCCAGTTCCTTTCCGACGTGCTGGTCGCGCCCGTCGAGCGCCCGGTAAGCGTGGAGACGACCGCGCTGGGTGCGGCGTTCCTTGCCGGGCTTGCGACGGGGGTGTGGAGCGATCTCGCTGCACTCGAGGCAACCTGGGCCGCGGACAAGCGCTTCGAGCCGAAGATGAGCGCGGCGCTGCGCGGCGAACTGGTTGCCGGGTGGCACAAGGCAGTGGATCGGGCGCTGCTGTAATCCCGGATCACCAAGGCTTCGTCATTCCCGCGCAGGCGGGGATGACGAAGGATGGCTAAAGCAGCGCTTCGGCGCGTGTGAGGTCTTCGGGCCGGTCCACGTCGAGGGCGAACCTTGGGTCGAGTGCCACTATCGGCGCGCCCTTGAGCCGCACCGCTCCGCCGCGATCGCCATCGAGCGCGGCGAGGGCGGGAAAATGCTGTGCGCCGAAGATTGCGGGCGGCAAGGTGACGCCATGCGCCGAAGTGGCAATGCGATCGCCGTCAAATTGGCTGACCAGCGCGCGGATATGATCCTGCGGCACGAGCGGCATGTCTGCCAGTGCGACCAGCACCGCCTCCGCGCCGTCCGCCATGGCCGCCGCAACCCCAAGCGCGAGTGACCGGGCCTGAGGCGCTCCGGCAGGTGTGAGCGGGATGCACTCATAGCCCAGCGCGGAAAGATCCGGCACTTGCGGTCCGACAACGGCATAGCGCTTCGTGAACGGCAAGCCGGCGAGCATTGCCGCCGCGTGGACGGCGAGCGGCATTCCGGCGAGCGGAGCCAGCAGTTTGGGACCACCGAAGCGGGCGGACTGTCCGCCTGCGAGCAGGATCAGCGCGAGACCGGAAAAGCCGGTCTCAGTTGCGGGTCGGGACATGCGAGGCAGGATCCTGCCCCGTCCGGCCCGGCGCACGGCCGCTCCAGCCCGGCATGCCGGCACAGGCCTGATAGTCCTGAACCAGTTCGCCAAGGACTGAAAGCGCAAGCGTCGCGGGATCACGCGTCGCCGGAATAAGGCCGATGCCGCCGCGCAGCGTATCGAGGCTGGCTTGCGGAACGCCGATCGTGCGCAGGCCCGCAAGCCGCGCATGGTGCGTGCGCGCGCTGCCAACGGCGCCATGGTAGAAGCCGTCCTGCGCCAAGGCATGGGGGAGGAGCATTTCCTCCCAATCGTGATCGTGAAACAGGAACACGAAGGCGGTCCATGGATCGCCGACAAGGTCTGGCAGCGCGGTGCGGCTGACCAGCGGGATGACACCGGGTTCGGCAGCGGCATGGCGGTCGGTCGCCGGGGCAAAGGCTTCGACTGTCACGCCGAACGCCCGCGCCAGCCGGACCAGTGCGGTCAGATCTTCACCGTGCCCCAGCGCAACGAGCCGCAGCGGCGGTGCATAGGCGCGCTGGAAGCCGTGGGCGCCCGGCGTGCTGGAAAGGGCCGCGCCGCCTTCATTGAGCCGAAGCACTGCCGCCTTGCGCGCATCAATCCGTGCCAGAATTTCGGAAAGTACCGCCGGGTCAGGGTGTGGCGTGAACAGCAGATCGATGCCACCGCCGCAGGGCAGGCGGATATCGAGGTACGGTGATCCCACGCCGTAGCGCACTGTGCGGCCATAGCCCTTGGCGAGCACGTCCTGCGCTTCGGCAATCACGGCGGCTTCGACGCATCCGCCAGAGAAGGAACCGGCGCTGCGCCCATCCGCCAGCACCGCCATCTGGGCGCCGACCCCGCGCGAAGAGCCGCCCTCGATGCCGGTCAGCGTGACAAGGACGCCTTCGATGCCCGCCTCGGCACCCTCAATCAGCAGGCCAAGGATGCTGCGATCATCGTGAGCGATCATTGTGTCGATCCCGGATACTGCAAGCGCAGGGATGCAGGCGCGCGGCACTTCTTGATCGACTCGTTGGCGAGCCGCAGGCGTTCGGCCTTGAGCGAAATACTGGTGAGTGCGAATTGCCGCTCGTACGCAACTTCCGGACCGGTGAACGGCTTCGTTCCAGCTGGCACGCTCGTGCCGCCGAGCACGAAGACCACGTAGTTCATCAGGTCCGCCAGCTGATCGTTGTCCGCAATCCGGCTATGCGCGACATTGGGCAGGCGCAGCAGATACGCGCGCGATCCCGGCGTGCACATGAACCAACCGACGCGGTCCTTGATCTCCGGCAGCTTGGCAGGAACGGTTGTGCCGCGAAGGCCATGGCAACCGGCGCAGTTCTCGATGAAATCGGTCTGTGCCAGTTCGGGATCGGCCAGCAGCGATCTTACCCCTGCCGGGATCTCGGGCGAATGGTTGTCCGGCTCGGCTGCTTGCAGCGCGCCGAGCGACAGTGCGCACAGCAGCGTAGCAGCGGCAAGGAGGGCTGTACGGAATGTCATTTGCCGCTTTATAGCCCCACGTGCCGCGCTGCGATACCCCTCAGGCTGTGCCGACGAGCACAGCCGTCGAGCAATGGTATTCCATGCTCGTGGTGCCGAAGCACCAGATGACGTCATTGTTGAGCTGCGGGACGTAGAGCTGCGTCTCGCGGTCGGTGCCGTCGCAGTTGCACTTCGCGCAGTAGGCCTTGCCGCAGCAATCGCGGTAGGCGATCAGGTAGGCGCGGCCGTCGTCGGGATTGATGCAAGTGCCGACCCACGAGACGGGCGAGTGTTCAGCGCCCGGCGGGCAGCGGTTTACCGCACCGCCGCAGCACGAGCAGAGCGAGCCGTCGATCGCGCAGTAGCGCCAGTAATCGCACTTGGTATCGTCCTTCGACTGCGCATTCCGGGCGAAGGTAGTCTTGGCCTCGGGCGAGCGGTCCGGCTTGGCGGCGCTGGCACGGCTGACGGGCAGAACCGGGAAAACCGGCGCGGCGACCAGCGCGAGGCCGAGCCGGGCGAGGATACCGCGGCGCGAGGTGCCGCCGGCAAAGCGGCGGAGCAGCTTTTCGCCCATGGCGTCGGGATTGAAGGTCTTCATGAGCTTGTCCCCTAAGAAGCTAGTAACGCAGTGCGCTGGAACGGTGTTCGATGATGGAATGAATGGCGATCAATTGGCGACGGCCTTGAGCTTGCCAATGTAATCCTGAACCGACTGGATGCCCATTTCGTGAGCGATGATCAGGCTTTCGAGGTGCTCGCGGCTGTTGACGAGGCCCTTTGAGAGGATCGTGCCGTGCTCGTCCATCAGGACTGCATAGGGCAGCTTGGCCACTTCGTAGGCCTGGCCGACTTCGGGGCCGTTGATGAACTGGTAGCCACCGAGGCTGTGCTCGGCAATCATCTGGCGCTGTGCTGCCGCGTCATCATCGCCGATGAAAACCAGTTGCACGCGTTCATCGCGGGCGAAAGATTTCGCCATCGGGATGAGGTTCTTGCACAGCGGACACGAGGGCGAGACGAACATGAGGAGGCGCAGCGGTACGCCGTGGAGGTGGCCGCCGACGGTGGTCTTCTGTCCATCCAGCGTAGTGGCCGGGATCGCGGCAGCCGCGCTGCCGACCGAGGGGCCTGCGGAAGTCGTCAGCGCACCGGCAGGAGCAACGCGCATGTGCAGCACGCCGACCTGACGGGCGAGCGCAAGCAGCGCGACACCGAGCAGGAGGATGATGATCCACGACAGAACCGCCGAAACGAGCAGGGCTTGCAGCATTCAGTTACCTCCGCTGAGCCGCGAGCGGCGATGCCGCCAGCGCCCCGATGGCGTTGAAAAGTTGGACGATCACGAAAACCGCGAGACCGCCAGCAAACGCGATGGCGAGATCGGCCGTGGTGCGCGGCGCAGCCGGGAACAGCTGCGGCACGAGCAGCGCAGCCAGCACGATATTGCGCGTGACAAGCAGCCAGCTGAGCGGTTGGCGCAGCTGCGAACGGCCGCACCCGCAATCGATCTCGCGCCGCCCACGTGCGATATTCACGCCCATGGCAGCGGCGAAAATGAGAAGAAGCATGATGGCCGCGCCAGCCGCCAGCATGTTGCCGCCCAACAGCAGGCCGATGGCGATGACAAGTTCGGCCGGAGCAAGGAGCAGTGCCGCCGGGGCGACCAGCGCTGCTGGAAGCAGGCGGTAATTGGCGATGACACCGGCCAGAAGCTCACGGTGGCGCAGCTTGGCGTGCGCGGCCTGCAGGAATACCAGGCCAACGCCCATCGCTCCCGCAAGGCCGATCACGCCCAGACCGCTTCCGCCGAGCGCAGCCAGTGTCAAGGCACCGCTGTCTGCCATCAGGGCTCCAGCGTCCGCATCACACCGCCGCCCGAATTCTCGAGCATGAACTTCTGCTCGCCGGTCTTGGCATCGAGAATGAGGAGAGCGCTTGGCCCATCCTCACCGCGTTCGGTGGAAAGGACCAGCTTCGGATTGGCTTCCTGCGTGATGGCGATCGCGCTCGCGGGATGCTCGAGCGGGATGCGCCGGACGACCTTCTTGGCTGCGACATCGAGATCCCAGATCTCGGTGCCGGGCTCCTTGTGGGTCCAATATTCGCCAGTGTGCATGAGCACGTAGGCATGGCCGGTGCCGAGGTGATAGGCAAGGCCCTGCCGCGCACCGGGATACCAGTGCACGTCGAGCGGCTTTGTATCGGCGGGCGATACGCCTGCGGCCGCCTGGATCGAGAAGGGTTCCGAAATCGTCGGCGTTGCGCCGAGCTTGGCGGTAAAAACCTGCCCCGTATAGGTCAGGAATACGGCCTGCTGCTTGGCTCCGTCATAACCGAAGTTGTCGAAGATCGGATCATTGGTGGCCGAGAAGAACGGGGCCGAGCGAGTGATCTCGGGCTTGGCAGCGGCGACCTTGACGGTGGCGAGCGAGCCATCTGAGCACAGCGCCGAGAAGCCGACACCGGTGACCGGCATCAGGCTGGCGCAGCCGGCGAGTTCGATCTTCTTGACGAACTTGCCCTTCACAAGATCGACTACGTTCACCGAGGATGCCGGGTCTAGGTTGTAGACGTAAGCCGTCTTGCCCTCATCGGCGAGGACGAAGTTGAACTTGCGTCCGCCGATCAGGATGCGGCCGGGAATTGCGATTTCATTCTTCAGCTTGAGCGTGGCAGAATCATAGACCGTGATCATGTCCTGCCGCGTGCCGCGCCAGCCCTTGGTCCAGATGCTTTCCGAAACGTAATAGGCCTTGCCAGCGGGATCGATCGAGAGATCCGACAGGGTCGAGGCCTCGACCATGCCGAGCATCTTGCCGGTGTCGGTGTCATAGATTGCGTTGCCCGGCACTACGAACCCGCGCTCGACGAACACCCAGCTGGGCTTTGGCGCGGAAAGCGTGACCGCTTCCAGTTCCGGATCCGACGGCAGCGGATCGGATGCGCGCGCAATGTTGGCGGAGCCGAGCAGCGCCAGAGCGCAGACGGCCGCGGCGCTGTGCCTGGCGCGGGCGGAAAGCGATGATTTGCGCTGAACCTTCATCATTTTCATCTGGCCTGGCCCCTTTTGCCTGAAACTCGGAAACTTGCGAATTCCCCTGCGTCGACAGCTTTGATCGGCCATGCTGCAAACCGAGCGCGCCCGTTGGAATGCGGGCGGACGGTGAGCGGATCGACGCGAGTTGTGCGACTGCGAAGAAGTTTTGACGGGCGTCCAGTTTTAGTCAAGCGCTTTGTAACGCTAATTTGCCCGATCTGGTGGAGAAGCGCGCAGCAAGGCGCGGCGTTGCAAAACGCCGTCGCACCAAGTCCGGAAAAAGACATCGCCACCACGCAAACTCGCATCACGGGCACGCTGCCGCGCCCGGTCTAAACAATGCTCGTTCCTGCGGAGCCGTCGCGTCGCACTCAGCTTGAGGGCCCGCACAGCCTTATGGCTTGAGTGCAATCTGCTCCGATGTGATCGACTTGGCAAGCATCACCATCGCTTCAGCAGCGATTGCAGTGATTTGCGGCATTTTGCCGGCCCACGGTTTGTCGAAGCCGAGGAACGGCGTGGTGCCTTCCATCGATGCGCTGATATAGAGCGCGAGCGTCCGCACGTCCTCCGCTGAGAGCGCCGGGTTGAGCTCGGTCACCACTTCGCCGATGAAATCGTGCACGCGCTGGTAAAACACGCGCACCCGGTCGGCGACGAATGCGTTGTGGTTGGCAAGCGCCCAGAGTTCGGTGAACAGGCGCGTGGTCCGCTTGCCCGCAATGTCATCGAGGCACAGCTTCACGATCAGGCGGAGGCGGTCTTCCGGAGAAATGCCAGGCTGGCGCACTTCGCTTTCAAGCAGCTTGTCATAGCTGTCGAGAAGCTCGTCCAGCATGATCTTGATGAGCAGTTCCTTGCGCGGGAAGTGGTAGCTGACATTGCCCACCTTCATTCCGCTGGCGCTGGCGATGCGGCGGATGGTGAATGCGCTCGCGCCTTCTTCGATCAGCACATCGTGCGCAGCCTTGAGAATGGCATCGACGGTTTCGGTACCGCGCGCGTATGTGCCGGGGCGAGGGCCGGTGGTCATGCCTTCATCGGCGCCGGAACCGGCATCGTTGGGTGCCTCGACCAGCGGGGCAGTATTACGGTCCATGGGGTATGCGTAGCATGCGTGCGGCACCCTAACCAGAGCGCCCTTCCGGCAAATCGCTCTTGACGGAATCCGCAAGTTTGTACAGACTTTGCGCTGCCATTTCAAGTATATGAAAATAAACAGTTATTACTCGGCCCTCCGGTAATCGATACCATGCTGTATCCGCAGCGGAACAGGGCCGGATTTTCCCAGAATTTGCCGGTCCGGCGCGCCTATTGCCGCCCCGGCTTCTCGAAAGGACCGCAATGGCGATCTCGCTGACCGTGAACCGCAAGCCTCGGACCGTGGATGTCGAACCTGACAAGCCGCTGCTTTGGGTGCTGCGTGAGGATCTCAACATGCCGGGCACGAAGTTCGGCTGCGGTGCCGGGCTTTGCGGTGCCTGCACGGTAATCCTGAACGGGGAGGCCGTGCGTTCATGCCAGACCGCGCTGTCTGATGCCGCGGGCAAGGAAATCGTGACGATCGAGGGTGTGACTGCCTCACCGGTCGGCGCCAAGGTGGTCGAGGCGTGGACCGCGCTTGACGTGCCGCAGTGCGGTTATTGTCAGGCCGGGCAGATCATGTCTGCCACTGCATTGCTCACCGCCACTCCCAAGCCGTCTGCGGACGAGGTGACCGCCGGGATGGCCGGCAATGTCTGCCGCTGCGCAACCTATCTGCGCATTCAGAAGGCAATTGCCGAAGCAAGCAAGGCGATTTCGGGAGCCGCCGCATGACCGCCGTTTCCGTTTCCCGCCGCTCGTTTCTCGCCGCCTCGCTGGCCGGTGGCGCCGCGCTCACGTTCGAGGCAAAGCTCGCGTTTGCTGCTGCGCCCGGTGCGGCGGAGCCAGCCATGCTGGGTGTGTTCGTGAGCATCGCGCCTGACAACACGGTCACGATCCTCGCGAAGAATCCCGAGATCGGGCAGGGCGTGAAGACCATGCTGCCCATGCTGATCGCCGAGGAACTCGATGTTGCGTGGAGCCAGGTGAAGATCAAGCAGGCCGACGACAATGCGGACAAGTATGGCCCGCAGTTCGCCGGCGGTAGCATGACCACGCCGCTCAACTGGCTGCCCGCGCGGCAGGCCGGTGCCGGTGCCCGCGCGATGCTGGTCGCCGCCGCTGCGCAGCAGTGGAGCGTACCCGCCGCCAGTCTGACCACGGGCGAGGGCATGGTGAAGCACGCCGCCAGCGGCCGTTCGATCACCTATGCCGCGCTCGCGCCGATTGCCGCGAAGATCGCAGCGCCCGATCTCGAGAAGGTTCCGCTCAAGAACCCCAAGGACTTCAAGATCGTCGGCAAGCCGCGTCCGGGTGTCGATACGCCCGCGATCGTGCGCGGCGAGCCGCTGTTCGGTATCGATGCCCATCCGCAGGGCATGCTTTATGCCGCAATGGTCAAGTGCCCCGTCATCAGCGGCACGCTCAAGAGCTTCGACGATGCCGCCGTGCGCAAGGAAAAGGGCGTGTTGGCGGTAGTGCCGATCACCGATGGCGAAATTCCGGCGGGCAAGCACAATGCCGTGGCGATCGTCGGTGACAGTTGGTGGCGCGTTCACAAGGCGCGCGAGAAGCTTGCCGTACAGTGGGATACCGCGGGCTTCGATGGTTACTCGACAGAGGGCTATGCGGCGCAGGCCAAGGCCTTGCTGGGCGCGACCCCCGCAGCGGACTTGTTCCGCGCGGGCAATGCCGATGCAGCGATGTCCAAGGCAGCCAAGGTGGTGACGGCCGACTACGCCTACCCCTTCCTCGCCCACGCCACGCTTGAACCGCAGAACTGCACGGCGGTATGGCATCCGGACGGCAAGCTGGAGTTCTGGGCGCCGACGCAGGATCCCGGCACGGCGCGCGGTGATATCGCCAAAGTTCTGGGGATCGATCCAGCCTCGATGACGATCCACATGACGCGCATCGGCGGCGGTTTCGGCCGGCGGTTGATGAGCGATTTCATGATCCAGACCGCCTGCATCGCCAAGGCGCTGCCCGGCCGTCCGGTCAAGCTGCTCTATGACCGCACGGACGATCTGCGGAACGACTACTTCCGCCCTGCAGGCTGGCACCGCATGACTGCGGGGATCGACGCGAGCGGCGCGCTGGTGGCGCTTAAGGACCACTTCGTGACCTTTGGCGAGAACGGCAAGCCGATGCGCGCGGCGGGCATGCTTGCCAGCGAATTTCCGGGGCCAGAGCTGCCGGACGTCCATTACGGCGTCTCGTACCTCAAGACCAACGTCACGACCGGGTGGCTGCGCGCGCCCACATCCAACGCCGTGGCCTTCGTGTTTCAGGGTTTCCTTGATGAAGTGGCCGAGGCTGCCGGAACGGACCTGCCGGAGCTGATGCGGCGCACCCTTGGCGCGGGGCGCAAGTTCCCTTCGTCCGATCCGGATGAACCGGTGTTCGATACTGCCCGCGCGCGCGGCGTCGTCGATGCGGTGTGCAAGTTCGCAAGCTGGACCGGCAAGCGATCGACCACACCGGGCAAGGGACGGGGCTTTGGCTTTTACTTCAGCCATCGCGGCTACTTTGCCGAAGTGGTCGATCTCACCGTTGCGGATGGCCAGATCACCATCGACAAGGTGTGGGTGGCCGGTGACATCGGCAGCCAGGTCATCAATCCGCTCAATGCCGAGCACCAGATGCAGGGCGCCGTGATCGACGGTATCGCGCAGGCGCTGGTGTGGCAGCCGATCGAGCAGAAGGCAGGCGCTGTCACGCAGGAGAACTTCGGTGATTTCCCGCTGATCCGCATTAACCAGACGCCCGGCGATGTCGCCATCACGTGGGTGGTGACTGACAACCCGCCGACCGGCCTTGGCGAGCCGACGCTGCCGCCGGTAATCCCGGCGATTGCGAATGCGATCCGGGATGCGACGGGCAAGCGCCTGCGGAGCCTGCCACTTACGCTCGCTTGAGTGCGCTGAGCTGAGGCTGGGCTTCAACGCCCACTAGAAACCCCTTCCGTGCAAGCGGTAGGGGTTTTCTTGTGTGTAGGGCAAGGTCAACCCCGCACGTCTGTCATTCCGGCTGCGCACAAAGAAAAACCCCTCGCAGATGGTCTGCGAGGGGCCTTTCCGGTTCTCGAGTTTTTATCAGGCTGTCAGTAGCGATAGCCCAGCTTGAGCCCGAAGAACTGCGGCCGGATCGGGAACGTGCGGGAAGAACCCGCGCAGACCGAGATCGAGCAGAACGTGTTGCGGGTCAGCTGGCCACGCCGGTCGAACGCGTTCTGGATGAAGATATCGGCAGTCCAGTGATCCTTGCGGACACCGGCCCCGAAATCGAAGCTGACGAAGCCAGCAGTATTGCCAAGCAGATTGTTGTTGAACTCGTTGAGATCCTGCGTCGCGCCAGTCTGATAGAGGACCGCCCCCTGCAGGTAACCCTTCATCGAACCGAAATCGGTATCGAGCCGGATCGTTGTTGTGCCCTTGAACTTGGGCTGGCGGGGCAGGCGGGTTCCGTCAGCAGCAGCCACCGACGGCGTATCGAGGTTGCCAGGGATGAACTCGCCGGGCGCGCAGGTGGCAAGCTGCGAGATCACCTTGGTGTCACGGTTAGCGACGAAGTTGCAGAAGTTGCCCTTCAGTTTGCCGTCGTTGTAGGCGCCGCTGCTCGAGATCGTGAACTTGCCCAGCTTGAGTTCGGCGTCGTATTCGATGCCCTTGACCTCGGCCTTGCCGGCATTGCCGGTGTAGCCGGCGCCTTGCGCTCCGGCGACGACCAGACCGTACTGGATGTTGTTCCACTTCTCGAAATAGATCGCGGCATTGAGGCGGAACACGTTGTTGAACGTGCCCTTGAAACCAATCTCGAAGTTGGTGAGCGTTTCGGCTTCGAAGGGCGGCGCCGCAACGACAACCTGGGGCTGCGTCTCGGTCTTGCGGAGACGTAGTGGTCGGTTGTACCCGCCGGGGCGGAAGCCGGTCGAATAGTTGAAATAGAGCAGCTTCTGATCGGCAAACTGCCAATCGACCACCACTTTGTGTGTTTGTCCCTTTTCGCTGTAGCGGCCAATGCTGAGCGGATCGAGCGCATTGGTGTTGCGGCATTCAAGGCGCGCGCCGGTGAGCGGTAGCGGGCAGCCAACGGCCCCGGTGGGAAGGAAGATCGACGGCGCCACAGCGGCCGAGGCGCCCACGCCCTGGAAGCCGACCACCTGATAATCCGTCCAGAAATAGCGGATGCCGCCAGTAATCTTGACGTTGGGCAGGATGTTGTAGTGCGCCTCTGCGAATACGGCGGTATCGTGGTAGAGCGTGTCGAACTCTTCGAGGTAGTAGGCATCGCCGCGCACCGCCGGGGTGCCGAGGATCATCGTGCCGCCCTGATCCTGCGGAATGCCGAAGCCATCGGGATTGTTGTCGCCGCCACCGGATTCGGTATAGCCGACGATCTGGTCAAGCCCGCGAATGGCGTAGTTGTTGTCCGTCTGGTTCTTCTGGCGCTGGTAGAACGCGCCGACCGTCACATCGAACGGCCAGGTCTTGGGCGTGGTGAGACGCACTTCCTGCGTGAACTTCTTGTTCCGCTGGACGGTGTGATAGTACTGGTTGGGATTCAACAGCGTGGTGCACTTGAGTGTTGCGCCAGAACCGCTGCATCCAGATTTGTCAAAGAACTGCAGGTAGTTTTCATAGCCTGCGCCGAAGCTGTCATAAGTGACGGTGTAGTAGGTGTAGTCGTTGTTGATCTTGCGGTTGCGATAGTAATAGCCCGTCGCCGAGACCAGATCGAAATCGCCGATGTGGCCGTGCACGGTAAGCGCCGCCTGCACCCATTTGTCGTCATTGCGCGTCAGGTCATAGTCGTGGACCTGAAGATCGCCGACGCGCGGATCATAGCCGAAATAGCCATACGAGATCTGGCGCTGCGCGGTGACAGCAGGGGTAACTTCCCAGCCATCGGTGACATCCCACAGCATGGAAAGACGGCCGCCGTATTCGTAGACCGGGTTGTAGTCCTTCTTGGCGATGGAGGCATTGCTGAGAGTGTAGGATGTCGCCGGATTGTCGTCGCCAAGGTTAAGGACCGCAGGGCGCGGATCGGGCTGCAGCGGGTTGTCGGTCGTGCCGCTGATGAACTGGCCCTTGTTGTCGGTGTTGTCGATGTAGCCGCCTTCCTTGCGGTAGTAGCCCATCGCGCGGATGGCGAAGCGATCGCTCACCGGAATGTTGATGTACGACTTGATCGTACCGCCAACCCCGCCTTTGCCGAACTTGTTGATTTCGCTGTCAGCGCCGAATTCGAAGGAACCGATCTTGGGCTTGTTCGTGATGAAACGCAGCACGCCGGCGAGCGAGCCCGCGCCGAACAGAGTGCCTTGCGGACCCGAAATAGCCTCGAGCCGCTCCATGTCGTAGACTTGGATATCCGGCACTTCCTGTCCGGTGATCGGGATTTCGTCGAGGTAATAACCGACCGAGGCATATGCGCCGCCAGCTGGCACGATACCGCGGAAATAGACCTCGTTGCGGCCGGGCCCGATGCCCGCGAATGAAACCGAGGGGAGCAGCGCGGCGTAGTCCTGCAGGCCCTTGACCTGTCGCTGCGCGAGGAAATCTGAGCTCAGTGCCTGGATCGCGATCGGCACCTTCTGCACGCTTTCGGCCTTGCGGGTTGCCGTGACGATGATCTCGTCAAATCCGCCGGTGGTCTTTCCTTCCTCGGCAGGGGCGGCCTGCGGCGCGAGGGCTTCCTGCGCGAACGCGGCGTGAGGCGCGGCGATGCCGGTGAGAATGGTGGAAAGGCACAGCGCCCTCAGCGTGCGCGACCGGCGACCGGTTTTCATTGTCATGACGTGTGTGGCTCCCTGTTCTTGGTACTCAGCTTCGCAAAAGGCTCCTTCGCGTCCGTTCCTGCGAACCGGCCTTTGGCCGGTTGATTCGCTGCTATGGCAGCGCCACCACCAGAGCTGGTCCCCTGCAGTTTTGCAGTGGGGAAAAGCCCTTGAGCCACGGTCGCTTAGCGACCTCTGGCCTACCGCGCGGACCGCACGGCGTGATTGTATCAAATTGATCCCCTGTAGGACGCCATTCTTGACGCCTGTCCAAGAGCGGAAGATGATAGATTACAGTTGAGAGTCAACAGCCATTTTCGCAATTGCAGCATGCTGCCGATTGAGCCGTTGCACCTGTGACAAAACCTGCACATGATGCAGCATGGCTAGGCGGCAAGACTAAGCATGGATGTGGGAAAACCAGCGGTTGCCGCTGGCTCGCGGCACTCGCAGCAGGATTTGCGGGCGGCGCTGGATGCAGCGGCGCAGCGCGTTGAAACCGCGCCCGATAGCGCGCTTGCAGACGCCGAGCGGGCCTTGCGCGTTGTCCCCGGATTGCCCCCCGCGCTGTTCATTTCCGCGCAGGCCTTGCGGCGTCTTGGCCGGTCCGCAGAGGCATGCGCGCGGCTTGCGCTGATCCCCGGCGGGCCGCGCCGTCCGGCCATGGTGCTGTGGGAACATGCGCAGGCGGCCAGCGAAGCCGGGCAAGCAGGAACAGCGATCGAGGCGCTGGAGGCGCTGACGCAGGTGCAGCCCGGTGTTGCAAGCGGATGGTTTCTGCTGGCGGCCGAACTGCGCAAGGCGGGGCGTGACGAGGACGCCTGGCGTGCAGACCTCTCCGCCGTCCACGCCGCCTCGCGCGATCCGGAACTACTCAAGGCGGCGGCCGCGATCCATGATGGCAAGCTGGACGAAGCGGATACCATGCTGCGTGCACGCGCGGAGCGACTGCCCAACGATCCCGTCGGCACGCGCATGCTGGGCGAGGTTCATTGGCGGCGCGGCGACATGGCCGAGGCGCTTCAGCTTGTGGAGCGCGCGGTTGCACTGGCGCCCGGCTTCGATCTGGCGCGCGATTTCCTCGTGCGCTTGCTCATGCAGCTCAATCGCTTGCCCGATGCGCTGCACCATGCCGAAACATTGGCGCGCAGTCCGGTCAAGGCGGCGGGGGCTGAACTGATCCTTGCCTCGGTGCTGGTCCGGCTTGGCGAACAGGAGCGCGCACGGGGCATCTACGAACATCTGCTCGAGATGCAGCCCGAACAGCCCCTGCTGTGGCAGAACTTAGGCCACGTGCTCAAGACGCTCGGCGAGCAGGGCGAAGCGATTGCGGCCTACCGCGCGGCGGTGACGCATCAGCCGAGCCTTGGCGAGGCGTGGTGGAGCCTCGCCAATCTCAAGACGGTGAAGCTCGGCGCCGAGGATATAGCCCGGATGGAAGCGGCGCTTGGCGAACTGGCCGAAGGGAAGGGGCGCGAGGAAGACGTGTTCCATCTCCATTTCTCGCTGGGCAAGGCGTTCGAAGATGCGGGCGATGCGGCGCGTGCCTTCGAGCACTACGATAAGGGCAACAAGCTGCGGCGCACCTTGATCCGCTATGATGCGGACGAGTTTGCCGCCGACGTCGATGCGGCTGCATCGACCTTCACCGCGCCGTTCCTTGCGGCGATGGGTGAGGGCGGTGCACCGGCCGAGGACGCGATCTTCATCGTCGGCCTGCCCCGTTCCGGCTCCACGCTTGTCGAGCAGATTCTCTCCAGCCACAGCGCCATCGAAGGCACGATGGAGCTTTCGGAGATGATGACCATCGCCGCGCGGCTGCAATCGCGGGTGGACGAGGGGGAGTTTGCAGACTTCGGCACGATGGTGCGCTCGCTGACCGCGACGGACCGCCGGCGTCTGGGCGAGGAATACATCGAGCGCACGCGCGTGCATCGCAAGACGGACCGTCCGCGCTTCACCGACAAGATGCCCAACAACTGGCAGCACGTCGGGCTGATCCGGCTGATCCTGCCGAACGCGAAGATTGTCGATGCGCGCCGCCACCCGATGTCATGCTGCTTTTCGGGCTGGAAGCAGCATTTCGCCCGCGGGCAGACTTTCACATATGATTTCACCGAGATCGGCCGGTACTACCGCGATTACGTGCGGCTGATGGCGCATTACGACGCGGCAGCGCCGGGGGCGGTGCACCGGGTTATCTATGAGCGGATGGTTGCCGAGACCGAAGGCGAGGTCCGGCGCCTGCTTGATTATCTCGGCCTGCCGTTCGAGGAGGGTTGCCTCGAATTCCATCGCAACACCCGCGCCGTGCGCACCGCAAGTTCCGAGCAGGTCCGCCGCCCGATCTACACCGATGCGGTCGAGCACTGGAGAGCCTATGCGCCGTGGCTCGGTCCGCTGGAAGCCGCGCTCGGGGATGTGGCGACGAGCTATCCCGAGGTGCCGGGCGCCCTGCTGCCTTAGCGGAAGGCGATCTTCACCCCGCCCCAGATCGTGCGCGGGGTGCCGAGATCGATCGATCCACCGGAATTGCGTGTTACCACCGCCTCGTCGAACAGGTTCTCGCCGCGCAGGACGAGGCTGAACGGGCCGGCGACGGGCACTTCGGCATAAGCGTCGAGCGTCGTTGCGGCGGGCAGTACGTCGGTTTCGAGGTCGTCCTCGAACTGAGCGCCCGTATGCCGCAACGTGATCGCCAGAGTAGTTCGCGGGGATGGGCGCCACGCTGCCGTGGCGCTGGCGGCATAACGCGGGGTCTGCGCCGGGCGCTTGCCATCGAGCGCGGTGCCGGGGGCTTCGACCTTGGCATCGGTATAGGCGAAGGAACCGCTGAGCGAGAAAGCGCCGAACTTGGCTTCTGCGCCAAGTTCGATGCCATTGGCATGAACCGCATCGACATTCTGGCGCTCGCGGACATTGGTCGCCACGGTGACGTTGGCGATCGCGTGACGCACCTTGTTGTCGAATGCCGTGGCCGAGAAGGACAGGCCCGCCGCCGGTCGCCAGTCGATCCCGCCCTCGAAGCCGCGCAGCTTCTCGTTCTGAAGTGCGGCATTGGCGCGGGTGACGATGGGGAACACGGTGAACGAGCGGTAGAGTTCATTGAGCGTGGGCTGGCGTAGGCCGGTATAGGCCGAACCGCGCAGGGCAACGCCGCCGCCGAGCTTCACCACTGCGCCGCCGCGGAAACTGCCGTCCCATCCGGCACGGTCCGGATAGACGGTGGTGGAGGCCTGGCCGCTCAGCACGGAATCGAGCACGCCATTGCGGACCGACCAGCGATCTGCGCGCGCACCGGCTGTCAGGATCACCGGACCGAGGGTCCAGTCATCCTCGATGAACAGGCCGAGATCGCGATTGGTGCCCCCGGCGCGGCGCTGGCCGGTGATCTTGCCGGCGGTATAGACGTCCTCCTCAGTATGCCCTTCGGCATAGCGCCAGTCCGCGCCGAGGCGGAGGACGTGCGCCTTGCCGACTGGCGGGCGCAATTCAAACTTGCCGCCGATACCGGTTGAGGGCGTCGCGCGCTGGTCGAGCGTCGGCAGGAAGGTGCGCGCGCTGATGACGACGTTGTTGAAATCACGGGCCTGCACATAGGCGAGCGCATCGAACTTCCAAGCTCCGCGTCCGACAAGGCGCAGGCTGGCATCCTGTCCGCTGGCGGCGGTGTCCGCCCCGGCAAAGCGCAAGGTCCGGGCATCGTTGAAGGCCGCAACGCGGGCCTGCAGTTCGATGTCGCCAGTAAGCGGTGCGACGGCGCGCAGGCTGGTGGACCAGCTTTCATAGCTGGCACGGACGCTGGCCGGGACGCGTTGGTCAACGGGGGTAGTCCAGAAGCCCTGGCCGCGATCCCAGCGGCCCGAGGCGACGAGGTAGCCTGCGCCGAGCTTTGGCGCGAGCGTGGCCGAAAGCTCCGTCTCGCCGCGATCATCGACCAGCGCGCGCCCACCGAACAGGCCAAGCTGATCGGGGCTAGCGCTGGTCAGGTCGATAGTCCCCGCCACCGCGCCCGCGCCGAATGCGCCCGAGCCGCCGCCGCGCGTGACACGCGCCATCGCAAGCCGCTCCGGTGCCAGCGCGGAGAGCGGGACATAGCCGAAGAACGGATCGGCGACCGGCACGCCGTCGAGCAGCATGAGTGTACGGCTCGTGGCATTGCCGCCGAGCGCGCGCAGAGTGATGCCCTGCGCGGAGGGATTGGATGCGCGGCTGTCCGAGCGGCGGAACTGCTGGAAGCCGGCGGCAGCGGACAGCGCATCCTCGATCCGGCTGGAGGCGGCAACGGCGAGCCGGTCCTTGTCGATATCCTGCACGTCGTAGGCCACGGCAGCGGGCGCTGCATCGAGGCCGCGTCCAGTCACCACGATCTGGTCCGGCGCTGCTTCCTCGGCATAAGCCAGCGAGGGCAGGGAAGCACCGGCGAGCAGTGCGATAAGGGCAGCTGGGCGAAGGGTGCAGGGCACGGTGTAAATCGCTTTCGATCAGAAGGATGCCTGTGGGCCGTTGCCGTGCCGGGCCTGCCTGTCAAGTGGTCGGCCGGGCTTGCGTTGTAACCGGTGAAAGCGCACGGACGAATTGGCAGGTATCCCCGATGCCTGCAGAAAGCCATTCGATGCCGCGTTCACCTTCCTTGCTTCGCCGCCTGACCGCGATTGCCCTGCCGCTGGGCCTTGCCGGTTCGGCTTTGGCTGCGGGCCATTTCCTTACAAGTGTCGCTCAGGCGAATGCCCCGGCGGCGTCCCGCGTGGTGGCCCCTGCCGCGCCCGTGCTGGTCGAACTCTACCAGAGCGAGGGCTGCTCCAGCTGCCCACCCGCGGAAGCCTATCTCAACGGCATTGCGGGCCGCGCCAATGTGATCCCGCTCGCCTTCGAGGTGACTTATTGGGACTACCTTGGCTGGAAGGACAAGTTCGCCAGCCCCGCCTATACCCAGCGCCAGCGCGATTTTGCGTCGCGCTCCGCCAGCCACGAAGTCGCCACGCCGCAGTTCTGGATCAACGGTTCGCAGAGTGTCACCGGAGCCAATCCGCGCGGCGTTGAAGCGGCCATTGCCGCTGCGCGCAGCACCGCGCCGGTGCCGAACGTGGGCGCAGACGGCGTGACCATCGCGAAGGGCGCTGCGCCCGCGCGCCCGGCCGATGTCTGGCTCGTCCGCTATGATCCGCGCACCATCGACGTGCCGATCAAGGCCGGCGAGAACGGCGGCCGGACCCTGCCGCACAAGAACCTCGTGCGCGAACTGACTCGGCTCGGCGCGTGGAACGGCGGCGCGGCGCGCTTTTCCTATGCCCCGGCGGCCGGCGGATTGCGCAATGCGGTGTTCCTTCAGGACGGTCGCGGCGGCGCAGTGCTAAGCGCGGCAACCGACGCCCGCTGAGGCGAAATAGCGGCGGGAAGCCTCGCTACTGACGGGCCAAGCATTTGTGCCTGCCCGAAGGCGCGTCGCTTGGGCAAGTTCGCGGCCCTGCAGGCGGCGCGCGCCTGCGTGGCAGCGAGGCACGGCATGATCGATCTTCCGCAAACCCTTCCGCAGACCGGAATCGGCGAGGAGGCTGCACTCGCGCTGCTCGGCGCGGCAGCCATGGACCTGCGGGCTGATCTCGCCGCGCCCGATGTGCTGGCGCATATGGACCCGCCGTCGGCCGATGTGGCGGCGCGGATGGCCTATCTCGTCGCGCAGGCGAACCAGAACCTTCTGCACGCGGCGACGAGCCCCTTTGCGACGCAGGCCGAAGCGCTTGTGCTCGATTGGATCGTACCGGCTTATGGCATGGCCTGGGGCCAGTTTTGCAGCGGGTCCACGCTCGCCAATCTGACTGCGCTGTGGGCGGCGCGTGAGGCTGGCGCGCGCAAGGTCGTCGCATCGGCAGAGGCGCATATCTCCATTCCGAAGGCGGCGCGCATCCTTGGGCTGGACTACCACTCGGTGCCGGTCGGTGAAGACGGGCGGCTGCTCCGCAGCGCCTTGCCCGATCTGGCAGATGCCGCGCTGGTGCTCACCGCGGGGACAACCGGGCGCGGCGCGATCGATGATCTGGCGCCGATCGCAGCGAAGTGGCGCCATGTCGATGCCGCGTGGGCCGGGCCGCTGCAGTTCACGCACTACAAGCCGCGGCTCGCCGGGATAGAGGCTGCGGACAGCATCGCGATCTCCGCGCACAAGTGGTTCTTCCAGCCCAAGGGGGCAGCGCTGGCCCTGTTTCGCGATCCCGATGCAAAGGCATCGATTTCGTTCACCTCGTCCTATCTCGCCCGGCCCAACACCGGCATCGAAGGCACCCGCAGCGCGGCGGCACTGCCACTGCTGGCAACCCTGCTCGCGTGGGGGCAAACAGGCCTCGCCGAGCGGATCGAACGCTGCATGAGCATAGCCGAAGCGCTGGCAGAGCGGCTCGCCGCCGATCCGCGCACCGAGTTGAGACAAGCGCCAGAGACCGGTGTGATCAACTGGCGGCCGCGCTATGCAGACGCCGAGCGCATCGTCGCGGCGCTCGAAGGGACAAGTTCTGGCTTCACCATCGATGGGGAATTTTGGGTTCGGCAGGTTGCCGCCAATCCCCACGCGGACGTTGAGGCGCTGTGGCAGAGGATTGCTGCGGCGCTTGGGTAGGAGCGGTCTGCCCACCGCCTTTCCGTTTCGCCCGCCATACCGTAAGATCGACCGATCCATGACCTTGCCCTCCGGAACCGACCATATCGAAACCGAACGGCTACTCCTGCGCCGGATGGATGAGCGCGACCTCGAATTTCTGATTGCTGTCCATGCTGATCCCGAGGTCGCGCGGTATCTTGGCACGGGCATTGCGCGAACACCGGCAGAGACCGAGCAATGGCTGGCCGATGTCCTGCATGGTTATGCGACCGTGAACCTCGGCCCGCTGCTGGTGACGCGCAAGATCGATGGCAAACGCCTCGGTCGATCGGGGTTGAGCGACGGTGTCCTCGAAAAGCACCCGCAGCCGGGAAACTTGCGGCGCATGTGGTTCTTCCGGACGCATGTGCCGGAGGGCATGGCATACGAGACACTGCCCGAGCTCGGATATACCTTTGCGCGCGAGAACTGGGGGCAGGGTTATGCCTCGGAAGCTGCGCAAGCGGTTGCTGACTATGCGCGCAGGCACCTTGATCACCCCGCCGTCATGTCGGTCATCCACCCGGGCAACGTGGCCTCGCGCACTGTCGCCCAGAAGTTCGGCGTGACTTATGCCGATGATATCGAGATGGGCGGACGCGTCTACCAGCGCTTCCTCTGGCCTGGTTTTGCATGATCG
The DNA here is from genome assembly GCF_007991615.1 of Novosphingobium sediminis. Lineage (GTDB taxonomy): Bacteria > Pseudomonadota > Alphaproteobacteria > Sphingomonadales > Sphingomonadaceae > Novosphingobium > Novosphingobium sediminis. Next base: position 134,725 of record NZ_BJYR01000002.1, on the reverse strand, counting down.
AGTACCAGGTCGGGCCGATCACGCGGCGCTGACAGGTTCAGCCAGCGGCGCGAGCAGCCGGGCCAGCGCGGTGCGATCTTCCTCGGCGACCCTTGCACCGAGTGCCACCTCGATCGCTTCGGCATAGACCGGCCACATCGCCGCGCGCATCTCGAGCCCTTCGATCGTCAGCCTGATGGTGTGGCCGCGCGCGTCATCGGGGCAGGGCCTGCGTTCGAGAAGCCCTGCTTTCACCATCCGGTCCAGCAGGCGTGAAATCGCATATTGCTCGACGCCGAGCGCTGCCTGCAGATCGCGCGGGCGCTGCGCACCGCTGCGTTCGAGCGCCAGCAACACGTCGTACCACTCCGGCGGCGGCAGTCCGAGTTTGCGCAGGGTATCTGCGCAGTGCTGGCTTGCGCATTCAGCGGCGCGGAGCAGGCGCGTCCACGCCAGCAGAGTCGTTGCGGCAGGCATGACCATGGCAGGCGGCCTTTTCGATGCGGGTGCATGGAAAAACCCATGCGGCTGCATCCAAAATCTGATGCAGTCGCATGAAAAAGTCCATGCAAGTGCAACTACTTATGGGTGTTACCCGCCATACTCCTGCGGCTCGGGGCCGGTCAGGATACGGTCGCGGGCGACGCGGGGGTCGCCGGCTTCGACCTGGAGCTCCAGCCGCTCAGTGTCACGGGCGCGGAAGAGTGTTTCGGCCCGCGTGATCGCCTCGTTGCTGAGCCCGGCGTTGTCGAGCGCGGCGCGGGCCATGGCGATTGCGGATTCGAAGGTTTCGCGCATGATAAGCGTGACCGGGGCGCCGCGCAGAGCGATGAAGCCGCGCCTGTCGAACGTGCGGACGTAGAGGGCCGCGCGCGGAAACGCTTCGTGGACGGCGGCCAGCATCGGCGTGTCGAGTTGGTCCTTGTCGATGCAGAACAGGATCATTTCGGCGTCCGCCGCGCCGGCCTGTCGCAGCATGTCGATCCGGGTGCCGTCGCCGAAATAGACCTTGGCGCCGAAGGTGCCGGCGACGTCGATCATCTCGACATCCGTGTCGATCAGGGTGACGCTGATTCCGGCGGCCTGCAGGACCTGTCCGACGGCCTGCCCGAAGCGGCCATAGCCCACGATCAGCGCATTGGCGCCGTCGTTACTCGGCCCTTCGCGCGTCCCCTGCGGCGCGGCGGAAGGATCGGCGCGGAAGCGGCGGGTGGCAATCATCAGGAACGGCGTCGTTGCCATCGAGAGCGTGACGACGGCGCTGAACAGGCTGGCGGCTTCCGGCGCGATGAGCAGGGCGTGGCTCGCCTGTCCGAACAGGACAAAGCCAAACTCGCCGCCTTGGCTGAGCAGCAGGCCCAGCGCCAGCGCGCCGCGCCATGGCACGCCGAAAAGCCGCGCCAGCGCGAACATGACCGCAGCTTTCACCGTAATCAGCATCAGCGCCATGCCGATGACGAACAGCGGATCGCGGGCAATCGCGCCGAGGTCGAGCATCATGCCCACGGCAAGGAAGAACAGGCCGAGCAGGATCGAGCGGAACGGCTCGACGTCGGCTTCAAGTTCGTGGCGATAGGGGCTGTCGGCCAGCATCACCCCTGCGATGAAGGCGCCCAGCGCGGTGGAGAGACCAAGGAACTCCATGACGGCGCCCGCGGCCATTACCGTGAACAGAGCGGCGACAATGAACATCTCGCGCTCACCGAGATTGCCGATCAGGCGGAAGAGCGGGCGGATCAGGAAGCGGCCTGCGGCAACGAGGCCAGCGATGGCGGCCACGGTTTCCAGCGCCAGCAGCCAGCCCGGCGGGCCGCCGACATCCGCCGGATTGCGGCTGAGCGCTGCGATGATGGTGATGAGCGGGATGATCGAGAGATCCTGAAACAGCAGGATCGAGAAGGCGCGTTCGCCGAACCGCGTCTTGAGGCGGCCAGAGGACTGCAGCATCGGCAGCACCTGCGCGGTAGATGAAAGCGCCAGCGGCAGCCCCAACGCGAGCGCTGCGGCGGGCGAGAAGCTCGTCGTCAGCATGATCGCGCCGGCCAGCGCGAGTCCCGAAATCGAGACCTGCAGCAGGCCGAAGCCGAGGATATCGCGCTTCATCTTCCACAGTTTGCTGGGATCGAGCTCCAGCCCGACCAGGAACAGCAGCAGCGTGATGCCCAGTTCGGCAAAGCCCAGCTTTTGTTCCGCATCGCCGACCATGCCAAGCACGAACGGTCCCAGCACGGCGCCTGCAATGAGATAGCCCAGCGTCGCACCGAGGCCGAGGCGGCGGAAAAGCAGCACGAACGCAAGCGCGAAGCCGAGCAGCAGGAAGCCGTCGTGCATGATCGAGGCGGGATGGGGGGCTGTCACGTCACGGTTGTCGGGCCTGGCGCCGCCGAGGTCAACCATGGTTGAGAGCCGCCAGCCCGGATCAACCCTATTGACATTGATGTAGGCAGCATGGTTCCTTCCTGCCCGAACCACAAAGGGAGAGATCCATGTCAGTTGCCGGCAAGTATGAATGCGTGACCCGTTCGCCGATGGGCGATCAGACCTCGATCCTCACCGTCGAAGTCGACGGCAGCAGCTTCAGCGGCAGCAATTCCGGGCCGATGGGCAACATGGAAATCACTGGCGGGACAGTCGATGGCAACACCATCGCATGGTCGAGCAACATCACCGTGCCGATGCCGATGAAGCTCGATTGCACCGCCACCATCGACGGTGACGCGCTGAACGGCACGGTTACGGCGGGCATGTTTGGCAGCTTCCCGATGACCGGCAAGCGCATCGGCTGATTGCCGGGCCGGGGGAGGGCGCTCCTCCCCCAACTGCCTTCAGCGCGCGTGGATGCGCTTGAACGTACCGGAAAAGGCGAGCGCCGGTTCGCCGTCTGCTGTGATGAGGCCGCGTGCAAAGACAAGGCTACGCCCCGCGCGGATCACTTCACCGCGTGCTTCGAGGAGTTGTCCGGCGCGGGCCGGGCCGACGAACTCGGAATTGAAAGTGACGGTAACCCCGCTCATCTCCTCGCCGTTTGCGCTGGCAATCATGAACAGCGAGAAATCGCCGAAGGTCATAAGGCAGCCGCCGTGGATGCTGCCATGCGCGTTGCAGTTCTTCGCGCGCGGGCGAAAACCGGTGACGAGGCCCTGTTTGTCGCGGCGGACGTAGAACGGGCCGACGTCATCCTCGAACGGATCGTTGCCTGCCCAGTGATACCATCCCGCCCAGTCCGGATCGGTCGCGGCTTCGAGCTTTCCGGCGAAAGGCGGAGTCTGGATCGTCATGCTATAGGTCTGTCCCTGAGCGTTTGGTGTTGCCCTAGAACAGGAATCGGCCCGCGAGAAGCCGTCTGCGTCTGGCCCGCAGATCAGCGCTCCGCGTAAACATCCTGTACCAGAATTGCACTTTTCCGGTTGTATCGGCGGTGCAAGTATGATTCTGTCAGTTTGATGAAACGTCGCCCGAATTCCCTCAAGCTTCCTCGTGAGAGCATGGCGCAGACCTTTGCGCTGGTGGTGCTGCTGCTGCTTGGGGCCATCGCGCTGGCAGGGCCCAGCGGGGTGCTTGCATGGACGGAAAATGCGCGGCTGCTCGAACAGCGGCAGGCCGAAGTGAAGCAGCTCCAAGCGGAGCGTGACCGGCTGCGTAACCGGGTGAACCTGCTCGATCCGCGCCACGCCGATCCCGATCTGGTCGGTGAACTGCTGCGCTCCGATCTCAATGTGGCGCATCCGGACGAGATCGTCATCCAGCGCAAGTGATGCCCTGCGGCATCTGACACGCGATCTTCACGGAGCTCTATCGACAATGACCGTCCACCACGGACACGATGACGACGACTTTGGCGAGGACGGCAAGATTGTCGTTCCGGACCATGTACAGGATGCGATCCGCACGCTGATCCGCTGGTCGGGCGATGATCCGGACCGCGAGGGGCTGCTCGATACGCCGCGGCGCGTTGCGCGGGCGTGGAAGGAATATTGCCAGGGCTATGGCGAGGATCCCGCCACGCACCTCGCGCGGCAGTTCGAGGAAGTGGGCGGGTACAACGAGCTTGTGCTGCTCAAGGACATCCCGTTCCAGTCTCACTGTGAACACCACATGGCGCCAATTATCGGCAAGGCAGCGATCGCGTATCTGCCGCGTCACAAGGTTGTGGGCATTTCGAAGCTCGCCCGCGTGCTCAACGCCTATGCGCGGCGGCTGCAGATTCAGGAGCGGCTGACCGCCGAGGTCGCCACCTGCATCTGGGACAACCTCAAGCCGCACGGCGTGGCGGTGGTGATCGAGGCGCAACACGGCTGCATGACCGGGCGCGGCGTGCGCACCCCCGGCGTCGGCATGGTGACCAGCCGGATGATGGGTACGTTCCTCGAAGACAATCGCAGCCGCAAGGAAGTGCTCAGCCTGATGGGTTACTGAGGCGGAAGAGAGAGGCAAGCAGATGCAGGGAATCGCGAAATTGGCCGCCGCATCGCTGGCCCTTGCGGCACCGATGGCCGTCGCTGCACCGCTGGTCTCGGCCGCTCCCGCCATTCCCCCTGCGATCTACACCGATCCCCCTGCCGATGCCGCGCATCCGGCGCGGATGGAAGTGCTTCATATCCCCAGCGGCGGGGTGGAGATCAATGGCGTCGCCTATCTGGCTGCGGGCGCCGGGCCGCACCCAACCGTGGTGATCTGCCACGGTCTTCCCGGCAACGAGAAGAACCTCGACCTTGCGCAGGCCTTGCGGCGTCAGGGCTGGAACGCCATCACGTTCAACTATCGTGGTTCGTGGGGCAGCCCGGGCACGTATCGCTTCGGTCAGAACCCCGAGGATGCGCGTGCCGTCCTCGCGTTTCTTCGCGTGCCGGCCAATGCCGCCCGCTTTGGCATCGATCCCGCGCGCATGGCGATGGTCGGGCATTCGATGGGCGGTTGGGTAACGGCGATGACTGGCTCTGAGGAGCCGGAACTACGCGGCCTGGTGATGATTTCCGCCGGGGACTTTGGCATGGTTGGCCAGATGCCGGAGGCTGATCGTACAAAGCTGGTTGCCGAAAATAGCGAGACCTTGGCCAACACGCCGCAGGTGCTTTCCGCCGAACTCGGCGCGCATGCCAGCGAGTGGGACTACGTGAACCGCGCCGAAGCGCTCAAGGCGATGCCGCTGCTCGTGCTGACCTCCGAAGATGGCCTCGCACCGCATGGCGATGTGCTGGTGGCAGCCGTGCGCAAGGCAGGCGGCACCAAGGTCCAGACCGCACATGTTGCGACCGATCACAGCTGGTCCGATCACCGCATCGACCTCGAAGCGCGGGTGATCCGCTTCCTTGAACCGCTGCTGGCGAAATGACGGACTGACCGCTGCTCAGCAATCAAATATTACTGAGCAGTCGTTTTCTGCACACCAGAACGTGCCTATCTTTCGTTTGGACCCGGCCATAACCGGGCCATTGCAGGAGACAGGACTATGCGTATCTGTGCGCTCGCTTTTGCAGCGACAACTCTGGCGCTTGGCGCTCCGGTGCAGGCGATGGAACACAAGGCCACGATCGACCATCCGGTGGGCCAGATCGCGGCTGACTATTCGGGCACGACCAAAGTGGCGATGCAGCAGGTCGGTACGGCCGGCGTCGGCGGGCGGCAGGACAGCTTGCGTTGCCACTGGAGCGTTTCGCTCGTGGTTGAGCGGCAGGCCCGGCTCGGCGAAGGGCCGGAAGCCCGGCACACTTTGGCGCGCTCCAATGTCGTCAAGGGCTCTGCGCCGGGCTGGTGTCCGCAGCAGGGGCATCTGGCCGAACGCATCGCGGCACGGCACCGCGATGATCTGCACGCCGCGATGATGGCGCTGGTTGAACAGGACCGCGCGCTGATCCTCGCCGAGGCAGACCGCATGCGCGGGGCCCCGCGCGAGAGCTGAGCCGACTTATGGCCCCCGGGGCAAGAGCTGCGCTGGCGGGAATGGCGCTTTCCCTGCCAGTCGCAGCATCGGCGAGGTCGTTGGACGGCGGGATCGAAGCGGCCAGCGACGACATCCGCGCCGGCATCAGCTGGAGCGGCGGCCGCGCATCTGCTTCGGCTGACGCACGGTTCGATCTGACCGTGTTCGATGCATCGCTGCGCGTCGCCGCGCTACGCGGTGCGCCGCGCCACGCCGGGGCAGATGTGCTGGCAGACGTTGCGGTTGGGCGCGACTGGAGCCTTGGTGCAGTCACGCTTCGCACCGAGGCTATCGGCCATATCTTCGGCGGGGCTTCCCGGCACATGGATTTTGGCGAACTCGCGCTCGGTGCAAGGTATGGCCTTGGCCCGGTGCGTCTGGCCGCGACAGCTTGGTATGCCCCGCGCCAAAGCACGATCGGTGGAGATAACCTCCATTTGCGCCTCGCCGCTGATGCGGGGCTGCCCGGTTTGCCGATAACCCTGCTGGCCAGCGCAGGCTACACCACTGGCAGCGGCGATGATGCGCGCACAGCGCGCCTACGGCCCGGCGGAGACTATGCGGATTGGAAGATTGGCGCGGAATACTCGCGCTATCCGCTGTCTATCGGAGTTGATTATGTGGGCACCGATATCGCGTTGGCGCGGCTCAAGGCATCTCCGTTTGCAGATCCATCGGGCATTGGAGACCGGCTCGTGGCGCGCGTGCGGTTTTCGTTCTGATTGACCACTTCAGTCGATTGGAATTTCAGTCTTCATGGTCAAATCCGATCACTGCGATGAAGTTTACTCGCTTCCCGCCCTAAGCACCTAGGCGTAGTTTTGTTCCACCGAAAACGCGATGGAGTCTCTCCCCATGAACATGCAGACCGGTGACGCAGCAGGTGGTTGCCCGGTTCACAAGGGCGCCGCGCGCGCCCTGCTGGGCCGTACGAACAAGGACTGGTGGCCCGAGGCGCTTCCGGTCGACATTCTTCATCAGGGCGGCGTTTCGCCTGATCCGATGGATCCCGGCTTCGATTACCGCGAGGCGTTCGAGGCGCTCGATTACGCCGCGCTCAAGGCCGATCTCACCGCGCTGATGACTGATAGCCAGCCTTGGTGGCCGGCGGACTATGGCCACTACGGCCCGTTCTTCATCCGTATGGCGTGGCATGCGGCCGGTACTTATCGCACGGCGGATGGTCGCGGCGGAGCGAACAGCGGGCAGCAGCGTTTTGCTCCGCTCAATTCCTGGCCTGACAACGGCAACCTCGACAAGGCGCGGCGGCTGCTCTGGCCGATCAAGGCAAAGTACGGGAAGCATATCTCGTGGGCGGATCTCTTCGTCCTCGCCGGCAATGTCGCGATTGAATCGATGGGTGGGCCGGTCTTCGGCTTCGGCGGCGGCCGTGCGGACGTCTACGAACCCGAGCGTGATATCTACTGGGGCCAGGAATCGAAGTGGGTCGATGCGGAGGAAACGCGCATCCAGCCTGACAAGCAGATGGACCTCGAGAATCCACTCGCCGCGATCCAGATGGGGCTGATTTATGTAAACCCGGAAGGTCCGGGCGGCGTGCCCGATCCGCTCGCCTCGGCGCGTGACATCAAGATCACCTTTGCGCGCATGGCGATGGACCTTGAGGAAACCGCAGCGCTCACCGCCGGTGGCCACACTTTCGGCAAGGCCCACGGCGCGGGTGATGCGGCATTGGTCGGACCTGCGCCGGAGGCTGCTGATATCACAGCGCAAGGCTTCGGGTGGCTCAGCACGCATGGCAGTGGCAAGGGCGGCGATACGATTACCAGCGGCATCGAAGGCGCATGGGTCAACACGCCGACCGAATGGTCAGGCAACTACTTCCGCCTGCTGCTTGATTACGAGTACGAACTGGTGCGTTCGCCCGCTGGCGCGCATCAGTGGCAGCCGATTGGCCAGAGCTTGGAAGACATGGCCCCGGCGGCACATGATCCGTCAATGCGCGTGCCGACGATGATGACGACCGCCGACATGGCGCTGAAGGTCGACCCAGAGTTCCGTGCGATTTCGGAGAAGTTCCGGGGCGACCACGAAGCGTTCAAGGACGCCTTCGCCCGCGCGTGGTTCAAGCTGACTCACCGCGATATGGGCCCCAAGGCGCGCTATCTCGGCCCTGAAGTCCCGGCGGAAGACCTGATCTGGCAGGATCCGGTCCCGGCAGGACGGATGCCGCTGGAAGGCGAGATTGCGGCGTTCAAGGCGGCGATCCTCGGCTCCGGCGTGGCGCCTGCGGCGTTCGTCAGGGCAGCGTGGGCGTCAGCCTCGACTTATCGGCGCACCGATCACCGCGGCGGCGCCAATGGCGCGCGCATTCGCCTTGCCCCGCAGAAGGACTGGGCGGTGAATGATCCGGCAGAGCTTGCTGGGGTGCTCGATGTGATCGAGAACCTGCGCGGCAACCTTTCGGTGGCCGATGCCATCGTGCTGGCCGGCACGGCAGCGGTCGAGGCTGCGGCGAAGGCTGGCGGCTATGAAGGTGCGGTGCCCTTCACCGGCGGCCGCGGCGATGCGAGCGCGGAATGGACCGATGCCGAGAGCTTCGCGGTGCTGGAGCCGCGCGCGGACGGCTTTCGCAACTACCTTGCGGCAAAGCACTCGGTGAAGACCGAGGAACTGTTGATCGACCGAGCTTCGCTTCTTGGCCTTTCGGCGCCGGAAATGGCGGTGCTGGTTGCGGGGCTGCGCGTGCTTGGCGCGAACCAAGGCGGTAGCGATCTTGGCGTGTTCACCGATCGCGTCGGCGTTCTCTCCAACGACTTTTTCGTCAACCTGCTCGACATGGGTACAGCGTGGAGTGCGGTGGACGGCAGCGACGAGGAAGAGTTCGTCGGGCAGGACCGGGCAACCGGCGCGGTCAAGTGGCGCGCAAGCCGGGCCGACCTCGTGTTCGGTTCGAACAGCCAGCTGCGGGCCGTTGCGGAAGTCTATGCCGAAGCGGGCGGGAACGAGAAGTTCGTGGCCGACTTCATCAAGGCGTGGACCAAGGTGATGAACGCGGACCGCTTCGACCTCGCGTAATCAGCCTTCAACCCTCAAGGGTTTGCTGGAACCGCCGCCTGATCAGCCAAGGCTCGAGCAGGCGGCCCAGCACCCACAAGGCTGCGAAGATACCGGCAAAGACATAGGCGGGGGTGGGCGAGAAGCCATCCTTCTCCCCATCGCCGTCCTTTTTCTTGTCGCCAGCGCCTTTCTTGGCGTCCTTCTTCTCGTCCTTGGGCTTTTCCGGCGCTGGGGCACCAAGAAACTTGTCGACGGGGTTGAGCTTGATCTCGCCCTTCTTGGCCTCTTTCGCCTTTTCCTTCTTCATCTGCTCTTCGCTCGGCGGCTTCTCGAGCGTGCCGAGAAACACCGTGAACTGCCCGATCGCGAGGAACAGCAGCGGGGCAAGGAAGCAATAAAGCAGCGCGCGGCTGACGAGGCGGTAGCGCAGGACAAGGCCCTGCTGGCCAGGTTCGATCCGCAGCGTGCCGCTATCGACAATCGAAAGCGGATCCTGTGCGAGTTGGTCCCGCTTTGTCACCATCACCACGTCACCCATCCGCGCATGAGTCGTGCCGGAATGGGCGAAGAGTGGATCGAGCCTGCTGAGGGCTTCGTCGGCACATAGCCCGGCGGGCACGGACACCTCACCACGGATGTGCCAGATCCACCGGACAAGGTTCAATATCCCGGACGTTTCGGTGGTGGTGGCTGGCTGGCTTTCCATGCCCGATGTGCTGAGCGAGGCCACGCGCTATTCGGCCGGAACTGCGGAATGGTCGGCAAAGAACGGCTCGCGCGATTTGCGCTCTTTCCACGCCCTCCAGCCTTCGGTGAAGGGGTAGTGCATCTGCTCGCGGATCGACATGCGGCGACCACCTTCCATGCCGAGAAGTTCTGCCTCGCCATCGATGCAGGTGCCGAACATGCGGTCGATGAAGATGAAGGTGTTGCAGTAGTTGCTGCGCGTGGATTCGAAGTCCTGCGAGTGGTGCAGGCTGTGGTGCTCGGTCGTGTTGAATGTCCAGCGCCACCAGCGCGGGCTGTTGAAGCGCACGTTGATGTGCTGATACGCGCCGACCGACATGCCGATGGCACCCGCCAGCAGGAACGCGCGCGGCAGGAAATCGAACAGGCCGCCGATGCCGAGGCCGATCAGGAACAGTTCCAGCGGATTGCCCACCGCGCCTTTGTGGACGTTGAGCTGTGTGATGTAGTGGTGCACCGAATGCGGCAGCCACAGCGGGTACCAGTTGTGCATGCCGCGATGCATCCAATATTGGACGAAGTCGAAGATGAAGACGATCAGGAACGCCTGAACGAGCAGCGGCAGGCTGGTGAACCAGGCGAACTTGTCGAAATCGAAGCCCTTTTGCAGTGCTTCAATGATCGCATCGCTACCGATGTAATTATCAACGAGCCGCACGCACGTATAGGAAATGCCGACGTAAAAGAGGTCGGTCGCGAGTTCCTTCCAGGTGATCTGCCAGCTCTTGTGGCGCGGATTCACGAATTCGAGGATCTGGAGGAGCAGGCGAAAGACGATGCTGATGCCGATGGCGGTCGAGGCTTTCGCGATCGAGTTCGGCGCATAGTACCAGAATGCGACCATGCCGAAGAGGACGGCGGGCTGGAACCAGGTGAAAAACAGGCGCTTGAAGGTGCCGCCTTCGACTTTGGGAATGTTGTCCCAGCCGATCGTGACCGGAGACTGGGTCCCCACAATGCGCTTTCCGACTCGAATACCGTCCATCACGCGTCCCCATGGTGCGGTGCAGCGAGGGGGAGGATGGCAAATATTTGACGGTCGTCAAGCCCGTAGAATCGGACCTTTAGGGCTGGAAACCTACCGCAGTGCGGCGCCGTATGCGCTGCACTGCGGCATGAGTATTACGAAGTATTACGTCACAGGTTCTCGAGCACATACTCGGCCGAGGAGACCTTGAAGTCGCCCGGGGCTTCAACGTGGAGCTGTTCGACGGTGCCATCGTTGACAACCATCGCGAAACGCTGGCCGCGGATGCCGAGGCCGAAGCCGGTGCCGTCCATGGTGAGGCCGAGCGCCTTGGCGAAATCGCCGTTGCCGTCCGCCAGCATGGTGACATCCGCCGAACCGGCAGCCGCGCCCCATGCCTTCATCACGAAGGGATCGTTGACCGCGGTGCAGGCGATTTCGTCCACGCCCTTGGCACGGATTGCGTCGGCCTTTTCGACGAAGCCCGGGAGGTGCTTTGCCGAGCAGGTGGGCGTGAACGCGCCCGGAACCGAGAACAGCGCGACGCGCTTGCCGGCAAAGTATTCGGCGGACTGCACCGCATCGATGCCGTCAGCCGTGGCTTTCACCAGCTTCACGTCAGGCAGCTTGTCTCCAACCGCAATCGTCATGGGCAAGGATCCTCTTTGTTGTGTTGATCTGTGCGTTGATGCGCATGGGTCGATATAGGCGCGGTGTGTGACAGCGCAACCGTGAGGCGAGCCTAGCTGGCGCATTGGCCGCCACGGGTGCGCTGGCAAGCAGCGGCACTACCTGTGCGGCGGAGGCGAGCTCTGCGAAGGGTGATATAAAGACTTCTTTATATACTAATTGCGCATTGCCGAGAGGCCCGCTAAGGGGATGGCATCACAGCCCTCCCGAAGGCGGGCCTGTTTGTTTGATCTGCAATCTTGGAGACTGCCTCGTGGCCAGCGTGCTTGACGCCCGGAAAGACTATGTGATCGCCGATATCGGCCTTGCCGACTTCGGGCGCGCCGAAATCAGGATTGCCGAGACCGAGATGCCCGGCTTGATGGCGCTTCGCGAGGAATTCGGTCCGTCGCAGCCCTTGAAGGGCGCGCGCATCACCGGTTCGCTGCACATGACGATCCAGACCGCCGTGCTGATCGAGACGCTGACCGCGCTCGGCGCTGAAGTGCGCTGGGCCACCTGCAACATCTTCTCGACGCAGGACCATGCCGCCGCTGCAATCGCTGCCGCTGGCATCCCCGTGTTTGCGATCAAGGGCGAGAGCCTTGCGGAATACTGGGACTACGTGGGTTCGATCTTCGACTGGGGTGACGACATCACCGCCAACATGATCCTTGACGATGGCGGCGACGCCACGATGTTTGCGCTGTGGGGCGCGCGCGTTGAAGCGGGCGAGAAGCTGTTCGAGCCCAGCAACGCCGAGGAAATCGAGTTCGTCCGCGCGCTGACCGCGTTCCTCAAGAAGAAGCCCGGCTACCTCACGGCTTCGGTGAAGGCCATCAAGGGCGTCTCGGAAGAGACCACCACCGGCGTCCACCGCCTCTACCAGATCGCCAAGGACGGCAAGCTGCCGTTCCCCGCGATCAACGTGAACGATTCGGTGACCAAGTCGAAGTTCGACAACCTCTATGGCTGCAAGGAATCGCTGGTCGACGCGATCCGCCGTGCCACCGACGTGATGCTCGCCGGCAAGGTCGCCTGCGTCGCGGGCTTTGGTGACGTGGGCAAGGGTTCGGCCGCTTCGCTGCGTCAGGGCGGCGCGCGCGTCATGGTCACCGAGATCGATCCGATCTGCGCGCTGCAGGCCGCGATGGAAGGCTATGAAGTCGTCACGATGGAAGAGGCGGTGAAGCGCTGCGACATCTTCGTGACCGCGACCGGCAACGAAGACGTCATCACCGCCGATCACATGAAGGCGATGAAGCCGATGTCGATCGTGTGCAACATCGGCCACTTCGACAGCGAGATCCAGATCGCTGCGCTTTCGAACTACAAGTGGACCGAAGTGAAGCCCGGCACCGACCTCGTCGAGTTCCCCGACGGCAAGCAGATCATCGTGCTCGCCAAGGGTCGCCTCGTGAACCTCGGCTGCGCCACCGGCCACCCCAGCTTCGTGATGAGCGCCAGCTTCACCAACCAGACGCTGGCCCAGATCGAACTGTTCACCAAGGCCGATCAGTACAAGAACGAAGTCTACGTGCTGCCCAAGCACCTCGACGAGAAGGTTGCGGCGCTGCACCTCGCCAAGCTTGGCGTGCAGCTCTCGAAGCTCTCGGAGAAGCAGGCCAGCTACATCGGCGTGCCGACCGAAGGTCCGTTCAAGCCGGATCACTATCGCTACTAAGCTTTGTCAGAAGCAGTGGACGGAACGAGGCCCGTGCGAAAGCGCGGGCCTTTTTCGTTTGGCGATCCCACAGCTTGTGAGGCGCGGCGCATTGTAATTTGTGGCGCTGCACCCTAGCCAAGCAGGCATGGTCCTGCCGCCTTTTGCCCTTGTTCTCATCGCGCTGGTCCTGGCTGCCTGGACGCTTGGCGCCGCATGGGCCGTGCTTGCCGCACGCGGGCGGCTCGCGCGAGCCGAAGCGACCCAGCGCCTTGCGCGGCGGCTGTCCCGAATGATCGAGGAAGCACCGGCGCTTCCGTTGCTGGTGCGGGCTGACGGGCGAATCGAAGGGCCATCGCGGCTCGCGGGCTGGCTTGGCATCGATGCCATGCCGGGTTTCCTCAGCGAACTCGACGCGGGCGAGAAGGGGTTTGATGAGGTTCAGCTCTCGCAGCTGAGTGACGCGGTGCGCCGTGCGCAGAAGACCGGCGCGCCATTCGAACTGGCGCTGACGCCGCGCGGCGGCAAGCGTAGCCTTGGCGTGCGCGGGCATCTTGCCGATCCGCAGGTGTCTCCCGGCGGTGCGGCGCTGGTGTGGTTCTTCGATTTCACTGACAGCGTCGGCGAATTGCGCAAGCTGCGCGCCGAAGCTGCTTCGGCCCGCGCAGATTTTGCGGCGCTCGCCGGACTGATCGAGGCTGCGCCGCTGCCGATGTGGTTCCGCGGTCCGGACATGGCGCTGCGGCTCGTCAATAGTGCTTATGTCAAGGCTGTGGGGGCGCCGAGCGCGGCGGATGTAGTCGCGTCGGGGACCGAACTGATCGAACCGGTCGAGGGGGTCAGCGCGGCCAAGATTGCCCAGCAGGTCTACAACCGCCGTTTGCCGATCGAACGCGTCGTCTCCGCCACCATTGGCGGTCAGCGCCGTTCGATCCGTGTTTCCGATTTGCCGCTCGGCGAGGATGGTGTCGCGGGTTACGCGGTCGACACCGAGGAAATGGAGGAGCTGCAGCGCCAGTTCCGCCGCTTCCGTGAGGCGCAGCGCGAGATGCTTGATACGCTCTCAGCGGGGATTGCGCAGTTCGATGAGAAGCGGAACCTCGTCTTTGCCAACCAGCCGTTCTTGCGCATCTTCAGCGTCCCGCAGGCCTGGGTGGTCGATACGCCGCCGTTCGACCGCGTGCTCGACCGTATGCGCGACAGCGCGCGCCTACCCGAAGTACGCGATTTTCCGGAATGGCGGCGCGAGCGGCAGGGCTGGTTCCTCTCGCGGGAGCCACGTGAGGAATCGTGGCACCTCAGCGATGGCACCCATCTGCGTGTGATCGGTCAACCGATGCCGGATGGCGGCCTGCTGATGATCTTTGAGGATCGCACCGAACAGCTCCAGCTTTCCGCCACGCGCGACACGCTGCTGCGCACCCGCACAGCGACATTCGACAACTTGTTCGAATCGCTCGCTGTGTTCGGGCCCGATGGCCGCTTGCAGCTTTGGAACCGCCGCTTTGCCAGCGAACTCGGGCTCGAGGAGGAATTCCTCGCGACCCATCCACGCGCCGATGCGCTGCTCAGCCGTATCGCGAAGCTGCTAAAGCGCCCGGCGCAGGTGAGCACGATCGGCCAGGTGATCCAGTCCGCCTCGCTGGAGCGCAAACAGCAGAGCGGGCGCATTCTGCTGGCGGATGGGCGCTCTTTCGCGATCGCCGGGGTGCCGCTGCCCGATGGCAACGGCCTGCTCACCGTGCTCGACATCACCGATTCCGAGAAAGCCGAGGCGGCGCTGCGCGAACGCAATGCCGCGTTGGTCGAGGCGGACGCGGTGAAGACGCGCTTCATCGCCAACATGAGCTATGAATTCCGCACGCCGCTGACGTCCATCGGCGGCTTTGCCGAACTGCTGCAAAGCGGCATTGCGGGCGAACTCAGCCCGCAGGCGCAGGAGTATGTCGGTGCGATCCTCACCTCGGTCGAGCGGCTTGGCGAGCAGATCGAGAACGTGCTCGATCTTTCGCAGAGCGAGGCGGGCACGCTACCGCTGGCGGCCGAGCCTGTCGACTTGTTCGCACTGCTCAGCGAAGTCGTACGCGAACGGTCAGAGCGGTTGAGCGACGCCGGAATTGCGCTCGATCTGCGCGGCTCTTCGGCCATCGGAAATGCGACTGGGGACCGCAAGCGGCTGCGGCGGTTGTTTGGACAGCTGATCGACAACGCGATTGCCGCGATCCCCAAGGGCGGGCGCATTCTGGTAGAGGCATCGCGCCGAAAGGGCGGCAAGAGCGGGAAGGGCGCACTTCAGGTCGTCGTTTCCGACAACGGCGAGGGCATGGACCCAGCCCAGCTTGCCCGCGCGCTCGAAGGCCTCAAGATCAGCGCCGACGGCCGCTCGGTCGAACGGCGCGGCGGTGTCGGCCTGCCGCTCGTCCGCCAGCTTGTCGCGGCCCATGGGGGGACATTCGAACTCCTGTCCGAAAAGGGCGAGGGAACCAGCGCAATGGTGACCTTGCCATGAAGTGGGATTGGGCCATGAAGTGGATCTGGGCCATCAAGGGAATTGGACAATGATCGTACCTCTCCCCGATCTCGCCGCGACCGATGCGCTCGCTCGCCGCATCGCCACTCTGCTGCATCCCGGCGATGTGATCGCCCTCAGCGGCGGCCTTGGCGCAGGGAAGACGACGCTGGCCCGCGCGATCATCGCGGCGCTAGGATATGTGGCCGAGGTGCCGAGCCCCAGCTTCGCGATCATCGAGGTCTATGATCCGCCCGCCTTGCGCTTGCGCGTCGTCCACGCCGATTTCTATCGGCTCGAGGATCCGGAGGAAGTGGCTGAACTCGGGCTCGACGACTACCGCGCCGATGCCGTGCTCATCGCGGAATGGCCCGAACACGCGGGCGGTTTTGCGCACGAACCGGCGTGTCTGTCGATTAGGCTCGAAATCCTTGAAAACGAGCGTGTCGCCATTGTCGAGGCGGGGCCGGATTGGCTAGAGCGCAGGGGATGGACGTGACCCTTACTGAAAGCGCTCTTCCCGAAGGCGCGCCCGCGTTTCTTTCCGCTGCTGGCTGGGGCACGGCAGTTGTCGAACCGATTCCCGGCGATGCCTCCGCGCGGCGCTATTTCCGCCTGCGCCGCCCGGGCTCGACCGCGATGCTCATGCATGCGCCGCCGCCGGGCGAGGATCCCGAACCGTTCCTGCGCGCAGCCCGCTGGCTCGATGGCAACGGCATGCGCGCGCCGCAGATCTACGCCGAGGATACGGCGAAGGGCTTCGTGCTGCTGGAGGACTTCGGCGAAGTCCGCATGCGCGAATATGTCGATGCGTGGCCACAGGACGAGCGCGAGGTCTATAGGCACGCGGTCGATGCCCTGGTGCAATTGCACCGCCTCCCGCCGGGGCCGTTCACGGCCTATTCGCTGACCGAGTATCAGCGCGAGGCGCGGCTCTTCGTCGAATGGTATTGCCCGGTGCAAGGGCTGGGCGTTGATCTCGCGAGCTGGACCCGGGCGTGGGAGGAAGTTCTCGGCCCGCTGCTGGCGCGCCAACGTCCGGGCGTGACAGTGCTGCGCGATTACCACGCCGAAAACATCATGCTCGATGGCGGTCTGGGCAAGCAGGGCCTGCTCGATTTTCAGGACGCACTCGTCGGCCACGCCGCCTACGATCTCGTGTCGCTGCTTCAGGATGCCCGGCGTGAGGTTGACCCGGAACTCGAGCGCGTGATGCTCGCGCATTACATCGCGGCGAGCGGCGCCGAAGCGAACTTTGCCGAGGACTACGCAAGGCTTGGCGCGCAGCGCAACGCCAAGATCGTCGGCATTTTCGTGCGGCTGTGGCAGCGTGATGGAAAGCCGCGCTACCTTGACTACATCCCGCGCGTGTGGGGCCTGCTGGAGCGCGATCTCGCGCATCCCGCGCTTGCCCCGGTCGCGCGGTGGTTTGATGCCAACGTTCCGGCAGACCTGCGCGCGCAGCTTGGCGGGACTTTCAACGTATGACGACGCTCGCCAGCGATGTCGCGATGGTGCTCGCCGCCGGGATTGGCAAGCGCATGCGCCCGCTTACAGCGACGCGGCCCAAGCCACTCGTGCGCGTGAATGGTCGCGCGCTGATCGACCACAGCCTCGACAAGCTGGTCGAGGCGGGCGTCTCTCGTGCGGTGGTCAACGTGCATTATCTGCCGGGCCAGATCGAGGCGCATCTCGCGCAGCGCAGCGCGCCTGCCACCACGGTCTCGGACGAGCGCGAAGCCTTGCTCGAAACCGGCGGAGGCATGGTCAAGGCGCTGCCGCTGCTGGATGCCGATCCGTTCTTCTGCCTCAACAGCGACAATGTCTGGCTCGATGGGCCGCAGAATGTGTTCGCAGCGCTCAGCGATGCCTGGGATGCGGCGAAGATGGACGCGCTGCTGCTGCTGGTGAACCACTCGCGGGCGTTCAACTATACCGGGAGAGGGGATTTCCACCTCGATCCGCTGGGCCGGATTACGCGCCGCAAGGCGGGCCGCGTTGCGCCGTTCATTTACACCGGCATCCAGATCGTCTCGAAGCGCCTGCTGCGCGATGCGCCAGAGGGTGCCTTCTCGACGGGTGTGCTGTGGGACCGCGCGATTGCGGAGGGGCGGCTCTATGGCATTTCGCACACTGGCCTGTGGTTCGAAGTCGGCGCACCCGAAATGATCGCGCCGACTGAAGCCGCGCTTCAGCGTGGCTGAGCGCACGCCGAGCATCTATTCGATTGCCGCGCACCGCGGCTTTGCCGACGCACTCGTGGCCGGACTTGTACCGCGCTACCGTGAGGAAGGCTTTGGCCTCGCGCGGCTGACGCTGCTGCTGCCGACCCGCCGTACGGTGCGCATCGTGACCGAGGCCTTTATCCGGGCGAGCGGTGCGGATGGCGGCTTGCTGCTGCCGCGCATGGCCGTCGTCGGCGATCTCGATCTCGACGAGACGCTGGGTCCGCTCCTCGATCCGCTGGGGCAGGGGGCAGATTTGCCGCCCGCCGCAGATCCGGCAGCGCGCCTGCTAGAGCTGGCGGACATGTTGCGCAGCGATCCCGAGACGCGTGCTGCGACTGCGCCCGGTCTGCTGCGGCAGGCGCGCGCATTGGCGCAGGCAATGGACCGCCTTGCGGTGGAGGACGTGGAACTGGACTCGCTGCTCGATCCGGATGTGATCGGGCTGGTGGGCGAGCTTGCCGAGCATTGGCAGCGCGGCACGGCGCAGTTCGCCCGGATCCTCGTGCGGTGGCGCGCACGGTGCGAGGAGCGCGGAGAAATCGACGCGCCGGTGCGGCGCAACCGCTTGCTAGGCCATGTTGCCGAACGCTGGCGGCGCGAGCCGCCGCCTCACCCCGTGGTCGCGGCAGGCGTGACGTCAGCGGCGCCTGCGGTCGCGCGCTTGCTGCGGGTCGTCTCCGAACTCCCGCAGGGGGCAGTGATCCTGCCCGATCTCGATCTCGCGCTGCCTGATGCAGTGTGGGATGCGCTGGGCGCGGCGGGCAATACAGATAGTCCGGGGGCACCGGTTTTCGCGCACGGCGACGTGGCGACGCATCCGCAATACCATCTCAAGCTCCTGCTGGCGCGCATGGGTATCGGGCGCGATGAAGTGCAGGCGTGGCACCGGTCCGGCCCGGCTGCCGCACCGCCGGAGCGCAGCCGTGCGATCTCGAACCTGTTCCTGCCACCCGAAGCGAGCACCGTGTGGGCTGAACTTCCGGCCGAAGCGCGGCGCCTTTCTGGGGTGCGGCTGATGGAGACCGCGCATCCCGAGGAGGAAGCGCAGGCCGTCGCGGTGTTGGTGCGGCAGGCGCTGGGCGAGCCGGACAAGCGTGTTGCGGTGATTACGCCCGATCGCGATCTGGCGCAGCGGCTCGTCGCGCATCTCGAGCGCTGGGGCATTGCTGCCGATGATACGGCGGGTCGCCCTCTGTCGCAGGCTCCGGCGGGGCGTGTGCTTTTGCAACTGGCGGAAGTTGCTGCCACGTCAGCCGCACCGGTGCCGCTGCTGGCGTTGCTGGCCCACCCGCTGGTGCGGCGCGGGGAGGACCGTGCGGCTTGGCTGGAGCGCGTACGACACCTCGATCTCGTGCTGCGCGGGCCCCGGCCGGGACCGGGCCTGGAAGCAGTGCGCGGGGCGGTGGCAGCCAAGGAAAAGGACTATCCGGGGCTGACGGCATGGTGGGATGAGGCGGCGGCCTTGCTTGCCCCGCTGGTCGATCACTTTGCGCCGCCTTCACTGGCGCTGGGTCTCGATACGCTTGCTGAAACGGCGGAGGCGCTGTGCGGGCCGGCCATCTGGGGCGAGGCGGACGGACGTGCGCTGGCAGCGTTCATCGAGCAATGGCGGGAAGCGGCGCAAGGCAGCGCCCTGCCGGTGGAGCCCGCCGATCTCCATCCGCTTTTGAGTGATGCTCTTTCAGAGATTGCGGTGCGCCCGCCCTACGGTGGCCATCCGCGCCTTGCCATCTACGGCCTGCTCGAAGCACGGATGAGCCGCGCGGACCTCGTCATCTGTGCAGGGATGAGCGAGGGCAAATGGCCCGCATCCCCTGCGCCCGATCCTTTGCTCGCCCCGCCAGTGCTGCGCGCGCTGGGCATTCCGGGTGCCGATTTCCGCATCGGCCTTGCCGCGCATGATCTTGCCGCAGCGCTTGGTGCACCGGAAGTCGTGCTCAGTCATGCCATGCGCGATGCGGGCGGGCCAGTGATCCCCTCGCGCTTTCTGCTGCGCATTCGTGCCATGCTCGGGCGCGAACTGGAACCGGAAACCGAGGCAGTGCGGATCGCGCGGGCGCTCGACAAGGTGGAAGCTGCGCAGCCCTATTTGCAGCCGGCTCCTCGGCCAAGCGCCGAGCAGCGCCGAGTCAGCATCGCTTCTACCGCGCTCGACCGGCTGCGGGGCGATCCATACCAGTTCTACGCTTCGGCGATCATGGGCCTCCGCACGCTCGATCCGCTCGATGCCGCGCCCACCGCAGCCTGGCGCGGCACCATGGTTCACGCGGTGCTGCAACGGTGGCACGATGAGGGGAGCGAGCGCGGGCGGCTGCTGCCGCTTGCCGAACAGACCCTCGATGAGCTCAGCGCGCATCCTTTCATGCGCGGGCTCTGGCGGCCCCGGCTGTTGGCGGCACTGCAATGGGTGGAGGATTACAACGCCGAACTCGCGCTGCATGGGCGCAGGCCAGTCCTGTGGGAGAAGACCGGCGCGGTCGAGATCAAGGGGGTAAAGCTCCATGGCCGGGCCGACCGGATTGACCGCCTGGCCGACGGGACGCTGGCGGTGGTTGACTACAAGACCGGCAAGCCACCTTCCGGAAAGATGGTCGAGGAAGGGTACGCCTTGCAGCTTGGCCTCATTGCCCTGATCGCCGAACGCGGCGGTTTCGAGGGGCTTGGCGGCAAGGTCCACGGGTTCGAGTACTGGTCGCTGCAGAAGAAATCGGACGTGTTCGGCTATTGCGAGGAACCGGTGCCAGACGGCAAGCGCAAGAAAACCGGGCTCCCGCGTGAGACTTTTGTGTCCGAGACGCTGCGTTTCCTGAGCGAGGCTATCGACAAGTGGATTCTGGGAGACGCGCCTTTCACCGCGCGGCCCAATCCGGATCTGCCGGGCTACACCGATTATGACCAACTGATGCGGCTCGAGGAGTGGCAGGGCCGGGGGACCAGACCAGCATGAGCAAGGTCTACCCGCTGCAGGACAACCAGCGCCTTGCCGTGCAGCCCGAACGCACCGTGTGGCTCTCCGCCTCGGCCGGTACGGGCAAGACGCAGGTGCTCTCTGCGCGCGTGCTGCGGCTGCTGCTGCAGGACGGCGTCTCGCCCGATCAGATCCTGTGCCTGACTTTCACCAAGGCGGGGGCAGCCGAGATGGCGACCCGCGTCAACGACGTGCTGGCGCGCTGGGTGCGTTTGCCCGAGACGGAACTTGCCCGCGAACTGATGCACATCGGTGCGCCACATGGTCCGGCGGTGATTGCCCGCGCGCGCAGCCTGTTTGCGGCAGTGCTCGATTGCCCAGGCGGCGGCCTCAGGATCGAGACGATCCATGCCTTCTCGCAATGGCTCCTCGGCGCCTTCCCCGCCGAGGCCGGGCTGGTCCCCGGCACCCGCGCGATGGAAGACCGCGACCGTGACCTGCTGCTGCGCGAGGTTCTCGCGGACCTCCTGATCGCCGCGCAGGAACAAGGCGACGACGCGCTGTTTGCCGCTCTCGAAGACCTCAGCCTGCGCATGGGTGAAGACGCGGTGCCTGCATTCCTGCTGCGCTGCGCCGGGGCACAAACGCTGTGGGAAGGGCCGGGCGCGTGGCAGCCACCGCTGCGGCCGCGGATCAACCGGTTGCTGGGGCTTGATGCGGAGGAGGACGGCGCAGGGCTGGCCGACCTTGTACGCGACAGCGTGTTCGATGTGCGCGCGGTAGAAGTCTGCATGGAAGCAAACCGGCGGTGGGGCGCGCGCACCGGTCTCGATGCGGCGGCAATCATGCAGGACTGGCTGGAGGCAAGCCCCGCAGCGCGCATTGCCGGGCTCGATGGTTTTGCGGATACATTCCTGACCAAGGCCGGCTTGCCGCGTGCATCAAAGAACCTCGAGAAGCATGAGCCGAACTACGCCGACTACCAACTCTGCGTGATCGAAGACCTCCAGCGCGTGCAGGAAATGCGTGCGCTGATCGATCTCGCCGCCCGGCTTGATCCGGCACTCACCTTGGGCCGCCGCTTTGCGCTTGCTTGGGCCGAGGCCAAGGCGCGCGAAGGGTTCATCGACTTCGACGACCAGATCCGGGCCGCCGCCGATCTGCTCACCAAGCAGGCACCGGCGGAATGGATCCGCTACAAGCTCGATCGCCGCTTCGATCACATCCTCGTCGACGAGGCGCAGGACACCAACACCGCGCAGTGGCGCATCGTGCTCGATGGCCTCGTCGGAGATTTCTTCAGCGGGGAAGGGCAGCGGGGCGACGTCAATCGCACGCTCTTTGTCGTCGGCGATTACAAGCAGGCGATCTTCGGCTTTCAGGGGACCAGCCCCGAAAACTTCGCCGCCGCGCGCGAACGGGTGAAGCGCCAGCTGGACGAACTGGCTGGCGTCACGGCTGATCCCGCCAAGGCGCTCCTGCCGCTGGGCCTTGGCCGTTCCTATCGCACCGCCGCCTCGGTTCTCGCCTTCGTTGACCGCGCGATCAATGCCATTGGCCCCGAACGCTTTGGCCTGCCCGAAGCGCCCGAAAAGCATGATGGAGACAAGGAGCGACCGGGCCTTGTCACCCTGTGGAAGCCGGTCGGCGGCGCTCCGGATGAGGACGACGATACGCCGCCCGGCGAAGGCGATGAAGGCGCGGAATCCTGGCTCTCGCGCCCCGACCGCGTCATGGCTGACCAGATCGCACAACAGGTAAGCCGGTGGCTGCAGGACGGGTTTCCGCTGCACAAGGGTGGTCCGCGCCGGGCAACGCCGGGCGATATCATGGTGCTGGTCCGCTCCCGCAAGGCGCTTGCCGGGCTGATCGTGGCAAGGCTCCATGCGCGCGGGGTGCCGGTGGCGGGGGTGGACCGCCTGCGGCTCGGCGCGCCGCTGGCGGTCAAGGATCTGGTAGCTGCTCTGCGCTTCTGCGCGCAGCCGCTGGACGATCTCAACCTCGCTTCATTGCTGGTTTCGCCGCTGGTGGGCTGGTCGCAGGACATGCTGCTCGAGCACGGTTACCGCGCCAAGGGCGCGCGGCTGTGGGATCATCTGCGCAAGACCGAAGGCCCGACAACATTTTTGGCGATGGAACAGCTGCGCGGTGTGCTGTCCCGCGCCGATTTCGGGACACCAGCGCAATTGCTGCACTGGTTGCTGGTGGGGCCATGGCAAGCCCGCCGCAAGCTGGTCGCCCGGCTCGGCGAGGAGGCCAACGATCCGATCGACGAACTGCTGAACGCCGCGATGGCATACGCTGGCGCCCAGACGCCCAGCCTCGTCGGTTTTCTCCAGTGGTTCGATGTCGGCGATGGCGAACTGAAGCGCGAGGCGGGTCAGAAGGCCGATCTCGTGCGCGTGATGACGGTGCATGGTTCGAAGGGCCTCGAAGCGCCGATTGTCATTCTCGCCGATGCCGCTGCTGATCCGGACAAGTCCGCTCCGCGCGAGCTCAGCCTTGAGGAGCGGGTGGCAGATGAACGCCGCACCGTCCCACTGTTGCCCTTGCGCAAGGCTGAGCAGGCCGGACCTGTCCGCGATGCAGTCGAACGCGCGGCGGCGGCCGAGCGCGAGGAGCACTGGCGTCTGCTCTATGTGGCGATGACGCGCGCCGAAGAAGCGCTGTTCATCGGCGGTGCGCTTGGCAGCAGGGCAAAGGAGGCGCCGGAGGAAAGCTGGTACGCACAGCTCGAGCCGTTGTTCGGTGACGCGGAAGGCGAGTGGCGTGAGGATCCGATCTGGGGGGCATCGCGGCAGTTGGGCGGGCTGGGGCCGCTTCCGCCCGCGCTCGCGGCCACGGCGCCAGCACCCGCAGAGGCTGATGATTTGCCTGCGTGGCTCGAGGCAGCACTCCCGGCAGAACCGCGCCCGCCTCGTCCGCTTGCACCTTCCGGTCTGGGGGACGCGGACGAAGCCCCCGATCCGCCGACACGCCCCGGCCCGGCAGCGGGGACGGCTGCGCGGCGCGGTACGTTGCTGCATAAGCTGATCGAGCGCCTGCCTGAACTGGCGCCCGAAGCGCGCGAAGCGGCGGCTCGCAACTGGCTGGCGCGCATGGCGACCGAGTTTGCGGAAGAGGACCGCGAGGCGATGGCTGCTGCCGCGCTGCGTGTGCTTGCCGAACCCGCCTGGGCGGAAGTTTTTGCCAGCGGTTCCTTGGCCGAAGTTCCAATTGCTGCCGTGGTGGGCGAACGCGTGGTGAGCGGCACCATCGACCGGCTGCTCGTGCAGGAAACGCGCGTACGTATTGTCGATTTCAAGACCGACCGCCGCCCCCCGCATGCGCTAGCCGAAGTGCCACTCGCCAGCCTGCGCCAGATGGCAGCTTATGCTGCGGCGCTGGAGGTGATCTATCCCGGTCGCCGCATCGAGGCGGCGCTGCTCTATACGCATACGCCCCGGTTGATCGAGCTTGGGGCCGATGTGATTGCGGCGCACAAGCCAGTCCTTCAGGCCGCGCAGGAAAGCTTTTAGCGCTCATTCTTGCGCGGCTCGCCAGACCGCTTACATAGCGAGACAACACAAAGGAGTTCTCTGCCATGGCTACCAAAGCCGTTACCGATGCCAGCTTTGCCACCGACGTTCTGGGCGCCGACAAGCCCGTGCTCGTCGATTTCTGGGCCGACTGGTGCGGCCCCTGCAAGATGATTGCGCCTGCACTTGAAGAAATTTCGGAAGAGCTCGCCGGCAAGGTCTCCATCGTGAAGATGGACATCATGGAAAACACCGGCATCCCCGGCGAAATCGGCGTGCAGTCGATCCCGCTGATGGTGCTGTTCAAGGATGGCAAGCCGGTCGCGCAGAAGCTGGGCGCTGCGCCCAAAAGCCAGCTCAAGGGCTGGCTGGAGAGCGTTCTCTAACGAGGCGCTGGATTGCCGGTTGGCAAGTCCGGAACGGGGTGCGAGACTGTGCGTCTGCACCCCAGTTTCGGAGCTTTGCCTGATGTCCAAGCCTACTCTTCGTCGGTCTACCCCTCTCTTCGTGGCAGCGCTGATGGCGTCCGCCCTGCCGATGCCGGTCCTCGCCGCACCGGATGGCGATAGCGCCGCGATTGCCCGGATCATCGATGAAGGCATGAACCGCAGCGAGGCGATGACCACCGCCTCTGCGCTGATGGACCGCATCGGTCCGCGCCTCACCAATTCGGAAAACCATCGCAAGGCGGAAAGCTGGGCGATGGACCTGTTCAGGCAGCGCGGGCTCGCCAACGTGCATGTCGAGCCGTTCGATTTCGGTGTGGGCTGGAACCTCGACAGCTATTCGGTTGCGATGGTCACCCCGCGTGCGTTGCCGCTGACGGCCATCCCGGTTGCATGGTCGCCGCCCACGGCAGGCACCGTGCAGGCACCCGTGGTGATCGCGCCCATGTCGCGCGAGGAGCACTTTGCCGAATGGAAGGGCAAGTTGGCGGGCAAGATCGTGCTGGTCTCGCTGCCGGGCCAGACCAGCGAGAGCAAGGGACCGGTGTTCCAGCGCTACACCGATAGCGATATCGCCGCGCTCGATACCTACACCAAGCCGGATTTCGATCCCGACGCGCCGGCGATCCAGGTCCGTAACCGCCGCTTCCAGGGCAAACTCGCCGCCTTCCTCAAGGCAGAAGGCGCGGTTGCCATGGTCAAGATCAGCTACCGTGATGGCAAGCTCGTCCACGGCGAAGGCTATGATTTTCAGCCCGGCCAGACCCTCGCGCTGCCCGCCATCGAACTGGCGCAGGAAGACTACCGCAAGCTGGTCCGCCTCGCGAAGACCGGTGCCGCACCCGAGGTCGCGATCAACGTCGCCGCGCGCTACGATGAAAGCAACTTGAAGGCCGAAAACGTGGTCGCCGAGATCCCCGGCAGCGATCCCAAGGCGGGCTACGTGATGGCCGGCGCACACTTCGACAGCTGGATCGCGGGTGACGGCGCCAACGACAACGGCGCGGGCAGCATCACGGTGCTCGAAGCGGCGCGGCTGATTGCCAAGCTTGGCGTGAAGCCCAAGCGCACGATCCGCTTCGTGCTGTGGAGCGGCGAGGAGCAGGGCCTGCTCGGCAGCCGCGCCTATATCGACCAGCATTACGCAAGCCGCCCGGTCGATCCCTCGCTCAAGGGCATCGATTCCTACATCGCCTGGCGCAATGCCTTCCCCATCACGCCGAAGCCCGAATACAGCCAGCTCAAGGCCTATTTCAACATGGACAACGGCTCGGGCCGGTTCCGCGGCATCTACAGCGAAGGCAACCTCGGCGCGGAAAAGCTGCTCAAGGAATGGCTGTCACCGTTCGACATGCTGGGCGCGGACAAGCTCGTGGTGAGTAAGACCGGCGGGACCGATCACGTCTTCCTGCAGGCGATCGGCCTGCCCGGTTACCAGTTCATCCAGGATCCGCTGGACTACGAAAGCCGCGTCCACCACTCCAATCTCGATACGGTGGACCACATGCGCGCGGACGATATGCGGCAGGCTTCGGTCATCATGGCCGGGATGCTGTGGCAGGCAGCGAACAGCGACAAGGAACTGCCACGCGCCGTGTTGCCGACGCAGCCCGCGCCCACCGATCCGTTCAAGGTGCGCGATCCCTCGCAGTGAGGTTTGGATAGGGTAGGGGGACAGGTTCCCCCTACGCATTCCATGTTCCCCCCATTCGCTCACCCTGAACTTGTCGAAGGGCGCCGGAACGACGGCCGCTCCAGATGCTTCGACAAGCTCAGCATGAGCGGGATGGGATTAGAGCGCTATTCGGCGCTGCTGTGCTTCACAAATTGATCGAACAGCGCGGGTGAAGAGGCTGCAAACAGGCCTTTTTGCCCGTGCTGGTCAGTTCGGTAAGGCGTCCCGTCCGGGCGAGCCGCCATGCCGCCTGCTTCATTGACGAACAGCACGCCCGCCGCGTGATCCCACGGCAAGGTGCGTTCGAACACGGAGATGTCGTTCACGCCAAGGACAAGCCGCGGATACTGCTCGGCAGCGCAGCGGGGGATGTCGACGAGGGTGTAGTACGGCGCAATCCTGGCCTGCACGGCAGCGCGCTGCGCGGGATCGAGGAACACGGTGCTGATGGCAGCGATGGGCGGAGTCAGCCCGGTCGTGCGGGCCGAAACGCGCTCTCCGTTGACGAACGCGCCCTTGCTCTTGTGCGCTATGCACAGCCGGTCCTGCAGCGGATCGTAGATCCAGCCGCTCTGCGTTTCGCCGCCATCGCTGAGCGCGAGGATGATGCCAAAGGGCGGTTTACCGGCGGCGAAATTGTTGGTGCCGTCAACCGGATCGATGATCCAGCACAGGCCGTTGTCAAGGCGCGACGAAAGCGCCGGATCGGCATGGACCGCTTCTTCACCGACGATGGCCGCTTCGGGGAGGATCGCGGCAAGGCCTTCCGCCAGCAGCGCTTCGGCTTCGGTGTCGGCAATCGTCACCATGTCATTCGCGGCCTTGGCGATGACCTCGTGTTCGGCCAACGTCTGATAGCGCGGTAGGATGGCCTCCTGCGCAACGCGCCGCATCAGGGCGGCAACTGCGGTATCGAGCGCGGTCATGTCAGCGGGATCATCACGTTGTCAGCATAACCGGGACGATCCTGCAGGAGGGCATACCAGTGCGCGAGGTGGGGCAGGTCCGGCCGGTCGACCGGAAGCGAGAAGTAGGTGTGGGCATAGACGCCCATCGGGATATCGGCGATGCCGAAGCGGGCACCGGAGAGCCACGGACGCTTCGCCAGTTCAGCATCGAGCAGTTCCATCATCGCGGCCGCTGCCTTAGCCGATTGCGTGACCGCAGGATCGCTGCCGTCCTTGCCTTGCCGGACGCAGCCGAGGAAGGCATCGCGCTGGGCGTCGGCAAAGTGGAACTGCCAGTCCATCCACTTGTCCCCCTGCGCTCGCTCGGCAGGGTCATCGCTGCGCAGCGCCGGAGCATAGGCATCGGCAAGATACCGCAGGATCGCGTTGGATTCCCACAGGACAACATCACCGTCTTCGATGGTGGGGATCATGCGGTTCGGGTTGAGCATGAGGTACTCGGGCGTGAAACCGAATGCGCCGCCCATGTCGATGCGCCGGTGGGCAAGGCCCATCTCGATGACAGCCCAGGCGATCTTCTTGACGTTGTGCGAATTGAGGCGGCCCCAGATCGTGATCATTTCGGCGCTCAACTGCGATAATCGGCGTTGATCGCGATGTAGCCATGGGTGAGATCGCAGGTCCAGACCGTAGCGCGACCTTCGCCGAGCCCGAGGTCGACCTCGATGGTGATTTCCTGCCCCTTGAGATGCGCAGCGACCGGAGCTTCGTCATAATCGGCAAGGGGCTGGCCCTCGCGCGCAGCCCAGGTGCCGCCGAAGCCGATGGAGAGCTTGTCGCGGTCTGCCGGTTCGCCGGCCTTGCCAACAGCCATGACGACGCGGCCCCAATTGGCATCCTCGCCTGCGATGGCCGTTTTCACCAGCGGCGAGTTGGCGATGGCGAGGCCGACGCGGCGGGCGCTGCCATCGTCGATTGCTCCTGACACGGTGACGGCGATGAACTTCTGCGCCCCCTCTCCATCGCGCACCACGAGGTGTGCGAGCTGGCGGCAGACATCATGGAGTGCAGCGGCGAAGGCATCGGCGCCGGGGCTGTCCGCCGAAACCAGCGGAGTGTTGCCCGCCGCTCCGGTAGCGAAGGCCAGCACCGTGTCGCTGGTCGAGGTGTCGCTGTCCACCGTGATGCAAGAGAAGGTTCTCTGGTTGGCATCAGAGAGGCAGGCTTGCAGGAAAGCCGGATCGACCGCCGCATCGGTAAACACATAGCCCAGCATGGTCGCCATATCCGGCGCGATCATGCCGCTGCCCTTGATGATCGCGCTGAGCGTCACCTTGACCCCGCCGACCATCGCCGTGGCCGTCGCGCCCTTGGCGAAAGTATCGGTGGTGCCGATGGTGTTGGCTGCGTCTTCCCACGAGCAAGGCTCAGCCTTGAGCGCCGTTTCGATCCCGGCGCGCGCCTTGTCCTTGGGAAGCGGCACGCCGATCACGCCGGTCGAGGAGACGAACACCTCTTCGCGCGGGCAGCCGAGCTGCCCGGCGACCTGATCCATGATCGCCTCTACCGCCTCACGCCCGCGGTAGCCGGTGAAGGCGTTGGAATTGCCGGCATTGACCACCAGCGCCCGCGCGCGGCCTTGCGCCACGTTTTGCCGGCCGAGTTCGACTTCGGAAGAGCAGCAGACATTGCGGGTAAACACGCCCGCCACCGCCGTACCCTCGGCCAACTCGACAAGCGTGAGGTCGCAGCGGCCCCAGTCCTTGTATCCGGCGCGGGCGATGCGCGGCGTAGCCCCGGCAATCGCGGGAAGCGCAGGGAAGGGCTGGGCGAGCGGAGAAACGGCGTGGGTCATGCCGAGCGCGTAGCGCGCGCGGCAAGGGCCTTCAACCGTTTGCGTGACCTTGGGGCAGTTCGAAATGGGCAGGGCGCCACAGGTGATCGGGCAGCCTTACCCCCTTAACCAGCGGACTTGCGGCAATTCTGGCCGAAGCGGCAAGGATCGCGGCGAACACTGCCGAGCGGAACCACAGGGTATCCTGCCAGCCAAATTTGCCCGCAACCAGGATCGTGAATGCCAGGATCGGCACATGCACAGCATAGACGGGATAGGATATCTCGCCGAGCCAGCGCAACGCTGGCATGGCTCGCTGCGGAACGCTGACGCTCGCGCTGACCCACAGCAGGGCCGGCATGACGAGGATGACGAGCAAAAGGTCTCCGCCGATGCGCGGAAGCCACTGCGCTCCGAGCAGGATCGCGGGAAGCAGCAGGACCGGTATGGCCCAGTTGACCTGCCAGCGCCGCTTCGCTGACCGATGCAGGCGGGCGAGCACGATGCCGAGCGGGTAGGACAGGCCGATGCGGAAAAAGCCGTAGCCCCAGTCTGCCGTTACATCGCCAAAGGAAATGTCTCCGGTGATGAGTGTGGCGAACGCCGCGCCGACGCCACATGCGGCAGAGATCATCAGCAGTTGCCAGTTCTTCAGACGATCCAGCAGCAGGACGTGGACTGTGTTTGCAAAGAGCTCGAACGCCAACGACCACATCGGGCCATTGGCGGGGTAGATGGCGCCCTGACCGGTGATGCTGGGGATCAGCAGCAGCGCAAGGATCATCGAAAGGAACGCCTGCCACGTGCCGTGATCGGTTGCATGGGCCGCAGCGCCGATTGCGATGCCGATCGCCATGACCGGCATCAACCTCGCATAGCGCTCCGCCAGCAGGCGCATTGGCCTGACGCCTTGCGCAAGGCGTTGCTCGAATACCGGAGTCAGCACGAAGCCGCTCAGAAGGAAGAAGAAATCGACCGCAAGGTATCCGCGCGGCAGGATGCCGATCGAGCTGTGATACGCTGCCTCGTGATGGATGACGACACAGACGGCCGCAAGGCCGCGCATCGCGTCGAGCGCGATGATCCGCCCACCCTGAGCGGCACACGAAGATGCATTCGGCGTCGTCACGGCAACCAAGGTAAAATCAAATGTGGTAGGAATGGTAAAAGGTATGGTGACTATAAATGCTGTGCCGATGAAAAATTGCCTTTTTGCCTGAAGCCCCCTATCTGCAAGTTCCGATGCGTTTGCTGCTCGTCCTTTTTGTGCTGCTGTCCGGGCTTTCGCTTCCCGAAATGGGGGCTGTTTCCGCGCGTGCGGAAGTGGTTGCGCCAATCGCCGGCAACGTTGCGGCTGCGGCGGTAGAGCGGCAGGCCTGCGCGGTATCGCAGTGCGAAGTGCAGCCCGGATATTGGGCGCAGTCAGCAACTTTGCGTATGCCGAATGCATTTCCGGTCAGCCGGATCAGCATCAGCATCTCGGACCGCCCGCGCGAATAGCGCAGTCGCCTGAAGTTCTCTCCGTCCCGCGCCAGCGCGGACGCCCAATCGGCGCGGCACACTTCGCGCACCTCCCTTCTACAACAGGAATCCAGCCATGCTCGGCAGCATTGCCAAGGCCATTTTCGGGT
The DNA here is from genome assembly GCF_007991615.1 of Novosphingobium sediminis. Classification (GTDB taxonomy): domain Bacteria; phylum Pseudomonadota; class Alphaproteobacteria; order Sphingomonadales; family Sphingomonadaceae; genus Novosphingobium; species Novosphingobium sediminis. The sequence continues at coordinate 104,102 of NZ_BJYR01000002.1, read as the reverse complement.
CGTCCAACGATCGTTACGTCAAGTCGCTCGACAAGATGGTGCGTGCCATCGCCGCATTTGAACCCGAAATGCAGGCGCTCAGCGACGAGGAACTGCAGGGCCAGACGGCCAAGCTGCGCGCGCAGCTCGAAGCCGGCAAGACGCTCGACGACATTCTTCCCGAAGCCTTTGCCACCTGCCGCGAAGCCTCGCGCCGCGTGCTCGGCATGCGCCACTTCGATGTGCAGATGATCGGCGGCATCGTGCTCCACCGCGGCGAAATCGCCGAAATGCGCACCGGCGAAGGCAAAACGCTGGTCGCGACGCTCGCGTCCTACCTCAACGCGATCGAGGGCAAGGGCGTCCACGTCGTCACGGTCAACGACTATCTCGCTCGTCGCGACGCCGAATGGATGGGCCAGATCCACAAGTTCCTTGGGCTGACGGTCGGCGTGATCGTGCCCAACATGAACGAGTACGAACGGCGGCAGGCCTACGAGGCCGATATCACTTACGCGACCAACAACGAGCTCGGCTTCGACTACCTGCGCGACAACATGAAGCACGAGCGGAGCCAGATGGTGCACCGCCCGTTCAACTTCGCGATCGTCGACGAAGTGGACTCGATCCTCATCGACGAGGCGCGCACGCCGCTGATCATTTCAGGCCCGACCGACGACAAGAGCGAACTTTACGTCTCGGTCGATGCGGTGGTGAAGCAGATCGATCCCTCGCTTTACGAGGCGGACGAGAAGACCAAGAACATCTCGCTCACCGAGGACGGCGTCGAATGGGTCGAGCGCGCGCTTGAGGAAGCCGGGCTGCTGGTCGGTTCTAACCTCTATGACGTCGAGAACACGATGGTGGTCCACCACCTCGATCAGGCGCTCAAGGCCAATGTCATGTTCAAGCGGGACATCGACTACATCGTGAAGGACGGCAAGGTCGTCATCATCGACGAGTTCACCGGCCGCATGATGGACGGACGGCGCTGGTCAAACGGGCTGCATCAGGCGGTCGAGGCCAAGGAAGGCGTGCAGATCGAGCCCGAGAACCAGACGATGGCCTCGATCACCTTCCAGAACTACTTCCGGATGTACCCCAAACTCTCGGGCATGACGGGTACGGCGGCGACGGAAGCGCCCGAGTTTTTCGATATTTACAAGATGAACGTCGTAACGATTCCCACTAACGTGCCAGTGCAGCGCGTCGACGAGGAAGACGAGTTCTACAAGAACACGCAGGACAAGTTCCAGGCGATCGCGAAGCTGATCCGCACCCGCTATGACACCGGCCAGCCTGTACTCGTCGGCACCGTCTCGATCGAAAAGTCGGAAATGCTGTCCGAGTTCCTCAATCAGGAAGGCGTGAAGCACAACGTCCTCAACGCCCGTTTCCACGAGATGGAAGCGCATATCGTAGCGCAGGCAGGCCGGCTCGGCGCGGTGACCATCGCCACCAACATGGCGGGCCGCGGTACCGACATTCAGCTCGGCGGCAATGCCGAGTTCCGCATCGAGGACGAACTGCGTGACATGCCGGAAGGCGCCGAGCGCGATGCCGCTGTTGCCCGGATCAAGGCCGAAGTCGCCGAGGAGAAGGCCAAAGTGCTCGCCGCTGGCGGTCTCTGCGTAATCGGCACCGAGCGCCACGAAAGCCGCCGCATCGACAATCAGCTGCGCGGCCGTTCGGGCCGTCAGGGCGATCCGGGTCTGTCGAAGTTCTACCTCTGCCTTGAAGACGACCTGCTGCGTATCTTCGGGCCGGATACGCTGTTTGCGCGCATGATGAACTCGAACCTTGCCGACGGCGAGGCGATCGGTTCGCGCTGGCTTTCGAAGGCGATCGAGACCGCGCAGAAGAAGGTCGAAGCTCGCAACTACGACGTGCGCAAGCAGGTCGTCGAGTACGACAACGTTATGAACGACCAGCGCAAGGTCATCTACGAGCAGCGCGCGGACATCATGGACGCCGATGCCGTTGAGGACGTTGTGCTCGATATGCGGCAGGATACGATCAACGCGATCGTTGCCGATGCCTGCCCGCCGGGTTCGTACCCCGAACAGTGGAACGTTCCGGCGCTTGCTGCGCGCGTGGACCAGATCCTTGGGCTCGAGCCGCCGTTTGATGCTTGGCTCACCGAAGATGGCCTTGAACCCGAAGTCATCGAGCAGCGGATTGTGGCGCTGGCCGAGGAGAAGATGGCGGCGAAGCTGGAGACCGTCGATCCGGCGTCATGGCGCAACCTCGAGAAGTCGGTGCTGCTGGAGCGGCTCGATCACCACTGGAAGGAGCACCTGGCCACGCTCGATGCGCTGCGGCAGGTGGTTTTCCTGCGCGCCTATGCGCAGAAGACGCCGATCAACGAATACAAGCAGGAAGCCTTCGGTCTTTTCGAAAAGATGCTCGAAGTTATCCGCGAGGACGTGACGCGGATCCTCATGACGAGTGAAATCCGCATGGGGGCGCCGGAAGATTTCCAATTGCCCGAACTGCCCGATTTCCTCACCAGCCATATCGATCCGCTGACCGGCGACGACGATGCGCGCCCGGTCCCCGCCGGGCAGCTGTTCGGCACCTTCACGCCGCCGATGGCCGGATCCGGCGGGCCTGCCGATCCCTATGCCGGCATGGGCATCAGCCGAAATGCGGCCTGTCCCTGCGGCTCGGGCCAGAAGTACAAGCATTGCCATGGCACCCTTGCCTGAGGGGCAGGGGGCTCATGTGATTTGCATGAAGTAAACTATCCGAAGGCGATGACAGGAATCTGATAAAGCAGGGATATTCATCCCTCGTCACGCTATCGGAACGTTGCACTAGATTGCCCGGGCGCACCCAATAAGGTGCGCCCGGTGCTGCGCAGCTAAGTTTCCGAGTCGATGCGAGCCATTGTACCAGTTTGGTGCAATCGCAATTATTTCGATATATATTCAATACTTTAGCATGGTGGCAAAGCGATTGACTCAGGGTCTTACCGCTTGCTACCCGCTAACGAAAGAAAATGGCGGGGCCGCAAAACCGCAGCAGGGAAGATAAGGGCCTCCACGATGAACGAGGGTGCGAGCACCGGCAGACGGAGGGCAGGATTGTCCCGTTGTGGCTGGTTTCCGCTTGCCCTCGCGGCGGTGGTTTTCGCCGCATGCGCCAGCCTTCCTTCGACAGCCCTCGCACAAGTCAGTACGCCAACGATTGCTGGGCCCAGCCGCGACGAACTTGGCGGCATCACGCGCGCGCCGACAGTTCAGGCTCCCCGCCTTACCGTTTCTGGCGGGATCGAGCGGTCTGGCTGCCCGCTTGCCGATCCGCAGTTCACCAAGATTACGACGACGATCACTTCGGTCACGTTCAACGGCCTCAAAGGTGCCACTGCAGCGGAAATGGAAGCGGCGTGGAAACCGCTTGCCGGGACGCCGCAGCCGATTTCCGTGCTGTGCGAGATCCGCGATGCCGCTGCCACGATCCTGCGGGGGAAGGGCTATCTGGCCGCAGTGCAAGTGCCCGTCCAGCGCATCGAGAACGGCCAGGTCCGTCTTGAGGTCCTCTACGCCCGGATCACCGCGATCCGCGCGCGGGGCGAGACGCGCGGGGCCGAGCGCAAGCTGATGGCTTATCTCGGGCGCCTTACCCGCGACGAAATCTTCGATCGCAACAAGGCTGAGCGTTATCTGCTGCTGGCGCGCGATCTACCGGGCTACAATGTACAGCTCACACTTCGCCCTGCCGGCACAGCTCCGGGCGATCTTATTGGCGAAGTAACCGTTCTTCGCCAAGCATTTGCGGCCGATTTCTCGGTCCAGAACCTCGCTTCCGCCGCGACCGGCCGGTGGGGCGGTCAATTGCGTGCGCAGGCTTTCGGGATCACCGGCGCTGGCGATGCGACGACGCTGTCCTATTACACGACATCGGACTTTCGCGAGCAGCGCATCTTTCAGGCGAGCCACGAGTTCCGTCCCGGCCACGAAGGTCTGGTGGTCGGCGCTTCGCTCACTTACGCGTGGACCCGGCCTGATCTGGGGCAGGCAACCGGCGGCGCCGCACTTGATGCGCGCACGCTGCTTGCCAGCTTCTATGCCCGATATCCGCTGATCCGTTCGCAGGCAGGCGACCTGTGGGTGGGCGGCGGGTTCGATCTGCTCAATCAGGATACGACCCTCATTATCCCGCTGAGCCGTGACCGCTTGCGCGTGTTCTGGGCGCGGCTTGATTTCAACCGGACGGACCTGTCGCGCGCAGAACCGGCTTGGCGGATCGACGGCTCGCTTGAAGTCCGGCAGGGCGTCAGCGGCCTTGGCGCATCCCCCTCTTGCCTGGGCCTGGCCTGCGGCACCCGGGTTCCGACGAGCCGGTTCGATGCGTCGCCAGCGGCCACGGTCGTGCGTGCCGAAGTGGAGTATGAGCACGCGCTGGGGCGGTTCTCGCTCGCGGTTCATCCGCGCGGGCAATATGCATTTCGCAAAGTCCTCGGGTTCGAAGCCTTTGTGCCCGGCAACTACACGGTGGGTCGGGGCTATGATCCGGGTGCGATCATCGGTGACAGCGGCATTGGTGTTGCAACCGAACTGCGCGGCCCGCGCCTGCCGATCGGGCGGGGCAATGGGCCGGTCGTACAGCCGTTTGCCTTCGTCGATGCTGCGTGGGCGTGGGATCGCGGCGCGGGCAAGCCGCAGCGGCTGAGTTCGGTCGGTGGCGGGCTGCGCGCCGATATCGGCAGCCGGTTCCGGCTTGATGCCAGTGTGGCCGTTCCGCTTGACCGGGCCGGCTTCAATGGCCGCAAGCCAGCGCCGCGCATCCTGGTATCGCTGACCACGCGTCTCTTGCCTTGGGGAGGCCGCTGATGCGCCTGAGCTTTGCCAGCGCTCCATCGCTGCTCGCCATGGCGGCCATCCTTGCCGCCGCACCAATCGCCGCGCGCGCGCAGTCGTTCAACGCGACGGGCACGATCGTGGCTGGGGCCGGCGCCATCAATACCGCGGTCGGGACGACTACGGTAACCGCCAATGCTCCCAATCTGGTCATCAATTGGGATCCCAATGACACAGCCACCGGCGGTGGCCCGATCGATTTCCAGTCCGCCGGCACGAGCGCCTTGTTCGTCAACGGGGATTCGACTTCGCTTGCCGTCTTGAACCGGATCGTGCCCAAGGACGTGACCCGGCCGATCGTGTTCAATGGCACGGTGACGACGCAGCTCATCGATGTTGCGACGGGTGCTGCGAGCCGGGGCGGGACGGTGTTTTTCTACAGCCCTGGCGGCATTCTGGTTTCCCCTACTGGCGTGTTCAATGTCGGCAATCTGGTGCTTACCGCATCGGACCTGAATTACGATGCGGTGAGCGGTGCATTTGGAACAGCGGGCACTTTCAAGTTCTTGCCGGCAAGTCCTGGCAGTGTGGTTGAAGTCCAGAAGGGCGCGAAGATCACGGCGGGGCCGACCAGCGCCTATGTCGCGCTGATCGCGCCAAAGGTTACCAATTCGGGCACGATCACCGTTGATGGCTCGGCGGTCATCGTGGCGGCAGATGCTTCGACGATCACGTTCAGGCCCAACGGGCTGTTCGATATTCAGATCGATCAGGGCACGAGCAGCGCCGGTGAAGTCGTCACCAATGACGGGACGATCACCGGCCCGGTCGGCGTGACCAACTCCGCCCACCGCGTCTACATGGTCGCCGTGCCCAGAAACGATGCCATCACCATGGCAATCAAGAGCGGCAGCGCGCTTGGCTTCGATATTGCCGGGGCCGCCGATACCGACGGCAACGCGGTCGTACTGTCCGCAGGCTATGACATATTCGGCGGCGCGATTGACGCGGTGCGCGCAAAGGCGAGCGGCGCAGTCCCTGCCGCGCTGGCGATCAGTGCGATCAGCGCGACGTCGCAAGTTACCGGGCAAGCCACCGGGCAGGCGTCCCTTACGGTCGATAGCGGCAACGCCGCGACATTTGCTTCCAATCTTGCGCTGTCCGGGGTGCAGGATCCCGCTGCGGCCACGACCGACGGTGCGTTTATCTCGGTCGGAGGCATTGGCTCGACGCTTGATATAACGGGCGCGCTGCAGGTGACCGCGCTGGATGGCGGGCAAGTTGCCGGGAGCCTCACAACCGATAGCGGCAGCGCCGCGGTCACCGTCGATCAGGGCAAGCTCACGGTTAGCGGCGATACATTGATCAGCAGCGCCCGCGCCCCGCTGATCGGCGTGGATGTGCAAGCGGGGAATGCCACGCTGACGGCGCGAAATGGCGCTGTCGTCAGCATCGGCGCGGACCTTTCGATGGATGCGAGCGGGACGGGCAAGATGACGAGCGCCGCGTCTGCCGCTGGGCCCAATCCGGCAAAAGGTGGTACCGCGCAGGTCACGCTCGAGAGCGGCTCGAATGTAACGGTCGGACGAAACCTCGTCCTCGATGCCTCAGGTACAGGCGGCGGTGCTCTTGTCGGCGGCTTTGCCGGCACCGACGGATCCGGCGGTCAAGCGATCATCGATGGCAAGGCGAATGGCGGCATTCTCGATGTTACCGGGGCCACCACGCTCGATGCGCGCGGCATCGGGGGCGCAGGGCAGAACTGCATTTCCTGCACGATCGAAGGCGGCACCGGGTCGGGCGGCAACGCCAGCATTCTCGCCGGGACCGGCACGAACTTCCGCTTCGGCAATGCCGTCACGCTCGATGCATCGGGCCAGGGCGGGGCAGCGACGACCGACTCTGGCAAGGACGGTGGTTTCGGCATAGGCGGAAGCGCATCTGTTGGGACGACGGGCGGCGCGGTCACGTTCGTGCAGAGCCTCGATGTGCTTGCAGATGGACGGGGCGGCGCGGGGGCATTCGACAATGCGGGCGCTTCTGGTGCCACGGCTTCCGGCGGAACCGGTGGCAACGGCACTGGCGGTACTGCGAGCCTGACTGCAGGGAGCGCCTTGAGCCTTGGCGGTGGGGGAACGATCGGCGTCACGGGCGCTACTGCCGTTTCGGCGATCGGTGTCGGCGGCAATGGCGGCAACGGCGGCACGGGAACCGGCGGCTCGGCAGTTCTTTCGGCACGCAACGGCAGTGCTACCGGTGCAGGGCTGACCGTCAGGGCTTATGGCGATGGCGGTGCCAGTTCGAATGGCGGCATCGGCGGCGAGGGAAGCGGCGGTAGTGCCGAAGCGATCGCCTACAACGCGGTCGAAGGCGATGCGACGATCAGCTTTGGCGGCACGCTGATTGATGCGCGCGGACGGGGCGGGGCGGGCAGTGCTCCGCTGTTTTTCCCGGATAACGGCGGCGCTGCCGGTGCCGGTGCCGGCGGGCAAGCCCGGGCGCTGGCAGAGGCTGGCAATGCCACTCTCACCCTTGGTGGCACCACCGTGACGGCGGATGGCATTGGCGGTGCGGGCGGCGCTGGCGGCGCCGCATTCAGCAGCGGCACCGGCGGTACAGGTGGGAAAGGCGGCAATGCCCGCGCTGGCTCGGCAACACTGGGCGTGATCGCCAGTGCCGTCGCAGTTCCGGTAACCGGCTCTGCCACGTTTGGCGCGGCGAACGTGCTGGCGAACGGTATCGGCGGTGCAGGCGGCGCGGGCGGTGCGGGCCTGGCAGCCGCAACAGACGGCAATGGCGGAGACGGTGCTGGCGGCACAGCAATGGTTACTGCCGAAGCTGGCAAGCTTAACTTTACAAGCTCGCTCCTCGGGCAGGCTAACGGCACTGGCGGCAGCAGCGGGACCGGTGCAGGCGGCGCTGGGCAAGTGGGCGGCACGGTTGAGACCACTGACCTGCGCGGGGCGCGCCTGATCGTCGGAACTGGCCAGATCACCGGCCAGTCGATGACCTTCAGCGCAAGGGGCACTGGCGGAACCGGCGCGACAACGGGGACGACTTCCAATTTGGGGCACCCGCTGACCTGGACGGTGAATGGCGGCACGATCAACGCAAACAGCCTTAGCTTCACCAGTTCCGGCACGGCAATCGCAGGCGCGCCAGCCTCGATCATCGCGTTGACCGGGGGCAATTCGGTCCTGACCGGCGACCTGAGCTTCGATACCCCGGCTGACCTGACGGTCACGCTCGACGGGGCGAACGTAACGGCCGATACCGCGAACATTTCTGCCGGAAACTGGCTTCCCGGCGCGGACCCTGCTGGCGTCGCTGGCACACTTTCCGGCACAACTTCGGTCAGCCTGACAACCGGGGGCGACCTCTTCGCGCATATGTCGGCAAACAGCGGCGGCCCGCTGGCGCTGACCGCAACGGGGCTCGTCAGGCTCGATGACCTCACCTCGCTGGGCGCAATCGGGGTGACGGCAGGAACGACAGTTTCGCTCGGTGCCATCCGGGCTGGCGGCGACGTCAATGTTTCCGCGCCCGGCAACGTTGCCGTTGGGAGCGTCACGGCCGATGGGGCAGCCTCGATCACGTCCGCTGCGGTGCTGACAACCAACGCTGTCACCGCGGGTCAGGCAGTACTGCTTGCCGGCACGACATCCGTGGGGGTGGCCGGGGCCATTCAGGCGGGCGACAGCGTCCAGATCAACTCGGACGGGACGGTTGATGCCGGGGCGATTTCTGCCGGACTCGTCAGCCCATCGGCCCTGCCGGGTGCGACCTTCGGGATCACCGTATTGGGTCGCACCGGCGTTACAGTTGGCAATCTCGGCGCCGCGCGCGACATCGTGCTGCTTTCGCCCGCTGCGATCACCAGCGGTTCGCTCGCCGGGCGGGAGATCGCCGTTCTTGCCGGAACCGGGCAGACGACCGGTGCTATCACCGCTTCAGGCCGAGTGCTGCTGGCGGACTACGAGATGGCCGCAATCGGCGGCAATCCGTTCCTCGATTACGATCTTCCCGCTGTCCTCTCGGCAGTGATCCTGCCTGCGGGCGGGCCGATCTCGGTATCAGGCGCGATCAACGCCGGGGCACTCGCGGCCGTTTCGATCGGCAATGTTTCGGTCGGCAATGTCACCGCCACGCGGGCGCTTCCGGCCAGCGGGGCGATCAATTTGGGTGCGGGCGGCGCACTTGCCGCCAGCGTGCTTGCTGCCGATGACCGGATCGACCTGACCTCTGGCACGACGATGGACGTCACTTCGGCCAGCGCGGGCGATTTCCTTTCGGTCGATTCAACGGGGGTGCTCACAGCGGGGAACCTCGGCGGCGCGGCGGGCGTCAACGTGAAGGGCGGGGCGGCGGTGACCGCAGGCGCCGTCACCGCAACCGGCACCGCCAGCCCGATCACCATCACCTCCAACGGAGCGATGACGCTTGCCTCGGTGCTGGGGGCGGGGACTGTCGACCTCAGCGCCTCGGGCGGCGTGCTGACCAGCGGCGACGTATCGGGCAGCGCGGTGACCGCGACCGGCACCGACAAGGTCGCGCTCGGCGCAGTCACGGCGACAGCTGGCCCCATCACGGTGAATGCAGCAACGGACCTGACCGGCGCGGCAATGTCGGCCACGGGAACGATCTCGCTGACCAGCACCGGCGGCGCGGTCGGTGTCGGCAATCTCACTTCTACAATTGGGGCTGTGGCCTTCTCGGCAAATCAAGCGGGTACTGCGGGCGCGGTTTCTGCGCGGACCGGCGTGACAATGAGCGCGGGCACCAATCTCACGCTGACTTCGGCGAGTACGGCAACCGGCGACCTGACGCTCGATGCCGTGTCAGCGCTGACCACCGGCGACTTGAACGCGGCGGCGGGCCGCGTGTCCGCCAACGCAGGCACGTCCGCTGCGCTTGGCAACATCACGGCGGCGGGGCTTGCTGGCACCAGCGGTGTTCGCGTCATCGCAGGCACAACCCTCTCGCTCGGTAATGCGAACACAACCGCTGGATCGCTTGATCTTTCGAGCACCGGAGTGCTCACAGCGGGCAATCTGGGCGCGGCTGCCGACGTGACGGTAACGGGCAATGCCGGGGTAACCGTCGGCACGGTGCAATCGACAAACGGCGCGGCGACGCTTTCGGCGAACGGCAATCTTGTTGCAGGATCGGTGACTGCGGGGGGCCTGATCGCGCTCACCAGCACGACCGGCGGGATCAGGGCTGGTGCGCTTGCGTCAGTCAACTCGGCCATCACGGCCACGTCTGCCGGCACCATGGACATCGTTTCGGCCGATGCGGGGGACAGCGTCACGCTGAACAGCGGCGGCGTGTTGACGGCGGGTGATCTGGCCAGCTTCGACGGGATTACGGTGACAGGCCTTGCCGCCGTGACGACGGGGCAGCTCAGCGCAACGGGCAGCAGCGTCACTGTCAACGCGGTCGGCGACTTTGTCGCGGGGGCGTCCAGCGCACTGCTCAATGTCAATCTTGCCAGCAGCGGCGGCGCGATTTCCGCTGGTGACGTGACCGCGACCGGCGGGACTGCCACGCTCGGTGCGAGGACTGCGTTGACAGCAGGCGCTGTCAGCGCCGCAAACGGCATTACCGCTGACGCGGGTGGCAACCTGCGCCTTGCCTCTGCTAGCGCCACTACCGGCGATGTTCTGCTCACGGCGGGCGCCAATCTGCTTAGCGGAGACCTCACCGCGACCGGCGGACGGCTGCTCGCATCGGCGGGCGGCTTTGCAGCGTTGGGCAATCTTTCGGCAGCGGGCCTCGTCGGAGGCGTGGGCCTGCGCGTCTCGAGCGGCACGACGCTGTCCTCCGGCAACGCTACGGTGACAGCTGGCGAGCTGCGACTGGTGAGCGGCGGGGCAATGGCCACCGGCGATCTGGCGGCGAACGGTGGGGTCCTCACCGTGCGGTCTGGCGGAAGCCTGCAGGCGGGCGCGCTGGCCGGCCACGACGGGATTGCGCTGACGGCTGCGGGTGACACCGCGCTGAGCGGCGATGCGGGTTCGGCCGCTGGCGACGTGACGCTGGACATCACCGGGGCACTGGCTGCCAGGGCGATTTCGTCGACCAACGGGCTGCTGACGATCAACACGACCGGCCCGGCAGCGACGGGGGCACTGGCTGCCGGCACGGCGCTGACTGTCAGCAGCACCGGCGGCGCGATCACTACGCAGGCGTTAGCGGCGGGAACCGACCTCAGTGTTCTGGCTGCAGGCGATCTTCAGACCGGAGCGGTCGACGCGATCGGCAGCGTGCTCCTCGGCGGGCGCAACCTCGGGATCGGCAACGTCAACGGCGCGGCGGTGACATTCGCTGCAAACGGCACGCTTGTGTTTGGCAATGTCGTCGCAACTGACGGCTCGGTTTCCATCGGAAGTGCCGGTTCGATGACGGGCGGATCGGTTACCGCGATTGGCAGGATCGCACAGAGCAATACGGCCGGCGGGGTGACGCTTGGCAATCTCGATGCCGGAACTGCGGTGCTAATCAACGGTGCGGGCAACGTGCAGGTCGGTAATGCAATCGCTGGTGGCACAACGGTCGAGCTGCGCGCCGCTGGCGGATCACTGGCAGCAGGCAACGTGACTGCGGCAACCGATACCGCGCTTATCGCGACAGGCGATCTGACAGTCGGTTCGGTGCGGGCACGGGATGTGGCGTTCCTTGCCGGCGGCAGTGTGCGCACGGCAGACCTCACGAGCCAGGCTGGCCGTATTCTCGTGGCAAGCAATACGCTCGGCGCAGTTGGCGGCGCGATTGGCGAGTTCAACTTCGACGCCGTGTATGCCGCGCCGCTGGTGGCTGCGGGCGGCGGGCTGACCATCACCGGGGCTGCGAGCGGCAGCACCTTCACCGCCGCCGTAGCCGGCGATGCGGCGACGCAGGGCATTGCCGCCGCACGCAGCATCCTGATCGATGCAGGCGGCACGGCGCAGCTTGGCGGTGTGTGGCAATCGCCATCAATCGAATTGCGCGCCAACGACCTTGTCATGCCGGCAGGCTCTGGGCTCAATGCCGGTCTCTCGGGGACAATCACGCTCATTTCGCGCAACCCGCTCGGCATGCGGATCGGCGACGGGCTTGACGGAAGCATCGTACCGGCAGGCAGCTTCACGCTCGACAATGCCGAATGGAGCCGGATCAACAGCGGCTCGGTCAGCATCTTCGCGCCCGACGTGGCCGGGGCCGTTGATATCCTGATCGGCAATCTGGGAGTGACCGGTCCCGATGCGGGCAGCACGATCGACGATCCGCTCGGGACTGTGCAGTTCACCACCGGCGCAGCGGCAGCGGGGCCCCCAAGCGGAACCATTCGCATCGCGGGAGCGCTTCAGGCCACAGGCTTCCGGGCAAGCAATGCGCTGGTCTTCCGCACCGGCCAGTTCCAGATCGCCTCGGATACCGGAAGCGTGTCCGTGCTCGGCCAGGGCGGCGTGCCGACCGGCACTTTGCAGATCAATGCGCGCGATATCCACGTTGCGGCGGCCCCGCTCCTCGACCAACTGGCCGCAGATCCATTCTTCGCCGGGGTCGAGCCTGCACTTGACCGTGTGAGTGCAGGCAGCAACGGACCGGTCATCCGCGCCGGGGCGCTCGATTTCACCGTCGGTCGCAGCTTCTATATCCAGCGGACCGGCAACGGCCTCGACCCGCTGGGCTTCGAGGAACCGCTTGACGGCATCAAAATCGCGCAAGCCGGCGTTAGCCCGATCACGGTCATCATCAACGGCACATTCCGCACCGCCACCGGTCTTGTCGGCGGAGCAAGGGCCTGGTTCCAGTTCAAGCAGAGCGGGTTCAATCTCTCCGGATTTACTGCAGACAGCCGCTTGAACGGCTGCCTGCTCACAGCAGCTTCCTGCGGGATCGATACCCGGTTGCTGCCTGACCCCGGCATCAGGACGGTCATCGACGGCGTTGAAACTCCGGTGCTTGGCGATACCCCGCCTGATCCGGAAAAGCGCAAACTGCCGAGCTATAATGCGATCCAGTCGCCGCCCTTGCTGCTTCCGGTCCAGCCCGATGCGCTGCCCGGCCAGATCGACGAGCCGATTGCCGGCAGCGGCAACCCGGCGCTGACCGGCGGCGTCATGCTGGAAGGAGCCCGGCCATGAAGCGCGCGATCGGGCTGTTCCTTTCGCTCGCAGCGCTGGGCAGCGGCTTCGCGCCTGCGGATCCGGCCGCACGCCCGGTGCCGCTATCGGTGCGCAGCAGCTTTCGGCTCGGCAATGCTGGCGTGGTCTGCTCGGCGCAGGTCGCCCCGCGCGATCCGCGCCTCAGCGGCATGTTCGACCGCAGCTATACGCTTTCCTGCCGCGATGCGGCTGGCCCGGTAGGCACGCTTGTCGCTCTGCGCCATGCTTTCCCGATCGATGTCGCACCGATGGCGGGAATACCCGCCGCGGCCGGTCAGGAGCGCGCCTGCGGAGCAGCGGGCCATGTCGAGATCGATGGCCTTGGTCAGGCCGACGCGATGCTTTGCCGCGATCCCGCCAGCGGCCTCGACTATCGCCGCTACGCCTTGGTCCGCGGGAATACGAGTTACTTCGTCGAAGGCCTTGCCGCCTATGATGCTGCGCTGCGCCTCGCGCTGGCGAGCGTTGTGCTGAACAGGCAGGTGCCCGGCGAGATCAAGGTCGCCAGCACCGAAGTCACCGATGCGGCAGCTTTTGCGCGGCTGCAGGCTGGCTTGCTTGATCCGCTCGGTGTGCGCGGTGAAGGGTATCTGCGCAACAATGGCAGCAGCTTTGCCGAATCCGCAGCGTTCTTCGAAGTGCTGGCCGAAAAGGCCCGGAGCGAAAAGGGCGAGCAAGCGGATGTGGCAGAAGCCCTTGCCAACCAAGCGCTTCAGCAATCGAATCTCGGCAATTTCGATACGGCGGCGCGTCTCTTTGGCGAAAGCGAACGGGCGCAGCTTGCTGGCGATGGCCTGAGCCAGCGGCTGCTGCGCAACTACCGCGCACTGGATCAGCTCAACCAGCGCAATCCCGATGGCGCCGTGGCAGAACTCGCAAAAAGCGTTGATCCGGTGGACGCGATCTTCAACAGCGCGAAGCTGGCGGACGGCGAGATCAACCTGCCGCTGTCCGAAGCCATCAACCGCGAGAACAGCGCCACGCGGCGCATGGGTGCACCCGATCCTTCGCTGACCCGCGCGGAGAAGGCGGAGATCCTCGATGGTCAGGCGCTTGCCATCGGCGCCACGGCTGCGCGCATCGCCGGCCGCAATGAGGAAGCTGCTGCCGGTTTCGCCAAGGCGCGAGAACGCCTCGCCATGGTGCGCGGCGGGAGAGTGGCCTCGATTGTCTGGCTGTCAGCCGAGATCGATATCGAAATGGCCCGGATCGCAGGAGCCGCCGGTCGCAAAAACGAAGCCGAAGCAGGTTTCGACCGCGCTATCGCAGAACTTGAGGCAGCCTATCCCGCATCGCCGGCGGTGCTTTCTGCCAAGGCGCGCAAGGCCGCCTTCCTGCTGGCTGCAGGTGATCGCGCAGCGGCTGCCAAGCTGTTTGCCGCCGTGGTCGATGAGAGCGCGGCGATTGCGGATAGCGGAACCACGCTGCGTGACCTGCTGGCGCCGTACTTCTCCCTGTTGGCAGGAGAAGGAAGCGATGGGGCAGCGAGCGCAGTGGCTGCGTTTGCGGCTGCGCAAGTGCTGGAACGCCCCGGTGTCGCGCAGACGCAGGCCATCCTCGCGCGGCAGCTTACCGAGGGGAACGATGCCGCCGCCGCGCTGTTTCGGCTTTCGCTCGCCCGCAGCCGCGATATTGTCCGCACAGAAGGTGAAGTTGCGCGCCTAGGTGCACTTCCCAGCCCGACAGCGAGCGAATCCGCAGAACTCACCGCGCAGCAGGAAGCGCTGACTGCTCTCCGCCGCGAACAGACCGAGATCCTCGCCAAGCTCTCCGCCTATCCGCGCTATACTTCGCTCGCTCCGAAGCGGGTGACGCTGCCGGAGATGCAGGCGGCGCTGAAGGCTGGCGAGGCGTACTACAAGCTCGTGGCGGTCGGTCAGGATATCTACGGGCTCTACGCTACGCAGAGTGCAGCGCGGCTCTATGCCGTGCCGCTCTCCCGTGCAGACCTTGCCCGTACGGTGCAGAAGATCCGCAACAGCATCGTCACCATCGAGAACGGCAAGGTGGTCAACCGGCCTTTCGATCTCGATAGCTCTCGCGCGCTCTACAAGGCGCTGTTCGGACCGATCGATGCGGAACTGGCCGGTGTGCGCCATCTCGTGTTCGAGCCAGATGCGGCGATGCTCCAGTTGCCACCCGCTGTCCTTGTCACTGCCGATGCCGGGATTGCGGCCTACAAGGCGCGCACGGTCGATATCGACGCGGACGCGTTCGATTTCACCGGCATTGCCTGGTTCGGGCGGGATCGCTCCATTTCCATCGCGGTAAGCCCGCGCGCCTTCCTCGACTTGCGCGGGCTTGCGCCGTCGGGAGCGCGGCGGCCCTATCTCGGGCTCGGCAACAATACCGTGCCCCAGCAGCGCCCCGTGACGGCAGTGGCGGACAGCTGCGATTGGCCGCTCGCGGTCTGGCAGCGTCCGGTGAAGGCCGACGAATTGCTGTTTGCCGCGAGGACTCTGGGCGGGACCAGCGTGGTGAAGACGGGAAACAGCTTCACCGACACCGGCCTCCTCGCCGATCCCTCGCTCGATCAATACCGTGTGCTTCATTTTGCCACGCACGGGCTGGTTTCGGCGCCGCGCAAGGATTGCCCGGCCCGTCCCGCGCTGGTGACAAGCTTCGGCGCCAAGGGATCGGACGGCCTCCTCAGTTTCCGCGAAATCTTCGACCTCAAGCTCGATGCCGATCTCGTGATCCTCTCCGCCTGCGATACGGCCGGGATGGCGACCGTCGCGGCGAGCCGCGAGGCCGGTGTGACGACCGGAGGCAACTACGCCCTCGACGGACTGGTGCGGGCCTTCACGGGCGCCGGCGCGCGGGCCGTGATCGCCAGCCACTGGCCGGTGCCAGACGAATTCAACGCCACCCGCCGGCTGATCGGCGGCCTCATCGCCGGCAAGCCCGGCGAATCCGTTGGTACTGCGCTCGCAGGAGCCGAAGCGGCCTTGATGGACGATCCGCAGACGTCGCACCCGTTCTATTGGGCAGCGTTTGTCGTTGTGGGGGATGCGGCAAAGCCTGCCATCGTGGGAAGTCCGGCTCGCTGACCGATGTTGATGTGTATAAGCGGCGTGGGGGCTGGAACTATTCCTTTCGCTGATGCACAATAAGCTTCTGAGATGAGGGTATGACTGCGAGTCATGGCCGGTCTCTTCCGGATAAAGCAGGCTGTCACAGCCTTTGGATGAAGGAGTATGCCGCAACCATTGTCTTGATGACCGCATGGGAGAGTTCGGTTTCGTACCGGCGCCGACGGAGCAACCCCCCAGGAAACTCTCAGGCACCAGGAACCGTGTGGTCTTGACACTCTGGAGAGTGATGGCGTGGGCAGGGTTTATAACCTCAGCGCGACCATCCGCCGACGGAGAAAGCCGTATGGTAGGGTCACACGCAGCTGCCGTGTGAGGCCGAAGCGGTCAAGCTCTCAGGCACAAGCGACAGAGATGGGGAAATGAACGCCGCGCTGGTCCTTTTGGGGGCCGGCAAAGACGCATTTCTCACATCAGGAGCACAGCTCATGTCGCATTTTGCGGTTATTGGCGCCGGAATTACCGGTATTACCACGGCTTACGCGCTGCTCGAGCGCGGCCACCACGTCACTGTCATTGATCGTCAGCCGCTGCCGGCCATGGAAACCTCGTTCGCCAACGGCGGGCAGCTTTCGGCCAGCAATGCCGAAGTTTGGAATTCGGTCGGCACCGTGTTCAAGGGCCTGCGCTGGATGGCGCGGCGCGATGCACCCTTGCTGTTCAACCCGCGTCCGGGCTGGCACAAGTTCTCCTGGATCGCGGAATTCCTCGGCGCGATCCCCAAGCATGATGCCAACACGATGGAAACGGTCCGGCTCGCCATCGAGGCGCGCAAGTACCTGTTCGACATTGCCGAGCGGGAAGGCATCAATTTCGACTGCGAGAAGCGCGGCATCCTGCACATCTACCGCAATGCCGCCAGCTTTGCCGATGCGGAGCGCACCAACAAACTCGTCCGCGCAGGCGGGCTTGATCGGTTCCAGGTGACGCCGGATGAAATGCGCAAGATCGACCCGACCGTCACCGGCGACTATTGCGGTGGCTATTACACACCGTCTGACGCGACGGGCGACATCTGCAAGTTCACCCGCGGCCTTGCTGCCGCCTGCGAGCGCAAGGGCGCAGTGCTGCAGCTTGACCGGGCGGTACAGGCCATTGCCGTGCATGAACGCGGCGTCACGATCCGCACTGCCAGCCTGACAGACCAGCGGATCGAGGATGTCGGCCATTTCGACGGAATTGTCATCTGCGCCGGAGTGGGCAGCCGCCGGCTCGCTGCGATGATTGGTGACCGGGTCAATGTCTATCCGGTGAAGGGCTACTCGATCACCGTGATGCTGCGTGACGAGGCGAGCCAGACAGCCGCACCTTGGGTCAGCCTGCTTGACGAGGATGCCAAGATCGTCACCTCGCGCCTCGGGAAGGACCGCTTCCGTGTTGCGGGAACGGCTGAGTTCAATGGCGAAAACCGCGATATCCGCGCAGACCGCATCGCGCCGCTGGTGCAGTGGGTGCGCCAGTTGTTCCCGGACGTGAACGTGGGAGAAGTCGTGCCTTGGGCAGGCCTCAGGCCCATGCTCCCCGACATGATGCCGCGCGTCGGCGCAGGTCGGCGTTCGCAGGTGTTCTACAACACCGGCCACGGCCACCTTGGCTGGACCTTGAGTGCGGTCACGGCGCAGATGGTGGCGGCTACCATCGACCAGTCCCTCGAAACACAGGCGGCGCTCCGCGTGGCTTAATGCGCACGGACTAGGTAAGAACCACATGGTCGGCCCGGACATCCGCCTTGCCTAAAAGGCACGGTTGCCGGGCCGTCCTTCCTTGTGAGGACCGATCACCGGATCTGGCACAGGGAATATTGTCATGCTGGTCAAGCGCGCTGCGGGACACGAAGGCAATTCATGGGGCGCCGCGCCGCGCGGTCCTGTCATCACCGCCACGTATCGCCGCGGGGTGCTGCGCGCAAAGGTCAGCGTTAGCGAACTGACCTGTCGTTCGGCACGGATCGATTCGATGGATGCCGTGAAACCCGGCATGTTGGTGTGGATCACGCTGCCCGGTCTTGAAGCCCGCCCCGCCACGGTCGACTGGACAAGCGGCTTCACTGCCGGCCTGAGCTTCGAAGCACCGCTACACCCAGCCATACTGGACGCGATCCTCGACGGACGCATCGGCTCGGTTCACTGAGGCTAACGCTGGAAGGGGGGTGGCTCCCTGAGTAGGATTCGAACCTACGACCACTCGATTAACAGTCGAGAGCTCTACCGCTGAGCTATCAGGGACCAGACCCGGTTGCCCGGGGCAGGAGCGCGCTAATAGCAGGCGTTTCGGGTTTGGCAAGCGCCTGATTGCCCAAAAATCCACACCGAATTTCAGACCAGGAATTGCTCAGCGAAAATCCGCTCGTCGAGGCTCTTGCCCTTGTCGAACAGCAGGGTCAGCCGGTGGTTGCGCGCGGCGCTCACGCGCACTTCGCTGACGTCCCGAACTTCCTTCTGGTCTGCCACCACCGACACAGGCCGTTTCTTGGCTTCAAGCGAGCGGAACAGGATCTCGCAGCTTTCCGGCAAAATTGCTCCGCGCCAGCGGCGGGGGCGAAATGGGCTGATTGGCGTGAGCGCGAGCATCGCGCTGCCCAGCGGCAGGATCGGGCCATTGGCGGACAAATTGTAGGCGGTGGAGCCCGCCGGAGTCGCCACCAGCACGCCGTCGCATGATAGTTCGGGCATCCGCACCTTGCCATTGACCGAGACTTCAAGCTTCGCCGTCTGGCGGGTTTCGCGCAACAGGGAGACCTCGTTGATCGCCCAGGAGGAATACTTCTCCCCGCCGTGCGTCACTGCCTCCATCCACAGCGGCGCAACATCAACACCACGCGCCTTGGCGACGCGTTCGGCGATGGGGCGCGTTGCCTTGTGGCGGTTCATCAGAAAGCCGACGGTGCCAAGGTTGAGCCCGTAAGCGGGAATCACGCGGCCGGTATCGAGCATATGGTGCAGGGTCTGCAGCATGAAACCGTCACCGCCGAGCACGACGACGATGTCAGCCTCTTCCAGCGGCACCCAGTCGTGCGAGGCGACGAGCGCCGCTTCGGCTTCTTGCGCGCGGTCAGCGGGGGAGGCGAGCAGTGCCAGCCTGGGGCTTTGGGGCATTGGTTAAGGCTCTCCTCGGGCCGGGCGCTGTTGTGCCGCACCCGCTGCTTGCGTGATATGGAGCGACCCAAAGTGGTGCAATGCCAAATGGCACAGCGAGGATGATTTCGCCAAACCAATCGCCTAAGAGAGCGGCGATGAACGATACCACGCTCCTCCCTGGCGATGATCGCGATGTGCTCACCGGCCTTCCCGGCCTTGAAAGCGCAGCGCTGTGGCTGGATGGCGCGGGTGATACGGGCTTCGTCCAGGCGATGATGGTAAGTCTGCAGCGCCTTCCAGCGGTTAATCTCGCGTATGGCATGGCCGGCGGGGATCGGGTGCTGGTCGAAGTCGCGCGGCGGCTGAGGGATTTCGTGGCGGACGAGCTCGGCCCGCAAGCCGTGACGGCGCGCGCGTCGGGCGGCGCCTTTTTCGTCGCCTCCCGCTCTGCGCTCAGCCGCGAGCGCTGGCAGTGGCTTGCCGAAGCGCTCGGGCGCGCCATCGCGCGGCCGCTGCTGATTGATGGCGAAAAGCTGAGCCTTGCCCCCCGCATGGCCTTGCTCCGCGGGCGGCCGGGCGAGGGCGGCGCAGCGCTGCTGGACCGGCTCGAGCAGGTTTCGGGCGATCTCCAGCGCCGCAGCGGCCGCCGCGTGCTGTGGGCTGACGGCAGCCATCCGGCGCGCGGGCGCAGCGCGGCGAGCCTCGAGGGTGATCTCCTCGGCGCGCTTCACCGCGACGAGATCACCGTGCTGTTCCAACCCCAGTTCAATGTGTCGACCGGCGCGCTGGCGGGTGCGGAGGCACTGGCACGGTGGGAGCATCCAAGCTTTGGCCGCATCTGCGCCGAAACGCTGTTCGCCGTGGCGGACCGGGGCGACCACGTGGCGCAGCTTTCCCGTCACATCGGCCGGCGCGCCCTCGCGATGGCCGCGGCCTGGCCGGTGCCGCTGCGGCTTTCGCTGAATGTGACGGCGGAGGACTTCGCGGTGGGCGATTTCGCGGCGACGCTGCGGGACGAGATCGCGGCAAGCGGCTTTGCCGCCGAACGGCTGACCATCGAGATTACCGAACAGACCCTAATAACCGATTTCGAAGCCTGCGCCGCTGCGCTGCGCGAACTCGAAGCGATCGGTGTTAAAGTGGCGCTGGATGATTTCGGCACCGGTTTCTCCAATTTCCGCGCACTGAAGGCCCTGCCGCTCGATGCGCTGAAGCTGGATCGCTCGCTGGTGGTTGATACCGAAACCGACCCGCGAGACCGGGCGATTGTCGCTGCGATGACGGCAATGGCGCGTGCGCTGGGGCTCAAGGTGATTGCCGAAGGGGTTGAGACGGAAGGTCAACTTGCCATCCTGCGCGCCGAAGGCTGCGACCTGTTTCAGGGTTTTCTGCGCGCCGGGCCGCTCTCGGCCGAGGACTTCGCGGCGCTTGCGGCAACCTGAGGGGCAGCTTGCGCTTAATCGCTCGATTAACTAGCCTCAGTCCAAAGGCTTAGGGCGGCTGACGCCCGGCATTCGGGATGAGGCACAAGCATGGCGCAGGGCGAATTCGATTATATCGTGATTGGTGCGGGAAGCGCGGGAGCGGTGCTGGCCGCGCGGCTTTCCGAAGACCCGCAAAACCGCGTGTTGCTGCTGGAGGCGGGCGGGCCGAACACTTCCGTTCTGGTGCGTATGCCGGCGGGGGTGGGCACGCTCATCAAGCAGAAGAGCAAGCACAACTGGGGCTTCTGGAGCGAGCCTGAGCCGCACATGGACGGCCGCCGCATGTGGCATCCGCGCGGCAAGGGGCTGGGCGGGTCTTCGGCGATCAATGGCATGGTCTATGTTCGGGGGCACGCCCGCGATTATGACCAGTGGCGACAGTTGGGGCTGGAGGGGTGGTCCTATGCCGATGTGCTGCCTTATTTCCGCAAGGCTGAGGACAATTGCCTCGGCGCGAACGAATTCCACGGCACCGGCGGCCCGCTCAAGGTCAACTGGGGCGAGCATTCGGACCATCCGCTCTACACGAGCTTCCTTGCTGCCGGGCAGCAGGCGGGGCATCAGCTGACCGAGGATTTCAACGGGGCGAGCCAGGAAGGGTTTGGCCGCTATCAACTGACCATCAACGACGGGCAGCGCTGGTCTGCGGCGCGGGGATACCTGACGCCGATCATGGCGACGCGGCGCAATCTGCAGGTGGTGACCGGCGCGCGGGTGCACCGCATCGTGATCGCAAATGGGCGCGCGGCGGGGGTGGAATATTCGCTCGGGCCGGGCAAGCCGGTGCAGACGGCGCAATCTGCCCGCGAAGTGCTGCTGAGTGCGGGTGCGTTCCAGTCTCCGCAGATCCTGCAGCTTTCGGGCATTGGCGATCCGGAGAAGCTGACGGCGGCGGGGGTGCGGCCGGTCCATGCGCTGCCGGGTGTCGGCGCGAATCTGCAGGATCACCTTGATGTGACGCTCAACTGGGCGGCGACGCAGCCGGTTTCGCTCTACCACCAGATCCGGGGCTGGCGGCAATACAAGGTGGGGCTGCACTATCTGCTGACGGGCAAGGGCGGCGGGCGGCAGAACGGCCTTGAAGCCGGTGCCTTCCTCAAATCGCGCCCCGATCTTGATCGGCCGGATCTGCAGCTGCATTTCGTGATCGCGATCATGCAGGAGCATGCCAAGGTGCGGGTGGAGCGCGATGGCTTTACCGTCCACGTCTGCCAGTTGCGGCCGGAAAGCCGGGGCACGGTGGGCCTTCGCAGCACCGATCCCTATGACGATCCGGCGATCACCGCCAATTTCCTCGCCACCGAGGAAGATCGGCGCGTGGTGCGTGAGGGCATCCGGATCGCGCGGGAGGTTGTGGCGCAGGAGGCGTTTGCTCCTTATCGCGGCGAGGAGATCTGGCCGGGGGCGGCGGTGCAGAGCGACGCGGAGATCGACGCGTGGGTGCGCGCCAAGGGCGAGACGATCTACCACCCCGTCGGCACCGCGAAGATGGGGGCGGACGGCGATCCGATGGCGGTGGTCGACAAGGACTGCAAGGTGATCGGGCTTGAGGGCCTGCGGGTCGTCGATGCATCGGTTATCCCGCTGCTGATCGGGGGCAACACCAATGCGCCGACGATCATGATTGCCGAGAAGATTGCCGATGTGATCCGGGGGAAGGCGGCGCTGGCGGCTGCTGCATGAGAGTCCCGCTGCGGGACAAGTTGACACAGTTGACACAGTCCTGAGCGAAAACTCGCGGGGGGCGCCTTTGCTCCGAAATTGGACAGCGTGTTCAGGGACTTGGGTGCAACGGGCGGCCATGCGGGGATGATATCGCAGGTGTGGGTCTGTAGGACAGGGAGACGAGTGGCATGACCGTGAAAGTAATCAGTATGGAGCCCGATCCGCTGGCCCCTTATGCGATTTCGCCGGGGTGGCAGGTGGGGAACCTGCTGTTCCTATCGGGGCAGGCGGCGCTGAGCCCGGAGGGCGCACTGGTGGGCGTGGGGGATTTCGACGCGCAGCTGGAACAGACCTTCGCCAATATCGACAGCGTGCTGGCAGCGGGCGGCAGCGACCGCAGCCGGATCGTGAAAGTGACGATCTACCTGACGGACATGAGCAACTTCCCGAAGATCGTGGAAGCGCGGCGCAAGTACTTCACGCCGCCCTGGCCGGCGGACACGATCGTGGAGGTAAAGAGCCTCGCGCTGCCGGAACTGATGGTGGAGATTGATGTGATTGCGGTGGTGGGGTGAGGGGAGAGACAGGTCCAAGCGGCGTTGTAGTCTCCACAATCACGTCTTAGACATGCAGCATATAGGTCATTATTTTCGGCAAAGCATGTTTCATTTCGAGGCGAAACGTTTTCCAGCACGCAAGACTGCCGTCATCGGTGTTATAGGGTCCTTTCCTATCGATTCTACACAGCGCAATGGCTTTAGTTGACTTTTTGCTCAAGAACGCTATACCATTGATGGCTTTTGCGATTCGAGCTGCTGTTCGGGTAACCTCTAGCCAGAGAATGGCGGGACGACTTTAGTCAGTCCTCGCGTTCAATCAAGGCCCGCAAGTCTCCGGATTTGCGGGCCTTAGTTTTTGTGGCACTGTTGACAATGGTCGAGGCGGTAACTATCTTGTTAACCGCTGTTGAGACCCATGGGCCACTCAACAAGCTAAGGGTGGCGGGGCGTTTTAGCCTTTGCGTCCAATTGAAAGCCTGCGCCGACTGGCGCAGGCTTTTAGTTTATGGGAAGGGCAGAGGCGGCGGATGTATCTCTTGTTTATTGACGAGTTTGGTCATGAGAACACTTCGCATGCAAACCAATCGCCAATTTTTGGCTATGGTGGATTTATCATTCCTGCTGCGGCCTTCTCTCAGTTTTCGATGGAATACTTCGACATAAAGGTAGCGGCATTTAAACCTTTATACGAGGCTCGATTGAGGCATCAACGGGATCATAGCGAGCGGTCACAGATTTCCCGAGAAAAGCTCAAGGCAATTCTGGACAGGTTGCGGGTAGAGCGGCCCGAAGTCTATTTTCGAGACGCCTCTCTCCGGCGCGCTGTCGCCACGTATGAGGTAAAAGGTTCAGATGTTTTCTCGACGAGCTATATAGCGAAGCTCGCCCGGCGAGCGCCACCCGGCTCACTTGGCAGTTCCGGGCGAACAATGGTTCGATTTGCTAAATGGCTTATGCGGGCACTGAGATACTATCAGGGTGAAGTGTTCTATGTCGGATTCCATAGGAGTCAGGCGCCACTCCTTAAAGGAGGTGACCAAATTCACCTTCATCTTGTCAGGGATGTTATTGATCGAGCTTATAAATTTGCTAAAAGCAAGAACTCAGTTGTAAAGATAATTTTCGACCATCATTATTCTGATGTTGGTCCATCGACTGGCCCAGGTGGAAAATTAATAGCTGGACAAGTTAGGCAGTCACGAGCAGACCGAGCTCGCGAAATCGTTATGTCGAAAGGTTATTTTGAGCACTTAACTGAGCCGGTATTCAACGCGAAAAGTCACCTTTCCCAGGGAGTGCAAGCAGCAGATTGGATCTGTGCATTGCTAAAAATTGTTTTGACGCAAGAGTCGGAGTACAGGGGCGCTCAAACTCCATTCTCATCAAGAATTGAAGAGCTTGTTTTGGGCAATGTCGCCGATCAAGCGATTTTCAGGATGGCACCCAAGGCGCTTGAAGGAAGTAAATTCAGCCGGCAGGGAAATTTTTCACTGCATGGCGGAAAAGGTAGCAATCCCAACCCTAAGAGAAGCTACAACACTTAGTTGTACATATCAAAATGTGAATTACCAAAAAACTGAACCCCCGTCAGGGGGTTCAATTGATACAGAAAACTCTTTGAAACTGCACTTAATTGCCAGTTTGATCCTCAGAAGCATTGCTAGCGCCGCGAGGATCACAACGGCGCCAATGATAGCATACGCAACCATAATTCAGCCTCCTCGCGAAATGTGCCTGGAGGCGTGGATCAACAAAAAGATCCTTGAAACTGTGTTATAGCGTGCTTCCCTAGCGCTTGCAATCTTGATCGCGTGGCGACTGTGCTATTGGTGAACATCACCCCCGCTTCGCCCGCTTCGCCACAGCACTCAGCCCCTTCGTCAGCTGCACCAGCCCGTTGAGCCGCGCCTCAGGCGAACCCCAAGCCCGGTTGATGACCAGTTTGTTATCGGGGCGCAGGCGGGCGGTGCCTTTGAGGCGGTCGATGTAGGCGATGAGGCCCATGGGATCGGGGAAATCGTCCTGGTGGAACGAGACGAGGGTGCCCTTTGCGCCGACGTCGATCTTGGCGATGTTGGCGGCGATGGCTTGCCGTTTGATCTCGATGAGCTTGAGCAGGTTCTGCGTGGGCGCGGGGAGGGGGCCGAAGCGGTCGATCATTTCGGCAGCGAGGGCTTCGACGGCGTCTGGCCCATCGGCGTCGTTCATGCGGCGGTAGAGCGCCATGCGGACGGCGAGGTCTGGCACGTAGTCTTCCGGGATCATGATCGGGGCGTCGACGGTGATCTGGGGGCTGAGGGCCTCGCGGCTGCGGGCTAGGCCGATTTCGCCGGCCTTGGCGGCGACGATCGCGTCTTCGAGCATCGACTGGTAGAGTTCGAAGCCGACTTCGCGAACGTGGCCGGACTGTTCGTCACCCAGCAGGTTGCCGGCGCCGCGGATATCGAGATCGTGGCTGGCGAGCTGGAAGCCGGCGCCGAGGCTGTCGAGATCGGAGAGGACCTTGAGGCGCTTTTCGGCGACTTCGGAGAGGGCCTGATCCTCCGGGTAGGTTAGGTAGGCATAGGCGCGCAGTTTGCCGCGCCCGACGCGTCCGCGCAGCTGGTAGAGCTGGGCGAGGCCGAAGCGGTCTGCGCGGTGGAGGACGATGGTGTTGGCGCTCGGGATATCGAGGCCGCTTTCGACGATGGTGGTGCTGAGGAGCACTTCGTAGCGCTTTTCGTAGAAGGCGCCCATGCGGTCTTCGACTTCGGTGGGGCTCATCTGGCCGTGCGCGGAGACGTAGCGGATCTCGGGCACGTTGAGGCGGAGCCATTCCTCCAGATCGGGCATGTCGGCAATGCGCGGCACTACGATGAACGACTGGCCGCCGCGCTGGTGCTCGCGCATCAGGGCCTCGCGCATGGTGACGTCGTCCCACGGCATGACGTAGGTGCGCACGGCGAGGCGGTCTACCGGCGGGGTCTGGATCGTGGAGAGTTCGCGCAGGCCGGACATCGCCATCTGGAGCGTGCGCGGGATCGGCGTGGCGGTGAGGGTGAGGACGTGGACGTCCGCCTTGAGTTCCTTGAGGCGCTCCTTGTGGACGACGCCGAAGCGCTGTTCCTCATCGACGATGACGAGGCCGAGGCGCTTGAATTCGAGGCCCTTGGAGAGGAGCGCGTGGGTGCCGATGACGACATCGACGGTGCCGGCGGCGAGGCCTTCCTTGGTGGCGGCGGCTTCCTTGGCGGGGACGAGGCGCGAGAGGCGGCCAACTTCGAGGGGGAAGCCGCCAAAGCGCTCGGCAAAGGCGGTGTAGTGCTGGCGGGCGAGGAGCGTGGTGGGCGCGATGATGGCGACCTGCTTGCCGGCCATCGCGGCGACAAAGGCAGCGCGCAGGGCGACCTCGGTCTTGCCGAAGCCGACATCGCCGCAGACGAGGCGGTCCATCGGCTTGCCCGAGGCCATATCGGCGAGGACATCGTCGATGGCGCGTTCCTGATCGTCGGTTTCGGCCCAGGGGAAGCGATCGACGAAGGGGCCGTAGCTGACGGGATCGGGGGCGATGGCGTCTGCTTCGCGCAGGGCGCGCAAGGCCGCAGTCTGCATGAGCTGGCCGGCAATCTCGAGGATGCGTTCGCGCATCTTCGCCTTGCGCCGCTGCCATGCCTCACCGCCGAGACGGTCGAGCTGGACGCCTTCGCTGTCGCTGCCGTAGCGGGAGAGGACGTCGAGGTTTTCGACGGGGATGTAGAGCTTGTCGCCGCCCGCGTATTCGAGCTGGACGCAATCGTGCGGGCTATCGCCGACGTCGATGGGGACGAGGCCGATGTAGCGGCCAATGCCGTGCTCCATATGGACGACGAGATCGCCGGTGCCGAGCGCGGCGAGTTCGGCGAGGAAGGCGTCGGCGTCCTTGCGCTTGCGCTTGGGGCGGACGAGGCGGTCGCCCAGAATGTCCTGTTCGGTGAGGACTTCGGTATCGCCGCTGGAGAAGCCTTGCTCGAGCGGGAGGACAACGGCGGCGGCCTTGCCGGTGGCGGCGGCGCCGAGGGCTTCCTGCCACGTACCGGCGAGGATGGGGGGCGCTTTGCCCGCGTCTCCGAGGAGCGAGGCGAGGCGGGCGCGGGAGCCGGCGGTGTAGGCGGCGAGGATGGCCTTCTTGCCGCGCGTGGCGAGCGCCGAGATGTGCTTGGCGGCGGCTTCGTAGATGTTGGCGCCGGATGCGCGTTCGGGGGCGAAATCGCGCGGGGGGCCGAAGCCGAAATCGAGGACGCGGGGGCTCTCCGGCTCGGCGAACTGGCTCATGCGGTGGATGGGCCAACCGGCGAGGGCGCGGTCGAACTCATCCTTGGCGAGGTAGAGCGCGGTTTCGGCAAGGGGGCGGTAGGTGGTGCTGCCGGCGCGGGCGCTGCTTTCGGCGCGGGCCTGACGGTAGTCTGCAATGTCGGCGAGGCGCTGTTCGGCGGCCTTGGCGGCGGAGGTGTCGAGGAGGACGAGGTCGCCATCCGACAGGTGGTCGAAGAGGGTAACGAGGCGGTCTTCGAGGAGCGGGAGCCAGTGCTCCATGCCGGCGAGGCGGCGGCCATCGGTGACGGCCTGATAGAGCGGATCGCCGGTGGCGTTGGCGCCGAACTGTTCGCGGTAGCGCGTGCGGAAGCGGCGGATGGACTCTTCGTCGAGCAGCGCCTCGCTGGCGGGGAGCAGCAAGTGCGACTGGACGGGCTGGACCGAGCGCTGGGTGGCGGGATCGAACAGGCGCATCGTCTCGATCTCGTCACCGAAGAAATCGAGGCGGAGGCCATGCGAGAGGCCGCTAGGCCAGAGATCGAAGACCGAGCCGCGCACGGCGTATTCGCCGGAATCCACGACCGTATCGACGCGGGTGTAGCCCTGGCGCTGGACGAGGGCGATCAGGCTCTCTCGCGCGATTTCCTGACCGACGCGGAGCGCGCGGACGGATTCGCGGATGCGGAACTGGGTGAGGGTGCGCTGGAGGACGGCGTTGATCGTGGTGACGAGAAGCTGCGGGCCGTCCTGCTTTTCCTGCAGCCCATGGAGCGCGGCGAGGCGGCGCGCGCTGACCGACATGGCGGGGGAAGCGCGGTCGAACGGCAGGCAGTCCCACGCGGGGTATTCGGTGACGTCAAGCTCGGGCGCGAAGAACGCGGCGCTCTGGGTGACGGCGCGCATGGCGGCGTCGTCCGCTGCGATGAAGATCGTGCGCTTGGGGGCCTTGGCGCTGGCGGCGGCGCGGGCGAGATCGGCGAGGACAAGCGGCTGCGCGCCGCGAGCAACATTGGCGAGCGTGAGCGGCGTGGTAGCCGAGATGATGCGGGTCGGATCGGGCACGCGTCTGCTCAGCGCGGAATATCGACGTAGTCGAGGCGGCGCATGGCGTCCATTTCGGGGCCTTCTAACGCGGCAGGGACGGGCTGGGTTCCCAAGGCCCATGCCATGATATCGACGTCGTCCTCCTCGATCAGGCGTTCGAACCAGTCGATCGCGGCTTCATCCCAGGCGGCGTGACGCGTGTCGAAGAAGCAGCCGATCATGTAGTCCGCCTCACGCGTGCCGCGATGCCAGGCGCGGAACTTCATCCGGGCGAGCCGGTGGGTGGCAGAAGAGTCGTTGTCGTTCATCTTCGGGCCGATACGCGCTTGGGGGCGGGCGGGGCAAGCGCGTTGCACCCCGGGGCGGGGTTGGCCTAAGCAGGATGGATATGCGTCCCGATCTGCTCAATCCGCTGTTTGCCGAAACCGAAGGCCTCAAAGGCGTGGGTCCGGGACTGGCGCGGCCGCTGGGCAAGCTGGGCCTGACGCGGGTGCGCGACCTTGTGTACCACCTGCCGGACCGGTTCGTGGCGCGGCGCGCTGTCGGCAATCTCGACGAGGCGGCGATTGGCGAGAACATCGTCATCGCGCTGACGGTGCGCGACCATAGGGCGAGTTCGGGGCGCGGCCCCTATCGGATCATGGCCGAGGATGCGCTGGGCAACTACGTCGCGCTCGTGTGGTTCGGGCGGGCGAGTTACACCGCGAAGAAGCTGCTGCCGGTGGGCGAGAAGCGCTGGGTGGCGGGGCGGCTCGATCAGTATGGGCAATCTTGGCAGATCGTCCATCCCGAGCACATTGCCGAGGACAGCAGCGCGCTGGCGGGGTCACTCAACGAGGCGGTCTACCCGCTGACCGACGGGCTGACGCAGGGGCGGATTGGCGCACTTGTGGGGCAGGCGATGGGCATGGTGCCGGATCTGCCCGAATGGATCGAGCCGGGGTTGTTGGCCGGAAAGGGCTGGCCTTCGTGGAAGGAGGCGCTGGGGCGAGCGCATAAAGGAGCGGACGCGGTGGCGCGGGACCGCCTCGCCTATGATGAATTGCTGGCGAACAGCCTTGCGCTGATGCTGGTGAAGGTGAGCAATCGCACGCGCAAGACGGTGCCGCTGCGCGGGGATGGCGGGCTGCGGGAAAAGCTGCGGCTGCCGTTTGCGCTGACGGGGGCGCAAGCGCGTTCGGTGGCGGAAATCGAAAGCGACGTGGCGCAGGATGCGCCGATGCTGCGGCTGCTGCAGGGCGATGTCGGCTCGGGCAAGACGGCGGTGGCGCTGCACGCGATGCTGATCGCGGTGGAAGCCGGGGCGCAGGCGGCCTTGCTTGCTCCGACCGAGATTCTGGCGCGGCAGCATGCCGAGACCTTGCAACGCATGGCAGCGGGTACGGGTGTGCAGATCGCGTTGCTGACAGGGCGAAGTTCGCAGCGCGGCGGGGCCAAGGCGCGCGAGGCGATCCTGATGGGGCTGCTCGATGGCAGCATCGATATCGTGGTGGGGACGCACGCGATCTTTCAGGAGAGCGTGAACTACCGCAATCTGGCGCTGGTGGTGATCGATGAGCAGCACCGCTTCGGCGTGGGCCAGCGGCTGATGCTGACGCAGAAAGGCAAGGCGACGCCGCATTGCCTTGCGATGACAGCAACGCCGATCCCGCGCACGCTGACTCTGGCGCAATACGGCGAGATGGAGGTTTCCAAGCTCGATGAAATGCCGCCGGGCCGTCAGCCGATCGATACGCGCGTGGTGGCGGTGGAGCGGATGGGCGAAGTCGTCGAGGGACTGGCGCGGCATCTGGCGACGGGTGCGCAGGCCTATTGGGTCTGCCCGATGGTGCGCGAGAGCGAGACGGCGGATCTGGCGGCGGCGGAAGCGCGGTTTGCCGAGATGCAGCTGCGCTTCGGCGATCAGGTCGTGCTGGTGCATGGCCAGCTGCGGCCGGAGGTGAAGGACGCCGCGATGGAGCGCTTCGTGCGCGGCGAAGCGAAGCTGTTGGTGGCGACGACGGTAATCGAAGTCGGCGTCGATGTGCCCGCGGCCAGCCTCATGGTGATCGAGCAGGCGGAGCGCTTTGGCTTGGCACAATTGCACCAGTTGCGCGGACGTGTGGGGCGCGGTTCGGCGCGGTCCACCTGCCTTCTGCTGCGGGGGGAGGCGCTTTCGGAAGTGGGGCGCGAACGGCTTGCCCTGATGCGTGAGACGCAGGACGGGTTTCGCCTCGCCGAGGAAGACCTGCGCCTGCGCGGCGGCGGCGAACTGCTCGGCACGCGGCAATCGGGCGATACGCCCTTTCGGGTAGCGGACTTCGAACAGATTGCCCGCCTGCTCCCGCTCGCGCATGACGACGCGCGGTTGCTGATGGAGCGCGACGGCGGGCTGGCCTCTCCGCGGGGAGAAGCGGCGCGGGCGCTGCTTTATCTGTTTGAGCGCGATTGGGGCGTGCATCTCCTTCGCGGGGGTTAGGTTTGGAAGGTTCGGGTGTGAAGCGAGTTTCTGAAGCGGCGCGGGCGCTGGGCTATGCCGGGCTCCTGCCGCAGGTTGCGGCGCTGCTGGCTGTGTTCAAGGGCGGGCCGTGGGCGTGGACGGGGCTGGCACTCGCCTATGCCTATGCGGCGCTGATCTTCAGTTTTCTTGGCGGCGTGTGGTGGGGGATCGGCATTGCCAAGCCGGAAAGCCCGAAGTGGATTTTCCTCGCCGGGGTCATGCCATCGCTGATTGCGCTGGCCGGGTGGTTTCCGTGGATGCTTGGCTGGACCTGGCCGGGGCCGGAACTGATCGCGCTCGGCGCATGCATCGCGCTTTCGCCGCTGGTCGATCTGGCGATTGGCCTGAGGCCCGAAGGGTGGATGGCGCTGCGCCGCAACCTCTCGATTGGGCTGGGCGGCCTGAGCATCGTGATCGGGCTGCTGGCGGAGCGGGCTTCGGGGATTTGATCCGGGGCCACGCCGCAAGCCGCTGAAACGCGGCGCTTCTCTCGCAATTACGAGGGAAGGGGCCTGATGCGGCCCATGTTGCTTGTGATGGAAACGAAGTGGTCGGGGAAAGAGGATTCGAACCTCCGGCCCCTGCCTCCCGAAGACAGTGCTCTACCAGGCTGAGCTATTCCCCGACCGATCGTTCACTTCCAAGTGCCGAAAGACGGCAACCCGGAAGCGAGGCAGGGGCGCGCTATAGGCGGGGGATTCGAGGGTGACAAGCACCCTTTTTCAGGAATTTCGACTCATCGGGATATGCGCCTCAAGCAGCCCGGCTGAACACCGGAGTTGCCGGTGCGCCATCGCCCGAAAGCCGGAACCGCGCGACGAGATCCTGCAGCGTTTCGGCTTCGCGCAGCAGGCTGTGGGCGGCGGCGTTGCTTTCCTCGACCATCGCAGCGTTCTGCTGGGTGACCTGATCGATCCGGCTGAAACTCGCGCCGACCGCGCCGAGCGCCTCGACCTGATCGGCAGATTCGCTTGCAATGGTGCTGATCGCGCTGCCGATGCCGGTGATCCGCTCGACGATTGTGCGGAGCACCGCGCCGGTTTCGCCGACGAGTTCGACGCCGGCTCCGACCTGCGCCGAGGAGGACCCGATCAGGTTCTTGATGTCTTGCGCGGCATCGGCGCTGCGCTGCGCCAGCGCGCGCACTTCGGTGGCGACGACGGCAAAGCCCTTGCCTGCCTCGCCGGCGCGGGCGGCTTCGACCCCGGCGTTGAGCGCGAGAAGATTGGTCTGGAAGGCGATGCCGTCGATGATCGAGACGATCTGCGCGATTTCGCTGGAGGACTGCTCGATCCCGGTCATTGCGGCAATGGCGCGTTCGACGACGGCGCCGCCGGTCGTGGCATCGGCCTGCGCTGCGGCGGTGGTGCGGTTGACGGTCTCGGCGCGGGAAGCCGTGGCGCGGATGTCGGTGGAAAGCGTCGCGGTCGCGTCGCTGTTGGCAGCAATGGCGCTGGCCTGCGCTTCGGTGCGGCGGGCAAGGTCGTCGGAGGCGCTGCGGATCTCTGATGAGCCGGTCGCGATCTGCCGGGCGGCGGTGGTGACGCGGCCAAGGAGGTGATCGAGATCGGAGACGGATTCGTTGAACGAACGCCGCAGCCCTTCGTAGGCGGCGGGGAACGGTTCGGTGATGCGCATCGCGAGGTCGCCGCGAGCCAAGGCCTCGAGCCGGGCAGCCACGGCGCGGATGACGGCGTTTTGTTCGGCGGCGGAGCGACTGCGGTCGGCGGCGGCTTCGGCTTCGATGCGTTCAGCCTCAAGGCGCGCTTCGGCCTGTCGTTCGATGCGGCGGGCAACCTGCTCGCACAGCATGACGAGCGCGCCGGTTTCGGCAACGACCACCGCGGCGTGGAACAGCACGCGGACGAGAGCAGGGCCGCCCGTCCACACGACATCGGGGGCGAGGAAGTTGGCGAGGATATGGTGGACCGCCGTAAGCCCGGCGGCGAGGATCACCGGTCGCCAATCGGCCATGGCGGCAAGCATGGCGAGCGCGGCGAAGAAGGTCATGTGGATATCGACCATGAACGGGCTGCCGGACCACTGATAGAGCAGGATCATCGGATAGGCAGCGACAGCGCTCCCCATGGCGAGGCGCGTGGCGCCATCGGCGCGGCCCTGGGCGACGAGTGCGAGCGGAATGGCGCTGACCGCCAGCGCGAGCACGAGGGGCATGATGCCGGTTGCGGCAATCGCGCTGCCCACCCCGATGACGAGCATGGCAAGGAGACACGTCGCGGCAAGAAGCCGCAAGCCGTTGCGGCGGACGGCGAGGAGTTCATCCATGGGGGTGGGTTTCCGGAGGTTGGCAAAGCAAGGACGGGATGGCGAGCGCCAGAGCGCCTTCACGAAACGCGCGGGCGCCGAAGCCAGTGGGGCTATTGGCGAGAATCAGGCCGCCGAAAGGGCCGCTGCCGCTGATCGCCGCACCGCGGGCAAGTGCCCAATCCAGCGCAGCATGGCGGGCTGGCGGGAGGACCGGGACGTGGAGCGTGGCAAGGCCGGGGCGCGGGGCGAGTTCGGCCATGGCGATGACAGCCGCAAGCACCGCCGCTTGCACGGAGATCACGGCGCGGGTGCTGATGGCGGAATGGGTGGCAGGTGCGGGCATGGCCAGCGGTATAATCCGGTTCGGACTTAAGCTGCGGAAGGGCGAGGTTAAGGTTAACTGCGTATGGCGGGCGCTGGTCAGTGCGGGGGGATATGGCTAGACAGGAGCGCATGGCCACTGCCGCTTCCCCCTCGCGAGTCTCGCCGCGCCCCACGAGCAATGAGGGCACGCATCCCGAACAGCAATACCTCGACCTGATGCGCCGCATCTGGGAGGAAGGGGACGAGCGGGTCGACCGCACGGGCGTGGGCACACGCAGCGTGTTCGGCGCGCAGCTGCGGTTCGATCTGGCCGATGGCGCGATGCCGCTGCTGACGACCAAGCGGGTCTACTGGAAGACGGCGACGCGCGAGTTCCTGTGGTTCCTGACCGGGCGCACCAATATCCGCGAGCTGTGCGCGCAAGGGGTGGAGATCTGGACCGACTGGCCGCTCGATCGCTATCGCCGCGAAACGGGTGAGGACATCAGCCGCAAGGACTTTTCGGCGCGGATTGTGGCGGATGAGGAATTCGCCCTGCGTTGGGGCGATCTGGGGCCGGTTTACGGCAAACAGTGGACGGACTGGCCGGTCTACGAGCCGGCGGGCAATGGGCTGTTTGCGCAGCGCGAGCGCGGCGTGAACCAGGTGGCCGATGTGGTCGAAAGCATCAGGAATAACCCCGGCAGCCGGCGCCATATCGTCGAGGGATGGAACGTGGCAGAGCTGGACCAAATGGCGCTGCCGCCGTGCCACAAGACCTATCAGTTCCATGTCGCGGACGGAAAGCTTTCGGGCCTGCTCTATCAGCGCAGCTGCGACGTGGCGCTGGGGCTGCCGTTCAACTTGTGGGGCGGGGCGCTGTTCATCCGGATGCTGGCGCAGCAGTGCGATCTGGAGCCGGGCGAGCTGGTGTGGATGGGCGGCGATACGCATCTCTATCTGAACCATGCCGAACTCGTGGCAGCGCAGCTGTCGCGGGTACCCGACGGAAGCCCGAAACTGGAGATCGCGCGGCGGCCGGAGAGCATCTTTGACTACCGGATCGAGGACTTCGAGGTGACCGGCTATGCCCCGCAGGCGCACATTGCGGCGCCGGTTGCGGTTTGATTGACTCGGAAAGCGCGGTGTAATATTATTATGCAGTGAGCTAATAATGCGTCTCAACCGATAGACGCGCCGGGAGTGACAGATGCAGGCGTTTTGCGCATGAACGAGGCTTCCCGAAGCAATCTGCCGCCGCTGCAATTGCATGTTCCCGAGCCGAAGTTTCGCCCCGGCGATGCGGTTGACTACAGCCATCTGGTGATCCCGGCAGCGGGCGCGCAGGCGCGGCCGGACGAAAGCTGCGGTGCGAGCGAGACGCACCCCCTGTGCCTCGATCTGGTGCGGGTGCTGGGCGAGGATCACCGCGCGGTGGGGCCGTGGGACCCGAAGCTCGATCCCGAGAGCCTGCGGCGGATGCTGCGGCTGATGGCGCTGACCCGTGCGTTCGATGACCGGATGTACCGCGGGCAGCGGCAGGGCAAGACCAGCTTCTACATGAAGTGCACCGGCGAGGAGGCGACCTCGATTGCCCCCGCGATGGCGCTGGCGAGCGACGATATGGTGTTCCCGAGCTACCGCCAGCAGGGCATCCTGATCGCGCGCGGCTATCCGATGGTCGACATGATCAACCAGATCTATTCGAACAAGGCAGACAAGCTGAAGGGCCGGCAACTGCCGATCATGTATTCGGCGCGAGAGGCCTCGTTCTTCTCGATTTCCGGCAACCTCGCCACGCAGTACCCGCAGGCGGTGGGCTGGGCGATGGCGAGCGCGATCAAAGGCGACACCCGGATCGCGGCGGCATGGCTGGGCGAAGGATCGACGGCGGAGGGCGACTTCCATTCGGCGATGACCTTTGCGGCGGTCTACAATGCGCCGGTGGTGTTCAACGTAGTCAACAACCAGTGGGCGATCTCGAGCTTTTCGGGCTTTGCCGGCGCGGAGCGAACGACCTTTGCGGCGCGGGCCATCGGCTATGGGATCGCCGGGCTGCGCGTTGATGGCAACGATCCGCTGGCGGTCTATGCGGCGACGCGCTGGGCGGCCAACCGCGCTCGGGCCAATGGCGGGCCGACGCTGATCGAGCACTTCACCTATCGCGCTGAGGGGCATTCGACTTCGGATGATCCGGGGCAGTACCGATCGGTTCAGGAGCGCACCGAGTGGCCGCTGGGTGATCCGATCGCGCGACTTGCGGCACATCTGGAAGCGCTGGGCGAATGGACGCCGGAAGCTCACGCTGCGATGGATCTGGAGCTTGCCGAGCAAGTGAAAGCGGCGGCCAAGGCGGCTGAGGCCAACGGCGTGCTCGGCCACGGCCTGCACCATCCGTTCCGCACCCTGTTCGAGGATGTGTTCGAGGAACTGCCCTGGCACCTCAAGGAGCAGAGCGAGCAGGCGATTCGCGAGCGACGGATCAAATGGCCTGAATGGAAGGAGGAAGACTCGTGAGCGAGACTGCTTCCATGAAGAAGCTCAACATGATCGAGGCGATCAACGACGCGCTCGATGTGATGATGGCCCGTGACAGCAACATCGTCGTGATGGGCGAGGATGTCGGCTATTTCGGCGGCGTGTTCCGCGCGACGGCGGGCTTGCAGAAGAAATATGGCCGCACGCGGGTGTTCGATACGCCGATCAGCGAATGCGGGATCATCGGCGTGGCGGTGGGGATGGGGGCCTATGGCCTGCGTCCGGTG
This sequence comes from Novosphingobium sediminis, assembly GCF_007991615.1. Taxonomy (GTDB): domain Bacteria; phylum Pseudomonadota; class Alphaproteobacteria; order Sphingomonadales; family Sphingomonadaceae; genus Novosphingobium; species Novosphingobium sediminis. Next base: position 68,162 of record NZ_BJYR01000002.1, on the reverse strand, counting down.
CCGGAAATCCAGTTTGCCGACTACATCTATCCGGGGCTGGATCAGCTCGTTTCGGAGGCGGCGCGGCTGCGCTATCGTTCGGCGGGGGAGTTTACCGCGCCGATCACAGTGCGCTCGCCGTTTGGTGGCGGCATCTTTGGCGGGCAGACGCATAGCCAGAGTCCGGAGGCGCTGTTTACCCACGTTTCCGGGATCAAGACCGTGATCCCGGCGACCCCGCACGACGCAAAGGGCCTGCTGATCGCGGCGATCGAGGACAACGATCCGGTGATCTTCTTCGAGCCCAAGCGCATCTATAACGGGCCGTTCAACGGGTACTACGACAAGCCGGTCGAGCCATGGTCACGCCACAAGGATGGCGCGGTGCCGGAAGGGTACTACCGCATCCCGCTCGGCAAGGCGCGGGTGGTGCGCGAGGGTGAGGCGATGACCGTGCTGGCCTATGGCACGATGGTCCATGTGGCCGAAGCGGTGCTGGCCGAGAAGGGCGTGGACGCCGAGATCATCGACCTGCGCACGCTGGTGCCGCTCGATATCGAGACGATCAAGGCTTCGATCGAGAAGACCGGCAAGTGCATGATCGTCCATGAGGCGACGCGCACCGGCGGGTTTGGCGCCGAGCTTTCGGCACTGGTGCAGGAGCGGTGCTTCTATCACCTTGAGGCCCCGATCGAGCGCGTGACGGGCTTCGACACGCCTTATCCGCACAGCCTTGAATGGGCGTATTTTCCGGGTCCGGTCCGCATTGGCGAGGCTGTCGACCGTCTTCTGAAGGCCTGACCGCATGGGTACTTTCACGTTCCGCCTGCCCGATATCGGTGAAGGCATCGCCGAGGCCGAGATTGTCGCTTGGCATGTGGCAGTTGGCGACATGGTGGCCGAGGATGGGCGCGTGGCCGATCTGATGACCGACAAGGCCACGGTCGAGATGGAAAGCCCGGTGAGCGGGCGGATCATCTCGATCGCGGGCGAGGTTGGCGATGTGATCGCGATCGGTTCGCCGCTGGTGGTGATCGAGACGGAGGGGGATGAGGCTGCGGAGCCTGCCGCTGAGGTTGTGAGCGGTCCTTCGACAGGCTCAGGACGAGCGGAGGTTGTGGAGGCGGCTCCAGTCACGCAGCCAGTCGTAGTTGAGGCACCGGTTGCCGTTCGGTCTGAGGAGCCAGCACCGTTCATCCATGCGCCCAAGGTGCTGGCGAGTCCTGCCGTGCGGGCGCGGGCGGAAGCGCTGGGGATCGATCTTGCTGAGGTGAAGCCTTCGGAAGAAGGCCGCGTGCGCCATGCCGATCTCGACCAGTTCCTCGCCTACAATGCCGGCGGCGGCTATCGCCCGGCGGCGGCGGTGCGCAAGGACGAGGCTGTCAAGGTCATCGGCCTCAGGCGCCGGATCGCCGAGAACATGGCGGCGGCGAAGCGGAATATTCCGCACTTCACCTATGTCGAGGAATGCGACGTCACCGCGCTGGAGGAGATGCGCGCGCAGCTTAATGATGCGCGTGGGTCCAAGCCCAAGCTGACGATGCTGCCGCTGCTGATCACCGCGATCTGCAAGACGCTGCCCGACTATCCGATGCTCAATGCCCGCTATGACGACGAGGCAGGCGTGGTGACGCGGCACGGCGCGGTGCATCTCGGCATGGCGACGCAGACGCCGGGCGGCCTGATGGTGCCGGTGATCCGCGATGCGCAGGATCGCAACTTGTGGCAGCTGGCGAACGAGATCGCGCGTCTGGCCGATGCTGCGCGCAAGGGGACCGCGACTTCGGGCGAGCTTTCCGGTTCGACGATCACGATCACATCATTGGGCGCGCTGGGCGGGGTGGCGACAACCCCGGTCATCAACCGGCCGGAAGTCGCGATCATCGGGCCGAACCGGATTGTCGAGCGGCCGATGTTCGTGCCCGACGGCATGGGCGGCGAGCGCGTGGCCAAGCGCAAGCTGATGAACATTTCGATCAGCTGCGATCACCGCGTAGTGGATGGCTGGGATGCGGCGAGCTTCGTTCAGGCGCTCAAGCGGATGATCGAGACGCCGGTTCTGCTGCTGGCGGATTAACGCACCACGCCGCGCCAGGTCATCTGGCCGGTGCCGGCAAGCGCCTGCGGGGTGGGAATACGCCAGCGCAGATGCGTGACATCCTCGGCATGGGCTTGGCGCATGTGGCCATAGGCATCGCGCACGCTGAGTTCTTCGAGCGAGCCCCAGGTGCGGCCGCCATCGACCGAGACTTCCTGTTCGCCATCGGCACCGCCGGCAAAGGCAATCGTGCGCGGGAGCGGATTGGTGACGGTGAAGCCGCCATCCTTGCGGCCGCTCCAGTTGACGACGAAAATCACCCTGTCACCGGGGCGGAGCTGGTCTGCGCGTTCCAGTATGCGGGCCGTGCGGCCGCCGGGGGCGGGCTGGAAGCGCTCCACGAAGACATCGCTGGCGAAATGCACGCCGCCGGCGGCATGCGCGGAGGCGGGCAGGAGTGCCGCGCTTGTCGCGCCTGCGATAACCATCGCCGGAAAGACTGCTTTGACCATTGAACCGAATGCCCCTCGGGCGCCCCGCGCGCCAGCGATGCCTGTCTGACACGCGGGCCGATAAAGTTTGGTTAATGGGGGTTTGCCGGGGCTGCGTGCGGCGCGGGCTGCGGGCAAAGAAAAAGGCACCCGAAGGTGCCTTTTTCGTCTTCCCAATGGCGCGAGTGACGGGACTTGAACCCGCGACCCTCGGCGTGACAGGCCGATACTCTAACCAACTGAGCTACACCCGCTCGCCTTGGGAGCGCCGCATTTAGGGGGGGACTTGCGGGCTGTCAACGCCCTAGATCGGCAATTTTTGCGTTTCGTAAAAATCTTTTAAAATCAACCCCAACGGCCGGTTTCCATCCAGATCAGAAAGCGGCGCAGCGGCAGCAGCCAGACGGTTCCGAGAATCACGTAGACCAAGGTCTGCACCAGAACCGGCAAGTTCCCGATGGGGCCGGAAAGGCCCGCCACGATCAGCGCATAACCAAACAGCCCAAGGATCAGCGCAAGAATGCCGAAGGGTTTGCGCCAGGTGGGCTGGTAGGATTTGGGATCGTCCATCGAAGGTTCCGCTCAGAAAGGGCCGTAGAGGCGGGTGGGGGTTGCCACTGCGGCGAGCGGTCTGTCATGCGCCTCGGTGGGCAGGTCTTCGGCGAGCTGGCTATCCCACGCCATGCCGATCGCGGGGACGTGGGGGTACTTCTCCAGCCAGCGATCATAATGCCCGCCGCCCTGACCCAGGCGCATGCCGTGCGCCGTGAAACCGACGAGGGGGACGAACAGGACATCGGGCTGGAGGCCATCAGCATCGGCTAGCGGCTGCGGCGCGCGGTAGGGGCCGGGCTCCATCAGGTCGTCATGGTGCGGGGAAGCCCAATGGCGAAACTCCATCGGTTCTCCCCGCGCGGCGAACCACGGCATGGCAACCTTGTGCCCGGCCTCATGGAAATGCCGCGCATAGGCACCGGTAGGAGCCTCATCGCCGATCGCTGCATAGAGCCCGATCGTGGCGCCGACGGGGATCAATGCGCCCAGTGCCGCTGGCGGCCGCATGAACAGCAGCGCCTTGACGCGCGGATCAAGCGCCGCGACATGTTCGCGCCGGGCGGCACGCAGGGCGCTCCGCAGGGCCGCCTTGGCGGAAGCGGGATCTGCGCTCATCATCTGTCTCGCTTTATGGAATGGCAGCGTGCCGAGGGTGACGGGACCACCATGGGTCGTTTCCAGGAGAATCCTCTGACGCGTTCACGTCAGGTGGGGACCATGTACCAGGGCCAGGGCCAGGGCAGGGACAGCCCCCAAGGATTTTGCTTATAGCCTCAGGGATTTCATGTGGCACGTGCCGGGCAGTACCCGTCACTCCCTATCTAGGGGAGCCGGACAGCTTTCTCAAGGTGCAGGTTCTTCGAGATGCGTTGCAAGTTTTTCAACGCGGGCGGCCAGCGTTTCGATCCGGGCGAGGACTTCGGCCGCGGGCTGGGCTGGCTTCGGCGCCTCTTCCGCCGGAGCGGGCATGTTGCGGTGGAGTTCGTGCAGTTCGTCCGCCAGCATCAGCGCCGCGAAGAGGAGCATGCGGGTTTCGCTCTGCCCGGCGCCGCCAGCGCCATTGGCTACACGATCCGCGACCATGCGGCCCAGCATCTCGATATGCGATTCTTCGCCGTCGGGCGCGGAGACGGTATAGGGCCGGCCGCCGATGGTGAGGGTGACGTTGGTCATACAGAAGGGCTCATGCGAGAGCGCTCATTGTGGAAGATTGGCCAGAAGAAGGTCAAGCTGCTGGATTTCCTGACTCACCCGTTCCTTGAGCTTGCGGTGGCGGCTGCGCAGTTCCGCCACTTCGGCGGGAACGGGAGCAGCCGCGACGGCTGCCTCCAGCCGGGCAACCGCCTGCTCGATCCTGTCCAGTGCCGCGTTTAGCGGAGAATCCTGCCCCTCGGTCGTCATGGCCGTATTCGCTAGCACAATTGCCTATGCCCGCAAGCCGGGAACTGCCCGCCTTTCCCCAACCTTGACGCTGGGGGGTACGGCTACCAAAGAGAACCCGCTGCCGAATCGGTGGTGATCAGGCGGCTCTTGCCGCGGGTTCAAAGTCAGGAAAGACAGATGGAACGGGATCAGACCGTACTGACGCCGATGGCGAACGCCATCCGCGCGCTCGCGATGGATGCGGTCGAAGCCGCCAATTCGGGGCACCCCGGCATGCCGATGGGCATGGCCGATGTGGCGACAGTGCTGTTTACCGAGTTCCTCAAGTACGATCCCTCAGCCCCGAAGTGGTCGGACCGCGACCGTTTCGTGCTTTCGGCCGGACACGGCTCGATGCTGATCTACGCGCTTCTGCACCTGACGGGCTATGCGGCACCGACGATCGGCGACATCCGTAACTTCCGCCAGCTTGGCAGCCCCTGCGCTGGGCATCCCGAGAACGACATGCTGGAAGGCGTCGAATGCACCACCGGTCCGCTGGGACAGGGCGTTGCGATGGCGGTCGGCATGGCAATTGCCGAGCGGCACCTCAATGCGACGTTCGGCAGCGAACTCGTCGATCACAAGACCTGGGTGATCGCGGGTGACGGCTGCCTGATGGAAGGCGTGAACCACGAGGCGGTCGGCCTTGCCGGGACGCTCGGCCTCGGCAACCTCAACGTGCTGTGGGATGACAACAAGATCACCATCGACGGCGATACCTCGCTTTCGACCACGGAAGACATTCTGGCCCGCTATGCCGCAAGCGGTTGGCACACGGCGAGCTGCGACGGCCATGATTTTGCCGATATCGCCCGCGCGCTGGCCGAAGCCGCCGCCGATCCGCGCCCGTCGCTGGTTTCGTGCAAGACGGTGATCGGCAAGGGCGCGCCGAACAAGCAGGGCGGCCACAACGTCCACGGTTCGCCGCTCGGCAAGAGCGAGATCGAGGCGGCACGGGAGTATCTGGGCTGGACTTCGGCGCCGTTCGAGATCCCGGCTGATATCCTCGCCAACTGGCGTGCTGCCGGTGCCAGGGGCGCTACTGCCCGTGCGGCGTGGGAAGCCCGTGCGGCGGCGCATCCGCAGGGTGCAGAGCTTGCCCGGCGCATGGCCGGTGAACTGCCGGCGGACGGCGGCGCGCAGGGCGCCTACATCCAGAGCCTGATCGACAACTCGCCGACCGTGGCGACGCGCAAGTCGAGCGAGATGGCGCTGGAAGCCATGACTGCAGTGATCCCCGAAATGGTCGGCGGATCGGCGGACCTCACCGGTTCGAACAACACCAAGACCAAGTCGACCGGCCCGCTGACCAAGGACAGCTACGGCGGGCGCTATGTCTACTACGGCATCCGCGAATTCGGCATGGCTGCGGCGATGAACGGCATGGCGCTGCACGGCGGCGTGATCCCCTACGGCGGCACCTTCCTCGTGTTTTCGGACTACTGCCGCAATGCGGTCCGCATGTCGGCGCTGCAGCACACCCGCGTGATCTATGTGTTCACGCACGATTCCATCGGCCTTGGCGAGGACGGCCCGACGCACCAGCCTGTCGAGCATGTGATGTCGCTGCGCATGATCCCGAACCTCCTCGTGTTCCGCCCGGCGGATGCGATCGAGACGGCCGAAGCATGGAGCCTTGCACTGGCCAACGCCCACCGCCCGACGGTGCTGGCGCTGACCCGGCAGAACCTGCCGCCGGTGCGCTTCGACACCGAGTTCAAGAGCGCGAAGGGGGCCTACCGCCTCGTCAGCGCGTCTGCACCGCGCAAGGTCGTGCTGATGGCGACGGGTTCGGAAGTGGCAATCGCCATGGACGTCGCCAAGGCGCTGGAAGCCGAGGGCGTGGGCGCGGATGTCGTCTCGTTCCCGTGCTGGGAGCTGTTTGACGAGCAGGACGAAGCCTACCGCGCCGACCTGCTGCCGGCGGACGCGCTGAAGGTTTCGATCGAGGCGGGCGTGACGCTGGGCTGGCAGAAGTATGTCGGCGATGGCATTGCCGTCGGCATCGACAGCTTCGGCGCTTCGGCGCCGGCGCCGGCGCTTTATGACCACTTCGGGCTCACGCCCGACAAGATCCTGCCGCGCATCAAGGCGCGGCTTTCGTAAGTTCTTCGTCTTTGCGGGGATGCGAATAGCTATCCAGAGGTGCAAGTTACGGCGCTTTGGATTGTTTCATCGGTTCGCTACCCCAAATGAACGACGAGGGTGATATCGGATAGCTAGCAAGGAGTTCTACAATGGCGACCAAGGTTGCGATCAACGGTTTCGGGCGCATCGGGCGCAATGTGGCGCGCGCCATTCTGGAGCGCCCGGATTGCGGGCTGGAGCTGGTTTCGATCAACGACCTGGCCAGTGCCAAGGACAATGCACTGCTGTTCAAGCGTGACAGCGTGCACGGCGCCTACAAGGGCACGGTCGAAGTCGACGGCAACGATCTCGTCATTGACGGCAAGCGCATTGCGGTGACCGCAGAGCGTGATCCCGCCAACCTCCCGCACGGCGCGCAGGGCATCGACATCGTGCTCGAATGCACCGGCTTCTTCACCGACCGCGCTTCGTGCGAAAAGCACCTCGCGGCGGGCGCCAAGAAGGTGCTGATCTCGGCGCCGGGCAAGAACGTCGACCTCACCGTCGTCTACGGCGTGAACCACGACAAGCTGACCGCAGAGCACACCGTGGTCTCGAACGCTTCGTGCACCACCAACTGCCTCGCGCCGTTCGCCAAGGTGCTGAACGACAGCATCGGCATCGTGCGCGGCCTGATGACCACGGTCCACGCCTATACCAACGACCAGAAGATCCTTGACCAGATCCACAGCGATCCGCGCCGTGCGCGCGCCGCTGCGATGAGCATGATCCCGACCACCACGGGTGCCGCCCGCGCGGTTGGTGAAGTGCTGCCCGAACTGAAGGGCAAGCTCGACGGTTCGGCGATCCGCGTGCCGACCCCGAACGTTTCGGTGGTGGACCTGACGTTCCAGCCCGGCCGCGACACGACCAAGGAAGAAGTCAACGCGCTGCTCAAGGCCGCTGCCGAAGGTCCGCTCAAGGGCGTGCTCGGCTTCAGCGACGAGCCGCTGGTGTCGATCGACTACAACCACGATTCGCACTCGTCGACCATCGACAGCCTCGAAACCTCGGTGATCGACGGCAAGCTGGTTCGCGTGCTTTCGTGGTACGACAACGAGTGGGGCTTCTCGAACCGCATGGTCGATACGGCCGGCGTGATGGGCGGTCTGCTCTAAGCACATGAGCGCTGCGGGACGTCTTGACGGGATTGCCCGGCACAAGGTGTCCCGCGGCCCCATGGAAACTCTGGAACGCGCCCTCGTGACCCCGGATCTGGGGCTTGAGGGCGATTGCCGGGGGCCCGTGCCTGAAGGCAAGAAGGGCAACCGGCAGATTACCGTGATCGAAGCCGAAAGCTGGGCGGCTGCCATGCAGGAACTCGGCGGAGCGGATGGCCTTGTGTGGTCTGACCGGCGCGCAAATCTGCTCGTTTCAGGCGTGCGTCTGCCGCGCGAGGCGGGCAAGGTGATCGCGATCGGCACAGGTCTGCGCATCGAGGTGCGCTACGAGTGCGACCCGTGCAGCCGGATGGACGCGCTGCGCCCCGGTCTGCGCGAGGCGCTCATGCCGGACTGGCGCGGCGGGATTTGCGGACGAGTGATCAGCGAGGGCGAGATCGCTCTGGGCGATGAAGTGAGGATCGAGGAATGAGCTTCAAGACGCTGGATCAGATCGGTGACGCGCGCGGCAAAGTCGTGCTGGTGCGCGTGGACCTCAATCTCCCCATGCAGGACGGCGCGGTGACCGACGATACCCGCGTGCAGGCCGCCAAGCCGACGATCCTCGAACTCGCCGACAAGGGCGCCAAGGTGCTCCTGCTGGCGCACTTCGGCCGGCCCAAGGGTGAGCGCGTCTCGACCCAATCGCTGAGCATGGTGGTCGGCGCGGTCGAGCAGGTGCTGGGCCGCGAGGTCATGTTCGTTTCCGAGATTGCCGGGCCGGTGGTGAGCCAAGTCGTCGGCATCCTGCCTGAGGGCGGGATCGCCTGCCTCGAGAACACGCGGTTCTGGAAGGGCGAGGAGAAGAACGATCCGGAACTGGTCAAGGCCATTGCCGAGAACGCCGATATCTATGTGAACGACGCGTTTTCCGCCGCGCACCGCGCCCATGCGACGACCGAGGGCCTCGCGCATGTGCTGCCGTCCTATGCGGGCCGTTCGATGCAGGCCGAACTCGAAGCGCTGGGCAAGGCGCTGGGCGAGCCAGAGCGGCCGGTTGCGGCCGTGGTCGGCGGGGCCAAGGTCTCCTCGAAGCTCGATGTGCTGAAGCACCTTGTCGGCAAGGTCGATCACCTCATCATCGGCGGCGGCATGGCCAACACGTTCCTCGCCGCGCGCGGGGTCGATGTTGGCAAGTCGCTATGCGAGCATGATCTGGCACCGACCGCTGAAGCGATCCTCGATGCGGCGGATGCTTCCGGCTGCACGGTGCACCTGCCGTATGACGTGGTCGTCTCGAAGGAATTCGCGGCGAATCCGCCGAGCTTGCGCACCTGCAACGTGCATGAAGTGGCGGCGGACGAGATGATCCTCGACGTTGGCCCTGCAGCGACTGAAGCGCTGGCCGACGTCCTGAAGGTCTGCAAGACGCTGGTGTGGAACGGGCCGATGGGCGCGTTCGAGACTCAACCGTTCGATACCGCGACCGTGGCGCTTGCGCGCACCGCAGCGGCGCTGACCCGCGAAGGCTCGTTGGTTTCTGTTGCTGGCGGCGGCGATACCGTCGCTGCGCTGAGCCATGCCGGCGTGGCGGGCGATTTCTCCTACGTCTCGACCGCGGGCGGCGCCTTCCTGGAATGGATGGAAGGCCGCGTGCTGCCCGGTGTGGCGGCGCTATCTTCATAGAATGCTCTCTATCAATGTACCCTCATAGCCTATAAACTGCTTCTGTCTGCGAACTCATCGCAGGGGGGCACTTGGTGATGGAAGCTTCGATATCAGATCCTGCGAGAGATGTTCTTCGCGCAATGGATCTGTTTGACACTGGAGACGGGAATACATTTGCTCAGCGGTTATCGAACGTTGGGAAAGTGGCACCTTGGTCTCCGGAGTTTTATCATCTGATAAAGCTTATGCAGGACAATATTACCTCTGTTCAGTCTCTTTTGCTAATGGAAGAGGGTGTTGATAAAGAGGACGAAGCGCATATCAGTCAGAGCATTGATCTCATTCTAGGGGCTTTCATGCCCGATTGCTTGATTCAAAATTATACCGAAGCAATAAAGCCAAATGCTTCGTTTGGAAGTAATTCCAGAACGTTTCTTAGATCATCGTCGCGAACCATTAGAAGGTTTGAGTCATTTGAGAACGTTTCGGCTTCTGATATAGGAATCATTGAGAGCGCTATAAGCAATATCAGAAATGATATGAAGGACCTGCAACTAGAGAAAGCCGATTTTGCGCGAGACGCGCTGGTGCGTGGTTGCAATGAGATTTCATTTATTTTGGCGAGAATAAATATATTAGGCTATTCACGAATTCGTGCACCAGCAATTGATCTTGGTGCATTTATATACGCAATCAGTCGTGAATTAGAAGAGACAAACTCTCAAGTAAAAATCGTAAAGAGCGTTCATTCCTTTAAGGAAATGTACAATCGAATTTACGAAATGTACAAAGCTGCAAGCATGCTGAAGTTAGGATACGAGGGCGCCTCCTGGATGCTCACTCGATTAGCAGGTGTCTAGCATTTTCTGCTCAGTCTAATTTACCTCATAGGCTTGCAACTCCCTGTTGCAGTGCAGCAGATCTCGCGCTAAAGGCGCACGCATACGAATGCGCAAATCAAGGGGCATGCCATGAACTACGTCGAGATGAAGTCCAAGATCTCTGCAGGCCAGGGCTTTATCGCGGCATTGGACCAGAGCGGCGGTTCGACCCCGAAGGCGCTCGCGGGCTATGGCATCGAAGCCGGCGCGTGGAACACCGAAGAAGAAATGTTCGGCCTGATCCACGAAATGCGCGCGCGGATCATTCGCTCGGCGGCGTTCACCGGTGAAAAGGTCATCGGCGCGATCCTGTTCGAGCGCACGATGGACGGCGATGTTGACGGCACGCCGGTGCCGGCCGCGCTGCTGGCCAAGGGCGTTGTGCCCTTCATCAAGATCGACAAGGGTCTCGAGGACGAGGCTAACGGCGTGCAGCTGATGAAGCCGATGCCGACGCTGGACGCGCTGCTGGAGCGCTCAAAGGCACTGGGCGTGTTCGGCACCAAGGAGCGCTCGGTCATTAACTCGGCGAACCGCGAAGGTATTGCCGCTGTGGTCGCGCAGCAGTTCGAAGTGGGCCGTCAGGTTCTCTCGCACGGCATGATGCCGATCATCGAACCCGAAGTGAACATCAAGAGCGAGACGCGCGCAGAATGCGACACGATCCTGCTCGAAGAGACGCTGAAGCACCTCGACACGCTGGCCGAGGGCGAGGAAGTGATGCTCAAGCTTTCGCTCCCCGTCGTGCCGGGAACGTTCGATCCGCTGGTGGCGCACCCGCGCGTGCTGCGCGTCGTCGCGCTTTCGGGCGGTTTCAAGCGCCCCGAGGCCTGCGTCGAGCTCGCCAAGAACAACGGCATCATCGCGAGCTTCAGCCGCGCGCTGCTTGAAGACCTGCGCGCGCAGATGAGCGACGCGGAGTTCGACGCATCGCTCGGCGGCGCGATTGACGAGATCCATCGCGGATCGACGGTGAAGACGGCCTGATCTGCGCTGCGGTTTGCACTGGTGCGCTCGGCTCGCTAGGGGCGGAGCATGACTGAACCTGCCTGCCAGCTCTACCTGATCTCGCCGCTCGATGTGGGCGGCATGTTCCCCGACCGGCTAGCCCGCGCGCTTGATGCGGGGCCGGTTGCGGCGTTTCAGTTCCGTGTGAAGAACGTGGACGAACATGAAGCCGCACGCCTCGCTGAACCGCTCCTGCGGATTTGCGCCGACCGTGAAGTGGCGTTCATCGTCAACGACTCGATAGCGCTGGCGAAGCGGCTCGGCGCGGATGGCGTGCATCTGGGGCAGGATGACGGCAGCGTAGCCGATGCGCGGGCGCGGCTCGGCAAGGCGGCGCAGATCGGCGTGACCTGCCATGACAGCCGCCACCTTGCGATGGAAGCGGGTGAAGCGGGCGCGGATTACGTTGCGTTCGGTGCGTTCTTCCCGAGCTCGACCAAAGACACCAAGCATGTCGCCGAGCCGGAACTGCTGAGCTGGTGGTCCCGGCTATTCGAGCTGCCCTGCGTGGCAATCGGCGGGATCACGGCCGCCAACTGCGCACCGCTCGTGACGGCGGGCGCGGACTTCCTCGCGGTGAGCAATGCCGTATGGGGCGGGGACGAGGCCGAAGGCGTGCGCGCGCTCAATGCCGCGATTGCCGGGGCGGCAGGCTGAACCGCCTACTCTGCCGCCGCACCTGCATCGGCGCTGTAATCATCGCGCATTGCACCGGCACGGACACAGCGGAGCGACAGGCGCTTGCCATCGGGGCCGAGCCGGATCAGCGAAAGGCCCACCTTGTCGAACCGGCGCCCGGCGAAAGGGCCGGAGGTCATCGTGAGCTTGTTCCCCAACAGCAGGTATGTGCCGCGCACGCCGTTCACGAGGTAGCTGGAATCGGGAACAATATTGAAGTTGTTCTCCGGCTGCGGGGTGGGCGGCGTGGTTGCATCACCCGGCAGTTCGCACGTCCAGCGCCCTTGCGATATGGTCCACATCGCGCCGCCGGGCGCGGCCATGGCGGGGGCGGCGACGCAAAGAATGCAGGCGGAAACGGCAGCGCGGATCATGTCAAAGGCGCTAGCATGCGACGGCGGCTTGAAGCAATCGCCGCTTGGCGCTAAGGGCCGCGCTCCCGCACCCTTTCGGCGTGCATTACCACTCGACCACTTGGCAGGGCTCTTTCCATCATGAAGATCAGCGGCGTGGACATCCGTCCCGGCAATATCCTGGAATACGAGAAGGGCATCTGGAAGGTTGCCAAGACCCAGCACACCCAGCCCGGCAAGGGCGGCGCGTTCATGCAGGTCGAGATGAAAAACCTCGTCGATGGCCGCAAGACCAACGTGCGCTTCCGCAGCGCCGACACGGTCGAGCGCGTGCGCCTCGATACGAAGGACTTCCAGTTCCTCTACAAGGAAGGCGATGACCTGATCTTCATGGACGTGGAAACCTACGACCAGATTACGCTTCCGGCCGACCTTTTGGGCGATGCCGTGGCCTTCCTTCAGGACGGCATGACCGTGCTGCTCGAAATGTGGGAAGAACGCCCGATCTCGGTGCAGCTGCCCGAGCAGGTCGAGGCAACCATCGTCGAGGCGGATGCCGTGGTGAAGGGGCAGACCGCCTCGTCCAGCTTCAAGCCCGCGATCCTCGATAACGGCGTGCGCGTGATGGTGCCGCCGCATATCGCCAGCGGCACGCGCATCATCGTCGACGTCTACGAGCGCACTTACGTCAGCAAGGTGGGCTGAGCGATCATGTCAGCAATTTCCGGCCTGATGCGGGTGATGGAGAAGGCGGCCCGCAAGGCCGGCCAGCGGCTGCGCCGTGATTTCGGCGAGGTCGAGCATCTCCAGGTGAGCCGCAAAGGGCCGGCGGACTTCGTTTCGAAGGCCGACCAGCACGCCGAGCGCACGCTGTGGGACGAACTGCGCGCGGCGCGTCCCGGTTGGGGCTTCGAGCTGGAAGAAGGCGGCACGATCGAAGGGGAGCCGGGCAAGCCGCGCTTCATCATCGATCCGCTCGATGGCACCAGCAACTTCCTCCACGGCATTCCGCACTTCGCGATCTCGATCGCGGTGCAGGAGCCGACGCTTGACGGCAAAGGCTGGGGCGAAGTGACGGCGGGGATCGTCTATAATCCGATCACCGACGAGAGCTTCTGGGCCGAAAAGACCCGCGGCGCGTGGCTGCAGGATCGGCGCCTGCGCGTTTCGGCGCGGCGCAACCTTGATGAAGCGCTGATCGCCACCGGCATTCCGTTCTCGGGCCGGGGCGACATGGGCGAGTGGACGCGCATCTATCACGAGCTTGGCCCACGCGTGGCGGGCATCCGCCGCTTCGGCGCGGCATCGCTCGATCTCGCGTGGGTGGCCGCTGGCCGCTACGACGGGTTCTGGGAAAGCTCGTTGCAGCCGTGGGATACGGCGGCGGGCTGCCTTCTGGTGCGTGAAGCCGGCGGTTTCGTTTCTGACTACCGCGGGCGTTCGCACCCGATCTGCGCCGAAACGGTGCTGGCGGGCAACGATGCGCTGCATTCGAAGCTGCACAAGCTGGTGGTCGGCGCGATCAAGACGGCTTGAAGCACGCTGAAGGGGAGGGTAAGTCCGCCTCGAGTGCCCCTGTGGTGGAATGGTAGACGCGACCGACTCAAAATCGGTTATCGAGAGATGTGCCAGTTCGAGTCTGGCCAGGGGCACCAACTTTCCACCTGATTGGCGCAAACCGGGGCTTGTGTTCCCGCTATGTTCGCATTAGGCCTGCTGAATGGCCAAACCGAAACGCCGTTATGTCTGTCAGGCTTGCGGCGGGGTATCGCCCCGCTGGCAGGGACAGTGCCCGGATTGCTCCGAATGGAGCACCTTGGTCGAGGACGCGCCGGAAACGGTGTTCTCCTCCAAGCATGATCTTTCCAGCGGCGGTCGGCCGGTTGCGTTTGTCGCGCTCGATCAACCGGTAAAACTGCCGGAGCGGCGCAAGACCGGGCTGGCGGAGCTGGACCGGGCGCTGGGAGGCGGGCTGGTGCCGGGCTCTGCAATCCTGATGGGCGGCGATCCGGGAATCGGCAAATCGACGCTGCTGCTGCAGGCCGCAGCCAAGGTGGCGCTGTCTGGCGGTGCGGCAGTCTATATCAGCGGCGAAGAAGCGGCGGATCAGGTGCGGCTGCGCGCTGACCGGCTTGGCCTTGGCAAGGCGCCGATCATGCTCGCTTCGGCGACTTCGGTGCGCGACATCCTGACCACGCTGAATGCGATGGAAACGCCGGCGCTGGTCGTGATCGATTCGATCCAGACGATGTATTCAGACCAGATCGAAGGTGCGCCCGGAACGGTGAGCCAGGTGCGCGGCTGTGCGTTCGAACTGATCCGCTATGCCAAGGCGAGCGGGGCGGCGCTGGTGCTGGTGGGGCATGTTACCAAGGACGGCACGATCGCGGGGCCGCGTGTGCTGGAGCACATGGTCGATGTGGTGATGAGCTTCGAGGGTGAGCGCAGCCACCAGTACCGCATCCTGCGCGCGCTCAAGAACCGCTTTGGCGCGGTGGACGAGATCGGCGTGTTTGCCATGCAAGGGGCGGGGCTCGAGGAAGTCGGCAATCCCTCGCTGCTGTTCCTTTCGGGCCGCGAGAACCCGGTGCCGGGCAGTGCGGTGTTTCCGGCGCTCGAAGGAACGCGGCCGGTATTGGTCGAGATCCAGGCATTGACGGTGCGCTTGCCCAGCGGAGCAACCCCGCGCCGCGCCGTGGTGGGATGGGACAGCGGGCGGCTCGCGATGCTGCTGGCAGTGCTGGAAGCGCGTTGCGGTCTCAATTTCTCGACCGCAGAGGTCTATCTCAACGTGGCGGGCGGCTACCGGCTGACCGATCCGGCGGCAGACCTTGCCGTGGCGGCAGCGCTGATTTCTGCGCTTTCGGATCGTCCGTTGTCTGGCAGCGCGGCTTGGTTCGGCGAAATTTCGCTCAGCGGTGAAGTGCGGCCCGTGGCGCATTCCTCGATCCGCCTTCGCGAGGCGGCGAAGCTGGGCTTCGACAAGGCGCATGGACCGTCCGGAACGCAGGAGAAAGTGCCCGGTATCCACTATGCCCCGATAACACTTCTGCCGAACCTGGTTGACCGGGTGATGGGTGGCTCCTAGATTTCAGCGCCTATGACCGGCTTCGATTATGTTGTTTTCCTGATCGTTGCGGTTTGCGCGATCGGCGGGTTCTTTCGCGGCTTTGTCGAGGAAGTGCTCTCGCTACTGGCGTGGTGCGTCGGGCTGTTTGCCGTGCGCTACGGTCACGAGCCGCTGACGCTGTGGCTGACGCCGCATCTCAAGAACGAGACCGGCGCCGGGGTGCTGGCCTTCGGCATCCTGACCATTGTGCCCTATTTCACCGCCAAGATGATTGCCGCCTCGGTCGGGAGCGCAAGCCGCAATTCAGTGCTGGGGCCGATCGACCGCGTGCTTGGCTTCGGGTTTGGCGCGATCAAGGGCTTTGTCATCATGGTCCTCGGCTTCTCGCTGCTGGTGTTTGGCTATGACATCGTGTGGGGCGTCGATGGGCGCCCGACGTGGATTTCCGCCGCGCGGACCTATCCGTTCCTCAATGCGGCGAGCGAGGAACTGATGACCGTGCTCGACCAGCGCCGTGATGAAGCCGCCAAGGCTGCAAAGCAAGCCGAGGCGGACAAGGACAACGCGCTGGAGAAAGCGACCCGCGATGCTGCGAAGAAGGCAGCGCGCCGGGAACTCCAGCGCCGGATCAGCAAGGCGGCGAACGGCGAATGACGGCGCAAACGGTGCGCCCGGCTCGCACGCTCTACACCCCGGAAATCCTTGGTGCGGCGACCGCGCTCGCGAACTTTGCGTGGGATGATGGCCTGCCGCTGAAGGGAGATGCGCGTTCGCGGCGCTGTGGCAGCACGCTGTCGCTGGGGCTGTCCCTCGATGGCGAGGGACGTATCGACGCGCTGGGCCTGCGCGCCCATGCCTGCGCGATCGGGCAAGCGGCGGCCTATGCATTTGCCAATGCAGCGAAAGGTCAGACGCGCAGCAAGGTCGCGGCAGCCCGCACCGCGCTGGCCGAGTGGTTGGCGGGCGAGGGCGCAATGCCGGAATGGCCGGGGATCGCCCTGGTCGAGCCGGCGCTCGGCTATCCGGCGCGGCATGATGCGATCATGCTGGCATGGGATGCGGCGCTCGCCGCGATGGGGTGATCCGCGCCTTGTCCTCGGAATGATGATAGGGGGCGTATTTCTTTGTCTCCATGCACTTTCCCGGCGCACTTTGCTTCGCTACAGCCGCCGTCTCGAGGGAATGTGCCGGACGGATCAAAGCCCGCCGGCCAGGGGATGGGAAAAATCTGGGCATGCATGAGGTGAATGGCGCACCCGAACCAACTGCGGCGGAAATCCGCCTTGTGGTGGCGGCATCTTCGGTCGGCACCGTGTTCGAATGGTACGATTTCTTCATCTACGGCACGCTTGGCGCGATCCTTTCCAAGGCCTTTTTCCCGACCGGCAATGCCACGCTGGAGATGCTGCTGTTCTGGCTGGTCTTCGCGGTGGGCTTCGGGTTCCGGCCGCTTGGCGCCGTCCTGTTCGGCTATCTCGGCGACCGGCTCGGGCGCAAGTATACCTTCCTTGTTACCGTTACGCTGATGGGCATCGCGACGGCGGGCGTCGGCCTGATCCCGCCTGCGTCGCAGATCGGCTATGCCGCGCCCGCGCTCGTCATCCTGCTGCGCGTGCTGCAGGGCCTTGCGCTGGGCGGGGAGTATGGCGGCGCGGCGGTCTATGTGTCGGAACACGCGGCGCCAGCGCGGCGCGGGTTCTTCACCAGCTTCATCCAGTCGAGCGTGGTGGGCGGCTTCGTGCTGAGCCTTGCCGTGGTCCTGCTGTGCAAGGGGGCGATGAGCAAGGACGTGTGGGAGGCATGGGGCTGGCGCGTGCCGTTCCTGCTGAGCTTGTTGCTGCTCGCCGTTTCGCTGTGGATGCGGCTCAAGCTGTCGGAAAGCCCGGTGTTCAAGGCGATGAAGGAAAGCGGCGAGATCGCCGGCAATCCCTTCGTCGAGAGCCTGACTTACCCGGGCAACGGCAAGCGGCTGTTCATCGCGCTGTTCGGCGTGGCGGCGGGCCTGACGGTGATCTTCTACACCTCGATGTTCACCGGGCTGTCGTTCCTCAAGGGACCAATGCGGGTGGATGACATGACGGCCGAACTGCTCGTGGGCCTCGCCTGCGTGCTCGGCATGCCGTTCAGCGTGGTATTCGGCCATATCTCCGACAAGGTGGGGCGCAAGCTGCCGATCGTGCTGGGCTATGTCGCGATGCTGGTGCTGGTGTTCCCGATCTTCTGGATGATCGGCAATGCCGCCAATCCCGGGCTTGCCGAAATGGCGCGGCGCGAACCGGTTGTCGTGAGCGGCCCCGATTGCGGGTACAATCCGTTTGCCGCCGAGCAGGCGACGAATTGCGGCAAGTTGCTCGCCGACCTCTCCGCCTCGGGCGTGCGCTATTCGCTGCACGAGGGGCCCGCGCTGGCGATGACCATCGGTAGCGATGCGGCCTCGCTCGGCGATTACCCCTGGGCCGAAAAGAGTGCGGCGCGCGGCAAGGTGCTGCAGGCCACGCTGACCAGCGCCGGGTATGATTTTGCCAAGGTCAAACCGGACTTTGGCCGCTCTGCGATCATTGTGTTCGGCCTCGTTGTGCTGATGGCGCTGACCGGTGCAACCTATGGGCCGGTGGCTGCCGTGCTTTCGGAGATGTTCCCGGCGCGGATCCGCTACAGCTCGATGTCGATCCCCTATCATATCGGCACCGGCTATCTCGGCGGGTTCCTGCCGCTGATCTCGGCGCTGATCGTCGCAAAGACCGGCGATCCCTATGCCGGACTGTGGTACACGTGGGTCGTGGTTGCCGTGGCCTTCGTGGTCTCGCTCTGGGGCCTCAAGGGCGGACCGCCGAAGGACTTTGCCCACGGCGATGACTGAAGCTGCGCCGCTTCCCCCAGCCGCGCTGCGGCTGCGCGTTGATCGCGCGGCGCTCGCGGCGAACTGGACTGCGCTTGATGCGCTCTCGGGCGCGGCGCGGGCGGGGGCGGCGATCAAGGCGGATTGCTACGGGCTCGGCGTCGATGCCGCCGTGCCGGTGCTGGCGGCGGCGGGGTGCCGGGACTGGTTCGTGGCGCACTGGCAGGAAGCGGCCGGGGCCGTGCGGCATGTTCCTGCCGGGCAGGTCTCGGTGCTTCACGGACCGATGACCGATGCAGAGGCCGCTTATGCGCGTGCACTCGGGGTGCGCCCGGTGCTCAATTCGCTGCCGCAAGTGCGGCGGTGGCTGGCAATGGGGGGCGGCGCCTGCGACCTCATGATCGATACCGGGATGAGCCGGCTCGGCCTGCCGCTGGCGGAGATTGGCGCGCCGGAAGTCGGTATGCTGGAGATCGAGACGTGCCTCAGCCATCTCGCCAGCGCTGATGAGGATTGTGCGCAGAATGCCGCGCAGCTTGCGCGTTTTCGCGAGGTCAGGGTTGCAGTACATGCGCAGCGCTTCAGCCTGTGCAACAGCGCCGGAATCGCGCTTGGCAGCGATTACCACTTCGATCTGACTCGTCCCGGCCTTGCGCTCTATGGCGGCGTGCCGCGCGGCGAGCTCGCCGAGCGGATCACGCAGGTCGCATATCCCGAGGCTGCGGTGATCCAGGTGCGCGAACTCGCGCGCGGCGACTCGGTCGGCTACAACGCGACCTTTACCGCTCCTGCTGCGATGCGCGTCGGCGTTATTTCTGTGGGTTACGCTGATGGTTACCTGCGCTGCTGGTCGGACCGCGGGCAGGTGCTGTGGCAGGGCCAGCAACTTCCGGTGTTGGGGCGCGTTTCCATGGACATGACGATTATCGACCTTTCAGCCGCAGAAAACTGCGGGGAAGGCGATTGGTTGGGGCTCGATTACGCGCTGCCGGAGGCTTCGGCGGCGAGCGGATTGTCGCAGTACGAACTGCTCACGCTGCTCGGCAGGAGATACGACCGCGCTGGATGAATTGTTGTTATTCGTCCAAGATTTATTGCGCTGCACATACCGCATCTGCTAAAAGCATTCGCATAAACCCAGCAGGGCGCACAAAAAAATGGCAAACGCAGCGAAGGACGGCGATACCGTCATCATCAAGAAGTACGCCAACCGGCGGCTCTATAACACGCGGACGTCTAGCTACATCACGCTCGATCATCTCGCGCAGATGGTGAAGGAAAACATCGAATTCAAGGTTTTGGACGCCAAGACAGGCGCCGACTTGACGCACACGATCCTTACCCAGATCATCATGGAAGAAGAGGCGAGCGGCGAGCAAATGCTGCCGACGAACTTCCTTCGCCAGTTGATCTCGATGTACGGAAATTCGATGCAGGCGCTTCTTCCGGGCTATCTGGAAGCCTCGATGGAGCACTTCCGCGAGAACCAGGCGAAGCTGCGCAAGGCGATCGAGGACAGCATCGGCGCGAACCCGCTGGCGCAGATCGCGCAGCGCAACATGGAGCTGTTCAAGGCGGCGACCGCTGCTTTCGTCCCCGGTGCCGTGCAGGCGGCCGAGGCCGAAAAGGCCGCCTCCGCGCCGGCCGACGACGAGCTTGCCGTGCTGCGCAAGCAGATGGCGGACATGCAGAAAAAGCTGGATCAGCTCGCGGGCTGAGCAAGGTTCGGGCAATCGCTCTGACGAGGATTGCCCGAAGAACCTTTGCCGGATTTCTCAGTTAATCGCGATTTCCGAGCCGCGAAATGTTCCATTTCGCTCGAAATCGCTCTAACCGCGCCGCATGACCAAGAACGCAACGATCAAGCACGCCCTGCCCATTACGCGGCAGGAGGATTTCGCCCAGTGGTATCAGGCGGTGATCGCCGAGGCCGAACTCGCCGAGGAATCGGGCGTGCGCGGCTGCATGGTCATCAAGCCGTGGGGCTATGGCATCTGGGAACGCATCCAGAAGCTGATGGACGAACGCATCAAGGAAGCGGGCGTCGAAAACTGCTATTTCCCGCTGTTCATCCCGCTTTCGTACTTCACGCGTGAGGCCGAGCACGTCGAGGGCTTTGCCAAGGAAATGGCGGTCGTCACGCATCACCGTCTGATCGGCGATGGCAAGGGCGGGCTGGTGCCTGATCCCGAGGCGAAGCTTGAAGAGCCTCTGATCGTGCGGCCGACGTCCGAAACGGTGATCGGCGCGGCCATGGCGCGCTGGATCCAGTCGTGGCGCGATCTGCCGCTGCTCACCAACCAGTGGGCCAACGTGGTGCGCTGGGAGATGCGCACGCGCATGTTCCTGCGCACGAGTGAGTTCCTCTGGCAGGAAGGCCACACGGCCCACGCCGACGAGGCCGACGCAATGGTCGAGACGCTGCGCGCGCTGGAAATGTACCGCAGCTTTGCCGAAGACGTGCTGGCAATGCCGGTCGTTGCGGGGCCCAAGCCCGAGAACGAGCGTTTCCCCGGTGCGGTCGAGACATTCTCGATCGAGGCGATGATGCAGGACGGCAAGGCGCTGCAGGCCGGCACTTCGCACTATCTTGGCACGACGTTCTCGGAAGCCGCTGGGATCCGCTATCAGGACAAGGAAGGCCAGCAGACGCTGTGCCATACGACGAGCTGGGGCGTTTCCACTCGCATGATCGGTGGTGTCATCATGACGCATGGCGATGACGACGGCCTGCGCACGCCGCCGCAGATCGCGCCGCAGCAGATCGTGATCCTGCCGATGCTGCGCGACAATGATGGCGATGCCGCGCTGCTCGAATACTGCGCGCAACTGCGCGCGAAGCTGGCCAAGCTTTCGGTGTTCGACGAGAAGGTGCGCGTGCTGCTCGACAAGCGTCCGGGCAAGGCAACCGCCAAGCGCTGGGGCTGGGTGAAGAAGGGCGTGCCGCTGATCCTCGAGATCGGCGGGCGCGATGCCGAGGGCGGCCAGGTTTCCGTGTTGCGCCGCGACAAGCTGTGGCGCGAGGATGGCAAGGCCAATTTCGTCGGTATGGCGCAGGACGATTTCGTCGCCAGCGCAGCGGCTGAGCTGGAAGCGATCCAGACCGCGCTGCATGAAGAAGCCCGCGAGCGGCGCGATGCGCAGATCGAGCGTGGGATCAGCGATCTCGATGGCCTTGCGGCTTACTTTGCCGAGGACAAGGCATTTCCGGGCTGGGTCGAGCTGTGCTGGTCGCGGCCGACGGGCGCCGCGCTCGACAAGGTGGTGGAGCAGTTGAAGGCGCTCAAGCTGACGATCCGCAACACGCCGATGGATGCGGCGCCGGCGGAAGGGCTGTGCCCTTTCACCGGCGAACCGGCGGTCGAGCGCATTCTGGTGGCGCGGGCGTACTGAACCTTGGGGCGGGTGCCTCGACTTCATTCGAAGTTGGGGTAAGGGTTTGCGCATGAAGACGATTCTAGCGCTCCCGCTGCTCGCCCTTGCCTTGCCAACCGTAGCCTTTGCCGCGTCGGACGACGGCGTCACGCAGGCCCGCCTTGAAGCCGATGTTGCGCGCCTTGTGGCGTTTGGCACGCGCCACACGCTGTCTTCGCAGGATGATCCCAAGCGCGGGATCGGCGCAGCGCGCAAGTGGGCGGAAGCCGAGTTCCGCAAGACCGGCGCGGCGTGCGGCGGCTGCCTTGACGTGGTGCTGCCAGAAACCACCGTGCAGGGCGAGCGCGTGCCGGTGGTAACGCGGCTTGTAGATGTCGTGGCAATCCAGCGCGGGACTGTGCGGCCCAATGAAGTCGTGATCGTGCAGGGGCACATCGACAGCCGCAATTCCGATGCCATGGACGCTGTGGGTGTTGCGCCGGGGGCGAACGACGATGGCTCCGGCACGGCGCTCGTGCTGGAAGCGGCGCGGGTGCTTTCGAAGCAGAAGTTTGCCGGGACGATCGTCTATGCCGTGCTCTCGGGCGAGGAGCAGGGGCTCTACGGCGGCAAGCTGCTGGCCGACTATGCGAAGGCGCAGGGGTGGACGGTGAAGGCCGTGCTCAACAACGATATCGTCGGCAATTCGCGCGGATCGGACGGACTGGTCGACGATGCACATGTGCGCGTGTTCTCCGAAGGGCCGCGCGACGATGCGAGCGAGCGGGCGCGCGATGCCTTGCGGTCCATCGGCGGCGAGAACGACAGCCCTTCGCGCAATCTTTCGCGATGGCTGGCAGGGCTGGGCGATGATGGCCTTGCCGTGCGGCAGGTCTGGCGCGCGGATCGCATGGGGCGCGGCGGGGATCATCTGCCGTTTCAGGCGCTGGGCTATCCGGCGGTCCGCTTTACCGTGGCGGTCGAGAATTATGAGCGGCAGCACCAGAATGTGCGGAGCGAAAGCGGACGGCCGTTTGGCGATCTGCCCGAGGCGATGGATTTTGCGTACCTCGCCAAGGTGACGAAGCTGAATGTGCGGGCACTGGCGGCCATGGCTGCCGCGCCGATGCCGCCGGTGGCAAAGGTGACGGCGGCGGTGCAGACATTCACTGATGTCGACTGGACCGCAGCCCCGGGCGCGGCGCGCTATCGCGTGTGGCAGCGGCGGACCGATGCGCCGGGCTGGGAGGCAAAGCCGGTGGCCGAAACGGACCAGACCCATCTGCGGCTTGAGGGCGTGCGCGGTGACGATTGGTTCTTTGGCGTGAGTTCGGTGGCGGCAGACGGTTCGGAGAGCCCGGTGGCCTCGGCGGTGCCGCCGGGTGCCTATCTGCCTGAGGCGCCCAAGCCCTGACCCACGGGCCGACCTTGCTATTGCGGCCGGCAACGCTCAGAGGTCTGTGATGGCAATTCGCAAGCAGACACCGAACGGGCCGGACGGTCTTCCCACGCGCCAGCAGGTGCTCGATTTCATCACCGCGAGCGAGGAACCGGCGGGCAAACGCGAGATATCGAAGGCGTTCGGCCTCAAGGGCACCGAGAAGATCGCCTTGAAGGCGCTGCTCAAGGATATGGCCGAGGAAGGCCTGATCGACGGCAACCGCAGCGCGTTTCACCGGCTCGGCGGGGTGCCGCGCGTGACGGTGCTGCGCGTACTGGAGATCGAGGATGGGCAGCCGCTGGCGATCCCCGATAGCTGGCAGCCCGATGATGGCGCGCCGCCACCGCGCATCCGCATTCTGGAGCCGCGCGGAAAGGGCCGCGCGCAGGCTGCGCTCAAGGTTGGCGACCGGGTGCTGGCGCGGACCGAGGAAGCGGGGCGCGGCCTCATCGCCCATGTGATGAAGAAGCTGCCGACGCGGACCGAGCAGGTTCTGGGCGTTGTCGAGTTCGATGGGGCGGGAAAGCCTTGGCTTGCGCCCGTGGACAAGCGCGTGCGCAATGCTGTGGCCATCGCGGATCTGGGCGGAGCAGCGGAAGGGCAGCTCGTGCTGGGCGAGCCGGTGAGCAAGAGCCCGCGCGCAGGGCTGAAGGTGACTGAAGTTCTGGGCGATCCGCTGGCGCCGCGCGCGTTCAGCCTGATTGCTATCCACAAGCATGGCATTCCGTTCGTATTCCCGCAGGAAGCGCAGGATGAGGCAGCGCTGGCAGCGCAAATGGCCTTGTCCGAGGATCAGCGCGAGGATTTGCGGCATCTGCCGATCGTCGCGATCGATCCCGCCGATGCGCGCGACCATGACGATGCGATCTGGGCCGAGCCCGATGGCGAAGGCGGCTTCCGCGCCGTCGTCGCGATTGCGGATGTAAGCTTCTATGTGCGGCCCGGCGGCGCGGTTGACCGCGAGGCGAGGAAGCGCGGCAATTCGGTCTATTTCCCCGACCGCGTGGTGCCGATGCTGCCGCATGTGCTGAGCTCGGACGTCTGTTCGCTGAAAGTGGGGGCGGACCGGGCGGCGATGGCCTGCCACCTGACGATCGACGCCGAGGGGCGGATCACTGGCTGGCGCTTCACGCGGGCGCTGGTTCGGATCGCCGAAGTGATCGCTTATGAGGAAGCGCAGCGGCGGATCGACGCGCGCGAGGCCGCGCCGCATCTCCAGAACCTGTGGGCGGCGTGGCGGCTGCTGGAAAAGGCGCGTGGGCAGCGCGATCCGCTGGAGCTGGAGCTGCCTGAGCGGCGGGTCGTGCTCGACGAGAAGGGCAAGATCGCCGAGATCGCCATCCGGGAACGGCTCGATGCACACCGCGTGGTCGAGGACTTCATGATCGCGGCGAACGTGGCGGCTGCGAAAGCGCTGGAGGCTAAGGTCGCGCCGGTCGTCTACCGCATCCACGAGCCGCCGAGCCGCGAGAAACTGGTGGCGCTGAAGGACTATCTCGCCACATTCGGGCGCAAGCTGGCGCTGGGGCAGGTGATCACGCCGGGGCTGTTCAACCGCATGCTCAAGGACGTGACGGACGAGGCCGAGAAGGCGCTCGTTATGGAAGCCGTGCTGCGCAGCCAGACGCAGGCCTATTACGGGCCGCGCAATGCCGGGCACTTCGGGCTGGCGCTGGGCAGTTATGCGCACTTCACTTCGCCGATCCGGCGTTATTCGGACCTGCTGGTTCACCGCGCGCTGGTCGATGCGTACCATCTGGAACAGCCGCGGCCCGAAGGGAAAAACATTCCGGGGACGTCAGGCTTGTCGGACCGCGACCGTAGCGATCTGGCGCGGATCAGCGATGCCATTTCCAAGGCCGAGCGACGCGCGATGGAAGCTGAGCGCGAGACAATCGACCGCTATGTTGCCGCGTGGCTGGCTGGGCGCGTGGGCGAGGTGTTCGATACGCGCGTGACAGGTGTGCAAAAGTTTGGCCTGTTCGCGACGATCATCGGGCTGGGCGGCGATGGGCTGGTGCCGATCTCGACGCTGGGGGCCGAACGGTTCGGCTATGATGAGAAGCGGCAGGTGCTGTTCGGCGAGGAGACCGGCGAGGAATTCGCGATGGGGATGATCCTCAAGCTGCGTCTTGCCGAAGCCAATCCGCTGACGGGCGCGCTGAAGTTTGAACCGGTCGAAATGCCCGAGGGCGCGGGGCGGATCGAGCCGCGCGGTGGGCGGCCGTTTGAAAGAGCGCCGAAGAAGGCGGGCGGCTATGTGCAGGGTCCGCGCGGGCGTCCGCGCAATATCCGGCATCAGGGGCGCAAGCGGTAATACCCGAAGCCGCTCATGCTGAGCTTGTCGAAGCATCACGCACGACGGTTGCGCCAGCACTCTTCGACAAGCTCAGGGTGAGCGGGTGGGGTTAGCTGAACGAATCGATCCCGCGTTCGTCGATGCCGCCCGGCACGATCATCAGCACGCAGGGCAGCTGGCCGATCTGCGAGGTGAAGTGGGTAACGAGCGGGCCGGGGTTGCCCTCTGCCGCCGCGCCCAGCACGAGCGCAGAAACCTCGGGATGCTCCGCAAGGTATTCGCGCACGACTTGCGGGCCGCTGCCGGTGCGCACTGCGACGGCGGGCTGAAGGCCCGACTCATCGGCAAGGCTTCCGGCGGCAGTGCGGGCGAGGTCTTCCGCCCGCTCTCGAGCTTCGGCCTCGATGGTCGCCTGGATGCTGCCGAACACGACAAATTCCTGCCGGGGAACGAGGGCGAGGATATGGACCGTGCCGCCGGTGCGCACCGCGCGGCGCGCAGCAAAGCGCAGCGCGCGGGCGGCTTCCTCGGTATCGTCCATGATGACCAGATAGACACGCTGCCGTGCACGTGCCTCGGCGCCGGGCGTTCCCTCTGACTCGTTTGCCATGTGAACCATGCCTGCCCCCTTGCGGCGGGGCGAAATTCGCGCGTACCGCGACTGCCCCTATCTCGCAGAGTGATGCGTATTGGCCTAATTCGTATGCGGGGCAAGCGCCAAGAGACTTGACCGGCTTCGCGCGGGTGGCGAAATGGCAGCCCTTGTGCCAAGGGAAGCGCCACGGCCTTGTAACGGCTTGGCTATATGTACCCAAGCCACAAGTCTGAACCACGCCCTTGTAACCAAATAGGGAAAAGAGCTGACCATGCCGATCCAGATCAAGATGCCCGCGCTTTCGCCCACCATGGAGGAAGGCACGCTGGCCAAGTGGCTGGTGAAAGTGGGCGACAAGGTTTCGTCCGGCGACATCATGGCGGAGATCGAAACCGACAAGGCGACGATGGAATTCGAAGCGGTCGATGAAGGCGTCGTGGTGGCCATCGACGTGGCTGAAGGAACCGAAGGCGTGAAGGTCG
Source organism: Novosphingobium sediminis (assembly GCF_007991615.1). Lineage (GTDB taxonomy): Bacteria > Pseudomonadota > Alphaproteobacteria > Sphingomonadales > Sphingomonadaceae > Novosphingobium > Novosphingobium sediminis. Next base: position 41,779 of record NZ_BJYR01000002.1, on the reverse strand, counting down.
GCACTGTGATCGCGACGATCGCGGGTGAGGACGATGATGAAGCAGTTCCGGCGGCTGCGGCTGCACCGGCGGCTGCTCCTGCTCCTGCTCCGGTTGCGGCTCCTGTCGCGGCGGCACCTGCGGCAGTTCCGGCTCCGGTTGTTGCCGCCCCTGCGGCGCCAGCGGGTGATCGCATTGTGGCGAGCCCGCTCGCCAAGCGCATCGCGGGCGAGAAGGGCATCGATCTCAGCACTGTGGCCGGCAGCGGCCCGCATGGGCGGATCATCAAGGCGGACCTCGATGCGGCTCCGGCAGCGGCGGTTGCGGCTCCTGCCGTGGCTGCGCCGGTGGCGGCACCCGCGCCCGCAGCAGCGCCCGCACCGGCGGCGGCGCCTGCGCCGTTCAGCACCGATATCCCGCACGAAGCGGTCAAGCTTTCCTCGATGCGCAAGACCATTGCGCGCCGCCTGACCGAGGCCAAGGCGACGGTGCCGCATTACTATCTCACCGTCGATATCAGCCTCGACAAGCTGCTCAAGTTGCGCGCGGAACTGAACTCGGCGCTGGCGGGTGAGGGCGTGAAGCTCTCGGTCAACGACCTGCTTATCAAGGCGCTGGGCAAGGCGCTGATGCTGGCGCCCGATGCCAACGTGAGCTTCGCGGGCGACAACCTGATCCGCTATTCGCGCGCGGATATCGCCGTCGCGGTCTCGATCCCGGGCGGCCTCATCACGCCGATCGTGACGGGGGCCGACGTCAAGTCGATCTCCACGATCCAGAAGGACATGGCCGACCTTGCCGCGCGGGCGAAGGCGGGCAAGCTGGCGCCGCACGAGTACCAGGGCGGCACGGCGAGCCTTTCGAACCTTGGCATGTTCGGGATCAAGCAGTTTGAGGCGGTGATCAATCCGCCGCAGGGCATGATCATGGCGATCGGTGCGGGCGAAAAGCGTCCCTACGTGATCGACGATGCGCTCGGCATTGCCACCGTCATGTCCGCCACGGGCAGCTTCGACCACCGCGCCATCGACGGGGCGGAAGGCGCGCAGCTGATGCAGGCGTTCAAGACGCTGATCGAAGCGCCGCTGGCGCTTGTTGCCTGATCATATTGAGAGCGGCGCCTGCCTGCGGGCGGGCTAAAGCAGATGCCGACTTGAAGGAGCAATTTCGTGGCTGATCAATACGACCTCATCGTTCTCGGCTCGGGCCCCGGCGGCTATGTCGCGGCGATCCGCGCGGCGCAGCTCGGGCTCAAGGTCGGCATTGTCGAGCGCGAACTGCTCGGCGGTATCTGCCTCAACTGGGGCTGCATCCCGACGAAGGCGCTGCTGCGTTCGGCGGAAGTGTTCAACCAGATGAAGCACGCCGCCGCCTATGGTCTGGCGGCGGACAATATCCGCGCGGACATCGACGCGGTGGTGAAGCGTTCGCGCGGAGTGGCCAAGCAGCTCAATCAGGGCGTGACGCACCTGATGCGCAAGAACAAGATCACGGTGCACATGGGCAATGGCGTGCTCAAGGGCGGCGGCCAGATCGAGGTGACCGGCGACAAGGGCACTGAGACGATCTCGGCCAAGCATGTGATCGTCGCGACCGGTGCGCGCGCGCGCGATCTGCCGTTTGCCAAGGCCGACGGGGACCGCATCTGGACGTACCGCCATGCGATGGTGCCGCCTGCGATGCCGAGCAAGCTGCTGGTCATCGGATCGGGCGCGATCGGTATCGAATTCGCAAGCTTCTACAATGACATGGGCGCGGATGTTACGGTCGTCGAGATGATGGACCGGATCGTTCCGGTGGAAGATGCCGATGTTTCGGCGTTCCTCGAGAAGTCGCTTACCAAGCAGGGGATCAAGATCCTCACCGGCGCGGGTGTGGAAAGCATCACCACCAGCGCGGCGGGCGTGAAGGCGAAGATCAAGGGCAAGGATGGCTCGTCGGCCGAGCATGATTTCAGCCATGTGATCGTGGCCGTGGGCATCGTGCCCAATACCGAGAACATCGGGCTTGAGGCGCTGGGAGTCGCCACCGAGCGCGGGATCATTGCGATCGACGGTTATGGCCGCACCAATGTGCCGGGCGTGTGGGCTATCGGCGACGTGACGCCGGGTCCGTGGCTGGCGCACAAGGCGAGCCATGAGGGTGTGATCGCGGCGGAAGCTATCGCGCAGGCGCTGGGCAACGCCGAAGTGCACCCGCATCCGATGGACCGGCTCAACATTCCGGGCTGCACCTACTGCCACCCGCAGGTGGCGAGCGTGGGCCTGACCGAAGCCAAGGCCAAGGAAGCGGGCCACACCGTCAAGGTCGGCAACTTCCCGTTCATCGGCAACGGCAAGGCCATCGCGCTGGGTGAGGCCGAGGGCTTCATCAAGACGGTGTTCGATGCCGAGACCGGTGAACTGCTCGGCGCGCACATGATCGGCGCAGAAGTGACCGAGCTGATCCAGGGCTATGTCGTGGGCAAGACGCTCGAGACGACCGAGGCCGAACTCATGCACACCGTGTTCGCGCACCCGACGCTTTCGGAAATGATGCACGAGTCTGTGCTCGCGGCTTACGGGCGCGCGCTTCATATCTGATCCCCAAGCCATGGCGCCGACGCATGACGTTATCGTGCTCGGCGCCGGGGCGGCGGGGCTGTTCTGTGCAGGGCTTGCGGGCCAGCGCGGCAAGCGGGTCGCGCTGCTCGATCACGCCGATGCGCCGGGCAAGAAGATCCTGATTTCCGGAGGAGGGCGGTGCAATTTCACCAACCTCCACACCGCGCCGGATCGCTATCTCTCTGAAAATCCGCATTTCGCGCGTTCGGCGCTGAGCCGCTACACGCCGGCGGACTTCATCGCGCTGGTCGAGCGCTATGGGATTGCCTGGCACGAGAAGACGCTGGGGCAGCTGTTCTGCGATGGCTCGGCGAAGCAGATCGTGGCGATGCTGCTGGAGGAGTGCCGGGCGGGCAAAGTCGACTTGCGCTGCGGCGAGCCGGTTGGGGCAGTGGAGCATGGCGACGGGCTGTTCCGGGTCGCTTTCGGTGCGGAAACGGTCGTTGCCCCCGCGCTGGTGATCGCGACGGGTGGGCCTTCGATCCCCAAGATGGGCGCGACCGGGTTTGCCTATGAACTGGCGCGCAAGTTCGGCCTCAAGGTCGTGCAGCCGCGCCCTGCGCTGGTGCCGCTGACGCTTTCGGGTGAGGATATCCTTTTCCGCGAACTGTCCGGTGTTTCCGCAGACGTCGTTGCGCGCTCGGGTAAGGCGGCATTTCGCGAGGCGGCGCTGTTTACCCATCGCGGGCTTTCAGGGCCGGCGATCCTGCAGGTCTCGTCGTATTGGCGGCCGGGGGAAAGCGTTTCCATCGATTTCCTGCCCGATCAGCCGCAGGACTGGCTGCTGGCCGCCAAGCGTGAGCGGCCGCGTTCGGCGATGGCCCGGGTGCTCGGCGCAGCGCTGCCGGAGCGACTGGCGGGACGCCTTGCCGAAAGCGTCGGCGTAGCGGGCGAACTCGGGCAGACGCAGGACAAATTGCTGCGAGTTGCCGAAGCGAAGCTGCGTCGCTGGGAGTTCACCCCGAGCGGCAGCGAAGGCTTTGCCAAGGCGGAAGTGACCGCGGGCGGAATCAGCACCGCCGGGCTATCCTCGCGCACAATGGAGGCCAAGGCGGTGCCGGGGCTTTATGCCATTGGCGAGGCGGTGGACGTCACCGGGTGGCTGGGCGGCTACAATTTCCAGTGGGCCTGGGCGAGCGCGCACGCGGCTGCGAACGCGCTCGCGGAAGGCGATCAGGGCGCGGTGTAGACCTGCTCGCCCGCGATGTACGTCGCGAGCACCTTGGTATCGTGGATCTGGCCGACCGGCACCGTCAGCGGATTGCGATCAAGCACGATGAGATCGGCGAGCTTGCCGGGTTCCAGCGTGCCGCCCTTGTCGAGCCGGCCCATTTCGGCGGCGCCATTGCGGGTGAACACGGCCATAGCCTGCTCGCGCGGGATGCGCTGGCCTTCATTGATCGGCTCTCCGGTCGCGCCGGGAACCTGCCGGGTGACGAGGGTTTCGAACGCCAGCCACGGATTGACCGAGGGGACGACCGGCCAGTCCGAACCTGTCACGACATTGGCGCCGCTTTCCAGCACATCCTTCATCGGCCAAAGGCGCTTCATGCGTTCCGCGCCGACCGCCTTGGCGATATCGACTGAGGTGATCGGAGTGGGCCACCAGATGTAGGGCGAAAGCTCCCACGTGAAGTGCAGTTCGTGCCCGCGCGGGACGTCAGCCACGTCGATGAAGGTGTTGTGGCCAATTTCGTGGTGCGGCCCGGCATCGCCATTGGCCTTGCGCGCGGCGGCAATCGCCTCGACAGCCTCGCGCACCGCGCCATCACCGGCGGCGTGGAATTTCACCTGAATGCCCTGCCGGTCGAACGCGGCGACTGCGGGGAAGAGTGTGTCCTCGGGGATCAGCTTGAGGCCCTTGCCGCCGCCGGGCCCCTGATCGTCATGCGCACCGCCGCGATGTTCGTAGGGCGCGAGCATGACCGCCGTGCGGCCCTCCAGCGGCACGCCATCGAGGAACATCTTGACGCAATCGAGCTTGAGCCGGCCCCCGCTCCACGCCTGCCGCTGCGGGATCAGCGCCTCGCTGTCACCCGAATTGGGGCCCCAGACAATACAGCCGCGCGCATACTGCTTTAGGCCGCCGGACTTGGCATAGGCGGAAAGGCCTTCGATCATCTCGCGGCGGACGGCGGCATCGGTGAAGCCGACGATGCCGTAGGAAAGCATCTCGTCGGTCGCGACCTTGATCGCCGTGACTTGCTGCTCGGTCGTTGCCTTGGGCATGAAACGTTCGATATCGCGCGCGGTCACTTCGCGCAGCACGCCGGTTGGCTCACCCTTGGCGTCGCGGTCGATCACGCCGCCGGGAACATCCTTGGTGGCGCGGGTGATCCCGGCGATTTCCAGCACCTTGGAATTGACCCACACGCTGTGCAGGCTCTCGTCGTTGAGCATGACCGGATTGTTGGGGGCGACGGCATCGAGCAGTCGCTTGTTCTGTTCACCCGGCTTGAACGCCGCGCCGACCCAGCTGCCGCCGGTGATCCACTCACCGGGCTTGGCCTTGGCGGCGCAGGCCTTGACCGCGGCGACGATGGCCTTGGCGTCCGCGCCTTGAGCAAAGCGGCAGGAAAGCTTGTCGCGCCCTGCGAAATATGTGTGGACGTGCATGTCGTAGAGGCCGGGCATCACGGTGCGACCGGCGAGGTCAACCGTGCGGGCGGCGGGCCCTGCCATGCCGGCGATCTCGGCATCGGTGCCGGTGGCGACGATGGTGCCGGCTGAAACTGCCAGCGCCTGCGCGGTGCCGGAAGGGGTGAGCACGGTGCCGTGCAGGAAAACCAGATCGACAGGCCCGGGCTGCGCGAACGCGGGGCCGCTGGCGAAGAGTGCGCTGGCGAGGACGGCGCTAGCGGGGAGAGCGGTTCTGATACGGATCATGCGGCACGAACTTTCGGTAGGCGGGAGCGGGAGGACTAGGCCTGCGGGCGGGGGTGGAAGGCTTGGCCAAACCGGCCAAACTGGGATGGCGGCCTTGTCCCGGCGGTGCACGGCGCGGAATGATCCGAAGCAGAGCCAGATGCGGAGGTCACACACATGGAATGGGGGCGGGCATGTTGAAGCCGACGATCTCGGTCCTCGTGTTGCGCCACGTGGTCAATTGCCTCGATCTCGTGGGCTGCGATCCGGAACCACTTCTGGCGCGCTTTTCGCTGAGGCGCGACGATCTCGATAACGCGCGCGGGGTCATGCCGCTCGAGCAGTTTCTGAGTGTTCTTGAATCCGCCGCGCAGGAAGCCGGCAATCCCTATCTCGGGCTGCAGGCAGGGCGGCTCGGCGCACTCAACAGTCTGGGCGCGCTCGGCTTCCTGTTCCTCAGCGCGCCATCGCTGCGCACTGCGTTCACCAGCTTTTCGGCCAATCTTGCGACGATACAGGACGCAGTCCGCAACCGCTTCAGCGCCAGCGAGGGCCTTGCTACCTACGAGTACCTGATTACCGACCAGACCCTGCAATCGCGGCGTCAGGATGCGGAATTCTCGATCGCGATCATGCACAACATGTGCCGCAACTATGTCGGCGGTGAGTTCGAGCTGGTCGAGGTGCGGTTCGAGCATTCGTGCCAGAGCGAGGAGCGGGTCTACCGCGAATTCTTCCGCTGTCCGGTGTTCTTCGATCAGGAGACCAATTCGATCACCTTCGAGGCGCGCTTCCTCGATTGCACCAGCCCGGTGATCGATCCGGAGCTCTACCCGATCGTGGAGGAGCATGTGCGGCGGCAAGCGGCGGAAGCGACACGGCGCGGCACGTCGCTCGGCGCGCTGGTGCGGGCGCTCGAGGCGAGCCCGCTCGACAGCGCGCCGCAGCTGGAGGACGTGGCCGAGAGCATGGGGGTTTCGGCGGCGACGTTGAGCCGGAGGCTGCGCGCGCAAGGGCTGCGCTGGCGCGATCTTGTCAACGAACGGCGGATGCAGGCGGCGGCGCGGCTGCTGCGGCAGAGCCGGCGCGACGTGGCGGAGATCGCGCTGTCGGTTGGGTTTGCCGAGAGCGCGAGCTTCATTCGCCGGTTTGGCCGGCATTTCGGGATGACCCCGCAAGCCTATCGCCGGGCAGGCGAGGACAGTGTCAGCGCAGGGCAAACGCCACCAACGCGTCACTGAGCCGGGTGCCGAAGCCGCCGTGCCCGCCGGTGTTGACGACGACATATTGCCGGCCATCGGTGTGGCGGAAGGTCATCGGCGTGGCGGTGGCGGGCGCGGGGACGAAGGCCTGCCACAGCTCGCGCCCGGTCTGGATATCATAGGCGCGCAGGCGGCTATCGAGGCTGGCGCCGATGAATATGAGGCCGCCGCGCGTGACGATGGGGCCACCCTGGTTGGGGGCTCCCCATGCGGCGGGTGAGGTGATCCCGCTGGACGTGGTGATGCGGCCAAAGGGCACCTGCCAGCGCGTCTGACCGGTCTTCATGTCGATGGCGGTGAGGCGGCCCCACGGCGGCGGATTGCACGGCACGCCGAGCGGCGACATCAGCACTTCGCGCAGCATGACATAGGGCGAGCCTTGCATCTCGTAGTAGGAGACGCCGGGCCTCAGATCGCGCTTGGGATCGAACTTTGCGCGGGGCACAAGCCGGACCGAGGCGGCGAGGTTGGAGGAATTGACCACGGCAAGGCCGGTCGCCGGATCGTAGGCGAGGCCCCCCCAGTTGGTGCCGCCGAGGAAGCTGGGGTGGAGCAGCGAGCCATTGATGCTGGGCGGCGTGAACAGGCCTTCGTTGCGCAGGGACTTGAGCCGCGTGCGGCAGGCAGCGGTATCGAAGCCGAGCAGGCCCCATGCATCCTCGGCGGCAAGATGCTGCGAGGTGACGGCATGGGGCAGTAGCGGCATGGGCTGGGTGAGCGAGGCGCGCTCGCCGGGCATATCGCTGGCAGGCACCTTGCGCTCGGCGACGGGGAACAGCGGTTTGCCGGTTTCGCGGTCGAGCACGAAGATGTTGCCGGTCTTGGTGGCCTGGATCACGGCTTCAGCGGGGCGGCCATTGTGGTCGATGGTGGCAAGGGTGGGGGCGGCGGGGAGGTCGTAGTCCCACAAGTCGTGGTGGACGGTCTGGTAGGACCACACCTTCCGGCCGGTGCGCATGTCGAGCGCGACGACGGCGTTGGCATCGGGGATGCGGTCAAGCCGGTTCACGCCCAGCGTGTCCCAACTCGCGCTACCGGTGGGGAGGAACAGCCATCCACGCATGGCATCAACCGAGAGCGGCGCCCAGGCATTGGCAGCGCCGGTGACCGCTGAAATATCGTCCGGGATCGGATTCCACGACCACAGCTGCTTGCCGGTGACGACATCGAACGCGCGCACGATGCCGTCGAGCGAATTGCGGTACATGTTGTCCTGCACCGCCGTGCCGAGCGCGACGACATTGCCCCAGACGGCGGGCGGCGAGGTGTTGGCGGGCCGGCCTTCGCCCTTGTAGTCCATCGCGCCGAGATCAACGCGGCCGTTCTGGCCGAAGCCGGTGCAAAGGCGCCCGGTATCTGCATCGAGCGCATGGAGCACGGCGTTCTGGGCGCCGTAGAGGATGCGCTTGCCGCAGGGCTGCGCGCGAGTGGCAGCGTCCGGCGCCTGCCAATAGGCGACGCCGCGGCAGTAGTTCTCGTGGTACATGTTGCCGGTGCGCGGCTTGTGCGGGTCGTATGACCAGAGTTCGCGCCCGGTTGCGGGATCGAGCGCGACGGCACGGCCATATGGCGTGCAGCCGTAGAGCCGGGCGTTGACGTAGATCGGCGTCATTTCGCCGACGGTCGCGTCAACCGTCTCGCTCCCGGTGGAGACTTCGCCCGAATGCCAGACCCAAGCGCGTCGCAGGCTGGCGACGTTGGCGGTGTTGATCTGGTCGAGCGCGGAATACTTGGTCGATGAGGGCTGGCCGCCGTAGCTTGGCCATTCGGAGGCTTGTGCTTCGACGGCAGCGATGTCGGCTCGTGCGATGACGGGCGGCCGATCAGGGCCCCGCTGCTGGCAGGCGGCAAGTGCCGCGAGAAGAGCGAAGCTGATGAGGCGCCGCCACATCGCGGTTATTCCTTGGCCCGCGCGAAAATCTGCTGTCCGCCGACCCATGTCTCCAGCACCGTGGTGCTGTGGATCTGCGTCACCGGTATCGCGAAGGGATCGCGGTCGAGCACGAGGAAATCGGCGTACTTGCCGGCTTCGAGCGAGCCTGCCTTATCCGCCATCCCCATCCGTTTTGCCGCGTTGATCGTGAACATGGTGATCGCTTGGGGCAGCGTGATCGCCTCGGTGAGGCCATAGCTGCGCGTCCCGCCGCCCGGGTTGCGGCGGGTGACGGCGGTCTCGATCCCGATCCACGGATTGGGGGAGGGGACGACCGCCCAGTCCGAACCGGCAACGACCAGCGCACCGGAGGCAAAGCCCTCCTTGATCGGCCAGACGCGGTCTATGCGCGGGCTGCCGACGGCTGTAGTGATGTCGTCGTTGATCGGCTGCGGATCCCACAGATAGGGCGAGAATTCGACGGCAGCGTTCAGTGCCTTGAAGCGCGGCAGATCAGCGGGATCGACGAACGTGGAATGGCCGACCTGATGCTGCGGTCCGCCCATGCCATTGGCCTTGCGCGCGGCTTCGATTGCATCGAGCGAGGCACGCACCGCGCGGTCTCCGGCGGCGTGGAACAGCACGGTGACGCCGAGCTTGTCCCACGCGGCGAGGTTCTTCGCCATCACTGCCGGATCGAACAGCAGCAGGCCGCGCGCAGGAGCATTGGGCTGGCCGGCCTGATAGTCTGCCAGCATCGCGCCGGTGTGGCTCTCGGTCGGCACGCCGTCGGCGAAGACCTTGATGCAATTGGCGTTGAAGGTGGCGCGGGCGAACTTGGCCCTGTCGGCAAGCGTCTGATCGAACGCGGGATTGGGGCGGCCCGATTCCGAATAGGCGATGCAGGCCTGCACGCGCTGCTTCAGCACGCCCTTGTCTGCCAGCGCCGCGTAGACTTCGAGGTCGTCGCGGTAGGCCATTGCCTCGACATAGCCGACCACGCCGAAACCGGCGAGCATGGCGAGATGCGCGGAAAGCTGGCGCTCGGTTTCGGCCTGCGGCTGCGGCGGGACTTTGACGGTGAGCAGGCGACCTGCCGTTTCGCGCAGGATGCCGGTGGGATTGCCCGCCGCGTCGCGCTCGATGATCCCGCCTTCGGGGTTGGGCGTGCCGGGGCCGATGCCCGCTGCTGCCAACGCGCGCGAATTAGCCCAGACGCTGTGGCCGCTGACATCGAACAGCATGACCGGATTATCGGGCGATACGGCATCGAGCGTCGCGGCGGTGATCGGTGTGCCGATCATCAGCGAAGCCTGCCACTGGCCGCCGCTGACCCACTCGCCCGGCTTGGCCGCCTTCACGCAGGCGGCGACGAGTTCGAGCAACCGCTGCGGCCCGGCGTCTTGCGGCACGCGGCAACGGCCTTCATCGCCCTTGGCTTGCAGCACGGGGTGGACGTGCATGTCGTAGAGGCCGGGGAGGACGGTGCGGCCCTTTAGGTCGACAATCTTGACGCCGGCGCGCGGCCAGGCCTTGGCCTGCCCGGCGGTGCCGATCCGCACAATGCGCTGGCCGCGCACGTCCATTGCGCTGCGCCAGCCTTGCGGGGTGTAGATATGGCCGTTGATGAAGCGCACCGCCGGTGCAGGCGCGGCCCTTGCGGCAGCGGGAAGGGCGTGGACCAGCGCCGCGATGGCGGCGGTGGCAAGCATGCGGCGCATGATGTTCATTCCGGCTATCTCCCCAGGTCCGTAAGCGCCGCCCGCCCCTGATGGGCAGTGCGGCGCGCACAGGTTACGTCACATGCGGTAGCTTGCGGTCACGCCGAACGTGCGCGGGCGCAGCGTTTCCCGGCGGAAGAATTCGAACGGGTTCGAGGCCCGCTCGCGCCGGGTCCAGGTTGACTTGTCGAGGATGTTGTTCACGAACAGCGAGATATCGAAGTTGCCCGGCTTCACGCCGATGCGCGCCGACCAGAAGGCAACGGCAGGCGGCAGGGTAAGAGCCGTATCGATCGCGCCGTTAGCGGGGTTCAGATAGGGCGGCAGCTTGCTCTGCTTCGAACGGTAATCGAAGTCCGACCGGACATAGCCGCCCTTTTCCCGGAACACGTCGAAATCGTACTGCGCGTGGAAGGAAGCCGTCCAAGGCGCGCCGAGCACCGCATCGCCCTTGCTCACGAAGGGCGCGGCTGCGGTCGGGCCGCCCTTCACTGTGTCGAGGAACTTGGCATCGACGTAACCGATCTCGGCCTGCAGGGTGAGGCGGTTGGTCGGACGGACTTCGACCTGCAAATCGAAGCCGCGGCTGCGCGCCTTGCCAAGGTTGTTGGTGAACTGGAAGCCGCAGGAATTGAGCGCGACCGCCTGCTGGATGTTGTTCCAGTCGATCTGGTAGACGCTCGCCTGCACGCTGCCGAGCCCGCCAAACTTGCTCTTCACGCCGAGTTCGTAGCTCCACACCGAGTCCGACTTGAAGTTGGTCGGGCGGCCGTTCGGATAGCCGATGCTGGCAAGCTCCGGCCCGCAGAACACGCCGACCTGCGGGTTGTAGCCGCCGACGCGGAAGCCGCGCGAGGCCGATGCGTAAACCAGCGTATCGGGCGTTGCCTGATAGTTGATACCGAACTTGGGCGTGATCGGGTTTTCGCTCTGGCGGCCGCGGTCATCGACCAGCGGGCCGACGACGAAGCCTTGCGCAATCGAGCGGATCGTGAAGACGGTGTGGCTGTAGCGCAGGCCCGCAAGGACGGAGAGCTTGTCGGTGAATTTGTAGGTGACCTGCCCGAACAGGGCCGCCTGCTCGTCGGTCGAGACCGCGTTCTGGTCATACACCGAGAAGCCCGCCACCGGGGACGGAGCACCAAACAGATAGACCGGCAAGTAGGGGTCGGTGACGACCTGCAGCGACGTCTGCTGGGCATGGGAGTAGAACCCGCCGAGGACCCAGGTGAGCGGGCTGGAGGCGTTGTTCGACTGCAGGCGCAGCTCGCCGGTCCAGTTCTTCTGCGCGACGAGGAAGTCCGACGGGCCCTGCTGGTCGGGGAAGAACGGCAGCGCGTTCACGCCGGTGAACAGCGTCTGGTCGAAGTTGGTGTAGTCCTGAACGAAGGCCTGCTTGCGATCGAAGTACGAACCGACCGCGATCACATCCACGGCGCCGAGGCCGACGCTGACGTTGAGCGAGGCCAGAGTGAAGCGGTCCTTGCTCGTTTCGGCCAACTGGTTGGCGTTGACGAAGACGTGCTTGTCGTAGTTCGAAAAGGCTTCCCAGCTCTCGCCGCTGTCGGCGGCCTTGATGTTCTGGTAGTAGACGGCGGGCGTGATCTTGACGTTGTCGACCGGCTGCCAGGTGAGGGCAATGCGCCCGACGTAGCTGTCGGTGGAGTTCGCGTTCTTCTGGACGACCTTGTTCGTGAACGAGCTGATCCGATCGACGTAGCCGCCATCGCGGCGGTAGTAGCCGCTGGCAGCGATGCCGAGCTTGCCCTCGATGATCGGAGCGGTGAACGAGATGCCGCCTTCGCCATTGGCTGCGCCATGCTGGGTCGCGCTGCCTTCCGCGCGGCCATAGACCTTGACCACATCAAGGCTGGGCTGCTGCGTGATGAAGCGCACCGTGCCGCCTTCCGAGCCTGCGCCAAACAGCGTGCCCTGCGGGCCGCGCAGCACTTCGACGCGGTCGAGATCGAACACGACCGGATAGGCATTGCCGCCGCCATAGCCGAGCTGGCGGATCTGGATCGGCACATCGTCGATGTAGATACCGGTGGTGGCCGCGCCCACCGACGAGTTCACGCCGCGGATCGCGATGTTGGTCGTGGTGTTCGATTTCTCGAAGCTGACGCCAGGCGTCTGGCGGATCACGTCGCTGAAGTTGCGGATACCGCGGCTGTCGAGCGCCTCGCGAGAAAGCGCGCTGACGCTGAGCGGCACCTTGTTGATGCTCTCGCTCTTGCGGGTCGCGGTGACAATGATCTCACCGCTGTCGGCCGCATCGGCCGCGCCTGCGGCGGCATCGGCTCCGGCGGCCTGCGCCATGGCCACATCAGCCATCATAAGGGCGGCAAGGGCCGTGCCCGCTGCGAAATGGTTGGCGCTGCGCCTGGTCATCGTCTGGAAACTCCCCTGTTGCGGCCTGCGTCTGCATGGGCGACGCCAAGTCCGATCCGGACATAGGCTATGGGCTGGGGAGGGATTGCCATTGACCTGAACTGGCAATGCGCAAGACCGCTGCACGATGCGGCATATTCGCCCGCCCATGGTGCGTGGTTGGCCACATTTGCCAAGGCTGCCGGGAAGGGTGGCGGACAGGGTGGGATTCGAACCCACGGTGAGCTTCCACCCACGGCGGTTTTCAAGACCGCTGCCTTAAACCACTCGGCCACCTGTCCGCAGCGCTGAAGCGCGCGCAGAAGCCCGATAGCGGGCAAGCGATGTCTCGCAAAGAAGTTTTGCGCCGGGGAACGAACGGCACTTCCCACGCAATTCATCGATTGAGGGATTCCCAGCTTGGCCGTGCTGTGCGACTGTCATGCGTGATGCTGCTGCCGATCCGTTTTCGTGTGCCCCAAACCCTCGGCCTCTTGCGGGCGGGGCTCGCCGCGCTGGTGCTATCGCTGCTGGCGGGGCCGGCGGGCGCGCAGGGAGACGAGGCGGCAGCCGGCTTTCAGGGCTATCTCCAGTATCTTGCAGCCAAGGCCCGCGCTGAAGGCGTGCGCGAGACGACGATTTCCTCGGTCATGGCCGGGCTGACGGAGAATCCGCGTGTCATCGCGCTCGACCGCGCGCAGCCGGGTACTTCGTCCTCGATCCCTGCCTTCGCGGGCTATCGCCGTGCCCATGTCGATGCGGCGCGGATCGCCGGGGGGCGGCGGCAGTATGCTGCTTCGGCCGATTACCTCGGCGGGATCGAGCAGCGTTACGGCGTCCCGTCCAAGATCCTGCTGGCGATCTGGGGGCATGAGACGAATTACGGATCCTATACGGGCGATTTCGATCTGGCGCGCTCGCTCGCCACGCTTGCTTATGAGGGGCGGCGGCGGGCGCTGTTTGCTGAGGAGTTCATCGCGCTCCTAAAGATGGTCGATCGCGGAGTGCCGCGCAGCAAGCTCGTTGGCAGCTGGGCCGGGGCCTTCGGCAACCCGCAGTTCCTGCCAAGCGTCTATCTGCGCGTGGCGCAGGACGGTGACGGCGACGGGTTTGCCGATATCTGGTCAAGCAAGCAGGACACGCTCGCCTCGATTGCGAACTACTTCCGCGATGCGGGGTGGCGGGCAGGGGAGCCGTGGGGTGTGGCGGCGGATGTGACGCTGCCGCTGGACCGTCCCGCGCTGGGAACCGCACTCGCCAGCCCGCGTTGTCCTCAGGTCTTTGCACGGCATTCGCAGTGGAAGACGGTGGGCGAATGGAAGGCGCTCGGCGTGGTACCGCGCGCGCCGACTTTGGCGGACGACACGCTCGCCAGCCTGCTCGAACCCGATGGCCCGGGGCAGACCGCCTATCTGCTAACCGGAAATTATCGAGTTATCCTCGATTACAACTGCTCGAATCTCTACGCCCTCTCGGTGGGACTTCTGGCTGATGAAATTGCCCGTTAACAGGAACAATGGCGTGCTGGCGCTGGCCATGGTGCTTGCGCTTGGTACCGGTTTGGCAAGCCCGGCAACCGCGCGCGAGCGGAAGCTAGCCGTGCCGGAGGTGTCAGGACCGGCGGGCGACTATCCGGTGACGCTGGGCGATCCCTTCGTTGTCGACGGCGTCACCTATACCCCCGCCGACACGCTGAATTACGATGCCGTCGGCAAGGCCGTGGCAATGGGCGTAGAGGAAGGTGCCCCCGCGCGGATCAACGGTGCGCACCGAACTCTGCCGGTGCCAAGCTATGTCGAGGTGACCTCGCTTTCGACCGGCCGCACAATTCTCGTGCGGATCGACCGGCGCGGACCGATGAGCGGAGACGGGCTGGTGGCGCTTTCGCCGATGGCGTGGACGCAGCTTGGTCTGCCGGGCGATGCCTCTGCGCCGGTGCGCGTACGCCGGGTGAATCCGCCCGAACCCGAGCGGGCGCTGCTGCGCACGGGCCAAGCCGCGCCGCAGCGTATGGATACGCCGCAGGGCCTGCTCGCAGCGTTGCGGCGCAAACTCGGGCTGGAGCCGCCGGTTGGTGAACTACCGGTATCGATCCACCCGGCAGAAGTGGCGGCAAGCCCAACTCCAAATCCGACTACAGTTCCTGCCAAACCCGCCGCGAAGCCTGCACCCGCTGCAGAGAAGCCTGCGCCGAAGCCTATTTCGAAGCCCGCCCCAAAGCAGGAAGCCGTGGCTCCACCCAAACCGGCTACGCCTGCGGCAGAGCGCCCGAAGCCGACCGCCGCTGCTGGCCGGTACTACGTCCAGATCGGCGCCTTTGCGCAGCGCTCCAATGCCGAAGCGGCCGCGCGCAAGGCTGGCGGATCGCTTGTGCAAATCGGATCGCTTTGGCGCGTACGAAGCGGGCCGTTTTCGGCGGGGGATGAGGCCGACCGCGGACTGGCGAAGGCCCGCGCTGCGGGCTATGCGGGTGCCCGGATCGTGCGCGACTGAACGTCGGCCCCGGCGCGGTCCCCCGATAAGCTGAGGACCCGCGCTTGCCATCGAGGACCCTGACCGCTTTGCTGATCGCCGCGCTGGCAGCCCTGCCAGTACGCGCCGCGGCGCCTGTGCCCGAGACTGCCCAGACCGCTGCACCTGCGATACCGCAGATCTCGGCGCCCATTGCGCTGCTGATCGATGTCAATGGCGGCCGCGTGTTGTTTGAACGGCAGTCGCATAGGCGATTCGTGCCGGCTTCGCTCACCAAGATCATGACGAGCTATGTCGCTTTCGAGCTCATCAAGGCAGGCAAGCTGAAGCTCGACCAGCGTTTCACGATGAGCCACGAAGCCTTCCGCAAGTGGCACCGCGTGGGCAGCACGATGTTCCTTGCCGATGGCAGCGACACTTCGGTGGCGGAGCTCCTCGAAGGCATCGTCACCGTCTCCGCCAACGATGGCTGCGTCGTCCTCGCGGAAGGCGCTGCGGGCAGTGTCGGCGCGTGGACCGAAATGATGAATGCCGAGGCCAAGAAGCTCGGCATGAAAGACACGCACTACAACACCGCCAATGGCTGGATGGACGAGGGCAATACCTACGTTTCCGCCGCTGATCTGGCGACGCTCAGCACCGCGCTTATAACGCGGCATCCGGCTCTCTACGCGCGGTTCTATGGGCACGACCGACTCGCGTTCCGCGGCATCGAGCAGCCCAACCATAACCCGCTTTACGGCCATGTCGTAGGCGCGGACGGTGTGAAGACGGGGTTCACCAACGAGGCGGGTTACGGCCTGGTCGGTTCGGCGATCCGCAATGGGCGGCGGCTGATGATGGTGGTTGGCGGCTATGACAACGGTAAGGTGCGCGCGAAGGAATCGCGCGATTTCATGGAATGGGGCTTTGCCGCGTTCGAGGAACATCCGCTGTTCGCCGCTGGGTCGAAGATCGGAACGGCCAGAGTTCAGGGCGGCGAAGCGCGGAGCGTGGCCCTCGTTGCGCCGCATCCGCTGGCGCTGACGCTGCCGCGCGGCGCCCATGCGCAGTATTCGCTGAGCCTGCGCTACAAGGGTCCGCTGCGTGCGCCGATCGCCAAGGGCGATGAAGTCGCCAGCCTTGTCGTGCGCGTGCCGGGTGAGGGGGAAACCCGGCTTCCGCTGGTGGCTGCCGAGGCGGTGCCGGAAGCAGGCTCACTGGCGCGGCTGCGCAATGGCCTGCTGGCCATGCTGGGGCAATGAGCGGCCAATGACAGGCCGGTTCATCGTGTTCGAGGGCGGGGAAGGGGTCGGCAAATCGACCCAGAGCCGCCTCCTTGCCGAAGCGCTGCGGGGAAGGGGCCTCGAAGTAGTCACCACGCGCGAGCCGGGCGGCACACCCGGCGCAGAGGCGATCCGGGCGCTGTTGCTCCAAACGGATGGACCGGGCTGGGGCTCGCGCGCCGAAGCGCTGCTGTTTGCTGCGGCACGCGCGGACCATGTCGAGACCCTGATCCGCCCGGCCCTCGCGCGCGGTGCATGGGTCGTGTGCGACCGTTATCTCGATAGCAGCCGCGCCTATCAGGGCGGCGGAAGCGGGCTACGCGACGCGGATATCCTGACGCTGCACGGGATCGGCAGCGAGGGGCTCCTGCCCGATTGCACCGTGCTGCTCACGCTTGATCCCGAAGAAGCGGCCGCACGCGTGGCCAGGCGTGATGCCGGCGTACTCGACCGCATTGGCGGGCGCGCGGCGGACTATCATGCACGGGTGGCCGCCGCGTTCCAGCGCTTTGCCGAGGCGGAGCCAGAGCGCTTTGCCATGATCGCGGCACAAGGCGCGCCCGAGGAGGTTCATGCGCGCGTGATGGCAGCGGTGGACAGCTTGTGCGCCTGATCGGCCACGATGAGGCGTGGAACGTGTGGCGCGCGGCGCGAGCAGGCCAGCGCATGCACCACGGCTGGATTCTTGCGGGCCGTGAAGGCCTCGGCAAGGCAAGTTTTGCGCGCGCGGCGGCGGCAGAACTGGTCGCCGAACCGGGCGTGCCGCAGCCGGCGCCCGAAGTGCATCCCGATATCCACCTGCTTGAGCCGCTGCCGAGCAACGATGACGAAACCAAGAAGCGCGATGAGGGCAAGGCATACACCCGCAAGCGCAACATCAGCGTCGACCAGATCCGCGGCGTGCAGCGGCGGCTCGTGACCCGGCCAACGCTGGGATCGCGGCGCGCAGTGATTATCGATGCAGCAGACGATCTGGAGAAAGGTGCGGTCAACGCGCTGCTCAAGAGCCTTGAGGAACCACCCGCAGGCACATTCTTTCTGCTGGTGACGCATCAGATCGGCCGGTTGCTGCCCACAGTCCGCTCGCGCTGTACGGTGCTGCGGTTCCACCCGCTGGAGCCCGACGATTTGGCACGGGCGCTCAGGGAAGCTGCGCCTGAACTTGGCGGTGCGGCGCTCGAAGCCGCGATCGCAGCGGGTAGCGGCGCTCCCGGTGCTGCACTCGCCTTTGCCGAGATGGAACTGGGCAGCGTCTGGCAGATCATGTCGCGCCTGGTAGCCGAGGGTGATCCTGATCTTGCGCTGCGGGGCGAGCTTTCGACGGCACTCGGCCAGCGACCAAGCCGGGAACGGCTGCTTGCGGTGATCGAGGCGGCCCGCCGCGTGCTGGTGACTGCCATGGCGCGCAGCGATGATATGACGCGGCTGCGGATCGTCGAAGCGCATGCCGCATTGGCTACGCTCGCCGCGCAGGCTCCGATCTACAACTTCGAGCCGGCCCTGCTGCTTCTGGAAATCGGCGGCTTGCTGGCATCGGTGGCGCGCACTAGGGAGAACGCGGCCTGAAGCAGGCCTTCCCGAAGACCATATTTCAAGCCAAGGACAGTCGCAGCCCATGGGCGAGCCCTATTATATCACGACCGCGATCAGCTATCCCAATGGCAAGCCGCATATCGGCCATGCCTACGAGGCGATTGCGGCAGACGTCATTGCGCGCTTCCAGAAAGCGATGGGGCGCGACGTGCGCTTCCAGACCGGCACCGACGAGCATGGCCTGAAGATGGCGCAAAAGGCGCGCGACCTTGGCATTACCCCGGCTGAACTCGCGGATGAAATGACAAGTCATTTCATTGCGATGGCTGATGCCCTGAATGTCGATTATGATGTCTTTATCCGCACCACCGAACCGCGCCATCATGCTTCGACGCAGGAATTGTGGCGCCGGATGGAGGCGAATGGCGACCTCTATCTCGACCGCTACGAGGGCTGGTACTCGGTTCGCGACGAGGCGTACTACGATGCGAGCGAACTGATCGACGGGGAAGGGGGCGAGAAGCTCTCGCCGCAGGGAACGCCTGTCGAGTGGACCGTCGAGGAGAGCTGGTTCTTCCGCCTGTCGAAGTACCAGGAGCCGCTGCTGGCGCTGTTCCGCGAGAACGCCGAGTTCATCCGCCCGGAAAGCCGGCGCAATGAAATGATCGCCTTCGTCAGCCAAGGCCTGCGCGATCTATCGGTTTCGCGCACCAGTTTCGATTGGGGCGTCAAGGTTCCGGGCAGCGACAACCACGTCATGTACGTGTGGGTCGATGCGCTGACGAACTATATCACCGGCCTTGGTTTTCCTCATGAATCAGGTGATTATGCAAGGTATTGGCCAGCTGATCTGCACCTGATCGGCAAGGATATCGTGCGCTTCCACACGATCTACTGGCCCGCTTTCCTGATGAGCGCGGGCCTTGCCGTTCCCAAGCAGGTTTTCGGCCACGGCTTCCTGCTCAATCGTGGGCAGAAGGAATCGAAGTCGCTCGGCAATGTGACGGATCCGCTGGCGCTCGCCGAACGCTTTGGCGTCGACACTCTGCGCTACTTCCTGATGCGCGACGTGGTGTTCGGGCAGGATGGTTCCTATTCGCCCGAAGCCATCGTGACGCGATGCAATGCCGAGCTCGCCAACAGCTACGGCAATCTTGTGCAACGTACACTTTCCATGATTTTCAAGAACATGGACGGCGAACTGGTAAAGTTTGCTAGCGCCGAAGCGGACGACAAGCTTCTCGCCACGGTGTTCGAGGCCTGCCACGACGAGTTGCCACGCGAGTTTGCCGCGCTGAATTTCTCCGCGGGGATCGACGGGTGGATGCGCGCCGTCTTTGCCTGCAACCAGTATGTCGACGAGCAAGCCCCTTGGGCGCTGCGAAAGAGCGATCCCGAACGGATGCGCGCGGTCCTGATGACGCTGTTCATGGCGATCCGCGATCTCACCATCGCAATCCGCCCGGTCGTGCCAACTGCGGCGGACAAAGTACTGGATCAGCTCGGAATTCCGGGTGACGAACGAGGCATCACAGCGCTGGCCAAGGCTGATTGGTTCCTGGCCCGCGTCGCCACCGGCGAACGGCTTTCAGCGCCGACCCCGGCGTTCCCACGGCTCGAATTGACCGAGGACGAGGCCGGCTGATGCTGATCGATTCGCACTGTCACCTCAATTACAAAGGCCTGATCGAGACGCAGGCCGAGGTGCTCGCGCGCGCACGCGAGCGCGGGGTGCAGGGCTTTCTCAACATCTCGACCCGGCGCAGCGAATGGGACGCCGTGGTCGCGACAGCGCACCGCGAGATCGATGTCTGGGCGAGCATCGGAATTCATCCACATGAGGCAGATGCCCATGCCGATCTCGGTGCCGAGGCGCTGCGGGCAGCTTCGGCTGATCCCAAGGTGATCGCAATCGGCGAGACGGGGCTCGACTACTACTACGACCATTCGGACCGGCAGGTTCAGCAGGACCTGTTCCGCGTCCACATCGGCGTGGCGCGCGAGACAGGGCTGCCGATCGTGATCCACACGCGTGATGCCGAGGATGACACGCTGCGGATCCTGACCAAGGAAATGGCCAAGGGCGCATTCCCCGCGCTGATCCACTGCTTCACTGCCAGTGCAGAGTTTGGCCGGGCCGTGCTCGATCTGGGGCTGACGATCTCGATCTCTGGTATCGTGACCTTCAAGAATGCCAAGGACTTGCAGGCCTTTGCTGCCGAAGTGCCTGACGACCGCCTGCTGGTCGAAACCGATGCGCCGTTCCTCGCGCCGGTTCCGCATCGCGGCAAGGTTTGCGAGCCTGCGTTCGTTTCGGATACCTGCGCCTTTGTCGCGAACCTGCGCGGCACAACGGCGGAGGCAGTAGCCGAACAGACCGGCGCCAACTTCTTCCGCCTGTTCGCCAAGGCACGGGCATGAAACTGATCGTCCTCGGGTCGGGCACGTCGACCGGCGTGCCGCGCATCGGCAATGACTGGGGCGAATGCGATCCGGACGAGCCGCGCAACCGGCGTACGCGGGTGGCGATCATGGTTGAAGGCGGTGACGGCGGACGCATTCTTGTGGATACGCCGACGGACCTCAGGCACCAGTTGCTCGCGACTGGCATCGGTCGCATCGATGGAGTGGTGTGGACCCACGACCATGCCGATCACACCCACGGCATTGATGACCTGAGACCGCTGCGCATGGGCCGCGGCGCACCGATTCCGGGCTATGCGGCCGACGAGACGGTGCGGCGGTTGCGGCAACGGTTCGGGTATGTTTTCGCCGGGCAGCACGGTTATCCGACGATCTGTAATCTCGACAATCTGGACCGCGTGCGCATGGTGGCCGGCATTGGTGTGTCGCATTGCCAGATGCCGCATGGGCCTGCTCAGACGACGGCTTTCCGTTTCGATCAGGGCGGTAAGTCAATCGGTTACGCGACGGACTTCAGTGCAATAACTGGCGAAATGGTTGCGCTGTTCGCCCGGGTCGATGTGCTCGTCGTCGATGCCTTGCGGCGGCAGCCGCATCCAACCCATGCGCATCTTGCGATGTCGCTTGAACTGATCGAGGCTTGCCGTGCGGGCCGAGCAGTTCTCACGCATCTCGACAAGAGCATGGACTACCGGACACTGTGCGACGAGACGCCGGCGCATGTCGAGCCGGGCTATGACGGGCTGGAGATCGCGCTGTGACGCCGGACAAGGTTGTCGCTGTTATTGGTATCGTGATGGCGCTCGTTCTTGTGCTCGCGAACGGCAGGCTGCGGGGTTTGAAGCTTTCTTCCGGCTTGATGATGGCCGGGGCCTGGGTGGCGATCATCCTCGCTGCAGCGCTCGCCTTTGCCGGGT
Organism: Novosphingobium sediminis; assembly: GCF_007991615.1. Classification (GTDB taxonomy): domain Bacteria; phylum Pseudomonadota; class Alphaproteobacteria; order Sphingomonadales; family Sphingomonadaceae; genus Novosphingobium; species Novosphingobium sediminis. Next base: position 20,495 of record NZ_BJYR01000002.1, on the reverse strand, counting down.
ATCGGCGCTGAAGGCCCATACCGTATTTAACATAATAAATATTATCGAACTCAAGGATCGGCCAGTATGAGCATGTCTCCGGAGGTCTCCCCCGCGATCGAAGCGTCCGGTGCCCCGGGCATTGCGCGGCTGCTGGCGATCATGGCGCGGTTGCGTGATCCGGCGACCGGCTGCGAATGGGATGTCGCGCAGACATTCGCGACCATCGCGCCGTACACGATCGAGGAAGCCTACGAAGTTGCCGACGCGATAGAGCGCGAAGACCTGCCGGCCCTGCGCGAGGAACTCGGCGATCTGCTCCTCCAGGTCGTGTTCCATGCGCGGATGGCCGAGGAGCTTGGCGAGTTCAACTTTGATGCCGTGGCCCACGCGATCTCGGACAAGATGACCGAGCGGCATCCCCACATCTTCGGCGATGCTGCCGATCAGGGCCAATCACGCGAAGTGCGCTGGGAGGCTCAGAAAGCAGCCGAACGGGCGGCCAAGGGCGCCAAGAGCGCGCTGGATGGCGTGGCGTTGGCGCTGCCGGCGCTGATGCGCGCGGAAAAGCTGCAGAAGCGTGCGGCGCGGGTCGGGTTCGATTGGCCGGATACCGCAGGCCCGCGCGCGAAGGTTGTTGAGGAACTGGATGAACTTGCCGCCGCAAGGACTGAGGCTGAAAGACTGGATGAGGCGGGCGACCTGCTCTTCGCCGCGGTCAATCTGGTGCGGCGCTATGGCGTTGCACCCGAGGATGCCCTGCGCCACGGTAATGCGAAATTCGAGCGGCGGTTCCGCGGAATGGAAGTGCTGGCGGGCGACAAATTCCCCGGGCTATCGCTCGAGGAGCAGGAAGCACTGTGGCAGCGAGTTAAAGCCGCTGAACGCTGATCACATCCGGGAATAGCGCCCCAGTTCGCGGGGCGTGAGGCGCACTTTAAGGCGCTGCACGGGCGCCCCTGCCGCATCGGTCCCGGCGCTTTCCGACAATACTTCGCCGTGCGCATGGAGCCAGGCGAGCTTGTGTCCCTCGTTCATTGGCAGTGCGAATTCAAGGACTTGTGCCCCACCTGTGAGCAGTTCACTGAGCACGGTAACGAGATCCTCGACGCCTTCGCCGGTCTGGGCCGAGATCGGCACGACCTTGCGATCCGGCACCCCGGCGGCAATCAGATCGCGGCGCATCGCGCGGTCTTCATCCGGGAGCAGGTCCCACTTGTTCCACGCCTCGATGATGGGGACGATGCTGCCCCCTTCCCCGATGACGCCAAGATCGGCGAGGATCTCCTCCACCTCGAGCTTCTGCGCGGAGGTGGCGGGATTGGCGATATCGCGCACGTGGACGATGATATCAGCCGCGGTGACTTCCTCCAGAGTGGCGCGGAAGGCTGCGACAAGCTGGGTCGGCAGTTCGGAAATGAACCCCACGGTGTCGGAAAGGATCGCCTTGTCGAGCCCCGGCAGGCGGATGGCGCGCATGGTTGGATCGAGTGTGGCGAAGAGAAGATCCTGCGCCATCACGTCTGCGCCGGTCATCCGGTTGAAAAGCGTAGACTTTCCGGCGTTTGTATAGCCAACCAGCGCAATCACCGGCCACGGCGCACGCTGGCGGCGCTCGCGGTGGAGGCTGCGAGTGCGACGCACTTGTTCCAGTTCGCGGCGGATGCGCGCCATGCGGCCGCGGATCAGGCGGCGGTCGGCCTCGATCTGGGTTTCGCCGGGGCCACCGAGGAAGCCGAAGCCGCCGCGCTGGCGCTCTAGATGGGTCCAGCTGCGCACGAGGCGGCCGGCCTGATAATCAAGGTGGGCCAGTTCGACCTGCAGGCGGCCTTCCGCCGTCGCAGCACGCTCACCGAAGATTTCGAGGATAAGCCCGGTGCGGTCGATGACCTTGCGCTCGAGCTTGTCTTCAAGGTTGCGCTGCTGGATCGCCGATAGCGCGCCATCGACGATGACAAGCTCCGCATCCGACTGCGCGATGGCGACGGCAATTTTCTGGACCTGACCTTCGCCGAACAGGGTGGCAGGGCGGACAGTACGGATCGGCAGCGCAAAGGCATCGACGACATCGAGGCCGATTGCACGGGCGAGTCCCTGCCCTTCCTCAAGGCGCGATTCCGCGTCAAGACCGCCCTTCAGGCGCAAGTCGGGGAGCACGACGACGGCACGGGCGCCGCGCGTGACTTCCCCGACAAGCTCGGTCTCACGGCCGAATTCAAAACCGCTCATGCGGGGTTCGGCCCTGTCATTCGATCAGTTCGCTTCACCGTCCCACTCGCCGGAAAGGTCGACATGACCGGCGGGCTGGATGGTCGAGACGGCATGCTTGTAGGCGAGCTGCACATAGCCCTCGCGCTCCAGCAGCATGCAGAACAGATCGTAGGCAGCGACGCGGCCCTGAAGCATGACGCCGTTCACAAGGAACATCGTCACCTGCACGCCGGCATCGCGGACGCTGGAGAGGAACACGTCCTGCAGCAGGCGCTTGCGAGCACCGTCATCGTTGCCAGGCGCGAAGTGCGCCGCGGCAAGCTGCTGGCCAGGCATGATCGTCGAGATCGCATGCTTGTAAACCAGCTGCGATTGGCCATCGCGGCGCAGCAGAATGGAGAAGTTGTCAAACCATGTGACGATGCCCTGCAGCTTGACGCCCTTCACGAGGAACATCGTGACAGGAATCTTGTTCTTTCTCAGGAAGTTGAGGAAGACATCCTGCAAGTTCTGCCCCTTGCCTGCGACGAGGGCGACGGGTGTTGCAGCGGCTTCAGGAGCGGGGGCGGATTCAACCTTGGCGCGCGGACGCGCAGAGAGGGTTCTGCCGGTCATTATGGTAGTCCTTTCGTTTTTTTGGTGCCCGAACGCTCTGCGGCGACAAGGCACAATCTGGCAGGGCCCGCAATCACCCCCTTCGAACCTCGGCCAAAACCGAATCTCTACAGGAGTTCTCGCGGCGCCACAGCCGGTCAGCAGCCGTAATCCTATGTCGGGATTGCGACTTCGTACAGGGGCAAAATGGTTTGAATGGCGAGTGACCGGTTTGGACGAACCGTTCGGTGCACGTTCAGTCGAGCTCTTCGTCGTCGCGCCGGTCTGCCATGCCGAGGAGCTTGAGCTTGCGGTGCAGCGCCGAGCGCTCCATGCCAATGAAGCTCGCAGTTTTCGAGATATTGCCCGAAAACCGCCGGATCTGGACCTTGAGGTACTCGCGCTCGAAGTTCTCCCGCGCTTCCCGCAATGGAACGCCCATCAGTGCCGAAGTGCTCGAATCCCCGCCTAGCCGGGTGGTGACGATCTCGGCTGGCAGCATATCTGCGTCGATCCGGGTAAGCCGCTCGCGCGGGGCAAGGATGATCGTGCGCTCGACCACGTTGCGCAGTTGGCGGACATTGCCGGGCCAGTCGTAGCTCTGCATCGCGGCGATGGCCTCGGGCGAGATCGCCGGCGGCTGCACGCCCTGTTCGTTGGCGTAGCGCGAGAAGAAATGGTCGGCGAGCGCCGGAATGTCCTCGCGCCGCTCGATCAGCGAGGGGATCGACACGGGGACGACGTTGAGCCGGTAGTACAAGTCCTCGCGGAAGCGCCGCTCGGCAATTTCCTTTTCGAGCGGACGCGACGTGGAGGAAACGACGCGCACATCGACGCGGATCTGGCGGTGGCCGCCGACGCGCACGAAAGACTGTTCCGTCAGCACACGCAGGATGCGGGCCTGGCTGGAGGCGGGCATTTCGGCAACCTCGTCGAGGAACAGCGTGCCGCCATCTGCCATTTCGAGGAGCCCTGCGCGCACCAGCTTGCCGTCGATCTCTTCGCCGAACAGTTCCTGCTCGAACCGTTCGGGTGTGATGCGAGCGGAATTGACGGTGACGAAGGCATGGTCCGCACGCGGACTCCACGAATGGAGCAGGCGCGCGGCGACTTCCTTGCCCGAACCCGCGGGTCCGGTGATCAGCAAGCGGCTGCCGGTGTTGGCCACGCGCTTCAATGTCGCGCGGACGGCATTGATCGCGCTGGAATTGCCGGTGAAGCCATCGGCCATCGAGAGGCCCTGCCGCAGCCGCGCGTTCTCGCGGCGCAAGCGCTCGGTCGCCGTGGCGCGCTCGACGAGCAGCAGCAGGCGCTCCGCCTCGAACGGCTTTTCGAGGAAGTCCATCGCGCCCCGGCCGATTGCCGAAACTGCGGTGTCGATGTTGCCGTGGCCCGAGAAGATGATGACCGGCAGTTCCGGCTCGCGCTTCTTGATCTCGTCGAGCACTTCGAGGCCGTCCATCGGGCTGCCGTGGAGCCACACGTCCAGGAGGACGAGGCTCGGCCGCCGCTCGTCCACTGCGGCCAGCGCAGCGGTGCTATCCGCCGCCGTGCGGCAACCATAGCCTTCGTCGCTGAGCACGCCGGCGACAAGTTCGCGGATATCGCGTTCGTCGTCCACGATGAGGATATCGAGTGCCATTGGTTTGTGGTCCTGAAGGTCTTGTCTAGCTGTTGGCGGGAACGTTGGGCGCTTCGGATGGAACGTCGGCAGCGAGCGGATTGCGGGCGAAACGCATGATGACCGAAGTGCCGCCCGCTTCGTTGGGGGCAAAGGCCATGGCGCCGCCATGTTCCTCGACGATCTTGTTGACGATGGCGAGGCCGAGCCCGGTCCCCTTCTCGCGGGTGGTCATGTAGGGTTCGAGAATACGGTCGCGATCGGCCGGGAGACCGACGCCGTTGTCCGCCACGGTCACGGTCACGGCCTGCCGGTCCGCCGCAAGGCTTACCGCGATGCGGCCGCGATAGGCGATGTCTTCGCTGCGTGCGCGCTGCTCGATCGCCTCGATGGCGTTCTTGAGCACGTTGGTCATGGCCTGGCCGATCTGGTGCCGGTCAGCCTCGACCGGAACCTGCGCCTCCCCTTCGAAGGTGAAGGCGATATCGTTGTGCGCGACCTCCTGCAGGAACAGCGCCTGCCGGACGAGGTCGCTGGCATCTTCCGGGCGGAACACGGGCTTGGGCAGCCGCGCGAAGGAGGAAAACTCGTCGACCATCTGGCGAAGATCGCCCACCTGCCGGATGATCGTGGCGGTCAGTTCCTCGAACAGTTCGGGGTCAGTCTCGATCTGGCGGCGATAGCGGCGCTTGAGGCGCTCGGTGGCGAGCTGGATCGGGGTCAGCGGGTTCTTGATCTCATGCGCGATGCGGCGGGCGACGTCAGACCACGCGGCCCGGCGCTGGTCGAGCAGCTGGCGCGTGATGTCCTCGAAGGTGATGACGTGGCCGTTACGATCGGCCGTGACCTTTACCGCAAGCGTCAGGAGATCACCGGCGGCGGCATAGTGGACAACGCCGCTGCGCTCACCCCCGGCGACGAACTGCGCCAGCTGCGGGGCGATTTCGGCGAGCGGCGCGCCCACAGGATCGGTCACCTCCCCGCCCTCACGCGCAGGATTGAGCAGCGCCTGCGCTGAGCTGTTCATCAGGCGGATACTGCCTTCGCGGTCGATCGAGACTATGCCGGCGGTGATCGATTCCAGCACCGCTTCGATGAAGGCGCGCCGCACTTCGAGCTGGGCATTGGCGCTGACGAGCGCCTGCGTCTGCGCTTCGAGCTGGCCAGTCATGCGATTGAACGCGCGGGCGAGCAGGCCGACCTCGTCGGTGCCATTGCCGGGCTGCACACGCATGGCGAAGTTGCCGCTGCCGACATTGCGCGCCGCAGAGACAAGCTCGATCAGCGGGGCAACCTGCCGATCCGCAAACCGCAGCGCCACCCAAACGGCCAACCCGACCAGCGCAAGGCTGATGACGAGGAGCGCAATATTGAAGCGCAGTTGCAGCGCGCGTGCGCGGCGGGAGAGGAAATCGTAGGCCTTGAGCACGCTCTGCGCGCGCTGCCACTGGTTCAGCGCCAGCGCGTCCGAATTGCGGGCGACGTAGAGGTAGATGCCGCGCGTCCGGTCGACCGGGGTGACCGCCTCGATCCGGGCGGCGGACGCAGTGACGACAACGGGCTCACCGCCGTCGATCCGGGCCAGCTCGGCCGGGGTCACCCGTTCGCGCTGTTCGTTGCGGGCAGGATCGACAATGGCCGCCGTGCGCAGAGTCCCATCGGGTCCGCGCTCGACGATGGCCGACTCGTTGAGGCGGCGATTGATCACCTGCCATGAATAGCCCTCGGCAAACTCCTGGCTGGTGATGGGCGCCTGCCCGAGATAGTCGCGAAGGTCTCCCGCCATCGCGACGCTCTCGTTGCCGACATCGCGCAGCTTGTCTGCGTAGTAGCCCCGCGCGAGGCTGTTTGCGTTTTCCAGCATGCCGCGCGAATTGTCCGAGAACCAGAATTCTACGCCCGACTGGAACAGGAGCGAGGCGAACACGACCACAAGCAACGTCGGGATCGCAGCGATGAGCGAAAAGAGCCAGACGAGCCGCACGTGGAGCCGGCCGCTGCTGCCCAGCACACTGCGCGCCGCGCGCCGAAGCGCAAGCCGCCTGCCAATGAGCACAATCAGCGCCATGGCCGGTACAAGTGTGCCGATCAGCAGGCTGGCGGTCAGGCGCGATGGCAGGAGCTGGTTGGCATTGCCGCTTGAGGAAAGCGCCATCCATGTAACGGTGACCATCAGCGCCAGCGCCATGGTCGCGGTCATTTCCAGCAGTAGAAACACGTTGGCACGGCGCATGGCCACCAGGAGGCGGCGATACCACCTCGGTGAGCGCCGCATGCCGACTTTGCCGTTCTGAGCCATCGTTGCTGATCTACAACACTGCTGTTGCAACAATGCAAGCCGATTCGACGAAGAGCAGACTACGTGCGGCGGACAGCATGTGGCCGTGGAGTGACGTCAGCGCGCGGCGGCTCTGGATCTCCGCCTGCGGTGGGTAACGAACAGGTCAGATCGAGCGCCAAACACTGGTGCCCGATTTCACGCCGGCCATCGTCATCCCCGGGCTACGGCCTCATCCGGATCGATGGCCAGTTCGGAAAGCCGCTTGCGCAGCGTGTTGCGATTGATGCCAAGGAGACGCGCCGCGCGCAGCTGGTTCCCTGCGGTGACGGCCAGCGCGTGAAGGAACAAGGGCCGCTCGAACGCGGCGAGCGCAGCGCTGTAGAGTTCGCCTTCGCGCGGTTGCTCCTCGGCAAGCCAGCTTGCCAGCGCCTCGGCAAAATCGGCCGCGACCGCCTGCCCCGCAGCGCCGGGCTGCGGCTGCGCACGGTCCTGCGCAAGCAGCGGCTCAATGGTGCCGGCATCGACCACTTCATCGCGCGCGAGTAGAGCCAGACGGTACACGAAGTTGCGCAGTTCGCGCACATTCCCGCGCCAGGGCTGGCGCGCGAGGAGGGCCGCGCCCGCAGCCGTAAGTTGGCGGCGCGGCAGCCCTTCCCCCGCCGCACGGACGAGGAAATGGCGGGCCAGTGCCTCGATATCGTCGGCACGCTCGCGCAAGGGCGGCAACTCGATGGGCACTACGGCAAGGCGGTAGTAGAGGTCCTCGCGGAATGTGCCCGCCGCGATCATCGGTTCGAGATCGCGGTTGGTGGCGGCCACAATGCGGCAATCGAGGGTGATTTCCTCGGTCCCGCCAACGCGGCGGATGCGGCCCGATTGCAGCGCGCGCAGCAGGCGCGTCTGCGCTTCCAGCGGCATGTCGCCGATCTCGTCGAGGAACAGCGTGCCGCCGCGCGCCTGCTCGAACTTGCCGATACGGCGCGCTACGGCACCGGTGAAGGCGCCCTTTTCGTGGCCGAACAACTCGCTTTCGATGAGGTCAGCCGGGATCGCGGCCGTGTTGACCGCGACGAATGGCCCTGCGCTGCGCTTGCCGAGTTGGTGGATCGCTTCGGCCACCAGTTCCTTGCCGGTACCGGATTCTCCCAGGATCAGAACGGTGAGATCGTTGCGCAGCACGCGCGTGATCATCCGGTAGACCGTCTGCATTGCCAGACTGCGGCCGACAAGCGGCAGGCCGGGGGCGACGTCCTCGGTGACGTCATCCAGCCCGGCGTTCTCGCTGGAGCCGATGGCCTGCCGCACGGTGCGAACGAGTTCATCGAGATCAAAGGGCTTGGGAAAATACTCGAACGCGCCGGTATCGCTCGCGCGGACAGCGGTATCGAGCGTGTTCTGAGCCGAGAGAATGATGACCGGCATGTGCGGCGCCGCTTCGCGCACGCGGCCCAGCGTCTCCATACCGTCGCCGTCAGTCAGCATGACATCGGTCAGCATGAGGCCAAAAGCCTGCTCGCCCAGCAGGCGGTCGCGCTCGGCAATCGAGACGCAGTGGGAGACGTTGTAGCCCTCTGCTTCGAGCGCGGCGGTGATGACGAGCGCGATGGAGGCGTCGTCCTCGACGAGGAGGATGCGGCTCTTCATGGGTTAGAGCTTCCGGCAACGGGCAGATGCAGGCGGAAATGCGTCCATCCGCGCACTTCATCGCGGTCGTGCGTCACGCGCCCGTTCATCTCGCGCACAAGCTTCTGGACAAGGGCAAGGCCAAGGCCCTGCCCATTCTTCTTGCCGGTCACGAAGGGATCGAAGATGTGATCGCGCAGCGCCGGATCGATGCCGGGACCATTGTCGCTGACCCTTAGCTCGATCGGCAGGCGCAGCGGCTTGCCGCCCGGTCCCGCATGGAGCTGGATGCCGCTGGCAAAGCGCGTGCGCACGGCGATCCGGGGTTCTCGTGCAGTTTCACAGGCTTCGCGCGCATTGGTGAAGAGGTTTAGCAGCACCTGCACTAGCGCATCGGGATTGGCCATGACCGGCGGGAGCGATGGGTCGAACTCTTCCTCCACGACAAAACCGCCATGCCCGGCAGCGACGACCGCCTGCGCGCGGCGCACCGCTTCGTGGAGATTGCACGGCGTGCCCGGCTCACGGCCACGGCGCGAAAGCGACTGCATTTGGTCGACCAGCTTGGCGATGCGATCAACCTCGCCCGTGATGAGCTCCGTCAGCGCGCGGTCGGCATCGCCAACCTTGCGGCCGAGCAACTGCGCGGCGCCGCGAATGCCGGCGAGCGGGTTCTTGATCTCGTGCGCGAGGACTTCGGGTGCGCGCAGCGGCGTGCCCTCCCCGGCTCCGGCACCGCCGCCATCACCCGAAAGCGCTTCCACGCCAACGCCTTCGCTCAGCGAAAGCAGTTGCCAGCCCGGACAATAGGCGACGGGCGACGTCATGATATCGATCCGTCGCGCGGGCGCCCCGAGAATGCGCACCAGCGAATCGCGGGCGAGCAGTTGCGCTTCGCCTTCAGCAAGGCGCCGCAGAATCAGCGGTTCCTCGAAGGCGAAGACATCTTCGACCGGCTTGCCGACAAGGCGGCGGGCGCCCTGCCCGGCGAGCTGCTCTGCCGCAGGATTAGCGGCGGCAATCGTCAGGTCCGGCGCAAGCGTGAATACGGCCATCGGCAGGCTGGCAACGATGCGCTTGGGATCGGGCCGCCCGTCACCGGTCTTGCGCCAATCGCCCGGGCCGCTCATGCAGCCGCGCGGCTCGCCGGTGCAGACATCGCGCGGCCATAGAACTCGGCCAGCGAAGCAAGCACGACCTTGGGATCGTCGATGAAGTTCACGCGGTTGCGGAACTCGGCCGATCCCGGCAGACCCTTGGTGTACCAACCGAGGTGCTTGCGCGCCATGTTAACGCCGGTCATCGTGCCATAGTGTTCGAGCATTGCGTGATAATGCTCTGTAATCAGAGCATATTGCTCGGAAATGCTCGGCTCGGAGCGTTCTTCGCCGGTATCAAGCCAGTGCATAACCTGGCCGAGGAGCCATGGCTTGCCATAGGCCCCGCGCCCGATCATCAGCCCATCAGCGCCGCTCTGCTCGATCGCCTGCGCGGCATCCTCGATCCCGCAAATATCGCCGTTGACGATGACGGGGATCGAGACGGCGTCCTTAACGCGGCGGACGAAGGCCCAATCGGCCGAGCCCTTGTACATCTGATTGCGGGTGCGGCCGTGGACGGTAATCATCTGCGCGCCAAGATCCTGCGCGATGCGCGCAAGCTCGGGGGCATTGAGGCTGTCATGGCACCAGCCCATGCGCATCTTGACCGTGACCGGCACCTTGACCGCCTTTACCGTCGCCTCGATCAGCGCGGTTGCGAGCGGAATGTCGCGCATCAGTGCCGAGCCGCAATCGCCGCTGACGATCTTGCGCACCGGGCAGCCCATGTTGATGTCGATGATCGCGGCGCCCTTGTCCTCGGAAATGCGCGCGGCTTCGGCCATCTGCGCCGGCTCGTTGCCCATGAGCTGCATCGAGACAGGCTCTTCGGTGGGATGCCACGCAGCCTTCTGGATCGACTGGCGCGTCTCGCGGATTGCGGCGGGGCTGGCGATCATCTCGGTCACGTTGAGGCCGGAACCGAAGCGGCGGACCATCGTGCGGAACGGCAGGTCCGAAACGCCCGTCATCGGCGCCAGCACGACCGGCTGCGCAATGCGCACGGGGCCGACCATGATCGGCTTCAGCTGCGGCGGGACGGGAAGTTCACGCATAAATGGACTGCCTAAAAAAGAGGCATGCGCTTAGTCGATTGCGCGGTTTGCGGCAAGGACTGTAAGGGGGCGACCTATGAACGCGCCTTCCACCGCCTCCGTTGCCGCTGTTGTTGTCGCCGCCGGGCAAGGCTTGCGCGCGGGCGGCACGGTTCCGAAGCAGTTCGCACTTTGGCGCGGCAAGCCGCTGGTGCGCCATTCAGTAGAAGCGCTGGCGAAAGCCGGCGTCGCGCCGATCGTGGTCGTCATCCCGGCAAACTGGGAAGAAACCGCAGTGGAGACATTGGCCGGCTTACCAGGCGTTCGCTTCGTTCACGGCGCGGCGAGCCGGCAGGGCTCGGTCCGCGCGGGGCTTGAGGCGCTGGCAGAAAATGCGCCCGCATCCGTGCTGATCCACGACGCCGCGCGGCCGGACCTGCCGGAAGCAGTGATTGCCGAGCTGGTGACGGCGCTGGATAGCCAGCCCGGCGCTATTCCGGTCCTGCCGGTTGTCGATAGCGTTGTGCGCGGAGCAAGCGGGCTGCGCGGGGCGTTTGTCGACCGCGACGGCCTCTACCGCGTACAGACGCCGCAAGCCTTCCGCTTCGATGCCATTCTGGCTGCCCACCGGGCTTGGGATGGCGCCGCCGATGCGGGCGACGATGCCGCGGTTGCCCAAGCAGCCGGCCTCGCCGTCGCGCTTGTTCCCGGCGACGAGCGGCTCAAGAAAGTGACGTTTGCCGAAGACCTGAAGGATGACAGCATGAAACTTGCCTCCGTGCGCACCGGCATGGGCTATGATGTCCACCGCCTTGCCGAAGGTGAGGAGCTTTGGCTGTGCGGACTGAAAATCGAGCATACCAAGGGGCTTGCAGGGCATTCTGATGCCGACGTCGCCATCCACGCGCTGGTCGATGCCCTGCTAGGTGCGGTGGCAGCGGGGGACATCGGCGATCACTTCCCGCCCTCTGACGCGAAGTGGCGCGGGGCTTCTTCTGACCGCTTTCTTGCCCACGCCGGAACGCTGGTGGCCGAGGCTGGTTATGCAATCAGCAACGTTGACGTCACGATCATTTGCGAAGCTCCGAAGATCGGCCCTCACAAGACGGCGATGCGGGCAAGGCTCGCAGAGATCCTCGCGATTGACATCGCTGCCGTGAGCGTCAAGGCGACGACCACCGAGCGCCTCGGCTTTACCGGTCGCGGCGAGGGAATTGCAGCGCAGGCGGTGGCAACCGTCATCGCACAGGCTTGAAGGAGCGTACGTCATGTCGCTGGTTCGCAAGATCGTATGGAGCGCCGCGCTGGCAGCGCTGGGGACAGCCGAAATCGCTGCCGCACAAAATCCTGCCTGCCTCAGTGAACGCGAGGTGACGAGCCTTGTGACGTATGCGCTGCCGGTGGTGATGAACTCGACGATGAAGACCTGCAGCCCGCAGCTTTCACCGCAAGGCTATTTCGCCACGCAGGGTTCCAGCCTTGTGCAGCGCTATGCTGCCCGCAAGAGCGCGGCGTGGCCCGAAGCGAGGGCCGCACTGATCAAGATCGGCGGCAACGACGACAAGATGAAGGACGTCGTCGCGAACCTTTCGGACGAGGCGCTGCAGCCGTTTGCCGAAGGCATCGTATCTGCCATGGTGGCCAAGGGCATCAAACCGGGCCAGTGCAAGGCCATCGAGCGTGGGGTGCGGCTCCTCTCGCCGCTGCCGCCTGAAAACACCGCCGAACTGGTCACCTTCATCATCGTACTGGCCGACAAGCCCAAGCCCGGCAGCACGAAGAAGTCCGACCTTCCCATCTGCCCTGTGGCCTGACCCTATGGATACCCTGCTTCCTGCCGAACTGACCGCCCTTGCGGCGCGGGTGATTGCCGAAAACAAGGCCGCAGGCCGCATGGTCGCGGTGGCCGAAAGCTGCACGGGCGGGCTCGTCGCGGCGGCGCTGACTGAGATTGCCGGCTCTTCCGCCGTGGTTGACCGGGGATTCGTGACGTATTCAAACGAGGCGAAGAACGAGATGCTGGGCGTCTCGACCGACCTCATCGACACATTTGGCGCGGTATCCGTCGCGGTCGCCTGGTCGATGGCGCAGGGTACGCTAAAGCATTCGCGCGCGCAGGTTGCCGTGGCGATCACCGGAATTGCCGGACCAGACGGCGGCACCGAGCAGAAGCCGGTGGGAACGGTCGTCTTCGCAAGGGCCGAACGCGGCGAGGATCCCGAGGCTGTGAACGCCGAGCTGAAGGTCTTCGAAACCGCGAAAACGCGCGCTGAAGTGCGGATTCAGGCGGCGCTGGTCGCGCTGGAACTTTTGCTGCCGTAGAGCTTTTCGGCACGCGTTTCGAACGCGGCGACCATCTTGCGGAACGCACGATCGAGATACTGGCCGGCCAGTTTTTCGAAGATGGCGCTGCGGAAGGTGAAATCGACATTGAAGTCGATCACGCAGCCTCCGTCCTCATGGGCCTTGAACTCCCACGTGTTGGACAGGCGCTTGAGCGGGCCATCGAGATATTCCACTGCAATGCGGCGCGGGCGATCCTTGTGGACGCGTGAGGTGAACTTTTCGCGCAGCGCGGAAAAGCCCACCATCATGTCGGCTACCATCTCGGTCTCGCTGTCGGACTTGATCCGCGTCGCGACGACCCAGGGCAGGAACTCCGGGTAGCGCTTCACGTCGGCGACGAGATCGTACATCTCCTCCGCCGACCACTGGAGGTGCCGCTGCTGGTTGATGACCGGCATAGGCTCAGGCTTTCGTGGACGCCTTGGCGAGCTGGGCTTCGCGGGCGGCGCGCATTTCGGCAAAGTCCTCACCCGCGTGGTAGCTCGACCGCGTCAGCGGGCTCGCAGCGACCTGCAGGAAGCCCTTGGCCCGGGCAATTGCGCCATAGGCGGCAAAGGCCTGCGGGGTGACAAAATCGATCACGGGCGCGTGCTTTGGCGTCGGCTGCAGATACTGGCCCATGGTCAGAAAATCGATGCCGGCCGAGCGCATGTCGTCCATTACCTGATGGACTTCGAGCCGCTGCTCTCCAAGCCCGAGCATGACGCCCGACTTGGTGAACACGCGGGGATCGTGGTGCTTCACTTCCTCGAGCAGGCGCAGCGAGGCGTAATACCGCGCACCCGGGCGGATCGTGGGATAGAGCCGCGGCACGGTTTCGAGGTTGTGGTTGTAGACGTCCGGCCCGGCGGCCATGATCGCTTCCACCGCCGCCCGCATCTTGCCGCGGAAATCGGGGGTCAGGATCTCGATCGTGGTGTTCGGCGTCGCGGCGCGCAGGGCCTCGATCACCTTCACGAACTGGCTCGCCCCGCCGTCCGGCAAGTCGTCGCGGTCGACCGACGTGATCACGATATGCTCAAGTCCCAGCTTCGCGGCGGCTTCGGCGACATGGCCCGGCTCACTCGTATCGACCTTGCGCGGCATGCCGGTCTTGACGTTGCAGAACGCGCAGGCGCGCGTGCAGACGTCGCCGAGGATCATCACCGTCGCGTGCTTCTTGGTCCAGCATTCGCCGATATTCGGGCAGGCCGCTTCCTCGCACACCGTGTTGAGGCCGAGGCTGCGCATGAGGCCGCGCGTTTCCTCGTATCCCTTGCTGGTGGGCGCCTTGACGCGAATCCAATCGGGCTTGCGGGCGCGTGCCGGGCGTTCGGGCGCGGCAATCGGAGACTGATCGTTCATGGCGGTTCAGATAGACGCATGAAGCATGACTTGAAAGATGCATTCGTAGGCGGCAACAGGTCCCCCATGGCCAGACCCTTTTCCCCCGAGCTCGACCATCTGATCGATGGCTATCGCCGCTTCCGCACCAACGGCTGGACGCCGCGGCTGGAACGCTGGCACCAACTGCGCGAAGGGCAGGAACCGCCGGTGATGGTGATCGCCTGTTCGGACAGCCGCGTCGATCCGGCGCAGATCTTCGATACGGACCCCGGCGAGATGTTCGTGGTGCGCAATGTCGCCGCGCTGGTCCCTCCGTTCGAAACATCACCCGGCTACCACGGCGTCTCCGCTGCGCTTGAATTTGCAGTGCAGGTGCTCAAGGTGCGCAAGATCGTGGTGCTCGGCCACGGCATGTGCGGCGGCTGCCGCGCCGCGCTCACGCAGGAACTTGAAGGCACCGAGCCGGGCGAAGGCGGCTTCATCAACGACTGGATCGGGCTGCTCGGCCCGGCGCGTGCCGGCGTCGTCCATGCCCACGGCACTAGCGGCCGCACTGCGGAACGGGCGATGGAGCAGGCGGGCGTCAAGGTCAGCCTTGCCAACTTGCGCACCTTCCCGTGCGTGCGCCGCAAGGAAGCTGCCGGCGAATTGCGCCTCCGCGGTGCATTCTTCGCGATTTCGGACGGGGTGCTCCACGTGCTCGACGAGGATTCGGGGGACTTCCACGAGGTGAAGTGAGGATCGATCCCCGCCGGTGCGGGGATGCCAAAGCCAATACAACCTTTGCGCAAAAGAAAAGGGCGGCCTCTCGCGAGGCCGCCCTTTCATTTTTGCCGAATGGCTTCAGCCGATCAGGGCTTGGCCTTCTGGTCCGCGAGCACCGACCACAGCCGGGCAAGCGGAGCGCGAACACCGCCGACCTTGGCGAAGCTGGCCTTGGCCGCGTCGAACTTGTCCTGATCGAACTGCGCGATACCGAGGCGCGTTTCCGCGCGGTCCATGTCAAACGCGCCGCCCTTGGTGAGCGCGAGCTGATAGAGCTCCTCAGCCTTGGCGGGGTTGTCATACGAGAGGTAGGCATCAGCCGTGGCAACGGCGAGCTTGCCATCTGCCGCTGCGCGAGCGTCCTTCTCGAGGCCGACGAGCGAAGCCTTGTCCGCCGTGATGCGGCCCTTGGCCTGCGACAGCGAGTCGCTCACGAACACGTCGCTGGCATCAAGCGCGCCCTTCGACAGGCCAAGCTCGATCACCTTCACCGTTTCGCCCGGCAGACGACGCGGGTCGGCAGCCTGGACATATTCGATGAACTCGCGGGCCACGTACTGCTTGTCGTTGTCGAGCGCGCCGCTGCGCAGGAACAGACGGCCCAGATCGAGCGACTCTTCCTTGCCGAAACCGCCAAACTCGCGCGCGAGTTGGCCGGCGCCGAGCCAGTTGAGCGACGAGGGCTGTGCCGCCACTTCGAGCGTCGACCACTCGATCGCCTGCGGCCCGAGCTTCGCCTTGTAGGCGATGATCTTGGCGCGGGTGTACCAGCTGTCGGGCACCGTGCCCTTGGCAGCCATGCGCGCATCGTAGGCCGCCTTGAGCGCGGCGATGCCTTCGGCGGGCTTGACGAGCTGCGTGTAGGAATCAGCGAGCATTTCTGCCGCCGCATCTTCCGAAACGTTGCCCTGTACCGCCTTGGTCAGCGGCTCGATCGCGCCCTGATAGTCCTTCGCGGAGTAGGCGAAGTTGCCAAGGTAGAAGTTGAAGGTCGGGATCTTTTCCGGCTCAAGCAGGCCGCTGTCGATCATGTTCTTGATGCCGCGCGAACGCATGGCGTTATCTTCAAGGAACCCGCCGAGCTGCACTGCGAACTGGCCTGCAGCGAGCTTGTCCTGGCCGGTCTTGGCCGCAGCCTCGGCCTTGGCAACCGCCTCGGCGGCGCCGCCGAGCGTGGTCTTGATCTGCGCGTCGGGCGTACCCTTGGCCTTGGCAGCCTGCGCATCCTGAACGAGCTTCTGCACCGGGCCGGCGACCGCGATGAATTCCTTGGAATAGGTGCCGCCCTTGGGCGCTTCCTTTTCCTTTGCAATGGCGGGCGCAGCGCCCAGCAGCGCACCACCGGCAGCAAGGCCGGTCGAAAGCGCGACGGCCAGCGCAGCCCGAGCGGCCACAAACTTCATTGCATTACCCCGCATCACTTCATCTCCTCCTGGCCACATCGCACCGGACCGAACCGGTCCCTGCTTCGTCCTGCCATGGGCCATATCCCAAAACTCCGGCAGAACGGACTTGTTTCACACTCCACCGCGCGGAACCTCTGACGCCAAATCGCCGCCTTGGCAACGCCTTGCTGCTATGGAACCCACCGGTTGAACGCCGATTGAATACCAATTCGTCTCATTGTTCAGGAAGCGGCGCCGTGCGGTGCGGACTCATGTGGAAAAGCCGTGCGATGACGGGCACTTTTCTGGCCTTTGCCGGGTGTTTGCCCTAGGGCTGAAACATTCCTGACAACAAAGCGAAATAGCCACCGACGTGAGCGATGATACCGGCCTGATCGACCCGCCCGCACCGCTGCCGGACCACGAGTTCCAGCGGATCGACATCGTCGACGAAATGAAGACGAGCTATCTCGATTACGCGATGAGCGTGATCGTGAGCCGCGCACTTCCTGACGTGCGCGACGGGCTCAAGCCAGTGCACCGCCGCATCCTGTGGACCAGCCACGAAAACGGCTTCACATCGACCAAGGCCTACCGCAAGTCCGCGCGTATCGTCGGCGATTGCATGGGCAAGTACCACCCGCATGGCGACAGCGCGATCTACGACGCACTGGCCCGCATGACGCAGGATTGGTCGATGCGCCTGCCGCTGATCGATGGCCAGGGCAACTTCGGCTCGATGGACCCCGATCCGCCGGCGTCGATGCGCTACACCGAAGCGCGCCTTGCCAAGGTGGCCGACGCGCTGCTGGCGGACATCGACAAGGATACGGTCAATTTCCAGCCCAACTACGACGGCTCGGAAAATGAACCGCAGGTACTCCCTGCGCGCTTCCCCAACCTCCTTGTCAACGGCGCGGGCGGTATCGCGGTCGGCATGGCGACCAACATTCCGCCGCACAACCTCGGCGAAGTGATCGATGGCTGCCTTGCCTACATGGCGAACCCGGCGATCACCAACGAGGACCTGATCCAGATCATCCCCGCGCCGGATTTCCCGACGGCGCCTTTGATTCTGGGAACGAGCGGCGCGCGCAAGGCCTATACCGAAGGCCGCGGCTCCATCGTGATGCGCGCGCGCCACGAGATCGAGGATACCAAGGGTGGGCGCGGCGAAGGCCGAAAGTCCATCGTGCTGACCTCGATCCCCTATCAGGTCGGCAAGAACAATCTTGTCGAGAAGATCGCCGAAGCGGCCAAGGACAAGCGGATCGAGGGCATCTCGGACATCCGCGACGAATCGAATCGCGAAGGCGTGCGCGTCGTCGTCGATCTGAAGCGCGACGCAACGCCCGAAGTCGTGCTCAACCAGATCTGGCGCAACACTCCCGCGCAATCGAACTTCCCGGCGAACATGCTGGCGATCCGCGGCGGCCGCCCTGAAATCCTGTCGCTGCGCGATATCATCGAAGCCTTCGTCCAGTTCCGCGAGGAGGTCATCTCCCGCCGCACCAAGTTCGAACTGAACAAGGCGCGCGACCGGGCCCATATCCTGCTCGGCCTCGTCGTCGCGGTTTCGAACCTCGACGAAGTGGTCAGGATCATCCGTGCCTCTGCCAACCCGGCGCTGGCGCGCGAGACACTGATTGCCCGCGAATGGCCGATTGGCGATATCGCACAGTATATCCGCCTTGTCGAAGCCATCGAGGACGAAGCGCTGGACGGCGCGGGCGGCACTTACCGCCTGAGCGAGACGCAAGTTCGCGCGATCCTCGACCTGCGACTCCACCGCCTCACCGCGCTGGGCCGCGATGAAATCGGCGGCGAGCTGGAAATTCTGGCCAAGGCGATTGCGGAATACCTCGCGATCCTCGCAGACCGCGAGAAGCTCTACGGCGTGATGCGCGAAGAACTCGTCGCGGTGCGCGATGCCTACGCCACGCCGCGCAAGTCTGAAATCACCGCGCCGGCTGACGGCATCGAGGACGAGGACCTGATCGAGCGCGAGGACATGGTCGTCACGATCACCCTCGATGGCTATATCAAGCGCACCCCGCTCTCGACTTTCCGCGCGCAGAATCGCGGCGGCAAGGGCCGCAGCGGCATGGCGACCAAGGAAGAGGACGCCGTGGCGACGATGTTCGTCACGAGCACCCACACGCCGGTGCTGTTCTTCTCGACTGCGGGCAAGGTCTACCGCCTCAAGGTCTGGCGCCTGCCCGAAGGCGGGCCGACCACGCGCGGGCGGCCGATGATCAACCTGCTCCCGGCGCTGGATGCTGGCGAGACGATTGCGACCGTGCTGCCGCTGCCGGAAGACGAAGCCGAATGGGGCAAGCTGTCGGTCGTGTTCGCCACGGCCAAGGGCAACGTGCGTCGCAACGCGATGGACGCCTTCGCGAATATCCCGACCAACGGCAAGTTCGCAATGAAGTTCGAGGAAGGTGACGAGGATCGCCTGATCGGCGTCGCGCTGCTCGAGGCTAGCGACGATGTGCTGCTCGCCACCCGCAGCGGCAAGGCAATCCGCTTTGCCGGTGATGAAGTGCGCGAATTCACGAGCCGCACCTCGACAGGCGTGCGCGGCATGACGCTCAAGGGCGATGACGAGGTTATCTCGCTCTCGATCCTCCACCGCGTCGGCACCAGCGCCGAAGAGCGCGAGGACTACGTCCGCTTCGCCCCGTGGAAGGGCGAGAAGGATGGCGAACCTGCGATGACGGCCGAGCGGATGGCAGAACTGCAGGCGCGCGAACAGTTCATCCTCACCGTCTGCGCCAATGGCTACGGCAAGCTGTCGTCGGCCTATGAGTATCGCCGCACCGGTCGCGGCGGCCAGGGCATCACCAACATCGACAACATCGCCCGCAACGGACCAGTGGTAGCGAGCTTCCCGGCCTCTCAGGCTGACCAGCTCATGCTCGTCACCGATCAGGCCAAATTGATCCGCCTGCCGCTGGAATCGCTGCGCGTGATCGGGCGCGGTTCGGCGGGCGTGCGCCTGTTCAACGTCTCTGGCGACGAACATGTCGTCAGTGCCGTGCGTCTTGCCGAAGAGGAAGGCGATGCTGCCGGAGATGCAGAAGGCGAAGCTGAAGCGTGAGCGAGCTTGATGTAACGGCCTACAAGGTACTCACCGCCGATCAGATGGCCGTTCTGCTCAAGGACGGCGTGTTCCTCGGCGCCCCGATCGATATCGCCGATGGCTATATCCACCTCTCGACTGCGGCTCAGGTGACCGAGACGGTGGACAAGCACTTCGCCGGGCAAGCCGACCTGCATGTGGCTGCGGTAGATCTTGCCGCGCTGGGCGATGCGGTGAAGTGGGAGCCGTCACGCGGCGGGCAGCTCTTCCCACATATCTACGCCCCGCTGCCGTTGAGCGCGGTGACGGCGCATATGCCGTTGGCGCGCGGAGCGGATGGAGCGGTGGTGGTGCCCTGACGACTAACAAACCCCGCTCATCCTGAGCTTGTCGAAGGATGCTGAGACGACCGCCGTGCGAGGTGCTTCGACAGGCTCAGCACGAGCGGATCGGGGGTTCAAGCCGCCCTGAACTCACCTTTCCGCCGCAGTGCCCCGATCACACCCACCGTGATCAGGAACTGGCCGAAGTAGTATAGTGGCCAGACCAGAAGATGCGGGATCTGGCTTTCTGCGAGCGGCCCCATGCGCGCAAAGATCAGCAGATCGGACACCGCAAACATCACCGCACCAAGCGCGACGCGGCTGCGTGGGAAGTCACTGGCAAAGGCGGCAGAAGTCATGCCCCCAAGGCCGAGCGCGTAAAGCGCGACTTCCGGGCGGCCTGTCAGCGCAAAACTCGCGGCGGGTATGGTCAGCAAAAGCCCCGCCGTGGTCCAGCGCTCCGCCTTGTGCATCACGCGGCGGTGATGCTTCAGGTAAAGTGCAATCGCCGCCATGTGCCCTAGCAGAAACGCCATCGCGCCGCCCGTGAAGCTCACTTCCAGCACCATGTCACCCAGCGCGCCCAGCGCCATGATGAGCGCGATGCGGTGCGCGTCCGCCACCGGATGGTGCCGCCATGCATAAACCGCCAGCAAGCCCACACCCGCACCCTTCCACAAGATCAGGTAGAACCCCGGAATCCAGCTTTCCGCCACGAACCAGTAGCTGATCCCCGCGATCAGGCTGGCCAGCAGCCACGGGCGCTGTTCGATCAAGGCACGCTGCGGCATCGTTGCTCCCTACTTCCGGCCTTGCGCCGGG
>NZ_BJYR01000001.1 GCF_007991615.1 Novosphingobium sediminis | reverse complement strand
CTTGCGGGAGGGGCTGGGGGTGGGCTTTCCCACCCTGCCCTTGCAGTCCCTAAGGCTTGCCGCGCGCCGGATGCAATGCCAATGCGGCGCTTATGACGCATCAGGTTCACATCATTGGCGGCGGTATGGCCGGGAGCGAAGCCGCTTGGCAGCTGGCGCGCCGGGGCATCCGCGTGCGGCTCTCGGAGATGCGCGGCGCCAACTTACCGGGGGGCGGCGACCGCACCGCGGCGCATAACAGCGACGGCCTCGCCGAACTGGTCTGCTCCAACTCGTTCCGCTCTGACGATGACGAGAAGAATGCCGTCGGCCTGCTGCACTACGAGATGCGGCAGTGTGACAGCCTGCTGATGGCCGCAGCCGCCAAAGCGCGCGTGCCCGCGGGCTCCGCGCTTGCGGTGGACCGCGATGTATTCTCGGCAGAAGTCGAAGCCATGCTCGCCGCGCAGCCCACACTCGAAATCGTGCGCGAACGGGTAGACGTTCTGCCGACCGATGGCCTGACCATCGTTGCCACCGGCCCGCTGACGGCCCCGGCCCTCGCCTCCAGCATCGGCGCGGCAACGGGTGCTGACAGCCTTGCCTTCTTCGATGCGATTGCCCCGATCGTCTATCGCGATTCGATCAACATGGACGTCGCGTGGATGGCCTCGCGCTGGGACAAGGGCGCTGAGGCGAGCCTTGCGATGGGCGGCGACGGGCGCGACTACATCAATTGCCCGATGACCCGACCGCAGTACGAGGCGTTTCGCGAGGAACTGCTCGCCGGGGACAAGACCGAGTTCAAAGAATGGGAAGCCAGCACGCCCTACTTCGATGGCTGCATGCCGATCGAGGTCATGGCAGCGCGCGGGGTGGAAACGCTGCGCTTTGGGCCGATGAAGCCGGTCGGCCTCGACAATCCGCACTGGGCTACAGCGGAACATCCGAACGGGCGCTGGCCCTATGCCGTGGTGCAGCTGCGGCAGGACAACAAGCTGGGCACTTTGTGGAACATGGTGGGCTTCCAGACCAAGCTGAAACATGCCGAGCAGGTCCGCGTATTCCGCACCATTCCGGGGCTCGAACAAGCCGAGTTCGCCCGGCTTGGCGGGCTACACCGCAACACCTTCCTCAATTCGCCGACGCTGCTCGATCGCCAACTGCGCCTGAAGTCCGCGCCGCATATCCGCTTTGCCGGGCAGATCACTGGCTGCGAAGGCTATGTCGAAAGCGGCGCGGTGGGGCTGCTGGCGGGGCTAATGACAGCGGCGCAAGTGGCGGGCCGCGATTGGTCCGCGCCGCCGCGCACGTCGGCACTCGGCGCGCTGCTCTCGCACATCACCGGCGATGCCGAGGCCGAGACCTATCAGCCGATGAACGTGAACTTCGGACTGTTCCCACCGCCCGATCCCTCGACGAAGAAGAAGCAGCGCAAGGAAGCCTATACCGCGCGGGCGAAGGCCGATCTGGCGGGCTGGCTGCCGGCCCTAGGCTGATCCAACCCTGACCCCGCTCACCCTGAGCTTGTCGAAGGGTTCTGCCGTCGGCGCTGCGCAAGCGTGCTTCGACAGGCTCAGCACGAGCGGGGCTTGGGAGATACCAAGCTACTTGCACTTGCAGGCGGGCTTCTTCGCCGCCTTCTGCTTCGTGGTGGCGAATTCCTCGCGGTTCAGGCTGCCATCGCCGTTCTTGTCGGCGCCCTTGAAGCGGTTGTCTGTGGCGACCGACCATTCGTCGAAGGTCAGCAGGTTGTTGCCGTCGACATCGAGCTTGCGGAAGTCCTTCACGCGCGGGGCGACCATCTCCGTCCGCGTGATCTTGCCATCGCGGTTCTTGTCGAGCCGGTCGAAGCGCTTCTGCTCGCGCGTTGCCTCGTTCGCTTCCGGCAGGCCGGGCCCGACGGCGTCGCCCGCTTCTGAGTCCGGGAGCGCATCATCGACGGGAGCGGCGGAAGCCAGTGCAAGCTGACTGGGCGCAGCAGGCGGCATTACCGCAGCGTGGCCCTGCCACCAGAACAGGCCGGAGGCCACGAGCAACAAGGCGCCGAGCGCGCCCACCAGTATTCGGTTCATGCCTGCCCTCTCCTGGGAATAACCCTGAGGATAGGCTGCAAAGCGCGTGGGCGGCAGGGGCAAGTCCTGCCGATTTGGCGAGAGTTCTACCGGCCCAGCAAGCCAAGGCGGAGAATGGCAAGAAAATCGCGCAAGGGGCCGCCCGGCCGCCCTGCCGCCTCGCGCAGTGCCATCCCGCGCAAGATCGCAAGCGGACGCATCTTCCCGGGGAGGACCGGCACGCGCGGTCCTGCCGGATCAATGCCGAGCCATTCCGCTGCTGCCTGCCGAACACCCTGATCAGCCTCGATGCCGCTGAGGCGCGCTAGCGCGCAGACAGCTTCGATCCGGGCGCGCCCAAGTTCGGCACCGCCGTCCTCGCCGACAACTCGTGCTTCCCAGCCATCGACAATGCCGCGCAATGCCGCGCGTTCGGCGTCCCAAGGATGCAGCATTGCCAGCAGTGGCTCACCTTGCGGCCACTGTGCCACGCTCTGATCGAACCGGTCACGCCACCAGGCGAGACGCAACTGGATCATCAACGGATCGCGCCCTTCGCGCGCCGCATCGGCAAGCCGCCGATCGAGCAGGAGAAAGCCTTCCCACAAGGCCTGAAAGGCCCGCGGAGCATAGAGCACCGCGAGCCTTTCGGGTGGGCTCAGTTCAAGATCACTCGCGCTAGCGGTCATCAGATCAGCGCCGAATACTCAGCGGTAGCAGACCTTCTTGACCGCCGCGATCACCCGCGCGGTATCAACCAGCGCAAGCTTTTCGAGGTTGGCGGCGTAAGGCAGCGGCACGTCTTCGTTGCACACGCGCAGGACCGGGGCGTCGAGATAATCGAAGCCTTCTTCCATCGCGATGCTGATGATCTCCGAAGCAATCGAGCAGACCGGGAAGCCTTCTTCCACCACGATCATGCGGTTGGTGCGCGAGAGGCTTTCCAGCACCGCGGCCTTGTCGAGCGGGCGGATCGTGCGAAGATCGATCACCTCGGCTTCGATGCCTTCCGCCGCCAGCTTCTCGGCAGCATCGAGCGCGAGCGCGACGCCGATCGAGTAGGTGACGATGGTGACATCGCGGCCGGCGCGCATGGTGCGGGCCTTGCCGATGGGCACGGTGTAGTCATCAAGCGCCGGCACATCGAAGGTGCGGCCATAGACCAGTTCGTTCTCGAGGAAGACGACCGGATCCGGGCTGCGGATGGCGGACTTGAGGAGGCCCTTGGCATCGGCGGCATCATAGGGCGCGATCACGATCAGGCCCGGCACCGATGCATACCAAGGAGCGTAGTTCTGGCTGTGCTGCGCGCCGACACGGCTTGCCGCGCCATTGGGGCCGCGAAACACGATCGGGCAGCGCATCTGGCCACCTGACATGTAGTTGGTCTTGGCCGCCGAGTTGATGATGTGGTCAATTGCCTGCATGGCGAAGTTGAACGTCATGAACTCGATCACCGGGCGCAGGCCGCCCATGGCTGCGCCGGTGCCGATGCCGGCAAAGCCGTATTCGGTGATCGGGGTATCGATCACGCGGCGCGGCCCGAATTCCTCGAGCAGGCCCTGCGTGACCTTGTAGGCGCCCTGATATTCGGCGACTTCCTCACCCATCACGAAGACACGGTCGTCGGCACGCATTTCCTCGGCCATAGCGTCCCGCAACGCTTCGCGCACCGTGGTGGCGACCATCGCAGTGCCAGCGGGGACCGACGTGGCAACGGGAGCCGCGACCGGAGCCGGAGGGGGCGGCGGCGCGGCCACGACCGGCGCAAGGGCCGGAGCGGGCGCAGCAACCGGCGCGGGCGCGGAAGCGGGCACGGCAGGCTCGTCGTCACCGCTGATCGTCGCGATCACGGTGCCAACCTTCACGCCTTCGGTTCCTTCGGCGACCTTGAGTTCACCAATCACGCCTTCATCGACCGCCTCGAATTCCATCGTGGCCTTGTCGGTCTCGATCTCGGCGATGATGTCGCCGGACTTCACGGTATCGCCCGGCTTCACCAGCCACTTGGCAAGAGTGCCCTCCTCCATCGTCGGGGAGAGCGCGGGCATCTTCAGTTCAATCGCCATGTCAGTAGGTCCCCACCAGCACGTCGGTATAGAGTTCGGCAGGTGCCGGTTCGGGCGAGCTTTCGGCAAAATCAGCGGATTCGGCGACTACCTGACGGATGCGCTTGTCGATTTCCTTGATGCGGTCCTCGCTCACGCCCCGGCGCAGCAGATCCTGCTTGGCACCTTCGATGGGATCGTGGTGGTCGCGCATTTCCTGCACTTCCTCGCGGCTGCGGTACTTTGCCGGGTCCGACATCGAGTGACCGCGGTAGCGATAGGTGTTGAGCTCCATCAGCACCGGACCATTGCCCGCGCGGACATAGTCGAGCGCGACTTCGGCAGCGGCGCGCACTTCGAGCACGTCCATGCCGTTGACGTCCATACCGGGAATGCGGAAGCCCGTGCCGCGGCGGTGGAACTGCGTCTCCGCCGAGCCGCGCTTGACCGCGGTGCCCATCGCGTAGCCGTTGTTCTCGACCACGAAGACGATGGGAAGCTGCCACAGGGCCGCCATGTTGAAGGTTTCGTAGACCTGGCCCTGGTTGGCCGCGCCGTCACCGAAATAGGCCATGCACACGCCGCCATCGCCGCGGTACTTGTGCGCGAAGGCAAGGCCTGCGCCCAGCGGCACTTGCGCACCGACGATGCCGTGCCCGCCGTAGAACTTGTGGTCGGTCGAGAACATGTGCATCGAACCGCCCTTGCCGCGGCTGATGCCCGCGCCGCGCCCGGTCAGCTCGGCCATGATGACCTTGGGGTCGATGCCGTAGGCGAGCATGTGGCCGTGATCGCGGTAGCCGGTGATGACGCTGTCGTGGCCCTCTTTCAGCGCCGACTGCAGGCCGACCGCAACGGCTTCCTGACCGATGTAGAGGTGGCAGAAACCGCCGATCAGGCCGAGGCCGTAAAGCTGGCCGGCCTTTTCCTCGAAGCGGCGAATCAGCACCATCTGTTCGTAGAAGCGGAGCAGTTCCTCGTCGCTCGCGTCATAGCGCTTGTTGTTCGCATGGGCCTGCTGGAGGCTGCGCAGCGCGAAGGTGGCTTCATCCTCGGCAGCGGCGGCAGTGGCGGCGGAGGAGGCAGCAGCGGGAGCGACTTTAGACGCAGCAGGCGATTTCGTCGCTCTGGTTGCGCGCGGCTTGGCGGACTGGGCCAATGCGGTGGTTCCTTGTGTGGCAGCCTGGGGAGGGCAAGGGTCCTGTCGGCGCCGGAGCGCCTGTCCTCGCTATAGGACCAAGTCCCTGAAAACCGCAACGCCCAAGGCTCTTCGTATAGCTATGCGATGAGGGCCGACGACGCGCAGAATGAGAACCCGCAAGGGAGCGGGACCAACAGAATTTCAGCGATGTGGGGAAATGGCGCACCCGGAACGATTCGAACGTCCGACCCTCAGATTCGTAGTCTGATGCTCTATCCAGCTGAGCTACGGGTGCGTTGGAGGTGCGCCTTTAGAAGCGCCTACCGAGCTTGGCAACCCCTTATCCGGCCCTAGGGCAGGTTTTTTAAATGACGCCGCAGGGCGGCAGCGAGCGGTACATCGAGTGGCGGCATCGAAAGTGCCGATAACGCCTCGCTTTCGAGCCATTGGAGCTGCGCGCCGTCCTCGGGCACCAGGCTGCCTGTCCAACGGCGGCAGGTATAGAGCAGAAGGACCAGCGGGCGGGTTCCTTCCCGTTCCGGATTCGCCGCGAAGGTCAGTGGGACGAGATCGGCCGCATCGATGGTGATCGATAGTTCCTCGGCAATCTCGCGCACGAGCGCGGCGGCAGGCCCCTCCCCCGGCTCAACTTTACCGCCCGGGAATTCCCACAAGCCGCCATGCGCACGGCTCTCGGGCCGCCGCTGCATCAGCACACGGTCAGCATCATCCAGCAGCGCGAGCGCAACAACGGTGAGCAATGTCGGAGGCGCTGCCATGGCCGAAACTTTCATTTATCCTTTGTTAGCCTTGTATCCACTAGAATATACCTAGATGCGGACAGGGGATTTCCGATTGATGTGGGACTTTGTCCGCAAGCCACTGGCCGACACGACGGGTGCGACCGCGATCGAGTATGGCCTGCTCATCGGCGTCATCGCAATGACGATGTTCTTCGGAATGAGCGCGTTCGTGAACTCGCTGTTCACGATGTACAACACGATCGACGCGAACATCACCAAGGCTCACAAATAGCGCACCCTTGTTTTCGCTGGCATAATACCTTCGCGCAGTGCTCAGGACCCGGTGAGGCATGGCTGCGCCGGGCACTTAAACCAAAGGTAAGGCGCCTTTACGATTTGTCAGGGAATGCCGGATATTTTGACACCTGCGATTTCGTACGGCCGGGGGGTCGTGTGAAGCGAAAGAGCACGACGGCGGCATGTGCTGCCAGGTGGAGGACCATTCGCATGACACTTATCAAAACGCTCCTTCGTGATGAAGAAGGTGCCACGGCTATCGAATACGGCTTGATTGCAGCTCTTATTGCCGTCGCTGCAATCACGGCGATGGGCGCGCTCGGCAACTCCCTGTCGAATACGTTCACTCAGGTTTCGACCAAGTTGAGCAACGCACAAGATGGCAAGGGTCCGTTCTAAGAACGATCAGTTCTTTACGGATTTTCTGTGCTCCGAATAAAAAACAAGAGGGTGTGGTTTACCGCACCCTCTTTTTTTTACCTTGTTAACGCTCTGTAAGAACCTTGCAGTCAATATCCACTTGTCGCTACTAACAGCCCAGGGGTTGAAGTGCCGGCAGCTGGCGGCGCGGGGTGCGCCAGCCAAACGCTCGAAGGATACGCAATAATGACTCTTTTCCGTCAGATCATGGCTGATGAAGCCGGCGCCACCGCAATCGAATACGGCCTGATCGCCGCCCTTATCGCGGTTGCCGCCATCACCGCCATGGGCGCGCTGGGCAACTCGCTGTCGAACACGTTCAACCTGGTTTCGACCCAGATGAACAACTCTTCGGACGGCAAGCTCTAAGCTCCGATCCGGATAGTAGACCATGAAAGGCAGGCGCGCCTCGGCTCGCCTGCCTTTTTTGATTCAAGCGGCGCAGCGCATCAATACACGATCAGTTTGACCCTTGATCCCGGCACCAGCGCAGCTTTCGCGTCCATCGCATTGAGCACAAGGAACCGGTCCAACGGCCGGTCGTCATAGGCCATGCGCCGGGCGAGCGACTGAAGTGTGTCGCCCTTCTTTACAGTCACGACCATCAGCCGCCGCGCCCGCACCGCGCCCGCCTCGCCGATGGTGATCCGCCGCATCGAGGAAAACATCGGATCGAATGCGCTCGCCTGCCCGGCTGCGCTGATCGTGGTGAAGTGGAACGCCTGCCCCGGCCCCCACGCATAGGCGAACACGACGACATCGCGCGCGCCGTCGCTGGTGTTGACTCGCGACGTTCCATAGGCAGCCGGAATGCCGTTCACGGTTGTCGTGCGCACGTCGTCCGGCGCAATGCGCTGCTGGTCCGATAGCCCGGCGAAGACAGATCGGACATAGGCGTCGAGATTGCCCGAGTAAGGCGCGGTGGACATCTCGCCCTTGCCCGATTGGCCGCTGATCGAGACCGAGCGCGTGCCATTGACGAGGTAGAACCCCTGCGGCGCCTGGAAGCTCAACCGGAAGCCCGGATGGGTGAACTTGCGGCCATCAACAACCCCCTGCTTCGGATCGTCTCCATACGTCAGGCCGTCGATCCGGGTGAGGAACAGGTCGCGATTACTCATGCCGCGCGGATTCGGACCGGCCAGCGCGAGCGCTGCCGTTACCCGCGAGGCGGGATCCGGGTGGGTGCTCGCCCATTCCGGCACCTTGTCGGTGCTCCCGGTCAGCTGGGCATCGAGCGCGGTTTGCGCGGCAAGGCTGCGCAGAACCGTACCCATCGCCCGCGGATCGTAGCCGGCACGCTTGAGGTAAGTGACGCCGAGCGCGTCCGCTTCGCTTTCCTGCCCGCGGGAATATTTGAGCGTAAGGAGCTGGCTACCCGTAGAGAAGATCTTCTGCCCCAACTGGCCAAGCGCCGAATTGCCAAGCACCGCGCCCGCCAGTACCGAGCCGAGTACGCCGAGGATCGTGTTGCGCGTCGCCGCACTCTCGCGCTTCTGCGAATGCCGCGCGGCAACGTGGCCGACTTCATGGCCGAGCACGCCCGCCAGCTCCGCCTCGTTGTTCATCAGCACCGTCAGCTGGCGGGTCACGTAGACGTAGCCGCCGGGGATCGCGAACGCGTTGTTCACCGGCGAGTTGAGCAAAGTCACGGTGAAATCGCTGCGCGCGTTGCCAAGGCCGGACTGGAACGCGATCGTCTTGCCAATGCCTTCAACGTAAGTCGCCTGAGGGCCCGTTACCGCGCCGCCGAATTCTGCCAGCAGCTGCGGGTGCGCCTTGGCACCTTGCGCCTTGTCTGCCGCGCTGATCGTCGCGACCGCACCTTGGGCGTCTGCCCGTGAGGTCGGCACGGCAGGACCCGCCAGCACAAGGCTGCCAGCACCGGCGGCAAGCAGGAACGCGCGGAACGTGCTGTTGGTCATGGTCTCTCCCCAATGCCTGCGGCTGCTCTTGGCTGCGCGGCTGTGACGTCACGCTAATCTAGCCTCGCCCGTAGCGACAAGACCAGAGGCATTTGGTCCGGGAGGGACTAAGCCCGAATTCAACCGCCGATGCGGAGGAACCGTTCGGCGCGAAGCGCGCGCAATGTGTCGGCCGGCTTGCCGGCAAGCGCGGTCAGTTCGCCCGAAATCGCGCTGCCGAGCGCTGCCGCAGCCGCCGCCGGATCGCGGTGTGCGCCGCCGACGGGTTCGGGAACGATCCGGTCGATCACGCCAAGCCCGAGGAGATCCTGCGCCGTCATGCGCATGGCCTCAGCCGCTTCGGGAGCCTTCTCCGCGGTTCGCCACAGGATCGAGGCGCAGCCTTCGGGCGAGATGACCGAGTAGACCGCGTGTTCGAACATGAGCACGCGCTCGGCGCTGGCAAGTGCCACTGCACCGCCCGAGCCGCCCTCACCCACGATCGCGGCGACCATCGGAACGCCGAGTGCAAGGCAGGCCTCGGTGCTGCGGGCAATCGCCTCGGCCTGGCCGCGCTCTTCCGCCTCGACCCCAGGGAAGGCGCCCGAGGTGTCGACGAGGGTAACGACCGGCAGACCGTAGCGGCTGGCGAGCTCCATCAGGCGTACCGCCTTTCGGTAGCCTTCCGGCTTGCCCATGCCGAAGTTATGCCGGATGCGGCTTTGTGTGTCGTGGCCCTTCTCATGACCGATAAGCATGACCGCCCGGCCTTCGAGCGTGGCAAACCCGCCGACGATCGCATGATCCTCGCCAAACTTGCGATCCCCGCCAAGCGGCATGAAATCGGTGAAGGCCTTGCTCACGTAGTCACGGAAATGCGGTCGCGACGGGTGGCGGGCAACCTGCGTTTTCTGCCACGGCGTCAGCGAGCGATAGGTGCTGGCGAGCAGTTCGGCGGACTTCGCCTCAAGCCGGCGGATCTCGGACGAAATATCGAGCGCACCCGTCTGCGCCGTTTCACGCAGTTCAGCAATGCGCGCTTCGAGCGCGGCAATCGGCTTTTCGAATTCGAGATAGGAAATCATCCGCGCCGCGCTAGGACTGGCGCGCCGCTTGGTCAACCTCTGGCGCGGGGTTTTGCCCCCTTCCCACCCGCGCAGACCCCAGCGGATGGCGGCTATTCACAAGCGCAACGAGGCGCGCCGCATCGACGTGGGTGTAGATCTGCGTTGTCGCGATATCGGCATGACCAAGGAGGGTCTGCAGCACGCGCAGGTCCGCCCCGCCTTCAAGGAGGTGCGTGGCAAAAGCATGGCGCAGGACGTGCGGACTCACCTTCTCGGGATCGAGCCCGGCCCTCCCCGCCAGATCGCGCAACAACTGGAACAGGCGCACCCGCGTCAGGTGGCCGCCTCGCGGACTGGGGAACACCCAGCGCCCGCCTTTGGGCCGCAGCGCCAACCAGCCCGCCAAAGCAGCGCTCGCCCGTGCGCTGACGGGAACCATGCGCTGCTGCCCGCCTTTGCCGGTAATCATCAGGAACGGGGCATCGCGTGGCACCGAAGCCAATGGCAGCGAGACGAGTTCCGTAGCGCGCAGGCCCGAGCCATAGAGAAGTTCGAGCAGCGCGAGCATCCGGGCGCCCTCCCCTGCTGCCGCTTCGGTTTCGGCGAGCGCAAACAGCGCGCCGATCTCGCCATGCCCCAGCAGGCGCGGCAGCGGGCGACGAGTGCGCGGACGCGGGAGCGCGGCGGACGGATCATCGCTGCGCAGGCCTTCATCGGCAAGGAAACCGAAGAACTGGCGGAGGGCCGAGGATTTTCGGGCGAGGCTGGAAGGCGCAAGTTCGCGCCAGGCCTCGGCCAGGCTGGCCAACGCTTCGCTGTCTGCCGTTACCAGATCGCCGATTTCCTCGCGCGCTGCCCTGAGATCGCGGCCATAAGCCGCCAGAGTATTGGCCGCGGCACCGCGCTCAGCGGCCAACATCGCGAGAAAGGCCTCGATAGGATCGCGCAGGGGATCCGGCGCCATCGCCTGTCAGACCCGCGCCACGGCCTCCGCCGCGATCATCCGCGCCTCGCCTTCCAGCCCGACCCGCCGCAGCGCCGCAACGATATGGTAGAGGTGCAGCGGGGTCATCTTGTCCCAACCACTGCCCTGCATGCCAAACCCCGCGAGCAAGGCCACCAGCACCGGATTTTCCGAAGCAGCGGCGGCATCGATGGCGCGGGTCCACCGCGTTTCGCGCGCCAGATCGAGCTTCAGATCATCGGCAACACGGCGCGCGGTTCCGGGATCGACCCGGCCCAGCCCCATCAGCCCCGCCAGCAGGAAGCGCGAGCGCAGGCCGCCAGTGCTCGTATCGCCGGACTGGAACGTCCCCAGCGTATCGGCGCTGATCGCGGCAGACTTGGCCGGCGCCGCCAGAGCGATCAAGCCCCAGGCCTCGCTGCCTGCCGGCACGACGCTCGCCCAGCGCGCTGCGTTGCGATCGAGGCCCGCCGTCAGCATTGAGGCGATCAGCCCCTTGGCATCGCCCGAAAGATCGGCACTCGGCGTGACCCGCGCAGATGCATAGGCCGTGAGGACAAGGCGCGAATAGGCGCGGTCCGGATCGCTTGCATCGCCCCACAAGCTGCGGATGGCGGAAAGGCGGTCCGCCACATCGGCGGCAAGGTAGGCGCTGCGCAGCGTATCGGCGAGCGGCCCCCATGTCTTGTCAGGCTCATCGAGCGCGTGGATCTCGCTGTAGAGATCAACCATTGCGGCGGCGGAGATAATGCCTCGCTCGGCAGCGATATCGGCAGCCTCAGCGCGGGCTGTGAGCGGCAGCATCGGCGCACGGACGGCCAGCACCGCATA
Organism: Novosphingobium sediminis; assembly: GCF_007991615.1. Classification (GTDB taxonomy): domain Bacteria; phylum Pseudomonadota; class Alphaproteobacteria; order Sphingomonadales; family Sphingomonadaceae; genus Novosphingobium; species Novosphingobium sediminis. The sequence continues at coordinate 255,921 of NZ_BJYR01000001.1, read as the reverse complement.
GGCTGCGCCCGCCTGCTTGCGCAGCGCTTCGGGCGGCTCGAGTCCGGTCGCAAGAGCAAGGCCGGTACGCCACGGCGTGAGGCTGTCCACGCCCGCCCACTCGATCTTAACTGCGCGGTGTCCTTGGCTCGCCGCCCCCGCAAACTTCTGCGCCAGCAGGATGTCGATCTTGGGCGCCACGCCCTTGCGCATGGCGTTGTCGAGCACGGCAAGCGCGGGCGCGCCTTCGCCGCCGGTGAACGCGGTGCAGATTGCGCGGGTCAGGGTCCAATCCCAGCCCGGACGGCCAGCGGCGGTCAGCGCGGTGATCGGGCAAAGGCCCACCGGATCGGCCGTGGCAAGGAAGCTGCCCATCGCGGCGTCTTCCAGCGTCTTGGTATAGAACCCACTATCGACTTCCTGCACCATGGCGCGCGCGGCATCGGCCTCGCCCATGCGCAGCAGCACTTGCGCCCGCAGCGCCGCCCAATCCGCGCCGTTCATGCCGACAGGCGTATCAAGCCGGCTCGCCAGCGCACGGCGCAGCAGGATATGCCCCCAGCGCGAAACGAGATCGCCGCGCATCTGGGTGAGCAATCCGGCCACGAACGAACCATTGAGATAGTGGCTGGAGACGGCAGGGAAGCCGCCATCCGCCTGATCGAAGAACCCGACCCGCGAAAGGCTGCGCTGCGCCTGCGGGGGAATATCCGCTCGCGGCTTTGCGCTGGCGATCAACTGGTCGATCAAGGCAGGGTCGATGTTGGCGAGGCTGTCTGCCGCCACCGGAACCGATGGCGCAGGCGCACCTGGCACCTGTTGGACCTGCGGGACTGCTACCACTTGCGGCGTCGGAGACGACGCGGGGCGCTGTACCGTCACCACGCTCGGGGCGGATGGCTTGGCGGGGGCCGGCGCACTGCTCGCCGGGGCGCGCGGCGGCACCGGGGCCTTTCGCGCCGGAGCGGCGGGCTTGTCGTCAAAACCAGGTGGAAGCAGCGATTCCTGCGCGGTAACGGCAATCGCCGATAGCGCGCCGACCGCAGCGCACGTCAGCGCAACAAGGCGGACCCGGCCAATCGTCATGCGGCGGCCTTCCCGCTCGGTGCCGCGACGGGGGTCTCGATCCAGCGGGTCTGCTGCGTATCCCCCATGATCCAAGCCAATGCCAATATTGCCACCACCACCAAGAGGATGCAGATTGCCAGAATTCGTGCCTTCACCAAGAAGCTCCCGCGGCCGCTTGCTCCATGCGCTTTCAGCACAGGGCCACGGCTCTTGCACTGGGCACTAGCGCAACTATAGGCGGCGCGGCAATGGAGCACGACGATAACGCCTCTGGGCCTGCCTCACCCAATACCGCGATCCAGCGGCTGGCAGCTCGTATCGATCGTCCGATCGTGCTGGTGGGGATGATGGGTGTCGGCAAGACCACGGTGGGCCGCCGGCTTGCCGCGATGCTGAACGTGCCGTTCTGCGATGCCGACGAGGAGATCGAGAAGGCCGCGCAGATGTCGATCCCCGAAATCTTCACGCAGTTCGGCGAACCGTATTTCCGCAGCGGCGAACGGCGCGTAATCGCGCGGCTTGTAGGCGAGGATGGCGCGCCCGAGCGGCGCGTGCTGGCAACTGGTGGCGGCGCCTTCGTCGATCCCGAAACCCGCGCGCTGATCCTGAAGCGCGCCATTGCCGTATGGCTAGACAGCGATATCGACACGCTCGTCGCGCGCGTCGGACGCAAGGGCAACCGGCCGCTGCTCAGGAACGGCAACCCGCGTGAGATCCTGACACGACTCAAGGACGAGCGCGGCCCCGCCTATGCGCAGGCGCCCATCCACGTAAAAAGCGGCAACCAACCCCACCAGGCGACCGCGATGACCATCCTGAAGGCAATCGACGCATGGCTGTGATCCCCGTCAATATCGCCGGCGCGCCCTATGAGGTGCGGATCGAGGCCGGGCTGCTCGCCGCCGCAGGCAAGCACTGCCGCCCGTTCATCCGCGGCGGCAAGGTGGCGGTGGTGACCGATGAGCGGGTTGCTGCGGCATGGCGCGAAACGGTGGAAGGCTCGCTTGCAGCCGAGGGCATCGCCAGCGAATGGCTCGTGTTGCCCGCGGGCGAGTCGACTAAAAGCTGGGAAAATCTCGCGAGGACGGCCGAATGGCTGCTCGAACAGGGTGTCGAACGCAAGGACAGCGTGATTGCGCTGGGCGGCGGCGTGATCGGCGATCTCACCGGCTTTGCTGCTTCGATGGTGAAGCGCGGCTGCGGTTTCATCCAGATGCCGACGACACTGCTCGCTCAGGTCGATTCGAGCGTGGGAGGAAAGACCGCGATCAACACTGCGGCGGGCAAGAACCTCGTCGGCGCATTCCATCAGCCGGTGCTGGTGCTGGCCGACCCGCTGGCGCTCGACACACTCCCGCCGCGCGAGACGCGGGCGGGCTATGCCGAAGTCGTGAAGTATGGCCTGATCGACGATGCCGAGTTCTTCGCGTGGTGCGAGGCCCATGGCTCTGACCTGCTGGCGGGCGAAGCGGCGGCGCGCGAACATGCGATTGCGAAGAGCGTCGAAGCCAAGGCGCGGATCGTGGCAGCGGACGAGAAGGAAACGCTCGGCCTGCGCGCGCTGCTCAATCTCGGCCACACCTTCGGCCATGCGCTTGAGGCCGAGACGGGCTTTTCGGACCGACTGCTCCACGGCGAGGGCGTTGCACTCGGGATGGTTCTGGCCGCGCGATATTCAGTGCGGCGCGGTCTGATGAACGGGCAGGACGCGGAACGCGTGGCCGCGCATATCGCAGCGGCAGGCCTGCCTGCTTCGATTGCCGCGCTCGGCATGGACGCGGACGGCGCCAAGCTCACTGCGCACATGCTGCACGACAAGAAGATGGACGCGGGCACCCTGCCCTTCCTGCTCATGCGCGGGATTGGCGAAACGTTCCTCGCCAAGGACGTGGAACTGGCAGATGTCGCCGCGTTTCTCGATGCGGAACTGGCGCGGGGCTAGAACAGCCGCGCGCCGTTGGGCACCTTGCCGTCGGGCGTGAAGAGCACCACCCGGCCTCCCTCGTCCGGAAAGCCCACGGTCAGCACTTCGGACATGAACTTGCCGATCTGGCGCGGCGGAAAATTGACCACTGCCGCCACCTGCCGGCCGACAAGTTCCTCGGGCATATAAAGCGCGGCGATCTGCGCGCTTGAACGCTTTACGCCGATGCCCGGCCCGAAGTCGATGGCGAGCTTCAGGCTGGGCTTGCGCGCTTCGGGATAGGGCTCGGCGCTCACGATCGTGCCCATGCGGATATCGACCTTGAGGAAATCGTCAAAGCCGATGAGGTCTGCCGTAGGGGCCGCAGGATCGTGTTCGAGATGCATTATTGGCCCTTAAAGTCTGCCTTGCGCTTTTCGAGGAAGGCCATGATGCCTTCGCGCGAATCCTTGCTGTCGCCCGCCTTCCACTGGCCTTCGGCTTCGATCAGCAGCGCAGCCGGGAGGTCTGTTTCCAGCGCGCGGGCAACATTCTGGCGCATCACGCCGAGCGCCACGGTCGGGCCATTGGCGAGCCGTTCAGCCAACGCCATCGCCTCATCGGCCAGCACGGCATCGTCGACCGCCTTGTAGATCATGCCCCATTCCTCGGCCTTCTCGGCGCCGACGCGCTCACCAAGCATCATCATCTGCAGCGCGCGCGGCTTGCCGATCAGGCGCGGGAGGATCCAGCTCGAGCCGCCATCGGGCACGAGGCCGATGTTGACGAAGGCCTGAAGGAAGTAAGCGCTCTTCGCCGCGAGCACGAAATCGCCCATCAGCGCGATCGAGCAGCCAACGCCCGCAGCAGGGCCGTTCACGGCGGTGACCACCGGGACGGACAGGCGCGAGAGCTTCGCGATCATCGGGTTGTAGCTTTCGGTCAGCGCCTTGTAGCTGCCCGCGCCGCCCGCAACGCTGCGCTTGCCGGTTGCGGCAAGGTCTGCGCCCGAGCAGAAGGCCCGGTCCTCGCCGGTAATCAGCACGCAGCGCGCGCCTTCAAGATCATACAGCGCATCACCGATCTCGACCGCCATGTTGGGCGGGCAGGCGTTCAGACGCTCAGGACGGTTGAGCACGATGCGCCGGACATTGCCGACGTTTTCGACGCGGATCGTTTCGTAGGACATCGCTCTTTCCCTTAATCGCTCGGTTAAGGGCATGGCTAAGCCAGCCGCGCCGCCTTGGCAAGCAGGTTCAGCCCGCCCTCACAAAACCGCCAAGCCTCAGGAATGGGCCTGCGCGAAAGCTGCCGCTGCGCCGAACAGTCCCGGCTGCGGGTGCGTGATGAGCTTGACCGGCATCGCTGCCATCAGGCTCTCGAACCGGCCCTTTGCGGTGAAGCGCTCGGCAAAGCCCGAACGCACCAGCGTATCCTTGATCCGCAGGCCGAGCCCGCCGGCCATGACCAGCGCAGAGGCGCCGTGGGCCAGCGCAAGATCGCCCGCCACGCTGCCGAGCGAAAGGCAGAAACGGTCGACCGCGGCGGCGGCAAGGCTGTCTTCGCCCGAGGTGCCAAGGGCCCAGAGCTCCTTGTCGGTAAGCGAAACGATCGCGCGGCCCTCGATGCTGGCCAGCGTCTCGTAGATGTCGACGATGCCAGGGCCCGCCACCACGCGCTCTGCCGAAACACGGCGATAGCGGCCGCGCAGCCGCGCAAGAATGGCGTCCTCGATTTTGTCCAGCGGTGCATAATCGACGTGCCCGCCCTCGGTTGGCTGGACGTGATAACCGCCACGCTGGCGCCAGAGCTGCGCCACTCCGAGGCCGGTGCCGGGGCCGACAACGCTGATCGTGCCTTCCTCCGGGAGCGCCGTTTCCGGGCCGCAGAGGTGGATGAAATGCTCCGCATCGGCCTGCGCCACGGCGTGGGCAACAGCGGCAAAATCGTTGACCACGACGTAGTCCGGCGCGCCAAGCTTTTCGGGGATCAGCGCGGGGCGAATGATCCAGGGATTGTTCGTGAAGCGGATGATTTCACCGCCAACCGGACCTGCGACGGCGATGGCCACGGCGTGCGGCAAGGTGCCGCCGGAAAGCCGGGCAAACTCCTCCCACGCAAGCTGGAAGCTGGGGTGATCCGCCGTCTTGAGCGTCACCGCCTCGCCGAGCGAGACCACCCGCCCCGCTTCGACTTCGGCCATGGCAAAACGCGCGTGCGTTCCGCCGATATCGACCGCGACCAGTTGCATGTGCTCTCCCCCCAGTTGGTCCGGCTCTCGAGCCGATGCCGCTAAACTGCCCTCAAAGCCCGCCGGCAGCCAGCATTGCCGAACCACCGCGTTCGGCGGGATCGGCAAAGTGACGCATGATCGCAAAGAGTTCGCGCCCGACGCCGATGGCTTCCTCCGGCGCCTGCGCCGGTGTGCGCGCCGCCCAATCGGCAGCGTCGACCAGTGCGAGAAGCTCGCCTGTCTCAGCGCAGACCCGCACCACGTCGCCATCCTTCAGCAGCGCCAGCGCACCGCCCTTCTTGGCTTCTGGCGAAACATGGATCGCAGCCGGCACCTTGCCCGAGGCGCCCGACATCCGGCCATCAGTGACCAGCGCAACGCGGAAGCCCCGGTCCTGCAGCACGCCGAGCGAGGGCGTGAGCTTGTGCAATTCTGGCATGCCATTGGCCGCAGGCCCCTGGAACCGCACGACGACCACCACATCGCGCTCCAGTTCGCCCGCCTTGAACGCCTTGAGCACATCGTTCTGATCCGAGAACACCCGGCACGGCGCTTCGATCGTCCAGCGCGAGCGATCGACGGCGCTGACCTTGATCGTACCGCGGCCAAGATTGCCCTGCACGAGGCGGAGACCGCCTTCGGGCTGGAACGGCTCCGTCACCGGGCGCAGCATGGCGGGGTTGAGGCTCTCACGCGGCGCCGGATCCCAGCGCAGCGCGTCGCCGTCGAGCACCGGCTGCTGCGCGCCTTCGAGCAGCGAGGAGCCATAGACGGTCAGGATATCGCCATGCGCCAGCCCCGCTTCGACCAGTTCGCGGATCACGTAGGGCATGCCGCCCGCATCCGCGAAGCCGTTCACGTCGCCCGAACCATTGGGATAGATGCTGGCGATGAGCGGCACGGCGCGCGAAAGTTCGTCCATGTCGTCCCAATCGATCTGCACACCTGCGGCGCGGGCGATGGCGGGAAGATGGATCACATGGTTGGTCGAACCGCCGGTGGCCAGCAGGCCGACGATCGCGTTGACGATGGCCTTTTCATCGACGCAGTGGCCGAGCGGACGATAGTCGTCGCCTTCCCAGGTGATCTGCGAGACGCGGTGGACGGCCGCGCGGGTGAGTTCCTGCCGCAGCTTCGTACCGGGCTGGACGAAGCTCGCCCCCGGCACGTGGAGCCCCATCATCTCCATCATCATCTGGTTGGAATTGGCGGTGCCATAAAACGTGCAGGTGCCCGCCGAATGGTAGCTCGCGCTTTCGCTGGCGAGGAGTTCCTCGCGGCCCACCTTGCCCTCCGCATAGAGCTGGCGGATGCGCTGCTTTTCCTTGTTGGCAAGGCCCGTTGCCATCTGCCCGGCGGGTACGAGGATCGTCGGCAGGTGGCCGAAACGCAAGCTGCCGATCAGCAGGCCCGGCACGATCTTGTCGCAAATCCCCAGCAGCAGCGCTGCCTCATACATGCCATGGCTGAGGCCGACCGCCGTGCCCATCGCGATATTGTCGCGGCTGAACAGCGACAGTTCCATCGAGGCCTGCCCCTGCGTCACACCGTCGCACATGGCGGGAACGCCGCCCGCGACTTGCGCCGTCGCGCCGACTTCGCGGGCGAAAATCTTGATCTGCTCAGGATAGCGGCCATAGGGCTGATGCGCCGAGAGCATGTCGTTATAGGCGGTGATTACGCCGATATTGATGCTCTTGTTGTCACGCAGCGCGATCTTGTCCTCGCCCGCCGCGGCAAATCCATGCGCCAGATTGCCGCAGGACAGCACATCGCGGTTCACCCCGGCATCGCGCGCACGGGCGATCAGGTCGAGATAGGCCGCGCGCGTCTGGGCCGAGCGGGCAATGATCCGGTCCGTAACCTTGGCGACAATCGGATTGAGGGGCAGGTCGATGGGCATCAGGCGCTCCAGTAGATCGTGACGGGCGGCCCGTAGCCGCGCAGGATATCCGAAACCGGATAGGCGTCGGAACCGGCGAGAACGCGCTCGACCAGCGCCTTCTTTGAATTGCCGGTGATGACGAGGATAATCTCCCGCGTCGCCTTAAGTGCCCGCTTGTTGAGCGAAAGGCGGTCAAACGGTGCTTCGGGCGGGAGGGGGATCGGCGTGGTGGCGATCACGCTTGGCCCCGGACGGATCAAGGCCTGCATGTGCGGGAATAGCGAAGCGATATGGCCATCCTCCCCCATGCCGAGCCACACGAGATCGAACGGCGCGACGTCCATGCCCTCCTCGAGCCGCTCGAACTTCGCGCCGCAATCTCCCAGCGCCGCGTGCAGCTTGCCGAAGTTACTTGCCGGGTGGTCGTCAGGCACGCGGCGATCGTCGGTCAGCGCGATGGTCACCTCGGACCAGTCGAGCCCGCGATCGGCCAGCAGTGCAAAGACGCGCGGCGGCGTGGAGCCGCCGGTAAAGGCCAGACGCTTGGGCCCCGGCCGCGAAACGACCTGCGTGATATGCGCTGCGACAGCTGCCAGATCGCCCGGCTCGGCCCATTTGACGTCAGTCATTCCAGCTCCTCCCGTCGCGTTCAGTCAGCGCAATGCCGGCATTGGGACCCCAGCTACCGGCAGCATAGGGCTTCACTTCCATCGACGTATCCGCCCAAACCCGTCGAATCGCATCAACCCAGGTCCACTGCGCCTCAACTTCGTCGCGGCGGACGAACAGCGTCTGCTCGCCCTCGATAAGATCGAGCAGCAGGCGCTCATAGGCAATGCGGCGGCGCGCCTTGGCGAAGGCAGTGGTGAGCGAGAGATCGAGGTTCACCTCGCGCAGCACGATGCCGTGGCGATCTAGGCCGGGTTCCTTCGCCATGACCTGCAGGCGCACGTATTCCTCAGGCTGGAGGCGGATGACGAGCCGGTTGGCGCTCAGCTTGCCGCCGCGCCCGGAGAAGATGTTGTGCGGCACGCCCTTGAACTGGACGACAATCTCGCTGCGCCGCTCGGCCAGTCGCTTTCCGTGGCGGAGGTAGAACGGCACGCCCTGCCAGCGCCAGTTATCAACGTGCGCCTTGATCGCGACATAAGTCTCGGTGTCCGAAGCCGCGCCGAGATCGTCGAGGTAGCCGGCTACCGCAGTGCCGCCGACTGCGCCGGTGCGGTACTGGCCCCGCACCATTTCATCCGCACGCACCGGGCGCAGAGCGCGCAGCACCTTGACCTTCTCGTCGCGGATCGAGGTCGCGTCGTATTCAACCGGCGGCTCCATCGCGGTGAGCGCCACGAGCTGGAGCATGTGGTTCTGCACCATGTCGCGCAGGCCGCCGGTATCATCGTAGAAGCCCTTGCGGCCTTCAAGCCCCACCGTTTCGCTCACCGTGATCTGTACGTGATCGATGCCCGCGCTGTTCCACAGCGGCTCGAACATCATGTTGGCAAAGCGCAAAGCGAGGAGGTTCTGGACCGTTTCCTTGCCAAGGTAGTGGTCGATCCGGAAGATCTGGCGCTCGCTGAAGCCCGCTGCCACCGCATCGTTGATCCGGCGGCTTGAGCCAAGATCGTTGCCGAGCGGCTTCTCGAGGCCGATACGCACGCCCTCATGCGCAAGGCCCGCAAAGCGCAGGCCCTCGATGGTCGGCTCGAACAGCGCGGGCGCGGTGGAGAGGAAGATCGAGAGGCCGCAGGAAGTATCGCCGAGCTTCTTCGCCAGCCCCACAAAGCCCTCCGGCTTGGAAGCATCGAGGGTCTGATATTCGAGCCTCTCGAGGAAACTTGCCAGTCGCGTCTCGTCCTTGCGGTCGGCGGGGAGGAATTCCTCCAGCGCAGCGCGCGCCATCTCGCGGAACTCGGCGTCGTCGTGCTCCGAACGCGCGGTGCCGACGATGCGCAGGGTAGGATCGATCAGCCCATCCTCATGCAGCGCATAGAGCGAAGGCAGCAGCATACGCCGCGAAAGATCGCCGGTCGCGCCGAACAGGAGCAGGGCGGAACAGCTGGTGGCGGCCATAGGCGGCAAACTCCTCATCCGGCCCGCTTCACGAGGGGGCTCGCATGCCCCCTAGACCCGATTGCCGGCCGCTTCAGCACGCATAAGTATGCGAGTTGAGCGCCAGATGCCAGCGGCCCCGGTGAGTGGCAGCGCTTAGCGGCGCAGCAGCCATGCGAGGATCTCAGGCAAGCGCGCCGCCCATGCGTTCTCCTCATGCTCGGCGCCGGGATAGACACGGCTCTCGAAATCGGTGCCGCGCTGCCAGCCCAGCTTGGCGAACTCGCCGTCGATCGGTTCCTGATAGGGCGCGTAGAACGCGTCCAGCGTGGCGGTGCCGTGGTCCATCCACACGCGGCGGCCAGTTGGCGCACCCAGCGTCCTGTCGAAGAAGCTGGTCCAGACGGCAAGGGTATCGGGATTGAAGCCCTTCACCGTATCCGGCCCGATCGCCGGCCAGTGCGAACTGACGCAGGCTGCTTGCCCATAAACATCGGGGCGCGCGGCGATGGCATAGCAGCTCATCAGGCCGCCCATGCTGGAGCCGGCAATCGCGGTGTCATCGCGGCCCGGACGGGTGCGGAAAGAAGCATCGACCCATGCCTTGAGCGGCCCTGCCAGCCACGCGAGATAGGCGTCCGAGATCACCGGCCCGCCGGCAATCTCGTCCATCTTTGCCTTCAAAGCGGGCGGTGCGGCATCGTAGGCAGGGCGCGGCAGATACTGGCGGAAGCGGTCTTTGCCCGGCGCCCAGATGCCGACGATGATGCGCGGCTCGATCCCCTGCCCCATCACCCTGAGCATGGCCTTGTCGGCAGCCCAGATCTTGTTGAAATTGCTGTTCTTCAGATCGAAGAGATTGTGCCCGTCATGCATGTAGAGCACTGGGTAGCGCTTGTCTGAACTGTCATAGCCCGGCGGCAGCCAGATCGTAAGGCGCTGCGGCGGCAAGCCGGCGGCCTCGACCCGTTCGTACTCGATCAGCCGCCCGGCATCCTCGGCCCGCGCCGGAACGGCGATCAGTCCCAGCAAGGCGACCAGCGCCATCAGAATGCGCCGCATCATGCCTCCTCAAGCCGCGCGAGCAAGTCATCGTGCGCCGGGAAATTCAGCGCACAACCCGCGATGAAACGATCGATCTTGGCCATGTCCGCCAGCGGCAGGTCCGCCTCGGGTGGGCGCAGCCGCGCCGCGTCCGGGAACTGGCCATAGCCCGCAAACAGGCAGTGCCACGAAAGCGGTGCGTAGTAGCGGTCGATCCCGAGCCGGGCGACTTCCTCATCAAGCTCGCCGCCGCGGAACCAGCAGGTCATCAGCGACTTGAGGTTGTCCGACAAGTGGTCGTTTGCCGCATTGGCGCGCCAGTACTCGCCGTCTCGCCGGTTCATCCGGTAGTGGCACACGATGTAATCACGGATGCCTTCATAGCGCGCGTGGATTGCGGCATTGAACTGATCGCGGTGCGACGGCCCAAACCCGTCTGCCAGCAAGGCCTCGAGCCAGCCTGACAGCGTGGCGTGAACGATGTGAAGCGCCGTTGCCTCAAGTGGTTCGATAAACCCCTGCGCCAGCCCGATGGCGAGGCAATTGCCGACCCACGAACGGCGCACCTGCCCCACCCGCATCGAGAGGTGCCGCGCAGGTATATCGGCATCGAGCAGGCCGAGGTGGCGGCGCAGTTCCGTCTCGGCCACATCAGGGCTGAGGAAATCGGTGGAATAGACGTAGCCGTTGCCGGTTCGGTCCGTCAGCGGGATGCGCCAGGCCCAGCCACTGGAAAGCGCGGTCGAGACTGTCTCACACGAGGTTGCCCCCGCGTCACGCGCACCGGGCAGGGCGACGGCGGCATTGTTGAACAGATTGCCCGCAAAGCTCTCGAACGGTTCGCCGAGCGCTTCGCCGATCAGGCTGGCGCGGAAACCCGAGGCATCGATGAAGAAATCACCGGCGATCTCCTCGCCGCCTTCAAGCACCAGCGCGGCAATGCCGCCCGCAGCATCGCGCCGCGTTCCGGAAACCCGGCGCGGAACGTGGTGCACGCCCAGCTTTTCCGTCGCATGGGCTGCCAGAAACTGGCCAACCAGCGTCGCATCGAAATGATAGCCATAGCCCAGATCGAAAGGGAAATTCTCGCCGGGAACCGGGCCAAGCCGCGCCTCGGCAAGCCGGGCGGCGAGGAAGAAGCGGTCCGGATGGGCCACGACGTCGCGCCCGGTGCGCCGCGCGCGGGTGTGAAAGTAGAAGGCCGGCGCGGTGTGCCCATCCAGTGCCGACTGGAACGGGTGGAAGTAGCTTTCGAACCCCGGCGCATCGGACCAGCCCGCAAAGCGGATTCCGGTCTTGTAGGTGGCATGGCAGGCAGGCATCCATTCGCGTTCGGCAATGCCGAGTTCGTCGAAAAAGACCTTGAGCTGCGGGGTCGAGCCTTCCCCCACCCCGATGATGCCGATCTCCGGGCTTTCGACCAGCGTGACCGATACCGCAAGCTCGCGGCAGCGGTGCGCGATCAGCGCAGCGGCCATCCATCCGGCAGTACCGCCGCCCAGGATGACGAAACGCCGCGCTGCCGCCATAATCCTACTTGCCCGGATGCAGCCGGATCGCCGCGCCGCCGCCGGGGGCGAGCCAGAGCGGGAGCTTGTCGCCCTTCTTCACCTTGAGCGTAGCGTACGCGATCTTGTGGCGGGCATCGGTCTCGTAGGTCGCGCCCTCCCCGTCCTTCCAGACCGTCGCGGTATAGGTCTTGCCCGCGTCAAGAAAGTCCATCGCAAGGCTGACATCGCGCGCGGCATGGCCATTTACGCCGCCGACATACCAGTCCTCGCTGTTGCGATCCTTGCGCGCAAAGATCGCGTAATCGCCGACTTCACCGGCAATCAGGTGGCTTTCCGACCAATCGGCGGGCACCTGCCGGATGAATTCCAGTTCCTTGGGATGTGCGGCAAGGCTCTCGATGAAGTCCGAGGCCATCTGGATCGGCGAATAGATTGCGAGGTAAAGGCCCAGCTGCTTGGCCAGCGTCGAGGCGAGCGGCACATGGTTCGCGCCTTCGAGGCTGAGCATGCCGGGCGTGAAGTCCATCGGGCCCGAGAGCATGCGGGTGTAGACCAGCGTCGGCTCATGGTCCGGCCCATTGGCGAACTGGCCCCAGGCATTGTATTCCATGCCGCGCGCGCCTTCGCGGTCGATCCAGTTGGGGTACGTGCGGCGCAGGCCCGTATCCTTCACCGGCTCGTGCGCGTCGATCGCCACCTGATACTTCGCGGCAGTTTCAACCACTTTCATGTGGTGCTGCACATTGCGCTGGCCTTCATGCCACTCCATGCGGACTTCACCCGGAGCATCCCCCGGCGCGATGATCCCGCCCGCGTCCGCGACATAGCCGGTCTTCACCGAGTGCATGCCAAGCGATTGGTAGAGCTTCATCGCCGGCTCAAGCTGAGCCTCGTAGTTGGCGATATTGCCGCCGGTTTCATTGTGGCCGATCAGCTGGATCTTGTTCTTGGCCGCGTAAGCCGCAACCGCCTTGAGATCGAAATCGGGCACCGCCTCGGTAAAGCTGAAGTCCTGCCCGTGGCCGAACCAGTCGCCGTTCCAGCCCTTGTCCCAGCCTTCAACGAGGAGGCCCCCGAAGCCGTTCTTCGCGGCGAAATCGATGTACTGCTTGGCGCGCTCGGTCGTCGCACCGTGGCGCGGGCCTTCAGCCCAGGTCCAGTCGCCGCGGATCATGCCCCACCAGATGCCGATGTACTTCATCGGCTTGAACCAGCTGACATCGCCTATCTTGTTGGGCTCGTTGAGGTTGAGTTCGAGATCGTTCTCGACGAGGCCCGCCGCGCTGTCCGCAATGCGGATCGTGCGCCAGGGGGTGTTGAACGGCAAGTCACGGATCACCGCAGACCCGCGCGAGGACGGCGCCAGCGTCGTGCGGAAGAGCTGGCGTTCAGCGCGCTTGAAATACATCGCCGAGTAATCGACCAGCGCGGCTTCATGGAACGCGAGGTGGGTGCCATCCTCAAGCCGCATCGTGATCGGGGTCTGCGCCGTCGCGACAGCGTCGATCGGCGTGCGCTGGTAGATCTGCTCTTCGCGGTTCCATTCGAGCCCCGCGACCCAGAACGCGGTGCCGGGCTGCGCGACGTCGAACTCGGTCCACTCGTCGCCGATCTTCAGCGTCTTGATGCCGGGCTGCTCGGGCAATTCATAGCGTAAGCCGAAGCCATTATCGAACAGGCGGAAGCGCACGTTCATCTTGCGGCCGGCGTAGTCCGCGTTCTGCTCGAAGTGGACAAGCACTTCGTTGTGGTGATCGCGCACGAACCGCCGTTCGCCCCACGGCTGTTCCCATGTGCTGTCCGCGCTCGCGGTCTCCGAGCCGGTGATACGGAAGCCCCGCACCAGATTGAGCCCGTCAGTCAGCGTAAAGCCCAGCTTCGAGGCTCCGATAAGGAGCTTGCCCTTGCGCGACAGCGAATAGACCGGGCGGTCGCTGCCATCGGTGGTGACGGTCAGGACAAGGGTTCCATCGGGCGAAGCCGCGGTGACCACAGCCTTCGCCGGCGCGGTTTGCGCCAAGGCCGGGATCGGAAGCAGCGCAGCGGCAGCCAGCGCGCCGAGCGCGGCCTTGCGGGTGAAACGGAACATCGTGCGGGTCACTCCTCGATGAGCAGGGCGCTGAACGGCGGCAGGGTGCCGGGTGCCGCACCATTCACGGCATGGAGCACGCGTCCGGCGGGCGATGCGGCAGCGGGCCAGGGCGCGGTGCGGTGCCCCATATTGAACACGCCAGTCACGCGCGATCCTTCGGCGCAGCGGCGGAAGGCGAGCACATCGCCTGCGGCGTGGAGGACGGTGAAATCGCCGGTGCGCAGCGCGGCGTTTTCCTTGCGCAGCGCCAGCAGCGCGCGCGTCAGGTTGAGCAGCGAGGCGGGGTCCGCGTCCTGCAGATCAACCGCGCGGGCATGGTTGTCTTCGCCCAGCGGCAGCCACGGTTCGCCGGTGGTGAAGCCGCCCTGCTCGCTCTGCGCCTGCCACGGCAGCGGCGTGCGGGCGCCATCGCGCGAAAGCGTCAGCGGCCAGTTGGCGATGGCTTCGGGATCCTGGATCAGCTCGAAGGGGATATCGACTTGAGTAAGCCCCAGCTCTTCGCCTTGATAGACGATGATATTGCCGCGTAGCGACGCGAGCAGCATAGCCTTCATCCGCGCGAAGGCAGGAACATCCTGCGGGGCGCACCAGCGCGACAACGCGCGCGGCGCGTCATGGTTTTCAAACGCCCAGCTTGGCCAACCCATCCCCGGCGTATCGGGCCACTTGGCCTGTGTGTCGGCAACGAGCTGCGGGGTCAGGCGGTCGGCGTAGAGGAAATCGAAGCCGTAGGCGCTGTTGAGGCGGTCATCCCCGGCGGTGAATTCCTTCATCTCCGTCTCGGCCAGATCACCGCCGACTTCGGCCACCGTAAACACCGCGCCATATTCGTTGCAGAGCCCGCGCAGCCGCTCGATGAAGCCGACGATGCCGGGGTGCGACTGGTTGTAGATCTTGAGCTGGTAGTCGAACGGGCGCGTACGGCGGCGGCCATCATGGGGCGCGGGCGGATTGTTGCGCAGCGCCGGGTCGTGCATCAGGAAGTTGAGCGCATCGATGCGGAAGCCATCGACGCCCCGGTCGAGCCAGAACTTCATCACGCCCAGCAGCGCATCCTGCACCGCCGGATTGTGCGCGTTGATCTGCGGCTGGCTGCTCAGGAAATTGTGCAGATAATATTGGCAGCGCCGCGCGTCCCACGTCCACGCCGGGCCGCCGAAGACCGACTGCCAGTTCGAAGGCGGAGAGCCGTCTTCCTGCGGATCGGCCCAGACGTACCAATCGGCGCGCGGGTTGTCGCGGCTCTGCCGGCTTTCCTCGAACCACGGATGCTGGTCAGAAGTATGGGCATAGACCTGATCGATCGTGACCTTGAGGCCAAGTTCGTGCGCGCGCGCGACCATGCGGTCGAAGTCCGCCAGCGTGCCGAAGATCGGATCGACGTCGCAGTAATTGGCCACGTCATAGCCGAAATCGCGCATCGGCGAGGTGAAGAAGGGCGAAACCCAGATTGCATCAACACCCAGCGCGGCGACGTGATCGAGCCGCGCCGTGATGCCGGGCAGATCGCCTACGCCATCGCCGTTCGCATCGCAGAAGCTTCGCGGATAGATCTGGTAGATCGCAGCGCCGCGCCACCACGGCAGGTTGGCCGGTTCGGGATTGGGGTGGCTGCGGCGCTTGGCCGGGGTCATCGCTGGAGTCATTTGGTAGTCTGGGTCCCTGGGGAGGAAGGGATAAGGCGGCACACCGCGCTGCCGAACGCGGGGAGATCGAGCATGACGCTCCCCGGTGCAGCAACGCGCGCCGGACATGCGCCGAACAGCGCCTCAAGAGTTTCGGCCGATGTGCCAACCACCGTCGCCGCATGGATCGGCGCATCGGAGGTGTTGAACGCGATCAGGTACTCGGCCCCGGTCTCGGGATCGAAGCGCGAGACGCTGAACAGGCCGGGCTTTTCCTCGTATCCGCGCACGACCTGCCGCCCGCGCGCCAGTGCCGGATGGGCGGCGCGCAGGGCTGCGAGTCCGCGGATCATGCGGTAGAATGGGTGCGCGGGATCGAAGTGATCCGCCGCCGCCGGGCGCGTGGCATCGAGCACCGCGTTGTCGAGGTAGCTCGCCGTGCGCGATGGGAACATATCCTCGCGCGCGTCGGTGTCGTTGCCGTCGCCGACGAAGCCCTGCTCATCGCCATAATAGATCACGGGCGAGCCGCGCAGGGTGAGCAGCATGACATGGGCAAGGCGCACCCGCGCTTCGAGTTCAGCCTGACCGATCCCCGGCCGGTCGTGCCGGATCAGCGAGGAAAATCGGCCCATGTCGTGGTTGCCAAGGAACGTCGGCATCGCCAGCGCAGCCTGCTCACCGCCTTCATACAGCACGTCGCCATCGAACAGTTCGGCGAGCACGCTGGTGCCCTTGCCCTGCCCGAGCGCCGCGCGGACTGATCCTTCGAAGGCGAAGTCGAGGACTGCCGGATAGCCGTCGCGCCGTGTATACTGCGCGATGTAGCCGTTGCTCGGCTCCTCCCGCGCAACTTCGCCGAAGATGGTGAAGTTCGGGATACCCTTGGACTTGGCGGCTTCAAGCATGGGCGGAATGAACGCCTGCCAGAAGCCGGGATCGACATGCCGCGCCGTGTCGATCCGATAGCCGTCGATGCCGAAATCCTCGATCCATTGCCGGTAGATAGCGATCATCCCTTCGCGCACGCGGGGATGTTCGGTGAACAGATCATCCAGACCGACGAAATCACCGAAACGGCTGCTCTCACCAGTAAAGGTCGTGTTGCCCCGATTGTGGTAATAGAGCGGATCGTTTAGCCAATCCGGCACTTTCACATGCTCTTCACCAGCAGGAACAAAGGGCGTGTAGGCAAATGCAGGATCGGTGAGCCTTGCAAAGTTTGCCGCCGTGGAATCCTGATCGCCTGCAAAGCCCGGATTGATGGCAGTGCCTGATGTGCCTCCCTTGCGCGAATAGGGATAGTCCGCGCGGCTGCGATAGGGGTAGCCGCCGGCACCGCCCTGCTCGCGGTACTGGATCACGTCCGCCGTGTGATTGGCGATGATGTCCATGTAGACCTTGAGCCCGCGCGCGTGGGCCGAATCGACCAGCGCCTTGAAATCGGCGTTCGTACCGAAATGCGGATCGACGCGGGTGAAGTCTGTGATCCAGTAGCCGTGATAGCCCGCGCTTTCCTGCCGGGGTGCGCCCTGTACCGGCTTGTTCTTGAACACCGGGCCAACCCACACCGCCGTCGCGCCGAGGCCCTTGATGTAGTCGAGCCGCTGGATCAGGCCCTTGAGGTCACCGCCATGGTAGAAGCTCTTCGAAGCCGGATCGAACCCGGTCTTGAGCCGGTCCCCCTTGAGGCCGCCGCGATCATTGGCAGGATCGCCGTTTTCGAAGCGGTCGGGCAGCAGGAAGTAGATCACTTCCCCCGCCGCAGGACGCGCGCGAACGGCCTCGACCGGCACATCGGCGTATGCAGGCGAGGCTGCTGCCGCCGCCAGCGCGGCCAGCACAGCAAGGCGCGCCCAGCGCTTCACGCAACCGCATCCAGCTTGAGCGGCGGCGCGGCGCAATTGCGGGCGATGAATTCCGCATGGCTGAGATAACGCTCCACCTCGCGCCGATAGAGCGCATTGAGCGTTTCGAGGTAGGACTTGAGATCGGCCACATCGATCGTCTCGGCAAGCGCGTGGCTGCGTTCGGGAACGATCCCCTGCCCGGCCATGACCTGGAACCAGCCCACTTCGCTGAAGAGTTCGTCACCGTGGCGGAAGATATGGCCATTGGCGCGGAAGAGCTCGATCCGCTCGGAGAGACTGTCCGGCAGCGCCATGTCGCGAACAGCCTGCCAGAAGGGCTCGGGCCGCTGGTTCACGTGATAGTGCAGCACGATGAAATCGCGGATGCGCTCCATCTCGGACGTGAACTGGCGGTTGTATTCATCACGCGCGGCCTGCGTCTGGTCCTTGCCGGGCAGGAACTTCAGGATGCGCGAGATAGCCGATTGGATGAGGTGAATGCTGGTCGATTCCAGCGGCTCGAGGAACCCGCTCGAAAGCCCCACCGCGATCACGTTGCCGCGCCACGCCTCGGCACGGCGGCCGGTGGTGAAGCGGATCGGACGCGGATCGGCGAGCGCTGGTGCGTCGAGATGCGCGAGCAGGCTTTCGGCCGCCTGATCGTCCGAAATGAAAGAACTGCAATAGACGCGGCCGTTGCCGGTGCGGTGCTGCAGCGGGATGCGCCACTGCCAGCCCGCATCGTGCGCCGTGGCGCGGGTATAGGGGGTGAAATCCTCAACGCGGCCGCTCGGCACGGCCAGCGCACGGTCGCAGGGCAGCCACTTGGTCCAGTCGACATAACCGCTGCCCATCGTGCCGCCGATCAGCAGGCCGCGAAAGCCGGTGCAGTCGATGAAGAGGTCGCCGGCGATCTCCTCACCCGAAGCGAGCACGAGCGAAGTGATGTCACCAGTCAGCGGATTCTGGCGGACTTCCTGGATCTTGCCTTCGCGGCGGCTGACGCCACGCGCTTCGCCGAACTGGCGCAGGAATGCCGCATAAAGCCCGGCGTCGAAATGGAAAGCGTGGGGCATTTCGGGAATGTTGCGGCTGGTCAGCGGCCCGCCGCGATGCATGCGGCCGGCGTGCGCCGCCACGTCGTTGATCGCGTAGTCACCGGCAGGCCCGGCAATGCCGAGGCGGCGCGCGCGCGACCAGTAGTGATGGAAGGCGCAAAGCCCGACATCGCGGCCGACATCGCCGAACGCGTGCATGTAGCGCTCGCCCGGCGCACCCCAACCCACGAACTCGATGGCAAGCTTGAACGTCGCTTGCGTCGCGCGGATGAACGCATCCTCGTCGATGCCGAGCGCCTGGTTGAACATGCGGATCTGGGGGATCGTTGCTTCGCCCACGCCGACGGTGCCGATCTCTTCGGATTCGACAAGCGTGACGGTGAAGCCGGAATCAAGGAAGTGGCCAAAGGCTGCTGCGGTCATCCATCCCGCAGTGCCGCCACCTGCCACGACGATGCGCACTGGCCCCGTGGCGCTAGCGCTACCGCTGGTGTCGGTGCTGCTCATCGCAGGCTCCTCGCGACATGGTGGAAATGGAAGCCGCGCAGCCAGCAATGCGCATGGCGGGCACGGCCATCCTGACGCGGCCGACCGAAGGCCGGTCAGCCTGCCAGTGCTTGATCGAGGTATAGGGCATCGCGCGAAGGTACCGGGCGGATGGTCTTGCAGCAAGCCATCCGCCCGAACCCCGCATAGCTATTAGAACTTGTAGCTAAGCCCGACGTAGAAGTCGCGGCCGTAGCGCTGATAGTCGATCACCTGGCGCGTATCGTTGTTCTGGTACGTGATGAACGGACGATCGGTGAGGTTGCGCGCCTGGAACAGGATCGAGAGGCCTTCAAGCGCCGAACCGGGCTGGAAGTCGTACCCGATCTGGGCGTCGAGGATGCCTTCTGCCTTCGCCGTGCGGTAGGTCGGGTTGGCCGAAAGACCGGCGACCTCGGCGAGGAACTTCGAGCGGTAGCGGTACGAAGCGCGGACCTGGAAGCCGTGCTTTTCGTAGTAGACCGAAGCGTTGCCCACCCAGTCCGACAGACCCGGCAGCGTGATCGGGTTGGCCGGATCGCTGTTCAGGCGGATCGTGCTGTCGGTGTACGAACCGCTGCCATAGAAGCCGAACCCGTCAAGCGACGGCGAGACCAGCGAGAACGGCAGCGAGAGCGTGAACTCCGCACCCTTGAGCGAGCCTTCGCCATCGTTGAGCGGCTGCGAAACCACACCAACCGTGGTCTTGAGCTGATCGCGGATGAACGCCGGGAGCGAAGCCGCCACCGCGCTGAAGTCGAACGGCAGGTTGCGCTGCGGGTTCACGAAGTCGGTCAGCTTCTTGTAGTAGCCCGCCAGCGAGACGTAGCCACCCTTCGGGAAGTAATGCTCAACCGAAACGTCGAGGTTGGCCGCCTTGTAGGGACGCAGCAGCGCGTTGCCGCCGGTCGACTGGAAGAACGGACGGGTCGGGTCGTTGGAACCGAGGTTCTGGAAGTTGAAGTTCAGTTCCTGGTTGACGCGTTCCTGGTCAAGGCGCGGACGCACCATGCTCAGCGAGGCGGCCAGCTTCACGAAGGTCGAATTGGCGACCTCGAGCGAGAAGTTCGCGCTCGGCAGGACACGCCAGAACTTGTCACCACCCGTGGCGGGAACAACCAGCACGTTGCCCGTTGCTGCATCAAAGTTCGAGATCGAACCGGTCGAGCTTTGGTCGGTGTAGACCGCCTGCACGCCGATCGAGCCGGTGAGCTTCTTGCCGCCGACATCGCCGTCAAGCTTGATCATGCCGTACGCGGTCCACACCTTTTCGGTGACGGTGTTGTCACGCACCAGCGAAACCGGGCGGTTGTCGTAAACCGAGGACAGCGAGTTGTTGACGAGGTAGACCGGATCGAGCGCAAGCATCTGCGGCACGCCGAGGTAGGCGAGCGGCACGGTGCCGATGACCGCAGCATCCGGGATCGGCGCGAACTGGGTCGTGCCGCTGTCCACCGAGCAGTTGCTGCCGGTGCCCTTGGGGCACAGGAAGAACGAGGTGAACGCCGAGGTCTTCTTGCGGCGGCTGAAGTTGCCGCCGATCTGCCAACCGGCAATCGGGCCAGCGCCCTCGATCGCGCCGTCAAGGTCAGCACGGAGCGAGATCAGCTCGTCCTTGAACTTCGGACGGTTGAGGAAGCCCGCCTGCACGACGGCCTTGGTGCCGTTGTAGCCCCAGCCACGCGGGTCGGTCAGGCCGAAGATGGACTTGTCGGCGTAGTTGAGCGTCGGAACGATGTTGAACGTGCCGTTCGGGTTGGCCGAGATATGCAGCGTATCCGAGGGACCGCTCACGCTGTAGCCGGTGCCGGTGTAGGTCTCGAGCAGGTCGTCGGTACGCTTGGCGAGGCTGTAGGAAGCGTCGACGTTCAGGTTGATCTTGTCGCTGAGCTTGACCTGGTTGTTCCAGCCCACCGAGAAATTGTCGGCTTCGCGGCTGTTGCGGTCGTTACGCTGCACAGCATGAACGCCCGAGATGGTCGCTTCGGTGACGAGGCCGTTGCTGACCTTGTAGCCCGGCTCGACAGTCGCGCCCGAACCCCAATCCGGCGCGATCGGGAATTCGATGCCGCGCAGGAGCTGGGTTTCCTTGAAGTGCGAATAGAGCACGTCGAGGGTCGAGTGGAAGTTCTCGCTCGGCTGGTACTCGAGGGTCGCCACCGCGCCGTAGCGCTGCAGCTTGTTCGACTGCACATAGGGCTTGGCGCCGCCAAGGAGCAGCGCACCGCCGGCCGAACCGCTGTTGGGGAAGCCCCAGGCGTTGTAGCGCTCGTTCTGCGAAGGCGCATCGGTCGCCGAAACGCCGATGGCGATGCCGAAGGTGTCATCCGCGAACTTGTCGACGTAGGCCGCCGAAGCGCGGTAGCCATAGCGGCTGCCATCGGGGTTGAGCTTCTTCGAGCCGTTCATCTGGCCGCGCAGCTGCAGCGAAATGATGCGGTCCTTCTGCGAAAGCGGGCGCAGCATGCGCAGGTCGACCGTACCGGCGATACCGGCAGCGACCAGCGACGGGGTCGGCGCCTTGTAGACAACGACGTTCTTGAAGAATTCGGCCGGATACTGATCGTACTCGACGCCGCGGTTGTCACCGACAGTGACCTGCTCGCGGCCGTTCAGCAGCGTGGTGCCGAAGTCCGGGCCGAGGCCGCGGATCGAGAGACGCTGGTCGCGGCCTTCGAGGCGCTGCGAAGTGACGCCGGGCAGTCGGGCGAGCGAGTCTGCGATCGAAACGTCGGGCAGCTTGCCGATGTCTTCAGCCGAAAGCGCTTCGACGATCGTCGGCGCGCCGCGCTTGATCGAGGCCGAGGCATTGAGCGAGGCGCGGTAGCCGGTGACGACGATGGCGCCGTCGTCTGCGGCGTTGCCCGAAGCGGCTTCAGCGGCCTGCGGCGTGGTTTCCTGCGCGAAGGCAGGAGCGGCGAAAGCGGCAGCGGTCAGCGCGATCGCAGAACTGCCCATTACAAAAAGGGTGTGCTTAGCCATGGAAATCAGATCTCCCCCATGCGGCCAATTGTGGCCTCGACGTTGTCGGAACGCGGTTTTTCCGGGTTCAGTACGGGATGCTGGGTAGAGCCGGGCCGCGATGGAACGAATATGGCATACGTATACCATCGGGATTCCGCGGCCTTAGCACATTGAAGTGACACCGAATTGCCACGCTCCCGCAGCGCTTTTGCGCGATCCACCGCCGAGTCCTAGGGGGCAATTGCTTCCATGCATTTCCATGCGTAGGTTGCGCATAGGTCGACTGTCGGGACACACCGCGGCGACCGGGGCAGGAGGTTGCAAGCGATGGGCCGCAGGCCGTCCAACAAGCCGACCAGTTTCGACATCGCCTATCTGGCGGGGGTTTCGCAGCCGACGGTGAGCCGCGCGCTGCGGGGAAGCAAGTCGGTCAGCCTCGCCACGCGCCAGAAGATCGAGGCAATTGCCCGCCAACTGGGCTATACGGTCGACAAGAACGCCTCTTCCCTGCGCTCGCAGCGCTCGAACACACTCGCACTGCTGTTCTTCGAGGATCCGACGCCGGATGAATCGGGCATCAACCCGTTCTTCCTTGCCATGCTGGGCTCGATCACCCGGCACTGCGCAGCGCGCGGTCTGGATCTGCTGATTTCGTTCCAGCGGCTCGAGGATGACTGGCACAAGCGCTATCAGGACAGCCACCGTGCGGACGGGCTGATCCTGCTCGGCTACGGCGACTACACGCTCTACGAAAGCCGCCTCAGGCAATTGGTGCGCAGCGGCGCGCATTTCGTTCGCTGGGGCGCGGTGGAGCCTGACACCATCGGCGCCACAGTCGGTTCGGACAACTTCGGCGCGGGCCGGCTTGCTGGCGAGCATCTCCTCGCCCGCGGGCGCCGCAAGATCGCGTTTCTGGGCCAGGCGGACAGCCATTATCCGGAGTTCAAGAACCGCTGCGAAGGCCTTGTCCGTGCGATCGAGACAGCGGGGCTGACGCACGATCCCGATCTCGTCGTCCCGGCGATTTCCTCAGAGGAGCTGGGCTATCAGGCCGCGAAAAAGCTGCTGGCGAGCGGCAAGCCGTTCGATGCGATCTTTGCAGCGAGCGACCTCATCGCGATTGGCGCCATGCGCGCACTTGGCGAGGCTGGCCTATCCATTCCGGGCGACGTCGCCCTTGTCGGGTTCGACGATATTCCGGCCGCCAGTCTTACTTCGCCGCCGCTCACAACGGTGATGCAGGACATGCGCCATGCCGGGGTCGCGCTCGTCGAAACGGTGATGGCGCAAGTCGAGGACAAGCCGCCGCCCTCCCCCTTCCTGCCCACCCGGCTGGTCGTGCGCGGCAGCACTGGCGGATGAGTTGCCCCGCAGCATAAAAATGCAGGCATATGGATGACATTCGTATGCATTGCTGCCCGAGCCTTCATGCTGGCCTAGGGTTGGCTCACGAAAACAAAGCAAATGCCTGCGCAGCAAGGCGCATGGGGGAGCCAGAAGCAGCGTGACACCTCGGGAAAAACCGCAGCAGTCCTTCTGGGGACTGTGGAACGTGAGCTTCGGCTTCTTCGGCATCCAGCTCGCGTTCGGACTGCAGAACGCCAATATCAGCCGCATTTTCCAGTCACTGGGCAGCAGCGTAGACAATCTCGCCTTCCTGTGGATCGCTGGCCCCGTGACCGGGCTCATCGTCCAGCCCCTGATCGGCCACTATTCAGACCGGACCTGGGGCCGGTTCGGAAGGCGCCGGCCCTATTTCGTGGCGGGTGCGGTGCTGTCCGCGCTCGCGCTGCTTGGTCTGCCGCAAACAGGCGTGCTGCTCCTCGCGGCAGGGTTCCTCTGGCTCCTCGACGCGTCGCTCAACATCGCGATGGAGCCCTTCCGCGCCTTCGTCGGCGACATGACGCCGGACGACCAGCGCGCGCAGGGCTTTGCACTGCAGACCTGGTTCATTGGTGCGGGCGCGGTGATCGGCAGTGTGCTGCCGGCGCTATTCACGCACCTCGGCATCGCCAACACCGCGCCTGAAGGCGTGGTGCCGGATTCCGTGCGGCTCAGCTTCTTCATCGGCGCGGCCGCAATGGTGCTGGCCGTGGCGTGGACAGCCTTCAGCGTGCGAGAATACAGCCCGGAGGAGATGGCGGCTTTCGGCGGTGAAAGCCATGTCGAGCCAGGCTCGCAGCCGCTGGTCTATTCCGCGCGCGGGCCGATGTGGCTGGTGTTCGGTGCGGTACTGCTTGCCGTGGTCGGCGAACTCGGGCTCGACAAGCAACTCTATGTTCTCGGCGGCGGATTGGTGGCGTTCGGCCTCGCCCAGATCGTGCTGCGCGCCATGCGGGCCAAAGGCGCGCTCGCCGAGATCATGAGCGATCTGGCCCAGATGCCCGCACAAATGCGGCAGCTGGCCGTCGCGCAGTTCTTCACCTGGACCGCGCTGTTCATCATGTGGATCTACACGACACCGGTCGTGACCAAATACGCGTTTGGCGCGGTCGACACGACGGGCACCGCCTTCAACGCGGGTGCGGACTGGGTCGGGGTGATGTTCGCCTTCTACAACGGCGTCGCGGCATTTGCCGCGTTCCTCCTCCCGATCCTCGCCAAGCGGATTGGCAACGCACGCACGCATGCGGCCTGCCTGCTTGGCGGCGGTGTGGGCTTCCTGCTGCTGCTGGTGCTGCGCGATCAGTGGCTGCTGTTGCTGCCGATGGTCTTTGTCGGCGTAGCCTGGGCCTCGATCCTTGCGATGCCCTACGTGATCCTCACCCGTGTCCTGCCGCCGCACAAGTTCGGCATCTACATCGGCGTGTTCAACATTTTCATCGTTGTGCCGCAGCTCATGGTCGCGACAATCATGGGCGGTGTGATCCGCAGCTTTTTCCCGACCGAGCCAAAGTGGACGATGCTCGTCGGCGCGATCGTGATGGCAATGGCCGCGCTCGCCATGCTGCGGGTGCGCGAAGAGAAAGCGGCCTAGTACTGGAAGGCAGCTTCGGGCACCGCATCCAAGAGCGCTTCATTGCGCTCGCGCATCTTGTCCCGAAATTCGCCGTGGGTAACGATGTAGAGCCTGTTCGCGAGGATGCCCTCGGCGACGATCTCGCCCACGGTCTCGGGGTCCATCCAGTCGGCGCCCGGCGGCCGCTCCAGCAAAGTCGCCTCGCTCTGCGTGAAGCCGCTGCCTTCGCGCAGATGCGCCGGACGATTGAGCGCGGCTTCATGGATGTTGGAGCGCACGAAAGCCGGGCACAGCACGGACATGCCGATGCCCTTGCCCGCCAGTTCCTCGCGCAGGTTTTCCGAAAGGTTGAGAACCGCTGCCTTGCCCGCAGCATAGATAGCGAAATTTGACGGCATCCGCACCGCCGCCGCCAGCGACGAGACGTTGACCACGTGCCCGCCCCGCCCATGCTCGATCATGCGTGGCAGGAAGGCCTGCAGGCCATTGACGACCCCGCCGAGATTGACGCCAAGGCCGAAATCCCAATCGGCATAACCGGCTTCGAGCACCGGCCCTTCGACGCCGACACCGGCATTGTTGACGAGTATGTCGATCCCGCCGAGTTCGATATCCATGCGCTCCGCCACTGCCGCGAAAGCCGCGCGATCCGTCACGTCGAGCGCCAGCGCGGCCACGCTGCTCGCCAACCCTGCCTCGCGCACTTCGCGAAGGGCGCGGTCGATATGGTCGGTCCTGAGATCGGCAATCACCACGAACGCGCCGCGCTTGGCGAGCGCCTTGACGATGCCGAACCCGATCCCGCTGGCCCCGCCGGTGACGAAGGCGCGCTTTTCGTGGAACGTGCGCATGGCTGGGAACCCTCCCCTCAGCCCTGATAGACCCAGTACCGCGGGCCGAAACGCACTTCCAATTCAGCCAGCTTGGCCTTGTGGATCGCTTGAATGGCGGCTGGTGTGGTCGCCTCATCGGGAGAAACTTCCTCGATGCGGACGCTCGTCGGATCCTCGTAGAGGTGTTCCCCGGCAAGCCGCGCCTTGTCGTCATAGGGCCAGACGAAAGCCTGCCGGCTGGAAACGTGGTAGAGCGCATCGGCCTTGGTCGCGTCATAGCCCATGGCCGAAAGGTCAGCGCCCTTGGCCAGCTGGTGGAAGGTGATCTCGTCGCAGATGCCCCAGTCGTTCACCGCAAGGCGGTCGTCGGAATGCCAAAGCACGGCCTGACCGACGCTGTTGTAGAAGCCCTTCACGCCGTCCTTGCCCTCGATCACGGCGGGATTGGCACCCCAGGTCACGCGGTAGACCGGGTGGTCGATCATCATGTCGCTGGCGGTGATATCGTCATAGAGCCCGGCACCTTCCAGATGCACATGCCGCCAGAAATTGAGCAGGATCGCGCGGTGCAACGGGTTCGTCGTCGCAGCATAGAGCGCCTCGGTCGGGTACATGCATTCGAATACCGCGCGTTCGATGGCGTTTGTCGGGATCGTGGTGGCGAGGTTCATTGCGGCTTTCCTCTGGCTAGCTTCTCAGGCGCCCGGCTCGATCAGTACCTTGCATTGCTCGGTGCGGCGGCGGAGCGCTTCGAACACGGTGGGCGTACTCTCGAGCGGGATGGTTTCAGTAACGAGGAGACGCGGTTCGGCAGCGCCCCGGTCCAGCGCATCGAGCGCGGCGTGATATTCGTGGCTGGTGAAGAAGGCAGACGTGATCAGCCGCACTTCCTTGGAGAGCATGGCAAAACTGTTGAAGGTATCGGGCACGGTGCACAGGCCCAGCAGCACGATGCTGCCCCGCGCGCGGACCTGCTCCACTGCCTGCGCAATCAGCCCCGGAACGCCTACGCATTCGAATACAAGGTCCGCCTTGCCGCCCAGCGCGCGTTCCGCAGCGCCAAGCGGGTCTTCGCGATCGGCGATGAAATCATGCGCGCCCATGCTGAGGGCACGCTCCTTCTGCCAGGTGGCCACGTCCTGCACGATCACGCGCCCTGCCCCCATGCGGCGCGCCCAGAAGGCCGTTGCAAGGCCGATGGGCCCCGCGCCAAGGATCAGCACCTTGTCGCCGATGCGCAGACCCGACATCGCCACGCCGTGGAGCGCGACCGCCAGTGGTTCGATGATCGCGCCATCGGCAAGGCTGGCAGACTTCGGGAGCTTCACGCACTGGTTCGGCATGGTCAGCGCGTATTCGGCATAGCCGCCGCCCTGCAGGCCGAACTTCTCGCACCAAGAGACATTGCCGTCGCGGCAGGCCGGGCAGGCGCCGCAGCTTTTCAGCGGACTGACGGCAACGAGATCGCCCCTGGCAAAGCCTTCAACGCCCTTGCCCAGTTCGATCACTTCACCCGCAAACTCGTGGCCCAGGATCGAACCGGCGCCCTGCCCGTAGGCCGGGTCTTCGGTCATGTGCAGGTCGGACCCGCAGATGCCGCAGCGGCCGACCTTGACCACCAGTTCGCCCTCGCCCGGTTTGGGATCGGGCACGTTCTCCACGATCAGCGGCTTGTGCAGGCCCTGCATGACGGCGGCGCGCATGGCTTATGGTCCTTAGTGTGCCGTCTGGCCGCCATCGATGGGGATCGTGGCGCCGTTGATGAAACTTGCCGCATCCGAGCAGAGGTGCAGCACGGTGCCCGCGATTTCTTCCGGCTGAGCGGCCCGGCCGCTGACATTGCCGGCAAAGAACGCGGCGCGGAAGCCCGGGTCATCTGCCCAGTGCTGCGTCATCGGCGTAACAACAAACCCCGGCGCGATGGCA
This sequence comes from Novosphingobium sediminis, assembly GCF_007991615.1. Lineage (GTDB taxonomy): Bacteria > Pseudomonadota > Alphaproteobacteria > Sphingomonadales > Sphingomonadaceae > Novosphingobium > Novosphingobium sediminis. The sequence continues at coordinate 228,417 of NZ_BJYR01000001.1, read as the reverse complement.
TTCACGCGGATGTTTTGCTGCGCATACTCAACCGCCGCCGCCTTGGTCAGACCAGAAACCGCATGCTTCATCGCGCAATAGACGCTCATGTTCGGGTCGGCGATCAGCGCGCCGACCGAGGCTGTGTTGACGATGGCACCGCCGCCAACCTTGAGGAAATGCCGGATTTCAGCCTGCATCGCGAAGAACACGCCCTTGAAGTCAACGTCGATGGCGAGGTTCATTTCCTGCACCGTCACTTCGTGGATCGGGCGCTGCGGGGGGAGTACGCCCGCGTTGTTGAAGGCTGCGTCCATCCGGCCATAGCGCTGCACGCAGGCCGCCACGAGCGCATCCATTGCTGCAGCATCGGTGACATTGGCGTGCTGGAACGAAGCCTCTCCGCCCGCCTGCTTGATAATGGCAACCGTCTCCTCGGCGCGCGGATCGATATCGCCGATGATGACTTTCGCCCCTGCGCCAGCAAACGCAACGCACGCCGCGCGGCCGATGCCCGTTGCGCCGCCGGTGACGAGGACTGCTTTGTCCTCGAAGCTTACTCCTGCCATGCGGCCTGCTCCCCCTTCGCCACGCGCGCCGAATTGCCGAGCAGGAAATCGCCCAGCACGTCGACCGCGTCCGGAAATGCCTTCTTCACCCGCGCGCTGAGATCGGCGCTGTCCTTCGAAGCTGCGACCAGCTTGGGCCATTCGGTGATGTAACGCTTCGTGAACTCAAGGCCGGACGCATCGTTCGGCGTGCCGGGCTTGTCGTGCCCTGCCACAACGATCTCGGGCTTCAGCGCGATGAAGCTGTCGTTTGCCTTGCCCCACGCTGCAATGGCGGCGGCATCGTGCTCGCCCATCCACAGGAACATCTGGTTGTAGACAAGATCGCCCGGAAACAGCGCCTTGATCGACGGCGCCCACAGCGCAGTAGCGTGGACGTGGTCGCCCTGCACGGGGCCGAGCACCTTGAGCTCCTTGCCCTCCAGCATGATCGTATCGCTTTCGAGGGAGGCGGGCGCTGTCGGGTGGCGCGGCGCGTTGACGCCGAGCACCGGATACCAGCGCTTCACCTTGAACGGGAGCGAGCGCCAGATATCGGCGGCGACCACCGGATGCGCGACGATCTTCACATCCGGAAACGCATCCTGCAGCACTTCCATCGCGAAGAAGTGATCGGGATGATCGTGCGTGATGAAGATCGTGGTGAGATGCTTGCCGCTGTCGAGCACCATCGCGACGACGCGGTAGGCATCGGCGCGGGTAAACGGCGCATCGACCAGCACCGCATCCTTCTCGCCCTTGATGAGCGCGATGTTCGCGAACAGCGAGCCGCCGCTGGTGCGCAGCGTCTCGACCGTGAGCGGCTTTTCCTGTGCGTTGGCAGAGGTGGCGGCAAGCAAGGCGCCCGCCAGCGCCAGAAGCGTTTTCCTGATCATCACAGAATTCCTGACTTGCCGGGGGCGAGGATGTGGTTGGGATCAAGCGCATGCTTGAGCTTGGCGTTGAACGCTCGGTTCACCGTGCCGAACTGCTCGGCAACGAGGTCCATCGCGTGGACGCCGGTGCGGTAGCTCGCCCAGCCCCGCTCGCCGAAGCCCGTGACCAGTTCGCGGTAGCAATCGTCGGCACGCTTTTCCTCGGCCGGGTCAGACTTGTCGTAGAGCAGCGCGATGATGTGGTGCAGTTCGCGGCTGCCGATGGCGAAGGCGGCGGTGTAGTCGAAGCCGTGCTTGCCGAGGATCTGCTTGGCGAGCTCAACCTGCCCTTGCGTCTCGCTGCCCTTTGCAGGCGCGACCGGCGCGAACCACGCGAGCCCGCCGCCCCCACCACCTTCTTTGGCGCCACGCCAGCGCGCAAGGCCGATCTCGTCGAGATTGAGGCCGCCCTGCATCAGTGTCGCGTGGTGGTGGAACCACGGGTTGTCACCCACGTCTTCCTGCGTCAGCACCTCGCCGTCGATCGCGGCAAAGGCGGCGCGGACGATCTTCTCGCTTTCGGCGATCATCCCTTCGGTGCCGTAGAGCGCGATGTAGGTGTTCCACATGCCGAGGTTGTTGTCGTGCGCAGCCTTGGCGACCGCCTCGTCGGTGATCGGCGTGGGCTGATCCCAAACCTCGCCGCGCCGCTTGAACATGGCGAGTTGGTAGGCCGCGCCCATCATCAGCACGACGTTCGGCACGATATTGGCGATCCGCAGCGGACGCATCGCCTCAACGATGCGGGCGACGTCCTCCATCTTCTTGTGGCGCACGACGAAGGGCTTGTAGACCGGTGGCTGCGGCATCAGCCACATGCCCATTTTGGTGACGACGCCGAAGTTCGACTGCGTGAACAGGCCATCGAGATAGGGTCCGTAGCCCCACTTGAACGCCTGCCACGCGGATGGGTTCTTCGTCGAACCCATGCCGGTGCGCAGGATTTCGCCGTCCGCGAGGACGACTTCCATTCCGCACTGGACCATGAAGTGCTCGCCATAGGGGGTATAGCCGACGCCGCGATCAAGCGTATTGCCGACCGGGCTGGCGATTGGGCCTACAGTCGGAACGTCGATCCACAGCGGGATGTTGTTCTCGACGAGGTAGTCCTTCAACTGGCGATAGGTAACGCCCGGCTCGACCAGCGCGGTGCACAGCTCGGTATCGACCGAGAGAATGCGGTTCATGCGCTTCAGGTCCAGCACCATCTGCCCGGGGGCAGCGGTAGTCGCCTGGCCGTAGCCCATGTTCTTGCCAGTCGATATCGGCCAGATCGGCTGGCGGAACTGGTTGGCGATCTTCACGATAGCCTGAACCTGCTCCACGTTCTCCGGGCAGACCGCGCCGACCGGCACATGCTTTGCATAAGGATCGGGCGTGTACGACTTCTTCCACGGCGATACCGCTTCCGGATCGGCGAAGACCCATTCATCACCCACAACCTTGCGCATGGCAGCAACCGCGCCCGCAAAATCGCGCTTCCTCACGCCGGGCGCGAGGACGGCCTTGGCCTTCGCGCCGGTGCCGAGGCCCACAGCGGCGGCCCCTGCTGCCGCGCCGCCCAGCAGGGAGCGGCGGTCGATATTCGCGGTCATTGGCCCTTTTCCTTCGGGTCTGCGCTGCTTTGCTGGACCCATGCTGCCAGGGCCTTGAGTTCGGCGGGAGTGACTTCGGTGGGTCGGAAAGCGGGCATCGCGTTCTGGCCATGACGGACAATGTATTCGACCGCCTCTGCCGGGAGTGCCCTGCCCCGTATCACCGGGCCGACGTTCTTGCCATGGCAATAGCCGCAAACGGATGCGTAAACCTGCTCCGGGCTACGCTGCGCTTGGTATTCGCCCAGCTTCTGCGCGGCTTGGGCGGTGCCCGCCAGCGCAAGTCCGGCGGCGAGGAGGACCGCGCGCTTCACTGGTACTTACCCAGCATCATGCCGCCGTCGATCACGACGTGGCTGCCGGTCATGTAGTCTGAGGCATCGGAGGCGAGCAGCAGGGCTAGCGGCTTCAGTTGATCCGTCTCAGCCACAGCGCCGAGCGGCACGATGGCGTCCCACGCCTTGCGCGCGACGGGATCCTTCTTGAGCCAGCCCCCGCCGATGTTCGTCACGAACGGACCCGGTGCGATGGCATTGATGCGGATGCGGAACTCGGCAAGTTCCAGCCCCAGCGCGCGCACCATATGCAGCACGCCTGCTTTCGCGGGCATATAAGGCAGGCCGACGATAGGCTCAGTCACCAGCCCTGCGTTGGAGGCGGTGCAGATGATCGACCCGCCACTGCGGCCATTGGCACGACCGGGCTGCTTCATCACGCGCACGGCGTTGCTCACGGTGTAGAACACGCCGGAGAGATTGACGGAGATCGACTTGTCCCAACGCTTGGGATCGTAAGTATCGACCTGACCATCGGGATTGCGGTGCCCGGCCGGATTCCAGAAACCCGCGCCAGTATCGATGCCGGCATTGGCGAAGGTGATATCAAGGCCGCCATAGACCTTGGCGTGGGTATCGAAAGCAGCAGCGACGGCATCGAAATCCGACACATCGAGCCTGTCGAAGCGCACCTCGCAGCCAGCCTCGCGCAACCGCGCTGCCTCGCGTTCGGCGCCTTCGCCGTCGATATCGGTCAGCGTGACCATCGCGCCTGCTTCCGCCATCGCTTCGGCATAGGCGAGGCCGATGCCCGAGGCCGCGCCGGTGACGAGCGCAGAGCGGCCCTTGATGTCAAAGCGGTCCAGAGTTGCCATTATTGTTGTGTCCTCTCCTGCCACAGCGGCCTTATTCGGCGGCTTGGGCTTGTCGTTCGCGGTCGATCAGGCGCTGCAGCATGCGGCGGGCGCGCACTCCGCCGCCATCGCCGTTCAGGATCAGCGGGCGCAGATCCCAGAAGTCCCGGCCTCGCATCAGCCGGTGGCTATCGCGGATCAGCGGCATGTCCTCCTGCTCGAACGCAAATTCGAGCGCGGCGCGCATACCGGCGGTAAACTCCGCATCGCCCAGCGCAAAATCGCGCGCGGTGGCCCAGAAGTAGTGCGTGGTATCCGGTGTTTCCGGCGTGAAGGCGTGCAGCGAGGGAAGCAGCGTGCAATCTTCGCGCGGCGTGCCCGGAGGCCCGGCGCGGAAATCGAAGTAGAGCACGGCGGGCGCGTGCCAAACGACCCAGCCATAGAAATCCTGCTTTACGCCGATGCGGCCCAGCATCCCGCCGATGCCTTCGGAGAGGTAGTCATCTAGCCGGATATACTCGGCATGGACCGTCTCGCCGTCCTGCCAGAACTTGCGGTCGCCCTCGGTAAAGGCGGCGGCCACCAGCGCCGGGTGGACGAAGTTGGCGTGGCTGAGATCGAGGATATTGTCGCTGTAGAGCTCGTAATGCCCTTCCGCGACGGTAGCGCCGCGCACGGCTTCCCACTTGGGATCGCCAAGCCAGCTGAAATCCGGGATCAGCGCGGGATCGGCCTTGTCAGCCTCTCCCATCCAGATCCAGAGGAGCGCGTGGCGTTCCACCAGCGGATAGACGCCGAGGCGGTTTTCCGGGAGTTGCCCGCCCGGATGCGGATTGTGGACGCAGGCGCCGGTGCCGTCGAAGCGCAGTCCGTGATAGGGGCACATCAGAGTGCCCTCCACCACCTTGCCCTGCCCGAGCGGCGCAAACCGGTGCGGGCAGCGGCCCGAAACCGCGTTGGCCTTGCTCTCACCATCGCGGAACAGCGCGACAGGCTCTTCCAAAAACACGCGCTGCTGGGGTTCATCGCCCAGATCGCTTGCCCAGCCCGCTACGTACCACGTGTTCCGCAGATACGTACCGACCGGCTCCGGACCGAGTTTGGGAACCCCAGCAGCGTTCATTTCAGCCTCTCCTCAGAGATAGAGCTGCTTGTTGATCGGGATGTTGTTTTCCCGGCAATAGGTCTCGTAGTGGTTCATGAACCACCACACATCGAGCGTCTCGACGTGGTTGCCATGCTCGTCGAAGAACTCGTTGGCCCCCTGCATGTGGAACAGCGCCTTCATCCCGTTCGGATCATCGGTCACGAGTGTGTGTGCGGTGCCCGGCGTTTCGGTGATGAACTCGCCCGGCTTGCACACCCAATCGTATTCCAGATAGCGGAACGAGCCTTCCAGCCCGATCGCCCACACGCGGCCGCGGTGCTTGTGCGTGCCGATCACGCCGGGGCCCTTGATCCACAGGATGTTGACGTAGACGTTGTCACGCACATCGAACGCCAGATGGCGGATCGCGGCGTTGTCGCCAAAAGGCACCCACGGGCTCTCTGCTTCCGAGGCGCCGACATACGTGCCCTCTACACCCTTGGACTTGATAAGCGCGCCGTAAAGCTCGGGCACATCGACGATCTTGTAGGCGCCCGAAGGCGGCGCGGTCATGGTAGCCATGGCTGGCGGTCCCTCAGAGATAGAGCTTGGGATTGATGGGAATGTCGTTTTCGCGGCAGTAGGTCTCGTAGTGGTTGATGAACCACCAGACGTCCGAGGTGTCGGCGTAGTTGCCGTTCTCGTCGTAGAACTCGATCGGGCCCTGCATCCACCCGAACAGCTTCACGCCTTCGGGGTGCTCGGTGACGAGGGTGTGGCTCTCGCCCGGAACCTCGAGGATCAGGCCGCCGGGCGAGGCAACCCAATCATACTCCAGATAGCGAACACTGCCTTCGAGGCAGACCATGACGATCGTACCGCGATGGAGATGCGTCCCGACAACGCCGGGGCCCTTGACCCACAGGATGTTGGAGAAGATGCCCTGCCGCACGTCGAACGCGAGGTGCTTGATCGCGGCGTTTTCGCCGAAGGGCACCCACGGACTGTCAACGTCGGTCTGCGCATCGATATAGCGGCCGCCCGGGCTCAGGCGCGCGACGAGTTCGCGGTGGGCAAAGCCGACATCGACGATTTCCTTCTTGGACGAAGGCGGTGCAGTCATCACGTTCATTTCGGGCGCTCCTCTTCAGCGGATAAGCGTATCGACATAGTCGGCGCCGATGCCGACCCGGTCGTAATGCTCGCGCGCGTTCTTGATGTAGTCAAACACATCGAAGTGGCCGGTGGTGTTGCCATCATCATCCAGCCACATCAGCGGGCCGGAGACGACGAAGAACACCTTCATCGGATCTTCGTGCTCATAGCAGACCAGCGTGTGGCTCTCGCCCGGCGTCTCGTAGATGAAATCGCCCGCGGTCGCGGTCCAGTCATGCTCGAGATAGGCCCACTTGCCGCTGATCGTGTAGGCCCAGATCGGGTGCGGGTGATAGTGACGGTTCACGAGGCCAGCGGATTTCGACATGAGCACATCGGCCCACATGTTCTTGGTCGGGCTGATCCAGACGGGCTTGGAGCTCACCGTCTCGCTGATCGGAACCCAGTAGCGCTCGTCACCCTCGGCGATCTTGGACATGTAGACTTCGGGAAGCCCGCCTTCCCGGAAGACCTTCTCGACCGGCTTGATGCCTTTCCAGAACTCGGAGTGGGCGGTTTCAGGCATTTTTCTCTCTCCACTTGCCAGTAGGGCGGGAACCTTCCGGCACCCGCCCCCTGTTTCACTCAGCTCAGAACTTCACGCCAAGCCGCGCGTACCACTCACGCGGACGGCTGTAGGTGCCGTAGAACTGGCCACCGGCGATCTGGGCCTGTCCGGTCACCAGATAGCGGGTGTCGGTGAGGTTGGTCCCGCCGACAGTCAGATCCCAGTGCTCGCCCGGCTCCTTGTAGGTGATCGAACCGTTGAGGATGTCCGTCGCCGCACGCTGCAGCAGATAGGCACGCTCGGTATCGTTCCACAGCGAGGTCGAGTGGGTGAAGTCCGCCACGAAGATCAGCTTGCTGCCGTTCTCGAACTTCGCCTCGTAACGCGGACTGATGTTGAACTTCCACTTCGGCGTCTTGGGCAGCTCTCCGCCCGGGAACACGCCGGCCTGGAACGGGTTTGCGGCAACCTGTGCCGGCCCGAGGACCGAGGTGTACTTGGCATCGAGGTAACCAACAGAACCCGTGAGGGTGAAGCCATCGACCGGCGCCGCGGTCACTTCGACCTCGAAACCCTTGATCTTGGCATCGCCCGCGTTCTGGATGGTCGGCGAGACGCCCTGCTGGAAGTTCAGCTGGATGCCCTTGTAGTCGGTCTGGAACACCGCCGCGTTGATCTGGAGGCGGCGGTCGAGCAGGGTCGACTTGACACCCAGTTCATACGTGGTCGCCTTTTCCTCACCGAAGCCCGGAGCATAGGGCAGCGGGTTGGAGAGGCGCGTCGTCCAGCCACCGGTCTTGTAGCCCTTCGACCAGCTGGCATAGACCATCACGTCGTCGTTCGGGTGGAACTGGAGACCGACCTTGGGCGCGAAGTTGTTGAACTTCTTCTTCTGCACACCCGCGACGTAGTAGCGAAGCGGCTGGCCCTGGTTCGGGAACCCGGCGGCAATGCGGCAATCGTCGCTGATCGGATCGATGTTGGCGCAAGCTGGCGGGCCGGCTCCGATCCCGGCGAGGAAGTTCAGGATCTTGTAGGTGAGGCCGTTGGCGTCGGACTGGAAGCCTTCGAATTCCTTGTCCTCGTGCGTGTAGCGGCCGCCTAGCGTGATGCCGAACATGTCGTTGAACTTGTAATCCACCTGACCGAAGAACGCGTAGTTCTTGGTCGAGAGATTGTTCGGACCATCGACCTGCAGCAGGCCTTCCGCGAAGGTCACGTAGTCGTGCAGGTTGCCCGCTTCCTTGAAGAAGTAGGCGCCGAGCACGTAGTTGAGCTTCTTGTCCATGGCATTGCCGAGGAGCTGGAGCTCCTGGCTGAACTGCCACTGGTCGGTGGTGAAGCTGGTGTGCAGGAAGTTGAGCGGCGACCCGTCGAGGTCGGTGCCCACGTTCCAGTGCAGTTCGCGGTAGCCGGTGATCGACTTCAGCGTGATCGAATCGCTGAGGTCATACTGCAGTGTCAGCGAGCCGCCGTAGGACTTCAGCTTCGAGTAGTTGTTGCCGTTGGCATAGCTCTTGTCGATGTCGCCGGTCAGGAAGCGATCATCATAAGGCAGGCGGTTGTTCTTGGGATCCGCATCGACATTGACGCCGTAGACGGTCGGGTTGTCGAAGATCGAGTTCAGGCCGCCGATGCCACCGATATAGGCAAAAGCGGGCGGGCCGCCGCCGCAGTCGGTCGACGAAGCGATGATCGCGCAGTTGTAGGTGCCCGCAAAGACCGCCGGCGTGGTCTTGATGAGCGTGTTGGCGATCTGGCTCTGATCGACGTTGGTGTAGTCGGCAGAGAGGGTCGCGGTGAACGGACCCTTGTCGTACTTCAGCTTGCCGCGCAGGTTCCAGTTGCCGTCGCCGCCTTCAGTGCCGAGCCCGGCGTTGTTGTAGCCGGCAGCCTTGTAGTTCTGGATGTTCGTCGAGGCGTAGTTGCTGGCCCCCGGATACGCGATGCGCTGGAGGTAGCCGCTGCGGTTCTTGGTCGAGAAGCTGACCGAAGCGCCGAGGCCGTCGGCAATCGGCAGGTCGACCGTGCCGCGCGTCTGGACGAGGCTGAAGCGGCCGACAGTGACGTCACCGACGAAGCGGAATTCCTTGCCCGGATCATGCGTGACGATCGAGATCGCGCCGCCGATGGTATTGCGGCCGAAGAGCGTACCCTGCGGGCCCTTGAGCACTTCGATGCGCTCGACGTCCGGCAGGTCCTGGTTCGCGCCGACCGAGCGGGCGAGGTAGACGCCGTCGAGGTAGATGCCCACGCCCGGATCGATGTTGAACGCAAAGTCGTTTGCGCCGATGCCGCGGATATAGGCCGAAAGCACCGCCGTCGAACCCGAGAAGGGCGTGCCGGCGTCCAGCGTCACGTTGGGCGCAAGATTGGACAGCGCCGCAACGCTGGTGACCGCGCGCTCCTGCAGCGCATTCGAGGTAAACGCCGTGATCGCGATCGGCACGTCCTGCACGTTTTCCGCGCGCTTCTGCGCCGTCACGACGATTTCCGCGATGCCGCCTTCGGGCGCGGCTTCAGCCTGGGCCTGCGGTGCGCTTTGCGCGAAGGCCGGTGTGCCCAGCGCTGCGGCGAGCACGGCAAGCGATACCGTTGTTCGTCTCATGTTGCTCTCCCTGTAAAAATGTCACTGACCGTTTCGTCCGGAGGACGGACGGACATGCGCATTCGTATGCTTACGCCGCTTCGGACCGACCGGCTTGCACTGGAGCGCAAGGCGATCAGGACTAAAGCGCAATTCGACCTATTTGCGCCGCCATTCACGTGGTGAAACGCCAAAGCGCTGGCGGAAAGCCCGCGCGAAGTAGGCGCTATCGTTGAAGCCCAGATCAAAGGCGACTTCGGTTATGCTTGCGCCCGGCGCTGCGGCAAGGCGCTCGGCAGCCCGGGCGAGGCGGCGCTCGAGGATGTAGGCGCTCGGCGTGGTGCCCATGCCGGCAAACAGGTTCTGGATCGTCCGCACCGACGCGCCGCAAGCCGAAGCAAGGCTGAGCGTGCGCAGGGCCGGATCGGCCAGTTGCGCCTCGACAATCCCGAGCACGCGGCGGTGCAGCGCACTATCTGCGGCAGGCGCTGCGGCATCAGGACGGGTCGCACCGCGCATGGCGAGCGCGACGAGGTCATAGAACACCTGGCTCACCCCATCCTGCCAGTCGGGATCGGCAAAGCCTTGCTGGCTCTGTCGCCACAGCGACAAGAGAAAATCGTGGAACACCCGCGCACCCGGCGTTTCCCCGCTCATGCGCTGGCGCAGAGCATCATCGATCCCGGGAAAACGCTCCGCCAGCGGCGCACGGGGGAATTCGACCACCAGCAGTTCGTGTGCGGCAAGGTCGATCGCGTAGGCCTCATGCGGGGAGGCGATCACGAAGTCTCCGGCGCCGAGCAAGGTCTCGGTTCCGCTCTGGCGGTGGCTGCTGGAGCCGCGGCACTGGAGGTGCAGGATCAGCCGCTCGTCCGCAGTATAGCGCGGATCGCGGCCGACGAACGATGCCGTCGAACGCGGGCGGATCATGGCAAGATCGCCGACCTGCCAGGTCCACATCTCACCGCTGAAATCACCGCTTCTGCTCTTGACGTACGTGCCGCTGTAGACGCGGTCGACCAGCTCGTTCCAGAACGCGAGCCGTTCGGGCGGGGCAATTCCTTCGGTGGCGAATTTCTGCACTGCTGTCATGGCGGGGGCGTCCTTTGCAGCGAGGTCAGGCGGGAACGGGAGCGCGGCGGGCGACGACGCGCGGGGCGGATTCGACAAGGCCAAGCGCGCAGATCCCGGCAAGGATGCACAGCGCGAGCATCAGCCAGAGCGCGGCAGACAGGCCGTAGACATCGGCAAGCGCGCCGGCGAGGAAGGGGCTGAGCACCCCGCCCAGAACTTCGCCGGTGCCCATCACGACACCGGTCAGTGTCGCGGTCAGGCGCGGGTCGACGGACTCGGACGGGATCGTCGCCATGAACATCGGGAACAGCCCGTTGAGCCCCCATCCGAAGAAGAAGATCGCCGCCAGCACCCACGCCGAACCGGTGTAGTAGAGCCCGCCCAGCGGCAGGATCACGCCAAGAAACGCAAACCCGATCATCACCGGGCGGCGGCCAATGGCATCCGAAATCGCGGGAACAACGAAGCTGCCCAGCCCCGCAGAGAGGCCGAGCGTCGCCATCAGCCAGCCCATCGTCTCGGGCGCGAAACCGCGCACCTTGGTGAGGTAGAGCGGCATGAACGCCCAGCACACCACGAGGTACGAAACGAGCAGCACCGAAATGATCGCGCAGAGCACGACGTTGCGGTGGCGAAACGCTTCCGAGAGCGGCACCTTGGGCTGCGCATCATCGTGGGTTTCGGCGGGCGGTTCGCGCAAGGTGAACCAGATCAGGATCGCGGTGATGAGGCCCGGCGCGGCGGCCAGATAGAAGCCCTCACGCCATCCATAAGTGGCAGCAACCGGCACCAGCAGCAGCGGCGCAAGGCCCGAACCAAGCAGGTTCGAACCAAGGTTCTGCGCCACGCCCATCGCAAGACCGCGCCGCTCGGGCGCGACTTCGCTGACGATCATCGAATGGCTGACCGGCATCACGCCGCCTTCCGCCGCGCCCATCAGCAGGCGCGCACCGAGCAGCATGAAGAACGATGAGGCAAGACCCGATGCGAACGAGCACAAGCAGAACGCAATCGTCGCGACGACGACCACCGGTTTCTTCGAACCGAGCTTGTCCGAAATCCGCCCAACCGCAAGACCCGAGAGCGCCCAGGTCAACGACAGTGCCGAGCTGAACATGCCAACCTGCGTGTTCGACAAGTGCAGATCGGGCTGCACATAGGGCATCAGGAAGTTGAGCGCATTGCGATCGAAAAACAGGATGCCAAAGTTGAGGCTCAGCAGCCCGACAACCCAGGCCTGATAGCCACCACTCGCGCGTTGCTGCGCGCCGCTCACAGGAACGGCCTCACGGGATCGGTCCTGCCATCCCAGTCCTGCGCCGCTTGCCATTGCGCGGTGAAAAACATGTTCATGCCCTCGGTTGCCGGGATCAGCTCGAGGAAACCCGGCCCCGCAGGATCGATGTTGTCCAGATATGCGACCGAGCCACCGGTCGGCACCGGCGCGCGGAAAGCCAATGCGTGGCCGCGATCGAGATAATCGGGCAGCGCAGCGTCGACGTCCTCGAACGCGATGCCGAAATGGTGGAAGCCGTAGCCGCGCTGCTCGATCACTTCACGATAAACGGACGGATGATCATCCAGCGGCTGGATGAGTTCGATCTGCATGTGCCCGGCAAAGCCCATCGCAATGGCGACATCGGCCTCGGAAGGCGCACCGCGATAGATCTGCCCTTCGCCCAGAAAATGATCGAGCAGGTAGAACGGCCCTGCCCCGAGGTCGCGCTGGAAATGAGAGATCGCGGCGCGGATGTCGGCAACGACGAACGCAGTCTGCACCACGCCCCCGATGCGTTGTCCAAAGCCCAGTGCCTGCGCCATTGCCTCTCGATCCCCTTCCTTCATGCCCGCCGCTGTTTTTCGGTCAGGCGCTTGCTCGCTAGAGCGTAATCACGACCTTGCCGAACAAGGCGCTCGATGACTGGTAACGGTAGGCATCGATGGCCTGCTCAATGCCGAACGTGCGGTCGATCACCGGCTTGATGCCGTGCGTGTCGATGAAGCTGTGGAGCCGGCTCGCCATCCCGCGCGAACCGACGAAAATGCCGCGGATCGAGCCGCCCTTGAACATCAGGCCATGCGGATTGGTATTGCCCTCGCGCGTCAGCACGCCGATCAGCGCGATCTCGCCGTTAAAACCGACCGCCGCGATACTCTGCGCCAGCGTCCCCGCGCCGCCGACCTCGACGACATGATCGACGCCGCCGCCAGCCAGCTTCGCCGCTGCCGCACCCCATTCGGGTACTTCACGATAGTTGATCGCCTCGTCCGCACCGAGCAGCTTCACACGGGCCAGTTTCTCATCCGATGAACTGGTTGCGATCACCTTGGCACCCGCCGCCTTCGCAATCTGCAGGGCCAGCAGCGAAACGCCGCCGGTGCCAAGCACGAGCACGCTTTCTCCTGCACGGACCGGATGCGGCCCTTCCATCAGCGCATTCCATGCGGTGACACCGGCGCAAGGAAGACAGGCCGCTTCCTCGAACGAGAGGCTTTGCGCCAGCGGCACGACACCGTGTTCGGGCAGGACGACCAGATCCTGCAACATGCCGGTTGCCGGCGGGGCACCAAGCGCAGGGCCAGCAGCCGGATTGGGCGGTCCATCGAGCCAGTTCTGGAAGAACGTTCCGGCGACGCGGTCGCCCGGCTTCACCGAGGTGACACCCGCACCAACCGCGACAACTTCGCCCGCGCCATCGGAAAGCGGCACGGTATCCATCGCCACGGTGCCGCCCATGTAGAGCCCTTGCGGGATGATCTGGTCACGGAAGTTGAGCGAGCAAGCGCGCACCCGCACCAGCACTTCGCCAGGGCCCGCCTGCGGTTCGGGCGCATCGCGCAAGGTCATGTCGTCCAGCGACGACGCGCCTGCCCGGATCACCCACTGCCGCATGCCTCAACCCTCCCATTTTGTGATGTGCGATAGTCGCACAGGAAGGCGCTGATTTAATCAGTAACACAAACAGATTTCACATGGTGCAATAGTCAGCCGAAGCTTTGCGCAAGCACCTGATCAGACAGCATTTCCTGCAAGCGGAGCGCCCACCGATTGAGTGGCAACTGCCCGGCCGATCGCCTGCGCGGTCTGATGCAGCGCCTCAAGGTGGCGATGCATCACCGCCTCGTCGGTGCCCCGCTTGGCAGGCCAGGTGAGATTGATCGTCGCGATCGGGGCACCGTTCGCCATGATGGCAACCGCCATCGAACGCCGCCCATCCCGCAGCACAAGCTGCTTCGAACGGTCTGGCCAGGGGTGCAGCGGTTCGCGCAGCGCATAGCCCCGATCGCGGGTCTCGGCGAGAATGGTGCGCAGGTCGTCCTCGCTCCCGGGCGCCGCATCCTTCGGGCGCAGCCGCGCGATGATCGCCTCGCGCTCCTGCTCATCGCAAGCCGCCAGATAGGCGCGGCCCGTGGCGGTATGGATGTAGGAAAGCTTGACGCCAACGGGTCCGAGAATGGCCGAATCGAGCCGGAACAGCGGGCTGTTCGTCTCCAGAATCTCCATGTGATCGAGCCGCGGAACACCCAGCACCGAAGGCCACGCCACTTTGGTCGAAAGCGCCTTCATGTAGGGCGAGGCGATCTCGGCAATATGCTCCACGGCGCTGCCAGTGCCGCGCGCGGCGGGCCCGAGATGCGGCAGATAGGCCCCATCCGCAAGGCGCTGCCAGATGAGTCCCTTGCGCCCCAAAGTGAGCAGCATGCGCAGCAAAGTCGCCTTTGGCAGCTGGAGCGCCTGATGCAGTTCATGCAGGCTCACCGCGCGGCGGGCCTGCACCTCGATCAGCACATCGAGCCCGCGTTCCAGCGCGCGTACGGTCTTTACCTTGCGTTCCAGCATCGTCTCTTCCCGGTGCTTCTTTCGCTTACCGCGCCAACCGGCCCGTCAGCGTGTTTCACCTTATGCAACGCGCCCATTGCATACCGTGGTGCAAAGTCAACCGCGATGTCGCACTCTTGGGACAGGGAGAGCGAGGGACAACCATGGCCGACACGAGCAAACCAAGCGTCATGCTCATCGTGACGCAGGACACCAAGGAAGAAGAAGCGCGCTTTGTCCGCGCGGTGCTGGAAGCGGCCGGGGTGCGCGTCGTCCACCTCGATCCCAGCGTGCGGCGCACCGTCGGCGGGGCGGAGATTTCGCCCGAAGACGTTGCGGCGGCAGCGGGCATGACCATCGAGGAAGTCCGCGCGCTCGGCCACGAAGGCAAGTGCCAGGACGCGATGATCCGCGGCTCGATCGCAGCTGCCCATGCGTGGAACGCGAAGGATCCGATCTCCGGCATCCTTGCGGTTGGCGGCTCGATGGGCTCGGCGCTCGCCGGTGCGCTCATGCAGAGCTTCCCCTACGGCCTGCCGCGCATGATCGTCTCGACGATGGCTTCGGGTTTCACCAAGCCCTACATGGGCGTGCAGGACATCGCGATGATGAACGCGGTGACTGATATTTCCGGCCTCAATTCGATCAGCCGCGACGTGTTCCGCAACGCCGCAAACGCGGTCGCAGGCATGGCCAAGGGCTATGATCCGAAGGCCGCAGCGGAAAAGCCGCTCGTCCTCATCACCACGCTCGGCACCACCGAAGCGAGCGTCAAGCGCATCCGTGAGGCGCTGGAAAGCGATGGCTGCGAGGTCATGGTGTTCCACTCATCGGGCGCCGGCGGACCTACGCTGGACGGCCTCGCGGCGGGCAAGGATGTCGCGCTCGTGCTCGATCTCTCGCAAACCGAGATCATCGACCACATCTTCGGCGGCCTAGCCGATACCGGCCCGGACCGGGGGCGCGCCGCGCTCCTCAAGGGCATTCCGACCATTCTCGCGCCCGGCAACGCGGATTTCATCATCGGCGGGCCGATCGATGCGGCGCGCGCGCAGTTCCCCGGCCGCCGCTATCACGAGCACAACCCGCAGTTGACCGCCGTGCGGACCAACATCGACGATCTCAAGAAGCTGGCCGACCACCTCGCGGCCAATGTGCGCGATGCCAAGGGGCCGGTGCGCGTGTTCACCCCGCTCCACGGCTTTTCCAATCACGATAGCCCTGCCGGGCACCTCATGGATCCAAGCGTACCGCCGCCATTTGCCGCGTACCTGCGAGAGGTCATGCCCGCTGAAGTTCCCGTGACTGCGGTTGACGCGCACTTCAACGACACCGCGTTCTCCGACGCAATCATCGCCGCCTCGCGCGAACTTCTGGCAGGCCGTACATGAACGACGATCTCCCCCTTACCGCCGAAGACATCGCCGAAATCGCGGCGATCATCGAGGCATCGCCCTACCGAGAACTGGACCTCTCTACCCGCCGCTTTCGCCTGCGCCTGGCGCGCGGCGATGGCGCGGAAACGAGCCTGACGCAGGAATGGCAATGGGCCGGGAGCGCGCCCGAGGCCGCCATTGCAGCCGATGCCGAGCATAGCGCCGATCCCGATGCCGTGGCAGCGCCGCTACCCGGCACGTTCTATCACGCCCCGCAACCCGGTGCGCCGCCGTTCGTGGCGGTCGGCGATGCAGTCGGCCCAGAAACGGTCGTCGGCATTGTCGAGACGATGAAGCTGATGAACCCGGTGCACGCCGGGCGCGCAGGCACCGTCGCCGGAATCCTTGTCCCCAACGCGACGATGGTCGCCAAGGGCGAACCGCTGATCAGGCTGAGCTGAGCCGATGATCCGCCGATTGTTCATAGCCAACCGCGGCGAGATCGCCCTGCGCGTGATCCGCACGGCGAAAGCCATGGGGATCACCACGGTGCTCGGTGTCTCCAGCGCCGATGCCGCCTCGCTACCCGCCTTGATGGCAAACGAGACCGTGCTTCTCGGCCCCGGCCCCTCCTCGCAGAGCTACCTAGCGATCGAACAGGTCGTCGCCGCGATGGTCGGCGCAAACTGCGATGCGGTGCATCCCGGCTACGGCTTCCTCTCCGAGAACGCCACTTTCGCAAAAGCGGTTGCAGAGGTGGGCATTCGTTTCGTTGGCCCTGACATCAGGACGCTCGAAGGAATGGGCGACAAGCTCGCCGCCCGCGCTCTCGCGGTCGAAGCAGGCCTCCCCGTCCTTCCCGGCGGTGAAGCAGCAACGCGCGAGGCGGTCCATGTCCGTGCGGGCCAGACCGGCTACCCGCTCCTGCTCAAGGCTGTCTCCGGCGGCGGCGGCAAGGGCATGCGCCGCGTCGACCGCGCCGAAGACCTCGATGCCGCGCTTGATATGGCGCAGGCCGAAGCACAGGCCGCGTTCGGCAACAGCGCGGTCTATGTCGAGCGCTTCGTCGCCAAGGGCCGCCACGTCGAGGTGCAACTGCTCGGTGATGGCACCCGCGCCATCCACCTTGGCACACGCGATTGCTCGATCCAGCGCCGCTTTCAGAAGCTGGTCGAGGAGGCTCCCGCCCCCGCCATGCCAGCAGAAGCGCGTGCCGGTATCGAGGACGCTGCGGTCCGCCTCGCGCAGCATATCGGCTATTGCGGCGCCGGGACTGCCGAGTTCCTCGTCGATGCGACCGACTTCTCGTTCTACTTTCTCGAGCTCAACGCGCGCATTCAGGTCGAGCATCCGGTTACCGAGGCGATCACCGGCGTCGATCTCGTCGAGCAGCAATTGCTGGTGGCATCCGGCAAGCCCTTGACGTTGACGCAGGCGATGGTGCGCCCGTTCGGCCACGCCATCGAAGTGCGCATCAACGCCGAAGACCCCGAAGCCGATTTCCGCCCCGCCCCCGGCCGCATTGCGCGCGCGGCATGGCCTGCCGGCCCCGGCATTCGCGTTGATACCCACATCGCGGCAGGCGGCGAGGTTCCGCCATTCTACGATTCCCTGCTCGGCAAGCTCATCGTCCATGCGCCGACCCGTGAGGAAGCGGTCGCGCGGCTCAAGGCGGCGCTGGCCAGCATTCGCATCGAAGGCGTGCCGACCACTGCCGGGCTCCACGCGCGCATCGCCGCCGATCCGCGCTTTGCGATTGGCGGCGTCGACACTGGTTTCCTGACAGGATTAGCCCAATGACCACCCTGAAGCTGGTCGACGTGACCATGCGCGATGGCAACCAGAGCCTGTGGGGCGCCACCGGGCTCAACACAGCGCACATGCTGCAGGCCGCCGCGCTGACCGAGGCTTGCGGCTTCCGCGCCATCGACTTCACCTCGTCGAGCCACATGGCCGTGGCCGTCCGCTACTTCCAGAACAACCCGTGGGAACGCCTGCGCCGCATGTCGTCCGCGATGCCGACGACGCCACTGCAATTCATCACCACCGGCCTGCGCTTCATCGCTTGGCAGCAGGCGGATCCTGAATTCATGCGCCTCGTCTACCGCGCGCTGCAGGTAAACGGCGTCGGCCGTTTCGTGCTGCTCGATCCGATGCATGAAGTGCCCGCCGTGATCGAAGCGGCGCGGCTGGTGAAGGAAGAAGGCAGCGCCGAGGTGATGTGCGCGCTCACCTTCACGCTCTCGGAATTCCACACCGACCAGTTCTACGCCGATTTCGCCCGAGCTGTCGGCCAGAGCCCGGATATAGACCTGTTCTATATCAAGGACCCTTCGGGCCTGCTTTCGCTTGACCGCGTGCGGACGCTGGTGCCCGCCGTGAAGGCCGCCATTGGCAATCGCCCGCTTGAAATCCACGCCCACACGACGATCGGGCAAGGCATGCTCTCCAGTCTCGAAGCCGCGAAACTCGGCATTTCCGCGATCCATGTCGGCATCGGTGCGGCAGGTGACGGCTCGTCGCTCCCCGAAGCGAACCGGATGCTGGCCAATCTCGATGAGGCGGGCCACACTGTCGATATCGATCGAGCCGCGTTGGCTAAGCTGACGTCCTATTGGAACCGTACCGCGCTTGCCGAAAACCTGCCGTTCGGGCAGCCGCAGAACTTCGACGCGAGCTTCCTCCGCCACCAGATCGCAGGCGGCGTGATGACAACCACCGCGCGCCAGCTCGCCGAACTCGGCCTTGCGGACCGCCTTCCCGCCGTGATCGCCGAAACCGAACAAGTCCGCGCCGAACTCGGCTATCCGATCATGGTCACGCCGTTCCCGCAGATGGTCATGAGCCAAGCGCTGTTCAACGTGATCGGCGAACGCCGCTATGCGCAAGTTTCCGATCAGGTGATCCGCTACTGCCTCGGCAAGTTCGGCAAGCCGACGTCCCCGATCGACAAGGCCGTACTCGCAGCGATTATGGACCGGCCCCGTGCGCGCGAACTGGAAAACGAGCCGACCTTCCCCGCGCTCAGTGATCTACGCAAACAGTTCGGCCATGCCATGCCCGATGAGGAGTTCCTCCTGCGCGCGGTAATACCGCCCGAACAGGTCGATGCGATGCTGGCCGCCGGCCCCTCGCGCGCCACCTACACCCCCGAGGCTGCACCGGTGATTGCGCTGCTGAAGAAGCTCGCATCCAAGCCCACCGCGCGCGACCTCATCATCGAACGCGGCTCGTTCCGCCTTGCCCTTCATGCCGGAGCCAGTCTGTGACGATTTCCCCTGAACACGCCGCGCGGCTCAAGGACGCCGCGGGTTTCATCTTCGATATGGACGGCACGATTGCCCTCGGCGATGCGCAGAGCGGGGGCCACAATGCCCTGCCCCACGCCGTCGCGCTGCTCGAAGCCCTGAAGGCACGCGGCACGCCCTTCGTGGTATTCACCAATGGCACCGCCAAGCCGCCAGCGGCCTATGCCGCATCGCTGCGCAAGGCCGGGTTCCCGGTGGAAGACGCGCAGATGCTGACGCCTTCTTCGTCCACGGCTGACTGGCTGAAGCGCACCGGCATCGGCAAGGTCCGCGTGCTGGGCAACCCCGGCTGCCGCGCGCCGCTCGATGATGCCGGCCTAGATGTAGTGGGGCCGTCCGACGAGGCCGATGGCGTTGAAGCCGTTTACACCGGCTGGTTCCGCGAGTTTGATTTTCCCGCGCTCGAAGCCGCCTGCGATTCGCTGTGGAAGGGCGCCAAGCTCCTTACCGCAAGCAATGTTCCGTTCTTCGCCACCGCCAATGGGCGCGCCATCGGCGCGAGCTACCCGATTAACGCGATGCTGACGGCGATGACCGGAAAGCGCCCGCGCATCCTCGGCAAGCCCTCGCGCGTCGCCTTCGATACCGCGCGTCTGCTGATGAACCTCCCGCGCAGCGCGGCGAAGCAGATGGTCGTCGTTGGCGACGATCCCGCGCTTGAAATGCGCATGGCCAATGCCGTGGGTGCGCTCTCTGTCGGCATGGCGACGGGGATCATGGCCAAGGGCACCGAACTTCCCGAGCGCGACCGGGCGGCGGTGCTGCTCGACAGTCTGCAGCCGCTGCTGGACCTGCTTTAACGCTTCCTCGCTGTCGGAGCGTGGAAATCTGGCGGCTTGCCGGACACCCAGGCGACGAATTTGGCGACCACCGGATCGGCCCGCAGGGCCACAACATCGGCGCCGATCCGCGCCAGTTCGCCATTGCTGAACTGCGCATGGAGCGTGCGGTGGCAGATCGGATGCACCGCGACCGTCTCGCGCCCGCCCCGGCTCTTGGGCACGGGATGGTGCCATTCCACCTTGCGCCCGAGCGGCCGTTCGCAGAGCCAGCAGTGTTCCGCCACGGCTATTCCGTGCCTTGCGGTTCGTCTTTCATCTGGCCCGCACGCCACAAATAAAGCCCGGCGCTGATAATGATGCCCGCGCCGAGCAGCGCAGTCGCATCGGGCTGTTCGTGAAACAGCAGCCAGCCATAAAAGCCCGCCATGATGAGCTGGAAGTAGGTCATCGGGGCCACGGTGGCGGCGCCGATCCGCGAGGTGGCAAAATAAATCAGCGCGTGCGCGGTGCTGCCCGTAACCGCGATTATCGCGCTCTTGGCGACAACGCTCCACGGCGGCGGGCCGACATGGAGCATGGCAATCCCGCTGAAATGGCCGATGAGCGTGAACAGAACGAGGAAAAGCGTGGCAAAGATCGCCACGTTGACCTGCATGGAAAGCGCCGAGCCGCGGCCTAGCACCGCCCGGTTGCCAATGATGAGCAGCGCCATGCCAACAGCCGCGAACAGGGGGAGCATGGCCGCCGGTCCGATCACGGCAAAGTTGGGCCGCAGCACGATCAGCACGCCGGCAAAGGCCACCAGGCTGGCAATCCAGGTCTCGCGTCGCATCGGTTCGCCGATCAGCGCGGCAGCGAGCAGCGCCGTCACCATCGGGCTGGTGAAGGAGATCGCAGTTGCCTCCGCAATCGGCATGATCTGCACGGCAGTGAAGAAGGTGGTGGCCGAAAACGCAACGCCGAACCCGCGCACCGCATGCCAGCCCATCCGCTCCATGCGGAAACCGCCCCAGCCTTCACGCCAATAGAGCAAGGCGCTTAGGCCCAATGTGCCGATGACATAGCGCAGCGCTGCAATCGCCGGTCCGGGCCAGAGCCCCGTCATCGACTTGACCAGCGTATCGCCGGTCGAAAGGAATGCGAAACCGCCAAGGGCGAGCAGCAGTCCGTCTCTCGTCTGGTTGCGCAATCGCCCCTCCCCGTTCCAGCCTCTTTGCGGGAAGCGGCCTTACGCGCAACCCTCGATACTGGTCATGTTCCACAATCAGTGGCATGGCGACGCGACAGCCTTGCATCAAAGGCTCGTTGAGGCTTCTTTACGGCTTGTTTACCAAGCTTTGCGTACCATTCGCGCATTGCAGGAGGTAGTTTGATGGTGGAACAGCACGGACGCGATGCCGCAGCCGCGCTGCACGGATCAGCGCACTCCCCTGCGCAGGCCCCCGCGCTTTCCGTCGTCGTGCCCTGCTACAACGAAGCCGAGGGGCTGCAGGAACTGCACCGCCGGCTGATCGCCGCGATCGAACCCCATTTTGCGCATGATTTCGAGATTGTGCTCGTCAACGATGGCTCCCGCGATGCGACCTGGGCGGGCATGGTTGCGCTGTCCGATGCCGATCCGCGCGTCCTTTGCGTCAACCTTGCGCGCAATCACGGGCACCAGTTGGCACTGACTGCGGGCCTCGCGCAGGCGGCTGGAGAGCTGATCTTCGTGCTCGACGCCGATCTGCAGGATCCCCCCGAACTGATCGGCCCGATGCTCGAACTCATCCGCGCCGGCCACGATGTCGTCTATGGCCAGCGGCGCAAGCGTGACGGCGAGACCGCGTTCAAGCGTGCGACCGCCTCTGCCTTCTACCGCCTGCTCGACCGGCTGGTCGATGTCGATATCCCGCGCGATACGGGCGATTTCCGCCTGATGACCCGCCGTGTGCTCAATGTGCTGCAGGCCATGCCGGAGCGCTACCGGTTCGTGCGCGGCATGGTGAGCTGGGTCGGGTTCCGGCAGGTTGCCCTCCCCTATGATCGCGACGCGCGCTTTGCGGGCGAGACCAAGTATCCGCTCCACAAGATGATTTCCTTCGCGATCGACGCGATAACCAGCTTCTCGGTTGCGCCCCTGCGCATCGCATCATGGATGGGGGTCTGCGCCGGGATCGGAGCGATGCTCATGCTGGCCTATGTTCTGGGCGCGTGGGTCAGCGGCCATGCGATCAGCGGCTGGACTTCGACGCTGGCGATCATCCTCGTCCTGGGCTCCACCCAGCTGATGATCCTCGGCATCATGGGCGAATATCTTGGCCGCATGTATATGGAAGCCAAGCGCCGACCGCTCTACATCATCGACGAGGTGCACGGCGTTCGCGGTGCGCGCGGCAGTGCCGTCCACCAGCTCCACGATACCATCAAGGAACGCGTTCATGGGTGAGACCATGCCGGTGCACGCCCCGGCCGAGTTCGACAAGGTCGCGCAGGACTACCGCGCCCAGCATGCCCAATCGACCGGCGTATCGGAAGCGGAGCTGGACTATTTCGCCAGCTACAAGATCGAGCACGTCAAGCAGCTGTGGCAGGCCCGCGGGCGCTCGCCGCGCATGATCATGGATTTCGGCGCCGGGATCGGCAACGCGCTGGCGCCGATGCACGAAGCGTTTCCCGATGCGGAAATCATCGCGCTCGACGTTTCGCGCGCCAGCCTCGATCTCGTTGATACGCAGGCGATCCCGAATGTGCGCACGCTCGCATATGACGGGCTCAAGGTTCCCCTGCCCGATGCCAGCCTCGACTGCGTGTTCATCGCCTGCGTGTTCCACCACATCCCGGCCGAGCATCACATCGCCATCCTGGCAGAGCTGCGCCGCGTCCTGCGGCCCGATGGCGTCATCGTGCTGTTCGAACACAACCCGCTCAATCCGCTGACCCGCCTTGCCGTAGCCCGCTGCGAGTTCGACCGCGATGCAGTGCTGATCGGCGCGGGTGAAATGCGGCGGCGCATGGTGGCAGCCGGCTTCGTCCGTACGCGCCGCACGTTCTGCCTGTTCTTTCCGCCCGCGCTCAAGGTGTTAAGCCCGCTCGAGCGTTTCCTCGGCTGGCTGCCGCTGGGCGCACAATACCACCTTGTCGAAAGCTGAGCTGAACCTGCCGTGATCTTGCGCAAGGTGGATGCGCGTTAACCATACCTTGAGGGCTCGTGCGTATCCCTGAGAGGATGCTGAACCCACCCTTCCCCGCAAGCGATGCGATGGCGCCCGTTCACCGGGCCCGGTCGCACAGTGTTCTGCTGGAAAGCCGCAGCCTTGCGCTTGGCATCATCGGCTTCCTGCTGCTCGATCAGGTGCTGCTGCTCGCCATGCTAGGGCTTTCACCGCTCGCCATGGGCGCCGCGGCGACCCTTTCGGCAGCGCTTTGCGCTGCGCTGTGGCGGCTGCGGGGATGGACCGGTGAAGCCGCCGTGCAGCCACGCACGTTCGGTCTGCTGTTCGCTGGCGCGCTCGTCCTGTTCATCCTCGGCGGTGAAGGGCGCTTCGTTTATGCGAACACCGATTGGCAGGTGCGCTATGCGGTGCTCAACGATCTCGTCAATCATCCGTGGCCTTGGGCCTACCAGACCGATGCCGGGCCGACGATGCTGCGCTGCCCGGTCGGTATCTACCTTGTGCCGGCGCTCGTCGGAAAGATCGCCGGCTCCTACGCCGCGCAGCTGGCCTTGCTGGTGCAGGATGCCGCGCTGCTGACGGCGGTGGTGGCGCTTGCCGCGCCGCTGTTTGCCGGCGTGGTGCGCCCCTGGCTGACCCTCCTGCTTGTGCTCGGCTTCAGCGGCCTCGATCTCATCGGGCAGCTGATCTACGGCGGCAGCGCGCTCGTCCACCTCGAGCAATGGGATCTGATGCAGTACACCGCCGTGGTGACGCTGGCCTACTGGGTTCCGCAGCACGCGCTTGCCGGATGGATCGGTGCAGCGTTCTACCTCAGCTGGCGAGCAGGCAAGATGCCGCTGGCGGTTATGCTGAGCCTCGTTCCCGCGCTGGCACTGATGTCGCCGCTGGGCGGTCTCGGCATCGTGCCGTTCGTGATCGCAGCCGGGCTTGGCGAACTTTTTGCTCGCCGGATCAGGCCCGCCGACATCTTCCTGCCCGCCGTTTCTGTCGCGCTTGCCCTGCCCTCGCTGCTCTATCTGGCGAGCGGGCTCGGCGGTGTTCCCAGCGGCACCTCGCACTATCCCGTGCAGGCCTATGTCCTGTTCTACTTGTTCGAGGTCGTGCCGTTCCTGTGCGTCCTCTATCTCTCGCGCGGATCGTGGAACCTTGACCGGGTCACTTTGCTCATCAGCGTCGTCATGCTGCTGGTTCTGCCGTTTGGCCGAGTTGGCGAGAAGATCGACTTCATGATGCGGGTCTCGATCCCGTCCCTCGCCTTCATCGCGATCGCCATGGCCGGCGTGCTGCGTTCGGCCCCGGACGCGCAGGACCAGAACGGGCAGGCCGCCCGCCGGATCGCAATCTGCGTCTTCCTGATCGGGCTGGTCGTGCCAATCGGCGAAACCGCCCGCGCCATCCTGCTGCCGCGCGCGCCAGAAGTGCACTGCGGCTACTACGGCGTCGTGCCCGGCGGCTATTCCACCTACATCGCGCCTTATGACCGGATGATCGGCGCGATTCGCCCCGCCCACCCGGCTATTGTGCCGATCCGGGAACCCGCCAAGTGCTGGGATGTCCCATGGCCGGACGCCGCAAAGCCCGGCTTTCCGGAGTATGTGCTGGTATGACGGGCGCTCTCGCCCCCCTCCTGCCGCACCGTCTGTGCGAAATCGGGATCTGTTTAGGAAATCCTGAAGGTTTCGGCGGTATTCACCACGCATCGGAAGATCGTGCTGACCATTGTCGGTGCAAGTCATCCGTTACGAGAACAGGGAAATCTGCATGAGCGCATTTGGCCGCAAGTCCGGAGTCAGCGGGGGAAGCACTGCAATGCGTCCGTCGTTCGGCGTGGCGCGTCCGATGAAGGCGGGCGAAGGTTCGGCTGCACCGGTTCCGGTGCCGATGGGCGGTGAGCAATTCCCGCCGCTCCCGAACATGGATGTTGCTGACACCGGTGCGAAGGACAAGTCGGACGCGATGACGCGTCTGGCCGACCGCATCAACGGGGTCAACGAAGGCAACTATCAGGCAGAAGGCTTCGAAGCCTCGGTCCACAAGATCAAGGAACAGGTGCTTCCGCGCCTGCTCGAACGCGTCGATCCCGAAGCGGCGGCCACGCTGACCAAGGAAGAACTGTCCGAGGAATTCCGCCCGATCATCATGGAAGTGCTGGCCGAGCTCAAGGTCACGCTCAACCGGCGCGAACAGTTCGCGCTCGAAAAGGTGCTGATCGACGAGCTGCTCGGCTTCGGCCCGCTTGAGGAACTGCTCAACGACCCCGAAATCACCGATATCATGGTCAACGGTCCCGAGCAGACCTACATCGAAAAGAAGGGCCGGCTGGTCATCGCGCCGATCCGGTTCCGCGATGAAAGCCACCTGTTCCAGATCGCCCAGCGCATCGTGAACCAGGTCGGCCGCCGCGTCGACCAGACCACGCCGCTGGCCGACGCCCGCCTCAAGGATGGCAGCCGCGTCAACGTGATCGTGCCGCCGCTCAGCTTGCGCGGCACCGCGATCTCGATTCGTAAGTTTTCCGAGAAGCCGATCACGCTCGACATGCTGCGCGATTTCGGTTCGATGTCAGACAAGATGGCAACTGCGCTCAAGATCGCAGGCGCCTGCCGCATGAACATCGTCATCTCGGGCGGTACCGGTTCGGGTAAGACGACCATGCTCAACGCCCTGTCGAAGATGATCGACCCGGGCGAACGCGTGCTGACCATCGAAGACGCGGCCGAACTTCGCCTGCAGCAGCCGCACTGGCTGCCGCTCGAAACCCGCCCGCCGAACCTTGAAGGCCAGGGCGCCATCACCATCGGCGACCTTGTGAAGAACGCCCTGCGTATGCGTCCTGACCGCATCATCCTGGGCGAAATTCGCGGCGCGGAGTGCTTCGACCTGCTCGCAGCCATGAACACCGGCCACGATGGTTCGATGTGTACGCTCCACGCCAACAGCCCGCGCGAATGCCTTGGCCGTATGGAAAACATGATCCTGATGGGCGACATCAAGATCCCGAAGGAAGCCATCAGCCGCCAGATCGCAGAATCGGTCGATCTCATCGTGCAGGTGAAGCGCCTTCGCGACGGTTCGCGCCGCACCACCAACATCACCGAGGTGATCGGGATGGAAGGCGATGTGATCGTGACGCAGGAACTGTTCAAGTTCGAGTATCTCGACGAGAACGAGGACGGCAAGATCATCGGTGAATTCCGACCCTCGGGCCTGCGCCCCTACACCCTCGAAAAGGCGCGCCAGTTCGGCTTCGATCAGGCTTACCTCGAAGCCTGTCTCTGAGGCTTGCCGCTGATCTAAAGGCTTGATCGGTATCCCCCCTGCCTTATGGCGGGGGGCATGCCGACTGCACAAAGACCGATCTATGCGCTGGGCCTGCGCCTTGTCGCGATGCTTGCGCTATCGGTCATGCTGCTCCTGGTGAAGCTCACCGGCGAACATGGCATCACGCTTCCCGAAACACTGTTCTGGCGGCAACTCCTTCCCGGCCTTGCGCTCCTCGGCTGGCTCGCCGCTCGTGGCCAGCTTGGCCGCGTCCGCACGAAGCGGCCGTGGATCCATGCCCGCCGCGCGCTGATCGGCGGGCTCGGCATGTTCCTCACGCTCGGCGTGGTGCAGATCCTGCCTCTGGCGGAGGCAACCGTGCTCGGCTTCACCGCGCCGATATTCGCCGTGCTGCTGGCCGTCGTCCTGCTCGGCGAAAAGGTCGGCGCATGGCGCTGGACGGCCGTGCTGCTCGGGCTCATCGGCATCATGATCATCGCGGGGCCGGACCGCGCGCATCTTCCCCTGAATGGCCTTGCCACCGGCATCGGCGCCGCCTTCATGGTCGCGCTCATCTCGATCCAGTTGCGTGATCTCGGCCGCACCGAGGAACCGGTCAGCATCGTGTTCTGGTTCTCGGCCTTCTGCGCGCCGCCGCTTGCTCTCTTCATGTTGTGGACAGGCCTGCCCCACCACGACCTTGCCGGCTGGGCCATGCTCGGCGGCATCGGCGCGACGGGCCTTGCCGCGCAACTGCTGATGACCGCTGCGCTGCGCTATGGCAGCGTCTCCAGCGTTATCGTGATGGACTACTCGCAGTTCGGCTGGGCTACGCTGTGGGGCTGGCTCGTGTTCGCCCACGTGCCACCGGCGCAGACGTGGATCGGCGCTCCCGCCATCATTGCGGCGGGCCTTATCATCGCCTGGCGCGAACAGGTGCGCGGCAGCGCCGCGGGTTCGCGATCACCTGCCGCCTGAGCAGACCTCCCACTAACGTCAGCTAGGCGAGACCTGCCCGAAAGGGCATGCCGCCCGGTGAGTGGAGAGGAAAACAAAATGAATTCAGGCGCGGTGGACGACTTCAATCTTGTTGTCGTGGGCAGCGGTGCGGCTGGCCTTGTGGCGGCGATCACGGCTTCGCGGCTCGGCCTGCGTCCGCTGATCATCGAGAAGGCTGACGTCTGGGGCGGCACCACCGCGACTTCGGGCGGCGTGCTGTGGGTGCCGAACAATCCGGTGATGGAGGCCGATGGCTCGCTGGAAGATCCCGTCACAGTGCGTACCTATGTTGAAGGTCTGCTCGGCGAGGCGGGCGAACGAGACCGGGCCAAAGCGCACGCCTTTCTCGAAACCGCGCCGGCGATGGCGCGCATGCTGGCAGACGAGGGCATGCGCTGGATCCGCAGCCGCACCCACCCCGACTATTACCCGCATGTCGAAGGCAATGGCATTGGCCGCACGCTCGAATCTGCCGAATTCGACGGGACGGTGCTAGGCGAACGCTTCCTCACCATGCGCAACGCCGGTCTCGACATACCGGCCCTCAGCAGCGATCAGTTCGGCACGGTCGCACTCGCCAAATCGCGGGTGGGCCCGCTGGTGGAAACGACCGTGACCGTGGGCAAATACAAGCTCAAGCGGATGCTGGGCAGGAAGCCGCTGGGCAATGGCCGCGCGCTAGTGGCCGCGCTGATGAAGATCGCGATGGACCGCGGCATCCAACTGCGTCTCTCGACCGCGATGGTGAGCCTAGTCGAGGACCGAGGCGCGGTGACCGGCGTGGTGGTCGAAGGCCCGAATGGCCGCGCAACGCTGCAAGCACCGGCTGGCGTGGTGCTGACCGCAGGCGGCTTCTCGCGCAACTCCGCTCTGCGCAAGCAATTGCAGGGCCGCGAGAGGGTTTGGCCCAATGCCATCCCCGAAGACGAAGGTGATGCGCTCAACGCAGGCCTCACGGTCGGCGCGGCTCACGAACGGACCGACGATAGTTGGTGGATGCCCTCGATCGAGATCGACGAGCGCACCAATGCCCTTGCCCTCGGCCTGCGCGCGCTGCCCGGCAGCATCGTCGTCAATGCCGAGGGACAGCGCTACATGAACGAGGCCGCGTCCTACATGACCACCGGCCGCGTGATGTTCGAGCACGGCGCGGCGACAAGCCGGCACTGGCTTATCATGGATGGCAAGTTCCTGAAGAAATACGTTTTTGCTGAACTCTCTTCATCGCGCGTACGCGAGAAGATGCTGAAGATCGGCACCCTCCGGCAAGCCGCAACCATCCCCGCCCTCGCGCAGCAATGCGGTCTTCCGCCCACCGCTCTCGATGCCACCGTCGCGCGCTTCAACGTATTCGCCAAGGCTGGCCGCGATGAAGACTTCGGCCGGGGCAACACTGCCTATGATCGCCACTGGGCCGATCCGGCGCACAAGCCCAACGCCAGCCTCGGCGCGATCGAGAACGGGCCATTCTGGGCCGCGCTGATCCGCCCCGGCGATCTCGGCACCAACGGCGGCCTTAAGACCGATCAGCATGCGCGCGTGCTGGACACATCGGACAAGCCGATCACCGGGCTCTATGCGGCAGGCAATTCAGCCAGTTCGCCGTTCGGGCGCGCCTATCCCGGTGCCGGCGCGACAATCGCGGCGGCGGCCACTTTCGGCCACCTTGCCGCGATCCACGCTGCAAAACGCTACAGCAATGCCTGACTAGTTGACCTGCCGGTCCATGCCTTCCCAGTAAGGTTCGCGCAGGTTTCGGCGCAGGATCTTGCCCGAGGGATTGCGCGGCAGCGCCGGGATCACGTCGACCGACTTGGGCACCTTGAACCCGGCGATACGCTCACGCGCCCACGCGATGACGCTCGCCTCGTCCACTTCGCAGCCCTCGCGCGGGACGACACAGGCCTTCACCGCCTCACCCCAGCGGGCATCGGGCACGCCAATCACCGCAACTTCTGCCACCTGCGGATGGCCATAGATCGCGCTTTCGACTTCCGCCGGGTAGACGTTCTCGCCGCCCGAGATGATCATGTCCTTGATGCGGTCCTGGATGAAGACATAGCCGTCCTCGTCCATGTAGGCGGCGTCCCCGGTGCAGACCCAGCCATCGCTGGTGAGCGTCTTTGCAGTCGCCTCAGGCAGTTGCCAGTAGTGCAGCATGTTGGCCGCCGAGCGTGTCTGGATCTCGCCCACAGTGTGACGGGGCACTTCATTGCCGGCGCTGTCGACGATGCGGATCTCGACCCCCGGCGATGCCTTGCCCGCCGATCGCATGCGCGAATTGCCATCAAGATCATGGTCAGACGGCGGCAGCACCGCGATCGTACCGGTCGTCTCGGTCATGCCGTAGCACTGCATGAACGAGGCGTTGGGGATCGTCGTCACCGCCTGCCGCAGCAGTTCGAGCGGGATCGGCGCGGCACCGTACATCACGTACTTCAACTTGGTGAAATCGGTCTCGGTCGCCTTGGGATGCTGGATCAGCATCTGCAGCGCGGCGGGCACAATGAAGAAGCGGGTGATCCCCTGCCCGATCGCGTCCAGCGCGCCGTCTGCGGTGAATTCGGCTTGCACGATCGCTCGCACGCCTGCGCAGAACGCCATCGTGCCAAGCCCGGTGCCACCGATATGTGCGCAAGGCATGCAGACGAGAATCGCCTCGTCGTCCTCCCACTCCGCCCACGGCAGCCCGGCATCGAGGGCAGGCGCGCGCAGGCCCATGAAATTGCGCTGGCACAGCACCGCGCCCTTGGGCCTTCCGGTCGTGCCCGAGGTGTAGAGTTGGAGGAATGCTGCCTCCGGCTCTGCTGCGGTGATCGGATCCGCAGGACAGTCCGGGATTGCCGCGCGTGCCTGTGCTTCCTCGATAACCTGCGGCCGCTGCGGCACTTCGGCAGCCAATTGATGCGAGACCGCTTCGAACCCGTCCCCTGCAAAGAGCAACTTCGTCCGGGTATCCTCAAGGATGTACGCCATCTCAGCCGGAGCAAGCCGCCATCCAATCGGCACCATCACGACACCGATCCGCCCACACGTGAGCAGCATCTGGAAATAGAGATCGCAGTTCTTGCCGATCCAAGCGACCCGGTCGCCCTTCACCACGCCGTGCGTGGCAAGAAAGGCAGCAAAGCGGCGCGAGAAAACCTCGACTTGCGCATATGTCGTTATGCGGCCGTCCTGCTCGTGCGACACTGCATCGGGCCGCTCCTCCGCCCAGTGCCGAAAGAACGCATCGAACGTCTCGAAACCTGCCGTCTCGCGCATATGGCCATCCCTTTCCCGGCGCCGCTCGTTTCGGGCCTGCTCAGTCAGCGTTCACCTAGCCGGTGGCAGGGACGCATCAACCGCGGCAGACCCCGCGACTTAACCACGCGATTAAAGGGACAAGAACCATGGTACGCAAGGTGATTTTTTCCATCGCGCTCACCGGCATGGTGCTGGGCATCACCGGCTGCAAGACCGTGAAAGGGATCGGCGGCGATATCCAGTCGGTCGGACAGGCCGGGTCGGACGTGATCCACGGCCGCAAGTGACGATCAGACGTTGCTGAGGCTTTCGGGGCGCTCGCCAAATAGCCGCGCGTAGCAATCCATGGCGTACTTGTCGGTCATTCCGGCCATGAAATCCGCGATGTGACGGCTCCGCGCCGGCTCCTCCGCTGGAAGACTTGCGCGCCAGCTTTCGGGGAGGTTTTCCGGCTCGGCCCGGTATGCGGCAAACAGCCGCGCGATCACGCCGCGCGCACGGCTCGCAACTTTCTCCTGAGCCTCGTGCAGATAGAGCGTCTTGTACATGAAGGACTTCAGCGTCCGCTCTTCAGCGGCCATAGCGGGCGAAAAGCCGGCGAGCGTTCGTCCGGCCGCGCGCACTTCGTTAACGCTCTGCGCACCGCTTTCCTTGATCCGCCGCTGCGCTTCGCCGATCACATCATTGACCATGCGCCCGATCTGTCCGCGCACGAGTTCGCGCAGCAGCCGGTCACGCGGGGCGCCGGGAAAGCGAGCCTCGATATCGCGCCATTGCGCTTCGAGCGAAGGCAGCGACAGCAGCGTATCGAGTGTCAGGAAGCCCGCCCGCAGGCCGTCGTCGATGTCGTGGTTGTCATAGGCGATGTCGTCTGAGATCGCCGCGACTTGCGCTTCCAATGAGGCATGCTGCGCGAGATCGAGCGGGAACGCGGCGTCGAGTTCGGCCAGCGCCCAAGTCGGCTGGTAAACCGGACCGTTGTGCTTCGCGAGGCCCTCGAGCAACTCCCACGAGAGGTTGAGCCCTTCGTGACGCGGATAGGGGCTTTCGAGCCGCATCAGAACGCGCAGCGTGTTGGCGTTGTGATCGAAGCCGCCATGGTCCGCCATCGCTTCTTCCAGCGCGTCCTCTCCGGCATGGCCGAACGGCGGATGACCGATATCGTGCGCAAGGCAAAGCGCTTCGGTCAGATCCTCATCGAGCCCCAGCGCACGCGCGATCACCCGGCCGATCTGCGCGACTTCGAGGCTGTGCGTCAGCCGGACGCGGTAATGATCGCCATCAGGAGCGATGAACACCTGCGTCTTGTGGCGCAAACGGCGGAAGGCGATCGAATGGATGATGCGGTCGCGGTCGCGCTGGAACACGCTGCGCGGCCCGCGCGCGGTTTCACCGGCCAGCGTGAACTCCCGCCCGCGCGAGCGATCGGGATCGCAGGCCCATGGTGCGCGTTCCATCACGACTTGACCTGCATATTTGGCAACAACCTCACGCGAAAGCGGTAGGGCGGCCCTAGCCCGGCTTGCGTTCCGGCGCCAGACCGCTGGCGCAGAGCAGCGCCGAACCGACCGTGACCTCGATCAGCTCGCGATCGCCCACGCGCCGAACGGTCATCACGTAATCCGCAATAGAGCGCTTGGGCGACTGAAGCGCCTGCAGCTTGCGCAACTGGCCGAGCGTCAGGCGGTCTGTCATCCGTTCAGCCATGCACGCAGCGTTAGGCTGTGACAGCCCGGCATCCATCAGCGCGGAACGGACGCGGCCTTCCGCGAGCTTGGCCGGTGTGCAGGCGGCAAGGACGATAGTGAGGGCGGCAAGCGTGGCGGCGCCGGCGCGGACAGTCATTCAAGATCGCTCCCGTTAAGCCGGACCGGGCCGCGCCCTGTCCGGATGGACCACTCATGCCAGACAAACGCGGCCACAAACACCGCAAGCAGCAGCGCCATGGAAACCCGCGCGGTCTCGGCATCGGCCCAGTTCGCCGCAACGATCGAGAAGCTGAGAGCAAGCGCCATGATCGGCACCACCGGATGGAGCCGAATGCGGAAATGCTCGCTCAACACCCCCGCCCTGCGTCCGGCGATCACGGCGAGGCCGAGCAGCAGGTATTCGGAAAAATTGCCGCTGGTGAGGAGGACGAGGCGGCGCTCACCAAGGAATGTGCACATGCCGCCAACCACCAGCAGCACCGCCAGCGCCCCGGTCGGCGCGCGCGTACGCGGGCTCACGATCCGTAGCACCCGGTTGACCGGAGCGGGAAATACGCCGTCGCGCCCTAGTGCATGGAGCTGCCGGGAAAGCGCCATCATCACCGCAATCGCACCGTTGAAGATTGCCGCAATGATGCCGAGCGAAACGAGCGAAGTTACGAGCGGACCAGTCGTTTCCTCCATGAAATGCGCCATGGGCGCCTCGGAGGAAAGTGTGGCACCGACATCGCTCATCGCGAGAATCATGAGCACTACCGGCACCGAAATGACCACGGCCGCGATGAGGCCCGTCCAGGCAACGACCGGCCCCATGCGGCGCTTGGCATCGAGCATGTCCTCCGCAAAGAAGGTCGCCCAGTCCGCTCCGGCCGTCATCGAGGCCCCGGCAATGACCGCGAGAGCAATACTCGCCGCCGGGGTTGCCGCAAGGCCAGCGCCGACGGCCGCAGCGACCGGATGCAACACGAGCCCAATGTTTGCCGCGCGAAAATGCGTTAGCGCCGCATAGGAGAGCACTGACAGCGCAATGACTTCGATAACGAGGAAAGCGGCAATCACTTTCGCGCCGCGCTTGATCTGCGCCGCGGCGATCAGGCAGGCGAGCGCAAGCGTGGCGAGAGCAGCCACATCTTGCGGCATCCATGGCAGGAATAGGCGGATATAAGGACCGGTCCCGGTGGCGAAGAAGGCCAGCAGCGGGAACAGGATCACCGTACGCAGGATGACGAAGGGAAAGGTCCAGCGCGGGCCGAGGATCGTGTTCAGCGCGGGGTAGACACCGCCTGCGCCGGGATAACTTGCTGAAAGTTCGGCAAACAGAAGCGCCATTGCCGAAGCGAGCACACCGCCGCCGATGAACCCGATCGCGGCCCCCGTCCCCGCCATGTGCAGGATGGCGTTGCCGCCAATGAACACGGAAAGGACCGGGGAAAGCGCCGAGATCGTCAGGAGGAAGACTTCGCCGGGTGAGAGCACCCGGACGAAGCTTCCTGTCTGATGCGGCGAAGCCGCTGGTTCGTGCGGCTCCACGTGGGCTGGCTTAGTGCGCCAGCGCCTTGTTGATGTCCTCGACCATCTTCTTGGCGTCGGCGAGGAGCATCATGGTCTGGTCCATGTAGAACACGTCGTTGTCGACACCGGCATAGCCGACACCGCCCATCGAGCGCTTGATGAACATGACCGTTTTGGCCTTGTCGACGTCGAACACGGGCATCCCGTAAATCGGCGAGGACTTGTCGGTCTTCGCCGCCGGGTTGACCACGTCGTTGGCGCCGATGATGAACGCGACGTCGGCCTGTGCGAACTCGCCGTTGATGTCTTCAAGTTCGAAGACTTCATCATAGGGCACGTTCGCTTCAGCGAGCAGCACGTTCATGTGGCCGGGCATGCGGCCCGCGACCGGGTGGATGGCGTACTTGACGTTGACGCCTTCCTTCTTGAGCAGATCGCCCATCTCGCGCAGCACGTGCTGGGCCTGCGCCACCGCCATGCCGTAGCCCGGGATGATGATGACGTTTTCAGCTTCCTTCATCAGGTAGGCCGCGTCCTCGGCCGCGCCGCGCTTCCACGGACGCTGCACCTTGGCCGCACCGCCTGCTGCCGCTTCCGGAGCCGCGCCGAAGCCGCCCGCGATCACCGAGATGAAGCTGCGGTTCATCGCCTTGCACATGATGTACGAGAGGATCGCACCCGACGAACCCACCAGCGCGCCGGTGATGATCATCGCGGTGTTGTGGAGCGTGAAGCCCATCGCCGCCGCGGCCCAGCCCGAATACGAGTTGAGCATCGAGACGACCACCGGCATGTCCGCGCCGCCGATCGGGATGATCAGCAGGAAGCCGATGGCGAAGCTGAGCGCAGTGATCACCGCGATCACCCACGGCGACTGGTCCGTGGTGAAGTAGCCAACGAGGCCGAGGATCGCGAGGAGCGTGCCGAGGTTGATCGCATGGCGACCGGGCAACATGATCGGCGCGCCGCTCATGTTGCCGTTGAGCTTGAGGAACGCGATGACCGAGCCCGAGAAGGTGATCGCACCGATGGCGATGCCGAGGCCCATTTCGATGCGGCTCTGCACTTCGATCACCCCGTCCGGCCCGGCAATGCCGAACGCGATGGGGTTCAAGTAGGCAGCAAGACCGACGAGCACCGCCGCAAGGCCGACCAGCGAGTGGAAGGCCGCGACAAGCTGCGGCATGTCGGTCATCTTGATCCGCCGCGCGGTCACGAAGCCGAGGCCGCCGCCGACTGCGATGGCTGCGGCGATTTCAGGCAAGCTCGCGAGGCCGTGCGTCGCTAGCGTGGTGACCATCGCGATGGTCATGCCGACGATGCCATAGCGGTTGCCCGCACGCGATGTGGCCGGGCTGGAAAGCCCGCGCAGCGCCATGATGAACAGGACGCCGGCTACCAGATAGGCAAGCATCGCCCAGGGAGGAGTGGTGATGTGTTCCATCACTTCTTCTCCTTCTTCTTGTACATCGCGAGCATGCGCTCGGTGACGGCGAAGCCGCCGAAGATGTTGACCGAAGCCAGCACCACCGCCGCAAGACCGAGCCACTTGGAAATGGCCGAACCTTCAGCCGCACCGGCAACCAGCGCGCCGACGACGATGACCGAGGAAATCGCGTTGGTGACCGCCATCAGCGGCGTGTGGAGAGCCGGGGTCACCGACCAGACGACGTAATAGCCCACGAAGCAGGCCATCACGAAGATGCTCAAGATTGAAATGAAGTCCATGTCAGCCCCCCTCAGCCGAGCAGTCGTTCGTTCACGACCTTGCCGCCCTGCGTAAGGCGGATGGCATTGCCGATTTCCTCATCGAGCACGGGCTTGCCCGCTTCCTTGTCCCAGAATGCGGACAGGAAATTAAAGAGGTTGCGGCTGAACAGCGCCGAAGCATCTGCCGCCAGATGCGTGGCCGTGTTCGAATAGCCGACGATCTTGACGCCGTGCTTTTCGACGACCTGATCGGCGACCGAACCTTCTACGTTACCGCCGGCCGAAACCGCGAGATCGAAGATCACCGAACCGGGCTTCATCGTCGCGATCTGTGCATCGGTGATGAGGCGCGGTGCCGGGCGGCCCGGGATCAGCGCTGTGGTGATCACGATATCCTGCTTGGCGATATGGCTGGAGACCAGTTCGGCCTGCGCCGCCTGGTACTCGGGGCTCATCTCGGTCGCGTAGCCGCCAGCACCCTCGCCTTCGATCCCCGCGACGTTCTCGACGAAGATCGGCTTGGCGCCGAGCGACTGGATCTGCTCCTTGGTCGCCGAGCGAACGTCCGTGGCGGAAACCTGCCCACCAAGGCGGCGCGCGGTGGCGATCGCCTGAAGGCCGGCAACACCGACGCCCATGACGAAGACCTTGGCCGCCGAAACGGTGCCGGCTGCGGTCATCATCATCGGAAACGCGCGGCCATAAATGTCCGCCGCCACGATGACTGCCTTGTAACCGGCGAGGTTCGATTGCGAGGAGAGGATGTCCATCGACTGCGCGCGGGTGATGCGCGGCATGAACTCCATCGCCAGCGCTTCGTAGCCGCCTGCCGCATAGGCATCGACCCGCTCACGCTTGCCGAAGGGATCAAGACCCGCGACGACCCACGCGCCCGGGTTGGCCCCGGCCAGCAGATCGACTTCCGGACCCTGCACGCCCAGCACGATATCCGCGCCGGCAGCCACGCCGCTCGCCACGATCTCCGCGCCCGCAGCCTGATAGGCCTCGTCGCTGATCGAAGCGCTCATGCCCGCTCCTGCTTCCACGCGAACGGCAGCGCCGAGACCGATGAATTTCTTCACCGTCTCGGGTGTTGCCGCCACCCGGTGCTCACCGCTGGCCCGCTCGCGCAGGACAGCGATCGTTGTTGCCGCCCCCATCCGAGGCTCAGGCGATCAGGTACATGACGAAGAGCACGATCAGCGCGATCACCGGAGTGGCGATCTTGATCATGCCGACGAAGCCTTCGTAGGTGGCCGTCGCTGCCTTGATGTTGTTCCCGGCATTGTTGGTGGCGCCCATGACAAACCCTTCCTGATTGCGTTTTAAACGTCCAATTGACCGCATCCTCTAGCGGCGGCGCAACCCCGGCTCAAGCGGAACCGGTGGTTTTGCGCTTAATCTGACCTTTACCCAAATGGGCTAGACCCCGGCACTATGCAAAAGGACCGGGAAAGACATGGCAGAGCCTACTGATCGCCTGCTGATGCTCATCGATGACGAGCCTGCACAGTGCCGCCTCATTTCGGCGCTCGCGGCGCGGGAGGGCTGGCGCACGATCATCGCCCGCGATTCCGAGACGGCAATTGCCACGCTCGGCACGCGCCAGGGCATGCAGCTCGACGCAATCATTCTGGATCAATGGGTTCCGGGCGACGAGGCCTGCGCGCTGATAGCGGAACTGAAAGCCCGCCGTCCTGCGCTGCCCATTCTGATGATCACCACGAGCGCCTCGCCGCTGCTCGCGGTAGAGGCGATGCGCGCGGGTGCTTCGGACTATCTCATCAAGCCGGTCGCGCCCGATCGGCTGCTTCAGGCGCTACGCACGGCGACCCGGCGCGAGGAATCGCCTGACGAACTGCAACCGCTGACCGAGAAGTTTTCCGGTACGCTCGATTTCGATTCGATGATCGGTGCCGCACCCGGATTCCGTGCTGCGCTTGCCGTCGCTGCCAAGGCAGCACGCACGCAGAACACCGTCCTGATCGAAGGTGAAAGCGGCACCGGCAAGGAAATGCTGGTGCGTGCGATGCACGCCGCCAGTCCCCGCGCGAAAGCCCCTCTCCGGATCGTCAACGCGGGCGGCATTCCGGCCAACCAGATCGAATCAGTTCTGTTCGGCCACGAGAAGGGTGCCTTCCCCGGCGCCTTCGAGCGGCATGTGGGCGCGCTTCAGCATGCCGATGGCGGCACGCTGGTGATCGACGAGATCGACCGGCTGTGCCTTGCGGCGCAGGCCCGTCTCGCCCAGTTCCTCCAGCGCGGCGATATCCAGCCTATCGGCGCGCGCCACAGCTTCCGGCTCGACGTGCGCGTGATCGTTTGCAGCAATGCGGACCTCGACGATCTGGTCGATGTGCAGCTGTTTGATCCGGCCCTGCTCGAAGCACTGAGCGGGGTCCATGTGCATCTTCCTGCCCTGCGCGAACGCGCGGGCGACATTCCGGCCCTTGCCCGCCACTTCCTGACCCGCATCGGCGAACAGCCGGGCCTGAGGCCGCTTGGCATCACCGATGGTGCGCTGTCCCTGCTCGCTGCGTACGATTGGCCGGGCAACGTGCGCCAGCTTCAGGCGACCCTCTTCCGCGCAGCCGTGTTCTGCGACGGGGAGGCGCTTACCGCGCAGGACTTCCCGAACCTTTCGAACATGATCGGCGAGGCACCGCGCGCCGCACCGTCAGGCACCGAGGGCGCAGGCGTCATGCTCTATTCACCCGACGGCAACCTGCGCCCGCTCGAAGAGATCGAAGCCGACGTTATCCGCCTCGCCATCGGTCACTATCGCGGCCGCATGACCGAAGTCGCGCGGCGGCTCGGCATCGGGCGCTCGACGCTCTATCGCAAGCTGTCCGAGCTCGGGATCGACAACGTAGCCTGAAGCCCACTCTCGATTCTGGCAGCGTTGCTCCCGCGCGTGGGGCTGTTAAGTCTCGTCCCGGCAGGTCGCAGCGGCCGCCGGGAGGAGAGCATTCGATGGCAGGACAAAAGCTGCTGGAAGGCATTCGCGTTGTCGATCTGACCAGCGTGGTCTTTGGCCCCTATGCGACCGAGACGCTTGCCGACCTCGGAGCAGACGTGATCAAGGTCGAGGTGACCGGCGGCGATATCTTCCGCCATGCCGGAAAGCCCGCTGCGACGCCCGGCATGGGGCCCTGCACGCTCAATCTCAACAAGGGCAAGCGCAGCCTCGCGGTCGATCTCAAGAGCGCGGAGGGCAAGGCCGCGCTTGCCGCGCAGCTCGCCGAGGCGGACGTCTTCATCCACAACGTGCGCGGCAAGCCGATCGAGCGGCTCGGTTTCGGGTATGAGGATGTGAGGGCGATCAAGCCGGACATCATCTACGTGCACTGCACCGGCTTTGGCTCGGGCGGCCCTTATGGCGACCTGCAGGCCTATGACGACGTCATTCAGGCTGCGACTGGCACGACCAACCTGCTTTCACGCGTCGATGGCAACCCCGTGCCGCGCTTCCTGCCCTCGCTGATCGCCGACAAGGTTTCGGGGCTGCACGGCGCATATGCCGTGATGGCCGCGATCATCCACAAGCTGCGCTTCGGCGAGGGGCAGTTCGTCGAAGTGCCGATGTTCGAGAGCTTCGCGCATTTCATGATGCAGGAGCATCTTTATGGGCTGACGCTGGTGCCGCCAAAGGAACCGGCGGGCTATCCGCGTCAGCTCGATCCATTCCGCCAGCCCTTCCCGGCCAAGGACGGCTATGTCGTGATCGTGCCCTACACGCCCGATGCGATCGATACGGTGATTGCGCTGCTGGAGGCCCCTGAACTCGCCACAGACCCGCGCTTCATCGACTACCCATCGCGCATGCGCAACATCAGCGAATTCTACGCGGAAATGGCCAAGCGCACGCCCAAGCTGACGATGGCGGAATGGGCGGCGAGGATGGCCGAGCACCAGATCCCGTGCATGCCCGTGCGCGATCTCGACGAGCTGATCGACGACCCGCACCTCAAGGCGGTCGATTTCTTCCAGCAGCGCACGCACCCGACCGAGGGCGAATACCTCAAGATGCGCAGCCCGGTCACTTTCTCGGTCGGCGGTTTCGAGGTGCAGCCGGCCCCGCACATCGGCCAGCACAACGAGGAGCTGGGCGCCCCGCCCATGCCCGTCAAACGCCGAGCTGGCTGAAGTCCGTCAGCGCCGCATCGCGCAGGCCGCGCCAGACGCGCAAGGCCTGCACGGTCTCCGCCACATCATGGACCCGCACCATCTGCACGCCCGCATCGAAGCCCTTGGCCGCGAGCAGCAGCGATCCGCCAAGGCGCTGGTGCGCGGGAGCTTCGCCTGAAAGCGCGCCGATCATGCGCTTGCGGCTCGCCCCCAGCAGCAGCGGCTGGCCGAGCGCATGGAACAGCGGTAGCGCATTGATCAGCGCGAGGTTCTCTGCAAGCGACTTGCCGAAGCCGATACCCGGATCGAGCACGATCTTGTCGCGCGCGATCCCGCCCGCGACGGCCGCATCGCGCCGTTCGCGCAGGGCATCGAACACATCGAGCACGACATCGGCATAGTGCCCGTCGGCATGGAGGTCCTTCTCGCCGCCCGGTGCATGCATAAGGACGACCGGCACCCCGCTAGCCGCAACGACTTCGATCGAGCGCGGATCGTGGCGCAGCGCGGAGACATCGTTGACGATGTGCGCGCCCGCCGCGAGCGCTTCGGCAAGCACGGTCGAACGGCGGCTGTCGATGGAAATGGCCGCGCCGCTCGAGGCCAGCTTGGCGATGACGGGTACAACGCGTTTGACCTCGTCCCCTTCCCACACGGCAGGGGCGCCGGGGCGGGTAGATTCCCCGCCGACATCGATGATCGCAGCGCCCGCTTCCAGCATGGCCGCTGCATGTTCCAATGCGGCTTCGGGCTTGTCGAGGAACTTGCCGCCATCGGAGAAGCTGTCGGGCGTCACGTTGAGGATGCCCATGACTTGCGGCTGATCGAGCCGCACCGTGCGCGCGCCGCATGTCAGCGGCCCGTGCTGGGCCTTGAGATTGGCCCATTGCGTCTGCGCTTCGGCCGCGACCGCATCGGGTAGCGCATCCAGCACGGCGTTTGCTTCGTCAGCAGCAAAGCGGCGGCGCGAAACAACCTTGGCGCCTTCGCGCACGATCAGCGCGAAACGTGAGGCGTAGACCAGTCCCCCGGCCAGGCGGATCGCCCCGCCCTCCTCGCTTTGCGGGCTATCGGCAAGGCCGATCGGACGGATGTAGATCTTCTGCGCCATGGCCGAACCTTAGCCCACGCGGCGGCGTGCGGCGAGACGCATGGCGTGCAGAAGCACGGCCTTGGTCCAGCGCGCATGGCAGCGCAGCACCAGCGGATCGGGCATCAGGCCCAGCAGCGGGAACACGTCAGTCCTCGACCGCGATCAGATAGAGCTGGCGCAGCGCGTCGAGCGGCTTGACCTCGCCCTCATGCTCGACGTGCCAGAAAGTCCAGCCATTGCAGGATGGCGCGCCTTGCACCGCAGAGCCGATGCCGTGGATCGAACCTGACTGATCGCCCGCCGTGATCGAACCATCGGCGCGCACGTTCGCCGCCCAGCGGCGCTTTCGGTCGAACAGCTGCGCGCCCGGCGCGATCATGCCGCTCTCGACCAACTGGCCAAAAGCGACGCGCGGTGCGCTGCGCTTGCTCATCATCGTGGTGAGCGCGCTTTCATCGAGCGGCAGCGCGGCGGCAATGCGCTCTTCCGCCACGGCAATATAACTCTCCTCGCGCTCGCAGCCGATCCACTCGCGGCCCAGACGGCGCGCGACTGCGCCTGTCGTACCGGTGCCGAAGAAGGGATCGAGCACGACGTCGCCCGGTTTGGTCGTCGCCAGCATGACGCGGTAGAGCAGCGCTTCGGGCTTCTGCGTCGGGTGCGCCTTCACGCCGTCCTTGCGGATGCGCTCAGGGCCTCCGCAGATCGGCAGAACCCAGTCAGACCGCATCTGCAACTCGTCGTTGAGCGTCTTCATCGCGCGGTAGTTGAAGGTGTACTTCGCCTTCTCGCTGCGCGAGGCCCAGATCAGCGTCTCGTGCGCGTTGGTGAAGCGGGTGCCCTTGAAATTGGGCATCGGATTGGCCTTGCGCCAGACAATATCGTTGAGGATCCAGAAGCCGAGATCCTGCAGCAGCGCGCCAACGCGGAAGATGTTGTGATAGCTACCGATCACCCAGATCGCGCCGTCAGGTTTGAGCAGGCGGCGCGCTTCGGTCAGCCATTCGCGGGTGAACCGGTCATAGATTTCAAAGCTGGCAAACTTGTCCCAATCGTCCGTCACAGCATCGACATGGCTGCCATCGGGCCGCGCGAGATCGCCGCCCAATTGCAGGTTGTAGGGCGGATCGGCGAAGATCAGGTCGATCGAGGCCGTGGGCAGTTCGCGCATGCGCTCGATGCAATCGCCGCGCAGGATCTGCCCGAGCGGGAGTGCGAGTTTGCTTACCGCCGCCGCCGCATTGCTGCGCAGCGCGCGCGCCGCCGTTTTCGCCTGACGTTCCTTTGCCAGAGCCACCATAGCCGCCTTGTCCCCTGCTGATACGGCCCGACAGGTGAATCATCCGCGACTCGCCGTCAAGCCGCGACTCGCCAGATTCCGCCGAGTCGCAGGTGCTTTGGGTATGAGAACGGAACGAGTCCGCATCTACATATGGAGTCCGCCAAATCCGCTGCACGCCATATCTGGTGGGTGTGGCTGGGCGGATTCACCGGCGAAAAAAGTTTTCGGCGCCCTCAGCCAAGAACGGCTGCAACCGGCGCGAAGCTGCGCCGATGGTGGGGGCTGGCGCCGTGCTGGCGCAGCGCCGCCATGTGCTCAGCCGTGCCATAGCCCGCGTTGCGCTCCCAGCCATAGTGCGGGAAGTCCGTTGCCGCTGCCCGCATCAGCCGGTCGCGGTGCTCCTTGGCGAGGATCGAGGCGGCGGAGATACAGGGTTCGGTGGCATCGCCTTTCACGATGGCGCGGGCCTGCCAGCGCCATTCCGCGCAGCGCTTTGCCGGCGTCATGTTGCCATCGATGAGCGCCATGCCGATCGCGCTTTCCCCAAGCTGGTGCTCCAGCGCCGCCACCGCGCGGGTCATCGCCAGCATGGTAGCCGCAAAGATGTTGAGGCGGTCGATCTCTTCGACTTCGGCCACGCCAAGCGCCCAGTGGCATGTCTCGCGGATCAGCGGCTCCAGCCTCGCCCGGCGCGCGCCGCTGAGCACCTTGGAATCGGCGAGGCCTTTCGGCGGCTGCGGGCCAAGGACCACTGCGGCAGCGACCACCGGCCCAGCCAGCGGCCCTCGCCCCGCCTCGTCCACGCCCACAATCAACCCGGATTGCAGAGGTGATCCGTTTCCGGCGCTGACAGGCCTCCCGTTCGCTGGCATGGTGCCTGCCATGAAAAGATCAGCTTCTACGCGTTTCGCC
Source organism: Novosphingobium sediminis (assembly GCF_007991615.1). Classification (GTDB taxonomy): domain Bacteria; phylum Pseudomonadota; class Alphaproteobacteria; order Sphingomonadales; family Sphingomonadaceae; genus Novosphingobium; species Novosphingobium sediminis. The sequence continues at coordinate 185,524 of NZ_BJYR01000001.1, read as the reverse complement.
ATGGCCGCCCTCATCTCCGAAATGGCAAGCAAGCTCAAGTTGAGCGGGAGCTTGTCCCTTGGCTTTTGATCCTGCCCGCGTCGATTGCTGGATCTTCGATCTCGACTACACGCTTTATCCGCCGGCCTGCGGCCTGTTTGGCCAGATCGATCAGCGGATGGGGCAGTTCATCGCCAATCTGCTCGGCTGCGATCCGATCGAAGCAAAGCGCATCCAGAAGATGTACTTCCACGATCACGGCACCACGCTTGCGGGCCTAATGCACTACCACGCAATCGATCCGCGCGAGTTTCTGGATTTCGTCCACGATGTCGACATGACCGTGCTGGCCGAGGCCCCTCGCCTTGCCGAGCGGATCATGGCCCTGCCCGGCCGGCGGCTGATCTTCACCAACGGCGACCGCCCCTATGCCGAGCGGGTACTCACCGCACTTGGCCTCGATGGCTGTTTCGAAGGCATGTGGGACGTTATTGCGATGGACTACAAGCCCAAGCCCGAGCCTTCCGCCTATCACGGCCTGATCGCGGAATTCGGTTTCGATCCGGAACGCGCAGTGTTCGTGGAGGATTCGGCACGCAACCTCCCGCCAGCCAAGGCGCTTGGCATGCAGACCGTGTGGATCGATTGCGCCAGCGAATGGGGCGACCGTGCCAAGGATGATGCCGCGATCGATCTCGTCATCGACGATCTGCCGCAGTGGCTTGAAATGCTATCCGGAGAGCTTGCAGGCAGCGCCGCGCTCCGTTAGGCCCCGCGCTCTGATTTCCCGGAGAGCCATAGCCATGACCGCAGATCTGCAGGCCGCCATCGAAGCAGCGTGGGAAGACCGCGCCAACGTCACGCCCGCCAGCGCCGCAGTGCGCGAAGTGGTCGAGGCCGCGCTCGAGATGCTCGACGGCGGCAAGGTGCGCGTGGCGGAGAAGGTGGACGGCGAGTGGACCGTGAACCAGTGGCTCAAGAAGGCCGTACTGCTCTCGTTCCGCCTGAACGATAACGCTGTGATCGAGCACGGCGCGGGCGGCGCACCGGCTTACGACAAGGTTCCCTCGAAGTTTGAAGGCTGGGGCGAAAACCGCTTCCGCGAGGCAGGTTTCCGCGTTGTCCCGGGCGCCGTTACCCGCCACGGCGCGCATATCGCCAAGGGCGTGGTGCTGATGCCGAGCTTCGTGAACATCGGCGCCTATGTCGATGAAGGCACGATGGTCGATACTTGGGCGACGGTCGGCTCGTGCGCGCAGATCGGCAAGAACGTGCACATTTCAGGCGGCGCCGGCATCGGCGGCGTGCTCGAACCGCTCCAGGCTGGTCCGGTCATCATCGAGGACGGCTGCTTCATCGGCGCGCGTTCGGAAGTGGCCGAGGGCGTGATCGTCGGCGAAGGCGCGGTTCTTTCGATGGGCGTCTACCTCGGCGCTTCGACCAAGATCGTCGACCGCGCGACGGGCGAAGTCCACATGGGCCGCGTGCCGCCCTACGCCGTGGTCGTGCCGGGCGCGATGCCGGGCAAGCCCCTCCCCGACGGCACACCCGGCCCCTCGCTCTATTGCGCGGTGATCGTGAAGACTGTGGATGCGCAGACCCGGAGCAAGACCGGAATCAACGAACTGCTCCGCGACTGAGCCATGGCAAAGGCCGTGACCCGCTGGGTTCTGGCCCTGCTCTACGCTCTGGCCGGTGCGCTGCATCTGCTCCTGCCGCGCCCGTTCCTCGGCATCATGCCGACATGGGTGCCGCAGCCTGAACTGGTGATCGCGCTGACGGGCGTTGCCGAGTTGGCGGGTGCTGCCGGCCTGCTGCAACCGTGGTCCCCCGCGCTACGCCGCGCAGCAGGCTGGGGGCTTGCCGCTTACGCCGTCTGCGTGTTCCCGGCAAACATCGTGCACTTCATCCGCGACATGGCGCGGCCCGATCATGGGCTCGGCCTCGGCTACCATGTCCCGCGTATGTTTCTGCAGCCAATCCTCGTGTGGCTGGCCTTATGGGTTGCGGATGCCCTGCCCTTTCGGGCAAGGGGCAAGGCATGAGCGATGAAGACTATGTGTTCGACGAGGACAGCGGCGAGTGGATGCCGGCGTCCGAACTGGCAGCGAAGCGCGCAGCGGAGGGCACGGTTGAGGTGCGCGATGCGGTGGGCAACCTGCTGGCCGATGGCGATCAGGTCACGCTGATCAAGGACCTCGAGGTCAAGGGCGCGGGCCAGACGCTCAAGCGCGGCACGCTCATCAAGTCGATCCGACTGACCGGCGATGCTCAGGAAATCGACTGCCGCTTCGATGGCATCAAGGGCCTCGTCCTGCGCGCGGAATTCGTCAAGAAGCGCTGATTTTCAAGGCGTCTTCTGCGCATCGGTGAGCTCGAAACTACCGTCGAGCCGGTGCCAGACGGTAACCCTCCACCGGGCGCCATCAGTCATGCGCAGGACCATGCGCAGATTGGTCCCCGCCACGACCTGCGTCTCGGCCGACGTAACTTCTGCCAGCTGCCCAGTCCCCTGCGGAAGATGCTCCGCGGCATAGGCTGCTGCAGGCTGCACTCCCTCCCCCTTGGGGTCCGCAGCCTGCCAACCGCCTGCCACGATCGGCGCGGGCGAGCGCTCGGCAGGCATCGGCGCGCAAGCCGCGAGCGCTGCCGGTAGCGCCAGTGCCAGCACTCCGAACCAGCAATTGCACGTTTTGCAAGTGGCCGCGCGATCATTACATTTGCGGCTCATTGTGCGCTGCACCATGTACATCTCAACCAGAAAAACAGGGGTGCTCGAAGGCAAATTCTTCCGGTTTCAATGGAGATTTTGCCATGTTTATCAAGTCGTTCCAGATCGCTGCCGCTGCTGCACTAATCGCCGTTCCGGCGCTTGCTCAGGCTGAAGATGCCGGCGCAAAGTTCACCCATGAAGGCGTCACCTACGTCTATACCACGCAGGTCGCAAACGGCGAGCGCGTGATCCGCGGTTCGGCCTTTGGCGGCAAGGCACCGTTCGAACTCCACGTTCGCGGTCGCTACGTGACCGGCACGTTCAACCACCAGGCTGTCGAATTCACCAAGGCCGAAGCCAAGGCGATGGGCATTCAGGTCGCCTCCAACTGATCTGACGAGGCGGCTCTTCGGGCTGTCTTTGAAAACAGGCCCTTGCGCAGCGCTGTGCGGCGTTTCGCAAGGGCTTTTTCATGTCTGAATGCAGGCCAAGCCTGTCGCAACCGGCAGTGCTGTGGCACAGGCACGGGATGAACGCACCGCCCGCCATGAGCCCCATCCGCATCCTCGTCGATGGCGATGCCTGCCCGGTTAAGGACGAGGTCTACAAGGTCGCCTGGCGGCATGAAATCCATGTCGTGGTGGTGAGCAATTCACCGTTCCGCGTACCCGTTCATCCGCTGGTGCGGCGCGTGGTGGTGGATGGCGGCTTCGATGCGGCCGACGACTGGATCGCGGCTGAGGCATCCCCTCGCTGCGTGGTGGTGACAGCCGATATCCTGCTGGCGGATCGCTGCCTGAAAACGGGCGCCGTCGTGCTTTCCGGCAATGGCAAGCCCTTCACCGCCAATTCGATCGGCGGCCAGATCGCAACCCGCGCCATCATGGCTGACTTGCGCGCAGGCGGCGACGTGATCGGAGGGCCAGCGCCGTTTTCCAAGGCGGATCGCTCGCGATTTCTCTCGGCACTCGACGAAGCGCTGGTGCGGCTGAAGCGAGGTTAGTTTCGCGATGCCGCCGCCCGCTTGGCGCAGGCGGTTCTCCTCCCCATCCCTCTCGGAACGGGGAGGAGCCGGACATCACTCAGCGGCAGGCAGGTAGAGTTCGCTGCCCGCCTCGCGGTACTTCTCGCTCATTTCGGCCATGCCGGCTTCCGCCTCGGCTTCATTCGCGACGAAAGTCCCGATCTCGGCGTTCTGCTTGGCCGCGAATTCGCGCACTTCCTGCGTGATCTTCATCGAGCAGAACTTGGGCCCACACATCGAGCAGAAGTGCGCGGTCTTGGCGCCTTCGGCCGGCAGCGTCTGATCGTGGTACTGCTCGGCCGTATCGGGATCGAGCGACAGATTGAACTGATCGCGCCAGCGGAATTCGAAGCGGGCGCGGCTCAGCGCATCGTCGCGCAGCTTGGCCGCCGGGTGGCCCTTGGCAAGATCGGCCGCGTGGGCGGCGAGCTTGTAGGTGACCACGCCGACCTTCACGTCATCGCGGTCGGGCAGGCCGAGGTGCTCCTTGGGGGTGACGTAGCAGAGCATCGCCGTGCCGAACCAGCCGATCATCGCCGCGCCAATGCCGCTGGTGATGTGGTCGTAGCCGGGCGCGATATCAGTCACGAGCGGCCCGAGGGTGTAGAACGGGGCTTCACCGCAGGCGGCGAGCTGCTTGTCCATGTTTTCCTTGATCTTGTGCATCGGCACGTGGCCGGGGCCCTCGATCATCACCTGAACGTCCTGTTCCCACGCGCGCTTGGTCAGTTCGCCAAGGGTGTAGAGCTCGGCGAACTGGGCTTCGTCGTTGGCATCGGCCACCGAGCCCGGACGCAGGCCATCGCCCAGCGAATAGGCGATATCGTAGGCCTTCATGATCTCGGTGATCTCGTCGAAGTGCTCGTAGAGGAACGATTCCTTGTGATGCGCAAGGCACCACTTGGCCATGATCGAACCGCCGCGGCTGACGATGCCCGTCACGCGCTTGGCGGTGAGCGGGATGTAAGGCAGGCGCACGCCCGCGTGGATGGTGAAGTAGTCGACACCCTGTTCCGCCTGCTCGATCAGCGTATCGCGGAAGATTTCCCAGGTCAGTTCCTCGGCAATGCCGCCGACCTTTTCGAGCGCCTGATAGATCGGCACGGTGCCGATCGGCACGGGGCTGTTGCGCAGAATCCATTCGCGCGTGTCGTGGATGTTGCGGCCCGTCGAGAGGTCCATGACGGTGTCCGCGCCCCAGCGCACCGACCACACCATCTTCTCGACTTCGTTCGCGACATCCGACGCGACGGCGGAGTTACCGATGTTCGCGTTGATCTTGACGAGGAAGTTGCGGCCGATTGCCATCGGCTCGCTCTCGGGGTGATTGATATTGCTGGGGATGATCGCGCGGCCGCGCGCGACTTCCTCGCGCACGAATTCGGCGGTAACGTAGTCCGGGATAGCGGCACCCCAGTCCTGCCCATCGCGGGCAAGCGCTTCCTTGAGCTGGCGGCGGCCGAGGTTTTCACGGACGGCCACGTATTCCATCTCGCGCGTGATGATGCCCTGGCGGGCGTAGTGCATCTGGCTGACATTGCCGCCCGCCTTCGCACGCAGCGGCTTCTGCACGACGTTGGGGAAACCGGGGACACCGCCCGAGCGGTCCGGGCCGAGTTGGCCGTTGTCTTCCGGCTTCACTTCGCGAGCACTGTATTCCTCAACATCACCGCGGCCCATGATCCAGTCGCGGCGCAGCTTGGGCAGGCCCTTGGCGATATCGATCTGGGCGTTCGTATCGGTGTAGGGGCCGGACGTGTCATAAACGCGCAGCGGCGGCTCGCCCGAGGAGGGTTCGAGCGCGATTTCGCGCATAGCGACGGTTATGCCGGGAAAGCGCGGGCTTTCGACGTGGATCTTGCGGCTGCCGCGAATGGGGCCGGTGGTAACGCCGATGGGCGTGGCCTGCGGGCCATTTTCAAGGCGTGAATTGATATCTGCCATAGCGTGCGCTCCTCTCGGCGGACGGATCGCGGGCGCTGGCGTGCAGGCTGACCGCTCCCTCCGCCCGTGCTAACGGGTTCAGGTTCGACGGGTCGGGCTGCGTGACCAGCCCCTCTCAGCCAGCACTGGCTCCCCGGGGAATAGGTCCGTTCTAGTGCGGTAGCGCGGCCTCGTCCACAGTGTTTGGGACTTGGGTTTGGGGGCTGGACTTTAAGCGAGCGCTTAAACATACTCGGCACCAAGATCCCGCCGAAAGCCGAGCGGGCGCATCGGAGCAGGACATGGCGAGCCAGACCCTCACCCGCGAACGGGCGATCAATCCATATGACGTTAGCGCGGATGCGCTCTACACCGAGGATACCTGGCGCGAGCCGTTCGCAGTCCTGCGCAAGGAGATGCCGGTCAGCTGGCGTCCCGAAAGCCCGTTTGGCGCGTACTGGTCGGCGGTAACGCATGAGACGATCCAGGAGATCGAGCTCATGCCGGATGTGTTTTCCTCTTCGTGGAAGCTCGGCAACATCACGATCGCCGAATCGATCAACGAAGCCGAGTTCCCTAACTTCATCGCGCAGGATCCGCCGATCCACACCGCGCAGCGCAAGGTGATCGCACCAGCGTTCAGCCCGGGGCAGATGATCAAGCTGGAAGCGCAGGTGCGCGGGCGCGCGAAGATGCTGTTCGATGTGCTGCCAATTGGTGAGACGTTCGACTGGGTGGAGCAGCTTGCCATCCCGCAGACCTTGGGGATGTTGTGCAGTCTGTTCGATTTTCCGTTCGAGGAATGGCGCGATCTCAAGCGCTGGTCGGACTATGGCAGCGGCGTTTCAGCCGATAATCTGACGCCGGAATACCGTGCCGAATGGATGAAGCAGATGGGCGAGATGCTCGCGCGCTTCGACCGCGAACTTGATGCGCGGCGCGGGCTGCCGCCGACGGACGACCTCCTGAGCCGTATGGTCCATTCGGAAGCGATGGGGAACCTGCCGGCGCTGGAGCGGCTGGCGAACATTGCACTGCTGATCGTGGCGGGGAACGATACGACCCGCAATTCGATCGCTGGGCTGGTCGAGGCGCTGACGCTCTATCCGGAACAGCTCGACAAATTGCGCGCCGATCCGACGCTTTCGGCCAATGCCGCGCAGGAAATCATCCGCTGGCAGACCCCGGTGACGCACATGCGCCGCACCGCCACGCGCGATGTCGAAGTGGGCGGGCAGCATATCCGCGAGGGCGAGAAGATCGTGATGTGGTACATCTCGGGCAACCGCGATGAGAGCGTGTTCCCGAATGCCGAGCAGTTCGACGTGACGCGCGAGAATGCGCGGCGGCATATCGGCTTCGGCCACGGCATCCACCGCTGCGTCGGGGCGCGGCTGGCTGAAGTGCAGATCGCCGCGGTCATCGACGAGATCGTCGAGCGGGGGCTGCGGCCGGTGATGGCCGGCAAGCCCGATCGGTTGGCGAGCCCGTTCCTGCATGGGTTCAATGCGATGCCCGTGCGGCTGGAGCGGAACTGAGATGAAGCGCGTCTGCATCATCGGTGCCGGCTGCTCGGGGATCACGGTCGCCAAGCGGCTGAAGGACTACGGGATCAGCTACGACGAGTTCGATGCTTCGGACGATATCGGCGGCAACTGGTACTACAACAATCCCAACGGGTTATCGGCCTGCTACCAGAGCCTGCATATCGATACCTCGAAGTGGCGGCTGGCGTTCGAGGACTATCCGGTGCCGGCGGACTGGCCGGACTTCCCGCACCATTCGCAGCTGCTGCAATACTTCCGCGATTATGCCGACCACTTCGGCCTGCGCGAGAACATCACGTTCAACACTCGGGTCGAGAAAGCGACGCGCAAGGCCGGCGGCGGCTGGGAGGTGCGACTCTCAAGCGGGGAGACGCGCGAGTACGAGGCGCTGGTGGTGGCGAATGGGCACCACTGGGCGGCGCGCATTCCTGAGTACCCCGGGCACTTCGATGGCGAGCAACTACACAGCCATTCGTTCCGCAGCGCGTTCGAGCCGGTCAACTGCGTCGGCAAGCGTGTGCTGGTGGTCGGCATGGGCAATTCGGCGATGGATATCGCGTCAGAGCTTTCCCAGCGCGCGATTGCCGAGCGGCTCTACGTCTCGACCCGGCGCGGGGTCTGGGTGCTGCCGAAGTATTACAAGGGCCAGCCGATCGACAAGAACCCGGCTCCGGCGTGGATGCCGCGCAAACTGCGCACGGCGCTCGGCACACGCATGATAAAGGGCCTTGTCGGCAAGATGAGCGACTATGGCCTACCCGAACCCGAGATCGGCCCGTTCGATGCGCATGCCACGGTTTCAGGCGAATTTCTGCTCCGCGCCGGATCCGGCGACGTGACGATGAAAGGCGCAATCGAACGGCTCGACGGCGGAGCCGTAGTGTTCAAGGATGGTAGCCGCGAGCAGATCGACGTCATCGTCTGGGCAACGGGCTATGACATCCGCTTCCCCTTCTTCGATGATCCCTCGTTCTGCGCCGATGCCGACAATCGGCCTCCGCCGCTGTTCAAGCGGATCATGAAGCCAGAAGTGCCAGATCTGTTCTATGCCGGGCTTGGCCAGCCGCTGCCGACGCTGGTCAACTTTGCCGAGCAGCAGTCAAAGCTGATCGCGGCCTATCTGGCGGGGGCGTACACCCCTCCCCCGCTTGGCGAGATGCACCGCATCATCAAGGCTGACGAGGAATACCACACCGGCCACTACTATGCGGCGCGGCGGCACACGATCCAGCTCGATTTCGATGATTACGTGCGGGATTTGCTGAAGGAAATCGCGGTGGGGAGCAAGCGCGCCAAAGCGGCCTGACTTGGCATCCTCCGATCATAACCCTCTCCCCCGAAAGGGAGAGGGCTTGATCCTGTATTACTCCGCGGCTTCCAGCGCCGCCGCTTCGGCACGCACGCCGTCGTAGACGAACTCACTGGCTGCCGGATCGATGAAGGGAATTTCCTCCCGCTCGCTCCAGTAGTCCTGATTGTGCTGCCATTCGGGCTTGTCGCCGCGCTTGGACATACGGTCCAGATCGCGCATGAGGTAGGTCGGGTTGAAGTTGTCGGCATCAATCCACGGCAGGATCTTCATGTCCTTGTCTTCTTCGCGCAGCGCAACCTCGACCTTGTGCGCATGGGACGCGTCCATGTGGTTGAGCATCTTGCACACGAAATCGCCGACAATATCGACGCGCAGGGTCCACGAAGCGCGGAAGTAGCCAAACACCCAGACAAGGTTAGGCACTCCGGTGAACATCATGCCCCGGTAGTTCACCGTATCGGCCCAATCGACGGCCTTGCCATCGACTTCGAACGGAATCTCGCCCAGCACCGAGAGACGGAAACCGGTGCAGGCGACAATCATGTCCGCCTCGATTTCCTGACCGGAACTGACCCGCAGGCCCTTCTCGGTGAAGGTTTCGATGGTGTCGGTGATCACAGATGCGTTGCCCGCAACGACCTGCTTGAACATGTCGCCATCGGGCAACTGCGCGAGCCGCTGCTGCCACGGGCGGTACTTCGGCGTGAAGTGCGGCTCGAAGTTGAAATCCTCACCCACGTAGCCGCGGATCAGCGCGCGCAGTTCCTCGGCCATGGCCTCGGGTTCCTCGCGGCTGCGACGGTCCATCTCGTAGAAGTTGTAGATGTAATCCTGCCGCACGACGCGGTGGATCGTCGGCTCGTCCACGCCGATGGTGCGCAGACGGTCTGCGAGTTCGCACACGTTGGGCGCGCAATAGAACCATGTCGGCGAGCGCTGGACCATGGTGACCTTGGCCCCCGCTTCGCACAGCGCCGGGACGATGGTGGCCGCCGTGGCGCCCGAACCGATGACAATGACGTGCTTGCCGGCAACGTCGGTTTTAGGATCCCACAGCTGTGCGTGGACGAAATGCCCCTTGTACGAGGCCATGTTCGGCCAATCAGGAGTATAGGGCGTCTTGTGATCGTAGTAGCCCTGACACATCCACAGGAAGCCGGCGGTGTAGACCACTTCGCTGCCGTCCTTGCGGCGGGCGTTGACGGTCCAGATACTATCCGCGCTCGACCAGCTGCAGGCGGTGATCGTGTGGCCGTAATGAATCTGCGGCCCGATGCCGTTCTCCTCGATCACTTCGCCCATGTACTTGAGGATCGCATCGGCCGAGGCGATCGGCGTGCCGGTCCACGGCTTGAAGCGATAGCCGAAGGTATAGAGATCGGAATCGGAGCGGATGCCGGGATACTTATGCGTTTCCCACGTGCCCCCAAAGGTGTCCTTGCTTTCGAGAATGGCGTACGTTTTGGCCGGGCACTGGTCCTGCAGATGCTTTGCGGACCCGATGCCGGAAATTCCGGCCCCGACGATCAGGACATCGACGTGCTGTGCAACCTGTTCTGCCATCATGCTCTCCATCTTGCCGGACCTTTGACCCTTCTCCGCCGCTGCGGGCGAGCCGCGTGCGTCCGGGGAGCCTGTTGGACCGATTACGGCGGTTCTCGCCTTGTCGCCGCAAGGAGGCCTTGATCCGCATCAAAACGCAACAGGAATCTGGGGGCAACGGACCGTTCGGGGGCAGAACATTGCCGATTGTTCATGTTGCGGAACGGTCGGTGAAAGATGCGCTTTGCCATAAGGCCATGGTCACCACGAGCGGTCCTTTACTCCACAAGTGCTGGACCGAGCGCCGCGACAATCCCTGGGAGAAGGGCGACTCCCCCCAGTAGCCCTTTGTAAGTCCTTCGGGGATGGCAACCTTCACTGCCATCCCCGGGGCCCCCTTCCCCGGCCCCTCCCCATATCCCCTGTCTTCACGAACGGGCAGGGCTGCCCCGGTTGCGCGGGAGTGGCCCAGCGCCTATCGCCAGCGGTGATGAATGCACGGCGTTGCGATATCGCTATCCTTGGTGGGGGCCTTGCTGGCGGTCTCATCGCGCTTGCGCTGGCGCGGTATCGACCCGAGCTTTCGCTGTTGATCGTGGAACAGGGCGATTGCCTTGGCGGCAACCACGTATGGTCGTTTTTCGCCACCGATACCGATCATGAGGCGACCGAATTGCTCGCACCGATGATCGAGGCGACGTGGCCGGATTACAATGTTCACTTTCCGCGCCACAGCCGCCACCTCGCCACACGCTACAGCGCTATGACTTCGGAGAAATTCGACACGGCACTGCGGGCGGCGTTGCCGGAGGACGCGATCCTCACCCGGCAGGCCGTGAAACACGCCAACGAGACCGAAGTCATGCTGGCGGATGGCACACTCGTTAGCGCGGGCGGCGTGATCGATACGCGGGGTCTGCGCGATGTCTCGCACTTTACCGGCGGGTGGCAGAAGTTCGTCGGCCGCAAGTTCAAGCTGAAGGCGCCGCATGGCCTAGAACGGCCAATCGTGATGGACGCCACGGTCGAACAAATCGACGGCTACCGCTTCATGTACGCCCTGCCTTTCGCGAGCGACGTGATCTTTCTCGAGGACACCTACTACTCGGACAGCAGCGTGCTCGACCGGCCGCTGCTTGAGGCACGGATCGACGCCTACCTTGCCGAACGCGGGTGGGAAGTTGAGGCGCTGATCAATGAAGAGCACGGCGTGCTGCCCGTCGTCGCAGGCGGCGACTTTGCCGGGTTCTGGCGCAATGGCGGAGAGGACACGGCGCGCGCCGGCTCGCGCGCAGGGCTGTTTCATTCGCTGACAAGCTATTCCGTGCCCGATGCAGTTCGCTTTGCGCTCGCCCTTGCCCATCACGGCGCTCTCGATGGTGCGGGTCTGAAGGCGTTCTCTGCCAAGTGGGCTAAAGGGCACTGGGAAAACCAGTCCTATTACCGCATGCTTTCGGCGTTGTTGTTTGGCGGCGCCTATCCGGAAGAACGACTGCGTATCCTGGAGCGGTTCTATACGATGAAGCCGCAACTGATCGAGCGGTTCTATTCGGGGCGTTCGACTTCTTACGACAAGTTCCGCATTCTGGCGGGTATTCCGCCGATCCCGATTCCTCGGGCACTTGGCACGATTACCGGTTTTGGCCGGCAACCGGCGCCGTTGAAGTTTTCAGGAGTTTGAGTTCCACCATGAAGAAAGTCGCAGTCATCGGGGCCGGTTTCGGCGGACTGGCGCTGGCGATCCGCCTGCAGTCGGCAGGGATCCAGACCACCGTGATCGAAGCGCGCGACAAGCCGGGCGGGCGCGCCTACTACTGGGAGCGCGACGGCTTCACCTTTGACGCAGGGCCAACCGTGGTTACCGATCCGCCGTGCCTCAAGGAGTTGTGGGCGCTTTCGGGCCACGACATGGCCGAGGACGTCGAACTCATGCCGGTCAAGCCGTTCTACCGGCTCAACTGGGCGGACGGGACAAACTTCGACTACACCAACGACGAAGCGATACTGAACGCTGAAATCGCCAAGCTGAGCCCGCGCGACGTAGCGGGCTATGCCGAGTTCCTGAAGTTCTCGGCCGGGGTGTTTGAGGAGGGCTATGTGAAGCTCGGCTCGGTCCCGTTCCTCGACTTTGCCTCGATGATCAAATCGGCGCCGCCGCTGATCCGCTATCAGGCGTGGCGGTCGGTCTATTCGATCGTTTCGAGCTATATCGAGAACGACAAGCTGCGCGAGGCGTTCAGCTTCCACTCGCTGCTGGTGGGCGGCAATCCGATGACAGCCAGCGCGATGTACGCCCTGATCCACAAGCTGGAGAAGGACGGCGGCGTGTGGTGGGCCAAGGGCGGCACCAACAAGCTGATCGCGGGCATGGTGAAGCACTTCGAGAGGCTTGGCGGCACAGTGCGGCTGGGTGATCCGGTGGTTCACATCCATTCGCTGGGCGACCGGGTAACGGCGGTCGAAACCAAGAGCGGCTGGCGCGAAAACGTCGACGCGGTCGCCTCGAACGGCGATATCGTGCACTCCTACGCCGATCTGATGCCCGACAATGGCCATGCGCAGCGCCGGGCCAAATCGCTGAAGAAGAAGAAATTCTCTCCGAGCCTGTTTGTCGTGCACTTCGGCGTCGAAGGCACCTGGCCGGGGATCGCACATCACATGATCCTGTTCGGTCCGCGCTACAAGGGCCTGCTGGACGACATCTACAACCACGGCGTCCTGCCCGAGGACTTCTCGATCTATCTGCACCACCCCTCGGTGAGTGATCCGTCGATGGCCCCGCCGGGCATGAGCACATTCTATGCGCTGGTGCCGGTCGCCAACATGGGCAAGCTGCCGGTAGACTGGGACGAAGTGGGACCGCTGATGGAAAAGCGCGTGCTCGACGAAGTCGGCCGCCGCCTGATCCCGGACATCCACAGCCGGATCGTGACGAAGTTCCACTATACGCCGAAGGACTTCTCGGTCGATCTTTCGGCGCATCAGGGCAGCGCGTTCAGCCTTGAGCCGCTGCTCACGCAATCCGCATATTTCCGCGCGCACAACCGTGACGACGCGATCAGGAACTTCTATCTGGTAGGCGCAGGCACCCATCCGGGTGCGGGCATCCCCGGCGTCGTCGGCAGCGCGAAGGCGACAGCCGGGCTGATGATCGAGGATCTGCTGGAAAGGTAATCCGGGCGTGAAACGGCTGGCGGTCTATTGCGGTTCGGCATCGCCGGCAGATGCACGCTATGTTGCGCTGGCGCGGAGCGTGGGCGCGGAGCTGGCCGAGCGCGGCATCGGCGTAGTCTATGGCGGCGGGCGACTGGGCCTGATGGGCGCAGTTGCTGCCGGCGCGCTTGAAGCTGGCGGCGAAGTGATCGGAGTAATCCCGCGCGCACTGGCCGAGGCTGAGGTCGCCAACCCCGATTGCACCAGCCTGACGATCGTGGAAACGATGCACCAGCGCAAGCAGGCCTTCACCGACCTCTCGGACGGGTTCCTGACCTTGCCCGGCGGCGTCGGCACGATGGACGAACTATGGGAGGCGGTGAGTTGGGCGCAGCTTGGTTATCACTCCAAGCCTGTCGGTCTGCTCAATGCCTTCGGTTTCTACGACAAGCTGCTGGCATTCCAGACGCACATGATCGAGGTCGGCTTCATCCGTCCGGTCCATGGCGGGATCATTCTGGCGGAGGCGTCGCTTGATGTGCTGCTGGCGCGCATGGCGGCGCATGTGCCGCACAAACCGATCATCCAGATGTCCGCCAAGGACTTGTGAGGCGGCGTGACTGAACCGCTCGCAGCGCTGCCAAGACCGGACCGCGCTGCTCTTGTTGCCCATGCCCGCGAAACGATCGCCAAGGGATCGAAGAGCTTTGCCGCGGCCTCGCGCCTGTTTGATCAGACGACTCGCGAGCGGGTCTGGCTGCTCTATGCCTGGTGCCGCGCCTGCGACGATATTGCCGACGAGCAGGACCTCGGCGGTGAGCTCGGCACCACGCCTGGCGCGGCGGCGGACGAGCGGCTCGCCCAGATCCGGCGTCTGACCGATCTGGCCATGGCGGGGCTGCCCACCGGCAATCCCAGCTTCGACGCGTTGGGCGTCGTCGCCGCGGAATGCGGGCTGACCCGCGCGATGGCCGAGGACGTGATCGACGGTTTTGCGCTCGATGCGGCAGACTGGACCCCGCGCAGCGAGGCGGACCTGCTGCGTTATTGTTTCCATGTCGCGGGCGCGGTCGGCGTCATGATGGCGGTGGTGATGGGCGTGGCGCCGGACGATGACGACACGCTGGACCGCGCCTGCGACCTTGGCCTGGCCTTCCAGCTCGGCAATATCGCGCGCGATGTGGCGGAGGATGATCGCGGCGGGCGCTGCTACCTCCCCGCCGAGTGGTTGGCGGAAGCCGACATCCCGCCGGGCGAGCAGCTGCGCCCGTGCTACCGAGCGGCGCTGGTTGGCGTTGCCGGGCGCCTTGCCGCACTTGCGGCGGACTATGAAGCCTCGGCGAGGGTCGGCGCGGCGCGGCTGGGATTCAGGCAACGCTGGGCGATCCTTTCGGCGGCGGGCATCTATGGCGCGATTGCGCGCAAGGTCGCGGCTGGCGGCCCGCACGTGTGGGACTCCCGTGTATTCACCTCCCGCAACGAAAAGATCGCGCACGTACTGCGCGCCGGGCTTCAGGCGCTGGGGCGCCCTCGCCATGCGCCGCACCCGCGGTGGTCGCGCATGAGCCTCAAGGCTCTGGCCAAGGGAACATAAGCTAACCGGCTGGCAGCATGACCGTTCGCCGATTGCCGGCAAGGTCTGCAACGAGACGCGCGGCGGCAATGCGGCCAGACATCGTCGCCATGGGAATGCCCGGCCCCGGGTGGACGCTGCCCCCCGCAAGGTAGAGCCCCGGTACTTTCCCGCGCGCCCCGGCCCGCGCAAAACTGCCCATCATGCCATGGTTTGCGCGGCCATAGAGCGCGCCTCCGCTGGCAGGAAACAGCGCATGAAAGCCTGCGGGATCCGTGACGACCGGCTCATCCACGGCGGTAAGTTCAAGGCCGCAATCCTGCATCAAGCCCACGCTGCGGCGAGCGAGATCGGCGACGACGGCATCGGGAAGTGGGCCGAGGTCGCCATCGGCAGGCGCGTTTATCAGCGCAAGGAGGCGTTCTGGCGCACCCGCGGGGTGGTTGCTCCCCTCCCCCCGATCCTGCGCGCAGAGGTAGACGGTAGGCGTTTGCGTGATCCGCCGTTCCTTGAAAATTGCTTCGAACTCTGCTCTGTAATCCTCTGCAAAAAATACATTATGATGAGCAAGCTCGAAGCCGGATGTGCGGGCGGCAGCACACCAGGTGACGGCGGAGAGAGAGCGCCTGCGCGGCGCGGTCACCGGGACAGGACGGACTTCGTCCGTAAGCGCGGAGATATCGCCATTGAAGACAACGGCATCGGCGGCAAGACGTTCGCCGCCTGCAAGCTCGACACCCGTGACCCGTCCCCCCTCGACCACGATCCGGTCCATATGGGCGCCGAAGCGGAACGTTGCCCCGTGTCTTTCGGCAAGGCCGGCAATCGCGCGCGCCACTTCGTGGATGCCCCCGCGCACAAGCCAGACGCCCTCCTGTTCGACATGCGCGATCAACATGAGCGTGGCGGGCGCGGCCCATGGCGACGCGCCGACATAAGTGGAATAGCGCCCGAACAACTGGCGCAGGCGCGCATCCTTGAAATGGTCGCCAAGCGCGCCCCAGAGCGTGCGCATCGGGACCGTACGCATCAGCGCCGGAATGCCGAAGGGGCCGAGCCGCGCCACCAGACCGGGGATCGAGGGCCGCTCGGCAGCAATGAACGAGGCGGCAAGCGTCTTGTAGATATCCGCGCTGCGGGCGCAAAAATCGAGGTAGGCCTTTGCCTCGGCGGCACCGGCGAAGTCTCCGATAGCCTCGGCAGACCGGCCTACATCGGCGAAGAGATCGAGGTTTCCGCCCTGTCTCCACGCGTGGCGAGCCAGTGTCTCCGCAGTAATCAGGCCGAGATGATCCTCCAGCCGCTCCCCCGCATCGCCGAACAGGCCATCGAAGATCCAGCGCATGGTGAAGACGGTTGGGCCGGCATCGATGGCAAGACCGCCGCTCTCGACCCGCCGCATCTTGCCGCCAAGGCTGGCGGCGCGTTCGACAACGGTGACCTCAAGCCCTTGCCTCGCAAGGTCAGCGGCTGCGGACAGGCCGCCCATCCCTGCCCCGACGACGACGACCTTGCGCGCCACGTCAGTCCGATGCCGCGGCGCGGCGCGAGCGGAATTGCGGGACGATGCTGATACCCGCCTTCTGATCGATGCGGATGCGGTGGTAGATGAGGATGATAAGGCCGGTAACAAGCGGCACCGACCACATCGCCGGATTGAGCGCAAGTGAAGGGAACAAGCGCACCGAGCCGAATGCAAGGAAGGCCGTGTAGACCGATATTCCCGCCCCAACGAGCGCCTTCACATGCTCCTTCAGCCACATCACCGGGGAAGGATTGCGCGAATAAAGGAAAACGAGATTGGTGATCCCGGTGGCCATGCCGACGACGGAAATCAGCATCATCAACGGCTGATGAATGCGGGCGCCATCCCAAGCGCAGACAATCGCAGCAATCATCACTGCGAACTGGAGCGCGATATTGAGCGGCGTGCGATTGGCCGCAACATTGCGGCGGTTCTGCACGCAAAGCCAGCCGTACCACGCCAGATTGAGCGTGAGGATCGCGTTGTGGAGCATCATCACCCCAAACATCCCGCGCACGAAATCGGCATCGAACTTGCCGACGAGGTGCGGGTGCACGGTCATCGGATCGAAAAGCGTGAACAGGCTCATCGTCAGCGCCAGGCAGCCGGTGGTGAGAATCGCCTTGGTGAAAATGCGGCCCCACTTGCGATGATTCACATCGCCCTTGCGCCCCACGACCGGCACCCAGAACGCAATCGCACCGGTCGCCCCAGCGGCGATATGGGCTGCAATCAGGCAGCGGAACACCAGCAGTTCCATCGCATCCCCCCGGGCTCACTATCGGCCGCGACTATTCCACTGGACAGGTCCGGTGTAAACATAAGATGACACTGACGAACCTATCCGGGATGTCCGCTTGACCCAGACTGCCGCCTACCGCCCACCGCGTCCGAACTCGCTGGGAGCCATCATGGCGCTGCTGCGCGTCGCGCTCAGGGGCGATGGCGACCTCCTGAGCCTGCTCCCGTCGAGTGCCTATCGCTGCGATGTCGGGCCGCTCGGCTATTCGCGGCGGTCGATCCTGATAGTCAACAGACCAGATGAGGTTCGGCGCGTATTATCTGATCCTGAAGGCATTTTTCCCAAGAGCGACCTCATGGTCGATGCGCTCGCCCCGCTGATTGGAGATTCGATCTTCGTCTCCTCCGGCGAAGTGTGGCAGCGGCAGCGGCGGATGATCGATCCTGCCTTCACGATGATGCGCGTGAACCGGGCGTTTCCTGCCATGCAGGAAGGTGCAGAGGCCTGCGAGGAGACCTTGGCAGCCCGCGCAGCGGACGGCACCGCATTCTCGCTCGACCTGACGATGAGCCACCTGACGGCAGACATCATCTGCCGCACGGTATTCAGCACAGGACTGGAGACGAGCGCCGCGCACGATGTGTTCGATGCCTTCACCGTGTTCGAGCACAGCGTCGCGCAAGTCGAAATCCGGCGGCTCATCATGGCCCCGGCCTGGACGCCGGTGCCGCAAAAGGACTTCGTACTGGAGGCCTGCCGCCGCATCAGGGGCCACCTCGGAGATCTGCTCGATACCCATGTGGGGCCGAATGGAGAGCACTTCGACGATATCGCAGCAGCCGTGATCGCGGCGCGCGATGATTTCACGCGGACAGCGTTCACGCGCGAGGAACTGATCGATCAGCTCGGCGTGCTGTTCCTTGCGGGGCACGAGACCAGCGCCAGCGCGCTTACCTGGGCGTTCTATCTGCTGGCGATGCAGCCAGATCTCGTCGCGCGGGTGCGGCAGGAAATCCGCGAGGTGGCCGGGGAGGACGGCCCCATCGGATTCGAGGAGACCAAGCACCTCATCACCGTGCGCAACGTGTTTCGCGAGACCCTGCGGCTCTATCCGCCGATCACGTTCCTGCCGCGCGTTGCAACGGAGGCGACCACCATCGGCGGGCGCAAGGTGAAACGCGGAGCGCTGGTGATGGTGGCGCCGTGGGTGCTCCACCGGCACAAACGTTTCTGGAAGGATCCGGATGTGTTTGATCCGGATCGCTTCCTGCCCGCGCGCGAAGGCGAGTTGACGGCAGGGGCCTACATTCCCTTCGGACAGGGGCCGCGCGTGTGTGCCGGGGCCGCATTTGCGCTGACCGAGGCGGTCCTGCTGATTGCCCGGCTGTTCCGGCGGTTCGACTTCCATGTCGAGGATGCGGGTGCCGTGCGGCCGGCAGCGCGGCTGACCACGCGGCCTGCGAAGCAGGTCATGGTGCGGGTATCGAAAGCGTGACGTCATGACGACGGTCCTGCTCACGCTGGGGCGGCTGCCAAAGGCGCTCGATCTGGCAAGAGGATTCAGCAAGGCGGGGTGCCGTGTGCTTGTGGCGGAGCCCTATGGCTGGACGCTTGCGGGGGCTTCGCGGCACGTCGCGCGCGAGTTCAGAGTGCCGCCGCCCAGTGCGGGCAAGGCCGCGTACCTCGAGGCGCTGGCGGATATCGTGTGGCGCGAAAGCGTCGACCTCGTCGTGCCGGTCTCGGAGGAAACGATGCATGTTGCGCACCTCGCGGGCATGTTGCCGGAGGGGGTACGGCTGTTCACGATGGCGCCGGAACAGGTGTTGGCGCTGCATGACAAGGCACGGTTCGTGAAGGCGGCCTCGGCAATGGGGTTGGCCGTTCCCCAAAGCGCACCACTCGGCTCCGCTGAAGCAGAAGATCTGAGGCGGACCGGACCCGTGGTGGTGAAGCCAGTCTTTTCGTGCTCCGGCAATGGGCTTCAGATCCTGCGCGGCGGGGAGCCCCTTCCCCCCGCCGATCCGGCCGCACCGGCCGTCGTGCAGCGGTTCGTTGAAGGGCGCGAGCACAGCACCTGCTCCATCGCCCAGGATGGCCGCGTAGTAGCGACCATGGTCTATCGCGGTGCGGTCATGTCCGGCTCGGTCGCGGTTGCGTTCGAGCGGGTGGATGTGCCGGCAATCGATGCGTGGGTTTCCCAGTTCGTTGCAGAAACGCACTGGAGCGGGTTTATCTCGTTCGATTTTATCATCGATGCTGCGGGCGTGCCCCATGCCATCGAATGCAATCCGCGCGCGACGAGCGGAGTGCATTTCTGGGAAGACGAGGACATTGCGCGAACCGTACTGGAACCCGGCTGGCAAGGTCAGGTGCGGGTGCGTCGGCAACGGACTCTCCAGCAGTTCTACGCCTGCCTGACCGAGACACAGGCGGCAATGCTGCGGGGCAAAGGGTTCTTGCCGAGCCTGAAGAGCCTCATCACCACTCGTGACGTCAGCTGGGATTGGCGCGACCCGTGGCCCTTCATGAGCATGATCCTGACCTCCTGGCCGATCATCTGGCAATCGATCACCAAAGGCGCGCGCTTTGGCGAAGTGGCGACGCTGGATGTTGGCTGGTACGAAGGCTGAGACAAATTTTTCCCTCGTGATGTAACCAATCGCTCGGTTGGTCCGAAGCGGTGGGTGCGGCACTTGCGCTTCCGGTCGGGAAGCGCATGCTCGCCGCGCGCACAGCTTGGCGGAGCGGGACAATGGCGACACAATTTGCGGAAAGCGGAACCGACGGCCCGCCCGGGCGAGCAGAGGCTGATACCTCGCCGCTGATCTATCGGACAAAGCTGCCGGTGCGGATCTGGCACTGGGTCAATGCGCTGAGCATCTTCGTGATGCTGATGAGCGGGATGATGATCTTCAACGCGCATCCCCGGCTCTACTGGGGCGTTTACGGCGCGAACCCCGATCATCCGTGGCTGGTCATCAGCCACCGTGGGACGAGTGGGTTCGTCCAGCTTGGCGGGTTCGAGATCGCGACGACGGGCTTCCTCGGCTATGCGCAGGGCGTTCCCTATGCCTTCCCGCCGCTGGTGACGATCCCTTCGACCTACAGTCTGGCGGACGCACGCCAGTGGCACTTTGCATTTGCCTGGGTACTGCTCATCAGCGCCACGCTGTTCATGGCATATAACCTTGTTTCCGGTCACTTGCGCCGCGATCTTGCGCTTAAACCCGAAGAACGCAGCCTTTCGCACCTGTGGCATGACATCAAGGAGCATGCCCGCCTGCGCTTCCCCACGGGCGAGGCAGCAAGGGCGTACAATCCGCTGCAGAAGATCGCCTATCTGGGCGTGCTCTTCGTGCTGATCCCGACCGTGATCCTGACGGGTTGCACGATGTCCCCCACGCTCAACGCGGCGTTCCCATGGCTGGCCGAACTGTTCGGTGGCCGGCCGTCAGCGCGCTCCATCCACTTCCTGTGTGCCTTCGGGTTCGCGCTGTTCATTGCAGTCCATCTGCTGGCCGTGGTGCTGGCGGGGCCCTTCAACGAACTGCGCTCGATCATCACCGGCTGGTATCGGCTGCCCAAGGAGCGTTCGAAATGAGCGGCGAAATCAACAGGGAAAAGACCTCCGGCCTGATCCTCCCGGCCGAACGCCCCACCTCGCTCGTCACGCGGCGTAACGCGCTGATCGGCGGTGCAGGCCTGCTGCTGGCGGGCTGCGACCAAATCAACGCCTCGCCGACAGTGAAGTCCGCGCTGAACCTTGGCGAGAAGGCGACGCACAGTGCGCAGCGTCTCGTAACGGACCGCAACGCGCTGGCGCAGGAATTCAGCCGGGCCGAAATGTCGCCGGTGTTCCGCCAGAACGGCAACCAGAACCCCAATACGTCCGAATACAACACGCTCGCCGCCAACAAGTTTGCCGATTGGAAGCTGGCGGTAGACGGCATGGTGGCGCATCCGCTGCAGATCAGCCTCGCGCAAATGATGGCGGCGCCTCGGCGTACGCAGATCACCAGGCATGATTGCGTGGAAGGCTGGAGCGCGATCGGGGAATGGTCGGGCGTGCCGCTTGGCCTGATCCTCAGGCGCGCCGGCATGTCCAGCAATGCTAAATACGTGGTGTTCCATTGCGCCGACAGCACTGGCGGCATCCCGTACTATGAAAGCATCGACATGATCGACGCCTTCCACCCGCAGACGATCCTTGCGACGCACATGAACGGCGAACTGCTCACAGTCGGCCACGGCGCTCCGCTGCGGCTGAGGGTCGAGCGGCAGCTGGGCTACAAGCAGGCCAAGTATGTCATGCGCGTGGAAGCGGTGGCCTCGCTCGAGGGCATTCATGGCGGCGGGGGCGGCTACTGGGAAGATCACCGCGACTACCAGTGGTTCGCGGGTATCTAGACCTTCACGATTCCCTGCGCGATCAGGCTCTTGGCGCAATCGACGATCGATTGCTCTGCGGGCCTGGTCTTCCAGCCGAGGCGCTCGAGCGCATGCGCGGCGCTGGCATCGCGCACGTTGCCGAGTTCGCCGACGACCTGCCGGATCAGCGGATTGAACGTGGCGGCAAAGCGCACAAGCCAGTCCGGCAGGCGGCGCGTGGGCACGTTGCGCGCTTCGAGCGGCATCGCGGTGCGCAGAATCTGCGCGACTTCGATCATCTTGAGGAAGGGACCGGAGGCGATGAAGCGCTCGCCATCGAGCCCCGGCTCGGTCAACACGCGGACATGGAGATCGGCCAGATCGCGCACATCGACGATGCCGAAGCCTAGATCGGGGCAACCAGGCAGCGCGCCCGAGAGCAGCTGGTTGACCATCTCGATCGAGGCGGAGAAATCACGCCCCCAGACCGGCCCCAGCACGGCAGCGGGATTGATCGAGAGGAATTCCATGCCGGCTCCCTCCTTTGCCATCCAGTCGCGTGCAGCACGTTCGGCGATGGTCTTGGACTTGACGTAGGCATAGGCATCGCGGCTGTGGACGTTGGTCCAGTCCGCCTCGGTGAAGTGGTGGTGCCCCTTGCCATGACCATAGGCGATGGCGGCCACCGACGAGGTCTGGACAAACCGCTGTACTCCGGCCGCCTTGGCGATGCGAAGGGTACGAATGGTCCCTTCGCGTGCGGGGATGATCAGGTCGTCGGGATTGCGCGGCGGCTTGCTGCTGAAGGGCGAGGCGACATGGAGGGCATGACTGCAGCCCTCCATCGCCTCGGCCCAGCCGGCATCGGCGGTGAGGTCTGCCGCGAAGAACTTCAGCGTTTCGGCGCTACCGCCCAGCAGCGGCCGTAGTTCAACCTCGCGCTTCAAGCTGCGGACAGTCGTGTGGACCATCCAGCCTTCGGCGAGCAACTGCTGGATGATGAACCCGGCGATATAGCCGCTGCCACCAGAGACGAGGACGGTCTTGCTCATGGCTTATCCCTTCAGAAACGCAGCATGATCGAGCGGGCGAGCGCTGGAGACAACGAATAGACCCAGCGCAGGATCTTCACCATGCCGACATTCGCCTCGTCCGCTCCGCTTTCCATCGCCGCAATGATCTGGCGCGCGCACTCCTCAGGCGGAAGCTTGTTGCTGCCGCGCCCCGCTGTCATCGCGGTATCGACCAGCGGGGGCAGCGCTTCGAGGACATGGATGCCGGTGCTCTTGAGCTGCGCGCGTAGCGCAATCGTGTAGCTGCGCAGCGCAGCCTTGGTGGCGCAATAAAGCGGCGCACCCGCGCTGGGAGCGATGGCAAGGCCTGACGTCACGTTGACAATCATCGCCTCGCCGCGCCCCCGCAGCCTTGGCATGAGGCGACCGATCAGGCGGACCGGCGCATGGACGTTGAGCCAGAGGGTGCGCTCGTCGTCCGCTTCGACCGGCGGCGCCTCGCGGAAATCGTGCGCAGTGCCCATGCCAGCGTTGTTGATCAACACATCGATATCGCGGCCGGCGAGGCCCGCCAGCACTGCCTCGATACCATCCGGCCCGGCGAGATCGGCGGCGATCACTTCGAAACCGTCCGCCTGCGCCGCTGCGATCCGCTCCGGCGTCCGTCCCGTAACGATGAGGTTTGCGCCTTTGTCGCGCAATTGGCGGGCGAGCCGAAGGCCGATGCCGTCGGTCCCGCCCGTCAACAGAATGGTCTTGCCCTGCAGCTTCACGCGGTGCTCCCCGAAGTGTTTCAGGGAGACTACCTACAAGGTTGCAAGCTGCAACCTTTACTTCATCAGCACGAGTTCCTCGGCCATGGACGGATGCAGCGCGACGGTGGCGTCGAAATCAGCCTTGGTCAGGCCCGCCTTCACCGCAATCGCGGCAGCCTGAAGGATCTCCGGCGCTTCGGGGCCGATCATATGGATCGCCAGCACCCGATCAGTCGCCGCATCGACGATCATCTTGTAGAGCCCGCGCTCCGGACGGTGACCGAAAATATTCTTCATCGGGCGGAAGTCAGACGAATAGACCTTGATCGAGCCATACTTGTTGCGCGCCTGCCCCTCGGTAGGGCCGACACCGGCCAGCGGCGGCTGCGAGAACACGGCGCTGGGGATGCAGCTGTAGTCGATCGTCACGTGCTTGCCGCCGAACACGCGGTCGGCAAAGGCCTGGCCCTCGCGGATCGCGACGGGGGTCAACTGTACGCGGTTCGTTACGTCACCTACCGCCGAGATGCTGGGGCAGCTCGTCTGCGCGTGATCATCGACGAGGATCTCCCCGCTCTGGCCGAGCTTGACGCCGGCCGTCTCCAGCCCAAGCCCATCCGTCTTGGGGCGGCGACCGGTTGCGATGAGGACCTGATCGGCAAGGATCGGATCGATCTGGCCCTTGAGCCAGACTTCGAGCAGACCGTCATCGCGCTTCACCACCTTTTCGAACGGGCAGTTGAAGCGGTACTGGATACCGCGCGCCATGGTGATCTGGAGCAGGCGGTCGCGCAGCGCCTCATCATAGCTGCGCAGGATCGTCTCGGAACGGTTGACCACCGTTACGTGACTGCCGAGCGCATTGAAAATACCGGCAAATTCCATCGCGATGTAACCCGCGCCTGAGATAACCACGCGGCGGGGGAACTTCTCGAGATGAAACACCTCGTTCGAGGTGATGCAGTGCTCGGCACCCTCGAACTCCGGCATCACCGGCCAAGCGCCAGTGGAAACGAGGATGTGCTTTGCCGTGATCTCGCGCCCCGAGGCGAGGCGGACCGAATGCGGCCCGGTGACGACAGCGCGTTCGAGGAAGCGCTCGACCTTGTGGGTCTCAAGCGTCGAAGTGTAGGCGGCGTTGAGCCGGTCGACATCGCGCAGGACCGCATCGCGCAGGGTCGGCCAGTCGAACTTGGTGTTCTCGACCGTCCAGCCATAGTTCGCCGCGTCCTGAAGTTCTTCGGCGAAGTGCGAACCATAGACGAGGAGCTTCTTGGGGACGCAGCCGCGGATCACGCAGGTGCCGCCGACGCGGAACTCCTCCGCCACCGCGACGCGCGCGCCGTGGCTGGCGGCAACTCGACTGGCGCGCACGCCGCCCGAGCCGGCGCCGATGACAAAGAGATCGTAGTCGTAGTTGGCGTCGTCGGTCATGTCAGGCTCCTGCTGCAGGGGTCCATATGGGGACGCATCCCCTCCCCCGCCAACGGCAATTCTATCGGATTTGGCGTAACGTTACGACTCAGCCGTCGATCCCGGCAGCGGCAAGCAGTGCCGTGGTCGACGGATCGAACTGGGCATCGCCAGCCTCGATCGACTTGGCAATCGCCTTGCCAAGTTCGACACCGAACTGGTCGAACGGATTGATGCCGAGCATCATCGCCGAAACGAAGGTGCGATGCTCGTGGAAGGCGATCAGGCTGCCAAGCGTGGCGGCGCCAAGTTCGTCGCACAGGATCGTGGCGGAGGGACGGTCGCCCGGATAGTCGCGCGCCATGTCATCGCCGCCGGCCTTGCCTGCCATCAGTGCGGCGCCCTGCGCGAAGCAGTTGGCAAGGAGCGTGCGGTGGTGCGCCGGGTCAAAATCGTGGCCGGGGATTCCGACCGCAAGGAAATCGACCGGGATCAGGTGCGTGCCCTGATGGAGCAGTTGGAACACCGCATGCTGGGCATCGGTGCCGACGCCGCCCCAGGTAACAGGCGCACTCGGACGGGTGAGCGGCGTGCCGTCAGCGAGGACGCGCTTGCCGTTCGATTCCATCTCAAGCTGCTGGAGGTAGCTCGGAAGCAGCGCGAGGCGTTCGTCGTAGGCGAAGACAGCGCGGCTGCTGCAGTGGCGGGCCTGCGTGTAGTAGAGATCGGCGAAAGCGGCGCGGATCACCACGTTTTCGGCCAGCTGCGCTTCGAGGAAGTGGTGATCGATGGCGGCAGCCCCCGCGAGGAAGGCCGCGAACCCGTCCCAGCCCAGCGCCATCGCGATCGGAAAGCCGATCGACGACCACAGCGAGTAGCGCCCGCCGACGGTTTCGGCGAACGGCAGGACGCGTGTTTCATCGACGCCCCAGGCAACCGCCTTGTCGGGCGCAGCGGTGAGCGCGACGACGCGGCCGAAGGGATCTTCCACCCCGCCTTCGCGCAGCCAATCAAGCGCACTGATGGCGTTCATCAGCGTTTCAGTGGTGGTGAAAGTCTTGGAAGCGACCGCGATCAAGGTGGTGGCAGGATCGCACTTGGCGACGGCAGCCGCCAGCGCGGCACCATCAACATTGGAGACGACGTGGACCGCGACCTTGGCGTCCTCGCGCGCCAAGGCATCGATCGCCAGCGCCGGGCCAAGCGCCGAGCCGCCGATGCCGATGTGGATAAGGCTCTTCACCTCACCGAGGAGGCCTTCATGGATGGCCTCGACAAGCGCCTGCATGCGTTCATGAAAGCGTTCTGCTTCCTCAGCCGCGGCAGGATTGCCAACACCGCGTTCGGCCATGTGGGTGGCAGCGCGGCCTTCGGTATTGTTGATGAGCGCGCCGGCGAACAGCGCTTCGCGGCTACCCTCAAGATCGACCGCTTCGGCAATCTGGCCAAGCACCGCTTCGACATCCGCCGAAAGGTGCGTCTTCGACCAGTCGAAGCGAATCGGGCCGCCGGGCAGATCGAGCACCGTCGCGTAACGATCAAGCCGGCCGGGATCGGCGAAAAGCTCGGTCAGTGCAGGACGCGGGAGGCTTTCGAGCGCGGTCCAGAGCGGGGCGGTTGCGGTGGCGGCCATCGGTGTGTCTCCTGGGGGATGCGGCGGGCCTACCCTGTCCGTTCGACCAAGCGCAAGGCAAGGTCGACCGGCGACCTCGCAAAATTCGTCTGCACGGCGCTATCGGTGCAGTCTGCGCTTGACGGATGCGAGGCCCCTCCACATGACCGCTGCGATGACTGATACCCCTGAAAACGCTCCGCAGAACCCGGCGAACATGACGCCGCCGGTCGAGGATGCGTCGCCGCCCCCCGCGAAGAAGAAAAAGGAACGCAAGGAAGACAGCTTCCCGGTGTTCGTTATCAAGCTCGTGCTGATCGTCGCCTTCTTCCGCAGCTTTGTGTTCTCGCCCTTCAACATCCCGTCGGAATCGATGTTGCCCCGGCTTGAGAACGGTGACTACCTGCTCGCGGCGAAATGGCCCTACGGCTATTCCTCATACTCGCTGCCGTTCAGCATTCCGCTGCTGCCGAGCCGGATCTTCGCGGGCCAGCCAAATCGCGGCGACGTGGTGATCTTCAAGGCACCGCCGGGCAATGATGTCGATTACATCAAGCGCGTCATTGGCGTGCCGGGCGATACAGTGCAGATGATCGGCGGGCAGCTCCACCTCAACGGCGCGCCGGTGCCGAAGGTAAAAATCGCCGACTTCGTCATCAACATGTCGGCCAACACCAGCTGCATCGCCCCCGAATTCGAAGCTGTCGAGCCGAACGGGATGCAGAGCTGCCACTATCCGCAGTATCGGGAAACCCTGCCGGGCGGCAAAACCTACAACGTTCTGGATCTCGGTTATCGCCCTCAGGACGATACACCGCCGGTAGTCGTGCCGGCCGGCCACGTCTTCCTGATGGGCGACAACCGCGACAACTCGATGGACAGCCGCTTCCCGGCCGTCGAGGGTGGTGGCATCGGGCTGGTGCCGCAGGACAACCTGATCGGCCGCGCCACCATCGTGATGTGGTCGACCGACGGCAGCGCCAACTGGTTCCTGCCGTGGACATGGTTCAGCGCACTGCGCGCGAACCGGATCGGGGGTACGTTCTGAGCGGGGTGCTATCGGACGAGACCGCCGGCTTCATTGCCGCACTGACCGGCAAGGCCCCGGCCAGGCCAGATTTGTGGCACGAGGCGCTGACCCATGGTTCGATGGGCGAGACGCGCGATTATCAACGCTTGGAGTTCCTTGGCGACCGCGTACTGGGGCTCGCCATCGCCGAATGGCTCCATGCGCAGAGCGAGGCCGCGGAGGGCAAGCTTTCGCAGCGGCTGAACGCGCTGGTGAGCCGCGAGACCTGCGCCGATGTCGCGCGCCGGCTGGGCGTTGCGCCGCATATCCGGCTCGGCAAGCAGGCCCGCGGCGATGGCGCAGGACAAAGCGACAACGTGCTGGGCGACGTGATGGAAGCGCTGATCGGAGCGGTGTTTCTCGAGCGCGGGTTCGGCGCGGCGCGCGATTTCGTGCGCAGCGCGTGGGAGCCGGCAATGGCGGGCGGCGCGGGGCAAAGAAAGCACCCCAAGGCGGCGTTGCAGGAATGGGCGGCGGGCAATCGCCGCAAGCCGCCGATCTACACGCTGGTGGATCGCAGCGGGCCGGACCACGCTGCGGTGTTCACCGTGCAGGTAGAAGTGCCGGGCGTGGGATCAGAGCAAGCAACAGGTTCAAGCAAGCAGGAAGCGGAACGCGGCGCGGCTGCGGCCTTCATGACGCGATATGGATGATATGGAAATGACGGAACATTGCGGACTCGTGGCAGTGATCGGCGCACCCAATGCGGGCAAGTCGACACTGGTCAACGCGCTGGTCGGACAGAAAGTGGCGATCGTTTCGTCGAAAGCGCAGACAACGCGCGCGCGGCTGATGGGCATTGCGCTGCAGGATCTGCCCGACGGTGAGCGGGTGCAGATCATCCTTGCCGACACCCCGGGGCTGTTCGAGCCAAGGCGCCGGCTGGACCGGGCCATGGTCCATGCCGCCTGGGAAGGCGCGGAAGGCGCCGACGCGATCCTGCTGGTGGTCGATGCGCGCAAGAAGAAGCGCGACTATCTGGAGCCCATTCTGGAGAGCCTGAAGGGCCGCAGCGAGCCCAAGATCCTCGTGCTCAACAAGGTGGATGCGATTGCCAAGGAGCCGCTGCTCGATATGGCGGCGGCGCTGGCGCCCGAGGGCGCGTTCGATGAGGTGTTCTTCGTTTCGGCGCTGACGGGCGACGGGGTAGCGGACCTCAAGATCAAGCTGGCCGAACGGATGCCGGCGGGCGCTTGGCACTATCCGGAAGATCAGGTCTCCGATGCCAGCGAACGGTTGCTGGCGGCAGAAATCACCCGCGAGCAGCTTTACCGCCAGCTCCACGACGAACTGCCTTACGACAGCGCGGTGCGGCCCGAGAGTTACGCAACGCGGCGCGACGGCTCGATCGAGATCCATCAGCAGATCGTGATCGCGCGCGATAGCCAGAAGGCCATCGTGCTTGGCAAGGGCGGATCGAAACTGAAGGCCATTGGCGAGGCAGCGCGCAAGGAACTGGCCGTGCTGCTTGGGGTGAAGGTCCACTTGTTCCTCCACGTGAAGGTCGAGGAAGGCTGGGCTGAAGCCAAGGAAATCTACGAGGAAATCGGGCTCGATTGGGTGAAGTAACGGGAGACGGCGATGGGGGCGGCGTTGTCGATTATTGTGCCGGGTCTGGGCCTGCTGGCGGTGATGACAGTGTGCTGGCGCCTGGGCGTCGCTCTGCATCGGCGTGCCGGCGCGGGCGGTGAGACTGGCGGCGAGAGCTATGTGCTCTCGGGCGCGTTCGGTCTGCTGGCGCTGCTCATGGCCTTTGCCTTCAGCCTTGCGATCGGCCGTTACGAGACGCGGCGTCTGCTGGTGGTCGAGGAAGCCAATGCTATCGGCACCATGGCAACGCGCCTCGCTCTGCTGGAGGATGCGCAGCGTCAGCCGCTGAAGGCCTCGCTGGCACGCTATGCGGCCGAGCGCGCTGCGGTTGGCAAGAACGCCGAGGACGACGCCTGGCAGGCGGCGCACGAGGCCAGCAGCGCCGCTTGCGCCCGATTTGGCGATGATCTGTTCGCGCTGCTGCGCTCGGTGCCACCCGATACGCGGGGGCCGGTGCTGGTGCAGGCTTACAACGCGATGTGCGACATAACGACCGCGCGCCATGCCGCCCGTTCGGCCCGGCTGCCGACGGAAGTGCTGGGCCTGCTGGCGCTCTACTGCTGCGCCTGCACTGCGCTGCTGGGGTTCACAACAGGGCGGGCTGACCGGCGCAGCGCGGTCTCGTCCGTGCTGTTCTTCTCGCTGCTCGCGGCGGCCTATGCCACGATCCTCGATCTCGACAGCCCGCGCAGCGGTGCGATCATCGTACCGCAGGAAGAGCTGGACAAAGTGGCGCAAGGCCTCGGCTGAGGCGCTCTGAAAGGACAATGGAATGATTGCGCGCGAACTGCTCGGCACGGCCCAAGTGCCGGGCGGAACCGAACTCAAGCTCTATCGCCACGACCGCGATTTCATGATCGTGATGGGCCATAACGAGCTGATGAGCAGCCGTATGAGCGGCTCGGAAATTGCTCTGGCGACCGAGACGATCAAGCGCTTGAAGGGCCGCACGGCGCCATGCCTGCTGATCGGCGGCTACGGCATGGGCTTTACCTTGCGCGCGGCACAGGAGGTGCTCGGGCCCAAGGCGGAACTGGTCGTCGCCGAATTGGTGCCCGAAATCATCGAATGGGCGCGCGGGCCGATGGCGGAACTGGCGGCAGGCTGCCTCGATGATCCGCGCGTGCGGCTCATCATGGGCGATGTCGGCAGTGTGATCGACGGCGCGGCGGGCGATTTCGATGCAATTCTGCTCGATGTCGACAACGGTCCGGACGGCGTTGTCCGCGATGGCAACAACAGCCTCTACACCTCTTCGGGCCTGCGCGCGGCGCGGCGGGCGCTGACACCGGGCGGCGTGCTGGCAGTCTGGTCGGCAGGCCCCGATCCAGCCTTCACCCGGCGGCTGGAGAAGAACGGCTTCTCGGTCGACGAGATTCGCGTTGCGGCTCGGACCAACGGCAAGGGGCCGAAGCACACGATCTGGTTCGCGACTCCGGCCTGATTTGCAGCTGTTACGTTGCGGCTTTCTTGGCCGCAGCCTTCTTTGCCGGTGCCTTCTTGGCAGCTGGCTTCTTGGCCGCAGCCTTGGCACCCGCCTTGGCAGGGGCCTTCTTCGGCGCGGCTTTCTTCTTCTTGCCCTTGGCTGGTGCGGCGGCAGCGCGCGCATCGATCAGCCCGATGGCCTGCTCTAGGGTCAGATCCTCGGGCTTCACGTCTTTGGGCAAGGTCGCATTGGTGGTGCCATCGGTGACATAGGCGCCGTAGCGACCAGCCAGCAGCTTCATCTCGCCGCCCGACGTCGGATGCGGGCCGAACGTGTTGAGCGGTTCGACCGGCGTGCGGCTGCCGCGTGCCCCCGCTCCGGCAGCGGCTTCGGCCAGTTTGACCACGGCGGCATTCATGCCGGTCTCGAACACTTCAGACGTGGACTTAAGCCGGCCATACTTGCCATCATGTGCTAGGTATGGCCCGTAACGCCCTATACTTGCAGTAATCATCTTACCAGTTTCAGGGTGTGTACCAATCTCGCGCGGGAGCGAAAGGAGCTTCAGCGCCCATTCCAGATCTAGCTCGGGAATATCCTTGGGGATCGAGGCGCGCTTTGCTTCCTTGCCGTCGCCAAGCTGGATGTACGGACCGAAGCGGCCAGTGCGGCGGGTGACATCCTCGCCGGTGACTGGGTCCTTGCCGAGGCTGGCGTCATCGCCTCCACCGCCCTCACCCTCTCCGCCGCCTTGCGCGAACTTGCGCGTGAACTTGCACTCCGGGTAGTTCGAGCAGGCAACAAAAGCGCCGTAGCGCCCGCCGCGCAAGCTCAGCCGGCCGGCCTGGCACTTGGGGCACAGGCGCGGATCGCTGCCGTCTTCGCGCTTGGGGAACAGGTAGTCCTCAAGGAAAGTGTCGAGCTCGGCAGTCACCTCGCTCGGCTTCTTCTCCATCACCTCGTCGGAC
Source organism: Novosphingobium sediminis (assembly GCF_007991615.1). Taxonomy (GTDB): domain Bacteria; phylum Pseudomonadota; class Alphaproteobacteria; order Sphingomonadales; family Sphingomonadaceae; genus Novosphingobium; species Novosphingobium sediminis. Next base: position 154,277 of record NZ_BJYR01000001.1, on the reverse strand, counting down.
TTGGGCTTGAAGTCGCGCCAGAAGGCTTCGAGCACGGCTTTCCAAGCAGCGCGGCCGCCCGAAACGTCGTCGAGTTCATTCTCCATGCCGGCGGTGAACTGATACGCCACGTAACGGTCGAAAAAGCGCTCAAGGAAAGCCGTCAGCAGGCGTCCGCTTTCCTCGGCGAAGAAGCGGTTCTTCTCGGTGCGGACATAGTTGCGATCCTTCAGCACCTGCAGCGTGGCTGCGTAGGTCGAGGGGCGCCCGATGCCGAGCTCCTCCAGCCGCTTGACGAGGCTTGCTTCGGAATAACGCGGCGGCGGCTGGGTGAAATGCTGCGTAGCCTCCACGCCGCGCTTGGCGGGCGTATCGCCGGCATTCATCACCGGGAGCAGGCTGGTCTCGTCTTCACCGTCATCGGCGTCCGCCTTCTGGTCGCGGCCTTCTTCATAGACGGCGAGGAAGCCGGGGAACTTCACGACCTGGCCGGTGGCGCGCAACTCGTGCTTGCCGGTGCCCTCGCGCAAGGTGACGGTGGTGCGCTCGATCAACGCCGACGCCATCTGGCTCGCCATCGCGCGCTTGTAGATGAGGTCGTAGAGCCGGGCCTCGTCCCCGTTACCGTAACGATCGTTGCCGAAATCGGTCGGGCGGATTGCCTCGTGCGCTTCCTGCGCGTTCTTGGCCTTGGTTTCGTAGATGCGCGGCTTCTCGGGCAGGTAGTGGCCCGAATAGCGCGTGCTGATCGCAGCGCGCGCAGCGCTGATGGCACTCGAATCCATCTGCACGCCGTCGGTACGCATGTAGGTGATCGCGCCCGCTTCATAGAGCGTCTGCGCCACGCGCATGGTGTGACTGGCCGAGAAGCCAAGCTTGCGCGCGGCTTCCTGCTGCAGCGTCGACGTAGTGAACGGCGGATAGGGATTGCGGCGGGTCGGCCGCGTCTCGACATCTTCGACGCGGAAAGTCGCAGCCTCGACAGTCGCCTTGGCGCGCTGGGCAATGCCTTCGTCGCCGAGCGACAGGCGTTCCAGCTTCTCGCCCTCGAACCGCACGAGGCGCGCCTTGAACGGGGTGCCACCCTGCTCCAGCATGGCAACGACCGACCAGTATTCCTGCGGCTTGAACACCTCGATCTCGCGCTCGCGCTCGACGATCAGACGCAGCGCAACCGACTGGACGCGGCCGGCAGACTTCGCGCCGGGCAGCTTGCGCCACAAGACGGGCGAAAGCGTGAAGCCGAACAGGTAATCGAGCGCACGGCGGGCGAGATAGGCGTCGATCAGATCCTGATCGAGTTCGCGCGGGTGCTTCATCGCCTCGGTAACGGTGGCCTTGGTGATCGCGTTGAAGGTGACGCGTGCGACGTCCTTGGGCAGCGCCTTGCGCTTGGCCAGCAGCTCGCGCACGTGCCAGGAAATCGCCTCACCCTCGCGATCAGGGTCGGTTGCGAGGATCAGGCGATCCGCGGCCTTGGCCGAATCGACAATGGCCTTCACCCGCGCCGCCTTGTCGCCATAAAGCTCCCAGTCCATCGCGAAGTCCTCGTCCGGGCGGACGGAGCCGTCCTTCACGGGGAGGTCGCGGACGTGTCCATAGGACGCGAGGACCTTGAAGCCAGCACCGAGGTACTTCTCGATGGTCTTGGCCTTGGCCGGGGATTCGACAATCATCAGGGTCTTGGGGACAGGCTGCATGGGCTGAGACGGACTTTCGAGGCCTTACACGTACGCGCGAGGGTGAAGACCCATCACGGCCCGCGTCAAGGCCCCGCGTTCTGCGCAGGTTTGCAGGAAAGTCCAGCCCCGAACAGTACCTGTCACTTCAGGGCGTTGATCTGCCCCATCAGCACGTCGTTCGCGAGGCCGGCAGCCTTGGCCGCGCCTTCCTCATAATTGCCGGGCTTGGCATCGAACTCAAACTTGCGAGTCTTGCCGAACATCATGCCCCCGTGGCCCATGGCTGCCATGATGCCGCCGGCAACGTTGGCAGCAGCCTGCGTGGTCTTGGCCGTGGTGCTCGACGCATCGTGCTTGTCGATGAAATCGCCATCGACCGAGACCGACTGGCTAAGCGTTACGGTCGTCGTCTTGCCGTTGGCTCCGAACACGGTCATCCGGCTGTAGCCCGGCACGACCGACAGGTTGGCGTTGACCTCCAGTCCGCCGAAACTGAAAGCGCCCGGGCGCTTCTGGTCGGAGAAGTCGATGAGGTAGGTCACATCGACCACGGGAACACCAGCGGCCTTCGCGTATTGCGAGAGGGCATAGCCAGCCTGCCCTGCATCCATGGCAAGGCCCATGCTGGACAAGCCGCTGCCCTGGAAATCGCCTGCGACCATGATGAGAGTGGGAAGCGCTGAGGGCTTCACATAGGTCGCCTTGCCCTTGCTTTTCTTTTCGAGCGCGATCGAGATATCGAGCGGCGAGGTCTGGCCATGCGGCTTGGCCATTTCAGGCGCGGCGAACACGGTGGCTGCGTCCTTCACGGCAAGGCCCGAAGCAGCAAGCTTGGCGGTAAAATCGGCATAAGCGGCGTCGGCGATCTTCTGCATCATCTCGGGCGTGACGCCCACCAGCGAAGACTTGGCCTTGGTCGTGCCGCCGAACGCACCCATCAGGCCGCCGGTCGCCTTGGTCTGGTCGGTCGATTCAAAAATGAAACCCACGTTGAAAGCCGCAACTGCGACACCCGTAGCGCCCTTTACGGCTTCCTTGCCGGAAACCTTAACGGGTGCGGAGTCGCCCGCATAAGCGGCAGCCGGCAGCGCGAACGCCGAAAGTGCGAGCGCCAAGGCAATGGTTTTGCGGCTTTTCATCATCAGGTCCCCTCTCCCCTCGCCCCCAGCGAGGTCCGGAACGGACCATAATAGGTAAAAATCAGTAGCGTCAATTATAACCGCAATGGTGCCCGGCAACCGCTCCCGCGTGGTTCATGCGAGGGAAACGCGCCCGCCCGCGTGGCGGATGAGACGGCCGGCAAGTTCCAGCTCGATCAGTGCCATCTGCACGGCACCTGCGCTGGCACCGCTCTGGCGGATCAGTTCGTCGATGGCGACGGGGGCGGTGCCGAGCAGGTGCGCGATATCCGCAGGACTGCCGTCAGCTTCCGAATCGGGCAGAAAGCGCGTTGGGTCCTCGTCCATCGCGGTCCAGATCGGCTCACGCAATTTGAGGCGCGAGGGGCCATCAAAGCGCTCGAGCAGTTCGGCAATGTCGTCGGCCGACTGAACGAGGATTGCGCCATCACGGATTAATTCGTTGCATCCGCGCGACCGGCTGTCGAGCGGAGAGCCGGGGACAGCCATAACCTCGCGTCCGGCCTCGGCTGCCAGCCGTGCAGTGATTAGCGAACCGGAACGCGGGGCGGCTTCAACCACCACCGTACCCGCGGCAAGACCCGCGATGATGCGGTTGCGGAACGGGAAATGGCGCGCGAGCGGTTCGGTGCCCGGGGGCATTTCGGCAATGAGCAGCCCGCGCCGCGCAATGTCTTCCTGCAGTTCGGCATGTTCGGGCGGGTATGTCACGTCGATCCCGCTGGCGATGACACCAATGGTGCCGCCGCCGTGCTCCATGGCGGCGAGTGCGCCGCGATGCGCAGCCGCGTCAATCCCGCGTGCAAGGCCCGAAACGACGGCATAGCCGCGCGCCGCAAGCGCAGCGCCGTATTCGCGGGCGAGACGGCAGGCGCCCGCCGAAGCATTGCGCGCGCCGACGAGAGCGACGGCGCCCTGCCCCAGCAGCGAAAGGTCGCCGCGCCAGGTCAGCACCGGAGGCGGCGTTTCAAGCGCGGCGAGGAGGCGCGGGTATGCCGGGGCATCGTGAAACAGGTAGTTGCCGCCTGTGGCCCTCAAGCGAGCGATTTCAGCCTCGATCCGCTCGGCCGGCACGGGACGATAGCGCGCCCCTCCCCGCGCGGCGAGATCCGGCAAGGCTTCAAGCGCAGCAGCCGCAGTGCCGAAGCGGCGCAGGAGCTGGAAATAGCTGACGGGGCCGATGCCGGGCGAGCGAAGCAAGCGGATGCGGGAAAAGACGTCGCGTTCCGCAAGGACCGGCTCCGACAGGTTCATCCCTTTTTGCTGCCAATCCGCGGCTCGGTCCCGGCGCGCAGCCGGGCGATATTGGCGCGATGGAGCCAGATCACCAGAAGCCCGATGAGAGCCAGCACCGCGGCGTAGTCGCGGTATCCCAATAGCAGCGCGGCGATCGGCGCGGCGATCACGGCGCTGAGCCCGCCGAGCGAGGAAATGCGCGTGGCAGCGAGCATGCCGATCCAGACCAAGGCATAGGCAAGGCCGATCGGCCAGGCGAGGCCGAGCGACACGCCCATCGTCGTGGCGACGCCCTTGCCACCGTTGAAGCGCAGCCAGACCGGAAAACAATGGCCGATCACCGCAGCGAATGCCGCCAGTGCCTCGGTCCCGGGAAACCATGTCCGGGCAATGAGGACCGCAGCGGCCCCCTTGGCAAGATCAAGCAGCAGCGTGGCCGCCGCCAGACCCTTGCGGCCCGTGCGCAGTACGTTGGTTGCGCCGATATTGCCCGATCCGATCGCGCGCAAATCGCCCGCACCGAACAACCGCGTAAGCAGGAGGCCGAACGGTACAGAACCGAGCAGATAGGCCCCGACGAGAACGCCCAAGACAGGAGGAGAAGCGATGTCCATGGCCCGGTCTTAACCGCCACCGGGCACAAAGGGGAGAGGGACGCTTTTCTTTTTGCCACCACTCCCGATAGAAGAGCGGGCAATGACCACCGATCCCGCCGCCCCGATCCTGCTGTTCGATTCCGGCGTCGGTGGGCTTTCCGTGCTTGGCAAGGTGCGCAAGGCGCTGCCGCAAGCGCCGGTCATGTATGTATCGGACAACGCCGGGCTTCCCTATGGCAACAAGACCGAGGCGCAGATCGCAGCACGCGTTTCAGGGCTTCTGGGGCGGCTGACCGAGCGCTACCGCCCCCGCCTTGTCTGCATCGCCTGCAACACAGCGAGCACGATCGCGCTCGCTTCGGTTCGCGAGGTGCTCGAAGTGCCGATCGTGGGCACCGTGCCGGCGATCAAGCCTGCTGCCGCGATGACGCAGACCGGCGTGATCGGGCTGCTCGGTACCGAGGCAACCATCCGGCAAGGCTATGTCGACCGGCTGGAGGCAGAATTCGCCGCCGACAAACGTCTTCTCCGCCACGGCGCGCCCGAACTGGTCGCTGCTGCCGAAGCGAAGCTGCGCGGGGGGACCGTCGATCCGGCGGTATTCGCCCGCGCCGCCGCAGCGCTGCGAGCCATGCCGGACGGCGAGCGAATCGATACCGTGGTGCTTGCCTGCACGCACTTCCCGCTGCTGGAGGCAGAACTTGCGGACGCGTTCGGGCCCGGTGTGCGCTTTGTCGATGGCTCGGACGGCATTGCCCGGCGTATCGCCTTCCTCACCCAGGGACAGGCCTGGGCCGCAGCCAAGGACGGGGATATTGCCCTGTTCACCAAGGATGATCCGGATGACGAACGACTGATGCCCGCACTCGCCCGTTACGGAATTGCCCGGCGGCTGGTCTTCTGACCGGATCGGAGATATCGAACCGAGCCATGTTCAACCGGATTGCTCTCCTTCTGATCGCGATAGTCGCGGTGCCCTACTACTGGCTGCTGATGGAGCCGGGCCCGGCGGCAGTCGCACCGCGGAATATCGATATCGCACGCCTGCGCAGCCTTGCAGAAAGCCAGCAAGGCCCACGGCCGGTTGCCATAGAATATGCGGCGATCGCGACGGACGAGCAGCCCGGCACCCTGCTTGTCGCCGGTGGCGGCCTGCGTACCGAAGCCACAGGGGTCTTCATCTGGCGCCTCGTCACTCCCGGCGGCGACACGTTGATCAATACCGGCCTGACCGAAGCTCAGGCTATGGCAACGGGGTACAATGCATTTCACCCCGAGATTCAGGTGACGGCAGACCGATGGCTGCACTCGGCAAAGCGGATCATTTTCACGAGCGAGGACATCGATCACATCGGTGGCCTCGTTCCATTGGCGGTAGCCGATCACAGGATTGTGGGCAGGCTGATCGGCAATGATCGGCAGGTCGAGGCGCTGAAGGCACTTTCCCCGCTCCTGATGAATGCGATCAAGCCCAGCCCAGCCGCGCTCGTCGATCCTGCTGGCTATGCCGCGATTGCCCCCGGCATCGCGGTCATGCGGACCCCGGGATATCTTGCCGGCTCTCAGATGATCTACGTCCGCTTGCAAGATGGCCGGGAGTATCTGTTTGCAGGGGATTCCGCACCGATGCGCCGGAATGTCGAATGGCAGCGCCCCCGTTCACGCTATGCCGCCGAATGGCTTGCCAGCGAAGATCGTGCGGCAAGCTTGGGCTGGATCAAGGGCCTCGCGCAGCTGATCAAACGCGAACCACGGCTGACGGTGGTATATTCGGCTGACTACGGACAGCTGAACGACCCGGCGGTAGGTCCGCATTTCACCGCTGCCGCGCCCAGCGCGCTGCCTGCCAGCGCGCTGGGCCGGGCACGCTAAGTGCAATCGCGCGGCGGGATATGACCGAAATGCCGCTGGCAATGCCCGGACAAGCGGCGTAAAGCGCCGCTCGCCCGCTTGTTTGACTGGCCCGGATGCGGTTCTGGTGCACCATTGAAGCAGGGTTCGGGGCGCATGTTGTGCCCCAATACGTGACAACAGGTTCATAGGGAGCCGCGGGTGAATTACGATCAGGTTTTCGATTCCGCGATCGAGCGTCTGCATACCGAAGGTCGTTACCGCGTCTTCATCGATATCCTGCGCAACAAGGGGGCATACCCCAATGCGCGGTGCTTTGCCGGGCACAATGGCCCGAAGCCGATCACCGTCTGGTGCTCGAATGACTATCTTGCGATGGGCCAGCATCCCAAGGTGATCGGCGCCATGGAAGAGGCGCTGCACGATGTGGGCGCGGGTTCCGGCGGCACCCGCAACATCGGCGGGAACACCCACTACCACGTCGATCTCGAGGCCGAATTGGCCGATCTCCATGGCAAGCAGGGCGCTCTGCTGTTCACCTCGGGCTATGTCTCGAACGATGCAACGCTCTCGACGCTGGCCAAGATCCTGCCCGGTTGCGTGATCTTCTCGGACGAACTCAACCACGCCAGCATGATTGCGGGCATCCGCAATTCGGGCGCGGAGAAGCGCGTGTTCCGCCACAACGATGTGGCCCATCTGGAAGAGCTACTGGCGGAGGCCGATCCGGCGCTGCCGAAGCTGATCGCGTTCGAAAGCGTCTATTCGATGGACGGCGACGTCGCCCCGATCCACGAGATCTGCGACCTCGCCGAAAAGTACAACGCGCTCACCTATATCGATGAAGTCCACGCTGTCGGCATGTATGGTGCACGCGGCGGCGGCATTTCGGAGCGTGACGAGGCCGCACACCGCATCGACATCATCGAGGGCACGCTGGGCAAGGCCTTTGGCGTGATGGGCGGCTATATCGCGGCGGACTCGCGGATCATCGACGTGATCCGCAGTTATGCGCCGGGCTTCATTTTCACCACATCGCTTTCGCCCGTTCTGGCAGCAGGCGTGCTGGCAGCGGTGCGCCACCTCAAGGCCTCCAGTGTCGAGCGCGATGGCCAGCAGGCCGCTGCGGCGTTCCTCAAGAAGGCCTTTGCCGATGCCGGCCTGCCGGTGATGCCCTCCACCACGCATATTGTCCCGCTTATGGTGGGTGATCCGGTGCGCGCCAAGAAGGTGAGCGACATCCTGCTCGCCGAATACGGCGTCTATGTGCAGCCGATCAACTATCCGACTGTACCGCGCGGCACCGAGCGCCTGCGCTTCACGCCCGGCCCGGCGCACACCGAGGCGATGATGATCGAGCTCACCAATGCGCTGGTCGAGATCTGGAACAGGCTCGATCTCGACATGCGCAAGGCCGCCTGAGCGCGGCTAGACCCTGCTTGGTAATAGGTATTTGCACATAAGGTCAGGTGAAGCGAAATTTCCCCTTTGTAACAATGTTTTGCTGATAAAAGTCCCCCTACGGGCTTTGCTCACCCAGCTTTGTCCACCAAGATTAACACTTTGGGGCAAATTCAAAGGGTTGCCAGCATCGGCGCTCTGAGCAAAATGATAATTATCCACCATGGGGGAAATAATCTTGCTCAAATCTACCTCACGCGCGGCGCTGTGCGTCGCTGCTTCCGCCATCGCCATATCAGCATTTGCACCTGGTACCGCTTGGGCGCAGGCTGAGGCCGCGCCTGCTGCCGATGACGCTGTCGCAACCACGCCGATTGCCCAGCCGAACGAAATCGTCGTGGTCGGCACCGGCTCGCGCCTGCGCACAAAGGACTATCAGACGGCTAGCCCGATCGTCTCGTTCGGCAGCGACCTGCTTGAGAAGCAGGGCGTAACCAACGTGACGAACTTCCTGACGGGCCTACCCTCGCTCGTCGGCTCCTCGACTTCGCGCGACAATTCGGGTGATCGTGCCGGCATCGGTTACACCGGCCTTAATCTCCTCAATTTACGCAACCTCGGTATCGACCGCACTCTGGTGCTGATCAATGGCCGCCGTCAGGTCTCGGGCGTGCAGGGCTCGCAGGCCGTCGACATCAACACGATCCCGGTCAGCTTGATCGAACGTGTCGACGTCCTTACCGGCGGCGCCTCGGCGATCTACGGCGCGGACGGCGTGACCGGCGTGGTCAATTTCGTGCTCAAGAAGAACTTCGAGGGCATCAGCGCGCAGGCGCAGGCAGGGATCAGCAAGTACGGTGATTCTGGTGATCGTTTCGCGGCCCTGACCTTCGGGCGCAACTTCGCTGGCGGGCGCGGCAACGTGACGCTGGCCTATGAATTCGGCGACAGCGACCGTCTGCAGACCCGCGACCGTCCTCAGTTCACCGGATCGCGTCAGGTCGGGTTCTTCCGCAACCCCGACTACACCCCCAACACCCCGGGCGTTTACAGCCGCATTCCGCTCAACGACGTGCGCTATCAATGGTCGTCGCGCCAGGGCGCAGTCGACGTGACGTTCGAGGGTGAGCCCGACTTCCGCGGTGATGGCAAGCCCTACAATCTCGGCACGGAAATCCCGGGCGGCTATTCGCGCGGGAGCGATGACACGCTGGTGTCAGATTATGGCAACGATCTGCTGCCGGCGATCACGCGCCACGTGGTGAACCTCAACACGCGCTTCGAGGTTTCGGACGCGCTCAAGCTGTTCGCCGAAGCCAAGTATGCGACGACCAAGTCGTACTCGCTCGGCCAGCCGACGTTCGACTACTACATCTTCGTCCCGCAGGATAACCCCTACATCCCCGACACGATCCGCGCTGCCATCAATCCTGATTTCGGTGGCGTCCTCGTAACGCGCGACAACTTCGACCTTGGCCAGCGCGGCGAGAACATCAAGCGCGAGACCTTCCGTTCGGTGATCGGTGCCGAGGGTGAACTGTCGTCTTCGCTGCACTATGAAGTTTCGTACGTCTTCGGGCGCACGACGGTCACCAACCACTTCGTCAACGACCGCTACACCGATCGCTTCAACGCCGCGCTCGATGCGGTGCGCGATCCGGCGACCGGCCAGATCACCTGCCGCATCAACCTTGACCCCACTGCCGGCTCAGCGGTCACGTTCCAGCCGGGCGAGTGCCGTCCGATCAATCTCTTCGGCGAGGGCGTCAGCGATCCCGCCGGCGTGGATTTCGTGCGTGCAAGCACCACCGAGCGGTCGCGGATCACCCAGCATGTGGTGAACGCCTCGCTGTCGGGCGATACGAAGGGCTTCTTCTCGCTCCCCGGCGGCCCGGTCGGCTTTGTGATTGGCGGTGAGTACCGCAAGGAAAGCTCGCGGTTCGTGCCCGACGTGCTTGAGCAGCAGGGCCTCACTTTCTCCAACCAGTTGGCGATCAGCCAGGGCGAGTTCAATGTGAAGGAAGTCTTCGGCGAACTCGATCTGCCGCTCGTCAGGGACAAGCCGTTTGCCTACGTGCTCGATGTGAGCGGCGCGGTTCGCTACGCCGACTACTCGTCGACCGGCGGTGCGACGACGTGGAAGGTGGACGCTGCGTGGGCGCCCATCCGCGACATCCGCTTCCGCGGCACGATCTCGCAGGCTGTGCGCGCGCCCAATATCGGCGAACTCTACGGCGCCGCAGGGCAGACCTTCACGTTCTTCGACGACCCGTGCCTCCCCTCGAACCTCGGTCTTGGCAAGTCGACCCGCCCGGCCAACTGCCAGGCGGTCCTGACGGCCGCTGGCCTGAGCGCGGCGCAGATCGCGAACTTCGAGGACACCCGCACGGTCAACATCTCCGGCACCACGAGCGGCAATGCCCGGCTTCAGCCGGAAAAGGCGCGGACGTGGACGGCGGGCGTAGTGCTGCAGCCCAGCTTCATCCGCGGCCTCGCCATCGCGGTCGACTGGTATGACATCAAGCTCCGGCAGGCGATCAACACCGTCGATGCGCAGCAGTTGGCAGAGCTCTGCGTCGATCAGCCGACGATCGACAACCCCTTCTGCGGCTCGATCGTGCGGCAGCAGGGCACCGGCCTGATCGTGGACTACACGGTGTCGCCGCAGAACGTGGCCGACTTCCGCACCTCCGGCCTCGAAGTGAACATCAACTATGCCTTCAAGGTCGAGAACGTGGGCGATTTCCAGCTCAAGGTTGTCGGCAACTACTTGAACAAGCTGACCTTCGTGGATTCGCCGGGTGCTGAACCGCGCAGCACGCTGGGTGAAACCTACCAGCCGCAGTACCAGGCCTTCGTGAACCTTGCGTACCAGACCGGTCCGTTCGGGTTCAACTACAGCCTCTCGTGGTGGGACAAGACCCGGCGCTATTCGGCTGACCGCACCAACGGCAACCCGAACTACGTCGACCCCCAGTACGCGTGGTACAAGCAGCGCTGGGTGCACAACATCTCGGCCAGCTTCAGCGTCAACAAGCGCATGGAGTTCTACGGCGGTGTGAACAACCTGTTCAACCAGCAGCCGGACATCGGCTCGATCACCTATCCGACCGAGACGAGCGGAACCTCGTTCTACGCAGGCTTCCGCGCGAAGTTCTGACAGGCCACGGGGGAGCGGGCATTTCGCCTCTCCCCCGCTTGGCAGTTACCTGAAAACCAGAAAGGCCCCGCGAATGCTCGCGGGGCCTTTCGTTTGCGACCCGGTTGACTTCCGGCGTCTTATTCAGCGCAGCGAGACGACACGCTCAGCGCAGCGAAACCACGTTGTCCGAAACGCGGGGATCGCGGCGGTCGCCACGGTACTGGCTGGCCATCGGCTCGTCCGACACTTCGAAAACCTCGGTCGCACCGAAGCCGTTGAAGGCCGTCTTCATTGCCGCGCCATAAGCGCCGAGCATACCGATCTCGATGAAATCGCCAGCCTTGATATCCGTGGGAAGCGCAAAAGGCCCTTCCATGCGGTCCATGTCGTCGCAAGTCGGACCCCAGAAGCTGAAGTCCTCGCTCTCGGTCTCGCCGTCCTCGTTCGCCGCGCTGTCACGCAGAAGACGAACCGGGAAACGCCAGCCCACGTGTGCGGCATCGAACAGCGCACCATAGGCGCCGTCGTTGATATAGAGTTCGGTCCCGCGGCGGCGTTCGACGCGCACGATCATCGAGTTGTACTCGGCGCAGAGCGCGCGGCCCGGCTCACACCACAATTCGGCCGAGTACGAAACCGGCAGCGATTCGTAGGTGCGGTCGATCACGCCGAAGTAATCCTCCAGCGGCGGAGGCTCCATACCGGGGTAGATCGAGGGGAAACCGCCACCGACATCGATGATGTCGACCGTGACCGAGGCATCGACGATCGCCGCGCGGACGCGCTCGAGCGCCTGGACATAGGCGTGCGGGCTCATCGACTGGCTGCCGACGTGGAAGCAGACGCCGAGCGAGTCGGCGACCTGGCGGGTGGCCTGCAGCAATTCAGCCGCAACAGCGAGTTCGCAGCCAAACTTCGAGGCAAGGCTGAGCTCGGAATACTCCGACGAGACGCGAATACGCACGCACAGCGTCAGGTCTTCGGGCAGCACGCCGTCGTTCGCCAAGGTTGTGGCGAGGCGGACCTTCTCCAGTTCTTCGAGCGAATCGAGGCTGAACACGCGCACGCCGTGATCCCGATATGCCTCGGTGATCGCGCTCGGCGTCTTGACCGGGTGCATGAAGCACAGCGTTGCATCAGGCAGTGCCGCACGCGCCATCCGCACTTCGGCGATCGAGGCGACGTCATAGTGCGTGATCCCGGCGTCCCACAACACCCGGAGCAATTCCGGCGAGGGATTGGCCTTGACAGCATAGAGCGAGCGCCCCGGAAACTTCTCAACGAAGAAACGGGCAGCACGCGCCGCAGCGTGCGGACGGTTCAGAATGGCGGGTTGGTCAGGCGCGAATGCGCCCGCTACAGCCAATGCGTCAGGATGGATGTGCAACTCAAGGGACCCCCAAACGGAAAATTGCGACAAAGCTGCCTTGCGGTTTGGAAGTCCCCATGGGGCAGCGAGGGGGTAAATAGCCCCCCCGCCCTGAACATCAAGTGAAAAAATGGGCACCTCATGTGGATGTCACAAACATGAAACACATTTGGGCCGAGGTGCCCAAAATGCCTATGCCATCAGGGCTTCTGCCAATGCGCGCCACGCCGGAAGCGAATGCGGATCGTTCGCTCCGTTGGCGGCCGTGGGATGAGAGGCGAATCGCGCAACGACCATTTCCGCCACAGGGTCGATCCACAAGGTCTGCCCGTGGATGCCGCGCGCACTGAAGCAGCCATGATTGTCATGCGCGTGCCACCACTGGCTGCCATAACTCCACCCACCAAGCAGCGGATAGCCCTGCTTGTTGAAACGCTCCGGTTCGCCGCCCTGCCGGATGCGCTCGACATCGGAGGCGGGGATCACGCCGAGCCCGCCAAGCCGCAGCGCCTCGCCAAAACGAGCGAGATCCTCGAGCCGCAAGTTAAGGCCCCCACCAGCAAAGGGCGAGCCGATCTCGTCAACGATCAGATCGGCATCTCCGAGCATGCCGAGCGGTTGCCACAGTCGCTCTGACAACACCTCTGCGAACGGCTGGCCAGTGACGCGCGTGATGATCCAGGCCAGCACATCGGTGTTGGGTGTGCGGTAGACGAACTGCTCGCCATGCGTGCCCGCGCCGGGGACCGTGGTCAGATAGTCCCACAGGTTGTGCGGGCCGGTATAGCTCGCCGGGCGCGGCGTAAGGCCGAGCGCCGCGCTGTAGGCACCGATGCCCGAGTTCGGATTGCCATACTCCTCCGAAAAATCGAGCGCGCTCGTCATGTGGAGGACTTGCCCGATCGTGGCGCTGCCAAAGCCGCTGCCATCCAGTTCGGGGATCACGCTGGTGACCGGCACAGCAAGGTCGATTCGGCCTTCCCCGACCAGCATCTGCACCAGCGTGCCAACAAAGCTCTTGGTCACCGAGAAGGCAATGTGGCGGGTTTCGGGGCCCGTGACGCCGAACCAGCGCTCGTACACGACTTCGCCCCTGTGGAGCACGAGGATGCCATCAGTGAAGGCGGAAAGCAGCGAGTCCTCCACGGTCGTCTCGCTGTCTGCCCCGAGCGGGGTGAAGCGCACTCCGCCCAGATCACTGCGCAGCGCGCGCGGGAACGGCGTCCCATCCCCATTCGCTGCCACGCGCACGGTCGGGCAGAAGCTGCGCATGTTCGAATAGGACCAGCGGATCATCGGAAAGCGCATATGGTCCGCGCGGGCGCCAAGGATGCGCTTCTCCGGCAGCGGCGGTGCACCGGCCATCCAGCCCAGCCGCACCGGGTCGCTCGTCACGCCATCGAGAACCTCGCCTGCCATTCGCACTCTCCGCCAGTTTGTTGTTCTGGCGGAGAGCTTGCCTCAGGAAACGCGGTCGCGGAAGGCCTCCCACGAAAAACGCTTCACGCATTCGAGGCTGTCGGTCTCGCTATCCCACAGCCAGATCGAGGGCAGCGGCACGCCGTTGAAGGTCGTCGTCTTGACCATCGAGTAGTGCGCCTGATCAAGGAAGGCAAAGCGCGTGCCGGGTTCGGAGAGCCCGGGCTTGCGGTAATCGCCGATAACGTCACCGGCGAGGCAGGACGGGCCGCCGAGACGAACCGGGGCATCGCCCTCCCCGGACTCCTGGCCGCCGTCCTCATATTCATCCAGCGGCAGTTCGCCGAGCATCGCCGGACGATAGGGCGCCTCGATCACATCGGGCATGTGGCAAGTGGCGGAAATGTCCGTGATGCCGAGCTGCATCCCGTTCCAGTGCGTATCGAGCACCGTGCCGACAAGAATGCCCGCATCGAGCGCAACGGCCTCGCCGGGTTCGAGATAGATTTCACAGCCGGTTTCTTCGCGCACGGACTTCAGAAACGCTATGAGGTCCTCGCGCTGGTAATCGGCGCGGGTGATGTGATGGCCGCCGCCGAAATTGAGCCACTTGAGCTGGCCGAAGAACGGCGCGATGCGCGGCTTGAGCGCTTCCCACGTGCGCAGCAGCGGCTCGAAATCCTGCTCGCACAGCGTGTGGAAGTGCAGCCCCGACACACCTTCGAGATGCTTGGTCTCAAGCTGATCGACCGGGAAACCGAGGCGCGAGTGCGGCGCGCAGGGATCATAGCGCGGCACTTCACCTTCGGCGTGCAAGGGATTGATCCTGAGGCCAATATCGAACGGCTCACCCGCCGCGCGGGCGGCGGCGATTTGCTCAGCAAACCGCGCGTGTTGGCCGGGCGAATTGAAGATCACGTGATCCGAATGCTGGAGGATCTCGGCCAGGTCCTCCGCCTTGTAGGCCGCGCAATAAGTCGCGATCTCGCCCGCATAGTGATCGGCGGCAAGCCGCGCTTCCCACAAGCCTGACGTGCAGACGCCGTCGAGGTACTCCCCGATCAGCGGCGCGACGCGCCACATCGAGAACGCCTTGAGCGCTGCGAGCACCTTGATCCCTGCCCGATCACGCACATCGGCAAGAATGCTCAGATTCTGCCTGAGGCGCGCGGCATCAACCACGAAGGCGGGGCTGTCGACACGCGACAGGTCGAAATGCGCAAAGGCGCCCGGATCACCGGCTCTGGTTTCCATCGGTCCTGTTCCTTCAACCCAGCGGCGAGCGGAAAACGAGCGCTGCGCCGGCCACGATCAACACAAAGCCTGCGGCCTGCGACCAGTTAGGCCGCACGCCGAACAGGACATAGGCGACACCCACGAAGGTAACGAGGGTGATCGCCTCCTGCATGGTCTTGAGCTGCGCCAGCGAATAGCGCTGTGCGCCGATCCGGTTGGCCGGCACCGCCAGCATGTATTCCAACAGCGCCAGCGCCCAGCTTGAGATCACCGCGGTCCACAGCGCCCGGTGCGGCGCCTTGAGGTGCGCGTACCAGGCGACGTTCATGACGATATTGGAGCCGACCAGAAGCACCGGCGGCAGCCAGAGCGAGGTCGGCCACATGTTCAGAACTCCAGCGGACCTTCCAGTTCCTTCACCTGCCACGGCAGGCCATGCTTGTTCAGCATGTCCATGTAGGGATCGGGGTTGAACTGTTCGATGTTGAACACGCCCGCACCGCCCCAGGTGCCCGTGACCAGCATGGCCGCACCGATCATCGCCGGAACTCCGGTGGTGTAGCTGATCGCCTGATTGCCGGTTTCGGCATAGGCCTCTTCGTGATCGCAGATGTTGTAGATGTAGAAGGTCTTTTCGACCCCGTCCTTCAGGCCCGTCGCGATATCGCCGATGTTCGTCTTGCCCTTGGTCAGCGCACCGAGGCTGGCAGGTTCGGGTAGCACCGCCTTGAGGAACTGCAGCGGCACGATCTCCTTGCCCTCGTAGATCACCGGATCGATCCGCGTCATGCCGACGTTCTGCAGTACGGTAAGGTGCGTGATATAGGCATCGCCGAAGGTCATCCAGAAGCGGATGCGCTCGATCTCGGGCAGGTGATGCGCGAGGCTTTCAATTTCCTCGTGGTACATCAGGTACATGTTCTTGGGGCCGACGGCTTCGAAATCGAAGGTCTGCTTGATGGTGAGCGCAGGCGTTTCCACCCATTCGCCCTTCTCCCAGCGCCGCGCCGGCGCGGTCACTTCGCGGATGTTGATTTCCGGGTTGAAGTTGGTCGCGAAGGGCTGGCCATGGTCACCGCCGTTGCAGTCGAGGATATCGAGCGTGCGGATGGAGTCCAGCTTGTGCTTCTTGAGCCAGGTAGCGAACACGCTCGTCACGCCCGGATCAAAGCCCGAACCGAGCAGCGCGGTGAGACCAGCTTCCTTGAAGCGCTCCTGATAGGCCCACTGCCACTTGTATTCGAACTTGGCCTCGTCGATCGGCTCGTAGTTCGCGGTGTCCATGTAGTTGACCCCGGCGGCGAGGCAGGCCTCCATGATGTTGAGGTCCTGATAGGGCAGCGCAAGGTTGACGACGAGCGCGGGCTTGAGCTCGTTCAGCAGCGCAGTCGTCGCGGCGACGTCATCGGCATCGAGCTGGTAGGTCGCGACATCGCGGCCGGTGCGCTGTTTCACCGACGCGGCAATCGCATCGCACTTCGCAAGCGTGCGGCTTGCGAGCACGACTTCGCTGAAGATATCGGGGTTCATCGCCATCTTGTGAACGGCAACCGAGCCGACGCCGCCTGCGCCGATGACAAGGACCTTGGCCATAGGGAAACTCCAAACCGGATCGGCACAGCAACGGCTGGCACATCAAGGTTCGCGCCTTTAAGGGAACCGCATGACAAACCCAAGTGAGATTATGGGCTCTGCCCCCCAATTTGCCCCCGCCCCTCCGCTCCGCGAACCGACACGCGAAGGCGTGCTGCGCGCGGCGGCCAAGATGAGCGCATTGCTGCCGCACACGCCGCTGCTGGCGCTCGAATTGCCGGATGGCGGCGTGGTGTGGTGCAAGGCCGAATGCCTGCAACCGATGGGCGCCTTCAAGATCCGCGGGGCGTGGCACCGCCTGACCGACCTGACCGAGGAAGAGCGCGCACGCGGCGTGGTCGCGGTTTCCAGCGGAAACCATGCGCAGGGTGTCGCCTGGGCGGCACGGCGGCTGGGAATTGCAGCGACGATCGTGATGCCGTCGGATGCGCCGCAGGTGAAGCTTTCGGAGACGAAGCGGTTGGGGGCCGAAGTCGTGCTCTACGAGCGGCTGACCCAATCACGCGATGCCATCGCGGCAGAGATTTGCGCGGCCAAGGGCAGCCTGCTGGTACATGCCTATGGCGATCCTTGGGTGATCGAGGGGCAAGGCAGTACGGGCATCGAACTGGCCAGCCAGATGGAATGCTTTGCCGGCGGCGCGCCAACGCGGATCGTTTCCCCCTGCGGCGGCGGCGGGCTGGCCTCGGGCCTTGCACTCGCCTGTCCGGGCGCGGAAATCGTGCCGGTGGAACCCGAAGGATGGGATGACGTCACCCGCAGTCTGGCAGGCGGTGCCATCGTCGACGTGGGCGCCGCTCCGCCACCAACAGCTTGCGATGCGCTGCAGACCATGGCGACCTATCCGATCAACTTCGCAGTGATGACGTCACACGGCATGAAGGGCGTCGCTGTCAGCGAGGCCGAGGTCCGCGCGGCGCAGATCTATGCCTTCCGCAAATTGCGCCTGGTGGTCGAGCCGGGCGGCGCCGCGGCGCTGGCCGCCGTCCTCGCTGGCAAAGTGCCGGCCGACGGGCGGACTGCGGTGATCCTTTCGGGCGGGAACGTTGATCCGGCCGCCTTTGCCAAGGTGATTGCGGACGCCTGATCGGTTGCATTTGACAATAGTTCCAGTGCTGTCCACTCCTCTGCGTGGGGGGCAGCAGGAATTTTACGATAATGCAAAAAGAGATGCTCGCACCGGCTACCGCGCTGGTCCTCTGGACGTTGGTAATGCTGGTCTGGCTCGGCCGGACGAGATTGCCGGCGCTGCGCCGCCTTGGCGGGCTCGGTAAAGTTGCAGCGGGGGGTCGGGGTCAGGAACTCGAGAGCATCATCCCCGCGCAGATCAGCTGGAAGTCGCACAACTATACCCACCTGCATGAGCAGCCGACGCTGTTCTATGCGGTGTGCATGATCCTTGCGATGACGGGTGCGACGCGGATCGATGTGCTGCTGGCCTGGGGTTATGTCGCCGTGCGGGTCGCTCACTCGCTGTGGCAAGCATTGGTCAACACGATCCCGGTGCGCTTCACACTTTTCATGACCTCGAGCGCGCTTCTGTTCGCCCTCGCGGTCCGCGCCGCAGTGAACACGCTTTTGCCTTGAACGACAAGAAACGGAGGGGACCGCAATGACGGGAATGGAGATTCTGAAGCCGGTGGTGGCACTGGCTGCGTGGACGATGGTGATGTGGGTTTGGATGTATGCAACCCGCATTCCTGCGATCACCGCGCTGCCAAAGTCCGATGATCCCAAGGCCGATGTTGGCTGGACAGGCGCAAAGCTTGAAGGTTTGATTGCGCCGCATATCCAGTGGAAAGCGCATAACTACAACCACCTGCATGAAGCACCTACGGTATTCTATGCGGTTGCGATTGTGCTGGCGATCATTGGCCAGGGTGATGGCGTGAACTCGATGATCGCGTGGGCCTATGTCGCCCTGCGCGTGGTGCACTCGATCTTCCAGTCGACCGTCAACAAGGTCGCGCCGCGCTTTGCCTTGTTTGCACTTTCCAGCGTGGCGCTGATGGCGCTGGTGCTCCACGCCGCGATGGCGGTGTTCACGGCCTGACGAACAGGCTCGCCAACTCGACGTGTGTGGACCAGCGGAACTGGCCCACCGGCACGAGCCCGGCGAGCCTGTAGCCGCTTTCGATCAAGGTCGCGGCATCCTTGGCCCAACTGGCAGGGTTGCAACTGATATAGACCACGCGCGGGACGACCGACTGCGCGAGTTGCAAGACCTGCTCGCGCGCGCCGGCACGAGGCGGATCGAGCAGGACGGCGGCAAAGCGATCAAGCTCTGCCTTCTGCAGCGGATTGCGGAACAGGTCGCGGTGGAGCGAATGGACGGGACGCCCGTGCATTCGCGCGGCAGCCTGGCAGGCAAGGTGCGCATCGCGTGCGGCCTCGACGGCAAGAACCTTGGTGCCCGGCCGTGCCAGCGCGAAGGCGAAAGTGCCGAGGCCGGAGAACAGGTCCGCCACCGTGGACGCGCCTGCCAACCAATCGCGCGCAGCAGCGATCAAAGCATCCTCGCCATCGCGAGTGGCCTGCAGGAAGGCTCCGGGCGGGAGCCCAACCGGCACACCGCCAAGCGTTACCGTTACGGGATCGGGCTCCCACACAGTTTCTGGTCCATCGCCCTGATTAAGGGTCAGGCGGGAAATCCGGTTGTCCCGGGCGAAATCGAGCAAGGCTTCGGTCTGGGCGAGGCCTTCCATGGTGATACCGGCAAGATCGACGGTCGGCCCCTGATCGGCCATGGTCAGCGCGATATCCGCAGCAAGGCTGCGGCTGCCGCGCGCTTCAAGCAGACTGCGAATTGGCGCTACCAGCGCCGCAAGTTCGGGTGCGAGGACCGGGCATTCCCTGAGATCGACGATCTTGTGCGAACCGCCCTCGCGGAACCCCAGTACGACGCGCTTGCCGATGGCCTGCGCATGCAGCGTGGCGCGGCGGCGGGTCTGGGCGGGCGAGAGGTGCGGCGGCGATACTTCACCGGGATCGAGCCCCTGCCCCCGCGCCGCGCCTTCGACACGGCCGGCGACGTAGGCAGCCAGCGCGCCTTCGGAAAGATGCTGGAGCTGGCAGCCACCGCAAGCCGGAAAGTGGCGGCATGTGGGCGCGGCATGGTCAGGCCCCGGTGTCAGCGTGCCGTCCGCTTCAAGCACATCACCCGGCGCAGCAAGCTTTACGTAGCGACCATCAGCGGTCTGCCCTTCGCCCTTGGCGGCGACGCGAATGATTAGACCGGGATTGCTCATAAGAGCGCGGCGCTTAGGGCATAACCCGTCGCGGCCGCAAGGTCTCCGGCAGTAAAGGCAGGACCGCACCGCCGCGCGGCCTCCCCGTGTAGCCACAGGCCCTCCTGCGCGGCGCGATGTGCGTCGCCGTGGACGGCAAGGCGGCTAGCGATCATACCAGCGAGCACATCGCCGCTGCCGGCAACGGACAGCCATGTCGAGGCGCGCGGGCCAATCGTTACGTAACCGTCAGGCGAAGCGATCAGGCTATCTGGCCCTTTGAGGAGGACAACTGCCCGCGCGGCGACTGCCAACGCCAACGCACGGGCACGGCGGGGGCCGATAGCAGACAGACCGAAGGCCGCTTCGAGCGCAGCCATCTCGCCTTGGTGCGGTGTCAGCACGCGCGGCGCAGTGCCGGGGCTTTCGGGTTTAAGGAGGGTGAGCGCATCGGCGTCGATCACGACCGGACGATCTGCGACGAGCGCAGCGTTAAGACGGCCAACCGCTTCGGTACTGCGGCCAAGGCCGGGACCAACGAGGATCGCGGCTACGCGCGGGTCAGCCAGCGCAGCAAGATCCGTGACGTCACAGACCAGCGACGGCGCAACGCCTTCTGGTCGCGTGGAGGCCAGAAGCTTGACGTAGCCCGCACCAGCGCGCTGGGCAGCTTCGGCTGAGAGCAATGCGGCTCCGGGCATTGCCCCCGCCAACACGGCGAGAAGGCCGCGCCGGTATTTGTGGGCATCGGCCGCAGGCGACGCGATCCGCGGCTTTGCAAGGATACGCGCAGCGCCCGGCACTGCTTGCACGCCAATATCAACAAGCCTGAGCGCGCCCATGAGCGGCGCGGCAGGCATAGCGTAGTGCGCGTGCTTCCATGCGCCTAGCGCCACGGTTACGTCAAACATCGGCAGGCCGGGATTGAGCACCGCGCCGGAATTTGCCTCGATCCCGCTGGGAAGATCGGCAGCGATGCGCAAGGCGTGCCGATCGGCAAGCCCGGTAAGAAGGGCGAACAGGTCATCCGGCAAAGGCCGCGAGAGACCACTGCCGAACAGGCAATCGAGCAAGACGCCGCCGGACGCCATCACCTCCGGCTCCTGCACCGCTCCTGCGTAGAGCGCTCTTGCCGTCATGGCCTCGGGCGTGGTCGGCGCGCGCGCGGCGATCACCGTGACCGGGACACCATGCTCGGAGAGGTGCCGCGCCGCGACGTAGCCATCGCCGCCGTTGTTGCCGGGGCCGCAGAGCACGGTGACGGGGCGCCCTGCCCCAAGCCGCCGCGCCCATTCGCCGAGCGCGCGGCCCGCCGTTTCCATCAATTCCTGCGCAGGTGTGCCGCCCACAATGAGCGCCGCTTCGGCAGCGCGCATCGCGGCGACATCGAGGACTTGAGTCAGGTCAGCCGGCATCCTGCGTGCCGCTCTGGCGGACGATCCCGGACAGATCACGCACCCCGCCGCGCGCGGCGCTGGTGGTCATCAGGGCATAGGCCTGCAGCGCGAGGCTGACCTTGCGCGGACGCGGCTTTACCGGCTGCCACCCGCGCGCTTCGGCGGCCTTGCGGCGCTCGGCGAGCGTGGCATCATCGACGATCAGATTGATCGAGCGGTTCGGAATGTCGATTTCGATGCGGTCGCCCGTCTCGACGAGGCCGATCGTGCCGCCTTCCGCCGCTTCGGGCGAGCAGTGGCCGATCGAGAGGCCCGAAGTACCACCCGAGAAACGCCCGTCCGTCACGAGCGCGCAGGCAGCGCCAAGGCCCTTCGACTTGAGGTAGCTTGTCGGATAAAGCATTTCCTGCATGCCCGGCCCGCCGCGCGGCCCTTCGTAGCGGATCAGCACGACGTCACCCGCCTCGACCTGACCGGTAAGGATCGCCGTAACGGCAGCGTCCTGGCTTTCATAGACCTTGGCCGGGCCGCTGAACTTGAGGATCTTCTCGTCAACGCCCGCCGTCTTCACGATGCAGCCGTCCTTGGCGAGATTGCCAAAGAGGACGGCCAGCCCGCCATCCTTGCTGAAGGCGTGCTCGGCCGAACGGATCACGCCGGTCTCCCGGTCGAGATCGAGTTCCTTCCAGCGGCGCGACTGGCTGAAGGCAACCTGCGTCGGCACGCCGCCGGGGGCTGCCTTAAAGAATTCATGCACTTGCGGGTCATTGCTACGGGAAATGTCCCACTTGTTGATCGCATCCGCCATGGTCGGGCTATGGACGGTCGGCAGATCGGTGTGGAGCAACCCGGCCCGCTCGAGTTCGCCAAGGATCGCCATGATGCCGCCTGCGCGGTGCACGTCTTCCATGTGAACGTCGGACTTGGCCGGCGCCACCTTGGAAAGGCACGGTACGCGGCGCGAGAGGCGGTCGATATCGGCCATGGTGAAATCGACACCGGCCTCATGTGCGGCGGCGAGGAGGTGCAGCACGGTGTTGGTCGAACCGCCCATCGCGATATCAAGGCTCATCGCATTCTCGAATGCCTTGAAGCTGGCGACCTCGCGCGGGAGGACGCTGGCGTCATCCTGCTCGTAGTAACGGCGGCACAGATCGACCGAGAGACGGCCAGCCTCACGGAACAGGCGCTCGCGGTCGGCATGAGTCGCCAGCACCGAGCCGTTGCCCGGAAGCGAAAGGCCGAGCGCTTCGGTCAGGCAGTTCATCGAGTTGGCGGTGAACATGCCCGAGCACGAACCGCAGGTCGGGCAGGCCGAGCGCTCGATCGCGGTCACTTCCTCGTCGGTGTACTTCTCGTCAGCGGCGGCGACCATCGCGTCGACGAGGTCGAGCGCGACTTCCTTGCCCTTCAGCAATACCTTGCCGGCTTCCATCGGCCCGCCCGAGACAAACACGGCGGGGATGTTGATGCGCATTGCGGCCATCAGCATGCCGGGGGTGATCTTGTCGCAGTTCGAAATGCAGACCATGGCATCGGCGCAGTGCGCGTTGACCATGTACTCGACGCTGTCGGCGATCAGGTCGCGGCTGGGCAGCGAATAGAGCATCCCGTCGTGGCCCATGGCGATGCCGTCATCGACCGCGATGGTATTGAATTCCTTGGCGACGCCGCCCGCCGCCTCGATCTCGCGAGCGACGAGCTGGCCGAGGTCCTTGAGGTGGACGTGGCCGGGCACGAACTGGGTGAAACTGTTGACCACGGCAATGATCGGCTTGCCGAAGTCGCTGTCCTTCATGCCCGTGGCGCGCCACAGTCCGCGCGCGCCCGCCATGTTGCGGCCGTGGGTGGTGGTTCTGGAACGATAGACCGGCATTGGCATTCTCTCTTGAAGCTTGGTGCTCGCCTGAACGGCGACGATGCCGTGCACCTAGCGCAAGAGCGCTTTCCGGTCGAAAGTAATCTCCGCAACCATCCGGCTATTCGCCAAGCGCGATGGCTACCCGATTGGCAATGCGGGCAAGGCGTTCGGCCCAGGCCGCATGGTTGGCCGGATCGGCGATCTGATCTTGCCGCACTTCCACGCCGAAATAGGGACGCCCTTCCGCCTCGGCGTGGCGGTTCATCGTCGCATTGAGCAGGCGGCCCGAATAGGGCTCCTGATCGCCCACCACGAGCCCTTCGGCCTCCAACAGCGGAATGGCGAGACGCGAGGCGCGGTCGTCCTCGTTGTAGAGCACTCCGACCTGCCACGGGCGCTGCTGCGCCGGATCGCTGGCAAGCTGCGGCGTGAAGCTGTGCAGCGAAAGGATCAGCGCTGGCGGCGCATCATCAAGCAGCGCGGAAAGCGCTTCGTGGTAAGGACGATAGAAGCGCGCGAGCCGAGCTTCGTGGCCGGCGTGATCGAGCGCGTTGCCTGGAATGGCATGTCCGTCACTGGCGATGGGGCAGACTGTCGGGCCATGCTCGTCGCGGTTGAAATCGCAGACGAGGCGGCTGACGCCCCCAAGAAAGGCTGCAATGCCGGGGCGCTCGGCCATCTGGGCAGCGACACCTGCAACCCCGATATCAACCGCAATGTGCTGTTCAAGCAGCGCCGGGTCGATACCGAGGTCGATGTCGTCCGGCACCCGCTTCGATGCGTGATCGGAGACGACAAGAATGCCCCCAAAACGCGGCGTGCCAATGATCTGGTAGGCCTCGCTCATCGCAGAGCCCCCGCGAGGCGCCACCATTCCGGTGGCAAGGCACTCGCTGCCGCGTCGCGGGCTTGCGGGCTGTCGTAAAGCGCAAAACACGTCGCGCCCGAGCCGGACATGCGGGCAAGCCACGCGCCGCTTGCCTGCAATGCAGAGATGACGTCAGCGATCTGTGGCACGAGGGCGATGGCGCTTGGTTCCAGATCGTTGCGGCCTTCAAGCGCGATCGTGCGCAAGTCGCCTGTTGGCATGGGGCCATGGTCGATCTGGTCCCACCCCTTGAATACCGGACCGGTCGCGAGCGGGATACGCGGGTTGACGAGGAGGACCGGCGTTCCGGCCAGATCGTTGGCGACAGGTTCGAGTTCGGTCCCCGTTCCGCGTCCGATGCAGGCCTCGCTCAGCACGCAGGCGGGAACGTCAGCGCCCAGTTTCGCGGCGCGTTCGTGCCAGTCATCCGGCAGGCCATACGCGCGTTGGACCATGCGAAACACCGCGCCCGCATCGGCCGATCCGCCGCCGAGCCCCGCAGCGACAGGCAGGCGCTTCTCCAACGTAATCGCCAAACCACTGCCATGTGGCAGTGAATTCAAAGCCTTGGATACGATATTTCCAAACGGATCGGAAAGCGTGACCCCAAACTCACCCACGACATGAAGCACATCTTCGGCAGCAGGCTCAGCGACCAGTTCATCCCCCGCATCGACGAAGGCGAACAGCGTCTCAAGCTCATGATAGCCGTCCTCGCGCCGCCGCCGGACGTGGAGTGCGAGGTTGATCTTGGCGTAAGCGGTTTCGCGCATGACGAGCCCCCTCCCGCAAACCGGGAGGGGTATTCCATCACATGTTAGGATAGTTCGGGCCACCGCCGCCTTCCGGCGTGACCCATTCGATGTTCTGCGTCGTGTCCTTGATGTCGCAAGTCTTGCAGTGAACGCAGTTCTGGGCGTTGATCTGTAGGCGCGGATTGCCGTCCTCGCCGGTCAGGAACTCGTAAACGCCCGCCGGGCAGAAGCGCGCTTCAGGCCCCGCATAGAGCGGCAGGTTGATCCGCGTCGGGACGGTCGGATCCTTCAGCACGAGGTGGCACGGCTGGTCCTCCTCGTGGTTGGTGTAGGAGAACGAGACCGAGGTCAGGCGGTCGAATGAGATCACCCCGTCGGGCTTGGGGTATTCGATCGGCTTGAACAGATCGGCGCGCATGGTGTGCTCGCTATCCTTGTGGTGCTTCATCGCGCCGATCGGATTGACCTTGAGCACGCGCGCCCACATGTCCGCACCCGCCAGCACGGTGCCGAGCGACCCGCCGAACTTGGCAACCAACGGCTGCGCGTTCTGAACGAGCTTGAGTTCCTTGGCGATCCAGCTTTCGCGGACGGCGCTATCGTATTCGCCCAGTTCATCCTGCTCGCGGCCGTTCGCCATCGCGGCGGCAATCGCTTCGGCGGCGAGCATGCCGCTCTTCATCGCGGTGTGGCTGCCCTTGATGCGCGGCACGTTGACGAAGCCCGCCGAGCAGCCAATCAGCGCACCGCCCGGGAAAGCAAGGCGCGGCACCGACTGCCAGCCACCTTCGTTGATGGCGCGCGCGCCATAAGACACGCGGCGGCCGCCTTCGAGGATCTCGCGGATCGCCGGATGCTGCTTCCAGCGCTGGAATTCCTCGTAGGGATAGACGTAGGGATTCGCGTAATCGAGCGCGGTGACGAAGCCCAAGGCCACCTGATTGTTGGCCTGGTGATAGAGGAAGCCGCCGCCCCACGAATTGCTTTCGGAAAGCGGCCAGCCCTGCGTGTGGATCACTCGGCCCTGCACGTGCTTGTCGGGATCGATGTCCCACAGTTCCTTGATCCCGATGCCATAAACCTGCGGCTGGCATTCGCGCTCGAGGTCGTACTTGGACTTCAGCTGCTTCGTGAGATGTCCGCGCGCACCCTCTGCAAACAGGGTATATTTTGCGAGGAGCTCCATGCCCGGCTGATAGTCCGGCTTGTGGCTGCCATCCTTGGCCACGCCCATGTCGCCGGTCGCCACGCCGCGCACCGCGCCCTTGTCGTCGTAAAGAATCTCGGCGGCAGGGAAGCCGGGGAAGATCTCGACGCCGAGTTCGCCGGCCTGTTCGGCAAGCCAGCGGCAGAGGTTGCCAAGACTGCCAGTGTAGTTGCCGTGGTTCGACATGAACGGAGGCATCGGCCAGTGCGGCAGCGCGGTTTTGCCGCCGCGTGTCAGCACCCAGTGCCAGTTGTCGGTCACCGGCGTCTCGGCCATCGGACAGCCCTGCTCGCGCCATTCGGGCAGCAGTTCATCGAGCGCCTTTGGATCGACCACCGCGCCCGACAGGATATGCGCGCCGATTTCCGAACCTTTTTCGAGGATACAGACCGATATCTCGGAATTGACCTGCTTGAGGCGGATCGCCGCAGCCAGACCCGCAGGCCCGCCGCCGACAATCACGACGTCATACGGCATCGATTCCCGTTCGCTCATCTTCTCTCGCTCCGACCCCATATCGGGCACGCTGTGCCCCGAAAGCTCAAGTGCCTGCCTTGAAAGCTGGCGCAAGCAAGGTCAAGACCGCAAGGCGATGGGACCGGTAGACACAAATGACAGGTCGTTGGGCCAAGCCCTCGATGCAGCGCTCGGCTGGTGGGCCGAGGCAGGCGTCGACATGGCCTTTGTCGATGCGCCGCAGGACTGGCTGGCAGCGGATACTCCGGCACGTCCGGCAAAGGCCGCCCCCATGCTTCCCCCTGTCGAGCAGCGGCCACCGCGGGTTTCGTCGCAGATTGCTGCAGCTCCGCCAGTTGCTGAAGATCGTAGCGCATGGCCTGAAAAATTCGAGGATTTTGCGGCTTGGTGGCTAACCGAACCGACGCTTGCACCGAAGGGCGCGCGGCGGTTTGCACCCACGGGTCCGCACGGGGCCAAGTTGATGGTGCTTGTGCCGATGCCAGCCGAGGACGACGGGGAAACGCTGCTGTCCGGCCGCAATGGCAAGCTGCTCGACTCCATGCTGGGCGCGATGGGGCTGGAACCGGCCACCGTCTACCGCGCATCGGCCCTGCCGGCCCGAATCGCCCTGCCCGATTGGGCAGGATTGGGCATGGCCGGCCTTGGGGCAGTGCTGAAACGGCATATCGCGCTGGCTGCACCCGAGCGGATGCTGGTGTTTGGCCGCGGGGACATCCTGACGCTTCTCGGGCACGACTCAGCGCAAAATGCTCACCATTTACGCGTGCTTAACCATGAGAGTGGCAGTATTCCGGCAGGGTTCGAATACGATCTCGAAACCTTGTTGGCCAAACCGAGCTGGAAAGCAGGGGTCTGGCAGCGCTGGTTGGACGGGATGGCTGGACAGGCCGTTTCGGCATGACCGTGAAGACTGGCAGATTTGAACGGGAAGAGATCCGAAGTGGGATGTTCGTGCGGGGCCAATCGTTCGTGAAGTTCAGCCGAACTGCATTGCTTGCCGTGGCTGCCGTTCTCGCTGCCAGTACTGCCGCGCCTGCGTCTGCCAACAGCGCTGCTGCCGAATACTTCCGTGCGCGGACTGATCGAACCGCGGTGCCCTCGCTTCTCAGCCAGGAAGACCGCGCCTTTTACAAGCAGATGTTCGGCGCGATCGAGCGCGAGGACTGGACGA
Organism: Novosphingobium sediminis; assembly: GCF_007991615.1. Taxonomy (GTDB): domain Bacteria; phylum Pseudomonadota; class Alphaproteobacteria; order Sphingomonadales; family Sphingomonadaceae; genus Novosphingobium; species Novosphingobium sediminis. Next base: position 126,668 of record NZ_BJYR01000001.1, on the reverse strand, counting down.
CGGTGCAGTCGCTGCTCGCCCAGCGCCCCGATGGTCCGCTCCATGCGGTTGCCAAGGCGCAGTATTTCCTCGCTTCCAGTTCGCCAAAGGCAGAACTTGCGCCGCTGACGCAGGTCCTTTCCTCAGCGCCTGAGCTGCCGTGGGCCGAACAGCTGAGCCGCCTTGCGCTGAAGCGCGGCGCGACCGAACTGCCGGCGCTCCCCAGCGCGCAGCCGATGATGGCGCTGCCCGGCCTGCCCAAGCGCATCAAGCCGCGCCCGGTTGCCGATGGCACAATGCCAGACAGCGTGGCGCTCGCCATTCAGGACCGCATCAAGAACGACGACCCGCTTGGCGCCCGCATCCTGCTCGACGGGATCGAAGCCAGCCTTTCGGCAGAGGCACGCGCCGAATGGCATCAGCGCGTGGGCTGGGCGTTCTACATCGAGAACGACGACACCAATGCGCGCAACGTCTCGCTGGGCGCGCTGCAGGGCGCGAGTGGGCCGTGGGTGGCCGAAGCGCTGTGGACCGCAGGCCTCGCCGCCTGGCGGCTCGGCGATTGCCAGAACGCGGCGAGCAGCTTCGAGCAAGCCGCCAGCGTCGCGCAGAATGACGAGCTTAACGCCGCCGCCAATTACTGGGCCGGGCGCGCATGGATGCGCTGCCGGGCGCCGGAAAAGGTTGCGGGCGCAATGCGCAACGCCGCACGGCTGCGCGATACGCTTTACGGCATGATCGCCAGCGAAGCGCTGGGCATCAAGGAAACGACGCTCACTTCGGCGCCGGATTTCACTTCGGACGATTGGCAACATCTGCGTCAGGTCAGCAACGTGCGCCTTGCGGTTGAGCTTGCCGAGATTGGCGAAGACGGCCTTGCCGACGAACTGCTGCGCCATCAGGCGCGGATCGGCGATCCCTCGCTCTATGCGCCGCTTTCGCGCCTTGCCCGCGATCTGGGCTTGCCGGCGACGCAGCTGTGGATGGCCTACAATGCGCCCTCGGGTGCCAAGGCCGATGCCGCCGCGCGCTTCCCGGCGCCGCGCTGGGTTCCGGCGACGGGTTGGAAGGTCGATCCGGCGCTGCTCTTCGCGCATTCGCTTCAGGAATCGAATTTCCGCACGGCGGTCGTCAGCCCGGCCGGTGCGCGAGGGTTGATGCAGGTTCTGCCCGGCACCGCGCGTGGCATTGTCCGCGATGAGCCGGCCATGGCAGGGCGTGAGAGCCAGCTCGATCTGCCCGACGTGAACCTTGCCTTCGGGCAGGGCTACCTCGTGCGGCTGCGCGATTCGGGCGCGACCGGCGGGCTGCTGCCCAAGGTCATCGCCGCCTACAACGCGGGCCCCATGCCGATCAGCCGCTGGAACAATGAAATCCGTGACAACGGCGATCCGCTGCTGTGGATGGAATCGATCCCCTATTGGGAGACGCGCGGCTACGTTTCGATCGTGATGCGCAATTACTGGATGTACGAGCGCCAGGCCGGCGGCCCGTCTGAGAGCCGCATCGGCCTCGCGCAGGGTATGTGGCCGAAGTTCCCGGGCCTCACCGGCGCGGATAGTGTAAGGATGGCCTCGCGTGGCAATTGATACTTCGCGCACGTTCAAGCCGATCAACATCGCGCTGCTGACCGTTTCGGACACGCGCGGGCCGGAGGATGATACCTCGGGCGATATCCTGGCAGAGCGGATCAAGGCAGCGGGGCATCACCTTGCCGCGCGCGCAATTGAGAAGGACGATGCCTCGCGCATCGCCAGCCGGCTCAACAACTGGATCGATGACCGCAGCGTCGATGCTGTCGTGATTACCGGCGGCACCGGCCTTACCGGGCGTGACGTCACCCCCGAAGCGCTCGACCGCGTGAAGACGCGCGATATTCCGGGCTTCGGCGAACTGTTCCGCTGGCTCAGCTTCAAGACCATCGGCACCAGCACGATCCAGTCGCGCGCCTGCGCGGTTGTGGCACGCGGAACCTATATCTTCGCCCTCCCCGGCTCGAACGGTGCGGTGAAGGATGGCTGGGACGGAATTCTCGCCGAACAGCTCGACAGCCGCAACCGGCCCTGCAATTTCGTCGAACTGATGCCCAGGCTGCTGGAGAAGTAGGCGCGTCAAACAGACTGGCGTCCGCCGCCTGTTCTCACTATGTTCTCTTAAATGGGAACATCCGATTCCACCATTCGCGGCCGCGGTGCGCAATCGGCGCTGGTGCCCACGCGCTTCGGGCTGAACACGCGCGACGCTGATGGCGATTGGCTGGATGCAGCGGAAACGGTGGATGGTCCCGGCCCCAAGCTGCGGACAACCGTGACCGAGGAATCCCCCAAGACAGCGATTTCCTACAACACCTCGCCGGACATTCCCTTCGACCGTTCGCTCAATCCCTATCGTGGCTGCGAACATGGCTGCGTCTATTGCTATGCGCGGCCCACCCATGCCTGGCATGATCTATCGCCGGGGCTGGATTTCGAGACGAAGCTGTTTGCGAAGCCCGCCGCGCCCCTGCTGCTGCGCAAGGCGTTTGCCGCGCGCGGCTATACCCCTGCCCCGCTGGCGCTGGGCACCAATACCGATCCCTACCAGCCAATCGAAAGCCGCTACCGGATCACGCGGGCGGTTCTCGAGGTGTGCCTCGAAACGGGGCATCCGGTGACGATCACGACCAAGTCGGCCCGCGTTCTTGATGATCTCGATTTCCTCAGCGAACTGGCGAAGCGAAACCTGACGGCTGTCTCGATCTCGGTGACGAGCCTCGATCCCCGGTTGTCGGGCATACTTGAGCCGCGCGCTTCGGCCCCGGCCAAGCGCCTTGCTGCGCTGGAGGCGCTGGCGAAGGCAGGAGTCCATGCCAACGTCTCCGTCTCACCGATCATCCCGGCGATCACGGACAGCTTTATCGAGGCCATCCTTGCCGAAGCAGGCGCGCGCGGGGTGCAGTCCGCGAGTTGGATCATGCTGCGCTTGCCACATGAAGTTGCGCCGCTGTTCCGCGAATGGCTGGAAGTGCATTTCCCGGACCGCGCGGCGAAAGTCATGGCCATCGTGCAATCGGTGCGCGGCGGGAAGGACAACGACGCCCGCTTCTTCAGCCGGATGAAGCCGACCGGGGTCTGGGCCGATCTGGTGCGGAACCGGTTCCGGCTGGGACTGAAGCGCGCGGGGATTGCGCAGGCAAAGCCGGTGCTCGATTGCAGCCAGTTCAGACCGCCAAGCCGCGACGGGCAACTCGCGCTGTTCTAATCTGGCCGTTCGCCGCTGGGCAGATAGCGCCGCTCACCCGAAACCGGATCGAACCAGACTTTGAGGATCTGGCCGGATTGGTGATCCACTTCCCGCTCCGAGGTAAGCTGCCAGACGCCGCGTCGATGGCGCTTCTTTGCAAGATATCCGGCATCGAACAAAGTACCGACCAGGATCAGGCCAGCAAACAGCAGCAAGGGAAAACCGCCGCCATCAAGCGCGCTTGCCTGCAGGAACAGGCCGCCCAGAGCGGCCAACACGGCTATCGCCAGCGCAACGGCGCGGCCGTTCGGCGTCATAGCGGCTTCAGTTTGACCGCCGTGCCATAGGCGACGACTTCGTTCATCGTCTGGCCAATCGAGCCGGAATCGAAGCGCATCATCACGACAGCGTCCGCGCCCATGAGAGCGGCGTTCATGACGAGCCGGTCGATCGCATGGCGGCGGGTGTCCTCCACCAGCGCGGAGTATTCCTTGATCTCACCGCCGATGATCGAGCGCAGGCCAGCAACGATATTGCCGCCCAGCCCGCGGCTGCGCACCACCACTCCAAAAACCTGCCCAAGGCATTCGGTTACCTCGCGGCCGGCGACATTCTCGGTGGTGGCGATAATCATCAGGCAAGGCTTTCCTTGGGAGCAAAGCGCACCAGCCGCGACGTAGCGACCGCCGCCTGCCGGTGGACAACGACCGGAGCATAGTCCGGATCCTTGACCATGCCCATGAAACTTGCAGCATCAGGATAGGCCATCACGAAAGTCTCGTCCCAATCCCACTCGGCGGGGCCCGTCACCATCGCTTCGAACGCCCCCGCCCAGACGATATGGCCGCCCGAACGCTCCAGCACCGGCCTGATCGTGCGCATGTACTCACGGTAGGCCTCAGCCCCGGTCAGCCCCTTGTCCGCGAGCGGGTGGCCTTCGGGATAGGCCGCCTTTTCGCGGAAGCGGACGAGATTGAGCATGTGGATCGGAGTGTCGCGCGGCAGGGCCTTGAACTTTTCGAAGTTCTCGCGGCTCGGATCGATATAGGCCTCGTCCATCACGTTTTCAGCCATCTCAGGCGCTCCATTGCCAATCGCGGAACTGATCGCGCAGGTCCTTCTTGCTGATCTTGCCGGTGCCGGTGTGCGGGATCTCGTCCACAAAGGCGACCGCATCGGGCAGCCACCACTTGGCGACGTGGGTGCCAAGATACTCGCGCAGCGCATCAGGGCACACGTCCGCACCGGGCTTCTTGACCACCACCAGCAGCGGGCGTTCATCCCAGCGGGGGTGATAGACGCCGATCGCGGCAGCTTCGGCCACGCCCGGGAAGCCGATGGCGGCGTTCTCGAGCTCGACCGAACTGATCCATTCACCGCCCGACTTGATCACGTCCTTGGTGCGGTCGGTCAGCTGCAAGGTGCCATCCGGATGAAGCACCGCAACGTCGCCGGTGTCGAACCAGTTGTCGGCATCGGTCGCGGGATTTTCAGCCTTGAAATAGCGGCCCACAACCCACGGCCCGCGCACCTGCAGCGCACCGGATGACTTGCCATCGCGAGGCAGGACCTTGCTGTAGTCATCGAGATCGACGCAGCGCAGTTCCACGCCGAACGGCACGCGGCCCTGCATCGCCTTGATCGTGACCTGCTCGTCGAACGAAAGCTCGTCCCAGTTCGATGTCTCGGTTCCCGTCGTGCCAATGGGCGACGTCTCGGTCATCCCCCAGGCGTGGGCGACGCGCCGGCCCGCCTTCATGAAGCGCTGGATCATCGCGCGGGGCATGGCCGAACCGCCGCAGACCACGGTGTGCAGATCCGCGGGAATGTCCTTCCCCTGCGCATCGATGTGCTGGAGCAGGCTGAGCCAGACTGTCGGCACGCCGGCGGAGGTCGTCACCTTCTCGCGCTCCATCAGTTCGCACAGCACGGAAGCCTCGTTCACCGCGCTGTAGACAAACTTGGCACCCGCTGCCGCGCCGGCCCACGGAAGGCCCCAGCTTGCAGCATGGAACATCGGCACGATGGGAAGCGCAACCGTGCGGCAATCCATGCCGAAGACCTGCGGGGTCATCGCCGTCATCGCGTGAAGCACGGTCGAGCGGTGTTCATAGAGCACGCCCTTGGGGTTGCCGGTGGTGCCGCTGGTATAGCAGAGCATGCAGGGGTCACGCTCATCACCGTCGGCCCATTCGCCCTTGCCATCTTCGGTGGCGATCCAGTCCTCGAAATGCTCGGCAGGGTCGCTGCTGTCGAAGCAGACGTAGTGCTCGATGGTCTTCCAGCGCGGCTTCATCCGTTCAACGATCGGTGCGAAGGCCGCATCGAACAGCATCACGCGGTCTTCGGCATGGTTGGCGATGTAATCGAGCTGTTCGTCGAACAGGCGCGGGTTGATCGTGTGGAGCACGCCGCCGACACCAACCGCGCCGTACCACGTCACGAGATGGCGGTGATGGTTCATCGCCAATGTGGCGACGCGGTCGCCCGGCTTGATCCCCAGCTTCGCCAGCTTTTGCGCCATGCGCATGGCATCGTGGCGGATACCGGCCCAGGTCGTGCGGCTTTCGCTGCCATCGGCCCAGCGCGAAACGATCTCGCGACCGCCATGTTCGCGCGCGGCGTGATCGATAAAACGCGTCACGCGCAGGGACCAATCCTGCATGGCGCCCAGCTGCATCCCCAACTCCCCTTTAATGCCTTGTTCTATTCGACGAGCCGCAAGTGCCGGTCGGCCCGCGCGGTAAGGGCCACATTGGCAAGCCCTTCCACCGGAATCAATCGCTCGATTACATCTGAATCAAGTGAGAAATCATTGCCAAGCCGCATGACAGGCTCGCGGCCAGTACCCGTGCGCAAGCGGGCAATGACTTCACCCCGCGCACCTTCTGCGCGGGGCAGCAGCAGCGCGAGTTCGGACATCGCTTCAGGTTTCGTCACATCGAGCTTGAGCAGCATCCGCGCGGCGCTGCTGACCGACGCCAGCGGACGCGCACCGCGCACGGTAATGCGCGGCGGCTCGTCCGGGTTTGGGCGGTCCAACTCCACATTGAGCAGCACGCATGTCCCATCGCGCGCCCATTGCTGGAACGGCTCAACGAGCGACTCCTCAAAGCACGAGGCCGAGAACTGGCCGCTGCTGTCGGAGAAATCGGCGGCGATGAAATCATTGCCCTTCTTGGTCTTGCGGCGGTTCACGTTCTCGACCAGCGCCGCCATTACCGCGCCGCTGCGCCCACCGGCAGCGTCGCCATCGCCGCTCATCAGGCTGCCGTAAGTCCGCGCGCCGTTGGCCGAAGCGACGGCGCGATATTCGGTGACCGGATGCGCCGCGAAGTAGAAACCGAAGGTGTCGCGCTCCGCCGCCATCTGATCGGCACGCGACCAAGGCGCGGTCTCGGAAAGGCGCGTGGCAGGAACAGCGTGATCCTCCGCGCCGAACAGCCCTGCCTGCCCGGAGGTGCGCGAGCGCGCGGCTTCATCGGCCACCGCCATCAGCAATTCGGCATTGGCGGTGATCTGCGCGCGGTTCGGCTCCAGCGCATCGAATGCGCCCGCCGCCGCGAGCGCTTCGAGTCCACGCCGATTCATCGCGCCTGCCGGCAAGCGGCGAAACAGGTCATCGAGGCTGGTGTAGGGCCCGTTCGCCTCACGCTCGGCAACGATGGCGTCCATCGCCTTCTCACCCACGTTGCGCAGGCCCGCGAGCGCATAGCGGACCGCATAGCCATCCTCGGTGCGCTCGACAGTGAACTCGGCCTCGGAGCGGTTGATGTCCGGCCCATGCAGCGCGATGCCGGAGCGGCGCATGTCATCGACAAAGACCGCCAGCTTTTCCGATTGGTGCATGTCGAAGCACATCGAAGCAGCGTAAAACTCGTGCGGGTAGTGCGTTTTGAGCCACGCAGTCTGGTAAGCAAGCAGCGCGTAGGCGGCAGCGTGGGACTTGTTGAAGCCGTAGCCGGCAAACTTGTCGATCAAATCGAACAGCTCGTTGGCCTTCTTGGCGTCGATCCCGGACACTTCCTTGCAGCCATCGACAAAGCGCTGGCGCTGCGCATCCATTTCGGCCTGAACCTTCTTGCCCATCGCGCGGCGCAGCAAGTCTGCATCGCCCAGCGAGTACCCCGCGAGGATCTGCGCAGCCTGCATCACCTGTTCCTGATAGACGAAGATCCCGTACGTCTCAGCGAGAATGACCGAGAGCTTCTCGTGCGGGTATTCGATGGCCTCCAGCCCGTTCTTGCGGCGACCGAACAGCGGGATGTTGTCCATCGGGCCCGGGCGATAGAGCGACACGAGCGCGATGATGTCGCCGAAATTGGTCGGTTTCACCGCTGCCAGCGTGCGGCGCATGCCTTCCGATTCCAGCTGGAACACGCCAACCGTGTCGCCCGACTGGAGCAGTTTGTAGACCTGCGCATCATCCCACGCGAGGCGGTCGAGATCGATCTGGATGCCGCGCTTGGCCATCAGGTCCACAGCCTTGCGCAGCACGGACAGCGTCTTGAGGCCGAGGAAGTCGAACTTCACAAGGCCCGCTTCCTCGACGAACTTCATGTCGAACTGCGTCACCGGCATGTCCGAACGCGGATCGCGGTAGAGCGGCACGAGCTGCGCCAAGGGACGGTCGCCGATCACGACGCCCGCCGCGTGGGTCGAGCTGTTGCGCGGCAGACCTTCCAGCTGCATCGCCAGATCGATCAAGCGGCGCACTTCCGGATCGCGGTCGTATTCGCGCTTCAGATCGGCAATGCCGTTGAGCGCGCGGGGCAGCGGCCAGGGGTCCGTCGGGTGGTTGGGCACCATCTTGCACAGGCGGTCGACCTGCCCGTAGCTCATCTGCAGGATGCGCCCGGTATCGCGCAGCACCGCGCGGGCCTTCAGCTTACCGAAGGTGATGATCTGCGCGACGTGATCGTCACCGTATTTGCGCTGGACGTAGCGGATCACTTCACCGCGCCGCGTTTCGCAGAAATCGATGTCGAAGTCCGGCATCGAGACGCGTTCCGGATTGAGGAAGCGTTCGAACAGCAGACCCAGCTTGATCGGATCGAGATCGGTGATGGTGAGCGCCCACGCCACCAGCGAGCCCGCGCCGGAACCGCGCCCCGGCCCCACCGGAATGCCCTGTTCCTTGGCCCACTTGATGAAGTCGGCCACGATCAGGAAGTAGCCGCCAAAGCCCATGCGGTTGATGATGCCGATCTCGAATTCGAGCCGGTCGCGGTACTGCCTTACTTCGTCCCAATGCCCTTCGGCGCGCAGGACTTCGGCGGACAAGCTGTCCATGTCCTCAGCCGGGCAGGTGAGCGCCTGCGCCAGTTCCTCGGCGGCAGCTTCGGGATAATATGGCTTGAGCCGCACGACGAGGCCGCGCCGCGAATCCTCGGCCATCATCCGCGCTTCGCCTTCCTTGTCGCCGGCAAGGCTGGGCAGGATCGGCTTGCGATAGGGCGGCTTGTACGCGGTGCGCTGCGCGACGACGAGCGTGTTCGCCAGCGCTTCGGGGAGATCGGCGAAGGTCTCCTCCATCAGCGGCGCAGGCTTGATCCACCATTCCTTCGAAGAACGCGGGCGGTCCACGGAATCGACGTGCGTCGAGCTTGCGATGCAGAGCATGGCATCGTGCGCGTCGTAAAAGGTCCGCTCGGCAAAGCAGGCGGGATTTGTGGCGACGAGCGGCAGATCGCGCGCATAAGCGAGATCGATCAGCGCTCCTTCCGCCGCCATCTCGACCGGATCGTTCCGCCGGGCCAGTTCGATATAGAGTCGCTCAGGGAACAAGGCCTCAAGCTGCTGGACATAGGCTTCGGCCGCGATCTGCTGGCCATCGGCGAGCAGGCGGGTCAGCCCGCCCTCGCCAGCCGCCGTCAGGCAGAGCAGCCCGTCGCTGTGGCCTTCCAGTTCCGCCAGGGGCACGTGCGGCGCAAACTCCAGCGGCCGCGCAAGGTGCGCCCGGCTGACGAGGTGGCAGAGGTTGTCGTAGCCACGCGCATCCTGCGCATAGAGCGCCAGCCAGTCGATGGTCGGCGCGCTCGCTCCGAACCCGGTGTTCGCTGCCCCTTCCCGCGCCGGACGCGCCACCGCGAGCATCGTGCCGATGACCGGCTGGACGCCCATGTCGAGGCAGGCCTTGGCGAAGGCAACGCTGCCATAGAGCCCGTTGCGATCAGTGATCGCCGCGGCCGGAAAGCCCCGCTCCGCTGCCGTCTTGGCAATCGCCTTCGGATCGATCGCGCCGTCGAGCATCGTGTAGGACGAGAAGATGCGCAGCGGAACGAAGGGAGCATGGGGCATGCGCGTGAGGCTAGGGCTTGGGGGGTGATTCTGCGAGGGTTCGGGAGGGCATTATCCACTTGGGATTGGCCCCCTCCACTACCTCAAAGCAAAGCCTCGATATCCGCCGCCAGCCTTTCCGGCTTGTCGGTCGGCGCATAGCGGCGGACGACCTTGCCATCGCGGCCGATCAGGAACTTGGTGAAGTTCCATTTGATGCCCTTGGTGCCGAGCACGCCGGGGGCCTTGGCCTTCAGCCAGTTGTAGAGCGGATCGGCGCCGTCGCCATTGACCTCGATCTTGGACATGAGGGGGAAACTGACCCCAAAGTTAAGCTTGCAGAAGCTCTCGATTTCCTCCGCGCCCCCCGGCTCCTGCCCGCCGAACTGATTGCAGGGGAACGCCAGCACTTCAAAACCGCGATCCCCGTACTTGCGCCAAAGCGCTTCCAGCCCGTCGTACTGCGGGGTGAAGCCGCACTTGGAAGCGGTGTTGACGACGAGCAGCACCTTGCCCGCCTTTTCGGCGAGACTGAGATCCTTGCCGCCGGGCATCTTCACGGTGAAATCGGCAATCGTCTGCGGGCTGGTCATTCCGTGGGCTCCCCTCGTGTGCTTTGGCCGGAGGCTGGCACGGCGCGGCGCAAGGATCAAGCAGACAGGGGGATCAAGCGGCTAGCAGGATCAGGCCAGCAGCCCTTCGTGGAGGCGTACCACGCGGTCCATGCGCAGGGCGAGGCGCTCGTTATGCGTCGCGACGAGGGCCGAGCTGCCCTCACCCCGCACCAGCTTAAGGAACTCTTCGAGCACCTTGTCGGCGGTCGCTTCATCGAGATTGCCGGTTGGCTCATCCGCCAGCACAAGGCCGGGGCGGTTCGCCAGCGCACGGGCGACAGCAACGCGCTGCTGCTCGCCGCCCGAAAGCTGGCTGGGCCGATGTGTCAGGCGGTGGGCAAGACCGAGCGCCGTCAGCAGTTCTTCCGCGCGGGCCTTGGCTTCGGCAGCCGGCTTGCCCGCTACCAATTGCGGCAGGACGACATTCTCGGTCGCGTTGAAATCAGGCAGCAGGTGATGGAACTGGTAGACGAAGCCCAAGTGATCGCGCCGCAGCGTGGTGCGCGCATCAGCCGAAAGCGCGCTGGCTTCGATGCCGGCGATAGCGATCTGCCCGGTAAAGCCGCCTTCGAGCAGGCCCACTGCTTGCAGCATGGTCGACTTGCCCGAACCCGAAGGTCCGAGCAGCGCAACGATTTCGCCCGGGCGGATCACAAGATCGATCCCGCGCAGGACTTCGATGGTCTCACCGCCCTGCGAGAAGCTGCGCTTGAGGCCCGCGAGGCGGACGAACGGATCACTCATAACGCAGCACCTGCACGGGATCGGTGCTTGCCGCAGTCAGCGCCGGGTAAAGCGTCGCAAGGAAGCTCAGCACCAGCGCCATTACGCAAATCACCGTGATCTCGATGGGATCGCTGCGGCTGGGCAATTCGGTGAGGAAGCGGATCTGCGGATCCCACAGCGGCTGCCCGGTCACATACTGGACACCGTCGATAATGTTCTGGCGGAAGAACAGGAACACCATGCCGAGCGCAAGGCCGACCGCGGTCCCCAGCGCACCAATCACGAAGCCGATCGTGACAAACACCTTGAGCAGGCTTTTACGCGTGGCGCCCATCGTGCGCAGGATCGCGATGTCACGCGTCTTCGCGCGCACCAGCATGATGAGTGACGAGAGGATATTGAACACCGCGACGAGCACGATGATTGAAAGGACCACGAACATCGCGACGCGTTCGACCGCCAGCGCTTCGAACAGGCTGGCATTGATCGTCTTCCAGTCGGTCACTTGCGCGCGTCCCGCCAGCGCCTGCTTGATCGGCGCCAGCGTCTGCGCGGCAGTATCCGCATTGGTCGTCGTCACCTCGATCATGCCGATGGTGTCGCCCGTCAGCAGCAGAGTCTGCGCGTCGGCAATGGGCATGACGACATAGGCCTGATCGTAGTCATAGACGCCGATCTCGAAGATCGCTGCCACCTTGTAGCCGATCTGGCGCGGCACGGTGCCGAAGGGCGTCGAGCGGCCCTGCGGATTGATGATCGTGATCGTGTCGCCAATCTGCGCACCAAGGCTCTCGGCGAGGCGCGAGCCGATCGCGACGTTGGTAGAGCCGGGGCGCAAATCTGCGAAATTGCCGACGAGGCGCTTGGACGAGAGCCGCTTGAGATCGGCGCTGGTGTTGCCGCGCACGAGGATCGCCTCGACCCGCCCGTTGAAGGTGGCGAGCAGCGGCTGCTCGATCAGCGGGCTGGCGCGCGTGACGCCCGGTGTCGCCTCCACCCGCTTCAGGATATCCTGCCAGTCATCAAGCCGGCCGCCGTAGGCCTGAATGATCGCATGGCCATTGAGCCCGACGATCTTGTCAAGCAGTTCGGCGCGAAAGCCGTTCATCACGCTCATCACGATGACCAGCGCAGCCACGCCGAGCATGACCGCGACAAGGCTGATGCCGGCCACCATGGCAATGAACGCCTCACCCCGGCCCGGCAGCATATAGCGCTTGGCGATGGTCCATTCGAAGGGCGAGAGGATCAAGTGCGGGCTCGCTTAAGCATGTCTGGGGCCATCTAGGCGCATGCTTGACGCGTGGCAACCATGCACACTGGGCGTGGGCACCGGATTGGAGACACTTGCGTTACGCCCCAAACGTCGCCACATGGCGCGCGAAGGCGTCGGTACGGGCGCCGCAGCGCAGAATTCGGAACGCCCATGACCCTCACCGATCCCCTTTGCGGCGCGGCCCATCCGTTTTACGACGAGAACGGCGACAAACTCCGCGAAGAATGCGGCATTTTTGGCGTGCTTGGCGCGCGCGATGCCGCCGCCATTTCCGCACTCGGGCTGCACGCATTGCAGCACCGCGGGCAGGAAGCCGTCGGCATCACCAGCTTCGATGGGCAGGAATTCTACTCGCGGCGCGGCATTGGCCATGTCGCCAGCATCTTTTCCAGCAGCGAGGCGATTGCCGAACTGCCCGGCACCATGGCGGCAGGCCATGTGCGGTATTCGACCACTGGCGGCTCGGGCCTGCGCAATGTGCAGCCGCTGTTCGCCGACCTGGCTACCGGCGGCTTCGCTATCGCGCACAACGGCAATATCTCCAACGCGATGACGCTGAAGCGCGACCTTGTCGCCAAGGGCGCGATCTTCCAGTCGACCTCTGACACCGAAGTCATCATCCACCTCGTCGCGACGAGCCGCTATCCCACCCTGCTCGACCGCTTCATCGATGCGCTGCGGCTGGTCGAAGGCGCTTATTCGCTGATCTGCCTCACCAATGAAGGCATGATCGCCTGCCGCGATCCTCTCGGCATCCGCCCCCTCGTCATGGGCAAGCTGGGCGATGCGGTGGTCTTCGCGAGCGAGACCGTGGCGCTCGACGTGATCGGCGCGGACTTCGTGCGCGAGGTCGAGCCGGGCGAGATGATCCAGGTCGGGCATGACGGCGAAATCCGCTGCCACCGCCCGTTCGGCCACCCCAGCCCGCGCCCCTGCATTTTCGAGCACGTCTATTTCAGCCGCCCGGATTCGCTGATGGGCGGCCGCTCGGTCTATGAGGTGCGCAAGGCAATCGGCGCAGAACTGGCGCGTGAGAGCGAAGTCGATGCGGATCTCGTAATCCCCGTGCCGGACAGCGGCGTCCCTGCCGCGCTTGGCTATGCGCAGGCTTCGGGCATTCCGTTCGAGCTTGGCATCATCCGCTCGCACTATGTCGGCCGCACTTTCATCCAACCTTCGGACGGCGCCCGCCACGCCGATGTGAAGCGCAAGCACAATGCCAACCGCGCGCTCGTTTCGGGCAAGCGCATCGTGCTGATCGACGATTCGATCGTGCGCGGCACAACCTCGATGAAGATCGTGCAGATGATGCGCGATGCCGGTGCACGTGAAGTGCACTTCAGGGTTGCCAGCCCGCCGACCGAACATTCCTGCTTCTACGGCGTCGATACGCCCGAGCGTTCAAAGCTGCTCGCCGCGACGATGGACGTGGAAGCCATGGCGAAGTTCATCCACGCCGACAGCCTCGCCTTCATCTCGATCGATGGGCTGTACCGCGCGGTGGGCGAAGCGAGCCGTAACAAGGCCTGCCCGCAGTATTGCGACGCCTGCTTCACCGGCGAGTACCCGACCCGCCTGACCGACCTTGTCGGCCGCGACGGTGCAGACCAACTGTCCCTGCCGGTGGACAAGGTAGCATGAGCAGCGAAGGCCCCCTTTCTGGCCAGCTCGCGCTGGTCACCGGCGCCAGCCGTGGCATTGGCGCGGCAACGGCCAAGGCGCTTGCCGCAGCCGGCGCTCACGTGATCCTGACCGCCCGCGCGGGCAAGGAACTCGAAGCGGTCGAGCAGGCCATCTACGAGACCGGCGGCAACGCCACCATCGCCCCGGTCGATCTGGCCGAGCCTGACGGCATTGCCCGCCTCGCCGCTGCCATCGGCCGCCGCTGGGAAGCGCTCGACATTCTGGTAATCAACGCGGCGGTACTGCCGACGCTGACACCGGTCTGGCAGATCGAGCCAAAGGACCTCAGCCGCGCGATGACGCTCAACGTGCTCGCCACCCAGTCGCTGATCGCTGGCTTCGATCCCATGCTCAAGAAGAGCAAGGACGCCCGCGTGATCGGCGTGACTTCCAGCGTCGGCTCGGCTCCGCGCGCCTATTGGGGTGCCTATGGCGCGACCAAGGCCGCGTTCGAAAACATGCTCGATGCCTATGCGCAGGAAGTTCGCAACCTGTCCGCCATCCGCGTGGCCATCCTTGATCCGGGTGCCACGCGCACCGCAATGCGCGCCAAGGCCTATCCCGGCGAAGACCCGGCCAGCGTTAAGGCGCCGGAAGTAGTTGGCGATTACATCGTGGCATTGGTTGGTGAATCGTTTGCCAGCCCGGCCCGCGTATCGGTTAACCAGCCCCGCGAACCACAAGTCCTAGCAAACGGTTAAGCGCGTCTGGCGATAGTCCGGTCACGATGCCCCGTCCGGGGATGTCGACTCGGCTCAGGACAAGCGCCATGCACAAGGACTGGGATCCTTACGCGAACGAAGCCTATCATCTGGCAAGCCAGGAAGACCGCTGCGCACCGCGCAGCAAGGTCAACATTCCGGCAACCCTGCGCGCGTCGGGCTCGAAGGGCTTCCACACCGTCGTGCATGATCTGTCACTCGGCGGCTTCTCGGCGACCGCGCTCAACCGCATGCATGTCGGCTCGACCTGCTGGCTGACCTTGCCCGGCCTCGAGGCGCAACAGGCCGAAGTCGTCTGGTGGCTGCGCGGCCAGGTCGGTTGCGCTTTTGCCAAGCTGCTCAGCCCGATCGTCCACGACAACATCCTGCAGCGCTACCGCGGCGACGGGGTCTATCGCCCGGTTGGGTGACGATTCCAGCCCTTCTGGTTGGTAAAAATTTCTTTAACCTTTTCAACAAACCTCAAGCCGGCTTGAGCAGCGTTACGTGGCCAAGGTTTCGCTGCTGAGCGGATAGCTGGCAGTGCGGACCATCCATCTATCCGGCATGGCGATTGCCTCCGATCCTGGCGTCAACCGGGCAGTGCCGCCTGCCCGTTAGATCGCCACGCAGTTGACGTCACTTCCCGCGATCATTCCATTCGCCATAGGCCGCCAGCGCGCGCGCGCGCGCCTCGGCATGGCCGACGATCCGGGGCGGGTAGGCGCGCGGGCGCACGTCGGGATCGTGGATGCGCGTATCATCGAGGTGCGCCAATTCCGGCACCCACTGACGGATATAGCCCGCCGCATCGAACTTGGGGCTCTGGGTCAACGGCGCCATGATCCGCACGAACATGTTGCTGTCGACGCCCGTCCCCGCGCTCCACTGCCAGTTGACCGCGTTCGAGCCATAGTCTGCATCGACCAGCGTATCCCAGAACCAGCGTTCGCCTTCTCGCCAGTCGATCAGCAAATGCTTGATGAGGAAGCTGGCGGCGATCATCCGCACGCGGTTGTGCATCCAGCCCGTCGCCCACAGTTCGCGCATGCCGGCATCGACGATCGGATAGCCGGTGCAGCCCTGTTGCCAGGCCTTGAGTCCCACCGGATCATCGCGCCAAGGGAACTCTTCAAAAGCCTCGCGCGCAGGCTTTCCGGCATAATCCGGCATCTGCAGGATCACGTTCTGCGCATAGTCGCGCCAGCCCAGTTCGCCGAGGAATGTACCCACCGAACCGCCCCGCTCGGCCGCCGCGTGCCACAGCGCCGCGGGCGAGACCTCGCCGAAATGCAGGTGCGGCGAAAGACGCGAGGTGCCGGAAACGCTGGGCAGATTGCGCCGCTCGGAGTAGACGCGGGCACGCGGGAGGAACGCTGCAAGCCGGTCAGCAGCCCCCGCCTCACCCGGCGTCCACTCGTCCCGCATGCCGCCAGCCCAGTCGGGCGTGGTTGGCAGGAGGTTCCAATCAGCAAGATTGTCGGAGGCAGGCCACGCGGCGGGCGCGGGCAAGGATTGCGGTGCAGGCTGCGGCGCGGCGGGCGGCATGCGCGCTTCGAGGGCGCGCCAGAACGGGGTGTAGATCTTGTATGGGCCGCCACTGCCCGTGGTAATCGACCCCGGCGGCGCGAGGTAATTGCCGTGGTGGCGCTGGAGATCGAGGACCTCGCCCACCGCGCGCTCCGCATTGCGCCACCAAGGCTCATAGTGGCGCAGGCAGTGGACTGTGGCCGCGCCCGTCTCGCGAGCAAGGTCAGCCAACACGGTCTCACACCGCCCACGCCGCAGGATCAGGCGCGAGCCCCGCTTGCGCAGATCCGCATCAAGGCTCGCGAGGCTGTAGTGCAGCCACCAGCGCGAGGCCGCGCCCATGCGGCGGTGCTTCGGCGTCTCGTCATCAAGGACGTAGACCGGAATCACCGGCCCGGCAGCAGCAGCTGCGACAAAGGCGGCCTGATCAGCAAGGCGCAGGTCGCGGCGCAGCCAGACGATGGTGGGCGAAGTCATCCGCTTCCTCTGCAACGCGGTTGACGGCGCGGCACCTGCACATTGGGGCAGGCGCTCAGTAGCGGGCCCCGCAGTGGATGGCCGATACGCTGAAGTTCCGGCTCATCATCGGTCCGGTGAAACGCCCATCGCCGAATGTCACCTTGCTGCAGCGTCCGTTGTCCACGATCCGCGCGGCGGGCATTTGCGACCAGACGAGGAACTTGGCGACCTGCCGGCTGCTGGCGGCGGCCGCAGCCACACGCGGGTCGCTCATGTTATCCGGTGCTGGCACCGTAAAATCGAGCAGCGCCGCTTGCCGGACGAACGGATCAAAGCGCCCGAACGCGATGGCCCCATCTTGCCGCCAGACGACATCGCGCCGCCAGAATGCCAGCGGTTCGGGCGCGGCGAACACGCGGTCGGGATTGGCATAGGGCGCGTCGATGCGCGGCGCGTCCCATGCCAGCGCGGAGATCGCGATGTTGACCCCAATGAAGAGAACCGCCGCCGCAACCCCGGCCAAGGCATATCGAGGCCGCCGATAGCGCCGCGCTGCCCAGATGCCGCCTCCGAGCAGAGCCAGCAACCACGGCGAAATGATGAACAGCCCATCCGTGTGGAACCAGCGATCGCTGAAGGGCGAAAGCAGCTGCACCGCATAAATGTTCTGCATATCGAGCAGCGGATGCGTCAAAGCGCCCAGCCAGCACAGCGCAAGCAGCCAACCAAAATGAAGCGGGGGCGCGCTTTCAGGAGCAGGCCGCCGCCTGCCCCATAGCCACAGCAACAATGCCAGCAGCGGCGGCAGCAGCAGGACACCGCCCGGTAGGCCATGCGTAAAGCCCCGATGCATCGCGAGCGGCGGCCATGGCGCCCAGCCGAACAGAACATCTATGTCGGGCAGGTTCGCCGCGAGAACCAGCGCCGCCGTGCCAAAGCGGGTGCGGCGCTTCAGGCCGGTTTCGGCCAGCGCCCACCCGACAAGGCTGTGCGTGAGGTTATCCAGAAATCACGCCTGATCGGCAGAGACGGTCCAGGTCTGACCCTTGCTGAGGAGCTTGGCGAGGTTTGCGGTCTTGCCTGCCGCGGCGCGCGTGCGTTCCTCGATCACCGCCGCCTCGAAGGTCGGGCGCGGATCGTCGTAGATCACGCCCAGTGCCATCGGGAACGGGCCGAACGGCATCTCGACAAGGAGATGCGCCAGCGCGCGGTTCTTCTCGTCGTGGACGCGCACGCCCGCCGCCTGCCAATCGCCATCGACGACATCGACCACCTTGAGCGCCAGCGTCTCGGTATCGAGAGCGATGCCCTTGGTGCCCTTGTTGAACAGCATCGGCTCGCCGTGCTTCAGCCAGAGTTGGCCCATGGCGGCACCGGCCTTCTCGGTGAAATCGGCGAAGACATCCTTGTTGTAGACGATGCAGTTCTGGAAGATCTCCACGAACGCCGCGCCCTGATGGGCGTGCGCGGCCTTGAGCACCGAGGGCAGTTCCTTGCTCACGTCATAGGCGCGCGCGATGAAGCGTCCGCCGGCGCCCAGCGCAAAGGCGCAGGGGCTGGCCGGACGGTCAACCGAGCCCAGCGGTGTCGTGGGCGAAACGGTGCCGGGGCGGCTGGTCGGCGAATACTGGCCCTTGGTGAGGCCGTAGATCTCGTTGTTGAACAGCAGGATCTGCGTGTTCAGGTTCCGGCGCAGCACGTGCATCGTGTGGTTGCCGCCGATCGACATGCCGTCGCCGTCACCCGTGACGAGCCACACGTCGAGCTCCGGATTGGCGAGCTTGAGACCCGTTGCGAAGGCAGGGGCGCGGCCGTGGATGGTGTGGAAGCCGTAGCTTTCGACATAGTAGGGGAAGCGGCTCGAGCAGCCGATGCCCGAAACGAACACGGTCTTGGCCGGGTCCGCGCCGATTTCCGGCAGAGTGCGCTGCACCGCCTTGAGGATCGCGTAGTCACCGCAGCCCGGGCACCAGCGGACTTCCTGATCGGTTTCCCAGTCCTTGAGCGTGGTCTGGACCTTGGCGATGGGGGTCATGTCGTTCATGGTGTCGCTTCCCTCAGGCCAGCGCCGCGGCAATCGCCGCTTCGATTTCGGCAATGGTGAACGGCTGCCCGCTCGTCTTGTTGAGCGGCTTGGCATCGACTAGATACTGATCGCGCAGCACGGTCTTGAACTGGCCGGTGTTCATTTCGGGCACCAGCACCTGATCGTAGCTCTTCAGCAGCTCGCCAAGGTTCTCGGGCAGCGGCCAGACGTGGCGCACATGGATGTGGCTGACGTCATAGCCCTTTCGGCGGGCGCGGCGCACGGCCTGATGGATCGGGCCATAAGTCGAGCCCCAGCCGACCAGCGCGAGCTTGCCGCCCGCTTCGCCGAGGGTGACTTCCTGCGCCGGAATGCCGGCAGCGATGCCGTCCACCTTGTCCTTGCGCGCGTTGGTCATCGCCTGATGGCTGGCGGGCGCATAATCGATGTTGCCGGTGCCGGGGTTCTTCTCGATGCCGCCGATGCGGTGCATGAGGCCCGGAGTGCCCGGCTTGATCCACGGCCGCGCGCCCTTTTCGTCGCGCGCATAGGGCAGCACCTTGCCGTCGGGACCGTTGGGTTCTTCGAGGAACGTAACCGGGAATGGCTCGAACCCAGCAGGATCGGGCACCTTCCACGGCTCGGCCGCATTGGCGATATAGCCGTCGGTCAGCAGCATCACCGGGGTCATGTACTGCACCGCAAGGCGGCACGCCTCGATCGCGCACTCGAACGCATCCGAGGGGCTGCGTGCGGCGATCACCGGCATCGGCGCATCGCCATTGCGGCCATAGACTGCCTGATAAAGGTCCGATTGCTCGGTCTTGGTGGGGAGGCCGGTCGAAGGACCGCCGCGCTGCGAGTTGACGATGACGAGCGGCAGCTCGGTCATGATCGCAAGGCCCATCGCCTCACCCTTCAGCGCAATGCCGGGGCCCGAGGACGATGTCACGCCCAGCTGTCCGCCGAACGACGCACCGATGGCGGCGGCAATCGCTGCGATCTCGTCTTCCGCCTGGAAGGTTGTGACGCCGAATTCCTTGAGCCGCGCGAGGTTGTGGAGGATCGCCGAAGCCGGAGTGATCGGATAGCCGCCGAAGAACAGGTCCAGACCCGCAAGCTGCGCACCGGCAACCAGACCATAGGAAACGGCCTCGGCACCAGTCACGGTACGGTAAAGACCCGGCTCGCTCTCAACCGGAGCGAGGTGATACTGCTTGAGCGGGCCTGCCAGCTCAGCTGTCTCACCATAAGCGTGGCCCGCATTGAGCGCGGCGATATTGGCATCGGCCAGCACCGGCGCCTTGGCGAACTTGCCCTTGAGCCAATCGATCAGCGGCTGGCGATCACGGTCGAACATCCACAGCGCAAGGCCGAGCGTCCACATGTTCTTGCAGCGCAGCGCTTCCTTGTTGCCAAGGCCGAAGGGCTTCACCGCTTCGAGCGTCAGCGCCGAGATGTCGAATGCCAGCACCTGCCACTTCTCGAGGCTGCCATCCTCAAGCGGGCTGACATCGTACTTCGCCTTCTCGAGGTTACGCTTGTTGAACTCGCCGGTGTCGGCGATGATCAGGCCGCCCGCCTTCAGCGCACCGACATTGGTCTTGAGCGCGGCCGGGTTCATCGCAACGAGCACGTCGGGTGCGTCGCCTGCGGTATCGATCTCGGTCGAGCCGAAGTTGATCTGGAACGCGGAGACACCGAACAACGTGCCCTGCGGCGCGCGGATTTCGGCGGGGAAATCGGGGAAAGTCGCGAGGTCATTGCCCGCCAGCGCGGTAGAGAGCGTGAACTGGCCGCCGGTAAGCTGCATGCCATCGCCCGAATCGCCTGCAAACCGCACCACGACCGCGTCGGGCGCGGGGGAATGATCGCTCCCGCCGGTGTGGCCTTCGGGTTCGCTCTCAAGAACTGTCGCCATAAGATCCTCTGCTATCCGCGGCGGGCGACCATCCGGCCCGTCGCGTCCTCTTGCGCACCTTGCTTCGTCTAGGGGCGCCTATTCCCTCATGTAGCGGTTCGCAAAGAAGAAAAACTGATGCACCGCAAATCTTGCACTCGCTCATGTTTCCGATTGCCCCCGCCCGTCAAGCCCCGCAAATAACAGTCCTGTCAGTTGGCGCCTTTCGCCGACTCAGCACGACAAGACACCTTGCAAGGATGAGGAAGCCGATGTCCGACACTGCAACGCCCCCCGGCAGCACCCCCTATGTCCGGCCCGACGTGAAGGCCTTTCTGGATTTCATGGCCTCGGTCCCCGGTCCCTCCATGGCCGAGCTTGGCCCCGAAGGCGCGCGGGCGAACTATGTGCAGATGGGCGTGCTGGCCGAGGCCGAGCCGCGCGAACTGGCGGTCATCAAGGATCTCTCCTGCCCCGGCCCTGCGGGCGACATTCCGCTGCGTTTCTACGATGCACGAGAAACGCGTGAGCCCGGCCCGGTGGTCATGTTCTTCCACGGCGGCGGCTTCGTCATCGGCGATCTCGATAGCCACCACTCGCTCTGTACCGAAATCGCGGCCGAGCTCGATCTGCCGGTGATCGCGGTGCACTACCGCCTTGCCCCTGAGCACCCCTTCCCCGCAGCGCCCGATGACTGCGAGGCGGCGTCGCGTTGGGTCGCGACAAGCCCCGAAGCGCTGGGCCGTACGATCACCGGCCTGATCCCGATGGGCGACTCAGCGGGGGGCAACCTCACCATCGTCATCACGCAGGCGCTCGCGGAACGGCCCGCGGATGTGCCGGTCGTGCTGCAGGTGCCGATCTATCCGCTGAGCGACGACAAGCCCGACCACGCCTCGTTCTTCCAGTTTGCCGATGGCTTCGTGCTGACGGCCGAAACGATGGCGTGGTTCTCGGATGCCTACAAAGCCGAACTCGGCAACCCGCGCGCCTATCCGATTTACGGCAACCATGCCGATACGCCCCCAACCGTGCTCGTAACGGCCAGCCTTGATCCGATCCGCGACAGCGGCCGCGTCTATGGCGCAGAGCTGATCCGTGCCGGCGCCGAAGTCGTGTTCCTCGAAATGAAAGGCACGACCCACGCCTTCGCCCAATTGCGCAAGGCGTTCCCGAGTGCGAACGGCGACATGAAGCGCATTTTTTCCGCCGTCCGCCTGCTGCTGGACCGCGGCTGATGAACCAGGATCCTGCCGGGCTTCCCTACCGTCCTTGCGTGGGCGTGATGCTGGTAAATGGCGATGGCCACGTCTTCGTCGGCCAGCGCATTGACAGCAAGGAAGGGGATGCCTGGCAGATGCCGCAAGGCGGGATCGACGACGGAGAAGAACTCCACCCGGCCGCGCTGCGCGAGCTGGAAGAAGAGACCGGCGTTACGGCGGACCTCGTCACGATCATCGCCGAAAGCCGCGAGGAATACCTTTACGACCTGCCGGACAATCTGATCGGCAAGCTCTGGGGCGGGCGTTATCGCGGCCAGCGGCAGCGCTGGATTCTGGTGCGCTTCAACGGGGCGGACGAGCAGATCAGGCTCGATGCCCATGCCCATCCGGAGTTTCTGGCATGGCGTTGGGTCGAGCCTGAGCAACTGCCCGACTTGATCGTTCCGTTCAAGAAGCGCGTCTACCGTCAGGTCGTCGAGGAATTCCACGCGTTGATCTGAGGCAGTACGCCCTGACTTCGCGCATTCGCCGGATCGGGATCAGGCCTCAGTTATCCACGACTTGCGGATCGGGCTTCACCGCATCTGCAGAGACCACCCGAGCCACAGGCCCCTTGGCAATCACGCTGGCAAGGCCTTGTGCCTCGGCACAATTGCGCCCGCACAGGCCTTCCAACCGCGCGAGATTGCCCTTGGCCTTTTCGACGGCGCCCTTCTCGGCCATCGCACTACCTTCACCGGCGAGCGCGGCAAGGTTGTTGGGATCACGCTCCAGCGCTTCGCGGTAGTAGTGGATCGCCTTGCCCTGCATGCCGGCGCCGCGCGCCGCATCGCCCAGCGCAAGGTAGGTCGCGGGATTGCCCGGATCGACGGCAAGCGCGGCTTCGAAGCTGTCGGTCGCGCCCTCGATATCGCCGCGTCCGAGTAATTCCCGCCCGGATTCGACAAGGGCCTTTGCGCGGGGGTCATTGGGTAGTGATACGCCGGCCGTTCCGGCGCTTCCCGTCACCAGCACGAGAAGGGACAAGGCAACCCCCAAAGGCATGTAGCGCATCAAATACTCCCAGAGCCGGCCATGCGGCGCGCGTGGTCCCCCGGCGTCCATGATGTGCTTGCGTATCATAGCCGGTGCAGTGTTGCGAAGAAAAACCCGTCGGTCGAATCGTCCCAAGGGGTAAGCCTGAGGCCGCTGCCGCGCGGGGTTCCCGCCCCCACCTGCTGTTCGGCTGCGCGCCACTCCGGATTACGCTCGAGGAATGCCCCGACCACATCCGGGCCTTCAGCATCAAGCAGCGAACAGACCACATAGGTCAGCCGCCCGCCGGGACGCACGAGGCTCGCCCCGATCCGCAGCACTTCGGCCTGCATCCTCGCATAGCGCGCAAGGCTCTGCGGCGTGATCCGCCAGCGCGCTTCGGGGCCGCGTCGCCAGGTGCCGGTGCCCGAACACGGCGCATCGACCATGACCGCATCGGCCTTGCCCTGCCAATCCGCCAGAGCCTCCGTCTCGCGGCCGGGATCGAGCAGGCGGGTTTCGACTTGTGCACCGGCTCGAGCCGCGCGCGGCGCAAGGCGCGAAAGGCGCGGTCGGTCGATGTCGCAGGCGAGAAGGTGCCCCTCCCCTTGCATTGCGGCGGCAAGTGCCAGCGTCTTGCCCCCTGCCCCGGCGCAGAGATCGACCACGGCTTCACCCGGACAAACCTCAAGCGCACTGCAGGTCAGCTGGCTGCCGGTATCCTGCACTTCAAACAGACCCTCGGCGAACTCCGGCCAGCTTTCTACCGGTGTGCCGCCGGGCAGGCGCAGTGCATCAGGCGCCTGCGTCCGTTCAGCCTCAAGCGGAAGGATCGCAGCAAGCCTGTCGCGCGTGGTCTTGAGCCGGTTGGCCCTGAGATCGAGCGGCGCGCGAGCGAGCAAGCCGGCGCCTTGTTCGCGGGAAATGCCGGAAGCGGCGAGCTGCTCCTCGAGCCACGCAGGGGCAACGCCTACCGATGCAACCGGTTCTTCTTCACGGATCGGTGCGGGGCCATAGCGCGAGCCATCGAACAGGGCCGTCAGCACCGGATCAACCTTGGCAACGGCCAACATGGCGGCTCGCCCGCTGACTGGAACCTCCCCGCAAAGCCGGATCGCGCCCCACGCCAGATCGCGGATCGCGCGGCGGTCCTTTGAGCCGATGAAACGGCGCGCCTTCAACCACTCGGATGCGACGCGCTCAGCCGACGCGCCTTCGCGCCGCGCGGCGGCAATCACCGCGTCGAGCACTTCGATGGCCGATTGCACCCGCGCTGCGGGGGTCATGGCCCAATCCCCGAATGCACCTCAGCGCGAAGGATAGTTCGGCGCCTCGCGCGTGATCGCCACGTCGTGGACATGGCTTTCGCTCAGGCCCGCATTGGTGATCCGCACGAACTTTGCGTTCTCGCGCAGCGCTTCGAGCGTCGGGCTGCCGGTGTAGCCCATCGCCGCCTTGATACCGCCAACAAGCTGGTGGACGACATCCTTGGCCGGTCCCTTGTACGGCACCTGGCCTTCGATGCCTTCGGGCACCAGCTTCATCGAATCCTTGATGTCCTGCTGGAAATAGCGGTCCGCCGAGCCGCGTGCCATCGCGCCGACCGAGCCCATGCCGCGGTACGACTTGTAGGAACGGCCCTGATAGAGGAACGTCTCGCCCGGAGCTTCTTCGGTGCCAGCCAGCATCGAGCCGACCATGATCGTGCTTGCGCCTGCCGCCAGCGCCTTGGCCGCATCGCCCGAGGTGCGGAGGCCGCCATCGGCGATCACCGGAACGCCGGACTTTGCCGCTTCCGCCGCGCATTCGAGCACCGCCGTCAGCTGCGGCACGCCGACACCGGCGACGATGCGCGTTGTGCAGATCGAACCCGGCCCGATGCCGATCTTCACGCCGTCCGCACCAGCATCGATAAGCGCGCGCGTGGCTTCTGCCGTCGCGACATTGCCGGCGATGACCTGCACGGTGTTCGACATGGCCTTCACCGCCTCGACCGCGCGGGCAACGTCGCGGTTGTGGCCGTGGGCGGTGTCGATGATGATAACGTCGCACTCGGCCTCGACCAGCGCGCGGGTGCGTTCCATGCCCTTTTCGCCAACGGTGGTTGCCGCCGCAACGCGCAGGCGCCCACCGGCATCCTTGGTCGCATTGGGATAAGTGACCGCCTTCTCGATGTCCTTCACCGTGATGAGGCCGATGCAGCGAAAGGCATCGTCGACCACCAGCAGCTTCTCGATCCGGCGCTGATGGAGCAGCCGGCGCGCTTCGTCGCCCGACGTGCCCAGCTTCACCGTCGCAAGGTTTTCGCGCGTCATCAGCTCGTGCACCGGCTGCGCGGGATTGTCGGCGAAACGCACGTCGCGGTTGGTGAGGATGCCGACAAGCTTGCCGCTTGCCTCGACCACCGGAATGCCGCTGATCCTGTTCGCGCGCATGATCGCCTGCGCATCGCCGAGCGTTGCATCGGGCGTGACGGTGATCGGATTGACCACCATCCCGCTTTCGAAGCGCTTTACCGCGCGGACTGCGGCAGCCTGCTGCTCGACCGTCAGGTTGCGGTGAAGCACGCCGATGCCGCCGAGCTGCGCCATGACGATCGCCATGTCCGCTTCGGTCACCGTATCCATCGCGGCCGAAATCACCGGGATGTTGAGCGTGATCGAGCTGGTCAGCCGGGTGCGGGTATCCGCCTGCGTCGGCACCAAGTCCGATGCGCCGGGACGCAGCAGGACGTCGTCAAATGTAAGGCCGAGGGGGATATCCATGGAGTGCGCCACTTGCCGTTAGGGGAGATTCGTGGCGGCCCATGTAATCAAGCCGGGCGGTTTAGGCTAGGGCCAACGGTCTACTTTGCACCTGCCGCGGGCCGGCTATCCGGCCAGGCCTTGGTATCGGCGAAGAAACGCACCAGTTCGGTCTGGATCAGCACGTCGTCAACCATGCCGCCATAGACAACGCGCGCAGCCTCATCGGCGGGGCGGTGGTAGATGTCTTTCATGAAAGCCTCGAGCCGCGCCGGGTCCGAATAGCTGGTGCTGACCATGACCGAGGGGACATCATGCTGCATCAGCGCCCAGCTATCCTGACGGCGCGCAAAGGCATTGGCCGCATCACCGGTAGCAAGTTTGCGCTTCATCGCCTTGAGCACTTTGGCGATGCCTGCATCAAGCGGGGTCATCCCCTGCCCCACGACGCTGACCGGAAGACCGGCGGGAACCAGCCCGCTGCTGTCGACGTTGAACGCCGCAACCACATTTCCCAGCGGCAGAGGCGGGTTCTCGGCAAACGCCATCGCGCCGAGCAGGCCGAGTTCCTCACCGGTTGTAGCAACGAAATAGACATCGCGCTCCAGCGGCTTGCCGGCGGATAGCTGGCGCGCGACTTCGGTAATGACCGAAAGCCCGGACGCATTGTCCACCGCGCCGGGGCAGATCAGCTTTTCTGCAGGCGGCTCGGCGCATTTCCCGAAATGGTCCCAGTGCGCCATCAGCACAACCGCGCCCGAACCCGGCCGGCGCCCCTCGAGCTTGCCGATCAGGTTGTGCGTCTTGATACGCGTCTCGCGATTGGTAGCCTCGAACGAGCCGTTTATTCCGAGCGGCTTTGCGCTGAAGCCGGGCGCGGCTCCGGCGGCATGAAGACTGGCAATAGTGGGTGCACCCGATGCGGCGAGCATCTGATTGGCTGCATCGGCGGAGAGGAACACCTCGATATCGCCGCCCAGCTTTTCGCCCGCCAAGGCATAACCGGCACGGCGGCGGCGAGCCAGCACGTCTTCGAGCGAACGGTTGCCGTCCAGCACGGTCAAAACCGCCGAAGCGCCGCTTTCAAGCAGCTTGCCCGCGCGGTCGACCGGACGCGAGGCGGCGCCGCCGGGCTTCGCTGGTTCGGGCGGCGGCGCCTCACTGTCGAGAATGACCGCGACACGGCCAGCCAGTTCGGTCCGCGCGCCATCTCCGCCCGCATTCGTCCCGACATAGACCAGCGGCGCGTTCTCGATCAGGCTGCGCAGGCCCGAGGTGACGACGAACGAACCACCTTCCGGCAAGGCCACCCGGCGCTTGCCGTGCATGAACTGCGCGCGAGAGCCCTGCGGCACCCGCTCGACCAGTTCGACCGGAGCGAACCAGGCATTGCCCGGATCGTTGGTGCCCGATTCCAGCCCGATGTCGAACCACTGGCGCGCAAGATAGCGCAAGGTCAGCGTCTCGCCGGGAGTCCCGGGCTCGCGCCCGCCATATTCCTCACTCGAAAGCGTGGTGACATGCTGGCGCAACAGCACTTCGATCTGCTGCAACTGGCGCTTGGTCGGCGCTGCGGCGCTACCTGGCAGCGGTGCCAAAGCGAGGGCTGCGAGGCATAATCCGGCCAATCGGCTGCGCCGCCGAAACCGCCTCGCGGTAGCAGCAGGGTAGATCATGGCAACCGGATCACCCACAACGACTCATCGCCATCCCCGAACGGCCTAACGCGATCACCTTGCTGGCAAATGCCACGGTTGCGCGCAAGTTCCCTCTGCTGCGGCGAAGGTGCGGTGGTTGTCTCTTGCAGGCCCCGCCCGGTTCCGGGCAAACCCGTCGCAGCGACAGGAGACCAGACGATGCGGCTCGATGATTTCGACAATTCGATTGAGGTCGAAGACCAGCGCGGCGGCGTCGGGGGCTTTGGCGGACCCATGAGCGGACGGGGCGGAAAGATCGGCTGCGGAAGCCTGATCATTGCTCTGGTCGGCGCGCTGGTGTTCGGCATCAACCCGCTGCAGACGCTCGGTGCCCTGCAGAACATGCAAGGTGCGTCGAGCCCGGCTCCTCCACAAACAGCGCCGAACCGGGCCGGCAGCCTTGCCGAAAGCTGCTCAGTGAACGCCTTCAGCCATGAAAGTTGCAACGCGCTGGCCTCGCTCAACAAGACATGGGGCCCGCTCTTCCAAAAAGCGGGGATCGATTTCCGGGCACCCAAGCTCGTGTTCTACTCGCGCGAGGGGCAATCGGGCTGCGGCGAAGCCCAAAGCGCAATGGGGCCGTTTTACTGCCCGGCGGATCAGGGCATCTACATCGACACGGATTTCTACACCGAGATGGACAAGCAGCTTGACGCTGGCGGTGATTTCGCACGGGCATACGTGATGGCGCACGAATATGGCCACCATGTGCAGAACCTTGTCGGCACGTCCGAGCAAGTGACCGAAGCACAGCGGCGCAATCCGCCGATGGCCAACCGGCTCTCGGTCATGCTCGAACTGCAAGCCGATTGCTACGCCGGGGTCTGGGCTGCGCGGAACAAGGACCGCATCGAACCGGGCGACATCGAGGAAGGCCTGCGCGCCGCGCACCAGATCGGCGATGATACGCTGATGGCCTCGGCGGGGCGCACGCCGGTGGAAGCCGCGTTCACCCATGGCAGCAGCACGCAGCGCATGGCGTGGCTGCGCAAGGGTATGGAGACGGGCAACGAAGACGCCTGCGATACGTTCAGCGCGCGCTCAGCCAAGGGAACGGAATAACGCGGCCGTCGTTGTCATGGCATAGAGGGGAGCTTCCATGAACCACAGCCATCTGGCCATCGCCTTGCTGGTCGTCGCTGCCGCAGCGCCACTTGCAGCACAGACCGTGGTCGCGCCGCCCAACGTCACTGCGGGCGATGTTGCAACCGCGCCGCTTGACACGCTGAATGTCAGGAAGGACGAGATCCCGCCGATCCTGATTGCGGCGCGCGAGGATACCTACACGGTCAAGGGCATGCGCTCCTGCCGCGCAATCGGCACCGAAATCGTGCAGCTTGATGCCGTGCTCGGGCCGGACATCGACGTGGCGACGGACAAGACGCGCGACGAGAAGCGCGGCAATGCTGTCGGCAACGTCGCGAAATCCGTCATCAACGGCTTCATACCGTTTGGCGGCGTCATCAAGGAAGTCACTGGCGCCGCATCGAAGGAGCGGCAATGGCAAGTCGCGCTCTATGCCGGGGCGAGCCGCCGCGCCTTCCTCAAGGGTTACGGTCAGGCGCGCGGTTGCCGCTATCCTGCGCGCGCCGCGACCGCGGCGCAGGCCGCGGCCTTGCAGTCAGCGGGGGCAAACGAAACCGCAGCGGCGCCCCCGCCGCCGAAAAAGAAGCGCTCCGGCAAGCGTCGGAGCCGCCGCTAACTCACTGCCTATGGCGCGCGAACGCCTGATCCACATCGCGCTCGGCCTTATCCAGCGCAGCAAGCGCCTGGGCGCGGACATTGGCCGGCATATCCTTCTCGCGCATGATCTCCGCACGCGCTTCGGCGATATCCTTGCGCGCCTCGGCAATGCTCTCGCGCGCCTCGGCCATGCTTTCGGCCACTTCGCGCTCGATCGCAGCACGGTCCACCAGATCGCTATCCGGCGGTGTAGGCGCTTCGGGCGGTGCTGGGGGAGCGGGCGGAGCCGGAGGAGTTGGTGGAGCGGGCGGCGCCGGCGGGTTCACAGCGCTGGCGACCGAACCTTGCGCAACAGCCGCGCCGCTCGCCGCAAGCAGTGCGGCTCCTGCCAAGAGTGGTGTCCATGTGCGAGGGGACATCGAGGCATTCCTTTCAGGGTTGATTGCTGACCCCGATGTGGCTTGCTCTGGTGTTCCCGTCCGCTGCCTGTCGTCAAACGACAAAGAAAAGCCGTACGAACTGCAAACTCTGCCGCTTCAGGGCTTCGGTTCGACGATCAGATAGACCCCGGTGGTCTTGCCGATGTTGAGTCCCTCATGCCACTCGATCCCGTCGCTCCACCAGCTGTCGCCGGCCTTGAGCTCGCGCACCACCGTGCCGGTCGCCGTGGTGATCCGCATCGTCGATCCCTTGAGGATATAGCCCCAGTGCGGCGCATGATGGTGCCGCTCATGCCCCCAGCCCGGTGGGAAGGTGCAGCGCAGGACACGCATCTTCGCGTTGTCCTTGAGCAATTCGCAAACGTGCTGGCCCCTCCACCCCGCCTGAAGCGGATCGGGCAAGGTTGCGGGCTCCGCCGCCGCAACGGCAATGGCCGGGCCCGCCACAAGAGCAAGCCCGGCCATCGAGAGCCATATCCCGCGAAACGCGGGCACGATCAGTACACGCGCTTCTTGGGCTTGATGTACTCGACGTCGTCCGTCAGCGTGTATTCGTGGACCGGGCGGTAATCGAGCTTCACGCTGCCGCCCTTGCCGCCCCAGCCATCAAACCAGCTGGCCGTGTGCTTCATCCACTCGCCATCGTTGCGATCAGGGAAATCCTCGTGCGCATGCGCACCGCGGCTTTCCTTGCGGTTGAAGGCGGAGTGCATCGTGACCGAGGCCTGCGCGATCAGATTGTCGAGTTCCAGCGTCTCGATCAGATCCGAGTTCCAGATCAGCGAGCGGTCCGAAACCTTGATGTCCTGCATGCGCTCATAAGTCGCAGCGAGCTTGGTCTTGCCTTCGGCCATCAGTTCGTCGGTGCGGAACACCGCCGCGTGGCCAGACATCGTGCGCTGCATCTCGAGCCGCACCTGCGCCGTCGGCGAGCCGCCATTGGCATGGCGGAACGTGTCGATACGGGTAAGCGCGAGGTCGGCGCTGTCCTTGGGCAGGGCCTTGTGTGACGAACCGGGCTTGATGATCTCCTTGAGACGGAGACCCGTTGCGCGGCCGAACACCACGAGGTCGATCAGCGAGTTCGAGCCGAGGCGGTTCGCGCCGTGGACCGAAACGCAGGCCGCCTCGCCCACCGCGAAGAGGCCGGGGACGACGGTTTCCGGATTGCCGTCCGGACCGATCGTCACGACTTCGCCGTGGTAGTTACAGGGGATGCCGCCCATATTGTAGTGCACCGTCGGCACGACCGGGAGCGGCTGACGCGTGAGATCGACGCCCGCGAAGATCTTGCCGCTTTCGGTGATGCCCGGCAGGCGCTCCGCCAGCACCTTCGCGTCGATGTGATCGAGGTGGAGGTAGATGTGGTCCTTGTGCGGACCCACACCGCGGCCTTCGCGGATTTCCAGCGCCATCGAGCGCGAAACGACGTCGCGGCTGGCAAGATCCTTCGCGGAAGGCGCATAGCGCTCCATGAAGCGCTCGCCTTCGGAGTTCGTGAGGTAGCCGCCCTCGCCGCGCGCGCCTTCGGTGATGAGCACGCCCGCGCCGTAGATCCCGGTCGGGTGGAACTGCACGAATTCCATGTCCTGCAGCGGCAGGCCAGCGCGCAGCACCATGCCGCCGCCGTCACCCGTGCAGGTGTGGGCAGAGGTCGCGGTGAAGTAGCAGCGGCCATAACCGCCCGTGGCGAGCACGACGGCATGGCTGCGGAAACGGTGGATCGAGCCATCGTCCATGCACATGGCGATCACGCCGCGGCATTCGGGAACGCCATTCGCGCCCGGCTCCATGATGAGGTCGATCGCGAAGTATTCGATGAAGAAGTCCGCGTCGTACTTCAGGCTCTGCTGATAGAGCGCGTGGAGCATGGCGTGGCCGGTGCGGTCAGCAGCGGCGCAGGTGCGCTGCACCGGCGGGCCTTCGCCCATGTTCTGCATATGGCCGCCGAACGGGCGCTGGTAGATCGTGCCTTCAGCGTTGCGGCTGAAGGGAACGCCCGCGTGCTCGAGTTCGTAAACCGCAGCAGGCGCCTCACGCACCATGTATTCGATCGCGTCCTGGTCGCCGAGCCAGTCGGAACCCTTGACGGTATCGTACATGTGCCAGGTCCAGTGGTCCGGGCTGTTGTTGCCGAGGCTGGCAGCAATGCCGCCCTGCGCCGCAACCGTGTGCGAGCGGGTCGGGAAGACCTTGGTGATGCAGGCGGTGCGCAGGCCGGCCTGGGCCGAACCCATCGTGGCGCGCAAGCCCGAACCGCCGGCACCGACGACGACGGTGTCGTAAGTGTGGTCGATGATCTTGTAGGCAGGTGTGGAAGCCATGGCTCAGGCGCCCCCGAGAGCGATGCGCACGACCGAGACGATGCCGAAGGCAGCGCCCGCGAACGGCACGAAATTGATGAACAGCCAGGCGGCGATCTTGCCGCCATCCTCATGCACGTAGTCTTCCAGCATGACCTGGATACCCAGTCGCGCGTGATAGAACGTGTTGATCATGATGAGGATCAGCGCGGTGGCGGGCAGCGGCTTGGCCGCCCAGGCATGGACCGTCGCATAATCATGCGAAGGCATGAGCAGGAGGCTGACCATCAGGAACGGGATCAGCACGAGATTGCCGACCGCCGTCAGCCGCGACGACAGGAAGTGACCCGTGCCATGGTGGCTGGAGCCGAGGCCGCGCACGCGGCCAATGGAAGTTCCGTTACCCATTTTGTTTCCTCAAAGGATCGGGTGAAGGGTTCAGCGCAGAAGCACGAAGGCCCAGAACACGCTGGTGGCCGCTACCGAAAACAGGATGGTCAGCGAAGACCAGCGCGCATTGGCCTCAAGCTCGTAGCCCGCGCCGACGTCGAGCACGAAGTGCCGGATGCCGGTCGCCATGTGCTGGAAGAACGCCCAGGTGAGGCCGACCAGAACGACCTTGCCGAGCAGCGCCGTCGCCACCTGCAGGCCTCCGTTCGGGGCAAGCCAGACCCAGTCAAGGAAGGTCTGATAGCTTTCCGGCCCGCCCGCAATCGCGCTGATCCACCACAGCAGCATGGCAAGACCGACAAACGCCAATCCGTTACCAGTGATGCGGTGCAGGATCGAGACCAGCATGGCCGGACCCCAACGCCAGATTTCAAGATGCGGCGAAAGTGGCCTCTTGCCGGGCGCCTGCGCCATAGAACCCCCTCATTAGATTACCAAAACCTCTCATGCCCTGTGAGCACGAAGCGAGTGCGATTCGTATTAGCCCAAATGGCCCGGTGTGCAACCGTCGCGACAGGGCAATCGCATGCTCCTCGTTTCAGCCCCTGTTGCAGGGCACTCAATCGCTGGTAGAGCGCTTTGCCATGGAAGCACCTGTCATTCTTGTTACCGGCTCGACCCGGGGCATCGGAGCCGCGTTGGCCGCAGCGCTCGGCGCGCGCGGCGCGGCTGTCATCCGCCATGGCCGCAAGGGCGCGCCCGGCATTGTCGGCGCAGACCTCGGCGAGCCAGCTTCGGCGGAGTTGCTGTGGGAGCAGGCGCTGGATCTGGCGGGCGGAACAATCGACATTCTCGTCAACAACGCCGGGCTTTTCGCCGCCAATCCGCTCGACGCGTCGGACATCGCGTGGC
The DNA here is from genome assembly GCF_007991615.1 of Novosphingobium sediminis. Lineage (GTDB taxonomy): Bacteria > Pseudomonadota > Alphaproteobacteria > Sphingomonadales > Sphingomonadaceae > Novosphingobium > Novosphingobium sediminis. Next base: position 93,867 of record NZ_BJYR01000001.1, on the reverse strand, counting down.
TTGATGGCTGGGAAGAGACGCTGCGGATCAACCTGACATCCGCGGCGCAGCTTTCGCGGCTGGCGGTTCGGCACTGGCAGGCGCGCGGGGTCGGCGGGCGCATCGTCCATGTTGCAAGCCGCGCGGCCTATCGCGGGGATTCGCCTGCGCACTGGCACTATGCGGCGGCCAAGGGCGGCATGATCGCGATGCACAAGACCATCGCGCGGGGCTACGCCGCGCAAGGCATCCTGAGCTTTGCGGTAACGCCGGGCTTCACCAATACCGATATGGCGGGGGATTATCTCGCCAGCCGTGGCGGACCAGGCCTGCTCGCGGACATTCCGCTGGGCCGCGTGGCGAGCCCGGAGGAAATCGCAGCCATCGGCGTGTTCTGCGCGCTCGATGCGCCGGCAAGCATGACGGGCGCGGTGATCGACGCGAATGGAGCGAGCTTTGTCCGTTAAGGCGCTCGCTTTCGCAGGTCTGGCGCTGGTGCCGGCTAGCGCAGGGGCCAAGCCGGTCGCAGCGGCAGGACCAGACCGCGCCGCGACGCAGGCCCTTCTCAAGCAGTGCGAGGGCAAGGAGGATTTCTCCGCCCCTGCCCCGCCTGCGCGGCTTTTTGGCAATACCTATTACGTCGGCACCTGCACGGTTTCCGTACTGCTGGTGACTTCGCCGCAGGGCCATGTCCTCATCGATGCCGCGACCAACGAGGCAGTGCCCTCGATCCTCGCCAATATCCGCGCACTCGGCTTTCGCCCGGAGGATATCCGCTGGATCGTCACCAGTCACGAGCATTTCGACCATGTCGGCGGGCTGGCGGCGCTGGCCAAGGCGACCGGGGCGAAAGTGGCGCTGAGCGCGCCCGCAGCGGCCGTCATAGCCACTGGCAAGGTAGATCCTGCGGATTCGCAGGCTGCCGGACTCAGGGATCACGATTTCGCGCCGGTGAAGGCGGACCGGATCGTCAAGGACGGCGATACTGTGCGGGTCGGCCCGCTGCGCCTGACCATGACCGCGACACCGGGGCACACCACCGGCTCGAGCAGCTGGACTTGGCAAAGCTGCGCTGGAAAGCGGTGCCAGACGGTGAACTATATCGACAGCATTTCAGCGCTGGCGTCAGGATCCTATCGCTTCAGCGATCACCCGGACGTCGTCGCCCGTTTCCGCCATACCTTTGCCGCCATCGCGGCACGGCGCTGCGGCATTCTCGTGACGCCGCATCCTTCGGTGAGTGAGCTGTTCGAGCGCATGCTGGGCCAGCAGCCCCTCGCATCGACGAAGGCCTGCGCCGATTATGCTGCAATGGGCCGCAAGGGACTTGCCGCACAGCTTGCCAAGGAAGCCACCAAGTGAGCTGGAAAATCACCGTCAGTGCCCCTGCCCAAGTCGTCCGCGCCGCACTCGTCGCGCACGAGGACGCCGATGATTGGGATTTCTCCATCGTGCTCGGCGGAGGGCAGACCGACCCGGCCGAGCCGGATGCGTGGCAGCTCGAAGCCTGGCTCGAGCGCAAGCCCACGGCAGCCGACAAGGCCGCGATCACCGCGCTGTTTGCGGGGGCTAAACCCAAGCTGATCATCGAAGAACTGGCCGATGAAGACTGGGTCACGCTAAGCCAACAGAACGTCGAGCCGATTACCGAGGGCCCGTTCCACGTCCGCACGCCCGATCATCCGCCCGCACATGGCCTGCGGGATTTCGTGATCCCCGCCAGCCAGGCCTTCGGGACCGGACACCACGAGACGACTTCGGGTTGCCTTGCCATGTTGGCCCACATGAAGGCGAAGGGGCTCGTCGTGCGCAACCTTGCGGATATCGGCACAGGCACCGGCCTGCTCGCTTTCGCCGCGCTCCACCTGTGGCCCCGCGCCCGGGCGACGGCGAGCGATATCGACGCAGTCTGCGGGCCGGTCGTGGCGGAGAACGCTGAACTCAATGGCATCCCGCTTGGCGATGGCCCCGGCAAGCTCGCCATGGTCATCGCGCCGGGCATGGAGGATCCGCTGCTCCGCGCCGCCGCGCCTTATGATCTGCTGATCGCCAATATCCTCGCCGGGCCGCTGGCCGAACTGTCGCGCGATTTCGGCAAGGCGGTCGCGCCGGGCGGCAGCGTGCTGCTGGCAGGCCTGCTCACTGCGCAGGAGCCCACCGTGCGCGCGGCCTATACCCGCGCCGGCTTCTCGCTGCGCGCGCGGATGCAGCGCGGCAACTGGACGATCCTGTGGCTCAGGCGGCGTTCAACCCGCTGACAAGCAATTCCAGCGCGTTGCGAGTGAATGCGATCATGTTGGCGAGACGGTCATCGTGCCCCGTCTCCACAATCATCGCCGCTTCGTAGCCCGGCCCGACAATCGCCGCCGCGCTGGTGCCCGAAGCTACGCCCAGCGGATGGACGCCCGGCCCGGCCGCGCCAGTCTCAGCCACACCCCAATCGCTCTCATAGCGCGCCCGGATAAGTCGCGCCTGCGCCAAAGCATAGGCTTCGGTAGCAGACGTGAGGCCGCGCAAGGAGCCGGGTTCATGCCCCAGCACCATCCGCCGCCCCTTCAGCGTGTAGATCACGCCGCCGCCGCGAAAATAGGCCGAAGCCCCCGGCATCGCGAGCAGCGCGGCCGAAATCAGCCCGCCCGTCGCGCCATCGACAACCGCGATCGATTGCCCGCGCGCCTTGAGCAGTTTGCCCGCCTCAGTGCCAATGGGCGTCAGGTCTTCAAAGGTCATTGTCCGCTCATCCCGCTGCCTTGACGATCTCGGCCCAAGCCGCCTCGTCGATCACTTCGATGCCCAGCGCTGCTGCCTGCTTGAGCTTGGAACCAGCCCCCGGCCCCGCCACGACCAGATCGGTCTTGGCCGAAACCGAGCCTGCCGCCCGCGCGCCCAATGCCTCGGCCTGCGCCTTTGCCTCATCGCGGCTCATCGTCTCGAGCTTGCCGGTGAAGACCACAATCTTGCCTGCCACCGCGCTCGCCTTGGTCTCGACGATGTAGTCCGGCGGCGAGACTTCCGAGAGCAGATCCTCCCACACCGCTACATTGTGCGGTTCGTGGAAGAAGTCGCCGAGCGCTTCGACCACAACCGGACCGACACCTTCGATCCCGAGCAGCTCCGCTGCGGCTTCGGCGTCCTCTGCCATTGCGCGCACCGCCACATCGCGCAGCGCCGGCAGCGTAGTGAAACGCTTCATCAAGTCGCGCGCCGTCACGGCACCCACATGGCGGATGCCAAGCCCGAACAGCAGCCGCGCCGCATCGGGCGCGCGCTTTGCCTCGATCGCCGCCAACAGGTTATCCACAGACTTGTCCTTCCACCCCTCGCGACCGACGATTTCGTCACGGCGCTGGCGAAGGCGGAAAATGTCGGCCGGGCTTTCCAGCCAGCCAAGCCCGAAGAACTCGATGATCGTCTTCTCGCCCAGCCCCTCGATATCGAGCGCGCCGCGGCTGACGAAGTGGCGCAGGCGCTCGACGCGCTGGGCGGGGCAGATCAGGCCGCCAGTGCAGCGCACATCGACTTCGCCTTCCTCGGCCACCGCTTCGGACTGGCATTCCGGGCAGTGATCGGGGAACGCATAAGCCTCGCGCGGCTCCTCGCGGGTGAGGTTGTCGACCACCTGCGGGATCACGTCGCCCGCGCGCTGAAGCACGATTCGGTCACCGACGCGCAGGCCAAGCCGCCCGATCTCGTCGCGGTTGTGGAGCGTGACGTTGGTAACGGTGACGCCGCCCACCAGCACCGGGCGCAAGCGGCCCACCGGCGTCAGCTTACCAGTCCGGCCGACCTGAATGTCGATCGCCTCGATCACCGTCTCGGCACGCTCTGCCGGGAACTTGCGTGCAAGACCCCAGCGCGGCGCCTTGGCGACGAAGCCGAGGCGCTCCTGCCAGTCGAGCCGGTCGACCTTGTAGACGACGCCGTCGATATCATAGGGCAGCCCCGGTCGCTGCGCACCGATGCTACGGAAGTGCTCGACCATCGCCTCGACCGACAGGCAGCGCACCAGCAGCGGCGAGACAGGCACGCCCCATGCAGCGATCTGTTGCATTACATCGAGCTGCGTCTCGCCGGGAACGGCACTCGCCGCGCCCCAGCCATGCGCGAGGAAGCGCAAGGGGCGGCTGGCAGTCACGCTCGCGTCCTTCTGCCGCAGCGATCCCGCCGCCGCATTGCGCGGATTGGCGAAGAGCTTGTCGCCCTTCTCCTCCTGCGCGGCATTGAGCGCGGCAAAATCGGCCTTGGCCATGTAGACCTCGCCGCGGATCTCGAACACCGCAGGGGCATCGCCTGAGAGGACCTGCGGAATATCGCCGATGTGGGCGACGTTCGCAGTCACGTCCTCCCCCATCTGCCCATCCCCGCGCGTGGCGGCGCGGACGAGGTGGCCGTTCTCGTAGCGCAGCGAGCAGGAAAGCCCGTCGATCTTGTCCTCGGCAGTCATCGCCACTTCGGCCTCGGGCGGCAGCGCAAGAAAGCGCCGGACGCGCGCCACGAATTCCTCGACTTCCTCATCCGAGAACGCGTTGTCGAGGCTCATCATGCGAACCTCGTGGGCCACCTTGCTGAGCGGCGAGGCCGCGACTTCATGCCCAACCTTGCGGCTTGGGCTGTCAGAGCGGATCAGATGCGGAAACGCTGCTTCCAGTTCGGCATTGCGCCGCACGAGCGCGTCATACTCGGCGTCCGAAATCTCTGGCGCGTCCTGCGCGTGATAGAGCCGATCATGATGCGCGATCTGGCGCGCGAGGCGCATCAGTTCATTCGCGGCATCGGCTTCGGTCATTGCAGTCACGGCTCGGCTCTCCCCAGCACGGTCACCACAAGCGATAGCCGGGCGCGGAAGCCGAGTGTCTCGTAAAGACGGATCGCGTGGGTGTTGTAGGCGTAGCTGTGCAGGAACGGAGTATCCCCCCGTTCGATAAATCCGGCGAGAACGCGGCGGATCATGCGGCCGGCAAGGCCCCTGCCCTGCCGATCGGGCGCTGTGCACACGCCGCTGAGCTCCGCAAGCCCGGGCGCTGGGCGCATGCGTTCGCCGGCCATGGCGATCAGGCGGCCCTCTTCCCGCAAACCATAGTACGGGCCGTAGCGGTGGGTGTGCGAGCGCCATGGGCCGGGCTGTGTTTCTAGCGCGAGCGCGGTCATTTCGGGCGCGTCGGCCTCGGTCATCAGGATCAGTTCGGGATCGACGGGATGCGCCGCCAGCGGGCCATCGGCGATCATCTGGAGAAGCGGCGCGGTGCGCAAGACTCGGGTGCCAGACGGCGGCGGCTGTTCCTCGGATTCGAGCAGCCAGATCTCGTCATCGGCGCTGGTGAGGAGACCGGCCAGTTCGGCTTCGTGCCCCGGTGCAGCCGCCGCAAAAGGGCCATAGGTCGGGTCGATCCGGCATACCGTGCCGGTCGCGACAGCCAGCGCAGCCTGCGGACCATTGAGCAGCGACCAGATCGGACGGTCAAGCGGGTGGCGCATGGTCAGGCCTGTTCAAGCAGACGTTCGGCCTGCGCGCGCGCTTCGGGGGTAATCTCAGCGCCGGACAGCATGCGGGCGATTTCCTCCTGCCGCCCCTCCGCATCAAGCTGGATCACCGAGGTGCGCGTGACGGTGCCTTCGGAGGACTTGGCAATCAGGTAATGCGCAGTGCCACGGGCGGCGACCTGCGGGCTGTGAGTCACGGCAAGCAACTGTCCGCCCGATGCCAGCCGCGCCAGACGCTCGCCGATAGCGCTGGCCACTGCGCCGCCGACACCGCGGTCGATCTCATCGAAGATCACTGTCGCGGCGCCGCCCTCCTCCGCGAGGGCGACCTTGAGCGCGAGGATGAAGCGCGAGAGCTCACCGCCCGAGGCGATCTTGGCAAGCGGGGCGAAATCCGCACCGGGGTTCGTCGAAATGAGGAATTCGGCTGCGTCGACGCCATGCGGGCCCCAGCGGTCCTCGGGCAGGCGCAAGACCGCCGTGCGGAAGCGCGCGGCATCGAGCTTTAGCGGTGCGAGTTCTGCCGCCACCGCCGTATCGAGCCGCCGCGCTGCCTCGGCGCGGGCAACCGAGAGGCTTTCGGCCTTGGCGCGGTAATCGAGCCCAGCGTCCTGCGCCGCGCGGTCAAGGCCGGCGATGGCCGCTTCGCCGCCTTCGATCCGATCGAGCGCGGCGCGCATTTCGGTCATGAGCGCAGGCAGGTCATCCACGCTGCAGCCGTGCTTGCGGCCAGCGGCGCGCAGATCGAACAGCCGCGTCTCGATGCGGTCAAGCAGCATCGGATCGTGCACGAGGGCCTCGGCGGCCTTCTCCAGCCTGTCCTCCGCCTCGCTCGCCTCGATCACCGCGCGGTCAAGCGCTTCCATGGCTTCCGTAAGCAGCGGATGCTCATGCGCGATGCGGTCGAGCCGGCGCGAGGCGCTGCGCAGGGAAACAAGGGCGGAGTCGGAACCGGTCCAGAGGTGTTGCAGCTCGGCGAGATCGCCCGACAGCCGCTCACCCTTCTGCATGGAAGCGCGCTGCTCGGCGAGTTCGGCTTCCTCGCCAACTTCGGGCGCGAGTTGAGTCAGTTCGGCGAGATGCGCGACGAGCAGGTCCTGCTCCGCAGACGCTGCCGCCAGCCGCGCCTGCGCCTCGGCAAGCGCGCTCTCCGCCGCACGCCACTTGTCCCACGCGGCGGCAACGTCAGCCACTTCGGCACGGGCATAGCGATCGAGCAAGGCCCGGTGGCCGCGTGCGTTAACAAGGCCGCGATCATCGTGCTGGCCGTGCAGTTCGACGAGGTTGCGCGCCAGTTCGCGCAGCAGGGCAACGCTCACCGGCTGATCGTTGACGAAGGCTCGGCTGCCGACGGCATTTCCGCCTTCGGCGCGGAGGCGGCGGCGGATGATGAGGGGTTCGCCCGGCTCCACCGCGATCTCCGCCTCGGCCAGCGCGGCCCGCAGTGCTTCGGGGAGCGCGGCGAACTCGAACGTCGCGGTCACGCTAGCCTCGTCGGTGCCGGCACGGATGAGGCCGCCATCGGCCCGGTCCCCCAGCACGAGCCCCAGCGAATCCAGCAAGATCGACTTGCCTGCCCCCGTCTCCCCGGTGAGCACGCCAAGCCCGCGCCCGAACGCGAGGTCGAGCGCTTCGATCAGGACAACATTGCGAATGGAGAGACCCGTAAGCATCGCTGACGATCCTTACCCAGTCCGCCGCCCCGCGTCACCCTGCTCGCAAAGAGAACGCAGCATGTTGGCAAACTTGTGGATAAATCCGGCATTCGGGCCCCCGCATGACAGCGCCATGACAGGGTGCAACGTAGGTGACATGCGATTGTGACAGGGATTCGGCTCAGTTACCAAACTGATAGGGATCTCGCGATGACGCGCAGTGCAAAGGCCTGGGGACTATCTCCCACAGCGACCGAACTTGCCAAGTCCATTCCCGCCTGGCTCGACCTGCCCGAACCGCGCGGATTTCGCCCCAAGCGCAAGGTGCGCACGGTTTGGGTTTCGGACATCCACCTCGGCACGCGCGGCTGCAATGCCGAGATGCTTCTCGATTTCCTCGCTTCGATCGAGTGCGAGACGCTCTATCTGGTGGGCGATATCGTCGATGGCTGGCGGCTTTCGCGCGGGTGGTACTGGCCCGATGCCCACAATGAAGTCGTCCGCCGCGTGCTCAAGATGGCGCACCGAGGCACGCGCGTGGTCCTGATCGCGGGCAACCACGACGAGATGCTGCGCCCTTATGCAGGCATGAGCTTCGGCGGCGTCGAGATCGCGCTGGAGGCCGTCCACGTCACGGCAGACGGGCGCCGCCTGCTGGTGACGCATGGCGACAAGTTTGACGGCGTGGTGCTCTATGCCCGCTGGCTCGCGTTCCTTGGCGACAAGGCATACGAGATCCTGCTGCGCACCAATCGCTGGTTCAACAAGGTCCGCCGCTGGTTCAAGCTGCCCTACTGGTCGCTCTCCGCCTATCTCAAGAAGCGGGTGAAGAACGCCGTACAGTTCGTTTGCGCGTTCGAGGAAGCGGTGGCCCACGCCGCGCGCGACATGGACGTCGACGGGGTGATCTGCGGGCATATCCACTGCGCGGAAATCCGCCAGATCGGCGATGTGACGTATTATAACGACGGCGATTGGGTCGAAAGCTGCACAGCGCTGGTCGAGGACCATGCGGGTGCGATCTCGATCGTCGACTGGGCAGCGATCTGCTTCGAGGAGGCCTTCGCCAAGGCTGAAAAGGCCGAAGCTGAACCGGTCCGGATCAAGGAAGACGCATGAGAATCGCGCTTTGCACCGATGCCTGGCATCCGCAGGTCAACGGGGTCGTCCGCACGCTGGCGACGACCATCGAGCGGGTGACCGCACGCGGCCATGAGGTGATGCTGGTCACGCCGAACCAGTTCTTCACATTCGGCCTGCCCGGCTACAAGGAAATCCGCCTCGCCATGCTGCCGCGTTTCCGCACGCGGCGAATGCTGCGCGCGTTTGATCCGGACATCGTTCATATCGCTACCGAAGGCCCGATCGGCTGGGCGGCGCGGGGTTGGTGCAAGGCGAACAGGGTGCCCTTCACCAGCGCCTTCCACACACGCTTTCCTGATTACGCCGCGGTGCGCACCGGGCTCAGCCCAGACCGTTTCTGGCCGATCATGCGGCGCTTTCATGCGGCGAGCCATGCCATTCTCGTCTCGACGCCGACCCTCGCCCAAGAGCTGACCGGACACGGGCTGACGCAGGCGACCCCGTGGACACGCGGGATCGATGCGAGCCTGTTTCATCCCGGCCATTCCCCGCTCGAGGCCCTCGCCGATCTGCCGCGCCCGATCATGCTCAACGTGGGCCGAGTCGCGGTCGAAAAGAACCTCGGCGCATTTCTTGATGCCGATGTGCCGGGAACCAAGGTCGTTGTCGGCAATGGCCCCGATCTGGCGCAACTGCGCGCGCGCTATCCCGAAGCGCACTTTCTCGGCGCGCTTTCAGGGATACCGCTGGCGCAGGCGTATTGCTCGGCTGATGTCTTCGTTTTCCCGAGCCGGACAGACACCTTCGGGCTGGTGATGATCGAGGCCATGGCATGCGGTCTGCCCGTGGCGGGTTATCCGGTGCCGGGCCCGATGGACGTGGTTGGCCGAGAGGGCCGCGGCCCCGAAAGCACTCTACTGCAGCCTGTCGGCGCGCTGGATGAAGATCTAGCGAAGGCGATTACGGCTGCACTTGGCTGTAACCGTGAGGCTGCGGCAGCCCACGGCGGCAGCTATAGCTGGGATCACGCAACCGACCAGTTCCTCGGTGCGCTGGGGCGTGCCGTCGAAACGCGGCGACTCAGCGCGGCAGCCTGACTGGTGCCCGCCGCCCTAACCGCCGGCCACTTCAGCTAGCGGTGGTGCCGGGCGCCTTCTTGTTCATCAGCTCGTAGGCCCGCTCGTACCATTCGTTGCCAGGGTAGTTGGCGCCGAGCACGGCGGCAGACTTCTGCGCCTGCTCGGGAAGGCCGAGCACGAGATAGCTCTCGACCAGTCGATAAAGCGCTTCAGGCGTGTGGCTAGTGGCCTGATACTTATCGATCACGGTGCGGAAGCGCAGCGTACCTGCCAGCCACTTGCCGCTGCGCTGATAGAAACGGCCGATCTCCATTTCCTTGCCGGCTAGGTGATCGTTGACGAGATCGAGCTTCAGCCGCGCGTCGATTGCGTAAGTCGTATTGGGATAGCGGCGCGTCACTTCGGTCAGCGCGGTGAGCGCCTGCTGCGTGATCTTCTGGTCGCGTGTCACGTCGCTGATCTGTTCGTAATAGCAGAGCGCGACGAGGTAGTAGGCGTAAGGCGCGTCCTTGTTGCCCGGGTGAATCGAGAGGAAGCGCTGGGCCGACTGCACCGACTTCGCATAATCGCGCGCAGCGTAGTAGCTGAACGCGCTCATCAGCTGGGCGCGGCGAGCCCAGGGCGAATAGGGATGCTGGCGCTCGACCTCATCGAACAGCGCCGCGGCCTGCCGGGCATCGCCCTTGTCGAGCCGGTCCTTGGCGGCCGCATAGAGCGTATCGACGTCGCGCGCGACGTAGGCGACGTCCTTCTTGGCCTTGGTGCCAGCGCAGCCTGCGGTGAGCCCAAGCAAGGCGGTGGCGGCGGCAAGTGCGAGAAGGCGCAGCGGGCTGCGGCCGGTGACAGGCAAGATCATGGCGGACGCTATAACCAGCAGGCGAATGAACGCCAAGTGAAGTTCAAGGCTTTTTGCCGCTTCGCTTACGCAGCCTGTTCCTCGAACGGCGGTTCGAGGGTGATCGGATCGGCCAGCGTGATCCGGTCGAGCATCGTGGCCATCTCGTCACGCAGTTGCAGCATCAGCCCGCGCAAGCGGCAATCCGCCTCGGGCAGGCAGTTGTTGCAGGTTTCGTGCGCGTTGCGGCTGGCGCAAGGAGTTAGCGCAAGGCTGCCGCGCGTCAGGCGGATGATATCGCCATAGCGGATATCAACAGGCGGAAGAGCGAGTTCATAGCCCCCTTCCCGCCCGCGATGCGAGATCACGATCCCCTCACGCGCCATCTCGGAGAGGATGACAGTAAGGAACTTGCGCGGGATGTTCTGCGCTTCGGCAATCGCGTCAAGACGCACAGGCCCCTGTCCGAAGGTATCGGACAAGTGCTGGAGGGCGCGGATCGTGTAGCGCGTCTTCTGCGAAAGCATGTCCCCAATTTGGCCGGGGACTGCCGAATGTCAACGCCGGGAGTAGAAATACCCCCGTCGCTGTTTACGCTTCGAGCGGGTGGACCGGGCGCGTGGCAAAAAGACCAAAGGTCACGATCACCGCATAGCACAGCGCCGGAAGCACCAGCGACAGAGTGAGGCTGCCCGTTGCATCCGCCAGCGCACCAGTGGCCAGCGGAACAACCGCGCCGCCGAAGATCGCGACATTGATGATCCCCGACCCGTCTGCGGCGCGCTTGCCGAGGCCTTCGCAGGCGAGCGTGAAGATCGTCGGGAACATGATCGAGTTCATCAGTCCGATGGCGAGCAGGCTGTAGGCCGAGACAAGGCCCGAAGTGTGGGTCGAGATTGCCAGCAGGGAGATCGCACCCGCCGCGCAGGCTGCAAGGGTCTTGCCCGGGTTGACAACGCGCAGCAGCGCCGAGCCGATGAAGCGGCCGACCATGGCGCCGAACCAGTACTTCCAGATCTCGCCGCCCGCCGCTTCGTGCGTCAAGCCCATGACCGTCGGCTGGGCGAGATAATTGACGATAATCGAACCGATCGAGACTTCCGCGCCGACATAAAGGAAGATGCAGAGCGCACCGAAGCCGAAGCGCGGGCGCGAGAGCAGCGACAGGCTGGCGCCCAGCGAGCTATCCTCGTGGCGCTCGCCCTTCAGGCGGTTGCGGTTGGCCCAGACGACGGCGGCGACCAGCGCAAGGCTGACTGCAAGGCCGATGTAGGTATTGACCACAAGGCGGCTCTCGGTGACGCGGTAGGCATCGAGCGCCGGGCCGACGAGCTGATCGACTTTCACGTCCTTGATCTTGCCGAGGATCAGGCTGGCACCGACGAGCGGGAACAGCACCGTGCCGAGCGAATTGAACGCCTGCGCGAAAGTCAGGCGGCTGCTGGCGGTCTTGGCCGGGCCGAGCAACGAGATCAGGGGGTTGGAGACGACCTGCACCAGCACCACGCCGCTCGCGAGGATGAACAGCGCGAAGAGAAACAGGACGTAGAGCGCGCTCTGCGAAGCCGGGATGAAGAGCAGGCAGCCCGCCATCATCGTCAGCAGGCCCACCGCCGCGCCGCGCATGTAACCGATCCGCTTGACCAGCGCCGCGCCGGGCACGCCGACAACGAAATAGGCGGTGAAGAAGCAGAACTGCACCAGCATCGCCTGCGTGTAGTTGAGCGTGAAGAGGTCCTTGAGCTTCGGGATGATCACGTCGTTGAGCGAAGTGATCCCGCCGAAGAGGAAGAACAGCGCCATGACGAAGACGCGCAGTTCAGGTGCATCGATGTTGCCGGCATCGGACGCGGAATTGGCATCTGCAGCGGTTGTCGGGGCCATGGCCATGGGGTCTAACTCTCCTTGCAGCCGATTATCCGCCGGCCTTCACTACTCTGCTTGTGCCAAGGCATGCGCGAAAGTCCACCTGCTCTTGCCGCGCATACGTATCGCCGTAGTGCATAAAATGGCCGGAAGATCCCGCAATTTCCATTACTTCAGACGCAGGACCACAGATCGCCCAATCTTGGGAATGCAAAAAGTGAACGTTATCAACAGCATTTGACGCAGCCATCTCATCTGTGCGCCGCAGTGGACAAATGGCCGGGTAAGGCAGACTATCCGCCACCTAGCTAAGGGAACCGAACATGCGCATTGCCCACGTCGCCGTCTGGGTGAGCGATGTCGATGAATCGGCTGCGTTCTGGACGGAGTTTTTCGGCGCGATCGTCGGCCCGGTCTATGAAAGCAAGCGGCGACCGGGCTTTCGATCACGCTTCGCCGTGCTGCCGCAGGAGGGCGGCCAGATCGAGTTGATGAGCGGGCCGTGGGTCAGCCCAGGAACCGACGAGGACCGCATGGGCTGGGCGCACATCGCGCTTTCGCTGGGATCGGAGGCTGCCGTCGATATGGCAGCAGTGCGGCTGGGCGCGGCGGGATTCTTGCTGGAAGGCCCGCGGCGGACCGGTGACGGCTATTACGAGGCCGTGGCCCGTGCGCCCGACGGGGCACTGATCGAGATTACGAGCTGAGGGCCAAACAGTTCTCCTCCCCGCCCCGGCAGGACGGGGAGGATCGTTTGGCTTACTTCGCAGCAACCTTGAGGTAGGCGATAACGTCTGCGCGGTCCTGTGCGTTCGACAGGCCCGGGAAGGCCATGCGCGTGCCGGGGACGTACTTCATCGGCGCGGTGAGGAACTGGTCGAGCGTGTCCGGACCCCAAGTCACGCCCTTGCCCTTCATCCCGGCGGAATAGCTGAAGTTGGCGAACGTGCCGGCCTTGCGGCCAACCACACCCTTGAGGCTGGGCCCCATGCGGATCGCGCCGGTGTTGAGATCGTGGCAGGCCGCACAGCGGGCAAAGACCGTCTTGCCGCGAGCAGCATCGCCCGCCGGGCCGGCCGCTTGCGCCGCGCTGGCTGCCGCAAGAGCCGCGAGAGTCGCTGCACCGAACGCCATGAAACCAAGACCAGTCTTCGAAATCGACATTTGAAACTCCCCTGTATGACCACGGTGTCTATGCCGCAGCCGGCCTGTATCCGAGCTTAATGCACCGTTCCGCTGCCTGAAAGGTTCAGGTCCGGCTTGGTGCGGAAAGATAGACCTTGATGATGAGCCGGTAGAGCTCGGCCTGTTCGTCCGCGGTCAGCGGGCTGAGCAGGTCGGCCTCGTCGGTAAAGATGATCTCGCGCGCCGCGGTAAGCGTGGCGGCGCCTGTCTCGGTGATCCACAGGCCGCCGGCACGGCGGTCTAGCTTCGAAGGCTCGGAGACGAGGTGGCCGTTCATCGTCAGCTGGCGCACGAACTGGTGCACCGTGGGGCGCTCGATCTTGAAGAAGCGCGAGAGATCGGACTGCTTGACGCCGGGGTTGGCGTTGACGAGCCACAGGATCGCCACCTGCTTGGGCGTGACCTTGAAGGTTTCCAGCTGACGTTCGAGCCGCGAAAGCAACAGCGTGTTGATCGTGCCGACATGAATGCCAAGCACACGGTCGAGCCCATCGAGATCAAGTTCTGGAGTCACGGCCTGCCGGCTGAGGGGCATGGCACGTGTCGCTGCTTCGGGGGACCTCGTTGTCTCTATCGACAAAGGCGGGCCTTTCTGTCTCGCTGGGGCTGTCTGCGGGCATTTCCTTACGTTGCGAGTGATCTGGACGCAAACTTTTGTCGCAGTGCAGCGTGAAACACCGGCGATTGGCGGCAGAGCGGCGGAGCAGCCGCGCGTGCAACTGCCCCTACCCTGCCCTTGCGATCACCCGCCTCAGGGTGATCGGGAGGGGCTTTCCGGCAACTTAGTGCCGGATCAGGTAGTCGAACGCCGAGAGCGCCGCCTTGGAGCCTTCGCCCATCGCGATGACGATCTGCTTGTAGGGCACCGTGGTGACGTCGCCTGCGGCAAACACACCCGGAACGCTCGTTGCGAGGTGGCTGTCGATCTCGATCTCGCCGCGATTGGTCATCGCCAGCGCGCCGCCGAGCCATTCGGTGTTGGGAACGAGGCCGATCTGCACGAAGATGCCTTCGAGCGCGAGGGTGTGGACTTCATCGGTCTTGCGGTCGCGGTAGACGAGGCCGGTCACCTTCTCGCCATCGCCGGTCACTTCGGTCGTGAGCGCCGAGGTAATGACAGTGACGTTGGGCAGGCTGCGCAGCTTGGTCTGGAGCACCGCATCCGCGCGCAGTTCGCTGTCAAATTCGATCAGCGTGACATGCGCGACGATACCGGCAAGGTCGATCGCCGCCTCGACACCCGAGTTGCCGCCGCCGATCACAGCCGTGCGCTTGCCCTTGTAGAGCGGGCCGTCGCAGTGCGGGCAGTAGGCGACACCCTTGTTGCGGTACTCGTCTTCGCCCGGCACGCCGATCTGCCGCCAACGCGCGCCGGTGGAGAGAATGACAGTCTTCGCGCGGAGCGAGGCGCCGCTTTCCAGCTCGATGGTGGCGAGGCCGTCACCATTCGCAGGCTTCAGCGAAACCGCCTTCTGCAGGTTCATCACGTCGACATCGTAGTCCTTCACGTGCTGTTCCAGTTGGGCGACAAGACGCGGACCCTCGGTGTGCTGGACCGAGATGAAGTTCTCGATGCCCATCGTATCGAGCACCTGACCGCCGAAGCGCTCGGTGACGACACCGGTGCGGATGCCTTTGCGCGCGGCGTAGATAGCCGCTGCCGCGCCTGCCGGGCCGCCGCCGACGACGAGAACATCGAACGGCTCCTTAGCGGCGATCTTCTCCGCCGCGCGGGCGACCGCGCCGGTATCGATCTTGGCAACAATCTGGGCGAGGTCCATGCGGCCCTGGCCGAAGGGTTCGCCGTTCAGGAACACCTGCGGCACCGCCATGATCTTCCGGCGCTCCACTTCGTCCTGGAACAGCGCGCCGTCGATGGCGACATGGGTGATCTCAGGGTTCAGCGCCGCCATGATATTGAGCGACTGCACCACGTCGGGGCAGTTCTGGCAGGTGAGCGAGAAGAATGTCTCGAAGTGCAGCGGGCCTTCGAGGCCGCGCACCGTATCGAGCAGTTCGGCCTCTTCCTTGGGCGGGTGGCCGCCGACATGCAGCAGCGCGAGGATCAGCGAAGTGAACTCGTGGCCGAGCGGGAGGCCCGCGAACGTCACCCGTGCGGCCTCACCCGCCGCGCCGATGGCGAAGCTGGGCTTGCGGGCATCGGTGCCGTCGAAGCGGGCCGTCACCTTGTCGGACAGGGCGGCGATTTCCTCGACAAGGCTCTTCGTGTCGGCGCTCTTCTGGCCTTCACCGAGCGAAGCGACGAGCTCGATCGGACGGCGCAGATTGCCGAGATAGGTCTTGAGCTGGGCGGTCGTGGCGGCATCGAGCAGCGACATGGCTGGGGTTCCTTGAAGGTCAGCAGACAGGCAGATCCGCTCGCGCGGGAGGGATCACCGCGCGGCAGGCAGGCACTTGTGAAGAATGAGGGGCCGGGCGGCGGCGGAGGGGGAGGGAAAGGCCGCCGCCCGGCGGGTTGCGAGAGGCCGTGCGGGGGGAGTGCCGGCGCTCTCGCAAAGGGTCATCAGATCTTGCCGACGAGGTCGATCGAGGGAGCGAGGGTCTCGCTGCCTTCTTCCCACTTGGCCGGGCACACCTGGCCGGGGTGCTCGCGCCAGTACTTGGCGGCCTTGATCTTGCGGACGAGTTCGGCGGCGTTGCGGCCCACGCCCTCAGGCGTGATCTCGATCAGCTGGATGATACCGTCCGGATCGACGACGAAGGTGCCGCGATCAGCAAGGCCGACGCCGGGGCGCAGGTTGTCGAACGCGTTGGTCAGCGTGTGGTTCTGGTCACCGACGAGGTAGTAGGTGATCTTGCCGATGGCCGGCGAGCTGTCCGCCCAGGCCTTGTGGCTGAAGTGCGTGTCGGTCGAAACGCCGAACACTTCGACGCCCATGCCCTGCAGCTCGGCATAGTTGTCCTGAAGGTCTTCGAGCTCGGTCGGGCAGACGAAGGTGAAGTCGGCCGGGTAGAAGAAGAACACCGCCCACTTGCCGGCGATATCGGCCTCGGTGATGTCGACGAACTTGCCTTCCTTGTAGGCCGTGTTGGCGAAGGGCTTGATCGGGGTGCTCAGCAGGGACATGCACTTGCTTCCTTGTGATCGCGGACCGGGATGGTCCGTGTGAATGGGGTAGCCGGATTGGCTAGGGAGCCTTTAGCGCGAACGATCACGCCGCGCTAATGATCAATCCTGAGCATATTGATTGACTGGGTCGATCAATAAGGACTGCACTCCCATGTGTCAGGACATGGTTAGCAGCCTGATGTTCTGCAACTAGGCAATGCGCCCGATAGCCCGTTTCACGCGGCTGGCAGGAGCGTGGTGGCATTGCCCCTCGACAGAAGACCTGCGGAAAGTGCGTGAGACGATGAAGGGCGTCGTGTTCAACCTGCTCGAGGATGCCGTGGCGCGCGAGCATGGCTTGCTCGCCTGGGACGGCCTGCTCGAAATGGCCGGCCTCGAAGGAGCCTACACCTCGCTCGGCAGCTATCCTGACAGCGAGGTGATACGGCTGATCGATGCCGCCTCCATTGTTCTGGGGGTGAGCGCGGGCGAGGTTTTGCGCTGGTTCGGGCGCAGTGCGATCCCGCTGCTGTTCGAACGCTATGAGAAGTTCTTCACCCCGCACGTGAGCGCGCAATCGTTCGTGGCAAGCATCAATGACGTAATCCACCCTGAAGTGCGCAAGCTCTATACCGGGGCGGCCTGCCCGCATTTCCATTTTCACGATCTGGAGGACGGGCGGACCGGGCTAGCCTACAAGTCGCCGCGGCGGATGTGCCAGCTGGCCCACGGCTTCATCGAGGGCGCGGCGGACCACTATGGCAACCGGGTCGCCATAGAGCACCTTTCCTGCATGCAGCACGGCCATCCCGTGTGCCGGATCGCGCTGGACTGGACCCCATGAAGCAGGAGGCGATCCCCCTCCCCCCCGATGACGCGACAGTCGTCGAGCGGCTCGAACGGCTTGTGCAGCGCGAGCGCGAAGGACGGCGGCAGGCCGAAGCAATCGCCGAACGAGGCCTGCGCGAACTCTACGAAAGTCAGGTGCGGCTCGCGCTGCTGCAACGCATCACCGATTGCGCCAACCGCTCAAACAATTTCGGCGACGCTATCGGCGAGGTGCTCAAGGAAATCTGCGAGCACATGAACTGGGCCTTCGGTTCGGCCTACCGGGTCGAACCCGGCGGAAAGGCAGCCTCCTGCGATGCGTGGTGCAGCGCCGAACCGGCCCGACTGTTTCCGCTGGTGGAGGCCACCCGGGGGAGCACGTTTGCCAGTGGCGAAGGCTTGCCGGGCCGCGTCCTGCGCGATGGGCATCCGCACTGGGTAGACGAAAGCGAGCTGGCGACCAGTTTCTGCCGCCGCGCCGAGGCGGCCGCATGCGGCTTCCACGCGGCCTGCGCCTTTCCGGTGTTGATTGGTGACGAGATCGTCTGCGTACTCGAATTCTTCTCGCGCACCGCCATGATCGACAAGGACGCGATCCTGCTGACGGTGACGCAAGCGGCGACGCAGCTGGCGCGCGTGATCGAGCGCGAACATGCGCGCGCGGCGCTGCTGCATGATGCGCTGCACGATGCAATGACCGGTCTGCCCAATCGCACGCTGCTCGATGAACGCTCGCGTGCGGCGTTCGACCGGCTGCCGGAAAACCGCGAAGGGCTCGCCGTGCTGGTCATCGATCTCGACGGGTTCAAGGCAATCAACGACAAATATGGCCACCACGCCGGCGATATCGTGCTGATCGAGACGGCGCGGCGCTTCGACAATGTGATTTCCGCGCGGATGGGCGGGCGGCGGCGGAGCGACAATCCCGGCTGGCGGGCAACCCTCGCCCGCGTCGGCGGTGACGAATTCGTGGTCGTGCTGGATGCCCTGCCGGATCCGGCGATCGCCATGGACCTCGCCGGCACGCTGATCGATGCATTGAAATCGCCCATCCATGTCGCAGACGAATGCGTCAATGTCGGGCTGTCCATCGGCATAGCGCACAGCTCGCCAAGCTACTTCTCGATCGAGCAGCTGAGGCAGGACGCAGACCTTGCGATGTATGAGGCAAAGTCCAGCGGTCAGGGCGGGGTAGTGGCCTTCTCGGAAAGTCTTGGCAATGAACGCCGCAATCGCATGGCGCTGGAAAACGAACTGCGCGATGCGATCCGCGAGAAGCAGTTCACATTGTTCTACCAGCCGATCTTTGCGCTCGGCAAAAGTCAGTCTGCCGGAGGATTGCGCGGCTTCGAGGCGCTGATCCGCTGGAACCATCCGGATCGCGGCCTGCTCGAGCCCGGACGGTTCATGCCGGCAGCCGAAGCGGGCGGTCTGATCGTGTTCATTGGCGATTGGGTTCTGCGGCAGGCATGCAACGCGATGGCGCGGCTCCACGCGGATCTGACCGCGCATGGCCTGAAGGCGAGCGAACTCCCCTACATCAGCATCAACATCGCTCCGCAGCAGTTCCTGCAGCCGACCTTCTCCTCGCACGTCCAGCGCGTGCTGCTGGAAACCGGCGTGCCGCCCGAGCTGGTTCGGCTTGAAGTGACCGAAGGCGTCGCGATCATCGATCCTGACCAGACGCGGCAGGTGCTGGAGCAAGTGCGCTGTTGGGGCGTGAAGACCAGTCTCGATGATTTCGGGACCGGCTATTCCTCGCTGAGCTATCTGCAAAACTTGCCGTTCGACACGCTCAAGATCGACCGCTCGTTCATCGCCTCGATGGACGATCCCAAGAGCCGCAAGATCATCCGCGCGATCCTCGATCTGGCCAGCAACCTCAACCTCTCGGTGGTGGCGGAAGGGATCGAAACAGTCGAGCAGGGCGCATCGCTGCGCGAGATGGGCTGCGAATTTGGCCAAGGCTATCACCTTGGCCGGCCGCTCGATGAAGCGAGCGCCTTTGCACTGGTGTGGCCCGAAGCAGCTCCTCCCCGCAAATAAAGCCTGCTGTGTCTTCGCGTTGATCGGCTAGTATGGGGTCCTCACGCAGCATCCGGATAAGGGAACCACCGCGATGGCATCGAACAACCCCTGGCGTCACATGCGTAGCGCCGGTGTAGCCGACGATATCGACTTCGAGATCAAGGGGCAGGAACTTCAGTTCGTCGAAATCGAACTCGATCCCGGAGAAAGCGCAGTCGCCGAAGCCGGGGCCTTCGTGTGGAAGGACGGCTCGATCGAAATGACCACCGTGTTCGGGGATGGCAGCGCCGATCAGGGCGGCGGCTTCATGGGCAAGCTGCTGGGCGCGGGCAAACGCCTGCTGACCGGGGAAAGCCTGTTCACCACCGTGTTCACGCATACCGGCCAGGGCAAGGCGCGCGTCGCGTTCGCATCCCCGACCCCTGGCGCGATCCTGCCGCTCAAGCTTTCGGACCTTGGCGGCACGCTGATCTGCCAGAAGGACAGCTTTCTCTGCGCCGCGCGCGGGGTTTCCATCGGCATCGCATTCCAGCGCCGCATCATGACCGGTCTGTTCGGCGGCGAAGGCTTCATCATGCAGAAGCTAGACGGTGATGGCTGGGTCTTCGTGCAGATGGGCGGCACTCTCACCGAACGCACGTTGGCGCCGGGCGAGGAACTGCATGTCGATACCGGCTGCCTTGCCGCCTATACCCCGGGCGTGACATTCGACCTGATCGGCGCGGGCGGTGTGAAAAGCGTGCTGTTCGGCGGTGAAGGCCTGTTCTTTGCGCGGCTGACCGGACCGGGCAAGGTGTGGATCCAGTCCCTCCCTTTTGCGCGCCTTGCCGGGCGGATGCTGGCAGCAGCCATGCCGGGCGGCGGGCAGAACCGCGGCGAAGGTTCGGCGCTCGGCGTGCTGGGCGATTTCATCGACGGGAACCGGTAAGGGTTGCCCGGAGCGGCCAACACCTGAAGCGTGGGGGAAGGCGCTGCGGGCGCCCTCCCCCACCTGCCGGCCTCAGAAGGTCAGCTTGACCGTGCCGCCGAACGTGCGCGGATCGCCGACATTGCCGACGATCAGACCGGTGCTGCCGGACGCGACCGCAAGCTGATCGAAGTAGTTCACGTCGAACGCGTTGCGGACCCAACCATAGACGTCGATCCCCTTCTCGGTGCGGAAGCCCGCCCGGAAGTTGGTCAACGCATAGCCATCGACATTGGTATAGGCCGAGGGACTTGCATTCGACGACCACGACGACCGGTAGCTGCCATCGAAGCCGACATAGGCCTGGCCTTCCTTGCCGAAGAGCGTGACCGGCACGTTGCCTTCCGCGCCATAGGAAAACGCCCACTTCGAAACGCCGGGTAGGCGCGAGCCCGAAATATCGCACTGCGAAGGGCTGATGCCGGGTGTGCCGGCGGGCGCCGTCGGACCGGTCGGCACACCGTTGGCATCAAGCGGCTGCGCGCTGCCGCCGGAAAGCTCGGGCGGGCACGGCGCATTGGTGAACTTCACGAACTTGGCATCGGTGTACGCGCCGTTGCCGTAGATGTTGAAACGCTCGCTCGGCCGGAACGAGGCGTCGAATTCGAAGCCCTGCGACCGCGCCTTGTCCGCATTGGCCAGATAGCCGCGGATCAGGCCGACCGCGAAGTTCGAGACCTGCGCCTGATAGTTGCCGATATCGGTGCGGAAAGCCGAAAGGTTGAACGTCAGCTTCCGGTCAAGGAACTGGGTCTTGATACCCACTTCGTAGTGGTTCACCGATTCCGGCTTGATCGTGGCAAGATCAAGCAGCGGCACACCCGTAACCGCATCAGCCGGCACGCCGTTGAGGTTAATGCCGCCCGTCTTGAAGCTCTTCGCATAAGTTGCGTAGAGGTGGATATCACGGGTGACATCCCACGCGGCGGTCACGTCGCCCGAGAAATTCCAGTCGCTGAAGTTAGCCTTGAACGACTGCGGGGCCAGCACGGCCAGCTGCGCCCGTTCGCGCGCGGAGTTGAGGCTCTTGCCCGCCGCATCGGATTCGAACACCACCAGATTGCCGGCGCCATCGGTCACGACCGAATTGTAGCTGCCGTCCTTCTTGTCGTAGTTCAGGCGAAAGCCGGGCTGGATCGAGAAGCTGTCGGTCAGCTTGTAGATGAACTTGCCGAAAATCGCCGCGCTGGTGTTCTTGAAGTTGATGTCGTTGTTCGCCGTGAGCCCATCGAGCACAGTGGGATCGCGGGAAAGCGCGTTGCTCGGCGCGATCAGCCACCGGCTTGCGGCCGAACCCTGCTGCTGCAGGCCCAGCGTGCGGATCTTCTGGTAGAAGCCGAACGCACCCAGCGTGTAGCCCAGCTTGCCGGTCTCGCCAGAGAGGCGCAGCTCTTGCGAATACTGGTCCTGATGCGACGGGTTCTGCGATTTCGACGTGATCGGCAGGCCGAGGAAATCGCGGTCGTTCGAGGGATCCCAATCCCAGTAGCGCCATGCGGTGACCGAGGTGATCGTGCCGATCCCGGTATCGATCTTGGCGCGCAGCGAAACGCCGCCGATATCGTTCTTGGCACGCAGCGGCGTATCGACGTCGGTCACCCGGTCGAACGGATTGGTGCTCGGCACGGCGTAGTTCTGCGCGGCGGCAAGCGCATCGTACTGGCGGTTCAGCGGACGCTGCGTGGCGCCAACGCGGACGTAAACCTGCGTGCAGCAGGTGGGGTTCTGGTGGCTGTAGTCCGCCGCCAGCGTGAACTCGACGCCGTTCGAGGGCTTCCACAGGATCTGCCCGCGCAGGCCGAGGTTGTCCTGTGAATTGACCTTGAGCTTCGAGGTGACGTTGGTGATTGTGCCATCGCGCCGGGTCAGCGAGCCGGCCAGACGCACCGCGACCGTATCGGACAAGGGTGTGTTGACCGCCGCCTTGCCCTGGAAGAAGCCGTAATTGCCGCCGCTCAGTTCGACGCGGCCTTCCGTGTCGAACGAAGGCTGGCGGCTGGTGATGTTGATCGCGCCGGCAGTGGTGTTCTTGCCGTTGAGCGTGCCCTGCGGCCCGCGCAGCACTTCGATCTGCTTCACATCGAGGAAGTCGAACGTGCTGCTCGCGACGCGCGCCATGTAGACGTCGTCGACATAGATGCCCACGCCCTGCTCGATGCCATCGTTGGTGAGGCCGAGCGGCGCGCCGAGACCGCGAATGTTCACCGAGGTGTTGCGCGGGTTCGACGAGGTGAACTGCAGCGTTGGCGTCAGTTGCTGAAGGCGGCCGACGTTGAACGCACCAGTCGCGTCGATGTGATCGCCGCCGACGACCGAGATGGCGAGCGGCACGTCCTGCGCGGTTTCAGCGCGGCGGCGCGCGGTGACCACGATGGTATCGTTGTCGGACTGGCCGGTGCCGACCGAAGTGGTCTGGTCAGCGGGCGCGGCAGCGTCGGATGCGGGAGCGGTTTCGCCAAGGGTTTCAGCGGCAAACGCCGGAGTTGCGGCGGCAAGCGGCAGGATCGCCGCTCCGCCAAGGAGCAGGACACGCAAAGTCATCGTCAATCCTTTGGATCAGGGTCACGATGCCTCCGGTGGTCCGGTGGGCGATTGTGAATTGGGTTGTGAAAGTTGGATCAGGTCAGCTGGGCTTGAGGCGCTTCTTCTCGGTCACGTCGATCTGAACGACGCGGCCTTCGTGCACCGTCAGCGCAACCGTGCCGAAGCGCAGCCCGGTGAGCGCTTCGCGCACGGAGGCGATGCT
This sequence comes from Novosphingobium sediminis, assembly GCF_007991615.1. Classification (GTDB taxonomy): domain Bacteria; phylum Pseudomonadota; class Alphaproteobacteria; order Sphingomonadales; family Sphingomonadaceae; genus Novosphingobium; species Novosphingobium sediminis. The sequence continues at coordinate 71,065 of NZ_BJYR01000001.1, read as the reverse complement.
TTCCTCGAGGTGACGCTGGGCATCAGGCGCCAGGGGTGGTGTGGTCATCGGGTTTCTCCTTGGGTCTGGTCTCCATCTGCGGTGAACATGCGGGCGCGGTGGGGGTTGAAGCGGATCGTCTGGCCCAGTTGCGGGGCATCGCCGCTGCTCGGCAGATCGAGCTCGACGAACTGGCCGCTACCTTCGAGCAAGCCCTCAGCCCGCCACACCGCACCCTTGCGGAACACGTTATCGACAAGCAGTGCCTCCGCGCCGTCTGCTGAAAGCGTGATCTCGTGCGGGCGAAAATGGATCTCGCCCCCGGCAGCGGGCAAGCGGTTGGTCTCACCCACGAAGTGCGAGACGAAGGGCGTTTCGGGGTTCATGTAGACCGCGTCGGGCGCGCCGATCTGCTCGATCCGGCCTTGGTTCATCACCACGACGCGGTCGGCCAGCTCAAGCGCTTCTTCCTGATCGTGCGTCACGAAGATCGAGGTGAGCCCCATCGCCTTGTGCAGATCGCGCAGCCAGCGGCGCAGGTCCTTGCGCACCTTGGCATCGAGCGCGCCGAAGGGTTCATCCAGCAGAAGCAAGCGCGGTTCGATGGCGAGCGCGCGGGCGAGCGCAACGCGCTGGCGCTGACCGCCCGAAAGCTGGCCCGGATAGCGGCTGCCGAGGCCTTCAAGCTGGACGAGGCGCAGCAGTTCCTCGGCGCGCGCGCGGCGGGCGGCCTTGGGCAGCCGGCCCTTACCCCGGCGCACGCTGAGCCCGAACGCGACGTTGTCGGCCACGGTCATGTGGCGAAACAACGCATAGTGCTGAAACACGAAGCCGACATGGCGGTCCGCGACCGGCGTGCTGGAAACGTCCTCGCCGCCGAGCAGCACGGTGCCGCTGTCCTGGAATTCGAGGCCCGCGATGATGCGCAGCAGCGTCGTCTTGCCGGAGCCCGAGGGGCCGAGCAGCGCGATGAACTCGCCCGGCGCGACATCGAGATCGATGCCGTGGAGCGCCGCGTAATCGCCGAAGCGCTTGGTTATGCCGCGAAGGTGGATCAATGCCGTGCTCCTGCATGGAGGCCGAAGCGCCATTCGAGCACCGTCTTGGCAACGAGCGTCACCAGGGCGAGCAGCGCGAGAAGAGAGGCGACCGCAAAGGCGCCGACGAAATCATACTCGTTGTAGAGAATCTCGACATGGAGCGGCATCGTGTTGGTCTCGCCGCGGATGTGGCCGGAAACGACCGAGACCGCGCCGAATTCACCCATGGCGCGCGCGTTGCACAGCAGCACGCCATAGAGCAGGCCCCAGCGGATATTGGGCAGCGTGACGTGCCAGAAGGTCTGCCAGCCGTTCGCGCCAAGCGAGATCGCGGCTTCCTCATCGTCCTTGCCCTGCTCCAGCATCAGCGGGATCAGTTCGCGCGCAACGAACGGGAAGGTGATGAACACGGTTGCCAGCACGATACCCGGCACCGCGAAAATGATCTTGAGATCGTGCTCCGCCAGCCACGCGCCGAACAGGCCGTTGGCGCCGAACAGCAGCACGAAGATCAGGCCCGAAACGACCGGCGAAACCGAGAACGGCAAGTCGATCAGCGTGATGAGCAGCGCCTTGCCGGGGAACTGGAACTTGGTGATCGCCCAGCTCGCGGCAATTCCGAACACCATGTTGAGCGGCACGGAGATAGCGGCGATCAGCAAGGTCAGCCGGATCGCGGCGAGCGCGTCGGCCGTGTGGAGCGCGTCGAGGAACGGCCCTGCCCCCTCGCGAAGGGCCTCGCTGAACACCGCCAGCAGCGGCAGCAGCAGGAAGAAGCCGAGGAACACGAGCGCGATGGTGATGAGCACAGCGCGCATCACCGGGCTTTCGGTGATAGCCTGAACGCTCATGCGCCCATCCTCCGGCGGCTGGCGGCTTGAACGAGGTTGATGAGCAGCAGCACCGCGAAGGAGGCGAGCATCATCACCACCGCAATCGCAGTGGCGCCCGCATAGGCGTATTGCTCAAGCTGGGTGACGATCAGCAGCGGCGCGATCTCGGTGCGGCCGGGCATGTTGCCCGAAATGAAGATCACTGAGCCGTACTCCCCCACCCCGCGCGCAAAGGCGAGTGCGAAGCCGGTGAGGAGCGCAGGACCGATGGCCGGAAAGATGACATGGCGAAAGGTCTGCCAGCGGGTCGCGCCGAGCGTGGCGGCGGCCTCCTCGACCTCGCGGCCGAGATCCGCCAGCACCGGCTCGACCGAGCGGACGACGAACGGCAGGCCGATAAAGACGAGCGCGATGGTAATGCCGACCCAGGTGAAGGCCACCTTGATCCCGAGCGGTTCGAGATACTGGCCGATCCAGCCCTGCGGCGCATAAAGCGCGGTGAGCGCAATGCCGGCGACCGCGGTCGGCAGCGCGAAGGGCAGATCGACAAGCGCGCTCACCACCTGCTTGCCGGGGAACGAATAGCGCACGAGCACCCACGCAACGACAAGGCCGAACACCGCATTGACAAGGCCTGCCATGGCAGCCGTGCCGAAGCTCAGCTGGTAGGCTGCCAACGCCCGCTCGCTGAAGCCCACTTCAACGACCTGCGCCCAGCCCATTCCGCCCGCCTTGAGGAAGATCGTGGCAAGCGGGATCAGCACGATCAGCGTCAGCCACGCGAGCGTGAAGCCGAAGCTGAGGCCGAAGCCGGGCAGCACGGACGGCTGCCTCCAGCGTGCGGTTCGAGCGGACATGGTGCGGTCCCCGGCCCTGCGCCTACTTCTTCGAGTAGATGCGGTCGAACACGCCGCCATCATCGAAGAAGGTCTTCTGCGCCTTGGCCCAGCCGCCGAAATCCTTGTCGATGGTGACCATCGGAATCTCGCGGAACTGCGCCTTGAACTGCTGTGCGATGGCCGGATCGCGCGGGCGGTAGAAGTTGTGCGCGATCGCAGTCTGCGCTTCGGGCGTATAGAGATAGCGCAGATAGGCGTCGGCAACTTCGGTGGTGCCGTGCTTCTTGGCATTCGCGGTGACGACCGCGACCGAAGGTTCGGCGAGGATCGAGATCGACGGCGCGACGATCTCGAACTTGCCCGCGCCGAGCTTCTTCTCGGCGAGGAACGCCTCATTCTCCCACGAGATCAGCACGTCGCCGATGCCGCGCTCGACGAACGTGGTGGTCGAGCCGCGCGCGCCGCTATCGAGCACTGGCACATGGCTGAACAGCTGCTTCACATAAGCCTCGGCGGCTGCATCGGACCCTCCAGCCTTGCGGCCATAGGCCCAGGCCGCGAGGAAGTTCCAGCGCGCACCGCCGCCCGTCTTGGGATTGGCGGTGATCACCTCGACACCGGGCTTCACGAGGTCGCCCCAGTCCTTGATGCCCTTGGGATTGCCCTTGCGCACGAGGAACACGATCGTCGAAGTATAGGGCGCGCTGTTATCCGGCAGCGCCTTTTGCCAGTCGGCATCGAGCAGCTTGCCCTTCGCGGAGATGGCATCAATGTCGTAGGCGAGCGCGAGGGTTGCGACATCGGCCTCCAGCCCGTCGATGATCGCGCGGCTCTGCTTGCCCGACCCGCCATGGCTCATGCGGAAGGTGATATCCTTGCCCGTCTTCTGCTTCCAGTAGGCGGCGAACGCCGGGTTGATCGCCTGATAAAGCTCACGTGTGGGATCGTAGGAGACGTTGGTCAGCTCCACCGCGCCCGGCTTGGAGCCGCCGCCCGAGCAGCCCGCAAGGAGGAAGCCCATGGCGAGAGAGCCCGCGAGCACGGCACGGCGGGTAGCGGATTTGCGTCCAGAATCGCGAATGCTCATGCTTCGTACTCCCGTTTGCGTCAGCCGCAGCAGTCCCTCTGCGGCGTCGGGCCGCGCCTAAACTCAATTAATGTGATAGACATTAGAGTTCTGCTTCGTGGCAGGAAAGAGAAGCTATGGGATTGCGCTTGCCGCGAATGCCCCCTGCCCCGCACTTCACCCCGAATCAGCGCGCGTCTGTCGCAGGCCAGATTATCTCCACCTAATGAGTAGAGAATAGCTCAGCGCCAAAGTGAGAGATATTGTCGACCAAATGAGTAGACATAATTTGTTGGAGACGAAGTGTGACCCGCAAGACAGTTCACAAGGTTCCTGTTTGACGTGTCTGCCGGGGGAACTCGTCCCCACAAGGCCCACGAATCAGTCCCGAGTGGCAAGCGAATGCCCCCGCGGCAATGGCTCCCCGGTTCGGCCAGCGGGGCATAAGGGCGCGGCTCCCCTTGCATGTCCCGCCCTGCCTCGTGCTATGCGGGAAGTCATGTCATCGCTTTGTCGCAATCGGCCAGCATGCCGCGCCGCGATCCGCCGCAATCCGGCGGACGCAGGGGGGAGCATTGGCCATGGATGAACCGCAGACAGCGGCACGCAGGATCGCAGCCGTCACGCGGCCGCGCGCCGAAAGCGCAGCACCGCCAGCTACGTACCGCTTCTTCAACCGCGAACTGAGCTGGCTTGCGTTCAATCGCCGCGTGCTCGCCGAGGCGCAGAATGAGCACTATCCGGTGCTCGAACGGCTGCGCTTTCTTTCAATCTCGGGCAGCAATCTCGACGAGTTCATGATGGTCCGCGTGGCCGGCCTCGCCGCGCAAGTGCGTCAGGGCATTGACGAACTTTCGATCGACGGCCTCACCCCGGCGCAGCAATTGCAGGCCGCCTACCGCGGGGTCGAGGAACTGGTGCGCGCGCAGCAGACGATCCTTGCGGGCCTCACCGAACAGCTCGACAGCGCCGGCATCCGCATCATCGGCAATCGCAAGCTCGACAAGGCCCAGTCCGATTGGGCTGCGCGCTATTTCGAAGAGCATGTGTTCCCGGCGCTGACCCCGCAGGCGATCGATCCGGCACATCCCTTCCCCTTCATCAACAATCAGGGCACCGGCATTCTCTTCACGCTGACCCGGCTGGCAGACGGCGAGGCGGTGACCGAGATGATCCTCGTGCCGCCAGCGCTGCCGCGCTTCGTGCGCCTGCCGGGGGAACCCTCTTGCTGGATGAGCGTTGAGGAACTGATCCTGCGCGGAGCGGGCAAGCTTTTCCCGGGCTTCCGCATCCAGGGCCACGGCACCTTCCGCGTGCTGCGTGATAGCGATATCGAAATCGAGGAAGACGCCGAAGACCTCGTCCGCTATTTCCGCACAGCGATCCAGCGGCGCCGGCGCGGTAGGGTTATCCTGCTGCAAGTGCAGGAAAACTTCGACCCAGAAGCAGAGGCGCTACTGCGCGATAAGCTGCGGCTCGATCATGCCATGGTCATCAAGGCGGGCGGCCTGCTCGCGATGAACGGCCTTTCGGTGATCGTCGATACGGACCGGCCCGAACTGAAGTTCGAGCCCTATATCCCGCGCTATCCCGAGCGCGTGCGCGAGCATGACGGCGATTGCTTCGCGGCAATCCGCACCAAGGATCTCGTGATCCACCACCCGTTCGAAAGCTTCGACGTGGTGGTCGATTTCCTGCGGCAGGCTGCGTCTGATCCCGATGTCGTGGCAATCAAGCAGACGCTCTACCGCGCAGGCAAGCAATCGGCGGTGATCGCGGCGCTGATCGCGGCGGCAGAGGCCGGCAAGTCGGTCACGGCCGTCGTGGAGCTCAAGGCCCGCTTTGACGAGGAGCAGAACCTCCATTGGGCGAGCCAGCTTGAACGCGCGGGCGTTCAGGTGATCTACGGCTTCGTCGACTGGAAGACGCACGCCAAGGTGAGCATGGTCGTGCGCCGCGAGGGCGATGGCTACCGCACCTACTGCCACTTCGGCACCGGCAACTATCACCCGGTGACGGCGCGGATCTACACCGACCTCAGCTTCTTCACTGCCGATCCCAAGTTCGGGCGCGATGCCGGGCTGCTGTTCAATTTCATCACCGGCTATATCGAGCCGAAGGCGACCGAGATGCTGGCGATTGCGCCCATCGGCGTGCGCCGCAAGCTTTATGAATGCATCGACCGCGAGATCGCGCTGGCGCAAAGCGGCAAGCCCGCCTCGATCTGGGCCAAGCTCAATGCGCTGACCGACAGCCAGCTCATCAACCGACTTTATGCGGCGAGCAGTGCGGGGGTGGAGATCAACCTCGTCGTGCGCGGCATCTGCTGTCTGAGGCCCGGGGTTCCGGGGTTGTCGGAAAAAATCCGGGTCAAGTCCGTCATCGGGCGCTTCCTCGAACACAGCCGAATCTGGGCCTTTGGCAACGGCACGCCGCTGCCGAACCGCCGCGCGCGGGTGTTCATTTCCTCGGCGGACGGCATGTCACGCAACCTTGATCGCCGGGTCGAGGTGCTGGTGCCGATCAAGAACCCGACAGTGCACGATCAGGTGCTCGATCAGGTCATGCTCGCCAATCTGCTCGATACCGAGCAGAGTTGGATTCTGGAGCCGGACGGCACCTATCACCGCGCCGATCCGGGGCCGAAGCCTTTCAACGTGCACCGCTATTTCATGACCAACCCCTCGCTCTCCGGGCGCGGCGCGGCGCTCACCAAGGGGCGCAAGGTGCCCAAGCTCGCGCTCAGGCGCGGTGGGATGTCCCCGCAATGATGCGACCGGACTGAATGACCCGCTTCACCCGCGCCTCTGCCTATGTGCCCACCCGGGCGATCATCGACATCGGTTCGAACACCGTGCGCCTCGTCATCTATGGCGGCCCGGCGCGCGCACCCGATGTGCTGCACAATGAGAAGGTGACCGCCCGGCTGGGCAAGAGCGTGGCGGAAAATGGCAAGCTGGGCGCGCGGGCCTCCGCCACCGCACTGGCAAGCCTCGCCCGCTATCGTACGCTGCTCGATCTCAAGGGGATCAGCGATGTCGATGTGGTGGCGACGGCGGCGGTGCGCGATGCGGTCAACGGGCCGGAGTTCCTTGACCGGATCCGCGCTCTGGGCCTCTCGCCCCGGCTGCTGAGCGGCGAGGAAGAAGCGATCACCAGCGCGCACGGCGTGATAGGAGCGTTTCCACGCGCGCAGGGCGTGGTGGGCGATCTCGGCGGGGGCAGCCTAGAACTGGTCGATGTCAATGCGCAGGGCTGCCGACATGGCACCTCGCTGCCGCTGGGAACCTTGCGGCTGCCGGGCCTTCGCGCCGGCGGCGAGCGCGCGTTCGGGCAAACCATCGCCAAGATGCTCAAGCGTGCGGAATGGCGCGCGGACCCCGGCTCGACACTCTATCTCGTCGGCGGATCGCTGCGCGCATTCGCCCGCCATGCGATGAATGCCGCGGGCTGGCCGATCGACGATCCGCACGGGTTCGAGATTGGGGCACCGCAGGCGCAGGCGCTCGCCAAGGCGCTGGCGAAGCGCAAGCCCGAAACGCTGGCGCCGGTGCCGGGGCTTTCAAGCTCGCGCCTTGCGTCCCTTCCCGATACGGCGGCGCTGCTGTTCGTGCTGATCCGCGCGTTGCAGCCGGGGCGGCTGGTGTTTTCCTCATGGGGCCTGCGCGAAGGGCTCTTGTGGGAGAGCATGGCGGAAGGCGTGCGGATGCAGGATCCGCTGGTGGCCGGCGCCGCTGCCTTTGCCACCGAATATGGCATTGCCGCCGGGACGGCCGCGATGGTGACTGGCTGGACAGGCGCCGCGCGCCAGCCCGAAACGGCAGGATCCGAGCACCTGCGGCTGACAGCGACCATGCTGTGCCTCGCCACCGCAATGGTCGAACCCAACTTGCGCGGCGATCTTGCGCGCGAATGGGCACTGCGCAAGCGCTGGATCGGCGCAGGTCCGGCAGACCGCGCGATGCTGGCAGCGGCGATGATTGCCAACACCGGCCGCTCAGATTTGCCGGCCGATCTCGCAAAGCTCGCCTCACCCGAAAAACTGCGCGAAGCACAAGCGTGGGGTCTCGCAACCCGCCTGTGCCGGCGCTTCAGCGGCAATACCGCGCAAGGGATCAGCGGCAGCGCGCTGCGGGTGGAGAATGGCACGCTGGTGCTGGCCGTGCAGCCGCAGATCGCAGTGCTGGTCAACGAAGGCGTGGAGCGCGACCTGAAAGTGCTGGCAGCGCATCTGGGGCTGAAACCGGAAGTGCGGTAGCGCGCTCGCCACCGCCACCCCACGCTTCGGCGTAGCGAAGCGCTTCTGTTCAGCTCCCTGCCTGCTCCTTGGCCGCTTCCGCTTCGGCCGCAGCCAGAACCCGCAAGACGTTGCCCGACCAGATCTTGGCGACATCCGCTTCGGTGTAGCCTGCCGCGAGCAGCGCCTTGGTGATCCTGGGCAGGTCGGCGATGTCCTCAAGCCCGGTAACGCCGCCGCCGCCGTCCCAATCGAGCCCGATGCCGACATGATCGACACCCGCCACCTTCAACGCATGCAGCAGGTTTGCCATCACGTCATCGAACGTCGCACGCACTTCGGGGTACTTAGTATCGATGGCATGGCGCTCGGCGAGCATGGCGTCACGCTCGTCGGCGGTTAGCGTCCTGTCTTCCGGGTACTTTTCCTCAAGCGCCTTCATCGCTGCGTCGCGCTCGGTGCGTTGCTTCAGGCCCTTCACATAGACCGAGTTGATCTGGATGACCCCGCCTGCTTCCGCGAGCGCCTTCAGGTGCGCATCGTCGATGTTGCGCGGATGGTCGAACACCGCCTTGCAGCCGGAATGGGTGAGCACAAGCGGTGCCTTCGAGAGGCGCAGCGCGTCATCAAGCGCGCGGTCCGAGCTGTGCGAGAGATCGGGGACGACCCCAAGGCGGTTCATTTCTGCCAGAAGCTGCACGCCGAGCGGGCTGAGGCCATCCCATTTGGCCTTGTCGGTAGAGCTATCGGCAAACTGGTTGGTGCGGAAATGCGCGAAGCCGGAAATGCGCACGCCCATCGCGTAGAAGCTGCGCAGGAGCGTGGGATCATCGCCGAGCGGCCAGGCATTCTCGATCGAGAGGTAGACCACGCGCTTGCCGCTGGCCTTGATCGCGGCAGCATCGGCCGCCTTGCTGGCAAGCGCGAAGCTTTCGGGGTGGGCGGCGACCATTTCGCGGATCGCAGCCGCGCGCAGGAACGCGAAATCGCGCGCCTTGCGGGTGGCATCTGGCGTGAGCGGGCCTTGCGGCGTGTAGATCGCCCAGAAGCCGCCATCGAGCCCGCCCCGCTTCATGCGCGGCAGATCGACCTGTGTGTAATCCTGCGCCACCGTGTGCGCGTCCATGATCGACCAGCCGGGCAGCGCAAGCGAGGCGGGCGTATCGAGGTGCGTATCGAGCGTAAGCAAGCGCTGTTGCAGCGCGGTCGCGGGATCGGCAGGAGCTTTCTTCGGCGCTGCGTTGGCGGGACCGGCTGCAAGTAAAGCGAGGGCTGCAGAGGCGGCGAGCAGGATTGATCGGGTGTGCATCGGGGCAACCTTCGCGCTGCGCCCGAGAATGTCAATCAGGCTGGATCGGCGTCTGCCTGAGCATCCGGGCGCGATGCGGCGAAGGCCGGGTGCGCGAGGGCGGCGACTTCAATCGCTTCGAGCCTTGGGTAGTCGATCCGTGCGCCGAAGCGGCGGGCATTGGCCAGCTGCGGGATCAGGGTAATATCGGCGAGCGTGATCGACTCGCCGAAGCAGTAAGGCCCGCTGCGGTCCGCGATCAGGCGCGAACAGGCCTCAAGCCCGCCCTCGATTACCTCACGCGCCCAGCCATCGACCGCCGCCTGATCCAGCCCGCGCGCGCGGAGCATGCGCAGCACGCGCAAGTTCTGCACCGGGTGGATGTCGCAGGCGACGGCCAGCGCGAACGCACGGACGCGGGCGCGTTCGAGCGGATCGGCCGGGAGCAGCGGCGGTTCGGGAAAGCGCTCCTCAAGGTATTCGATAATCGCAAGGCTCTGCGTCAGCACCGCGCCATCGACCTCTAGCGCGGGCACCAGCCCCTGCGGATTGCGCGCAACATAATCGGGCGCGGTCTGCTCGTTCGTGCGCAGATTGTGGGGTGCGGCCTCCCATTGCAGGCCCTTGAGCGCCAGCGCCGTGCGCACCCGCCATGCCGCAGATGAGCGCCAGTAGGTGTGGAGAACAAGGTCCATGCGCGGCGAATAGCGCGGAAATCCGCCGTCTGTCATCATTTCTATCGAGTTAAAGGAATAGTAGTCATTACGGATGTATATCCGCCAAGTCTGTTCATGCCTGACAGGCCAGCCGGAGTTCCCATGTCCGCCGAATTGCCCGAGCAACGTCCCCAGCAGGAGCGCCAGTCCGAGCGCCGCCCGCTGATGGTGCGCGTGCAATATCGGCGCACGATCGTGCGGCTGGCAGCCCAGATCCTCGATCTTTCGTGCCATGGCCTGCGCCTCGCCGGTATGGAGCGGCTGCGGGTGGGCGAATGCGTCTGGATCACCCTGCCCGGCCTGCCGCCGCGTCAGGCAAAGGTGGTGTGGGTAGACCGCTTCGAAGCCGGCTGCGCGTTCATCGAGCCGCTGCATGAGGCGGTGTTTGATGCGATTGTGGCCGGCCACATGCACTGAAGCTTCCCCCTTGCCCCGCTAGTGGGTAGGGGACGGGAATGCTTCGCCTAACCGAACTCAAGCTTCCCCTCGATCACACGAGTGCCGAACTCGAAGCCGCGATTGCCGAGCGGCTGGAGATCGAGCCTGCCGCGCTGCTCCGCTACAGCGTGGCAAAGCGCGGCAACGATGCGCGGCGCAAGTCTGCGATCAAGCTGGTCTATGCGATCGATGCCAGCGTGGCCGATGAAGCCGCCGTGCTGGCGCGCCATGTGGGCGACGTGCATGTGCGTCCCTCCCCCGATACCAGCTACCGCTTCCCGGTCATGGCGCCAGAGGGCTGGCAAGGCCCGCGCCCGGTGGTGATCGGTGCCGGGCCGTGTGGGCTGCTGGCCGCGCTGATCCTCGCGCAGATGGGGCTGAAGCCCATCATCGTCGAACGCGGCAAGGCCGTGCGGGCACGGACGAAGGATACCTGGGGTCTGTGGCGCCGGAGCGAGTTGACCCCGGAATCGAACGTGCAGTTTGGTGAAGGCGGCGCCGGCACGTTTTCGGATGGCAAGCTCTACAGCCGGATCAAGGATCCTCGCCACCTCGGCCGCAAGGTGCTGACCGAATTCGTGAAGGCCGGCGCGCCGCCAGAAATCCTCACCGAAGCGCACCCGCATGTCGGCACATTCCGGCTGGTGACGATGGTCATGTCGATCCGCGAGACGATTGAGGCGCTGGGCGGCGAATACCGGTTCGAGACGCGGGTCGAGGATTTCGTCATCGGCAAGGACGACAAGGGCGAGCGGCAGCTCGAGGGCCTCTTGCTATCCAACGGCGAAGTGCTTCCGGCCAAGCGCGTCATCATGGCGGTGGGCCATTCCGCGCGCGATACCTTTGCCGTGCTCCACGCAGCGGGTGTGCATATCGAGGCCAAGCCTTTTGCCGTCGGCGTGCGGATCGAGCATCCGCAACGGCTGGTCGATGTGGCGCGCTATGGCCCCGGCGCGGGGCATCCGATCCTCGGCCCCGCCGCCTATTCGCTGGCGCACCAGACGAGCCTTGGACGTTCGGTATACAGCTTCTGCATGTGTCCGGGCGGCCGCGTGGTGGCGGCGGCTTCCGAGCCGGGGCGTGTCGTGACCAATGGCATGAGCCAGTATTCGCGTGCCGAGTTCAACGCCAATTCCGGCCTCGTCGTCGATATCACCCCGGAGCGCGATTATCCCGGCGGGCCGCTCGCGGGCGTCGCCTTCCAGCGCAAGTGGGAGGAACTGGCCTACGTTGCAGGCGGTAGCAACTACCGCGCGCCGGGGCAGCGGCTGGAGGACTTCCTCGGCGGGAGGCCTTCGACGAGCTTCGGTTCGATCACGCCATCCTATCAGCCCGGTGTAACGCCGACCGATCTGGCGCAGTGCCTGCCGGACTTTGCCGTCGCTGCGATGCGCGAAGCGCTGCCGGTGTTCGGCCGCCAGATGCCTGGCTATGACCACCCGGACGTAGTGCTGACGGGCGTCGAAACGCGCACCTCGTCCCCGGTACGGATCACACGCGGCGGCGATTTACAGAGCCTCAACACCCATGGTCTTTACCCGGCGGGCGAAGGCGCGGGCTATGCGGGCGGCATTCTCTCGGCCGCTGTGGACGGCATCCGCGTCGCCGAAGCGCTTGCGCAAGATCTGCTGGGTCAGTCCGCCGCAGCGCGGGTGTAGGCACTCAGCAGCGATTGTCGCAGCGCGCCGAGCGGTGGCAGATCAAGCCCGCCAAGCTGGGCAATGCCGATGATCTCGTCCGCGCCGTAGCACTGCGAGAGCGTGATTGCCTCGCTCCTGATCTTCTTGCCCAGCGGCTTCGACCAGAAGGTGAGGACGGTTGGCAGCGCGCGTTCGGTGGGGTCTTCATCGACGACCATGGCGAGACGGCCCGAGCGCAGTTCAACGAAGGCGCCGATCGGGAAGATGCCGATCATTTCGATGAAATCGACCATGATCGCGGGATCGAGCCCGTCGCAATGTTCGCCCATGTGGCGGATCGCCTCGGCAGGATCGAGGCCGGGGCGATGATCCTTGCCCGCGACGAGCAGATCATAGGTATCGCAGATCGCGGCCATGCGGGAGATTTGGTCGATCTCGCTGCCCGAAAGACGGTTCGGATAGCCGCAGCCGTCGAGCCGTTCGTGATGGCGCATACACACCTTCAGCACCGCGTCCGGAATATCGCCCGCAGCCTTCAGCAGGGCATGGCCGGCAAGGACATGCTGGCAATGCAGATCGCCTTCGGGATCGTCGGCGGCGCCAGACCACGCATCCTCAGGATGCGGCGGTCCGCCGGTTTCCTGATTGGCGCCGATATCCATGAGCAGACCCGCCATGCCCGCCTCGCGCGTTTCGGCAGCGGAAAGGTTCATCTGACGCGCGAGAGCGATCATCAGCGCGCTGGCGGCGAGCGCATGGCGATAGGTTTCCTCGCTGTCCTCGCGGCAACGCAGGAGGCCGTTGAAAGCGTAGAGATTGCGCTGCACCGAAGCGTAGATATCGTCGATCAGCGGATCGACTGTGCGCGCACTGATGCCGCGACCGAGGCGAGCTTCGATGAAGACCCGGCTGACGAGCTTGGAATGGCGCTCCGCGATCTTGCGCGCGGTGCCAAACTCCTTGGCGGTAGCGACGCGGGCGGCGGCAAATTTGTTGGCTGCGGGGCGCGGCGGCACCAGGGGCATTCCGCGCGAAGGTGGCGCGGCACCGGCTGCGACCATTTCGCGCTCGGGCACGTTATTGAGCCCGCGTTCGGTATCGATGATGACCGCTTCAACCGCACTGCCCAGCAGCGCCTCGAGCATCCACATCTCTTCGAGCACGAACTTGCTCTTCCAGAAGGGATGCTTGAACCAGCTCCCCTCCAGCTTGTTGATGAACATGCCGAGCCGGAGCTCGGAGGTTTCTACGCGTTTCAGCATGATGGAGGGTGCATGCCACCGGTGTGGCTGAAACCGGCTCACCGCACAGCTACGCATTCACCCTGATGAGGGTGCGCAAAGGGTCATTCCCCCGAGCCGAATTCTTGGCTAGCGTTGGAAAGAAAAGCAAAACGATGAGGACGACCTGATGAGCACTGCGCCCAGCGCCACCGTCAATCCCGGCATGGACCCAGAGGTTTTCGCCCAATTCCTCGAGCAACTGCAGCGCTATGTGCGGGAACGGCTGATTCCCGCCGAGGCGCAAGTGATTGCCGGCGATGCGATCCCCGAAGACCTGCTCGCCGAAATGCGCGAGATGGGGCTGTTCGGCCTCACCATGCCCGAGGAATACGGCGGCGCAGGCATGAACATCAGCCAGTATATCGAAACCATCCACGCCATCAGCTATGCAATGCCGGCGTTCCGCTCGATCATCTCGATCAACATCGGCATGGTCTGCTCGGCGATCAAGAATGCCGGTACGGCCGAGCAGAAGGCCGAATGGCTGCCCCGCCTGGCCGCAGGTGAGATCGCCGCGTTCGGACTAACGGAGCCGGGTTCCGGTTCGGACTCGGCGGGCCTTGCGACAATGGCCGTTCGTTCGGGCAACGGCTATGTGCTCAATGGCACCAAGCGCTACATCACCAATGCGCCCTACGCGAAGGTGGGCCTCATCATGGCGCGCACTTCCAAGGAAAACCTGCCTCGCAACGCCCATGTCTCGGCCTTCCTCGTGCCGCTTGATACGCCGGGCGTGACGCGCGGCAAGTCCGACAAGAAGATGGGCCAGCAGGGCAGTCATATCGGGGACATCATTCTCGAGGATGTCTATGTCCCGGGTGAGGCACTCCTCGGCAGCGAGGAAGGCAGGGGCTTTGCCACCGCGATGCAGAGCCTCGACAACGGGCGGCTCTCGGTGGGCGCAGCGGCAACGGCACAAGCGCGGCGCTTCCTCGATACCGCGATCCGCTATGCGAACGAGCGCAAGGCGTTCGGCGAACCGATCGCGCAATTCCAGCTGATCCAGGCGATGCTGGCGGACAGCCAGGCCGAGATCTACGCCGCGCAGTGCATGATGCGCGATGCCATTGCCAAGGCGGACTCAGGCCAGAAAATCCTGATGGAAGCCGCCGCCTTTAAGATGTTCGCTTCGGAAATGTGCGGGCGCGTGGCGGATCGCTGCGTGCAGATCCACGGCGGCGCGGGCTACCTCGCCGAGTACGAAGCCGAGCGCTTCTTCCGCGATGCGCGAATCTACCGCATCTACGAAGGCACCACGCAGATCATGCAACTGGTGATCGCCAAGCAGATGCTGAAGGATTTCGCAGCGGGCGTCGGCTGAGACTGACAGCCTTCACACATCAGGTGTGTTGCAGGCCTCGGCATCGGGCACGCCCAGCGCGACGAACTGATCGAGCAGCCACTGCGCGGCGGGGCCCGGCGGTGTATCGCGGCGCCAGATCGCGGTGAAGCGATAGGCGCCGCCGGGGTGATCGGGCATGGCAAGCCGGGTGAGCGTCCCTGCCGCAAGATCGCCTTCAATCATCGGCAGCGGCATGTTGCCCCACCCGATGCCCTCGCGCAGCAAGGCGTGCTTGGCGCCGAGATCGGCGAGCCGCCAGGTTTTGGGACTGACAACGCCGAAATCGCGCCCTGCCGTGGTGCCGGAACGGTCGGACAGGACAAGCTGGATATAATCGCGCCCCGCGCCCGGCAGTATCTCGGTCATCCGGCCAAGCGGGTGATCGGGTGCAGCGACCGGGACGAGCAGCGTGGCCCCGGCCACCTTGCCTTCGATCTCGGGCATTTCAGCGGCAAGCGGGCCGGACACGCCGATCGTTGCCGTGCGCGCCTGCACCATCGCGCTGACCGCGCCGAGCGCCTCGACATGGAGCCGCAGTTGCACGGTCGGGAACGCGGAGGCAAACCCGCGTAGCACGGCGGCGAGCCGTTCGGGCGGGACCATGACATCGACCGCGAGATCGACCTCTGCCTCCAGCCCGTCGAGCAGTCCCTTGACCTTGGCGCGCAGGCCATCGACGCCCTGCGCGATCGCGCGCGCCTCGGCCAGCAGCGCGCGCCCGGCCACCGTCAACTGCGGCTTGCGCGTGCCCTCGCGGTCGAACAGAATGACGCCGAGCTGCGCTTCCAGATTGGCGACGCCGTAGCCGATGACCGAAACGGCGCGGCCCAATGCGCGGGCAGCCCCCGCAAAGCTGCCGGTATCAACGATGGTGAGGAAGATCCGCAACTGATCGAGCGTAGGGGTGCCGGGGTTCGCCACTATTCAACTCCATCGAACAAATCGGAACACTTTATCCCTCTGAACAGGAAAGTGAGCAAGCTCTATATCGGCTCCAACGAAAGCGCCCTGCCCCATCCGGCGGCGGGTGCAGCACAGGAGTACAGGCCATGATCGAACTGCGTCCCTTTGCCAGCCTCGGCGGTGCCAACCACGGCTGGCTCGATGCCAAGCACCACTTCTCGTTTGCCGAGTATCACGATCCGGCGCGGATGCACTGGGGCAACCTGCGCGTGTGGAACGACGATACCATCGCGCCGAAAACAGGTTTCCCGCCGCATCCGCACCGCGACATGGAAATCATCACCTACGTCCGCGAAGGCGCCATCACCCATCAGGACAATCTGGGCAACAAGGGCCGGACCGAAGCGGGCGATGTGCAGGTGATGAGCGCCGGCACCGGCATCCGCCATTCGGAATACAACATGGAAGACGTGACCACCCGCATCTTCCAGATCTGGATCATGCCGACACGCAGCGGCGAGGCTCCGGGCTGGGGCGCGCGTCCTTTCCCCAAGGGCGAGCGCGCCGGGCAGTTCGTGGCCTTGGCTTCGGGCTATGAAGGCGATGGCGATGCCCTGCCCATCCGCACCGATGCCCGCGTGCTTGGCGCCACCTTGCGTGCTGGCGAGACGGCCACGTACCCGCTCGGCAAGGACCGCAAGGCCTACCTCGTGCCCGCTTCCGGGGCGGTGAAGATCGAAGATGTGACAGTGAATGCACGCGATGGCGCAGCGATTCGCGACCTCGACGTGCTGACCGTGACGGCGCTGGAAGACAGCGAAATCGTCATGGTCGACGCGGCGTAAGGCGTTCGCGGGGAGTCTCGGAAGGCATCCGGGCTCCCCGCGACGCAAGCATGTGGAATTATTGCTCGATTTGCGTCCGCGAAAGAGCATCCATAACGGATCATTAACCGCTATTGATCCACAATGGTTCGAAGGCGCAGGACCAGCGCCCGAAGGCTCGTTTCAAGGTAGTGGTGCGCTAGATGTCTTACATGGCTCCCATTCCACCGACGGATCAAATCGTTCGGGCCCAGCGCCAGCCGCGCATCATTCGCGCACGTCTGGTCCACCGGGATGGCGAGGTGCAGGATATCGTCATCCGCAATGTCTCGGAAACCGGCCTCGGCGCAAGCGCGCGCGGCCCCGCCCCCGTTCGCGGAGAGCGCGTCGCTATTGTGTTGCCCGGCGATCAGGAAGTGACCGGCATCGTTCGCTGGTTCGGCGGACACACCTTCGGCATGCAACTCGATATGCCGCTCGATCTTGAGGCGCTTGGCCGTGCGCTGCAGCGTCAGGCACACGTCGCGCAGGTCTCGGGCGAGTGGAAGGTCGAAACTCGCCACCGCGTCATCACCCCGATGACCGACCCCTCGCGCATCCGCCGCGTCTGATCAACATCAGGCGGGGTAAAGTCCTACATCAGACTTGCTTAATGGGCAGCCCGGCGTTCTGGGCTGGTTGACCCGCTCTGCACATGCGCCATGCTGCTGGGCCATGACCAAGCATATCGAAGAGCCCGCCCGCCGGATCGACGTGATCCACGAGACCGATGTCCTTGTCGTGGGCTCGGGGCCAGGGGGCCTCGCCGCAGCTCTCGCCTCTGCACGCGCCGGCGTGAAGACGACGCTGGTCGAGCGCTACGGCTGCTTCGGCGGCAATATCACGCAAGTCGGCGTCGAGGGCTTTGCCTGGTATCGCCATCCCACCACCATCGACAGCGAAGGCATCGGCCGCGAGTTCGAAGACCGCGCCATCGCCATGGACGCCGCCCTGCCCGAGCCGCAGTCGATCAGCCATGCACTCGATGCAGAGGCCTTCAAGCACGTGGCCGACGTGCTGGTGAAGGAAGCGGGCGTGATCCCGATGCTGCACCGGTTGGTCGTCGCGCCGATCATGGAAGGTGACGTGATCAAGGGCGTGATCGTCGAGAGCAAGGCGGGGCGCGAAGCGATCCTTGCCGCCAGCGTGATCGACGCAACCGGCGATGCCGACCTTGCCTTCCGCGGCGGCGCGCCAACGATCAAGCACCCGGTTGACGAGATGATGTCCGTCTCGGTCATGTTCTCGATGAGCGGCGTCAACAAGGCGCGCTTCATCGAAGCCGTGAAGGCCGATCCGCAGACTTATGGCGATTGGTCAGGCGGCGGCGAATGGGACATCACCACGAGCGGCAAGGAGGACGAAATGTTCTCGCCGTTCCTGAGAAAGCCCTTCCGGCAGGCGCTCAAAGCGGGGCTGCTGCCCCCCAACCTCGCGACGATTGCAGGCACGTGGGGCACGGTTTCGGATCAGGGAGACCTCACCTACCTCAACCTCGTTCATCACTATCTCGATGGCACCGATCCCGACAGTCTGACGCGCGGCGAAATGGATGGCCGCGCCGACGCCATGCACGCGATTGCCGCCCTGCGCGCCTATATGCCGGGCTGCGAAGGAGCCAAGCTGCGCAACTTCGGCATGACGCTGGGCATCCGCGATACGCGCAAGATCGACGCGCTCTACAACATGACCGGGGATGACGTGCGCGGCGAAGCGCGGTTCGAAGACTCCATCGGCATTTTCCCAGAGTTCATCGATGGTTATGGTCTGCTAATCCTGCCGACGACAGGCCGATACTTCCATGTCCCGTACCGCTCGATGGTGCCGCAGGGGATCACCAACCTGATCGTTGCGGGCCGTGTGATCGGCGGCGACAAGGTGAGCCATGCGGCGGTGCGCAACATGATGTGCTGCGCGGTTTCAGGCCAGGGCGCAGGTGTTGCAGCGGCGATTGCGGTGAAGACCGGACGAGACTTCGCCAGCGTTGATATTGCGGCGGTGCAGGCGGAGCTCAGGCGGCAGGGCGCGCGGATTCACTAATTAACAAAAGCCGTCATCGCGAGCGGTCAGGCCCCCAGCAGCGGCAGCGCTTCTTCCCAGAAATGGTGCAGGCCTTCCGCATAACTCGCGGGCACATAGGCCACGCAGGCGTCTTCGCTTTCCGCGTGGAGCCGCACACCGACGTGGTCGATCACCGTCGCCGCAGTGGCGCCAGCCGGGAATGCAGCCGCGCTGGTGTCGAACACGCCGCCCTCCAGCAGCAGTTCGCGCCAGCCCGGCCCCGCAATGCGAAAGCGGACGATGCCGCCACCGATGCCCGTCAGCCCGCCATCATCGCCAAGGGTGTCAGCAAGCACCGACACGTCGCCTTCGACCAGCCACACAGTCGGCTCATAGCGCAGCAGCGTGGTCGCCGTATTGCCGGTGCTGCGGTTCAGCGGCGGAGGCGCAAAGCCCAGCCCCTTCTGGATGCGCGCGCCGACGGCGACAGGATTGCTCCAGATCTCCAGCGCGTGGAGCGGAGCGGCCGGAAGAGCGATGATCGAGGTCGTATCAGTCACGGTAGCGTTCCCCGGCGGGATCATAGAAGTGCGGCGAGGTTACCCGAACGCGGGCCTTCTCGCCGCGCGTGGGCGATGTCACGATCATCTCCTCGCCGTGGCGCTTGTGCCCACCCTGGAGCAGCGCGAGCGCAATGGCCCCGCCTTCCAGAATGCGGCGCGCTGCGGCGGTGACATGCCCTTGCGGCGACTGGCCCGCCCGCTGGATCAGCATCCCGCCTTCGGGGATCGGGCCATCAAGGCTGACTAGGCCGACGAGGTTGTTCCGGTTCGGAGCCGAGAGCGCAGGCCGCGTCAGACCCGCCGCACCGATAAAGCCGCCCGCCTTGTTGAGCATTCCGCCAAGACCAAGATCGTGCGGCGTGGAGCGGCCATCGACTTCGCCGCCGACGACCACGTGGCCCTTCTCGATGCGCAGGAGCTCCATAGCTTCAAGGCCATAGGGCGCGCCGCCTTCTACGCGGGTCGCCGCTTCGATGGCGTGCCAGACGACGGCGGCGTGGGTCGCCTCCACATGGATTTCGAACGCACGCTCACCGCTATAGCTTGCAGCGAGGACATGGACGGGTACGCCTGCCAGCACGCCCGGCGCATAGCCCATGTGGCGCGGCGGCTCGGCGCCGATAAGGCTGGCGAGGATCGCACGCGCCTTGGGGCCAGCCAGCGCGATGCCGGCGTAGTGCTCCTGCACGTTGACCACCGAGCACTTGAGATCGAGCCGCAGGCTGTTGCGCACGTAAGAGATATGGTGCGCCATGCGGTCAGCACCGCCTGTCGAGCTCGTCAGCAGATAGCGGTTTTCGGCGAGGCGCCAGACGGTGCCGTCGTCGTTCACGAACCCGTCCTCGCGGCACATGAACGTGTAGCGCCCGCGCCCGACTGCCAGCTTGCCAACCGTGGTGGCGCAGACCAGTTCGAGCAGCGCGGCGGCATCGGGGCCGCTCACTTCAAACTTGCCGAGCGTCGACACATCGCTGAGGCCAGCCAGAGTACGCACGGTACGCGCCTCGCGCAGTGACGCCTCCGCAAGGCTCTCGCCGTTCACCGGATAGGCGCGCGGGCGGAACCAGTAGCCCAAAGGCTGCCAGATCGGATCATGCGCCGCGTGCAGCGCATGAAGGGGGATCCGGCGCACGTGTGCCCCCGCATTGCGTGCGCCGGCGCCCGCCAGCAGGCCCATGGTGACCGGCGTGTACGGCGGGCGAAACGTGGTGAGGCCGGCCTCGGGTACCGTCACCCCTTGGCGTTCGGCCAGACGCGACAAGGCGACCATGTTGCTGGTCTTGCCCTGATCGGTCGCCATGCCGAGCGTGGTGTAGCGCTTGAGGTGCTCGACCGAGCGATAGCCTTCCTGCCAAGCGAGATCGATGTCCGCGAGGCTGACGTCATTCTGGAAATCGACGAAACTCTTCTTGGCCTTGCCGACAGGTGCAATGGCAGGCGCAGGAAGCGGATTGAGCGCAGCGCCGACCGTTTCGCAGGCCTGCGGTGTCTCACCGGGGATGAAAGCCTGCGCCTCTTCGTTCCACGTCAGCTTGCCGCCAGCCTGCATGTGGAGGTGCGAGACAGGGACGAAGCCGCCCGAGACGGCGATGAGGTCGGCATCGAAACTCTGCTCGCTGCCGCAGATGACCGCCGTCACCTTGCGCAGCGCATGCTTGCGACCGGTCACGCTGGAGGGCCGTGCATCGTGATACACGGTGACGCCAGCTGGCGCGGCAGGGCCGGACGCGCGCGCATCGAGTAGGGCAACGACTTCCGCGCCTGCGTCCACCAGCGCTTCGGCCGTCAGGTAGGCATCGTCATTATTGGTGGCGATGACGACGCGTTTGCCGGGAAGCACACCCCAGCGCCGCACGTAGCTGCGCACGGCCTGGCTCAGCATCACGCCGGGATGGTCGTTGTTCGCGAAAGGCACCGGGCGCTCGATCAGGCCGGTGGCGAGGATCACCCGCCCTGCCCGCACGTGCCACAGGCGCTGGGCGAAGCCATGCTCGGGCACCGCGCCGGGTTCGGCAAGACGCTGTGTCAGTGTGAGGAAGTTGTGATCCCAGTAGCCGGAGGCCGTCGTGCGCAGCAGCACTTCGCCGCCAAGCGCCCTGATCCGCTCCACCATCGCGGCGACGTCGATCGACGGATCGGGATCGCGCAGCAGGGAACCGCCGAGGACGGCATCCTGCTCGACGAGCATGACGCGGCTGCCCGCTTCGGCTGCATCGAGCGCGGCCTTGAGACCGGCGGGGCCCGAACCGACAACGAGCACATCGCAGAAACCGGCCTTCTGGGAGAAGTTGTCCGGGTCCGCTTCGGTCGGCGCATTGCCGAGCCCAGCGGCGCGGCGGATGAAGCCCTCGTAGAGCATCCAGTGCTTCGCCGGGCCGAAGAAGGTCTTGTAGTAGAACCCCGCGCCAAGCGCAGGTGCGGCAAGGCCGAAAATCGACGCCACATCGAACGCCAGGCTCGGCCAGCGGTTCTGGCTGTTCGCGACCATGCCGGGATAGACAAACACATCGGTCGCGCGGGTATTGGGCTCGGCTCGGCCACCTGTGCCGATGGTGACGAGCGCATTGGGCTCCTCGATCCCCGCCGTCATGATCCCGCGCGGGCGGTGGTACTTGAAGCTGCGAGCAACAAGGCCGACGCCGTTCGCCAGCAGCGCAGCCGCAAGCGTGTCACCCGGGCGGGCGTGGTAAGTCGTGCCGTCGAAGGTGAAGGCAATCGTTTCCGCGCCAGTGGCGGGACGGTTCGGGCCGCTCATGGCAGCGCCTCCGGGCCAATAGCCTTCACGGCGGTGATCTCGTGCGTCACGCGATGGCGGGTGAGCACCATCCAAGCACGGCAACCATAGGTGTGGCGCCAGATTTCATCATCGAGCCCCATCGGATTGGCGCGGGTGTAGAGCGCCTGCATCGCGGTCTGCGCATCGCCAGCGGGATCGACAACGGAGTCGGTCGTGCGCTCATAGGTGAACTCGGTCTGGGCGCGCGGGCCGCAGTGGGGACAGGTGATCTGGTACATGTCTGTGCCTGTCTCAGCGGTGGTTCGGGAACGGACCGACGGACGTTTCGTCGATCGTGGCACCGGTCATGAAGCGTTCGAGGCTGAAGGGTGCGTTGAGTTCGTGCGGCTTGCCGGTGGCGAGCGTGTGGGCATAAGTCCAGCCCGAGGCAGGCGTCGCCTTGAAGCCGCCATAGCACCAGCCGGCGTTGAGATAGAGCCCGTCAATCGGGCTCGGCCCGATGATCGGCGATCCGTCGAAGCTCATGTCCGTCACGCCCGACCAGGTGCGCAGCATCCTGAGGCGCGAGAGCGCGGGCATGCAGGTCACCGCCTGCGCGATGGCATGCTCCTTGATCGTCGGCTGGCCGCGGCGAGCATAGCTCGGCCAGTTGTCCGGATCACCGCCCATCACGATGCCGCCCTTGTCGGACTGGCTGACGTAGAAATGCAGCGACTGCGACATGATGACCGACTGCACCATCGGCTTGACGCCTTCGGTGACGAGCGCCTGCAGCGTCTGCGATTCAATCGGCAAGCGCAGGCCCGCGAGGCCCGCGACATGGCCGCTGTGGCCCGCGACGCAGATGCCGGTCCGGCCCGCAAGGATGCGGCCGCGAGTGGTCTCGACGCCGGTGATCCGGTTGCCGTCCTTCACGAAGCCGGTCACTTCGCATTTCTGGATGATATCGACGCCCAGCGCATCCGCAGCGCGGGCATAGCCCCACGCAACCGCATCATGCCGCGCGGTGCCGGCGCGCCACTGGATCAGCGCGCCGTCGATGGGGAAGCGGGCATCGCGGCTGAGGTCGAGCAGCGGTTCGATCTTGGCGATCTGCTTCGGCGTGAGCAGCTCAGCGTCGATCCCGTCGCAGCGCATGGCATCGCCGCGTTCGGCGAGCTTGATCATGTCGCCATCGTTATGACCGAGGAACATCGCGCCGCGCGGGCTGAACATGACGTTGTAGTTCAGATCGTCGCTCAGGCCGTGCCACAGCTTGAGGCCGAATTCGAAGAAGTTGTGCAGCTGCGGCAGGCGATAGTTGGAGCGCACCAGCGTGGTGTTGCGCCCGACATTGCCGCCGCCGATCCAGCTCTTTTCCAGCACCGCGACATTGCGGATGCCATGGACCTTGGCGAGGTAATAGGCCGTGGCAAGGCCGTGCCCGCCGCCGCCGATGATGATGACATCATAGCTGGCGCGCGGCTCAGGATCGCGCCACGCCGGTTCCCAATGCTTTTGCCCGTTCAGCGCGCCGCGCAGCAGGCTAAAGGCGGAATAGGGCGTCTTCATGCCGCTTTCGGTGCCTGCCAGCCGCGCTGCTCGCGCCAGTCCGCGCCGATGCCGTCAAAACGCGAGAGGCTGATCTTGGCGATGTCGGTGAAGCTGCACGCCCCGTCGACAACGAGATCGCGCACCGCGTGGCCCGAGGCAGGCGAAAGGCCGAAGCCGACGCCGGACATCGTGATGACAGTCACGTTTTCCGGGTCCTTCATCCGGTCGATGATCGGGCGGCCATCGGGCGTGTTCTCGACGATGCCCGCCCACGAGCGGATCACGTTGAGGTGTGCGGCCTTGGGGAACAGCTCTGCCACGCGCCGCGCAAGATTGCGCGTGAGCGGCGAGGACGGACGCGCGGGCGGGCCAGCCTCGAACGTTTCCAGCCATTCGTGCGGACCGCCACCATAGGCGAGATTGCCGCGCAGGGTCTGACGGCCATAGAGGCCGTTCCCGTCGACGCCGCCGATGGGCATCATCGGCGCAGGCTCGGTCACAATCATTTCGGCGCGCGCGGCAGCGAGCGGGACTTCGACGCCCAGCTTCGCCATGAGCGCCTGGATCTGCGGACCTGCCGCGACGACGACAGCATCACATTCGTGGCGGCCTGAAGTTGCATGGACCGCGGTGACCTTGCCGCCAACGGTCTCAAACCCCGTCACCGGGCTGTGCTGGTAGATGCGCCCGCCAAGATCCTGCAGCGCCCAGGCATAGGCCTGAACGGAACGCTGCGGATTGGCATGGCCGCCGAAGCGGTAGTGCATGCCGCCGAGGCAGTTGTCCCCCGCCAGCGGCACCATGCTGCGCACCTGATCGCCATCAAGCAGATCGACACGGTAGCCCATGTCATTGTTCATCTTGGCGAGATAATGGTATTGATTCAGCTGCTTGGGGCTGACTGCGATGACCAGCCGCTCCTGCTGATGCTCGGTCGGATAGCCGAGCAGCGCGTCCATGTGCGGCCACATGCGCTGCTCTTCCTCGAACAGCGGGCTCTGATAGTGCGAAGCGCCGCCGCCGTTGCGGCCCGAGGCTTCCCAGCCGACGATGCCCTTGTCGAGCACCGTGACCTCAGCACCCGAGCGGGCGAGCCACCAGCCGGCACTGAGGCCGGAAACGCCGCCGCCGACAATGACGACCTTCATTCCTTTCGCAGAACCGGCGATCTTCGCCATGGTTTCCTGCGGGGTTTCCTTCGGAGTGGGCATACCGACGTAGGTCATCTTAGAGGCTCCACCCTTCGGCAATGGCGGTTTGGTGCTCGCGCTCGCGCGGCGTATCGATATCGCGGTAGGGCACCCACTGGGTCGGGATGCCGAACCACACGTCCCATCCGGCGCGCATTTCTTCGCTTTCTTCCCAATCCGCGAGAATACGAAGCGGGAGCGGACGGACCGGCGCGCGGTGGGTGGCGAGCGGGACCGAGCCAAACGGGCCATCCGCAGCCATCGCCAACATCATCGCCACCTGATCGCGGCAGCGGCGGCCCTGGCACACGCCCATGCCGGCGCGGGTGAGGCGCTTGATCTGGTCCGGGTTAGGCGGGCCATCCTTGATCAGCGTATCGAGCGAACGCGCCTGCATCGGCGCAGGGCGCTCGAGGTAGCGCGGGGGCTGGACGCCGAGCAGGTCGGCGCGGGTCACTTCCTCGCACTGGCAGACGATGGTGTCGCCCTTCGACAGCTTGCCGAGTTCGCGCGCCCATTCCATGCGGTAGTCCACGTGGTCGAAGCCGGTATCGGCAAGGCCCGCGCAATCGCCGACGCAGGTCACGCCGTCGTTATCGCCCGGAATATAGCCTCCGCGCGCGCCATCGAGCACGCGCTTGCCGCCCATCGCATCGATCAGTTCGATCGAGGGGACAAGGCCGATGGCGAGGACGACCGTATCGACCGCGATCTCGGCGCCCGAGCGCAGGCGGACACGTTCGACGCCGTCGATGCCGCCGATGGCTTCGGCAGGGGCGTCTTCCAGATAGAACGGGATCTGCGCAGCGCGGACGGCTTCGGCGAGCGCGGCATCGCCCTGCGGCGCGCTGCGGACTTCGACGAGGCCCGCCACATCGACGCCCTTGTCGCGGGCAAGGAGCGCGGTTTCGAGAGCGAGGTTGTGGCTGCCGACAATGAGGATGCGCTTGCCGGCGAAGGCTTCGTAGTGCGCCAGCAGGCGTTCAAGCGCGGCCGCGCCCATAACGCCCGGCTGGTTCCAGCCAGGAAAGCCGATGGCCAGATCGCGTGCGCCGGTCGCGAGGACGAGTTCGTTATAACCGACGATCCACCCGCGATCCTTGTCCGCCAGCGCAACGACGTTTTCGGGCAGGCCCGTGATGCCCGCACCATTGCGGTAGACGCCCCAGGCGCTGGTGCCGAGCAGGACTTCGACGCCCGCGTCCATCGCGGCTTCCAGCATCGGCTCGCTCATGAACACGGTCTCGAGCATGCGCTCGGCGTTCTGCGTCGCCGTGGTCATGCGGCCGCCGAACAGGAGCGGCACATCGTTGCCCATGGCAGCGCCGGGGATCGGGTTCTCGTCGACCAAGAGGACGGACTTGCCCTCCCCTGCCCCGGCGAGCGCAGCAGTCAGGCCAGCAGGCCCTGCCCCCACGACAACCATGTCATAGCGCGCCTCGGGCGCAGGGAGCTTCGTGCCGATCGCATGGGGATCGGTGCCATTGTTGATATGCATTGGTCAGACAGCCTCTAGCGCCTGGGAGAGATCGGCGATGATATCGTCAGCGTGTTCAAGCCCAACGGACAGGCGCATCGTGCCATCGGTAATGCCGCCGGCAAGACGCCCCTCGCGCGGGACGGCATAGTGCGTGGTCGTCGCCGAGTGGCAGATCAGCGTTTCCGATCCGCCAAGGCTGACCGCCAGCTTCAGCAGCTTCAGCGCATCGAGCATGCGGAACGATTCCGCCTCACCGCCATGGAGGTGGAACGAGAACGTGGAGCCAGCACCCTTGCACTGGCGATCATAGACCGCGCGTGCGGGCGTGCCTTCAGCAAGGAAGCCTAGATAGGTCACACCAGCCACCTTGGGATGATCGCGGAGGAATTCCGCCACCTTGCGCGCATTCTCCATCGCCCGTTCGATCCGCACGGCTGCGGATTCAAAGCTGCGCACAACAAGCCACGCGGTGAACGGATCGAGGTGGTTGCCCCAGGTGGTGCGCAAGGTGCGCAACTGGTGGATCAGTTCCAGCCTGCCGCTCACCCCGCCCGCCAGCAGATCGCTGTGCCCGGCGCAGTACTTGGTGAGCGAGGTCATGCACAGATCGACGCCCTGCTCGATCGGCCGCTGCGCGAAGGGCCCGAGCAGGGTGTTGTCGACAACGACCAGCGGACGGCGCCCCGTCTCGCGGCCGATCTCGTCCGCCACCGCAACCATCAGGTCCAGATCGACGATGGCAGCCGTCGGGTTGGCCGGGGTTTCCGCCACGATCAACGCCAGCGGACCCTTGGCGAGCGCAGCACGGGCGGCGGCGCGCACCGCGTCCGGGTCGCAGCCGTCGGTGTAGGTTTCGACATGGGTGCCGAAGCCCGGCATGACTGAACCATAAAGCATATCCACGCCGCCGTAGATCGGGCGGCCGTGGAGCACACTGTCACCGGGCTTCACGAACGTCAGCGCGATCGAGGAATGCGCCGCCATGCCCGAGGAAAACGCCGCAGCAGCCTCGGCACCATCAATCGCGGCAAGGCGCGTTTCGAGGATATCGAGCCCCGGATGGCCAAGGCGCGAATAGATGTGCCCCTCACCCTTCTTTCCCGCCAGCGGCCCGGTGCCATCGAAGAACGCCTCATGGACGTCCTTCGCGTGCTGGGCGCTGGGGTAGATGAAGGTCGAAGTCAGGTAGACCGGCGGTTTGACCGCGCCGAGCGCCTCAGCCGGATCATAGCCGAAAGCGACAGCGAGCGTTTCGGGACGGAGTCCCTTGGGAGAATCAGCTACCATGCTTCTCGACATACTTGCGGGCAGTGTCGCAGTACCAGTCGGTAAAGCGCAGCGCGAGCAGTTCGGCCTCCTTGGAGTAGGGACCGGGAACGTAGCCGGGGCTGTTCACGCCGAGCTGATTGTTTTCCGCCAGTTCCTTGTCCTGCAGGTTGGTGCGGGTCCACAGGTCGGAAAGGCTCTCGATCGTGTAATCGACGCCCTCGACGGCATCCTTGTGGACGAGCCACTTGCCGGTGACGGCAGTTTCCTTCGGCCCCACCGGCATCGCGCTGAACATGAAGGTGTGGTCGGCGGTCGAATGCATGAAGCAGTGCGGATCGATAGCGAGACGCATCGAACCGATGTCACCGCCATTTTTGTCGCACATCAGCTTCTTGACGAGGTGCTTGCCGTCCATCGACAGCGACAGGACTTCCGGATTGAGGAGGAAGCGCGCGAGCTGCCACCAATCACCCTCGATCGCGTCCGTTGCAAGGCCGAGCGCGGCCATCTGTTCATGGAAGGTCTGCACGCGCAGATCGCCATCGACGTCGAAGTGCTTCTTCATGCCGACCGGGAACGTCTTTGCCAGTTCGGGATGTCCGGTCGCGCAGTGATAGCACTCGCGCCCGTTTTCCATCACGAGCTTCCAGTTGGCATATTCGGTGATCGTGCTTTCAAACGCGAGCTTGGCGTTCTTGAGATCGTGCGGCGCGAGGTATTCCTCGAGCTTGATCGCGAATTCGTTGAAAGGCGGCGGATTGTCATCGAAGCAGATGAACAGGCAGCCGGCCACGCGTTCGAGCTGGATCGGGCGCAGGCTGTGCGCCGCCTTGTCGAAATTGTCTTCCATGCGCATCGCCGAAAGCAGCGAGCCGTCAAGCTCGTACGTCCAGCGGTGGTAGGGGCAAACGATCTTGGGCGCCGAGCCGCTGCCAGTAGCGCACAGGATCGAGCCGCGGTGGCGGCAGGTGTTGTGGAAGGCGCGGATTTCCCCATCGCGGCCCTTCACGATCAGCACCGGCCACTTGCCCACCATCTGCGAGATGTAGCTGCCCGCCTTGGGCAGCTCGCACTCGAAGCCGGCCATCAGCCAGCTCGTGCCGTAAACAGCGGTCATGTCGAAGTCGAAAACTTCGGTGTCGTTGTAGAGCGCCTGGGGGAGGCAGTGCCCTTCCGGCCGCTGGGCCAGAAGCGAGCCGATCCGGCTGAGGTCGATCATGTATGGGTGGTCCCGGTTGCGCGAGGAACGAATGCTCCACCGGGTGGACCAACCTGATGAATGCAGCCAATCGGATTTCCTTATGCCGCCATGGAAAATTGACAAAAAGGCATGAGTGGGAGCGTCCGGATGCACTGGCATGCACCTCGCGAAGGGTTACAAAATCAGCTAAATTCAGATAAATATATTTAATATCAGTAACTTGTGAACCTTTACAAACCTATGCACGACAGGGAGGACCAAAAAGCCACAATCCAGCGCGACGTGGCATGGCAGCAATCTGGGGGTGGATTTAGCCCTTGCTTTGACCTAGGCTTGCCCAAACGCGACAATGAGCGTGCTGAAAACGGGGAGTAAAATCAGGGAATTGCCAGTTCGGGAAAGGTCCGACCGGATGGAGCCGGTCCGGTGCGAAGTAGCGGATTAGGGCGCTCTTCATGCACCTTCCTGACAGGCCGTCCTGACTGTTCCTCTCTTTTTTGCACGCCATTGATGCGCTTTGATGGGCCCCGGTCTGACACCGGGTGAAAATTAAGAAGGATGGGGGTTACACATGAAATCACGGTTTATGTTGTCGTGCGCTGCGGCAGCCGTCGCGCTCGGCTCGGGCGAGATGGCGTTCGCGCAATCCGCACCGCAGGCTGACTCCGCCGCGGCTACCTCCGACGTCATTGTCGTCACGGCGCAGCGCCGCGACCAGTCGATCCAGGACGTGCCGCTGACCCTGC
Source organism: Novosphingobium sediminis (assembly GCF_007991615.1). Classification (GTDB taxonomy): domain Bacteria; phylum Pseudomonadota; class Alphaproteobacteria; order Sphingomonadales; family Sphingomonadaceae; genus Novosphingobium; species Novosphingobium sediminis. The sequence continues at coordinate 41,878 of NZ_BJYR01000001.1, read as the reverse complement.
AGGCCTTCAGCACCGACACGCTGAGCAAGCTGAACGTCACCAACATCGACGGCCTGCTCCGCTACACCCCGAACGTCACCTTCTCGAACAACGGTCCTGGCCAGGGCGCGATCTTCCTGCGCGGTCTGTCGGCCGGTTTCGCAGGCCAGCAGTCCTCGGCAACGATCGGCGGCTTCCCCAACGTCGCGCTCTACCTCGATGACCAGTCGATGCAGTTCCCGGCGCGTAACGCCGACGTGTACCTCGCAGACATGGAGCGCGTCGAAGTGCTCGAGGGTCCGCAGGGCACCCTCTTCGGCGGCGGCGCGCAGGCGGGTGTGGTTCGCTACATCACCAATAAGCCCAAGCTGAGCAAGTTCGAAGGCCGCTTTGAAGGCAGCTTCGGCGGCACCGCCGGCGGCACCACCAACGGTTCGTTCAACGCGATGATCAACGTGCCGATCATCGAGGACAAGCTGGCGATCCGCGCGGTGGCCTACACCGATCACCGCGGCGGCTACATCGACAACAAGCTGTCGACGTTTACCCGCCTGCCGAGCGACCTCGGTTCGTACTACCTCGCCTATCAGGGCAACGGCAACAAGCTGACGCCGAGCCAGCAGAGCCGCGAGGGCAACTACAGCAACGCTGCGCTGGTCGAAGACAACTTCAACCCCGTCGACTACACCGGTGGCCGCGTCTCGCTCGCCTGGCAGGTTGCGCCGGATTGGGACCTGCTCGTCACGCAGGCCTACCAGAAGCTGGAATCGAAGGGCACCTTCGCCGTCCAGACCTACACCTACGACTATCAGCCGCTGACGGGCCTGTCCTCGACGCTGTTCTCGCCCCAGTACAACAAGGACGACTACTGGAACACGGCGTGGACGATCAACGGCAAGATCGGCGACTTCAAGGTGATCTACACCGGCGCTTACCTGAAGCGCCACATCTCGCAGCAGGGTGACTACACCAACTACGCCCGCGCGACCTACGGCATCTTCTACCAGTGCACCGGCGGTGCGAACTACTACTGGAACGTCGGCGCGGCGCCCTACTGCTACGAACCGAACAGCCGCTGGAACGACAAGGTCCGCAACACCCACGAGAGCCACGAAGTGCGCATCTCGTCGCCGGATACCGGCCGGATCCGTGCGATCGTCGGTGGTTACTACGAGAACTTCAAGATTCAGGACAACATGGACTGGTCGTACACGACCATTCCGAACTGCGACAGCGGGCTGACCGCCGCGCAGATCAAGGCTGCAGGCACCGTCTGCCTCGGCAACGTGGGCCCCAACCCGAACGCCACGCTCAATGTTCCCGGCCCGCGTCCTGATGGCGTGTCGTTCGGTCAGGACATCACGCGCGGCTACAAGCAGTACGCAGCGTTCGGTTCGGTCGATTTCGACATCACCGACACCCTGACCGTCACGGCCGGCACCCGCTACTACTACTACGACAACTTCCAGAAGGGGTCGGTCTACTCGTCGTTCAACGGCGGCTGCTACCAGGTGCCGTCCTGCTTGACGGGTTCGAACCTCGACGCGCTGGGCCTGAAGTCGACGTACAAGGGCTTCCGCAGCAAGGGCACCATCACGTGGAAGCCCAAGCCCGGCACCATGATGTACTTCACCTACAGCGAAGGCTTCCGTCCGGGTGCGTTCAACCGCGGTCCTTCGGCCCGCGTGCGTGATCCGATCGCGCCGCATGCTCCGCAGCTGCTGGTTCCGGCCGCCTACGCGCCCGACAACCTGATCAACTACGAAGCGGGTCTCAAGACCGATCTGTTTGACCGCAAGGTGACGTTCAACCTCTCCGCCTACTACATGGAGTGGAAGAACATCCAGATCGGCTTCTTCAACCCGGCCGCCGGCTTCGGCAACACCGCCTTCGCGACGAACGGCCCGACCTACCACATCAAGGGTCTCGAAGCGCAGATCTTCGCCCGTCCGATGGACGGCCTGACGATCAACGGTTCGGCCACCTACAACGAGAGCAAGCAGGCCAACGCGCCTTGCTTCATCGCAAACAACCCCGGCGTGTCGAGCTTCGGCAAGTGCATCACCGAGGTGTTCGTTGGCGGTCAGGTCAAGCCGGTGCAGAGCCCGTTCGGCAACGTCGGCAGCATCACGCCGTTCAGCCCCAAGTTCCAGGGCAACATCCGTGCGCGCTACGAATGGGCGGGCAAGGCCGGCATGGACTGGTTCATCGGTGCTGGCGTGAACTATATCAGCACGCAGTATAACCAGCCGTCGACCTATCCTGACGGTAACGTCCCGGGCAACGGCAACGGTGTGAGCCCCAACGGCATCATCGTTCCCGCCACCACCGTGCTGCGCTACAAGATGCCGGGTTATGCTCTGGCTGACATGCAGGTCGGTTTCACGCGTGACAACTGGACTGTCACCATCTTCGGCGACAACATCTTCAACAGCCACGCTTCGACGTTCACCAACTCGTCGCAGTACATCAAGACTTCGACGATCGTGCGTCCGTTGACCTACGGCATCAAGATCGCTGCCAAGATGTAATCTGACTTTGAGGAAGGAAAGGGGTGGCGCCACAAACGCCACCCCTTGCTTTCTGGTAGTACTCTGAATGCAATTGGGTGAGTTTGATGGACACGCGCGGCGATGGCCGACTTTGAAAGTGCGTTGATGGCCACGCAAGCAGACCTGACTCGTTCCCAGAATACCCACCCTGCCCCGCTTGCCGCGGACCCGCCGGAGGCAGAACTGAGGGCGCTTCACGCGCTGCAGGCAAAAGGCGACTATGCAGCAGCAGTCAGCGGCGCTAAGCGCCTGCTCGCCACTGCCCCCACCAATCGCGATCTCCTGCTGATAGAAGCGCATTCGCTGCGCATGATGCAGCAGCCCGATGCCGCGCTTGCCGCACTCGACCGGCTGGCCGCGCATCATCCCAATTTCAGTCAGCTGTTCCTTGAACGCGGGCTCTGCCATGTCGTGCAGCGCGATGCGCCTGCTGCGATCTTCGCGCTGCGGACGGCTGTCACCACCAATCCGGCGCTCGCCATGGGCTGGCGCATGCTCGACGGGCTCTACCGGATGACCGGGGACATGCGCAGCGCCGAATTGGCAGCGCGGCACTTCGCTCACCTCGCCAGCCTCCCTCCCCCGATCGTCCAGGCCAAGGTGCTGTTTGGCGATGGCGAGGTGGACGTAGCGGAAACGCTGATCCGCCGCTTCCTGCTGGAGGCTGGCAATCACCCAGAGGCCATGCGGCTGCTCGCCCAGATCGGCCATCGGCGCAACGTGCTCGATGATGCGGAAGCGCTTTACGAAGGCGTCCTCGGGCTCGTGCCGGACCACGATGAAGCACGGCACGAGTATGTGCAGGTACTCATCGCGCGGCACAAGTTCCCGCAAGCGCGCGAAGCGCTGGAACCACTGCTGAAGCGCGATCCACGTGGACACGCGCATCGCATCCAGGCCGCGACGATCCGCGTCGGGCTGGGTGATTTCGAAAGCGTGATCCCCGAATACCGCGCGATGATTGCCGAGATTTCGGGCGACACGCTGGAAGCCCGCGTCCGCCGCGCCGATCTCAACCTGTGGTTAGGCCATGCGCTCAAGACCGAAGCGCGCACCGCCGAAGCGATCGACGCCTACATGGCCGCCACCGCAGACCGCCCCGACTTCGGCGATGCGTGGTGGAGCCTCGCCAATCTCAAGACCTACCGGTTCTCCGCCGAGTCCATCGCGATCCTCAAGGACCAGCTCGAAAGCCCGGCGATCGCCGATGTCGACCGCGTCCACATCGCCTTCGCGCTCGGCAAGGCGCTGGAAGATGCGGGTGATTACGAAGGTTCGTGGGCAGCCTATTCGCGCGGCAACGCCATGCACCGCGCGGGCAACGGCTATCTGCCCGAAGTGTTCGAGACCAACACGCGCGAACAGAAGCGCGTCTGCACCCCCACCTTCTTCGCCGCGCGCGAAGGCTGGGGACTGGATGATCCCTCGCCAATCTTCGTGCTCGGCCTGCCACGGTCGGGCTCCACGCTGCTCGAGCAGATCCTCGCCTCGCACTCGATGGTCGAAGGCACGCAGGAACTGCCCGACATCCAGCGGATCGTGCACGAATTGCAGGGCCGCGAGCTCAATTTCGACAAGCCGCTCTACCCCGGCTCGCTGGAGGACCTCGACAAGGAGGCCGTCCGCCGCTTTGGCGAGCAGTATATCGCCGATACCATGCCCAACCGCATCCTCGGCCGGCCCTTCTTCATCGACAAGATGCCGAATAACTTCCGGCATATCGGCCTGATCCATCTGATCCTGCCGAACGCGAAGATCATCGATGCACGGCGCGATGCGATGTCGTGCTGCTTCAGCAACCTGAAGCAGCTCTTCGCGCAGGGCCAGGAATTCACCTACGGCATTGAAGACATCGCGCGCTACTACAAGACCTACGTCGAGCTGATGGACCACTGGGATGCGGTCCTCCCCGGCCGGGTGCTGCGTGTGCAGCACGAAGACGTGGTCGACGATCTCGAAGGCAGCGTGCGGCGCATTCTCGATTACTGCGGCCTTCCATTCGAAGAGGCCTGCATCGAATTCCACAAGACCAAGCGCTCTGTGCGGACGCCAAGTTCGGAGCAGGTACGCCAGCCGATCTTCCGCGATGGGCTCGATCAGTGGAAGAATTACGAAACCTGGCTCGAGCCCCTGCGCGAGGCGTTGGGACCAGAGCTTGCACCGCGATAAACAACTTCAAAGGGACAGGAACAGCCAATGGCAGCCATAGGTGCAACAGCAGGCCCGGCGGGTGAGGAGAATGCTTCGGTAGCGCTGCGCTGGTACGTGCTGTTCATCATGATGCTGGCCTATACGATCAACATCGCGGACCGTTACGTGATGTCGACCGTGCTCGAGCAGATCCGGCTCGACCTGCACCTCAGCGATGGCGGTGTTGCCTTCCTCACCGGCGTCTCACTTGCGCTGTTCTATGTCAGCATGGGCATTCCGCTATCGTGGATTGCAGACCGCTACAACCGGCGCAACCTGCTGGCGATTTCGATCACGCTGTGGTCGGTGATGACGACGATGTGCGGCCTTTCAAAGGGTTACATGCAGCTGCTGCTGGCGCGGATGGGCGTCGGCATCGGCGAAGCGGGCGGCACGCCTTCGTGCAACTCGATCATCTGCGATTATTTCCCTGCCGCGCGGCGCCCGATGGCGCTCACGATCTTCTGCCTCGGCGCGCCGATCGGTGCGTGGATCGGGGCGGACATGGCGGGCGCGGTGGCGCATGCCTATGGCTGGCGCGCTGCCTTCCTCGTGCTGGGCATTCCAGGCGTGCTGCTTGCCCTCCTCATCATGGCGACGATCCGCGAGCCCAAGCGCGGCTGCCTCGATGTAATCAAGAGCGACGACGATCCGACCCTGATGGATACGCTGCGCTTCTGCGTGACCCAGAAGTCGGCGGTGCACGTGATGATGGGTAGCGGTGTCGGCGCGCTGTGGGGTTGGGGCCTGATGTGGTTCATCCCCACCTTCCTCCAGCGCACCTACCAGATCGACGTTGGCCAGGCCGGCGCGATTGTCGGGCCGATCCACCTCGTGATGGGCATCGGTGCCTCGCTGCTGACGGCGTGGATCCTCGCCCGCCCGTCCTACACCGATCCGCGCAAGATCGTGTACCTGCTCGGCGGCGTGACTGCTGTTGCCACCGTGCCGGGGATCATCGCGATCTATACGCACAATCTGACACTGGCGACGGTCTCGCTGTGGCTGTTCATCCCGGGCATCTATTTCTACATCGGCCCCGCATTCGCGCTCGGCCAGAACCTCGCGCCGCCGAAGATGCGCGCCATGTTCAGCGCGATCGCGCTGCTGATTGCCAACGTGTTCAACCTCATTGTCGCGCCGCAGGGCGTTGGCATGCTGAGCGACTACTTCGCGGGTCCGGCCGGGCCTGACGCCGCATCGCTGCGCTCGGCACTTCTCATCCTCGCGCCGACCGGTTTCTGGGCGGCACTTCACTATTTCCTCGCCGCTCGCACGATCGTCGAGGACCAGCAGCGAGCAATCGGTCATGTCTGAGCTTTCTCCTCTCCCCTCGTACATCAACGGCGCGTGGACGCTGCCGGCCACCTCGACGGCGGTGTTCGAGGCGATCAATCCGGCGACCGAGGAAGTCTGCGCGCAAGTTGCGCTGTGCGGGCCGGACGATGTCGACAAAGCCATGGCCGCAGCCCGCGCGGCGTTTCCCGCCTATTCGGCGACCAGCCTCGAGGAGCGCCTTGCCCTCGTCGAAAAGCTGATCGCCGTGTTCGAAGCACGCTATGACGAGATGGTCACGGCGATCAGCACCGAAATGGGCGCGCCCTACGACCTCTCCTACAACGCGCAGGCCGAATGCGGTCCCGGCCACCTCAAGGAAACGGTCAAGGCCGCGCGCGAGATGGTGTGGGAGCGTCAGCTTGGCAGCCGCGGGCGGCAGGTGCACGAAGCGGTCGGCGTCTGCGCGCTGATCACGCCTTGGAACTGGCCGATCAACCAGCTCGCGGCCAAGATCGGCCCGGCGCTGGTCGCAGGCTGCACGATGGTGCTCAAGCCCAGCGAAATCGCCCCGCTCTCGGCTCAGCTCTTTGCCGAATTCATCCATGAGGCAGGCTTCCCGGCGGGCGTGTTCAACATGGTCCACGGCACCGGCCCCGGCATCGGCGATGCGCTGACCGGCCATCCGGAAGCCGACATGGTCTCGTTCACAGGCTCGACACGCGCCGGCATTCAGGTGGCGAAGTCAGCCGCTGAAACGGTCAAGCGCGTCAGCCAGGAACTTGGCGGCAAGTCTCCCAACCTCGTCTTTGCCGATGCCGGGCTCGAAGCCGCCGTCGCGCGGGGTGTGCGCCACTGCTTCAACAACACGGGCCAATCGTGCAATGCGCCCACCCGCATGCTGGTCGAGGCCTCGGTCTATGACGAGGCCGTCGAAATCGCGAAGACGGTGGCCGAAAGCGTCACGCTAGGCGATCCGATGGAGAAGGGGCCGCATCTCGGGCCGGTCGTCAGCAAGGTTCACTTCGACCGGATCCAGCGCCTCATCGAAGCCGGCATCGCGGAAGGCGCGCGGCTGGTAACGGGCGGACCGGGCCGCGCCGACGGGTTCAACCGCGGCTACTATGTCAAGCCGACGATCTTCGCTGACGTAACCAACGAGATGACCATCGCGCGCGAGGAAATCTTCGGCCCTGTGCTGGCGATGATCCCGTTCAAGGACGAGGACGAGGCGGTCGCCATCGCCAACGACACGCCCTACGGCCTTGCCGGCTATGTCCAGAGCGGCGACCTTGAGCGCGGCCGCCGCGTTGCGCGCAAGATCCGGGCGGGCAGCGTCTACCTCAACGGCGCCGGGCAGGAATACTGCTCGCCGTTCGGTGGCTACAAGCAGTCTGGCAATGGGCGTGAATGGGGCGAATTCGGCCTCCACGACTATCTCGAGATCAAGGTCATCAACGGCTTCGAACCGGCATGAAGCTCGCCGATATCGAGACATTCGTCGTCGGCAACCCGCCGCCGCATTTCGGCGGGCGCTACTTCGTGTTCGTCAAGCTGACGACGGCCTGCGGGATCAGCGGGATCGGGGAGGCCTATTGCGTCCCCTTCTCGCCTCATCTCGTGGCGAAGATGATCGAGGATGTATTCGCGCGCTATGCCGTAGGCCGCGATCCGCACGATATCGAGAACCTGTGGCGCCGCGTCTATTCCAGCGGCTTCACCCAGCATTCCGACCTATCGCTGATGGGCGTGCTCAGCGCGCTGGAGATGGCCTGCTGGGACATCATCGGCAAGGCGGCAGGCAAGCCGGTTTACAAGCTGCTTGGCGGCCAAGTGCACGAGCGCCTGCGCGCCTACACCTACATCTATCCCCGCCCCGGCGATAAGACCGACGTCTACCACGATCCCGATCTCGCGGCGGAGCGTTCGGCGGAATACCTCGCGATGGGCTTCACCGCGCTGAAGTTCGATCCGGCAGGGCCTTACACAGCCTTCGACGGGCGGCAGCTTTCGCTGGAAGCGCTCGATCTTTCGGAGAGGTTCGCCCTCACCCTGCGCGAAGCCGTGGGAAGCAAGGCGGATCTGCTGTTCGGCACCCACGGTCAGATGACGGCGGCGGGCGCGATCCGGCTGGCCAAGCGGCTGGAAGCAGCCGATCCGCTGTGGCTGGAAGAGCCCGTGCCCCCCGATGCGCCTGAGGAAATGGCCAAGGTCGCGCGGGCAACCTCGATTCCCATCGCGACCGGCGAGCGGCTGGCGACGAAGTACGATTTCGCGCGGCTGCTTGAGGCGGGCAGTGCGGCGATCCTGCAGATGAACCTCGGGCGCGTAGGCGGTCTGCTCGAAGCCAAGAAGATCGCGGGCATGGCCGAAGTGCGCCACGCGCAGATTGCGCCGCATCTCTATTGCGGGCCGGTGGTTGGCGCAGCCAATATCCAACTGGCGACGGCGACGCCGAATTTCCTGATCCTCGAAAGCATCGAGGACTGGGGCGGTTTCCACACCGAAATCCTCAAGAGCCCGATCCGCTTCGAGGAAGGCCATGTGATCCCGCCGACGGAACCGGGACTTGGCGTCGAGCTTAACGAAGATGTGGCGCGGAACCATCCCTACGCCGGGGATATGCTGCATCTGGAAATGACACAGCACCCGGTATTCTGATGACTGAAATATTTGACTATATCGTGGTGGGCGCCGGCACCGCCGGGTGCGTGCTGGCCAACCGGCTGACCGAGGACGGCAAGTCCACGGTGCTGTTGCTCGAAGCCGGCGGCAGCGACCTGTCGATCTGGATTCAGATGCCGATCGGCTATGGCCGCACCTTCTTCGATCGCCGCATCAACTGGATGTACGATACGGAAGCCGTCGAAGGGCTCGGCGGGCGCAGCAGCTATTGGCCGCGCGGCAAGGTGATCGGTGGCTCAGGCTCGATCAACGCCATGGTCTACGTACGCGGACAGCCGCGCGATTTCGACGACTGGCACGCGGCAGGCAATCCCGGCTGGGCGTGGAACGATGTGCTGCCATACTTCACCAAGTCCGAGGACTTCGACCGCTTCAGCGCGCATCACGGGCGCGGCGGGCCGCAGCACGTGACCGAGATCACGCCCCACGTCCACCCGGTCTGCCACAGCTTCATCGAGACGGCGGAAGGCCTCGGCTTTCCGGTCACGAGCGACTTCAACGGCAGCAACCCGGAAGGGGTCGGCTTTTACCAGATCAACACGCGCGGCGGCTGGCGCGCGTCAACTGCCAATGCGTTCCTGCACCCGGCACTGAAGCGCAAGAACCTGAAACTGCAGACGAAATCGCAAGCCACGCGCGTGCTGTTCGAGGGCAATCGGGCGGTCGGCATCGAGTACCGGCGCGGCGGAAAGCTGCATCAGGTGAAGGCCCGCCGCGAGGTCATCCTCTCCGGCGGCGCGATCAATTCGCCGCAATTGCTCATGCTCTCGGGCATTGGCGACGGCGCGGCATTGGGGCAGCATGGCATCGCCGTTCAGCAGCACCTGCCCGCGGTGGGCAAGAACCTGCAGGACCATCTCGCGGTGTCGTACTTCTACAAGGTGCGCACCGCGACCTTGAACGACGAACTGCACCCGCTGCTCGGCAAGGCGCAGGCGGCGCTGCGTTTCGCGTTCGACCGGCGCGGACCACTGTCGCTCAGCGTCAACCAGAGCGGCGGCTTCGTGCGCAGCGGACCCGATGCGCCGAATGTCGACCTGCAGCTCTATTTCAGCCCGGTGAGCTATACCAAGACACCGCTCGCCGCGCGCAAGCTGCTGAATCCCGATCCGTTCTCGGCGTTCCTGCTCTCGTTCAATCCGTGCCGACCGACCAGCCGGGGCTATCTCGAACTGCGCTCGGGCGATCCGCTGGAGTATCCGCTGATCCAGCCGAACTACCTGTCGACCGAGCAGGACATCGCCGAAGTGCTGGCCGGCAACCGCCTGCTACGCCAGATCGCCGCGAGCCGCCCGCTGGCCGACATGATCACCGAGGAACTCATCCCCGGCCCGCAAGTCGTGAGCGAGGAAGATCAGCTGGCGGATTTCCGCGCGCGGGCAGATACGGTTTACCACCCCACCGGCACGTGCGCGATGGGTCCAGACGCGGCGACCTCCGTGGTCGATGCGCAACTTCGCGTCCACGGCACCGAGGGCCTGCGCGTGATCGATGCCTCGATCTTCCCCAATATCACCAGCGGCAACACAAATGCGCCGACCGTGATGGTGGCGGAAAAGGGCGCGGCGATGATTCTGGCGGCGAGATAATTGTGATCAACCAAGCCCGCTCATGCTGAGCTTGTCGAAGCATCTCGCACCACGGCCGGGAGTGATGCTTCGACAAGCTCAGCATGAGCGGATTTTGGAATGATTTTGCGAATGGCTTACCGGCGCACCACCACTTCGTAGCCCTGCTCTTCGGGCTCATCATCGACCATCTGGTCCGGGAAGCCGGTGCCCAGCACCTTGATGCCCAGCGGCTCTTCATAGCGGCGGATGATGTTGGGCGAGAACTCGCGCGGGCCGAAAGCGGCTTCGCCTTCCTTGAACAGGCGCACGATGAGCGGCGACATTTCGACCGGAACGCCGGTCTCCTGCGCGATCTTGTCGAACAGGCCAACGTCCTTGGAAACGAGGTCCATCGTGAAGTTGATGTCGCGGCTACCGTTGAGGATCACCTGCGATTCCGTCTCGTGGACAAAGCTGTTGCCTGAGGAAATGCGGATCGCCTCATAGGTCGTGTTCATGTCGAGCCCGACCGCCTTGCACACCGTCAGCGCCTCGGCGAGCGCAACGAGGTGCGCGGTGCACAGGAAGTTCGTCATGACCTTGAGCTGCGAGGCTGTGCCCCAGTCGCCAGTGTGAAGCACGCGGCGACCGAGGGTCTTGAGCACCGGCAGCACGCGCTCGAAGCCCTCGCGCGGGCCGGCGGCGAAGATCGAGATGTTGCCGGTATCCGCGCGGTGGCAGCCGCCCGAAACGGGGCATTCCATGAACAGGCCGCCCTTGGCCTCCACCAGCGGGCCGAGGCGCAGGACTTCGGCATAGTCGGTGGTGCTCATTTCCATCCAGACCTGCCCGGGGCGCATGACGGCGAGGAAACCGTCCTCACCCTCGGCCACGGCGGCGCTGGCCGCGGGCGACGGCAGGCAGGTGATGATGACATCGACCGCCTCGCCGAGCGCGGCGGGGCTAGCCGCTTCCTTCGCGCCGCGCGCGACATATTCGGCAACGAGTTCGGGATTGAGATCGCGCACCGTAACGTCATGGCCGTTGCGGATGAGGCTGCCCGCCAGCTTGCCGCCGACATTGCCGAGGCCGATGAAACCGATCTTCATGTGCGTTATTCTCCGGGGATCAGCACGATCTTGCCGATGTGCTTCTTTTCTAGAAAGGCGCGCTGCGCCGCGACGATTTGGGAAAGCGGATAGGTTGCGGCGACGACCGGGCGGATTTCACCGCGCTCGATATAGCTGACGAGATTGGGGAACACTTCGGGCTCCAGGATCGTGCAGCCGAGGAGCGTCAGGTCCTTGAGGTAGAGGGTGCGCAAGTCGAGCTCGGCGATGGGACCGGAAATCGCGCCCGCGACACCATAACGCCCGCCACGCTTGAGGGCTTCAAGCAGCGCCGGGAAACCTGCGCCACCTGCCACATCGATCACCACATCAAAGGTTTCCGGATCGAACCGGGCGTCGCGCGGAAGGACATCAGAGGCGCCCAGTGCGCGAACGCCCTCAGCCTTGTCGACGCTCGCAAGCGCGGTGATCTCGGCCCCGCGCCGCTTTGCAAGCTGCACTGCTGCCGAACCAACGCCGCCCGACGCGCCCGTAATCAAAACGCGCTCTCCCGCAACAAGCGCGGTGCGCGTCAACATGTTCTCCGCCGCCGAGTAGGCGCAAGGGAACGAGGCGAGCTCGGTATCAGTCAGCGCGGTTTCGATGCGGTGCGCGTGAGCCGAGGGCATCCTCGCGTATTGCGCGAACGCGCCATCGACTTCGGAACCGAAATAGACCGCCTCGAAGCGGCTCGCGCCCCTGAATACCGGTTCAACCAGCACGCGCTGACCGATGCGGGCAGGGTCCACCCCCTCCCCCACGGCAATGATGCGCCCGGCGGCATCCGCGCCCTGAATGCGCGGGAACTGCGGCAAAGCGCCGGTCCAGCCCGAGTCCTCGGTCTTGGCTTCAGCAAAGCCGTCGCCGCCACCCGCTTCAGTCGCCACAGTGACGGACTTGGAGTACCACGCGGTGCGCGTGTTGATATCGGTGTTGTTGACCCCGCAGGCGCCGACGCGGATCAGCACTTCGCCAACGCCCGGCTGCGGCACCGGCACATCGCTGCGGTGTGACAGGCATTCGAACCCGCCATTGCCGGTCAGCAAGATGGCTTCCATGGTGGCAGGTACGGGTTCCATCAGATCAGACTAGCGGCGGAAGCTGCGACTTCAGCCAGTCAAAATGCGCATAGGACATGCCGCGATAGTCATCCCACCCGCGCGCGGTCTTTTCGGCGACTTCATCAGACAGCACATTGAGCGGCTGGCCGCTGGCATAGGCGAGCAAGAGCGTCTGCGCGGCTTTCTCGAAGAAGTAGAGGTCCTCGAAGGCCTCGGCGACGGTCGGGCCGGTGCAGGTCACGCCGTGGCTGCCCATCAGCAGCGTCTTCTTGCCGCCCAGCGCGGCGGCAAGGCGCAGGCCTTCCTCGGCCTCGTCGGCAATCCCGCCAAAGCCTTGGTCGATGGCTAGCCGGTTGAAGAAGCGCGCGGTGTTGTTGTCGAGCGGCAGCATGCGCGGATCAGCCAAAGTAGCGAGCGCGGTAGCGTGCGGCGGGTGGCAGTGGATGATGACGCGCGCGGCGGGGCACTGGCGGTGGACGGTGCCGTGGATCGTCCAGGCCGAAGCATCTGGTGCGTCGGGGCGGTTCATCACCTCGGCATCGTCGGCATCGAGCAGCATCAGATCATCGGGCTTGATGCTGGCAAAATGCTGCCACTTGCGGTTCAGCAGGAACTGCTTGCCGCCCGCCGAAACCGCCGCGCTGAAGTGGTTGCCGACGGATTCCGACCAGCCCATCTGCGCGGTGATGCGAAACGCCGCGGCGAGATCCTCACGCAGCGCGGCGACTTCGGCTTCCGTCACTTGAAGCGGCCTTCGCTCGTCAGTGCGCGGTAGGTGCTGCGCATTTCGCCGCGATCGGCATAAGTGCCGCGCAGATAGCGCGCGCCGCTGGTCGCCGAATAGGCCTCACGCCCGTGAACGATGCGGTGGTTGTCGAAGACGATGCATTCGCCTGCATTGATGCGGAAGCGCATGAGGTACTTGTCCGATTGCAGCATGCGGCCGAAGCGGCAGAACGCCGGGTAGTAGCGATCCAGCACATCCTGCGGCAGATCGAACACGTCGGCCATGTGCTGGCTGATGGTGACGCCGGAAACCTCGCCGTGCGCATCAAGTTCGATCACCCGCTGGCGCGAGCGGACATCATAGGTGTCGTGCTCGCAGTAGAACGGCACTTCGGTCTCGGCGAGGAGTTTGAAGTCTTCGGGGTACAGTTCACGGAAATCGTTGGCGACCGCGACGCCGTCGAGGAACAGGTTCTGCCCGCCCTCGACGCTGTTAGCGCGGCAGTGGAGGAACTGGACGCCGGGGGCCATGTCCTCGGCAGGGGTATCGGTGTGGAGTTCGAGCGCCTTGGCCGTGTAGGCAAGATTGGTCGGCTCGATATGCGTCATCACATCGAAGTATTCGCCGAAGAACGTCGGCCGCACGTGGCCCATCAGCTTGACGAGTTCGGTTAGACCCTCGTCGCTGTCGGGCATGTCGGTCACCAGCGCGACGCCTTCGACGATCAGCGCCTTGAGCCACTCGGCGACCTTGGCCTTGTCCGCCATGAGGTCTGCCTGCGGGAAACGGGCGACGTTGGGGTAATGGTCGGCATACCAGGCGCGGCGCGGCAGATCGGACGGATCTTGGCGGCGCTTGCCTTCGGCGTAGCTGGCCAGCCAATCGAGCGGATAGCGGCTGGTGTGGTTCTCGCCTTCCCACGCAATCTCGAGCGCGCCGTCCACCACTTCGGCGCGGCGCGGGCGCGGCGCGGTGTCGAGATGGAAGATGTCGAACACCCGCTCGCGGGTCTGGCTGTCGAACGAAGTCGGGCAGTTGTCGCGCAGCCAGTAGTTGTTGAAATAGGCAGAGCACCCGCCGGGAAGCAGGACTTCGAGGCCGGTGTCAGTCAGCGTGACCGGTGCGGTGGACGAGGTGGTGAGGTTCATGATCTTCCCCGCTGGGATGTGTGGCAGCCTGCCCGCCGCTCTCTTGCCCGACGACTTTAGCCCGGAATGGACCGGCTCAGCAGTGCATCATCAAGAATCATATATCGTATCAATGCGCGTAATGCACTCGCATCGATGGATCAGTTGGCACCGAGGAGGTCTTCCGCCCATGGCAACTGCGCGAGGATGGGCGGCAGGCTTTCCTTGCGGATCGTCTCGCCCGCCAGCTTCGCCGTTTCCAGCGCGAGATCGCCGAGCTCGCCCGCACGGCTGACGACCTGGATGCGGCGGGCGAACCGCGCGCGCGGCAGAGGTTCCACGCGCAGGTCCGGGATCAGCGCCGGCATCGCCGCAAGGCAGAGCAGCGACGTAATCGACCAGCCGATGCCGAGCGCGACCGCGTTGAGTTGCTGCGGCACGATATCGACTTCGATCACATTGGGCAGGCGCAACCGCATCCGGGTGAGCTGGCTTTCGATGCGCTGGCCCATACCGGTATCGAGCGAATAGCGCACGAATGGCAGTCCCTCCGCCGCCGCAATCGGATCGGCCACGCCGCGAAAGCTCGGCGGAAAGACCAGGACGAACGGATCATCCAACACGTCGTGGTGGACGACGCCTTCCTGCTTTTCCAGCACGCTGCTGCCGGTGATCAACAGATCGACACGCCGCGCGAGGAAATCCTGCTGCTGGTTGAGCGAAATGCCCGAACGCACCCGCCAGCGCGCCACGCGCTGGCCAAGCCGGCTGAGCAGCGGGCCAGTAAGCAGGATCGCGAGCGATTCCGCCATCGCCACCGTAACCTTGTCGATCGGCTGGTTGGCGCCCTCGCGGACTTCGTCGACCATGGTCCGTGCGGTGGCAAGCAGATGGGTCGCACGTTCATAGAGCGCGCGGCCGGCGGGCGTGAGACCCAATGGACGCAAGGTGCGGTCGAACAACGTCGCGCCGATCCCCTGTTCGAGCCGGGCGATGGTTTGCGAGACGGCAGACTGCGTGATGCGCAGCTGCTGCGCGCTCGCCGTCATCCCGCCAAGCTCGACAGTGAGGACGAAGACTTCCAGCGCATGGAAATCAAACTCGGCGGGGAGCAGCATCAGCGCCTCACGATAAAAATACCTGAAGCCTCATATTATAAACCGTTATCATGGAGCAAGCGTGTTAACGAGGGGTAACGCGGATTGACGTAGATCAATGCGGGGAGCAAAATGCCAGCCGTTCAAGGGAGAAACCGAGATCGCGCCCGATCGCCTCATCAACCGCCGCTGGCTGCCGCTGAACGCGCTGCGTGCGTTCGAGGCGGTGGGACGGCACATGAGCTTCACCGCCGGGGCACAGGCCCTTACGGTGTCGCAAAGCGCGATGAGCCGCCATGTCTCCAGCCTTGAGGATCTGATCGGTCGCCCGCTGTTCGAGCGTGGACCGACCGGCCTGAAACTGACTCCCGCAGGCTCGATCCTGCTGCCGGTCGTGAGCAAATGCCTCGACCGGATGGAGCAGACGATCAACACCATCCGCAACAAGGATCTGGAGAGCCGACCGATCCGGCTGCATATCCCGCCCTCCCTGCTTTACCAGAACGCGCTGCCGCTGCTGGCCAAGTTCCACAAGGAACATCCGGAAATCCGCATCGATGTGGTGACGTCGAACGTCACCGGCGCACCTCGCGACAATGTCGATATGGCGATCGTGTTCGACCGCCCCAATGTCGACGATGCGGTGGCCGACCTGCTGTGGATGGTCCGCGTCGCCCCGCTATGCTCGCCGGATACGGCGGCGGCGCACAAGGGCAAGGCGTTCGACCAGTTCCTGCGTGACAACGAACTGCTGCACGTGAAACTCGAAGGCGAGCCGCGCGGACTGCTGTGGTCAAGCTATGCCGCGCAGCAGCGCCTTGCGATCGAGACGAACGACGGCCTTGCCTTCGATACCGCGTTTTCGGCCGTCCGCTATGCCATTGGCGCCTCGGGCGTGGTGCTGGCGGACATCGACATGTTCGCGCAGGAAATCGCCAGCGGGCAACTGGTGATGCCTTACGACCGCGTTTCGGCGGATGGCTTCGGTTACTATCTCAAGACCCACGCAGAAGACCTTGGCGATCCTGCCATTTTCCTGCTGCGCGAATGGATCATCCGCCACTTCTCACCCGATATGGGCCGCGATGCGGAAGCGCCGACCGAGATGGTGCCGGAGATGCGCGGCTGAGGCGCAGCATAGCGTTACGCCTAAGGCGCAGGCGGCAGATGTTTCAGCAGCAATCCGTCTTGGTGATCCTTGACGAAGCCCTTCCAGGTCGGGTTCGCGCCGCCCTCGCTCACCGCATCATAGCGCTTGTCCGCGCTCGTCCACTTGGCGCCATCGGATTCCTCTGACGGCACGTCGAGGTATTCGGCCTTGGCCATCTCCCCCTTGAGCTGCATGTCGAGGAAGGCGGTGATGAAGTGGAGCGCGATGGAGTTGACGCGCGGCTTGCGCCACATGCGGTCCTCGAACCAGTCGAAATCCCACACGGTGCCGCGCATTTCGGCGGGGGCAGGATTGGTTCCGATGGCATGGCCCGCGCCCTTGAGCGCCAGCAGCCAGCGGTTCGAACCCTTGGCGTCACGGAAGATCGCAGCGGGACCGGGATCGTAGCCAACGGTGCGGTCTGCCGTGCCAGCCACGACCAGCAGCGGTGCCTTGATCGCGGAAAGGCCATTGCCGCCCCAAGCCGCCCAAGGCGCACCGCCAGCCGGAGCGATGGCGACAACGGCCTTGATCGCGGGATCATGTAGCGCGGCAGCATCAGGCCCGTTGCCTGTGTAGCGTTCGATCAGGGCGGACGGCAGGCGCCCGACAGCCGGGCTCGCCGCATCAAGCTGTGCGCCCGCCACCGTCAGCGCACCGTAGCCGCCGAACGAATAGCCCGCGAGCGCGATACGCGTCGAATCGCCGAGCGACCCAAGCAGCCCGCCGCGAATCCGGCGCAGCACGTAAGTGATATCAAGCGGACGACGGATCAGGGTCGCGGGGGTCTTCGATGTATCAGTGATCGGCGGATCGCGGTGACGGATCGCCACGACGACATAACCCTTGGTCGCCAGATTCTCGCCCAGCCACGAAAGCATGACCGGATCGTTGTTGTAGCCATGCGAGAGCAGGACGATCGGATAGCCCTGTCCGGCGGGCTTGGCATCGCTCACCGCCAGTGCCGGCACGGTGAAATAGGCAGGCGCCTTGGGCGGCTCGGAAACAAGGCTGGCACGATATGTCGCGCGGCGGTCCTTGGGGCCAACATGCGCAGGATACCAGATCACCAGCGGCATGGTGCGATCGGCGCGGACCAGCGCACCTTTGGCGAGCGTGCCAAGCGGATCGACCCCGCCCTTGTCGACCACCGTCTTCTCGATCACGCCAACGCCGTTGGGGCCGAGCGCGGCAAGCACGGGGGCGCCGATTTCCGGAATGCTGGGCGGCGACGCGGCTTCGGCAGGCGCGGCGGCAACGGACGACGCGCTCAGCATCGCCGCAAAAACCGACAGCGGCCTCAAGCGCGAATCATCCTGATGGCAGGGTTGCAGACGCCAAACAGCGCGCAATCCGCATGGTTCGATGGGGTTCCCCGGTTATCCACCCGGCTTGTCCTTACCTCTCGCATAACTCTTGTTACCGCATTATCCTGCCCTCACGCTATCTTGTAATCGCATCCCGCCTTGCGCTAGCTGCATTTGTCCGACCACGCACGCGTGGCTAAGGAGCGGGCGCCACCACACAAGTGCCACATTGGCAGGCAGGAGCATTCAAGTGCCGGATCCGGAAACCTATGACCTGCTGATCGTCGGCGGGGGGATCAACGGCACAGGCATTGCCCGCGATGCTGCCGGGCGCGGCCTTTCCGTGCTGCTCGTCGAGCAGGAAGACCTTGCCAGCCACACGTCCTCGGCAAGCACCAAGCTGATTCACGGCGGCCTGCGCTATCTCGAATACTACGAGTTCCGCCTCGTCCGCGAGGCGCTGATCGAGCGCGAACGGCTGCTGGGCATGGCCCCGCACATCATCTGGCCGCTCGCCTTCGTGCTGCCGCAGATGAATTCGCCCCGTCCCGCATGGCTCGTGCGGCTCGGCCTGTTCCTTTATGACAACCTCGGCGGGCGCAAGAAGCTGCCGGCCACGCGCACGGTGAACCTTGCCCGCTCGCCGCTCGGCAATGGCCTGAAGCCGGGCGCGAAGACCGCGTTCGTCTATTCGGACTGCTGGGTCGAGGACAGCCGCCTCGTCGTGCTCAACGCGCGCGATGCGGCCGAACGCGGGGCGCTGATCGAAACGCGGACCAAGCTGGTTTCGGCAACCCGCGAAGGCGCGCTGTGGAAAGCGGAAATCGCCGGGACCAACGGTACTCGGACCGTGATGGCCAAGGGTCTCGTCAACGCGGCGGGCCCGTGGGTGGAAGACATGCTGCAGCGCGCGGCCAGCGCCAGCCAGGATCGCGGCGTGCGCCTGATCAAGGGCAGTCACATCGTGGTGCCCAAGCTCTACGATGGCGATCATGCCTTCATGCTGCAGAACCCTGATCGCCGCATCGTCTTCGCGATCCCCTACGAGCATGACTATACCCTGATCGGAACGACCGACGAGCCGTGGCAGGGCCAGCCCGGCAAAGCGCAGATCTCGCCTGAGGAAACCGACTATCTGTGCGAGACGGTCCGCCGCTATTTCGCGCGTGAGATCCACCCGCAAGACGTGGTGTGGAGCTATGCCGGCATCCGCCCGCTCTACGACGATCATGCCGCGAGCGCTTCGGCCGTAACGCGCGACTACGTGCTCGATCTTGATGGCGGAGATGGGAAGGCGCCGCTGCTCAGCGTGTTCGGCGGCAAGATCACCACCTATCGCAAGCTTGCGGAGCATGCGCTCGAAAAGCTGGTGCCGTTCTATCCGTGCGCCAAGGGTGATTGGACCGCCGGCGCGGATCTGCCGGGCGGTGATATTCCCGGCGACGATTTCGAGGCCTTTGTCGCGCAGCTCGCGGCGGTTCACCCGGGCCTGCCGCGCCCACTTCTGACCCGGCTTGCCCGCGCCTACGGTACGCGCGTACGCGCAATCCTCGGCTCGGCACAAACCATGGAAGCGCTGGGCACCGATTTCGGCGGCGGCCTGACTCAGGCGGAAGTCGATTATCTGGCGGCGCAGGAATGGGCGCGCTCGGCGGAAGACGTGCTCTATCGGCGCAGCAAGCTTGGTCTGCATGTGCCGCCGGGCACAGCGGAAGCCGTCGAGGCCTATCTTGCGGGGCAAAATTTCTAAACAGACTGGCAGATCTGCTTAACCAGCGTCTTCGGCGGATTTCAGCGTCTTACGGCAGGCGCTGCCCGAAATTGCGCCGACAGCCCTGCTCGCCCATTGCGAAGTTGTCCGCACGCCGATTTAGCAGGAATTCAGCTGGCACTGGCATTGCGGGCGCGGATACACTGAAGGGCAACGTCGGCGGTGCCCCCCTTGCGCGCCGGGCTCGGCGCCTACCTGATCGACGGCGGCCATGCGCTCACGGCGCTGGACTTCGTCCTCTAGTTTCGGACCACCTTGAGCGGGACGCCCTGATAGGAAAGGCCCGGAATCAGGCTCTCCTGCTTCATGATGACGCTCCCGGGGCCGACATGCGCGCCCTCACCCACCAAGCAGCCATAGAGCGGCACGGTGCCTGAACTGATAGTCGCGCCGGCCATGATCCGCACCTTGTCCACCTTGAGCACGCGGTCCTCGAAGGTATGGGCCTGGAAGAACGCCGTGACGGTCGCACCATCGCCGATCTCGATCATGTCAGGATCGACGACCTGCGAGAACTGCGGCCCCAGCACCGCGCGCTTGCCGATCTTGAGGCCCATGAGGCGCAGATAGAGCGTCAGCAGGAAGGTGCCTTCGAGTTGCTGAAGGATGGCGTTGGCGTAGCGCGCCCAAGCGACGAAGACGAAGTCCCAGCGGCTCGCCCAACAGGACCACAGCGCGTGCTGGCCTGGCTTCACGCGGCCCATCAGCGTCCACTTGAGCACGGTCACTGCCAGCAGCAGGGCAAGGAGCGGGGCGAGCGTCGCCAACGGGATGACGATCAGCGCGAACTCCAGATCGGTCGATTCAGGCGCACCCTCGACGAGCAGCTTGTACCATAGCACTGTGGCCAGCAACGGACCGACCGGGAGCACGAAGCGCAGGAGTTCCCAGAACACGCGGTTGAAATAGCGGATTGGCGAAGGATCGTGGGTGAGGCTGCGGTCCATTTCCACCACCTGACGGCGGGGGAGATCGAAGCTCGGCCGGCCGAAGCGCGATTGGCCCGCTGAAATCTCCTGCGCGTTCGCCACCGTGCTGATGCCGATCAGGATATCGTCCGGCAGCACTTCGCCCGCCGGGATCACCGCGTGATTGCCAAGGAACGTGTTGCGCCCGAGCACGATCGGCGCAAGCAGCACTGTGCCGCGCGAGATTTCGGGACCGCCGAGGTAGATGCCATCGGCAAAGAACGTTTCTGCACCGATGGTGACGAGTTCGGGCGTGACGTCGAAGATCGTGCTGATCTCGCACTTCTCGCCGATGTTCGCACCCGCAAGGCGCAGCCACTGCTTCCAGAACAGCGTGCCCGAAAGCCACTGCCCGGCATTGAAGGTCGTCGCCGATTTCAGCCAGACGCGGATATAGGCAAGGCTCCAGCGATCGATCACGCCGGGCTGCACGCGCCCCATGAAACGCACCATCAGCGCGCTCCACACGAGGCTGATGGGGACGCTGATCATCGTCACGCCGAATACGACGGCGAGCACATGCGGATCGAGCCTTGGCTCGTATATCCACACCCAGATTTCTTCAGAACCGACATCCAGCAAATAGCACAGCAGCAACGCGAGCAGGCCGGTCGGCAGCGCACCGAGCATCGTCGCGACGCCTTCGGCAGCGAGGGTAGCAAAGCCGTGTGTGACCGGATGGAGCCTCCGGCCGCGGGCGGTGAGTGCCGGTGCCGCGGGTGCCGGGCCGACGCTGCGCGCCGGGACACCGTCCCACAGTTCGCCGGCGGGCACCGTGGTGCCAGGGTTTACCACCGAGAGCGGCGCGATGACGCTACCTGCCCCGATGCGGCAATCATGCTCGATGGTCGCGCGGGTCTGCAGCGTGGCATCAGCCTCGATCACGATCCGCCCGACCACGATATCACCGCGATCATATTCGACGAGGCCGATATGCGCGTCCTGCCCCAGCGTCACGTTATCGCCGATCTCCAGCAGATCCCAACCGCCGCGATGCAGGTGCACGCCGCGGTGGATATGCACGCCGCGTCCGATCTTCGCGCCAAGCAGGCGCAGCACCGCGTTCTGGAACACGGTGCCTGAAAGCATCGGCCAGGGGATCAGCCGCGCCGATTGCACGGTAACCCAATGGCGCAGGTGATAGGGGCTCCACACCGGTGCCCGCACGGGTCGATAACGGCCTAGCGCGATCCATTTGACAAAGAGCGTGAAGCCGACCGAAACCGGCAGATAGAGCGCAACACCCGCCACGGTGATGAGCGGCGTCAGCAGCACGAAGCCGACAAGATCAAGCTTGTCGAACAGCAGCGGGAACAGCTCCCACGCCACCGCCCAGCTGACCCAGCCGCCAAACGCCAGCTCACCCGCCAGCCACGCAAGCTGCACGACATTGGCGAGCAGCGGCTGCGCCTTGCCTTCGCGGACAAGTTCTGGCGCCTTGTGCTGCCCGGCAATGGCGGACGCCGCATTGGCCTCCTCGCCCAGTGCGGCCAGCGCTCGGACGGTGCGCGCAGCGTAGATATCGCTGACAGTGACCCAATCCGCCGCGCCTTCCTCGCGCAGCAGGGTGACGAGCAACGCTGCGCTGAGGGAATCGCCGCCGAGGTCCTCGAAGAAATCGTCTTCCACCGAAACGCCGCCGGGCTGCGTCAGGATATCGGCAAAGGCAGCCGCAAGCGCGGCTTCAAGCGGGGTTGCGGGTGGCACGAGATCGCGAGCGGACGCTGCTGCATCGGCGGTGAACGTCATCGCCGGCAAGGCCGCGCGGTTGAGCTTGCCGCCAACCGTGGTGGGAAGCTCGTCCAGCAGACCGATCCGGCGCGGCACCATGTAGCTCGGCACGGTGCTCGCAAGCTGGGTTCGCAAGTCGTCCGGATCGAGCGCGGTGACGCCCTCCCCCGCCACGACATAGGCGACGAGTTCCGGCACGCCGCCGGCTTCCTGCAAGCGCGCTGCCGCCGCGCGCACGCCCGGCAATGCGGCGAGGCGGGCCTCGATCTCGCCCAGTTCGACACGGTAGCCGCGGATCTTGACCTGTGCGTCAATGCGGCCGTGGTAGAACAAGTTGCCGTCCGGCTCGCGGTGAACGAGGTCTCCGGTGCGGTAGATGCGCCCGCAGGTGGGATGATCGACGAACTTCTCGGCGGTCAGGTCCTCACGCTGGCGATAGCCGCGTGCGACGCCCGCGCCGCCCATGCACAGCTCCCCCTGTTCGCCCTCCGCAACCGACTGCAACGCATCATCGAGCACATAGGCAGACATGCTCGGCACCGGGCGGCCGATGGTGATCGGCCCGCCGGGGACGATTACCCCGCGCAGGCAAGTCACGGCGCATTCAGTCGGTCCGTAGCCGTTGACCATCCGGCGCCCCTTGGCCCAGCGGTCCGCAATATCGCGCGGCAGTGCTTCGCCGCCAACGTAGAGCAGCTTGAGATCGGGTAGCGCGCTTTCGGGATCGCGGCAGCCGCTGCTGCGCAGCAATGTCGGCGGGGGGCAGAACACGGTGGCGCGTTCATTGCGAAGCCACTCGACGATATCGGGGCCAAGCCGCGCGGCCTCGTCGTCCATCACCACCAGCGTCGCGCCAGAAGCAAGCGCCAGCCAGATTTCCTCGATTGAACTGTCGTAGGCCGCCGAAGACCCCTGGATCACGCGGTCTGCCGGGCCGAGCCCGAACTCGCCGAGATCGGAGGCGACAAGGTTCGCAACGTTGCGATGCTCGACCATCACGCCCTTGGGCTTGCCGGTCGTGCCGCTCGTGTAGATCACATAGGCAAGCTGATCAGCGCGGATCTCAGCCGGTAGCGCCGCGCCTGCGGGCGGTTCCTGCACGGCAAGCTCGGCCATTTGCAACAAAGGCACCGCGCCCGCTACCGGCCCCAGCCGTGCAGCGCCCGCCGCATCGGTCAGCACCGCGACCGCGTCGGCATCCTCGAGCACTTCGGCGATCCGGTCGTCCGGAAATGAGGGATCAACCGCGGTGTAGGCGCCGCCTGCCTTGAGCACGGCAATCTGCGCCGCATAGAGCATCGGCGAAGTGCGCGGCAGCAGCAGCGCGACAATGCGCTCCGCCTCCAGCCGGGGCGCGAGATGCAGCGCCAGCCGGTCGGTCAGGGCAGCCAGTTCGGCATAAGTCATCACCTGCCGCTCGGGCCGGTTGCGCGCAGGCGGCACCTCGATCGCGACCCCTTGCGGAAAACGGGCAGCCGGTTCGGCGAGAAATGCGTGCAGCAAGGCGGGACGGGCTTCTGGCGCGGTGAACATTGCGCTCCTGTATCGCTGCCGCGAGTGCGGTCAAGCGGGTGCTGGCCCGGATTCAGTGGAGGAAATCCCCGTTTTTATGGGCATTTTGCAAGCCTTGGCGCCCTGTGCAAAGATGAGTTTCTGATAAAGGGGAAGGAGCAAATGTTGCGCATGATTGGCAAAACATTGCTGATGGGCCTCGCTGCCCTCGCCGGATTGCTGTCTCCCGCGATGGCATCGGCCCGCGCGCTCGACACGTATCTGGAAGGCGACCCCACCGGTGCGGCGCCGGCGCCGGTTTCAGGCGGACTTTTGCTGATGGGCGGCGGCGATCACAATCTCGATGCCATGCGCTGGTTCATCGCCAAGGCGGGCCACGGTCATATCGTGATCCTGCGCGCCTCGCAGCATGGCGACGCCAGCACCGAATTCGTCAACGAAATCGGCGGCGTGCTCTCTGCGGAAACCTTCGTCACCCATTCCCGCTCCGCCAGCCGCGATCCCCATTTGCTCGAAGCCTTGCGCAAGGCAGACGGCATCTACATCGCAGGCGGCGATCAGGCGCGCTATGTACGGCGCTGGCGCGGCACACCGATTGCGGCCGCGCTCGATGCTCATGTGCGCGCAGGAAAGCCACTCGCGGGCACCAGCGCCGGGCTCGCGATGCTGGGCGAGTATCTCTACGGCGCAATGGACGGCCAAAGCTTGACGAGTGCGCAGGGCCTTGCCGACCCTTACGGCAAGGGCACCACGATGGAGACGGACTTCCTCCACCTCGCGCTGCTGAAGGGCGTCATCACCGACAGCCATTTCACCCAGCGCGGCCGGCTGGGGCGCCTCTTTGCGTTCATCGCCAAAGCGCAGGCCAACCGGCCGGCCGCTGCGCCGCCGTTGATCGGATTGGGGATCGATGAAGGCGTGGCACTCGCCGTCGAGGCGGACGGGACGGCGCGCGTCTATTCCTCCGCGCCCGATCGCGGTGTTTCGGTCGTCGAGGGCGCAGGGATTGGACGGACTGCTGCGCCCGGCCCGCTCGTGGCAGAGCGGGTGCAAGTGACTACCGCCGGTCTGCACTCGGTCGTGCACCTGCCCTCAGGCACTGTCCAAGACCCGGTCGTCGTGCAGAACTACAGCGCGGGCGGCGGGACTATAAGGCCCCTGCCCTGATCGCCTCAGGCCCCGAAAAGGCTCCGCGCGGCAGCATCGCACAAGGCGACGCAGCGCTCGCGCGGGGTGCGCTGGTCCGAGAGGTAGAATTCGATCCACAGCCCATCGAGCACCGCCGAAAGCAGCGCGATGGCATCGTCCATCGGCAGCGCTGCATCGCGCTGCGGAAGTTGTGCGACAAGCCGCTCAAACAAGGCGCGCTGGCGAAAATTGAAGCTCTCCGAAACCGCCGCAAAATCAGCCCGGCTGCGCGCCTGCTGCCAGAACACCATCCACGCGCCGATGATATCCGGCCCGGCCCAATCATCGGAGAACACCGCGACAAAATAGCGATGCAGCGCTTCGCCGGGCTCGCCGACATCGGGCATAGCTGCTGCTTCGAGCTGGGTGAGCATGTCCTCGCAAAGCTGCTCGTATGTTTCGAGGAGCAGGTTGTCCGGATTGCGGAAATAGTGCCGCAACAGGCCGTGGCTGACCCCGGCCTGTCGGCAGATTTCGCGGCCCGTCGCCCCCTTTGCGCCAAGCCTGGCAAGGCAATTCACCGTCGCGGCTACAAGGTCCGCCCGGCGCACTACCGGCGAAGCGCGGCGACGGCGCGGCGGCGCCTTCATGTCCTTGCTCGCCATCATCACGCTGCCTTGCGCGCCGCGCGCTGACCAAGGAAGTAAACGAGCGTCCCACTGCCGAGAAGGATGGCAGTAAGGCCGAAGATCTTGATGACCGCGAGCAGCTTGTTCGGCTCGTCCGGTGCGGGGAAGGCTGCGAGCACAAGCGCGGTTAGCGTGGTCACGAGGCCGATGCAGGCGAACACGGTCGACGTCACGCGTCCACCGGGCAGGCGCGTTAGGCCCACGTCGCTCGGCCGCCCTTGCAGGCGGATCACGGCGAGGAAGACAAGCGCAAACGGCAGGAAGGCGGCGATGATACCCATGCTGACGAGCACGTCATACGCACCTTTTACGCCAGTGCCAGCCTGTCCGAGTATGCATAGGACTGCACCGAGCCCGCCTTGCACGAGAATCGCGACATATGGCGTGCCCCATTTGGGGTGCACCTTGGCGAAAACAGGCGGCAGCAACCGGTCGATCCCCACCGCAAACGGGATGCGCGCCGCGCAGGACAGGAATCCGCTCGCCGCACCGAGATTGCCCAGCGTGATGAGGAGCGCGAGGGGGACGACAATCCACCCTGCCCCCACCTTCTCCGCCGCCACTGCGCCCGCCTGAATCAGGCCCTGCAGCGTGTTGACCTCGCTCGAGGGCATCGCCAGCAGCACCGCGAACGTGCCGATGATATAGCACGAGACGATGACCACGCCCGCAATCGGCAGCGCGCGGGGGATCGTGCGGCGCGGGTCCTTGATCTCGCCGCTCATGAACGAGGCCGTTTCAGCGCCGGAGAGCGCGAAGGCAATCGCCGCCCACATGATCATGTGCTGGATATCGAACACGGGCACGAACGAGGCAGGTGTGAAATGAGTCGCCGACCCGAACTGCCACCACGCCGCCGCGCCCAGCAGGATCACGATCAGCGCAGGTCCCCACATGCCGACCGCGCCAAGATTGTGCAGCCAGCGCCCGAAGCGCATGCCGACGATGTTGACTGCGGTGATAAAGGCGAGCGCGGTCAGCGCAAAGCCCATGAAGAACACCGGATTGCCGCGCAGGTGCAGCCAGCTCGTACCGCCGATGTAGATCGCGTTACCCGCATCGAAATAGAGAACGCTCGGGAAATAGGGCAGGTTCGAGGTGAAGTAGCTCCACCCAGCCATGAAGCCGATGTAGGGACCAAAGGCTTCGCGCGTCCAGATGTAGAGCCCCCCTTCCTGCGGGTAGCGGGACGATAGCTCGACGATGGCGAGCACGAACGGCAGGTAAAAGCACAGCAGCGCGCCGACCCAGACCACGATCGAACTCGGCCCGAACGCGGCTGCGGTGGCGATCCAGCGCAGGCTGACGCCGGTTACCACATAAAACATCGCAAGATCGGCGACGCCCATCACCTTGTGAGGTTGGGGCGCGCCGCCGGCCATCAGCGGACGCCCTGCTTCTTTCCGGCCTGCTTCTTCGTATCTCGCAGCACCTGCATCGCCGCGTTATGCCCGGGCGCGCCGGTTACCCCGCCGCCGGGATGCGCGCCTGCACCGCACAGGTAGAGCCCCTCCACCGGTGTCCGGTACTGCGACCAGCGCGGCACCGGGCGCATCGAGAAGAGCGCGCCGGGGTGGAGGTCGCCGTGAAAGATGTTGCCTTCGGTAAGGCCATAGATCCGCTCCAGATCGAGCGGCGTCAGCATCACGCGGCCAAGGATCAGTTCCCGCAGGTTCGGCATGTGGCGGCTGATCTGGTCGATGATCGATTCCGCCAGCGCCTCGCGCTTCTCGTCCCAGGTGCCCTCACGCAGGTCATAGGGCACATACTGGATGAAGCACGTCAGCATGTGGTGCCCCGGCGGGCAAAGGCTGTCGTCGACAAGGCTGGGGATCACGCAATCGATCCACAGTTCCTCGGGAATTTCACCGAAACGGGCGGTATCGGCGCAGCGCTGCGCGCCTTCCAGCGTTGGCGCGATAGTGAGCAGCGCGCGTTCAAGCGGGGTCGCATCAGGGCCCCGCCCGATCACGGTTGGCTCACCCGACAGCGCGATATTCAGCTTGGCTGCCGGGCCGCCCATCTTGATCGCGGCGATATCGCGGCGGAAATCATCCGGCAGATCGGCCTTGGCGAGAAGCGCAAGGAACGTGCGCTTGGGATCGGCGTTCGAGAGCACGACCTTTGCCCGCACCTGCCGCCCGTCGAGCAGCGTCACGCCCGTCGCGCGGCCCTGATAGACGTCGATACTGCCGACCGGCGCGCTCGTCTCGATCACCGCGCCAAAGCCGCGCGCCGCGGCGGCAATTGCGCCGGAAACCGTGCCCATCCCGCCCATCACGTGACCATTGAAGCCCTGCACCGCGTGGTCGCCGCCCGCGAGCAGGTGGAACAGCAAGCCAACTGCCGAGCCCGGCTCATAGGGTCCGCCGTGCTTGCCGTAGACGTTGTTGGCCAGAATCATCCGCTTGGCCGCATCGGATTCGAAATGCCGATCAAGAAACTCGCCGAGGCTGCCGGTAAGGAACTGGATCATTTCGCCGATCTCATTGCCCCGGATGCGGCGGAAGCGGCGGATCAGGCGAAGTCCCTCGCGGATCCGGTCGAGCCCGCGCGCGGCAAGGTCTGGCGGGGATTCGAGAAAGAACGGCTGGAGATAGGCTGCAAGCGCCTTGAGCTTGCGGTCGACCTCGAGGAACGCCTCGGCATCGCGCACCGAAAAGCGCGCAATTTCCTGCGCGGTGCGTTCAGGATCGGCCCACCAGCGGATGATCTCGGCCTCACCGGAATCATTGGCCCCAAGCGGCACCGTCAGGATCGGATCGCAGGCGACCATGCGCAGGCCGTGGCGGCCGAGATCGAGATCACGGATCACCGTCGGCATCAGCATCGAGGCAATATAGGAGGTGAAGGACACGCGGTGGCCGGGGATGACCTCCTCGGTCACGCAGGCGCCGCCGACGATGGGCCGCGCTTCGAGCACAAGCACGGAGCGCCCGGCCTTGGCCAGATAGGCCGCTGCCGTCAGCCCGTTATGCCCGGCACCGACGATGACCGCATCCCAGAGTTTGCCTGTCACATCCATCGTCGCGCCCGATCTTTTCTCTCGCTTTCAGGCTGGCTGACTGCCTGAAACGCGCTTATAAGGCAAGCGTCTAATAAGTGATACGGAGCGGCGGTGATGAGCGACAAGTCAGGCGGCGGAATGGAAAAGTCGCTCGCCAGCTCGGCCTACCTCACTGCCGAAGCCTTTGCACGCGACAAAGCTGCGATCTTCCACCGCCAATGGTTCTGCGCCGGCCGCGAAGAGGATATGCCGGCCCCCGGCGATCACAAGATCCTCGATATCGCGGGCGAAAGCGTGATCGTGGTGCGCGGCAAGGAAGGCGCGCTCCACGCCCACTACAACGTCTGCCGCCACCGCGGCGCACGCATGTGCGATGCCGCAAGCGATGCGCGCTGGGGCGTGACACTCGATGCGGGTGTCATCGGCCGCACGATGATCCGCTGCCCCTACCACGGCTGGTCCTACGCGCTCGACGGCCGCCTGCTGGCAGCGCCGCAGCTGCAGGACACGCCGGGCTTCGACAAGAGCGCGTTCAGCCTGCATCCTGTCGCGGTAGAAACCTGGGGCGGTTTCGTGTTCCTCAACCTCTCGGGCGAGACCGCGCCCGATTTCGCCGCAGGCCTTGCCGAGCCATCACGCCGTCTGGGGAACTACCCGCTGGCCGATCTGGTGACCGCACGGACGATCAATTACGAGGTTCAGGCCAACTGGAAGCTGATCCTCGAAAACTACAACGAGTGCTACCACTGCCCCGGCGTCCACCCGGAGCTGACCGCCATTGTGCCTGCATTCAAGGTGCGCGGCGGCATCGATCTCGATTGGGAAGCGGGCATCCCGCACCGCGAAGGCGCCTTCACCTACACTTGGGACGGTACGACCAGCCGTGCCCCCTTCCCCGGCCTCTCCGAAGAAGAGAAAGTGCGGCACAAGGGCGAGCTGATCTATCCTAACCTCATGCTCAGCGTCAGCTGCGATCATGCCGCCGCCTTCGTGCTCTGGCCGCTGGCCGCAGACCGCACGCTGATCGAATGCCGCTTCCTGTTCCACCCGGACGAAGTGGCGAAGGCGGATTTCGAGCCTGCGGATGCGGTCGATTTCTGGGATCTCGTCAATCGTCAGGACTGGGCGGTGTGCGAACGCGTCCAATCCGGCATCGCCGCGCGTGTCCACACCCACGGCTATTATGCGCCAATCGAGGATCTCAGCCTCGACATCCGCCGCTATGTCGCGGACTGCGGGGAGCCCTGATTCCGGGGCCCAAACCGCACCGGATGCGCCCGGCAGCTACTTGACGACGACCTTGACCGCGACGTTGGCCTCCCGGTGGTCCGTGTCGGCGATCGTCACATAGAACCAATGGGTACCGGCAGGTGCGTTGGCGTGGTTCACGATGAACTCGTTACCCTGCCAGTGCCCAAGCGCGAGCATACGCTTGGTCACGTCGATGCGGAAAAAGCCGTAGCGGATCCGGATCGAATTGTGGTCGATCGCAAGACCTTCATGGGCGCGTGCGACGACGCGCACATTGAACGGCGGATTGGTTGCGGTATCGACGTGGGGCTCGACCACTTCGATCGTGGGCGCGAGAGGATTGGCGGCAGAGTAATTCAGCCTGTCTTCCGCCAGAACCGGGCCTTCGGGATGAGCCCGGAACGCCCTCGCTGATGCGGCTGCCTCGCGGGGGCTCACCACGCTGGTGCCCATGCGGTCGTTGGGACGCGCCGATGCCGCAGCAGTCATCGCCAGCAGCCCGCCGCCCAGCAGACCGAAACCCATTTTGCCCAAAGCATGGCGCCCTAGCGCGCGGTCTGCCCGCGCCGTGCCCGAGTTCACCATAGCCTAGCTCTCCCGCCAACACCGCCCTGCCTCGCACGAACATGATGCGCGGTGCCAAGCCCCCAGCACCGAACCAATGCCAGATTCGACTGCGGAGCGAAAGGTGATCGGGATCCGCAGGGGTGGCGTTGCGGCCGGTCGCTCCTGGCCGCGTCACGAACAATTTTCACCTGCGGCGGGAATAAAGATCCATCACCGCCAGTCTCTCCTTCGAATGCTCTTGAAGGATATTGCGCATGGAGATCGATGAAACGCTGGTTGGACGACGCCAGGCCTTCAAATGTCTGGGATGGGCCGGGACCGGCGCGCTCTATGCGCTGTCCGGCGGGATCGCGACATCGCTCACGCTCGACCAAGCCGTCGCGGCTGTGCCTCGGGGGCAAAAGCAGGCCGCGTCAACCGCGCCCTTCGCGTTCCTGCAGATCAGCGACACCC
The DNA here is from genome assembly GCF_007991615.1 of Novosphingobium sediminis. Taxonomy (GTDB): domain Bacteria; phylum Pseudomonadota; class Alphaproteobacteria; order Sphingomonadales; family Sphingomonadaceae; genus Novosphingobium; species Novosphingobium sediminis. The sequence continues at coordinate 10,992 of NZ_BJYR01000001.1, read as the reverse complement.
ATATCGGCTTTGCGAAGGCCGCCAATCCGGATCCGGTGGCGACACTGCGCGAAACGGTGGCGAAGATCCGGGCGCTGCCCGTCCAGCCCGATTTTCTGGTGCACACCGGCGATATCAGCCACCTCGCCCGGCCCGACCAGTTCGATCTGGCGCAGCAGGTGCTGGGAGAGATCGGGCTGCCGATCCATTTTGTGCCGGGCGAGCACGATCTCGTCGATGGCAACGATCCAAGACCTTACATCGCCCGCTTCGCGCCTGAGGCAAAGGGCAACGGCTGGTATAGTTTCGATGTCAAAGGCGTGCATTTCATTGCGCTCGTGAACGTGGTCCAGCTTGGCAGCATGGGCATGGGGACGCTGGGTGCGGACCAGCTTGCATGGCTCAAGGCAGATCTTGCCGGTCTCTCATCCTCCACGCCCATCGTCGTGCTCTCGCACTTTCCGCTGTGGGCGCTCTACCCCGAATGGGGTTGGGGGACAGAGGACGCGGCAACCGCGCTCGCCCTGCTGCGGCGCTTCGGCTCGGTCACCGCACTGAACGGCCACGTGCATCAGGTCCAGCGTAAGGTCGAAGGGCACATGAGCTTTCATGCCGCCCGCTCGACCGCCTATCCGCAGCCTGCGCCCGGTGTCGGACCGGGACCAGGGCCGCTGGTCGTCCCGCCCGAACAACTGCGCTCGCAGATCGGTGTTTCCACGCTGCGATTTGCCTCGAGCGACACACCCATCGCCATTCTCGATGCTGCGCTGGCCTGAGCGGGAACCGCGATCATGTTCCGACAACGATATACGCAAATGCGGCGTGCCATGCTTCTTTTCACCGCGATTTCGGTGTCGGCAGGCAGCGCCGCGGCGGGCACCGGTCCTGCTCGAAGTACCCGCCATCCTGCCGTACGAGGCGGGGCACCGGCCGCCCTGCCCCCGGTCGGCAATGCGGCCACCGGAGCAAGGCTCTATCAGTCCTGCATGGGCTGCCATTCGCTGGGCGAGAACGATGTCGGCCCGCGCCATCGCGGTGTCGTCGGGCGGATGGCGGGGGCCGTGCCGGACTACGCCTATTCCGCGGCGCTGCGGCAGTCCGGCCTGCTATGGACGCCCGCCAATCTCGACAAATGGCTGACCAACCCGCAAAAGCTGGTGCCCGGCGCGAAGATGTACTTCTCTGTCGCCAAGCCGCAGGATCGGGCCGATATCATTGCCTATCTCGCGCAACAGAAGTGAACACCAGGCAGAGCAATGACCCGCTGGCGACGATCTCCCTGGCTCGGGCTGACATTCAGCCGCGATCGGCCGCAGAGCGCGGGGCAAGGACAATCAGCGCGGTTTGCGTCGCTGATCCTGCCCCATCTCGACAGCGCGTGGCGCTATGCCCGGTATCTCTGCCGTGATGATGGTCCGGCCGAAGATATCGTGCAGGATGCGTTCGAGCGCGCGCTCAAGGCGATCGATCAGTGCCGCGGCGATCCGCGCGCGTGGCTCTTCGCCATCTTGCGCAATTGCCATCATGACTGGGCCCGTGCCCATGCGCGGGCGGCGACTAACGGCTCGGACGATGAGCTGGCCGAGTTTGCGGCACCTGACGATCAACACAGTCTCGCAGAGATGGCCGATCTGCGGCAAATGATCGAGGCCTTGCCGGAGCCGTTTCGCGAAGCTCTGGTGCTCCGTGAGCTTGAGGAGCTGACCTATCGCGACATTGCAGCGGTGACCAGTGCGCCAATCGGCACGGTCATGTCACGGCTGGCGCGGGCACGGCAGATGCTCGGCGTCCTCCTGCGCGATGAGGGCACGCCGGACAAGAAGCGAGGAGAGGCATGACACAGCCTTGTCAGGACCGCGAACTTGCTTTGCAAGCGATGCTCGATGATGAGCTCGACCCGCTGGCTATCGCCGCGCTCGAAGACCACCTGCGAAGTTGTGCCGGATGCCGCGAGGCCTATGCCAAGATGAAGGAACTGCAGCTCCTCCTGCGTGGCTCGGGGCTGCGCGGCACGGCCCCAGCGCGCTTGCGCCATCGGATCGAAGCGCTGGCTGGTGAGGCGGCATTGCCTGCGCGCCAGCCCCCGCGCCCCGGCATCATGCCGTGGCTGGGAGGCGGCGCGATCGGCGCGCTTGCCGCCAGCCTTGCGCTGCTGCTTGCAGTGCCCCAGCCGCCCGAGGCCAACCTTGCCGACGAACTGGTCAGCAGCCAGATCCGCTCGCTCCAGAGCGGCCATCTGGTCGATGTCGAGACGTCGGATCGGCACACGGTCAAGCCCTGGTTCAATGGCCGGATCGATTTCTCGCCGCCGGTCGTCGATCTCGCCCCGCAAGGGTTTCCGCTGGTCGGGGGCAGGCTTGATGTCCTCGAAGGCCGGACCGTCGCCACGCTGGTGTATCGGCGCAGGCTCCATACGATCAATCTGTTCATCCGGCCCCAACCGACCGGTAGACGGGATGCTGCGCTAGCGCGGCAAGGCTACGCCATCGAGAAGTGGAGCGCAGGCGGCCTGGAGTACTGGGCCGTATCGGACATTCCTGCGGGCGAACTCAGTAACTTTCATCGCTTCTTTGCCGAAGAGTCTCGGAAATGACCTTCTCGATCCGGCCAACCCTGCCCGCCGATGCACCGCTGCTTCCTGCTATCGAGCAATCGGCGGGCGAGCTTTTTCGCACCGTGCCCGAACTCGCGTGGCTTGCCGATGGCGACAACATCCCGCCAACGCGCCACCTCGAACTGATCGCCGACGGCGCGTGCTGGGTTGCGCAGGCGCATGGCGGATCGTTGGTCGGCTTTCTTGCGGCACAGCGCGCGGGAGACGCGCTCCATATCTGGGAACTTTCGGTCCGGCAGGACCAGCAGCGCAAAGGGATTGGCCGGGCGCTGCTAGCAACGGCTGCGGCTTCTGCGTGCGAGCAAGGCCTGCAGGCGCTTACGCTGACCACCTTCCGCGGCGTGGAGTGGAATGAGCTGATGTACCGGCGCCGCGGCTTCACGGTGCTCTTGCCCGAAGAGTGTGATGAACGGCTGCAGGGGGTTCTGCGAAACGAGATGGCTGCGGGATTCCCCGGCGAACGGCGCTGCGCGATGCGGCTGCACCTCGCCCGGCCTGCTGCCGAGTAATCAGCATCCGTCGCGCTGCTTGCTAGCGCGGCAGGGCACCAAGCGATGCCCGGAGCCTCGGCGCGGCGAAATCGAGGAATGCGCGCAGCTTGAGCGGCACAAGCGGCGGCCCGGTGTGGACGAGGTGGACCGGGATCGGATCGCCGACGAAGGGCTTCAGGATCTCCACCAGCTGCCCACCGCGCAGCGCAGCAGCGGCCTGATAGGATGTCATCCGCGCAATGCCGAGCCCGTTGCTCGCCGCCTCGACCAGCGCATCGGCCGTGTTCACGCCGAGCCGCGGATTGATGGCAAGCGCGCTGCCATCGGCATCCCCCGTGAAGCGCCAGCTTCGCGAGGTATGGAGCCCCTCGAAGGCAAGGCAAGAGTGCTCGGCGAGCGCAGCCGGCGTTGCGGGTGTGCCGCGCTCGGCAAGGTAGCCGGGGCTGGCCACGGTGATCCAGCGGACCTCGCCGACCCGCATCCCGACCAGCCCGCTATCCGGCAAGCGCCCCAGCCGCGCAGCGACATCGACATGGTTTTCGGCAAGATCGATGATCTTGTCCGACAGCACCAGCCGCACATCGACCTTGGGAAACGCACGCAGGAAATCGAGCACGATCGGCAGGATATGCAGCTTGCCGAAGGCGATCGGCGCGGTGACCAGCAGCTCGCCAATCGGCTCGCGATATTCTCCGGAAGCGGCGCGCTCGGCCTCGTCCAGTTCGGCCAGCAGGCGCCGGGCGGTGTGGACGAAAGCTTCGCCAGCGTCGGTCAGCAGGAGCTTGCGCGGCGTTCGCACGAGGAGCTGCGTGGTGAGATGGGCCTCCAGCTCGGAAATCTTCCGGCTGACCGTCGACAGCGGCATCCGCAGCATGCGCGAAGCTGCTGAAAGACTGCCGCCATCGACAGCCGATACCAACGTGCGGAGTGCCTCGAAGCGATCCATGCAATGTTCCATCCAGCGGGAGGTCAGTTCCCGAAACTGCCAGATACTCGGCGAAAATGGAAGGCATTAGAGCGACCCCAGCGGCGGAACCGGCTCCGGTCCGCCTGGACAAGGATCGCACGCATGACCCAGACCACCTACAATTACGCGACCGTGAAGGGCCGCCGGATGTTCTACCGCGAAGCCGGTGATGCCGCGCTGCCCACGCTTGTGCTGCTCCACGGTTTCCCCACGTCGAGCTTCATGTTCCGGGATCTGATCCCGCTGCTGGCCGATCGCTTTCACGTGATTGCGCCGGATTACATCGGCTTCGGCCAGTCGGATGCACCTTCGGCGGCGGACTTCGACTATACCTTCGACAATCTCACCGCCCACGTCGCCGCGCTGATCGATGAGCTCGGCCTTACCTCCTACATCCTCTACATGCAGGACTTTGGCGGGCCGGTCGGCTTCCGCCTGTTTGCCGAGCGCCCGCAGGCCGTGCGCGGCTTCGTCATCCAGAACACCAATGCCTACCTCGAAGGCGTCGGCGAACCGGCGGCCAAGGTGTTCCTGCCGCTGTGGGAAGAGCGCAACGCCGAAACCGAGGCAGGCGCACGCATGTTCCTCAATGCGGGGACAACGCAGTTCCAGTACCTCGTCGGGGCTCGCGATGTCTCTGCGATCAGCCCGGACAACTGGACGCACGATCAGGCATTGCTCGATCGGCCCGGGACCGATGCCTATATGCTCGATCTGCTGGTCGACTATCAGACCAACGTCGCTGCTTACGAAAGCTGGCATGCCGCTTTCCGCGCGCATGCGCCGCAAACGCTGATCGTTTGGGGCCGGAACGATCCGTTCTTCACCCCCGCCGGCGCCGAAGCCTTCCGCCAGGATCTGCCGCAGGCTGAACTCGTCTGGCTCGATAGCGGCCATTTCGTGCTCGACGAAAATGCACCGCAAGTCGCCGCAGAAATCATCCGCGCCTTTGCCGGCTGAACCATCCCTTTGCATCGCAAATTCGGAGAAAGACCATGCTCAAGACCAAGTTGCTTGCCGCCGCCGCCGTTGTCCTTGCTTTTGCCGCGGCAGGGATCGCGGCCGCGCAGGATACCGTGCACCCCGCCCATGAAGGCCCCTCGGTGAGCACTCCCGCCGACAAGATCTCGTTCTTCAATTCGGGTGTGAAGACCGAAAAGGGCGAACTTCAGGCCGGGCCTGCCTATGGCGATCTGCAGCACGGCCGCCACGGCACCTTCATCCACATGCCGGCGGGCTTCGTCAGCCCCGTTCACACCCACACCGAGGATTACTTTGCGGTGGTCATCAAGGGGACCGGCGCGAACCAGTTGCCCGGCGGCAAGATCATCCCGCTGCCGGTCGGATCCTACTGGTTCCAGAAGGGCGAGGAAGCGCATGTCACCCAGTGCCTTTCCAAGGAACCCTGCGTGTTCTTCATCGTCCAGCCGGGCAAGTTCGATTACGTGCCGGCTCAATAAGCAAGCGGTGGGCCCTGCCGGCAGGAATGGCCGGCAGGGTGCTCCTTTTTCCCCGAACAGGGTCAGTCATCGCATGAGGCTTCATTCTTTCCGCCGCGCCGCGACGCTTATGGGCATTCGGCCATGAGTGCGCGCGTCGCCATCGTCACGGGCGCAAGCCGCGGCATTGGCCGCGCTGCTGCCTTGCGGCTTGCTCTCGATTTCGGAACGGTCGCGCTTGTCGGGCGCGACGCTGCATTGCTGGAGGACGCCGCAGCTGCGGTTCGCGCCGTGGGTGCCCGAGCCATCAGCATCGTCCGCGATCTGCGCCGCCCCGATGCGCCCGCAGAGGTCGTCCACCGGGTTCTCGCTGAAACCGCACGGCTCGATGCCTTGGTCTGTGTCGCTGGCGCGGTCCCGCAGATGGATCTGTTCTCGCTTGGCGATGCCGAATGGGATGATGGCCTTTCGCTCAAGTTCCACGCGGCACGGCGCATAACCATCGCCGCGTGGGATGCCCTCAAGGCGGCCAGCGGGTCGGTCGTCATCACGTCAGGCGCGTCCGCTCTTGCGCCGAAGCAGGAATTTGCTGCGGTCGGCGTCATCAATGCCGCAATCATCGCGCTCGCCAAGGCCTTCGCCGAGCGCGGACTGCGGGACGGCATCCAGGTCAACAGCCTCCTCCCCGGCGCAGTGCTGACTGACAGGCGCCGCGCAATGTTCCGGCAGCTTGCCGCGGCAGAAGGGACCGATCCCGCTTCTGCTGCTGCCGGTTACATGGCCCGGACGGGAATCGCTCGGCTGGGAGAACCCGAAGATATCGCCAATACGATCGCCTTCCTTGTCTCACCACCCGCCCGCTGGATTACCGGCATTGCTCTTCGGGTCGATGGCGGCGAGACCAAGTCGATCTGAGGAGGAGGAGGCATGGCAGGATCTGGGCGAGAAGCTACCAGGCAAAGGTCACGCCGACCCGTCCTCCGCTGGAGCCCTTGACCGTCGATCCCGCCAAGGCCGCATTGAAGTAGACGTGGTCGCTCGCCTTGACCACGGCGGACCCCGAAAAACCCTGCTGCCCCCTGTAGGTCGCGAGGTTGAACGAGACGGCGAACTTCGCATCGGCGGGCATGATTGTACCGCCCATCGCCATCGCAGCAGCGATACCGCCATTGGCATCACGGCGGTTTGCCTCAACCTGATTACCCAGCCGGCCGAGCCCGGATTCGAGTGAGGTCAGGCGTGCCCCTTGCGCGGCGTTGACCGCCTCGATCGCGGTGGCCCGGGCGTCTTGCGAAGCATCCTTGGCCTGGATTGCGGCAATCTGGGTCGAATGGACGGTGCTGGCAGCTTCCACGCTGGCAATCTTGGCATCCTGCACCACATTCTGCGCCAGTGCAGTGTTGGCATCGGCGGCGGCGGCATCCGCGCTCGCCTTAGCGGTGGCTGCATTTGTCAGCGCGGTGTTGGCAGTCGTTTGTGCAGTCGCCGCATTCGTCAGCGCGGTGTTGGCGGTGGACTGCGCAGCGGCGGTTGCCGCCGCGTTGCCACTGGCCGCCACGGCCTTGAGCTGCGCGAAATTGACCGCGTCGGTATCTTGCGTCCCCGCAGCGACATTGGTGATCTGGCGCTGCAATGCCGCGCTGCCGACCGAGACCGAGTTGGCGCGATCCGCGCTTGAGCCATAGCCGATCGCGACAGCATCGGCGGCACTGGCGGTTGCGGTCGCGCCCAGCGCAAGGCTGCGATCGCCGCTGGCAGCGCTCGATTGGCCGATGGCGATGTTGCCCGCCTTGCTGGCGTTGGCCTGATCGCCGATCGCGAGCGCGGAATCGCCATCCGCAATGCTCAGGTTGCCCAGCGCCACAGCGGCGGTTCCGGTAGCGGTGTTGTCGGCACCGATGGCGACCGCGCCAGTGCCGGTCGCGATATTCGGATCGCCGATGGCCACCGCGCCGTTGCCATTCGCCTGATTGAGATAGCCGAGCGCCACGGCTTTGCCCTTCGCGACAGAACCTTGGCCAAAATTGAGGTTCGATCCCCCGTTCAAGCCCTTTTCAATGGTATCGATCCTGACATCGGTGCTCGATTGCAGCGCATTCAATTGCCGCATGTTGACGGCGTCAAAATCCTTGCTGCCATCGTTCACATGAGACAGCGTCCGGTTGATGAACCCGTTGCCGAACGAAACGGTATTGTTCTCGTCGGCCAGAGAATTTGCGCCGATAGCCACGCTGCCAAACGCGGTTGCTTGTGCGTCCTTGCCAAGGGCCAAACTGACCACTCCGCTGGCGATGGCGCCGCCGCCAATGGCCGTGGCGGAGTCTGCGCTGGCCTTGCTGGCCGCGCCGAGCGCGACATTTCGATAGGAGCTCGCGAAGCTGTCCCGGCCAATGGCGACGGCTTCCTGAGCCGCAGCCTGCGCCGCATAGCCGAGGGCGATAGCCGAAATATCCAGCGCGTTGGATTGATAGCCCAAGGCGATCGAGCCAGTCGAAACGGCCTTATTGCTTTCACCGATGGCCACGCTGCCCGACCCGTTCACTGTGTTGAGCCGGCCAATCGCGACGCCGTTGAAGCTGTCGTTGGTGTCGCCGATCACCACCCCGCTGTTTTGATTGCTCAATGTGTTGCCGACGCCGGCCGAAACAGCGTAACCGACCTTCACCTTGCCGCCATTGCTGGACGCGACCCGCGCATCGAGCTGGCCAAGGTTGACCGCATCAGTGGATGCAGTGCCTGCCGCCACGCTCACCAGTTGCCGTTCAGCGCCGCTCGCGCCAATCGCAACGGCATTGTTGCGGTTGGTCGTCGATCCATTGCCCAGCGCAACGCTGTTCGAGGCTGAAACGTCGGTTTCATTGCCAAGGGCCATGCTGTTTGCGCCGTTGGCTGCGGCATTTACGCCCAAGGCCAGAGCATTGCTGCCTGCCCCCTTGGCGCCTGCGCCAATCGCGGTTGAAAGCAGGCCCGAAGCTTTGGCCGATGCGCCAATGGCGAGTGACTTGTCCTGACTGGCCTCGCTGCCATCGCCAATTGCGACGCTTTCCTCCCCAGTGGCTGCAGAACCCGAGCCAACCCCGACCGCCTTTTTGCTGGTGGCCGCGCTGAAGGAGCCGACTGCCACTGCATCATCAGCCGATGCATCCGCATCTGTGCCGAGGGCAGTGCTGTAGGCACCTTTGGCCCGGCTGTTGCTGCCAAAGCTGGCCGCCCCTTCTGCGCTGGAAAGCGCAGCGTTGCCAACGGCTGTGCTGATGAGGCCAGAGGCCGTGCTGGCCGCGCCCAGCGCCGATGCGGCTATACCCGTTGCCCGGCTATCGACGCCGTAAGCGCTCGCGCCGTTGCTGCTGGCCGCACTGCCCTGACCGGTTGTGGTTGCGCTGTCCGCTGCAACCGCGCCTTGCCCCAGCGCCGTGCTGCGATAGCCATTGGCCGCCGCGCCTTGGCCGACTGCGGTCGAAAGTCCCGCTGTTGCCGACGGCCCGTTGTCGCTCTTCGCCACCGCGCCCTCGCCGATTGCGGTGCTGTTTTCGCCAAGCGCCTGCGCGCCTTTGCCGATGGCGGTGGATTTGACTTCGGTAGCCTTGCTGAATGCGCCAAACGCGCTGCTGTCCGCGCCCTCCGCCGCGCTTTCCGCGCCGGTGGTCGTGCTGTTCAGCCCGCTCGCCGCACTGAAGGCGCCGATGGAGGTCGCAAAGTCTTGCGACGCATTGCCATAGGCGCCCAGCGTCGTCGCCTCGTTGCCCGATGCAGCGCCATTGACGCCGACCGCTGTTGCGAGCCCACTGGAAGCCGTAGCGCCCGAACCAACTGCAATCGACTGCTCTCCGGTGGCGCTCGCGCCGCTGCCCAGTGCAGACGATTCCGTGCCGGTCGCCTCGCTGTTGGCGCCGATGGCCGTGGTATCCGCGTTGAAGGCGTGGGCGGCGTGTCCGATTGCGGTCGCCTGCGTGGGCACGGCTGCAGGGGGCGTGGCGCTGACGCTCGCGCCCGATCCGCAGACAAGGGTCTGGAGATCGGCATTGACCGCGCAGACTCCGCTCGCTGGCGGCGGGAATGTGTCCACAACCTGGCCGTGCGCCGCACTGGCGACGCCAAGTATCGCGGCCATGCTGGCGCTCGACAGAAGAAGGGTTCGCGAAAAACGATTGGTGCGGTTCATGACACAAGATCCCCCGGTTCTTGGCCGCCGCACTTCCTTGCATTCAGCCGCGGCCGGTGCTCATCGTTACCAGGGACAGTCTATCGCTTGCCGAGGTGAGGTCTCCGCACTTGGCGTCAATCATTCCTCATTTGGCGCCATCGGCATTTTGTGGGGTGAGATCAGCCTTCGCCGTGCCGCCATTCGCGCGGTGTCAGGCCGAATGCCTGCTGAAACTGGCGGTTGAAGGTCGCCAACGAGTCAAATCCGTTGCCGTACGCGATTGTCGAAATCAGCTGCCCCGCCGCGGCAGGATCACGCAGTGCGCGCTTGCATTTATCGAGCCGAGTGCGGCGCAGGCACATCGTGAAGCTGTCGCCGCGCACTTCAAACGCGCGCTGCAGTGTCCGCTCGGACAAGCGCATGTTCTCAGCCACCATCGCGGCCGACAAAGCCGGATTGCTCGAATGGCGATCGATCAGCTTCCGCGCCAGATTGAACCGCCCCCGCTCGACGGAGGTTGAGATCGGCTCGCCATTGCCGTCCACCGCGCCATAAGCCGCCGCGACAAGCCCGTAAAAGGCGCTGAGCGCCATGTCGGCTGCAAAGCTTTCCAGCCCGGGCAATTCAGCCGCCAGAGTTCCCAGATAGGCGGTGAGCAGACGCGCCGCTCCGCCCTCCCCCGAGACTTTTCGGGTGGAAACATAATCGGGCAGCTTCCCACCAATGTTGGCGAGATGGCGCTTGTGAAATCGGTAAAGCCGTGTCCGCGAAGGCAGATGATCGATCGGTTTCAGCCGCGAAGGCAGCACTGGATGATAGATATACATGTCACCTGGCGAAAGGTGAACATCGTCAACGGTATCGAACACCGCAACTTCGCGCGAATCCAGTTGCTGATAAACCCAGAGGTAGTTGTCATCGACATGGCTGACATAACTCTTGCTCTGGATCGTTTCATGCGCAGTCGATCGGCTCTCGACGATTTCGAAGTCGCCATAGTGCTGCATAACCATCGAACCGGAAAATCGCAGCCGGTCATCCGGGCCAAGACTGAGGTCGGCCTCTTGGAAATTATTGCCAACCAGATCCCGCCAGAAAGGATAGCGGTCCTTCGGCGGCAATACGTCGGTCGAAAACTCGATCACCTGCTGCTCGGTTACCCGCCCCAATCCCTGGAATTGAGGCTATCAAGCACATAGTCAGGTGTCAACGATTGACCAAATACGCGATAAATCAAAGATTTGAATAGGTTTTTCGAACCTGAAAAAAATATTTATGCAGCAATACATTGATCATATTCTTCAAGATCAGCCTTCAAACGCGATCTTATGTAAGATCAATCTGATGCTATCTGCCAT